>NZ_CP159253.1:2925000-4387500 GCF_040438645.1 Mesorhizobium sp. WSM2240
CACGGAGAAACCGCCGGGCCAGCCAATTTGACGCCAGCGCGCCCACACCCGCCGCCGCTCCAAACAGAAAAAGCTTGCCGTTCATCGAGCCAAGGGCCGAATAGGTGCCTAGCTGAACCATGTGCATCGGCAGCGACACCGCGGTCTTGGTGCCGACCATGCGCTCCTTCACGATTCCGGCGTTGAGATACAAATTGTTCATGACCGGTCCCATGGCTCCGACCAGGCCGGACAGGAAGCCAACCAGCAGTTCGGCCGGAAAGAACCACCACAGAGAGATCTCGAACGTCCGTTTCCTCGCGCCCAGTCGATATTGTAGCACGGTTGAAATCAGGAACAGCCCGACGATGATCTGAAGCCATTCGGCCGAGGTCGACGAGAATGCGGCTGCGCCGAGCAGGCCGCCAATGGCGGCGCCGGGAAGCGCCCAGCCAACCACGCGCCATTCGACGTCACGCCTGAAAACGAACGCGCGTCCGCTCGCGGCAACCAATGTCGCCAGCGTCGTCACGGGCGCAACCGCCTGCGCCCCAGCGACGAAGCCGACCAGCGGCACCAGGAGCATCGCCCCGCCTCCTCCGCCGATGGTCGAGATTATCCAGGCGATAAAGCCGGAGGCCGCGAGGAGGAGGTAGATAGTCATGCAGCGCCCAAATGCGTTTCCGGCAGAAGTAGCGCACCACCCAGACATGTCTATTTCGAGCAATGCATCTGGTGCTCCGACCGATGGTCTTGATAGAAGTTCTAAATGACCCCGAGTTCTGCTGCGCCGCCCTATCTCGACTTCGATCCCGCCACGCGCCGCCTGCGGCTTGACCCACACGAGCCGGGCTTCGTCCAGAACCCCTATGATACTTATGCATGGCTGCATAAGACCTCACGCACCTTCTTCTGGGAGGATTACGGCTTCTGGTGTTTTGGCGGTTATGAGGATGTCAGCCGGCTTTT
The DNA here is from genome assembly GCF_040438645.1 of Mesorhizobium sp. WSM2240. NCBI lineage: Bacteria > Pseudomonadati > Pseudomonadota > Alphaproteobacteria > Hyphomicrobiales > Phyllobacteriaceae > Mesorhizobium > Mesorhizobium sp. WSM2240. Next base: position 2,925,949 of record NZ_CP159253.1, read on the forward strand.
GCGTGACCGCCGCTTCGGCCGCGAGTTCCCGGGCGGCTACATGGCTGGCGCCGCTGCGTCCGGTGAGCGAGGCCACCTCGCTGCATTCGATGCGGTCGAGGCCAATTCCATGCTGGAACTCGAGCCGCCGGTCCACACGCGGCTAAGGACGCTTGTCAACCGCGCTTTCGTCTCGCGCCAGGTCGAGCGGCTTCGGCCGCGCGTAGAGAGCCTGGCAAACAAACTGGTCGACCGGTTTGAGAGGGATGGCCAGGTCGATTTGCTGTCGGCCTATGCCGCGCCGCTGCCGATCACCATCATCGCCGAAATGCTCGGTGTGCCCGTCGAGATGGGGCCGCAACTACTCGACTGGTCGCACGACATGGTGGCCATGTACATGCACGGGCGGACCCGCCAGACCGAGGAGAAGGCGAATGCCGCAGCGGCCGCCTTCTCGGACTTCCTGCGCTCCTATGCCGCCGAGCGCCGCAAGAAACCCGGCGACGATCTCTTGAGCCTGCTGATCTCGGCACATGAGGACGGCCAAAAACTTAGCGAGGACGAACTGGTATCGTCGGCGATCCTGCTGCTCAACGCCGGCCACGAGGCGACGGTCCACCAGACCGGCAATGCCGTCAACGCGATCCTCGCGCAGGGCGGCGATCCGCGCCGCTTCTTCGTCACGCCCGAAGCGACCGCGGCGACTGTCGAGGAATGCCTGCGCTTCGATGCGCCGCTGCATATGTTCACGCGCTACGCCTATGGCGAGATCGACGCGGGCGACGGGGTGACGGTGCAGCCGGGCGACCAGATCGGCCTGCTGCTCGCCTGCGCCAATCGCGATCCTCTCGCCTTTGTCGAACCGGCGGCCTTCAATCCGGGCCGGCCTGACCAGAAGAACGCATCTTTCGGCGCAGGCATTCATTTCTGCATCGGCGCGCCACTGGCCAGGCTGGAACTCCAGGCGTCGCTGAAGGTGCTTTTCGACCGCCTGCCGGGACTGGCGCTGGCTGAGGAGCCGCGCTTCCGCGACACCTATCATTTTCACGGGCTGGAAGAACTAAAGGTGAGATTCTGACGCTCGCCACGCTATAGCGGGCGGGGCCGGCGCGGTTCGCCGGGAGCGCATTCCAGCGCCTTTCGGTCCCAACCACCAAGATCGGCAGCCGCCCGATAGGTTGATTCCAGGAAGACCATGAGCGCGGCTTCGGGATCGCTCGCGCGCCGCACGGCATCATACGGAAGCAGAAATTCGCCGAGCTTGTTGTCGAAATAGGCAGCTTCCGGCGAGACATGGGCGTCGGCACACCTATCCGGAGCGGGATAGGCATAAGAATAAAACGCCGGGAAGTCGATCGTCCCTCCGCCCGGCCAGAACCCGGCGGATGAAACCTCGTGGCTGTAGGCCTCCCGCGTCACCTCGTCCGGCAAGGCCGGCACCCCGCCGGGGTGCAAGGGAGCTGGGCGGCCCGAAAAGCGGGTCACCGCGAGATCGAAACTCCCCCAGAACAGATGCACGGGGCTGACCTTTCCGAGAAAGGCGGTCCGAAACCGCTTCAGCACCCGATCGACGGCGACGCTCGCATGGAAGAAGCGCGTCACCGCGTCGGCATCGTACGGACGTTCTGCATGATCGTCCTCGAACGGTACCGGGTTCGGAATCTCGTTCGGGCGGCCGTCGAAGTCGGCCACACCGCCCAATTTTTGCACCATGTCGATGAACTGCGCGTGAAAGGCTGCGACCGCCATAGGCTGGAGGGCGAACCGCGCGGTCCGGCCATCGGTCGCGGTTCCGATGACCGCATGCTCGATCAGATCGAAGGCGATTTCGATGCCGCCCGGACCGTCAGGAACGATCGACGTCGTGAAGCCGCGCGCGTCGATGTAGAAGGTCGCATGCCAGGAATGGTTGACCCAAGGCATGCGGGCAAGCCGGTATTTGCCGACGATCTGCGTGTAGAGGTGGAGCGCCGAACAGGTTTCACGCCAGGGCTGGTAGGGAATATCGGGCCACGGAATTTTCAACCTCTCTCCTCCTGGGCCTACACCCTCACCACATATTCCTTGCGTGTGGTTTCAACCACTTCCCAGGTACCCTTGAAGCCGGGGCGCAGGACAAAGCTGTCGCCGGCCCTGACCGTACGCGCTTCGCCGCCGTCCTCGGCGATGACCGAAACGCCGGACAGGATGTGGCAGAACTCCCACTCGTCATACTCGATCCGCCATTTGCCCGGCGTCGACTCCCAAATGCCGGCATGAACGCCGCCTTCGGCCTCCTCGACATTCCACGTCCGGAATTTTGGATCGCCCGAAATCAGCCGCCCATCAGCGGGCGCGCCCGCTTCCGGGTTCGTGCCGGATATGCCGATGGTGCGAAAATGCGAGACATACATGGCTCACTCCAACTTCGAAAATACCTGCTCCAGATCCGCGATGATGTCCTCGACATTCTCGATGCCGACCGAAAGCCGAACCACGTCCGGACCGGCGCCGGCCGCGATCTTCTGCTCGTCGGAGAGTTGGCGGTGGGTGGTCGAGGCCGGATGGATGACCAGCGATTTGGTGTCGCCGATATTGGCCAGGTGCGAAAACAGTTCCAACCCTTCGACCAGCTTGACGCCCGCCGCATAGCCGCCCTTCAGGCCGAAGGTGAACACTGCGCCCGCGCCGAGCGGCGAGTATTTCTGCTGCAGCGCATGGTTCTTGTCGTCCGGAAGCCCGGGATAGGAAACCCAGGCGACCTGGCTCTGCTTCGACAGCCATTCGGCAACTTTCTGCGCGTTGTCGCAATGGCGCTGCATCCGGAGTGGCAGGGTTTCCAGGCCCGTTAAGATCAGGAAGGCGTTGAAGGGAGCGATCGCAGGGCCGAAATCGCGCAAGCCGAGCACGCGGCAGGCGATGGCGAAGGCGAAGTTGCCGAAAGTCTCGTGCAGCACCACGCCGCCATATTCGGGCCGCGGATCGGACAGCATCGGGTAGTTGCCGGATTTCGACCAGTCGAACGTGCCGCCGTCGACGATCACGCCGCCCATCGAATTGCCGTGGCCGCCAATGAATTTCGTCAGCGAGTGCACGACAATATCGGCGCCATGCTCGATCGGACGCAGCAGGTATGGAGTGGCCATGGTGTTGTCGACGATCAGCGGCAGACCGTGCCTGCGCGCGATCTCGCCGATCGCCGCGATGTCGACGAATTCGCCGCCTGGATTGGCCAGACTCTCGACGAAGATGCCGCGGGTCTTGGCGTCTATCTGGCTCTGGAAGGTTGAGATGTCGTCGACATCGGCCCATCGGACCTCCCAGCCGAAATTCTTGAAGGCATGGCCGAACTGGTTGATAGAGCCGCCATAGAGCTTGCGCGAGGCGACGAAGTTTTCGCCGGACCGCATGATGGTGTGGAAGACCAGCAATTGCGCTGCATGACCGGAAGCCGTCGCCAGCGCCGCGGTTCCGCCTTCGAGTGCTGCAACGCGCTCCTCCAGCACCGCCTGGGTCGGGTTCATGATGCGGGTGTAGATGTTGCCGAAAGCCTTCAGGCCGAACAGCGAGGCGGCGTGATCAACATCGTCGAACACATAGGCCGTCGTCTGGTAGATCGGCGTGGCGCGCGCGCCGGTCGCCGGGTCGGGCTTGGCGCCCGCATGGACCGCCAGCGTGTTGAAACCCGGAATGCGCTGAGACATTTTTCCTCCAAAACCCGGTAATGAAATCCGTTGCCTATTCTTGGCGAAGCCTAACCCGAAATGCAAAGAACAAAATGCCCGCGGCACGGCTCGTACGCATCGCCAGAGCCGCCCAGATCCGCGATCGGCGGAATGGTTTGCTATTTCTGGCGGACGCCGAAACTCTGGAAGCCCGAACGCATGATCGGCTTCTTTGACGACAACACGCCGGAATTGACGCCGTTCCAGCCGATCTCGCCGGCAAGCCGGGCATATTCGATCTTCGGGCAACGGTTCATCACAACCCTGATCCCTGCCGCTTCGGCCTTCGCCGCCGCCTCATCATGGCGGATGGTCAGCTGCATCCAGATCACCTTCGGTAGCGGATCGAGCAACAGAGCTTCATCGACGATCGCCGGCACCGCACTGGACGGCCGGAAGATGTCGACCATGTCGATCGGTTCCGGGATATCGGCTAGTTTTGCGTAAGTCATGCGCCCGAGGATTTCTTTCCCTGCCTGCCCCGGATTGACGGGAAACACGGAAAATCCCTTGGCGATCAGGTATTTCGCCACGAAGAAGCTCGGCCGAACGTCATTGGCCGAGGCGCCAACGATGGCGATCGTCTTCACCGAATTCAGGATTCCGGAAATGTAAGAATTGTCGTAGGAATCGTGGTTCATGCGCTCAATCTGACCTGTCACCGGCAATTTGTATCGCCCTCGTATCGATGTTCTTTCTCCATCGCCACGACAAAGCTGCCAGCGGTTCCTCCTTTCGAGCGATACCCGCCCCACTTTCATCATCTGCTGCTTGACTCCTCGAATTTTCCGAAGCACGTTGCCTAAATCGGTCAGACCAATTTACCACTGGTCGACGACGCATGGGAGGAAACTCGGCAATGCCGATCCAGGCGGTTGAACCACGTCGGCTTTACCGGCAGGTCGCCGATCAGCTCAGGCAGCTGATCGAGGCGCGCGAGTTCGCCGTCGGCGACCGCCTGCCGACCGAACGCGAACTCGCCGACCAGCTGGGCATCTCCCGTCCGACCGTCCGTGAAGCGCTGATCGCGCTCGAGGTAGAAGGCTGGATACGCATCAGGGTCGGGTCCGGCATCTATGTCACCGATCCGCCACGGGCCGCGACAGCGGTCACGGGAATGGACGAAGGTCCGTTCGAACTTTTGCGCGCGCGTGAATTCATCGAAGGGGCGATTGCCGCCGAAGCCGCACTCCTGGTCCAGCCCGCCGATATCGAATTTCTGGACGACGTACTTACCCGGATGGAAGACATGAGCCATCCGACCCGCACTACGATCGCGCTAGACCGCGAGTTCCATACGACCGTGGCCGGTATTCTGGGGAATGCCGTCCTGGTACGCTTCATCGGCGATTTGTTCGACCAGCGCATGAATCCATACTTCGAGCTCCTGTCGAGCTATTTCGAGAACAAGGACTCGTGGCGCGCGGCTGCCGCGGAACACCGCGCAGTGCGCGATGCGATTGCGGCACGCGACCCCGAACGGGCGACGACCGCCATGCGGGAGCATTTGCGGTTGTCGCAACTCAGATTCTCACGCAATTTCGGTGAGAGATCCGTAACCAGGGAGGTTGCGGAATAGAAGTCGGCCGGCCGGGAGGACATCTGGCCGGAGCAGTCAAATCCATCACAGGGAGGAATACGAATGTTGAGGAAATACGCAGTTCTTTTCGGCACGATTGCCGCTATCGCCATGCCCATGGCTTCGGCGTCGGCGCAAACGGCCCTGAAATGGGCCCATGTCTATGAAACGTCCGAGCCCTTCCACACGGAATCGGTATGGGCGGCGGAAGAAATCGCGAAACGCACCGACGGCCGCTACAAAATCGACGTCTTTCCGGCCTCGCAGCTCGGCAAGGAAGCCGACATCAATCAGGGGCTGACACTCGGCACCGTCGACATCATCATCTCCGGGTCGAGCTTTGCGGCGCGCGAATTCCCGCCGATCGGCGTGACCTATTTTCCCTTCATCTTCCGCGATGCCGACCACCTGCTCGCCTATACCAAGAGCGACAAGTACAAGGAGCTGACCGGCGGCTACGAAGAAGCCTCCGGCCACCACATCACGGCGACGACCTACTACGGCACCCGCCACACCACCTCGAACCGGCCTATCGAGAAATGCGCAGACATGCAGGGGCTGAAAATCCGCGTGCCGGACGTACCGGCCTATCTTGCCATGCCGCGCGCCTGCGGCGCCAACACCGCCCCGATCGCTTTCGCCGAAGTCTATCTCGCACTCCAGCAGGGCACCGTCGAGGCGCAGGAGAACCCGCTCACCACGATCGAGGCCAAGAAGTTCTACGAGGTCCAGACCCACATCAACCTGACCGGCCACATCGTCGACCACCTCAACACCATCGTGTCGCAGTCGCGCTGGTCGCAGCTGTCCGACGAGGACAAGGCGATCTTCACAGAGGTGATGCAGGAGGCTGCCAAGCGCGCGACCGACAAGATCGTCGCGCGCGAGAAGGAGCTCGTCCAGGTATTCAAGGACCGCGGCCTGACGGTGGTTGAGGTCGACCGGGCCGATTTTGAGAAGAACGTCATGGAAAAGGTCACTTTCGAGGAATTCGGCTACCGCAAGGAAGACTGGGAAGCGATCCGCGCAATCCAGTAAACCGACTTCAACAGGCTCGGCGCGAGAAGCGCCGGGCCTGTTCCAGTCCGCCGCCCCGTCCTCCCTTAGCCGGAGCCGTGCCGATGACCGAGGAAATCCATACCCAGGTGACAGCCGAGGAACTGGCGCAGGCTTTCGAAGAGGAAGTCGCGCCCGCCGATCTTTCGCGCTACGCGCTCGAGGACTGGGTGACGCTCGCCGTGTTTTGGGGCATGTCGCTCTGCGTTTTCCTGCAGTTTTTCACCCGTTACGTGATGAATGACAGCTTCGCCTGGACGGAAGAGATCGCGATCAACTGCCTGGTCGTCGTGGTTTTCCTAGGCTCGGCCATGTGTACGCGCATGACGCGTCACATCCATGTCGACCTGCTCTACAAATACGTTCCGGCGCGGATTGGGCGGGTGCTAGCGCTTGCCGTTAGCCTGATCGCCATCGGCTTTTTCGCCTACATGTCGTGGCTGCTGTGGCGCTATGCCGGCATCGTGCACCGCGAGCGGATGGTCACGATCAATCTGCCGCGCAACATCGTCTTCTACACCGTCTTTGCTGCCTTCGTCCTCATGTGTCTGCGCCAGATACAGGTGTTCGTGGCCGACGTCAGGCGCGGCTATTCCGTGCTCGAGCGCCCCGCCGATTTCGATGGATACGGGATCTGAACCATGCTGCTCCTGATCGGATCCTTCCTTCTCCTCATGATCGGCGGCACGCCTGTCGCCGTCTCCATGGCGGTGGCCTCGCTGCTCTATCTCGTCTTCTACAATGTCGCGCCCGATATCATCACGGCGCAGCGCATGATCGCAGGCGTCGAGAGCTTTCCGCTGCTGGCCGTGCCTTTCTTCATTCTTGCCGGCAATCTGATGAACACCGCTGGCGTCACCGGCCGCATCTACACATTCGCGCTGGCCGTCGTCGGCTGGATGAAGGGCGGGCTGGCGCAGGTCAATATTCTGGGTTCCGTGGTCTTCGCCGGCATGTCGGGCGCGGCCTTGGCCGACGCCGCCGGCATCGGCACGATCGAGATCAAGGCAATGCGCGATCACGGCTATCCGGTCGAGGCGGCGGTTGGCGTGACCGCGGCGTCCTCAACACTGGGGCCGATCTTTCCGCCATCCCTGCCCTTCGTCATCTACGGTATGATGGCGAACGTCTCGATCGGCGCGCTGTTCATGGCCGGCATCCTGCCCGGGCTGGTGATGATGGTGCTGATGATGATCACGGTCGCGGTCTTCGCCTATCGCCGGGGATGGGGTTCCGACACGCCCTTCAGCCTGCGCCGGCTCGCCGCCGCATCGGCCGAAGTTCTGATGGTCGCCGCCTTTCCGGTACTCGTCTACCTGCTTTCGCTCACTGGCATCTCGCTCAATCTCGCGGTCGGCATCGCGCTCGTCGTGCTGATCGCGCTCGACTGGTATTTCGATTTTGCCGCCGTAATGGCGCTTATGACGCCGGTTATCCTGATCGGCGGCATGACCATGGGCTGGTTCACGCCGACGGAGGCCGCGGTCGCGGCCGTCATCTGGTCGCTCTTCCTTGGCCTCGTGCGCTATCGTTCGATGACGCTGCGCTCGCTCGCCAAGGCGAGCTTCGATACGATCGAGACCACCGCCTCGGTGCTTTTCATCGTCACCGCAGCGTCGATCTTCGCATGGCTTTTGACCGTCAGTCAGGCCGCGCAGTATTTCTCCGACTTCGTGTTCTCGCTGACCGATAACAAATGGGTCTTCCTGATCCTGGTGAATTTGCTGCTCCTCGGCATCGGCTGCTTCCTCGACACGATCGCGGCGATCACCATCATAGTGCCGATCCTGATGCCGATCATCGCCAAGTTCGACATCGATCCGGTACATTTCGGGCTGGTGCTCACGCTCAACCTGATGATTGGGCTGCTGACGCCGCCGATCGGCGTCGTCATGTTCGTGCTTTCACGCATTTCCGGGCTGTCGACCGAGCGCACCACCATGGCGATCCTGCCCTGGCTCGCGCCGCTGCTGATCGCGCTTCTCGTCATAACTTTCATTCCAGCTCTTTCACTGTGGCTGCCGACGCAACTGGGATTGATCCGATGACCGACCACGCAATCGCCGCGACCCTGTTCGGACCCCAGGACCTGCGGATGATAGAACATCCGCTCGGGCCGCTCGCGCCGGGCATGGTGCGGGTGCGCTTCGGGGCGGGCGGGATATGCGGCTCCGACCTGCACTATTTCCGCCATGCACGGACCGGCGATTTCATCGTCACCTCGCCGCTGATCCTCGGCCACGAGATTGCCGGCGAAATCGTGGAGATAAATGGCGCAGCGCCGGGCTTGAGCGTCGGCGACCACGTCGCGGTCAATCCGTCGCGCTGGTGCGGACATTGCGCCCGCTGCCTGGAGGGCCGCGCCAATCTCTGCGAAAACATCTACTTCATGGGTTCGGCTTCCAAGACGCCGCATATGCAGGGCGGCTTTGCCAGCGTGTTCGACGCGGTGCCGGCGCAATGCGTAAAGGTTCCATCGCACGTGGCCTATCAGGCGGCCGCGCTCGCCGAGCCGCTGGCGGTCAGCCTGCACGCGGTAGGGCGGGCGGGTGATGTCAGGGACAGGAGCATGATTCTGTTCGGGGCCGGGCCGATCGGGCTTTTGACCATGCTCGCGGCCAAGCTCAAGGGCTGCGGAGAAATCACCGTCGCCGACATCGCGGCGGCTCCCCTCGCCTTCGCCACCAAACTCGGCGCTGACCGGACTGTCGACCTCTCAGGCGGCGACGCCGGGTTGCAGGCGCTGGCGGCCGAAAAGCCGTTCGATGTCGCTTTCGAGATCTCGGGCACCGCGGCCGGCCTCGCCGCGGCAATCGCCAGCGTGCGGCGCGGAGGAACGGTCGTCCAGGTCGGGAATCTTCCGGGCGGCCAGATCCCCGTGCCCGCCAATGCGGTGATGGCCAAGGAAATCGACCTGAAGGGCACGTTCCGGTTCGGAGAGGAGTTCGGCCGGGCGGTCGACCTGATCGTCAGCGGCGAGGTCGACGTGCTGAAGCTGGTGACCGCCGAGCGCACCCTGTCCTCGGCTCCGGACGCATTCGGCCTCGCAGCCGACCGCTCGCAAAGCGTCAAGGTCGTGCTCACCGCCGGCTGAGCGTCTCCCGGTCACGCATCCCGCTTGGCAACCACCGCCCTACCCGGTAGGAACTGCGGCTGCCGGTCCAGCAGGAGGAAACGAAGTGGCACACGACGATCTGTCGGAAATTTCCGCGGCCTCCCATGCCGCGGTTCTGGCGCTCAACAATGCCCATGCGGCGGAATTGTCGTGGCTGGAGCCCAATGAACTGTCGCGCCTGCTCGGCGAGTCGTTTTATGCAAGGCGGATCGGCGAAGTCGACGCTTTCCTGCTCGCCTTCGACCAGGACGCCCGCTACGACAGTCCGAATTTCGAATGGTTTCGCGCCCGTTACCCGCGTTTCGTCTACGTGGACCGCGTGGTGGTCGCCGGCCATACGCGGGGGCGCGGCCATGCCCGCCGGCTCTATGCCGATCTCTTCGACCATGCCGCGCGCTCCGGCCACGATCTGATCGCCTGCGAGGTCAATGAAGATCCGCCGAACCCTGCTTCCGACGCCTTCCACGCCGCCCTCGGCTTTTCCGTCGCCGGGCAGGCGCGGATCCATGGCGGCAAAAAGGCGGTGCGCTATTTCACGCGGCCGCTCGCGCCCGCTTGAGCCGACGATCAGGAAGGCTGCAACTCCGGCTGCCTGATGCCCAGGGCATCCAGCGCCGCCGGAATATCGATCGTCGCCTTAAGCGGCAGATGATCCGACGCCACCTCCGACAGCGGCGTGTGGTGCGCTTCGAGCGCAGTGACCAGTCCGGGCGAGCCGATGACGCGGTCGAGCGCCACCATGGGATAGTAGGACGGAAAGCTCATCGGCGCGGCGGGCAGCGGCCCGAAGAGCGGCCTTAGATCGTGCAGCGACGAACGCGGCCCCGGCCGCCATTCGTTCAGGTCGCCGAGCAGCAGCGTTGGGATACGGGTGCCATCGTCGACAGCGTCGACTATGGCGCGTACCTGCCAGCGGCGCACTCGCCGCAGGAGCCCGAGATGGGCGGCCACCACCCGCAACGGCCCGGAAGGCAGTTCCAGAACCACCACCAGCGCACCGCGTGGCTCGGCGCCGGGCAGCGCCAGCCGCCTGACGCTGCGCACGACGCCTGTCCTGATGAGCAACGCATTGCCGCGCCATCCATGGCCGTTGGGGGCGAGCGAAGTCCTCACCAGCGATAGCCCGGAAGCCGCCTCCAGCGCCCGCAGGTCCAGAAGGCCGCGGCGCTCGCCAAAACGCTGGTCGGCTTCCTGCAGCGCCACTACGTCCGCGCCGATCTCGGCGATGACCGCCGCCACCCGCTCGGGATCGAAGCGGCGGTCGACGCCCAGGCACTTATGGATATTATAGGAGGCGACGGTGACCTGATGCCCGGCGGCCTGGCCCAGCCTGTGCGGGTCGGCTGCGCGCGCCGCAAGCTGCTGATGACGGATGCGGTTCTTGATCTGGGCCTTTATCGATCCCAGGCGGCGTGGCGCGCGCTTGAGTAGATCGAGCTGGACCGGATCGAAGAAGCGAAAGCGTCGAAGAGGCATTCAGTGTCTTTCAAGCCGAAGGGGATTTTTTGACTCTAGAGCCTGATCCATTCCGATGGAATCGCAATAGGCCCTGATTTGCTGTTTTGCCGCATGATCTTATCTGAAAGTCTGAAACTTCTGCTCGCGGATACGGTTCGATCAGGCCTCTAAAGTTGCTCCTCGATAGGCAGTAGTCCAACCAGCATCGCGATCATGCGCCGCCGCAGGCTGGCCTCGGGCTCGGCGCTCAGGATCTTCGCTGCGCCGACCGGCCCATCTTCCCATCCTATGGCGCCGTTTCCAAGCACAACGCGGTAGCTTCGGCGCGGCGACATCTCCTGCTCAAACACCGCCTGCACCTCCTTGGCCAGTTCTGCATGGTCAAACATGATGCCCATTTCAGTATTGAGGGAGGCCGAGCGCGGGTCGAAATTGAACGAGCCGACGAAGCCGGTCCTGTCGTCGACCAGAAACGCCTTTGTGTGGAGGCTGGCGCCGCTCGAACCGAACAGGGAAATATCCTGCCGCGCTTCTCGCGGACGAAGCTCGAACAACCGGATGCCGCCTTCGATCAGCCGTTTGCGGTATCGCGCATAGGCGCCGTGGACCGCCGAAACGTCGGTCGCGGCCAATGAATTGGTGAGAACGGAAACGCTCACGCCTTGGGCGACAAGGTCCAGCAGTATGTTTGCGCCATCTTCGCCGGGAATGAAGTAGGGCGATACGATCTCAAGCCGGCTCCTGGCGGAGGCGACCGCCGGCATAACGGCCTTTATAAGCCAGTTCTCCCGTTTTCCGTCAAAGGCTTTCTCCGGTGGGTCGGAGACGACGCGCGCACTTGCGGTCCAGTGCAGCTTCTGGATACCCGCCAGCATGTCCTGGACGTCTTCTTCCTCCAGCACGCGGCCCAGATAGGGAATTGCGGCTGCATGTGAAGGCGACGATTGCAGCGCCTGGCGCAGTTTCGGCAGATTGCCCCTTCGTGAGCCCGCGAGCGTCTTGATCGGAATGACGACGCTGCTGTTCCAGTAGGCGTCGAATATCGCTTCGGTCTGCTGAACCGCCGGCCCTACCATCAGGATGTCCATATCGCGGAAATTCGAGGCTTCGGCGGCGTCGAAATAGGCATCGCCTATGTTGCGCCCACCGACGATGGCGAGCCGGCCATCGACGATCCACGCCTTGTTATGCATGCGCCTGACCACGCTGTAGTAGCGCAGCAGCATTTCCAGGCCGCGACGAAACGAGCCGTCACGGCTGCGGCAGGGATTGAACAGCCGCACCTCGATGTTCGGGTGGGCGTCGAGCGCGCAGTAATTGGCGTCGCGGCCATTGACGTTGACGTCGTCGAGCAGCAGGCGCACGCGCACGCCGCGATCCGCAGCCATGAGGACCTCATTAGCCAGCAGTCTGCCGGTCAGATCGTCCTTCCAGTAATAATATTGTAGGTCGAGGCTTCGGCCGGCATTGCGCGAAGCCGCGGCGCGAACGGCAAAGGCATGCAGATTTCCACTGAGCAGTTGCAGGCCGGTTTCGCCCGGATGCTTCCCGAGCAGCGGCGCAATCGCGGCGTCGAGCGCCGCCTGTCCTTCGGACACATCGAGGCTGATCGATGGCGCACCCTGTTCGTGGCGGGCGAACCGGCCATAGGAATAGACCGCAAGATAAAGGAACAGCACCAGTCCCGCCAGTACGGCCAGCGCTATCGACAGGGTGCCCATTCTATTGTCTTGACCATCTCCGCGGACCGATGCGGCCATTAATACAAGGCGGAAGCATGGCGAATGTTCCATCGGCCGGGCAATGTCGGGCAACAATGGTCATGCCCGCCGCAAGTCCAAGTTGTTTGGCCTATTCGTATTTCATCACTTTCTCGGGCAGCAGGCCCCTGGGCGCGAAGCGCAGCACGAGAATGATGGTCAGCCCGATCACGAAAACGCGCATCTGCAGGGCTCGGGTCGGCAGGTCCGACGGCGGCGCGATGTCGAATATCTGCTGTACCCAGCTTGCACCGTACCGGAACAGGATGAGTGCCGCCGGCTCCGACATGGTCCAGATCACATAGACTAACAGCGCGCCGAAAATCGTCCCGAGATTGTTTCCCGACCCGCCGAGCACGACCATGATCAGGACGAGGAAGGTGTGGTTGATCGGGTTGAAACCGCTCGGATCGAAGATACCGCCAAAGGTGACGAGTGCTGCGCCGCCGACTCCCACAATGATGTTTCCGAGCACGAACATCTCCAGTCGGCGGCGGTTCACATCCTTGCCGACAGCTTCGGCGGCCGTTTCATTGTCGCGGATGGCGCGCATCATCCGGCCCCAGGGCGAAGCCCAGCCGCGCTGCAGCAGGATGTAGATCGCGACGATCAGTATGGCGGTCAGCGCAAGATAAGCGGAGCGCGCCGCCACGAAGCCGATCTCGTTGGGGGTCGGAACTGGCCAGGGCAGCGGCGACACGGTCAGCGTGCCCCTGGTCAGCCAGTCGGCGTTCTTCAGGAATGACTTGACGATCTCGGCGATGCCGAGGGTTGCGATGGCGAGATAGTCTGACCGCAGGCCGAGCGTGATGCGGCCGATGAACCAGGCCAGCATGCCGGCGACGAGACCGCCGAGCACCCAGCCGAACCCGACCGGCAAGCCGAAGCCGCCGACGAAACTGGAGCCTTGCTCGATCAACGCTGCCGCGGGGCTGAGCCCGTTCTGCACCGTGAGGTAGGTTATGGCGGCGGCAAGGACCGTGAGGATGGTGCGGAGCTTTTTCGGTACGCCGATACGGTCGGCACGGCTGACGAGATATGTGGCTGCGACTCCGATTGCTAAATAGATCCCTGTGCGCAGCAGCATGCCCGGCGCCTCGGACTGCCAGAAAACGGGATTGACCGGAAACGAGACCAGCATGCTGGTGAAAGCGGCGATGGCGATGAAGCCCATGACGCCGGCATTGAAGAGCCCGGCATAGCCCCACTGAATGTTGAGGCCTAGCGCGACGATGGCGAGGCAGCTTGCCTCGACCAGCATTCGCACGCCATAGGCGTTGCCCTGCCAGACGAATACGAGCGCCACGATGACGGCGAGGCCGCCGAGGAGCGTGACCGTACGCATATCGATCACCCGCGTCACAGCACCCTCCCCCTGAAAATGCCGTGAGGACGCCAGATCAGCACGGCGACAAGGATGAAGAACGGCACGACCAGCTTGTATTCCGTCGGCACAAAGGCGAGGTTCGCCGGGATTTCCAGCCATTCCGGCAGATGCGGCTTCAGCGGCCGCAGCAGGATCGCCCAGTTGAACACGGAAAGTGTTTCGGTGAAGCCGACCAGCAGGCCGCCGCTGATCGCGCCATAGGGCTGCCCCACGCCGCCAACGATCATGGCGGCGACGATCGGCAGCAGAAGGTTGAAACTCAGATCGGGCTTCAGGCTCACATCCATGGCGAGCAGCGTCCCGGCCGCCGCCGCCAGGCTGCCGGCGATGACCCAGGTGGTCCGCACGACATGGCCGGTGCTGATGCCGGAAATGCGCGCCAGATCGGCATTGTCGGACATTGCCCGCATCGCCTTGCCAGTGCGCGAGCGCGTCAGGAACAGGTGCAGAGCGATGATGCTTACTATCGTAAAGACGATCAAAAGCAGTTGCGGCTCCGTCACGATGATGGCGCGTCCGCCGAACGGAATGCGATAGATGTCCTTCGCAGTGACATACATCTGGCGGGGTGCGGTGCCGAAGAACAGCCGGATCACGCCCTGCAGCATCAGCATGACGCCGAAGGAGGCGATGACCAGCGTGATCGGCTTGTAGCCGACGGTCCGGAGCGGCGCGTAGAACCTTTTGTCGAGGAAGATCGTGACGGCGGCAGTGACAATCATCGCCAAGGGCATGACTATAAAGGCGGTAGGCAGGCCGACCAGCACGCCAAGGCCCGGCATCAGCATGGTCAGCACGAAGGCCACGAAAGCGCCGAGCGTCATGATGTCGCCATGGGCGAAATTGGCGAAACGCAATATGCCCGAAACCAGCGTCATGCCGACTGCGCCGAGCCCGTAGACCGAGCCGATGATCAGCCCGGCGACGACCACCTTGTTGATGAAGAACACGATCTCGTTGATTGGCATCGCCGCCAGCAAGCCGACGTCTTCCATCAATGCACTCCCCCGCCGAGGAAGCTTTCGGCCACTTCCGGATTGTCGAGCAGGGCCTGCCCGGTGTCGGTGAAGGAATTTCTTCCGCCGGCCAGGACGAAACCCTTGTGGGCAATGGCCAGCGCCTGGCGCGCATTCTGCTCGACCATCAAAATGCCGACGCCACTCTCGTTGATAGCGATGACGCGCTCGAATATCTCGCCCATATAACGCGGCGACAGGCCGGCAGTCGGCTCGTCGAGCAGCAGCAGCTTGGGCTCCATCATCAGCGCGCGGCCGATAGCCACCATCTGGCGCTGCCCGCCCGACAATTCGCCCGCAGGCTGGCGATGCTTGTCGCGCAGCGGCGGGAAATATTCGAAGATTTTCTCGATCAGCGGCCGGAAATCGTCGCGGCGAATGTAAGCGCCCATTTCGAGGTTTTCGCGCACCGAAAGCGTCGGGAAGACGTTGAACTCCTGTGGCACGAAAGACAGGCCGCGCCGCACCAGCGTCTCGGGGTTTTTGTTGGTGACGTCCTCGCCGTCGAAGGTGACGCTACCCTCCGACACCGTCAGCAGGCCGAACAACGCCTTCAGCGTCGTCGACTTGCCCGCTCCGTTCGGCCCGACGATGACGCCGATCTCGTGGGCCTCGATTTCGATGCTGACGCCGTTCAGGATGTTTGCGCCGCCATAGCCGGCATGGATGTCGCGCATGCTCAATATGCTCATGACGCGCGCTCCGCAGGCGCACCGCCGAAATAGGCCTCGATGACTTCCGGGTTCTTGCGGATGTCGGCCATCGGCCCCTGAACCATCACCGAGCCGGCGGCCATGACGATGACCGGATCACAGAGCCGCGCGATGAGATCCATATCGTGCTCGATGACGAAGAAGGTCAGTCCCTTTTCGCGGTTGAGGGATTCGACCACCGAAGCGAGATCGTTCAGCAAAGTGCGGTTGACGCCGGCCGCAACCTCGTCGAGCAGCACCACGTGGGGCTCGGCCATCATCACCCGGCCGAGTTCCAGGAGCTTCTTCTGGCCGCCGGATAGGTTGCCGGCCTGCTCGTTCTTTACATGGGTAAGCCGGAGGATTTTCAGGATTTCCTCAGCCTTGCGGCGGGCGGCCAGTTCGTCGGCGTGAATTTTGCCGCGGCGGAAACAGGCGTCGAAGAAGGATTCCTCGCCCCGGCCCGCAGTGACCACCATCAGGTTTTCGAGTGCAGTAAGATGCGTGAATTCCTGCGCGATCTGGAAGGTGCGCGACAGGCCGTGCTCGAACAGCTCGTGCGCTGCGAGCCCGGTGACGTCCTCGCCGTCGAGCAGGATGGTGCCGGAGGAAGGCGGAAACGCGCCTGCGACCATGTTGAACATGGTCGTCTTGCCGGCCCCGTTCGGGCCGATCAGACCGGTGATCGTGCCGCGCTCGACCTTGAGCGAGCAATTGTCGACAGCCACGACGCTTCCGAACCGTTTCGTGACGTTTCTGACCTCGATGAGTGTATTCACCCCACCCGCCAATCTTCTTTGTCTTGGATGCAACAGCGGCTTGTCGCCAGCCCCCAAAGCCGGCGCCGTCTTGCGCATCGTGCGGCGGGAGGCCGAAAAACCGACCTCCCGCCAATTCGTGAAAGGTTTAGTTGGCTTCCGCCACTTCCTTGAAGCCCTTGCCCTCGACGACCATTTCGATGACGTTGCCAGGCACGTCGCCGTTCTCGTCGAATTCATGGCTGCCTGCGGCGCCCTCGTAATTGATGTCGGTACCTTCCGCAATCAGCTTCTTGGCTTTTTCCCATTCGCCCGGCAGGATGACTTCGCCCGGCGCGGAAGAGACCTCGCGCAATGCTTCGTTCAACCCTTCACGCGTGTCCTTGCCGAGCTTTTGGATAGCGAGTGCGATCAGGAACCCGGCATCATAAGCCTGCGCTCCGAAATTGGCGTTCGGATCGAGACCTGCCTCCTTGGCCATCGGCCCATAGAGCTCGGTACCCGGGCCAGTGGCGTTGCCGATGCGGGTGGCGACCATGCCGTCGAGCTTGCCCTCACCGATATTGGTGATCAGCGAGTCGCCGACCATGCCGTCTCCGCCTGCGAATTGCGAGAAGTCGCCGCCTTCCAGCGCCTGCCGGATGATCGTCGAGCCGGAGCCGTCGACATAGGCCAGAACCACCAGCATCTCGGCGCCGGACGATGCCAGCGAACCGATTTCGGCGCGGTAGTCGGCCTTGCCGTCCTCATGCGCCTCCTTAGCCGCGACTGTGCCGCCGAGTTCCTTAAACGACTCTTCCAGCGCGTCGGCGAAGCCTTTGCCGTAGTCGTTGTTGACGTAGGTGATGGCGATGTTGTCGGTGCCCTTTTCCTGCAGGATCTTGGCCAGCGCCTCGCCGCTATAAGCGTCGGACGACGTCGTGCGGAAGACGAGGTCCTTGTCATCAAGCTTGGAGATGGCCGGCGAGGTCGCGGCCGGCGAGACGATGACGACGCCGCCCGGAATGGCCGCATTGTTGGCGGCCGCGATGGTCTCGCCCGAGCAGAGCGGGCCGACAAGCGCCGTCACCTTCTCGGAATTGACCATGCGGTCGGCGGCGTTCGAAGCGGCGGTGGCGTCGGCGCAGGTGGAGTCGCCCGAGACGATCTCGAGCTTCTGGCCGTCGAGGATGCCTCCCTGCTCGTTGACCTGCGAGACGGCGAGCTTGGCGCCCTCAAAGATCGGCGGGACGAGGCTTTCGATCGGGCCGGTGAAGCCGCCGAGGAAGCCGATCTTGACGTCGGCATTGGCGGCCGAGGCGGCCAGCACGGCCGTACCGACCATGGCGGTCGCGAAGATTGTCCTGGTGATGCGTTTCATTGTCTTTTCCTCCCGTTATTGCCGTTGAGACATATGGAAATAGGGTGTTTTGTAGCCAGCCCCAGCCCATCGGATAAATCAACCCTTATCGGCCAGCAAGCGGTTGCGTGAGGGCCAGCCTCAGGTCACTTTGCTGCGCATGCGGAATTCCGGCCGGTCCCACAAATTCTCGCGCATGACGCGCTCGAGCATCTGCGCGGCCGTCACCACATCCGCCTCGCTTATATAGAGCGGCGTGAAGCCGAAGCGCATGATGTCGGGTGCACGGAAGTCGCCGATGACGCCGTTGGCTATAAGCGCCTGCACCGCGGCGTAGCCTTCGCGGAAGCGGAACGAGACCTGGCTTCCCCGTACCGACGGATCGCGCGGCGACGCCAGTTCAAGCTCCGGACAGCGCGCCTCGACCTCCTTGATGAAGCGCTCCGACAGCACGATCGAGCGCCTGCGCAATGCGTTCATATCCACGCCGTCCCACACCTCCAGCGCCGTGTGGAGCGCCGCGAGCGACAGGATCGCCGGCGTGCCGACCCGCATGCGGTCGATGCCGCGCGCCGGGCGGTAGTCGAGATCGAAGGCGAACGGGGCCTCGTGGCCCATCCAGCCCGAAAGCGACGGCGAAACGCGGTCGGCATGGTCGGGGCGGACATAGAGGAAAGCCGGCGCGCCGGGGCCGCCGTTCAGATATTTGTAGCCGCAGCCAATGGCGAAATCGACATTGCAGCCGGCAAGGTCCACCGGAAGCGCGCCGGCGGAATGGCAGAGATCCCAGATGGTTATCACGCCCTGCTCATGCGCCTTCGCGGTCAGCGCCGCCATGTCGTGCAGGCGGCCGGTCCTGTAGTCGACCTGCGTGATCATCAGCACCGCCACATCCGCGGTTATTGCTGTCTCGATCTCTTCCGGCGCGACGATCTTCAGTTCGTGTCCGCGCCCGAGCGCCTCCACCGCGCCCTGAGCGACGTAGAGATCGGTCGGGAAATTACCCGAATCCGACAGGACGATTTTCCGGTCGCCGGCCATGCCGAGAGCCGCTGTCAGCACCTTGAACAGATTGACCGAGGTCGAATCCGCAGCGACAACACTGTCTTCCGGCGCGCCGATCAGCCTGGCTATGCGGTTGCCGGCGTCGAGTTGCAGGTCGATCCAGCCGCGCTCGTTCCAGCCGCGGATCAGCCGCTCCCCCCAGCCTTGGTCGATCTCGGCCAGGACCCGTTCCCGCACGGCGGTTGGCAGCGGCCCGAGCGAATTGCCGTCGAGATAGACGACGCCTTCCGGCAATTCGAAAAGCGCGCGCGTCCGGGCGAAGATATCGTCGGTCATTTAGAAGCCTTGGCCTTGAGCACGAAACGCTGGATCTTGCCGGTCGGGGTTTTCGGCAGGGCTTCGATGAATTTTATCGAGCGCGGGTATTTGTAAGGCGCGATCGCCTGCTTGACGTGGTCCTGCAGCGCCTTGATGGTCGCAGCGTCGGGCGCTACGTCCGCGGCCAGCACGACATGCGCCTGGACGATCTGGCCGCGATCCCCGTCCTCCACCCCGATGACGGCGCATTCGCTTACGAAAGCATGGGTAAGCAGCGCTGCCTCCACCTCCGGGCCGGCGATGTTGTAGCCCGACGAGATGATCATGTCGTCGGAGCGGGCGGCGAAGTGAAAATAGCCGTCCTCGTCCCGCCAGAACGAGTCGCCCGTCAAATTCCAGCCGTCGCGCACATATGTCGTCTGGCGCTTGTCGGCGAGGTAGCGGCAGCCGGTCGGTCCGCGCACCGCAAGCCGGCCGATTTCGCCGCGCGGTTTTTCGCGCATCTCGTCATCGACGATCTTGGCTTCGTAGCCGGTGACCGGCTTGCCGGTGGATGCAGGCGCGGAGTCGCCCAGCCGGTTGGAAATGAAGATGTGGAGCATTTCGGTGGACCCGATGCCGTCGAGCATCGGCTTGCCGGTCTTCTTCATCCACTCTTCGTAGATCGGCGCCGGCAGCGTCTCGCCCGCTGACACTGCGACGCGCAGCGAACTCAGATCGGCGCCCTCGTCCATTGCAGCCAGCATAACGCGGTAGGCGGTCGGCGCGGTAAAGGAGATCGTCGCCTTGTAGGTCTCGATGATCTCGATCATCTTCGGCGGCGTCGCCTGCTCGAGCAGGGTCGCGGCCGCGCCGAAGCGCAGCGGGAAGATCGCCAATCCGCCGAGTCCGAAGGTAAAGGCGAGCGGCGGCGAGCCTACGAACACATCGTCGGGCCTGACCGCGAGAACCTCCTTTGCGTAGGCGTCGGCGATGATCAGAAGATCGCGATGAAAATGCATCGTCGCCTTCGGTTCGCCGGTGGTGCCTGAGGTGAAGCCGAGAAGCGCTACGTCGTCGCGGCCGGTCGGCACCGCATCGAATTTCACCGGCTTGTTCAGCGCGATACGGTCGAGTTCGGCGTCATGGTTGGCCGTCCCGTCGAAGCCGATGATCGTCTTCAGGAAACGGCTTTCCTTGCCGCAGGCGATCAGTTCGTCCTTGATGCGGGTGTCGCAGAGTGCGAACTGGATTTCGGCCTTGTCGACGATCTTGCTGAGTTCGCCGGCCCGCAGCATCGGCATGGTGTTGACGACGACCGCGCCGGCCTTGGTGGCCCCGAGCCAGCACGCGACCATCGCCGGATTGTTGGCCGAGCGGATAAGGACGCGATTTCCAGGCTTTACGCCGTAATTCTCGACCAGCGCATGGGCGATGCGGTTCGACCAGTCGGTCAGTTCCTTGTAGGTCCGCCGGCGGCCGTTGCCGATGAGCGCGGTGTTGTCGCCAAAGCCCTTGGCCACCATGGCGTCTGTCAGTTCGACGGCGGCGTTCAGCCGCTCGGGATAGTCGAAGCCGTCGAGCAGGAAGTCCGGCCACTGGCTCTGCGGCGGCAGATTGTCCCGCGTGAATGTGTCGATATGCGCTGTTGGCCCCAGCATTTCAGTTCCCCGCAATGACCTGTCTGGCGATGATGACTTTTTGCACGTCCGACGCGCCCTCGTAGATCCGAAGGGCGCGTATTTCGCGATAGAGCCTCTCGACGATGCCGCCCTTGCGCACGCCATCGCCGCCATGGATCTGCACGGCCTTGTCGATAACGCTCTGGGCGCGGTCGGTGGAAAACAGCTTTGCCATCGCCGCCTCGCGGCTGATGCGGGCAGCGCCCGAATCCTTCAGCCATGCCGCGCGATAGACCAGCAGCGCCGCCGCATCGATGTCGAGCGCCATGTCGGCAATGTGCCCTTGCACCATCTGCAATTCGGCCATCGGTGCGCCGAACAGTTCGCGCGATGTGGCGCGGGAAACGGATTCGTCGAGCGCTCGGCGCGCAAAGCCGAGGGCCGCCGCCGCAACGGTCGGCCGGAACACGTCGAGCACCGACATGGCGATGCGAAAGCCCTGCCCCGGCGACCCGATCATGGCGGAGCGCGGAATCCGGCAGTTTTCGAACGACAGCCGCGCCAGCGGATGCGGCGCGATCACTTCGAGCCGTTCGGCGATCGACAGGCCGGGAGCATCGGCTGGCGCTATGAAGGCGGAGATTCCCTTGGCGCCCGGCCCTTCTCCGGTACGGGCGAACACGATGTAGAGATCGGCGATGCCGCCGTTCGATATCCAGGTCTTTTCGCCATTGAGAACGTAGGAGTCGCCATCGACAGCGGCGGCCAAATCGAGATTGGCGACGTCCGAGCCGGATTTCGGCTCACTCAGCGCGAAGGCCGACAATGCCTTGCCGCGCCGCGTTCTCGACAGCCACTCCTGCTTCTGAGCATCCGTGCCGAAAAGCGAGATCGCTCCGGTCCCCAGGCCCTGCATGGCGAAAGAAAAGTCGGCAAGCCCGTCATGACGCGCCAGCGTCTCGCGGATGATGCAGAGGCTGCGGACGTCCAGCCTGGAATCGGCGTCCTCAGGGTCGACAGCCGAATGGCTGAGCCATCCGCCCTCGCCCAGCTTTGTCACGAGTTCACGGCACGCCTGGTCGACATTTCCATGATCGACATGCGCCAGATTGGCCGACGCCCAGTCTTCCAGCGCCTCCGCCAGCGCGCGATGGCGATCCTCGAAGAACGGCCAGGTGAGGAATGAGCGGTCAGCCACCTCAATCACCCCTGAACACTGGCTTTTCTTTTGCGGCAAACGCCTCGTAGGCGCGCTTGAAGTCCAGCGTCTGCATGCAGATCGCCTGTGCCTGCGCTTCCGCCTCGATGGCCTGTTCGATCGACATAGACCATTCCTGATTGAGCATGGTCTTGGTCATCATATGCCCGAAATTCGGGCCCTCGGCGAGACGCTTCGCCAGCGCCAACGCCTCTCCATCGAGAGCCGCCTGCTCGACGACGTTGTTATAAAAACCCCAGCGCTCGCCCTCTTCGGCCGACATCGTCCTGCCGGTATAGAGGAGTTCGGCGGCGCGGCCCTGGCCGATGATGCGGGGCAGGATGGCGCAGGCGCCCATGTCGCACCCAGCGAGGCCGACACGAGTGAACAGGAACGCTGTCTTGGCTTCCGGCGTGCCGATGCGCAGATCCGACGCCATGGCGATGATGGCGCCGGCGCCCACGCAGACGCCGTCGACCGCCGCGATGACCGGCTTGCCGCAATTGATCATCGCCTTGATCAGGTCGCCGGTCATTCGGGTGAAGGCCAGCAGGCCCTTCATGTCCTTTTTCAGCAGCGGGCCGATAATGTCGTGGACATCGCCGCCCGAGCAGAAATTGCCGCCGTTCGAGCCAAACACCACCGCCTTGATATCATCGGCATAGGCCAGTGCGCGAAAGCAGTCGCGAAGCTCGGCATAGCTGTCGAAGGTCAGCGGATTCTTGCGCTCGGGCCGGTCGAGAGTGATAACGGCGATGCTGTCTTGCGCCTGCCAGCGAAAATGCTTCGCCTTGTATCCAGCCATGTCAGTCATTGGCGTCCACCTTCGCAGTCAGCTTCGGCGATCTGCCGACGGTTTCCAATATGCCGATGGCCTGTTCGCAATCTTCGTCGGACAGGTCCTCCAGAATGCCGCTCACCCAGCCGGCATGCGCCTCGGCCATACGGGCAAAGGTTTCGCTGCCCTTCTTGGAGAGCCGTACTAGCGTCGCGCGCTTGTCTCCGGCGACCGGCACCCGCAGCACCAGCCCGTCGGCGACGAGCCGCTCGACAATGCCGGTGACATTGCCATTGGAGACCCGCAGCGCCGCCGAAAGCTCGCTCATCTTGAGCCCATCCCCGAAGCGGTCGAGTGCGGCCAGTACATCGAAGCGCGGCAGCGTGGTGTCGAACTCGACGCGCAGATTTTCGCGCACCGTCGCCTCTACCAGCTTGGTCGCCTTGAGCAGGCGCAGCCAGACCCTGAGCCGCTGCTTGGTCATACATGGAGCAGAAACCGGGCTTTGCTGGATCGTCATACTTCACCCCCCGATATGGAAATGGCCTGGCCGGTGATCGCCGTCGCGTTCGGTCCGCAGAGAAACAGCACGGTCTCGGCCACTTCCTCCGGCCGGACAAAACGCTTCTGCGGGTTGGCGCCGGCAAGTGCGGCAATTGCCTCGTCGCGGCCCTTGCCGGTCTTCTGCATGATGGTTTCGATCGAGCGCTCGAGCATCGGCGTATGGGTAAAACCGGGGCAGACCGCGTTCACGGTTATGCCGGTTTCGGCGAGTTCCAACGCCAGCGATTTTGTCAGACCGACGACGCCATGCTTGGCCGCGCTGTAGGCGGAAACATAGGGGTAGCCCTTCAGCCCGGCCGTCGACGCGACGGCGATCAGGCGGCCCTGCTTGCGCTTCATCAGGCCGGGCAGCGCGTTCTGGAAGGTCAGGAAAACGCCGGTCAGATTGACGTCGAGCATCTTCTTCCACAAATCCATGCCGGTGCGATGGAAGGGCGCGCTTTCGGCCGTGCCGGCATTGGCGATGACGATGTCCAGATCGCCATGCTCCGCGGCGATGCGCTCGAACAGCCCGCGTACCGACGCCTCGTCGGTCATATCGGCGACGATGCCGCTGATGCGATCCGACTTGGCCGCCATTTCCTCGAGCGGCTCCATTCGCCTGCCCGATACCACAACCGAGACGCCCACCTCGGCAAGCGCAAGCGCAATAGCGGCGCCCAACCCGGAGCCGCCGCCGGTCACAAGTGCGCGCTGTCCGGAAAGGTCGCTCATACCACGCGGTCCTGTGCCGCCATCTCGGCGGCGCGCTCGGCGAGACGGAACAACTGGTCGCGCCCAGGCAGATAGGGGTTGGGCCATGGCTCGCCGGTGTCGCCGAACTTGGCGGCGGCGCGCAGCGTCCAATAGGGATCGGTCAGATGCGGCCGCGCCAGGCAGACCAGGTCCGCGCGGCCGGCAAGCAGGATCGAGTTGACGTGGTCCGGCTCGTAGATGTTGCCGACCGCCATGGTCGCCATGCCGGTCTCGTTGCGGATGCGGTCGGAGAACGGAGTCTGGAACATGCGACCATAGACCGGACGGGCAAGCTCCGAGGTCTGGCCAGCCGAGACGTCGCAGATATCGACGCCCGCCTCCTGCAACATCTTTGCGATCTCGACCGCCTCCTGCGGTGTCACGCCATCGTCGCCGACCCAGTCATTGGCGGAAATGCGCACCGAGATCGGCTTGCCCGCCGGCCAGACCTCCCGCACGGCGTGGTAGATCTCCAGCGGATAGCGCATGCGGTTCTGCAGCGAACCGCCATATTCGTCGGTGCGGTTGTTGGTCAGCGGCGTGATGAAGGAGGACAGGAGATAGCCGTGCGCGGCATGGATCTCCAGCATGTCGAAGCCGGCGCGGTCGGCCATTTCGGCGGAGGCGACGAACTGGTCTCGCACCAAATCCATCTCGGCGCGGGTCATTGCACGCGGCGTCTGGTTCTCGGCCGACCATGGCAGTTCCGAGACCGACATTACCGGCCAGTTGCCTTCGTCGAGCGGCTTGTCCGTGCCTTCCCAGCCGAGTTTGGTCGAACCCTTGCGGCCGGAATGGCCGATCTGGGCGCAGATCTTGGCCTGCGTTTCGGAATGCACGAAATCTACGATGCGCTTCCAGGCTACCTCGTGCTCGGGCTTATAGAAGCCGGTACAGCCCGGCGTGATCCGCCCCTCGGGGCTGACGCAGGTCATCTCGATATAGAGAAGGCCCGCGCCGCCCTTGGCGCGTTCGCCATAATGCACCAAATGCCAGTCGGTCGGCGTTCCGTCGACAGCCTTGTACTGCGCCATGGGCGACACGACGATCCGGTTCCTGAGTTGCATGTCGCGCAACCTGAACGGCGCGAACATCGGCGCGCGCCTGGTTCCGGCTGGCGCGCCCGCCCGCGCCTGAAACCATTGCTCTGCGCTCTCCAGCCAGGCCTTGTCGCGCAGCCGCAGATTTTCATGGCTGATGCGCTGCGAGCGGGTCAGCAGCGAATAGTTGAACTGCACCGGATCGAGGTCGAAATAGCGCTCGACATCCTCGAACCATTCCAGCGAATTGCGTGCCGCCGATTGCAGGCGCAGCACCTCGGTGCGGCGCTCCTCCTCGTAGCGGGCGAAGGCGGCTTCCAGCGTCGGCTCGGTGTTGACCAGCTCGGCCAGCGCAATCGCGCTTTCGAGCGCCAGCTTGGTGCCGGAGCCGATGGAGAAATGCGCGGTTGCGGCCGCGTCGCCGAGCAGCGCGATGTTCCGGTATGACCAGCGCTTGCAGAGCACGCGCGGAAAATTCAGCCAGGCCGAGCCACGGATGTGGTTGGCGTTGGTCATCAGTTCGTGGCCGTCCAGATATTTGGCGAAGACGCGCTCGCAGATGCGGTTGGTTTCCTGCTGGCTCTTCTCGCCGAAGCCGAATTTCGCCCAGGTCTCGGCGCTGCATTCGACGATGAAGGTCGCCGTATCCTGGTCGAACTGGTAGGCGTGCGCCCAGACCCAGCCGTGCTCGGTCTCTTCGAAGATGAAGGTGAAGGCGTCGTCGAATTTCTGGTGAGTGCCGAGCCATACGAATTTGCAGCTCCGCACGTCTATCTCGGGTTCGAACCTGTCGGCGAATTCCGTTCGCGCGCGCGAGTTCAGCCCATCGGCGGCAACGACGAGATCGTATTCCTCGGCATATTTGCAGACGTTTTCGACATTGGTTTCGAACCGCAGCTCGACGCCGAGTTCGCGCGCCCTCGCCTGAAGCAAGAGCAGAAGCTGCTTGCGGCCGATGCCGCAGAAGCCATGGCCGGTGGAAACGGTCTTGGTGCCCTTGAAATGGACGGCGATGTCGTCCCAATAGGCGAAATGCGAGCGGATCGCCGCGGCGCTGACTGCGTCATTGGCTGCGAGGTTGGTGAGGGTTTCGTCGGAAAGCACCACGCCCCAGCCGAACGTGTCGTCGGGCCGGTTGCGCTCGACAACGACGACTTCCGCCGCCGGATCGCGCAGCTTCATGCTGATGGCGAAATAGAGGCCGGCGGGACCTCCACCTAGGCAGGCGATCTTCATCGGCCGTCATTCTCCTTCCGATGCGGGAAGATGGCACCCAGCGCCCATAATTTCAAGCATGAAATTTCAAGCTTGAAATTAATCCGGGATACTCCGATGATGCTTGCGTCTGACGCGCATCCGTGGCCAATTCCGCCCGGCAATGATGAGCAAGGCACAATGACGCTACACCGGATTTCGGACTGGAACGACGCCTACACCAATTCCGCCTACATACCTGGCGGCGAAGGCTATCTCGACAAATGGCAGTTGCTCGCGGCCGACTTCCGCGACGAGATGGGCCGCGCCGGACGGCTGCAGGCCGATATCTCCTACGGCACCCATCAGCGAAACCGTTTTGACCTGTTCTTGCCCACCGATACGCCCAAGGGCCTGGTGGTATTCGTGCATGGCGGCTACTGGATGAAGTTCGACAAATCCTACTGGTCGCATCTGACCAGAGGCTCGCTCGAACACGGCTACGCAGTGGCCCTGCCCTCCTACGAGTTGTGCCCGGAAGCACGAATTTCGGAAATCGTGAGGCAGGTCGCCGACGCCATCACCGCCGCTGCCGGCGAAGTTCCCGGCCCAATTCACCTAACCGGCCATTCGGCGGGCGGGCATCTCGTCAGCCGTATGATCTGCACCACGACGCCGTTTTCCGGTGAGGTGGTTTCGCGCATCGTGAAGACAGTCTCCATTTCCGGCCTGCATGATCTGCGCCCGCTGATGAACACGAAGATGAACGATACGCTGCAGCTCAATCTCGCCGAGGCGCGGGCTGAAAGCCCGGCGCTGCTCGAACCGCTCGACGGCATCGACCTGACCTGCTGGGTCGGGTCCGCGGAGCGGCCGGAATTCCTGCGCCAAAACGGACTGCTCGAAAATCTGTGGAGCAGCTTCGACGTCCGCCTCTCCAGCATCGAGGAGCCCGGGCGGCACCATTTCGATGTCATTGAAGGGCTGGCGGACGCCAATCATCCGCTGGTGAGAACGCTGCTGGCGGTGTAAGAATTCCTGCCGAAAGCTCGGAGGTCCGATGAAAGCCGTATTCGTCCAATTGCAGTGCGCCCCCGGCCAGACCTACGCGGTCGCCGACCACCTTTTCGAGCGCGAGGTGGCCTCGGAACTCTATTCGACCAGCGGCGAGTACGACCTCCTCATGAAGATCTACATTGAGGACGGCGTCGACATCGGCAAGTTCATCAACGAGAACATCGCCAATGTCCCCGGCATCGTCCGGTCGCTGACGACGCTCACCTTCAAGGCATTTTGATCTACAGAATCTTGCGCCCCTGGTTCAGGATCGCGGCGCAACATGCCGTTTTCAATCTGGCTTTCGCTCGGCGCGGCGGGCCGCGATGTAGCGCATCGCCATTACGCGGCGGCGCAGGATCTCGGTGCGCATAGCCGACAGATGCAGCGTGAAGAACAGCGCGGTGAAGCCAAGCGCCATCACCAGCAGCGGCCACAGCAGGCTCGGATGGATGGTCGGGCCGTCGAGCCGCAGCACCGATGCCGGCTGGTGCAGCGTGTTCCACCAATCGACCGAGAATTTGATGATCGGGATGTTGATGAAACCGACCAGCGTAATGATCGCCGCTGCGCGGGCCGCGCGGGATGGATCGTCGAGCGCCCGGGTCAGCGCGATGATGCCGAGATACATCAGGAAAAGAACGAACACCGAGGTCAGCCGCGCATCCCAGACCCACCATGCGCCCCACATGGGCTTGCCCCAGATCGAGCCGGTGACGAGCGCAAGTGCGGTGAAAACCGCGCCGATCGGAGCTGCGGCCTTCAGCGAAACATCGGCCAGCGGGTGGCGCCAGACCAACGTACCGATCGCCGACACCGCCATCAGCGAGTAACACATCATGGCGAGCCAGGCGAACGGCACGTGGATGTACATGATGCGCACGGTGATGCCCTGCTGGTAATCTTCGGGCGCAGCGAATGCCAGGTAAAGTCCGATGGCGAGCACCAGCGCCGAGAAGCCGGCGAGCCACGGCGTCAGCCATGCGCTCAGCGCCAGAAAGCGGGTGGGATTGGCAAGGTCGATCCAGCGGCCGGGCCGCGCGGTTGTTTCGCTCATGGCCCGTTACATAGACCCGCCGTCCGCCCGCGGCAATTGCGGCTATCGCCGCAGGCGGGCGAGGCTAAGCCGCTTCGCCCCGCAGCGATACATGGCTGAGGCGGCGGACTTCCTCGTCGGTCAGGAGCCCGCCCGCCCGCAACAGGCCGGCGAAGCGGCCATTGGTTGCCGACAATTCGGCGAAGCCGCCCATTTCGACCACCCTGCCATTGTCCATGAAGACGACCAGGTCGGCGTCGCGCACGGTCGTCAGCCGGTGGGCGATAATGAAGGTGGTGCGGCCCTGGCGGAGCGCGTCTATGGCGTCCTTAACCCGCGACTCCGTTTCGACGTCGAGCGCGCTTGTCGCCTCGTCGAGCACCAGTATCGGTGCGTCTTTGAGGATGGCGCGCGCTATCGCGATGCGCTGGCGCTCGCCGCCCGAAAGCTGGCCGCCGCGTTCGCCGACCTTGGTGTCGTAGCCGTCACTCTTGGCCAGGATGAACTCCTGGGCGGCGGCGGCTTGCGCTGCCGCTTGCACTTCGGCGTCGTGGGCGCTCTCACGGCCGATGCGGATGTTCTCCACGATCGAGCGATTGAACAGGCCGGCGTCCTGGAACACCGTTGCGATCGACTGGCGCAGCGACTTCTTGGTTACGGTGCGGGTGTCGATGCCGTCCACCAGGATGCGGCCCGAATCCGGATTGTGCACCCGCTGGAGGAGATTGATCAGCGTGGTCTTGCCGGCGCCGGTCGGGCCGACAATCGCAACGGTCTGGCCGGCGTGGACCTCGAACGATACGTCACGCACGCCCTGCCCCGAATTCGGGAACTCGAAGGTAACATTCTCGAAACGGACATGGCCGGTGACATTGGCGAGTTCGCGCTGGCCGGCGGGTTCGGTCCGGTCGGCAGCCGCATCCTCGAGGCGATAGAAGTCTTCCAGTTTGGCGCGGGCCTCGAAAATCTGGTTGACGAAGGCGGAGACCTGGTCGAGGCGGCTGATCAGGAGCGATGCGAAGCCGGTGAACGCAACGATGTCGCCGATGCGCAGTTCGCCGCGCGAAACCAGCCAAGCGCCGATGAGGAGCACGACCATCATCGAGATGGTGGAAGCGAGGCGATGCATCGCAGCGGCCAGCGCCCACCAATCCAGCACAGGATACTGGACCTGGATCAGTTTGCGTACATAGCTCTGCAGGGCT
Organism: Mesorhizobium sp. WSM2240; assembly: GCF_040438645.1. Lineage (NCBI taxonomy): Bacteria > Pseudomonadati > Pseudomonadota > Alphaproteobacteria > Hyphomicrobiales > Phyllobacteriaceae > Mesorhizobium > Mesorhizobium sp. WSM2240. The sequence goes on from NZ_CP159253.1 coordinate 2,955,522, forward strand.
TCGGTTTCCTGGGTTACGCGATTGTAGCTCTGCAGCACTGCGACGTTGCTGACCGAATCCGTGACGTGCGAAAAGACGTCGTGATAGTGCTTTTCGACCCGTGCCTGGCCTTCCTTGGTCTTGTGCATGACCAGCCGGCCGATCGCGACATAGAGAATGCCGAGTACCAGCAGCACCGCCGACATCCGGATGTCGAGTGAGATCGCGGTCGGCACGAGAAGTATAAGCGCGACGGCGGTCGTCAGGTGCTGGCGCATGAATTCCAGCCACAGGCCAAAAAGGGTTTCGACCGCACGCAAAAGCGTATGCAGCGCGTTGGAGGTGCCTCGCTGGTGATGCCAGGAAAGCGGCATCGCGATCACCCGCTCGAAGGATTCGCAAAGCACGCCGGCGCGGCGGGCATGCGCCAGCCGGTCGGCGCCGCGCGCCACCAGTACATAGGCGACGATGTTGAAGGCGCCGAGGCTCGCCCACATGGCTAGAGTGGAGACCACTTCGCGCTTCTCGGAGATGGCGTCGATGATGCGGCCGAACATGATCGGCTCGGCGATGGTAACGATGGCGAGGACAACATTTGCAGCACAAATAAAGATTACACGCTGTCTGTCGGCCGCCAGGTACCGGAGCGCTCGCCAATAGATTTCCAGCAAGGACACGCAATTACCTCGTCATAAAAATTGTGCAGTGCATCAATTTGCGACTCGTAACGTTTGTCGCGCGGCAAGACAATGCGCACATAGCCCGCCGGTTCCTCGTTTTCGAACAAAAGATCACAACGACTGGTAATCTGGCGTGATGGCTAAGGTTTTGAGTTTTAAGGAAAAACGGCTATCGTGCGGCAAAAATATGGCAGCAGGTTGTTCGACTTACCTACTCGCTATGCGGGTATGCGGACCAGCACCTCGATTTCGCCGGCGTCGGCAAGCGCAAAACTCGTGCCTTTCACGTCGGAACCATCGATTTCGACGGCCACAGCCTTCCTGCCCTTTTCCCTTGCCACCCGAATGCGATAGGTCGCGCCGGCGAGCCTGAGCGTCGCGGAATAGCCATCCCAGTGCCCCGGCAGGACCGGATTGACGACAAGATTTTTTCCGTCCTTGCGGATGCCGAGAATGCCTTCCACGGCGGCCCGATACAGCCAGCCGGCGGAACCCGTATACCAGGTCCAGCCGCCGCGGCCGCCTTTTTCGCCCTCGGAATAGATGTCGGCGGCAACCACATAGGGCTCGACGCGGTACCTCTCGGCTGCCTCCTCGTCGGCCGCGTGGTTGACGGGATTGAGCATCCGGAAAATCCGGTAAGCATCGTCGGCACGGCCCATTTCGGCGAGCGCAATGACAAACCACGTTGCGGCATGGGTATATTGTCCGCCGTTTTCGCGTACGCCCGGCGGATAGAACTTGATGTAGCCGGGCTCCTTTTCGGTTTCGGAGAAGGGCGGCGTGAACAGGCGCACGATCTGCAATTCATCGTCGACGAGCCGGCGAATGGCCGCGTCCATGGCGGTGCGCGAACGCACTGGATCGCCTTCGCCCGATAGCACGCTCCAGGACTGCGCGATGGAATCGATTTGGCACTCGTCGGAATTGCGCGATCCGAGCGGCGTGCCGTCGTCGAAGCTCCCGCGGCGGTACCATTCGCCGTCCCAGCCGGCGGTTTCAAGAGCGCGCTTAAGCGCGGCCGCATGCTTGTCCCACTGCTGGGCGCGTTTGTTGTCCTTGCGGTTCCGGGCGATCGGCGCGAATTCGCCGAGCGTCCTGAGCAGGAACCAGCCGAGCCAGACGCTTTCGCCCTTGCCGCCTTCGCCGACGCGGTTCATGCCATCGTTCCAGTCGCCGCCCAGGATCAGCGGCAGGCCGGTCGACCCGGTGCGCTTTACCGCGAGGTCGAGTCCTCGGGCGCAATGTTCGTAGACCGTCGCCGTTTCCTGCGCGATCTCGGGCGTGAAGAAGGCGTCATGCTCGCCCTCCCCCAGTGCCGGTCCATTGATGAAGTGCGCCTGCTCCTCAAGGATCGAGGCATCGCCGGTGACGCCGACGTAGCGCGCGGCGGCCGAAGCCAGCCAGACGACATCGTCGGAAATCATGGTGCGCACGCCGGCGCCAGTGCGCGGCAGCCACCAATGCTGGACGTCACCTTCCGGAAACTGCCGTCTGGCGGCGTTCAGTATCTGGTCGCGCGCAAGCGACGGGTCGTGCAACAAGAGCGCCAACGTGTCCTGGAGCTGATCGCGGAAGCCGAAGGCGCCGCTCGCCTGATAGAATGCCGAGCGCGCGCGGATCCGGCAGGCGAGGCTCTGGTAGGGGAGCCAGTGATTGACCATGGCGTCCAGCGCCTTGTCCGGCGTCTCGACCTGCAGCGTGTCGAGGAAGCCCCGCCATTCGCGCTCGGTCTCGGCCAGCCGCTCATCGAAATTCTTGGCGCGGTTACGCTGGACAAAGGCACTTGCCTCCTCCGGCGAGGCAGCATCACCCAACAGCCACAGGAGCGAAACCTCGCCTCCTGCCGGGACCTCGACGTCGCGGGCGATCGCCGCGCATGGATCGAAGCCCGCTTCGACCCGGCCGCTGAGACTAGCACCCTCGATTGCCAACTGCGGAGCCTCGACGGAGCCGCCTCCGATGAACTCCCGGCGGTCGGCGGTAACCGATTGGGCGTCGCCGTCACTCGCAAGAAATGCGACGCGGTCGCCGAACTCGAGACTGAAGGCGTTCTGCGCCAGCAACGCGCCGGTCGCTAGGTCGATCGACGGCACGATGGTGGGAGCCGATCTCGCACGATTGCTGCCGAGCACCCATTCTGCGTAGCCATAGATCCGAAGCCGCGCCGGAGCACTCCCCGAATTGCGGATCCGCAGGCGCGAAATCTTCACCGGATCGACGGAATCGACCAGTTGCGCGACCTCCATCGCGAGCGGTCCGCGCTCGGCGCTGAAGGTGCTGACGCCCTGCCCGTGGCGCGCCTCGTAGACCACGGCAGGATCGCGAAGCACCGCGGCGAAAGGCGAGAATGCCTCGCCGGTCGCATGATCGAAGATGTAGATCGCCTCGCCCGGCCGGTTGCAGACCGGGTCGTTTGACCATGGCGTGAGTTGGAAATCGCGGCTGTTGCGGCTCCAGGTGAATGATGCGCCTTCGGCCGAGGTGTGGAAGCCGAACGAGGCATTGGAAATGACATTGATCCAGGGCTGCGGCGTCGTGCGCCGGCCGGAGAGCCTGACCACATAATCGCGGCCATCCCTGTCGAAGCCGCCGAACCCGTTCCACGAGAGGAGCCCGTCTCCAGACGGGAGCGGCGCGTCTTCGATTTCGGCTGCCGCAACCCGCAGCGGTCTCGGCGAGACGGCAGCTACACCTTCCTGGGCCTCGCGCAACGCATCCCGCGCCTGGAGCGCGGGGACTTCGGCACGCTCGATCTGGTCCGGTATCGTGCCGTTCCTGGTGTGCAGCGCTATGCGCGCGGCAGCGAGCAGCGTCCTGTAGGACACCTCGTCCATCAGATCGCGGCGTACCGCGAAGATATGCTGGCGCGGACCGTGCTCCTTGCCTCTCAGCCGGCTGTTTTCGCAATGCCATTCAATGGCTTGCTGCAGATCCTGCACATACGACGAAGCCTGCTCGTTGACCACGACGAGGTCGGCAAGCAGGCCGCGGGCACGCAGATATTCCTGGAAGCGCAGCGCCTGCGACACGATTTCAAGGTCCGCCACGTCGCTGATCCTGATGGCGAAGATCGGAAAATCCCCCGAAATCGCCATTGGCCACAGCGCTGACTGGTGTCCCATGCCGGATGTGATCACCTCGCCCGGCATGCGCATGAACGGATCGGGGTAGATCAGGTAACGGGCAAGCTTCTGGCCGTTGGCGGCATCGGCTAGGCTCATGCCGATATGGCGGGTCTGCACCTGCGATCGCGTCCAGGACAGCATTGCCTGGCGCGCAAAGCTCTCGGCGTTGTCCAGCCTGGCCAGCGTCGATTCGATCTCGTCTCGGTCGGCCCCGACCACCGTCCAGAACGTCACCTCCACCTTCTTGTTGGCGGGCACTCGGACACGGCGGCGCAGCGCCATGACCGGATCGAGCACGAAACCGGAATTGCCGCCGAGCTTCGCACCGGGATCGAACGCCGCCGCGTTCGCGATGGTCCTGCCTCGGCCGATGAAGGCGCGCCGGTCGGTCTCGGCTTCAGTGTCCCGGCTGGCGCCGAACGTGTCGGTGACGAAATGCGCAACAGCAATGTCCGGCTCGTTCGCGGCCCGCTTGCGGCGCTGCGCGTAAATGGTGCTGTTGCCCGGCCAGATCTCCGTCTCCACGAACATTTTCGAGAAGGCCGGATGGGCGCTGTCGGATGCCTCGGGCGCCAGCACCAGTTCGGCGAAGGAAGTCACTTCGATGAAGCGATCGGCGTCGCCGTCGTTCCAGAGCGTGACGCGGCGGCCTTCACCATTGCCCTCGGAAACGACGATGACCTCAACTTCCGAGCGCAGCGTGCCGACCGTCTTGATGAAGCTCGCCTTGTCGTCGCTGAAAAGCGTCTGCGCGTGTTCGCCGGGCGCGCGTTTGGGCTCGGCCGTCGCCGACCACCAATCGCCCGTCTCGGTGTCGCGCAGGAATAAGTATGTCCCGAGGCGGTCCTCCGTCGGGTCAGGCTGCCAGCGGGTGACCGCGAGGTCGTTCCAGCGGCTGTAGCCCGAGCCGGTCGCCGTCACCATTACCGAGTACCGCCCGTTGGACATCAGATTGGTCGACCGCAGCGCCGCGGCAGGCTCGAGGATGAGCCTGGTATCGGCGCTGGGCTCTGCCTCCACGACCTTGCCGCGCTCGTCTGCTTCGGTCCTGACGGTGGCGACCGGAATGTCGCGCGGGGCCTTTTCCTGGAGCAGCAACTCCGCCGCCTCGATCACCGGGTCGCTGTGGAAGCGGTCGCGCATACGACCTTCGAAGATCGCATTGGCGACAGCCACGATCGACATGCCCTGGTGATGGGCCATGTAGTTGAACACCACGGCATGGGTCTTGCCTTCAGGCACGCGCTGCGGCGTGAAGTCGACAGCGTCATAGAAGCCATAGCGGCCGAGCGCACCGATGGTCCGCAGACGCTCCAGATTTTCCACCGCTTGGTGCGGCATGAATTGCGCCGCCAGCACGGTGGCATAGGGGGCAACCACGGTATTCTGCGCCAAGCCACGCTTGAGGCCGAGGCCGGGAACGCCGAAATTAGTGTATTGGTAGGTCATCTCCCTGTCGCGGCCATTGTAGGCCGCTTCCGAAATGCCCCACGGAATATTCTTCGAACGGCCGTACTGGATCTGCCGGGCGATCACCAGCTTGCTGGTCTGGTTGAGGATACCGCCCTGCGGCTCCTTCATGACCAGCGGCGGCATCAGATATTCGAACATCGAGCCCGACCACGACATCAGAGCACCGCGGAAGCCGATTTCAACGATCGGACGGCCGAGCCGGAACCAATGTTCGGTCGGGATGTCGCCCTTGGCTATGGCGAATAGGCTGGTCAGCCGCGCCTCCGAAGCGAGCAGGTCGTAGCAGCTCTCGTCGAGCTGGTGCTCCTCGACGCGATAGCCGATCGACAGAAGCTTGCGCTCGCGCCGCAACAGGAATGAGAAATCCATCTCGAAGGCGAATTTGCGGGTACGCTCGCGCAGAGAGATGAGCCTGCCCCGCAACGCTTCCACCGCATTCTCGTCGCTGTGCGCGTCGTGAACATGCGCCTCGCAGGTCGCCTGCAGCTTCAGCGCCCAATCGGGCAGCGTTTCGCTGCGCGACGACCCGACTTCCGCATGTATGGCGCTGGCGAGCTTGCGGATCTCGCCGGCGAGCACGGCCAGGTTGATCGTGCGGATCGACGCCATCTCGGGCTGCTGCTTGATCGTATCGACCGCGCGACGCATGCCTTCGATGCGGTCGCGCAGGCGCTGGCGCAAAGGCCGTAGCTGACGACGGTCGTCCGGAAGCTCTTCGAGGCTCTGCTCTAGGATTGAGACGCAGTCGAGCAGCCCCTCGAACTCGCCCTGCAGATGCACCGAGGGCGCTTCGGCCCATTCGGCGCAGGCGGCGGCGACCGCCAATAGATGGCCGGCCAGATTGCCGCTGTCGACGCTCGACACATAGAGCGGATAGAGTGGCCTTAGCGTCGCCGTATCATACCAATTGTAGAGATGGCCGCGGAAGCGCTCCATGCTCTCGATCGTGGTCATCGTCGCCTCGATGCGGCCGAGCGCATCGGCAAGGCTGATCCAGCCGAAATCGCGCGCCGACACGACGGACAGGAGATAGACTCCGATATTGGTCGGCGAGGTGCGCTGGGCCACGACCGGAAGCGGCGTTTCCTGGAAATTGTCAGGCGGCAGCATGTTGTGGTGCGGAGTGACGTAGGTCTCGAAATAGGCCCAGGTGCGGCGCGCCACGACGCGCAACCGCTCCTCGTCGCTCGGGGTGATGCGCAGCCGGTCCTCGGTCTCGGCCGAGCGGCTGATCAGCCATGCGAAAGCCGGCGACCCGGCCCAGAAGATGGCGAAGAAGAATGCGACGAAGGCGCCGGTTGAATCGGTCGCCACCGGTATGGCCAGGCCGACGAAGGCAATGACGACGGCGCCCCACATCAACCGGTAGTAAGCCACCAGCCCGTTTCCGCTGCTCTTGTGAGCCTGCGAGGCGGTTCGCCATTCCAGCAGGTTGCGGCGGCTGACGAAAAGGCGATAAAGCGTACGCACGATTGCGTCGCCCATCATCCAGGCGAGATGCGCCATCAGCACGATCTTCAGCGCCACCATCGCGGTTCCGAAGGCGACGTCGCGGAACAATGCGTTGAAATGGCCGCGCGCGGTGGCTTCGCGGCTCTTCGGCAGGATCGCGTCGATGATCTCGAAAGTCGGCGCCATGAACAGGGTCAGTATCAGCAGCGCCTGCCACTGCGCGGCCTGCGTGAACTGCAGCAGAGTCCAGCCGGCGACCGCCGCCATCACCCAGAAGATGGGCGTGAGCGAGCGGCGCAGATTGTCGACCATTTTCCAGCGGGACAGCGCCGGCACGCCGGAGGTTGGATCGAGAATATAGCCGAGCAGCTGCCAGTCGCCGCGGGCCCAGCGGTGCTGGCGCGATGCGTCGACCGAATAGCGGGTCGGGTAGTCCTCCACAACCTCGACATCGGTCACCAAAGCCGAGCGCGACAGCGCGCCTTCGAGGAGATCGTGGCTGAGGATTGTGTTTTCAGGGATGCGGCCCTTCAGTGCCGATTCCATGGCGTCGATATGGTAGAGACCCTTGCCGGTGAAGGAACCGTCGCCGAACACATCCTGGTAGAGATCCGAGATGGCGAACACATAGGGGTCGAGGCCGCGATTGGCCGAGAAGACGCGCTGAAAGAAGGAGGCCTCGTCGCCGGTGGTGAGCGATGGCGTCACGCGCGGCTGCAGGATCGCATAGCCGCGGGTGATCCGGCGCGTCCCAGGATCGAATTCGGGGCGGTTGAGCGGGTGGCAAAGCTTGCCGACGAGCCGCGTCACCGCATCGCGGGTCATCCTGGTGTCGGCGTCGAGCGTCATGACATGGACGACGCCTTCCGGCAGCGGCGTATCCGGCGGCAGGAAGGTCGTGTCGCTGTCGCCGCGCAGAAGCAGGTTCAATTCGTGCAACTTGCCGCGCTTACGCTCCCAGCCCATCCAGCATTTCTGCACCTCGTTGTAGAGGCGGCGGCGGTGGAGCAGGTAGAAGCGCGGGCCGGCGGCGGATTCCGGGTAGCGAGCGTTGAGCTGCGCGATCTGGGCGCGCGCATGTTCGAGGATTTCGACGTCGATCGGCGCCTGCTCGGTATCGCTGTCGGGCCAGTCGGAGAGCAGCGCGAAGTGCAGTTCGCCCGACATGTTCGCCAGATGGTGGATTTCGAGCGTGCGGATGTTTTCCTCGACATCGTCGCGCGAGCCGATCAGCGACGGCACCACCACCAGCGTGCGGGCCTCGACGGGAACGCCGTCCTTGTATTCGTAGCCGACAAGCCGCGTCGGCTTCAGGAACTGCAGCACGATGGTATGGAAGAAGGCGAGCGCGCCTTCGCTGGCCGGCACCGCAAACAGCACCAGCATCGCCACGATGGAAGCCGTCGACAAGCCGAGATTGGACAGCGCACTGCCGGTGAGCGCCAGAAGCAGGACGGTCAGCGCAAAGACCGGCACAACGATGCCGGCCCAGCCGGTTTTCTTGAAAGCGCGCTTGGTGATGAGTGCCGGGCCGGGGCGGTAGCCGATGGCCTTTTCCAGCTCCTGGCGCCGCTCGCCGACCAGAAAAAACCCGACGTCGGTTTTGGCGATAGTGGCTTCTTCGGCTGTGGCGGCGCCCGCTGCGGCGCATCCGGCCAGTTCGGTTGCGCGCTCGGCGACGTGATATTCGCTGAGATTGGCGCGGCGAGCCAGATCCTCGATTGCGGCGCGGTACTGGTCTCGCGACGGGAAATCGAGCAGCGCATAGCTGGTCCGGTCGCGCAGTAGCGCATCTACACGGCTGACCGACTCGAACCAGACCGTCCAGTCGATGTCGTTGATCAGGCGTAGCCCGCGAATGATATTGCCGGTCGTCACATTGCCGCTGGACAGAGTGTGGTGCTCGCCCATGATCGTTTCTTCGGCGTCGGTGCCGGATTTCTCGAGCTCGCCTTCGAGCCAGATCAGCGCCCGGCCGGCGTTCTGCGACCCATCGCGCAGTCTGTAGAGCAGTTGGGTGGCGAAGGTCGTGTCGCGGGCGTGGACGGTGTAGTCGTCGAGGATCGCCTCGCGCTGTTCGCCCTCACCCGCCGCAAGCACGCGGTCGGCGACCTCGTTGGCGATCTGCCGCATTTCCCGCGCACGTTTCACCCGCACCGCGATGCGGCGCAGGTTTTCGATCAGGACAAAGCGTAGCAGCGACGGCAACGCCCATAATTCGCCGATGCGGAACGGTTCGACGTTCTGGTAGCCCTCGACCACCGCCTTGAACATCTGGGAGGATACGGTGCTGTCGGAATGCGCGACATAGACCCAGGCCAGCGCCAGGGCGCGCGGTACTGTCCTGCCGTCGGCGAGCTTGATCGTCGGCAATTCACGGTAGAAGCGCGCCGGCAGGTCGCGCCTGATCTGGAAGATCGTTTCTTCAACAAGATAATTGTTGTCGAGCAGCCATTGTGCTGCCGGCGTTATCGGCTCGCCGCGCGCTTGGGCCGCATTGGTGGAGCGATAGGTTTCGAGGATCTTGTCAGCGTTTTCGCGATTGCGCTTGCGGAAATCGAACGGCTCCAGCCCATAAAAATGCTGGATTTCGCCTCTTGCCAGGCTTTCACCCAGCGCCCGCAACCTGTCTTCCTGAAGAAAGCTCGATCGTATCGGTTGTTCGGCCGCTGCCGGGAAGCGGGCATCGCCCTTCTGCTTCCGAGCTGTGTCGGTCTCAATATTCATTCCTGCAAATTCCGTTCAGCCAAACCAGCCGCCGAGAGGCCGCGCCCAACCTAACGCCCAAAGCGTTCGGCGGCTATTGGTTGCACGGCGGCTAACTGCTTGCGGCTCGCGATATACCAAAAAACACGACCTGTCTCGCGGCAATTCCAGGCGCAGGAGGCACGCCCACGATGGGCGATCCAAAGGCGGCGAATCCGGCTTTTTCGTGGTTCGCCGCAGTTCCGGACGCCGACGCTCGACGAGTTTGGACGGCTCGGCCCGCGGTCTAAAAAGCTTTCGCTATCTCGATCAGGAAAAGCTCGGCCGGCTCGATCGCCTTGATCTGCAAGGCTCCGGCAGCCTTTCGCATGTGCAACGTTTCGAGCGGCCCGAGGTGCAAGGAAGCATCGGAGCCGACCTCCACTGCGCCGTTACGGCAGAACAGTAAAATTTCGTCGGCTTCGACCACCGGCGTCGATGTGCCTCTGGCCATCAACCGGCGCATCGAATGGCCGAATCTGCTGCGCCGCGTCATCATGTTCAGGTCGGTTATTGGCCCGGCGATCAGGCTCGATGATGTTTCCACGTCGGCCGGAAAGGAGCACGGCGCCGACCGATCCGTCAGCCGAACCGGATCTTGTCCGCCGACCGACAGGACAAGCCCCTCGCCTTCCAGTATCGCCAGCGTACGGTCGACGCCGGTGAACAGCGAAAACGGACCGTCGTCTTCGACGCGCGCCATCGACAACCGCCAGTCGAAATCGTCGAGGCCGGCGCCTTCGGGCGAGATTGCAATCTCGATGGTCTCGCCACCGCCGTTCTTCCACGGCATGCGGCGGCAATCGGCGGCTCGGATGATGTGCATCAGCCGAGAATGGCCGGCAAGTTCAGGCCGTTTTCCTTGGCGCAGTCGATGGCGATGTCGTAGCCGGCGTCGGCGTGGCGCATCACGCCGGAGGCCGGATCGTTCCACAAAACGCGCTCCAGGCGCTTTGCCGCCTCGGGGGTGCCGTCAGCGACGATGACCATGCCGGCATGCTGCGAAAAACCCATGCCGACGCCGCCGCCATGGTGCAGCGACACCCAGGTCGCGCCGGATGCGCAGTTGAGCAGCGCGTTGAGCAGCGGCCAGTCGGAGACCGCGTCGGAGCCGTCCTTCATTGCCTCGGTCTCGCGGTTGGGCGAAGCGACCGAGCCCGAATCCAGATGATCGCGGCCGATGACGACGGGCGCCTTCAGTTCGCCCTTCGCGACCATCTCGTTGAAGGCGAGGCCGAGGCGATGCCTGTCGCCCAGGCCCACCCAGCAGATGCGCGCCGGCAGACCCTGGAAGTGGATTCGCTTCTGCGCCATGTCCAGCCAATTATGCAGGTGCTTGTTGCCGGGCGTCAGTTCCTTGACCTTGGCGTCGGTGCGGAAAATGTCCTCGGGATCGCCGGAAAGCGCCGCCCAACGGAATGGTCCGACGCCGCGGCAGAAGAGCGGGCGGATATAGGCCGGCACGAAGCCCGGGAAATCGAATGCGTCGGCTACGCCCTCCTCCAACGCCATCTGCCTGATGTTGTTGCCGTAATCGACGGTCGGCACGCCCATTTTGTGGAAGTCGAGCATCGCCCGCACATGGCCGGCCATCGAAGCCTTTGCGGCCCTTTCCACCGCCTTCGGGTCACGCTCGCGCTTCTCTTCCCATTCGGCGACTGTCCAGCCTTTCGGCAGATAACCGTTGACTGGATCGTGCGCGGAGGTCTGGTCGGTTACTGCATCGGGCCTGACGCCCCGCCGGACCAGTTCGGGGAAGATGTCAGCGGCGTTGCCAAGCAGCGCGACCGAGATCGCCTTCTTTTCCTTGCAAGCCTTGTCGATGATCGCCAGTGCGTCATCGAGGTCTTTGGCCTGGACGTCGACGTAGCCGGTCTTCAGCCGCATCTCGATGCGGCTCGGCTGGCATTCCACGGCAAGGCACGAGGCGCCGGCCATGGTCGCGGCCAGCGGCTGCGCGCCACCCATGCCGCCGAGCCCAGCGGTCAGGATCCAGCGGCCGGAAAGATCGCCATTATAGTGCTGGCGGCCGAGCTCGACGAACGTTTCGTACGTGCCCTGAACGATGCCCTGGCTGCCGATGTAGATCCACGAGCCGGCCGTCATCTGGCCGTACATCATCAGGCCTTTTCTATCGAGCGCGTTGAAATGGTCCCAATTGGCCCAATGCGGCACGAGGTTCGAATTGGCGAGCAGCACGCGCGGCGCATCGGCGTGGGTTTTGAATACACCGACCGGCTTGCCCGACTGCACCAGCAGTGTCTCGTCGTTCTCCAGCGCCTTCAGCGCGCCGACGATACGATCGAAGCTCTGCCAGTCGCGCGCAGCACGGCCGATGCCGCCATAGACCACCAGTTCGCCCGGACGCTCGGCGACGTTCGGGTCGAGATTGTTCATCAGCATCCTGAGCGGCGCTTCGGTCAGCCAGCTCTTGGCGGAAAGCTCGGTTCCGGTCGCCGCGCGGATTGTCCGCGCATTGTCGATGCGGGTGTTGATGGTCATCGGAAGCCTCCAGAACAGCCGGCGCGGCTAGCCGCGTGCCCAGGCGATTGCGGTTTCAAGAATCTTGGTCAAAGTCGCGCGCATCGGCGCTGCAAACTCCGGATCATAAGGCGTCGGCCAATTGTCCGGGGAGCCTTTGCCCTCGGGCTCGTACATGTAGCCGCGATTGGAAAGCTCCATCTGCAGGGCATGCACGCCGCGCTCGGGCCTGCCGTGATGGCGTGTGATCCAGCCGCCCTTGAAGCGGCCATTGACCACCCAGCTCTCGCCGGTGCCGGCCATGATCGCGGCAACCTTCTCCTGCAGAGCCGGGTCAGTGCTCCGGCCGTCATTGGTGCCGAGATTGAATACCGGCAGCGTTCCCTCGAACAGCAGCGGCAGCACCGAGCGGATTGAGTGGCAGTCGTAGAGCACGATCTTGCCATGGGCTGCCCGCAGCCGCGCGATTTCGGCTTCCAGCGCGGCATGGTACGGATCGAAGTACTTTTCACGCCTGCCGTCGATCTCCTCCTGCTTCGGCTCCTCGCCCGTTTGGTAGAGAAGATCGCCGTCAAAAGTCGTGGTCGGGCAGAGTTCCGTCGTCGCCTGGCCCGGATAAAGAGAGGTGCCCGAAGGATCGCGGTTGACGTCGATGACGGTGCGCGAAATCGCGGTGTGCACCACCGTCGCGCCGAGGCTGCCGGCGAAATCGTAGAGCTTGTCGATCCACCAGTCGCAGTCGCGCTGCCCTAGCCAGCGCGAGACGAGGCGCGGCTCTATGTCGGCGAGATCGGTTCCGGTGTGTGGCAGGCTGACCAGCAGCGGCGCGTCGCCTCGCGTGACCGTCAGCCACGGCGTCGCGCTCATGATGCCGCCCCCGAAACGCCCGGCAGGTCGACGCTGTTTGCGGCCGCGATCACCGCGCCGCTACGCACCAGTTCGATCGCCGCTTCAATGTCGGGATGGAAATGCCGGTCGTGGTCGAGATGCGGCACCTCGGCCCTGACCATCTTGCGCACCGCCTCGAGAGGCTCGCTGGATGGCAGCGGCGCATGGAAATCGCAGCCTTGTGCCGCGGCCAGCAGTTCGATGCCGATCACGGCCGTCGCATTCTCGACCATGCCGATCAAGCGGCGCGCGCCGTGCGCGGCCATCGAGACATGGTCCTCCTGGTTGGCCGAGGTCGGGATCGAATCGACGCTCGCGGGATAGGCCTTCTGCTTGTTTTCCGAGACGAGCGCAGCCGCCGTGACCTGCGGGATCATGAAGCCGGAATTCAGCCCCGGCTTCGGCGTCAGGAAAGCCGGCATGCCCGAAAGCGCAGGATCGACGAGCATTGCGATGCGCCGCTCCGAGAGCGAACCGATCTCGCAGACCGCCAGCGCGATCATATCGGCGGCGAACGCCACCGGCTCGGCGTGGAAATTGCCGCCCGAAAGCGCGGTGTCATCCTCGGCGAAGATCAGCGGATTGTCGGTGACGCCATTTGCTTCGGTCTCCAGTGTGTCGGCAGCCTTGCGCAACACGTCGAGCGCCGCCCCCATCACCTGCGGCTGACAACGCAAGCAATACGGATCCTGCACGCGCTCGTCGCCGACCCGGTGCGATTCGCGGATGCCACTGCCGGCCATCAGATTGCGCAGCGCATTCGCCGTCTCGATCTGGCCGCGGTGCTTCCGGAGCAGATGGATGCGCGGGTCGAAAGGCGCGTCCGAGCCTCTGGCCGCGTCGGTCGACAGCGCGCCGGTGACCAGCGCCGAGCGATAAAGAATCTCGGCCTCGAACAATGCGGCCAACCCGTATGCAGTCGAAAACTGCGTGCCATTGAGCAGCGCAAGCCCTTCCTTAGCGCCGAGCACGACCGGGCTCAGCCCGGCGGCGGCCAAGCCTTCGGCCGCCGGCACCCTGCCTTCCGGCGTAAACACCTCTCCGACGCCGATCATGATTGCCGTCATATGGGCCAGCGGTGCGAGGTCGCCGGAAGCACCGACAGAACCCTGTGCCGGCACCACCGGCACCACATCCTTCGCCAGCATCGCTTCCAGCAGTTCCACCGTTGCGGGCCGGACGCCTGACGCGCCCTGCGCCAGGCTGGCGAGCTTCAGCGCCATCATCAGGCGCACGACGGAAACCGGCATCGGCTCGCCGACTCCCGCCGAATGGCTGAGCACGATGTTGCGCTGGAGCGTTTCGAGATCGGCCGTCTCGATACGCACGCTGGCAAGCTTTCCGAACCCGGTGTTGATGCCGTAGACCGGCTCGCCCTTCGCGATGATCCTCGCGACAGCATCTGCGCTCGCTCTAATCACTGGTCGGCAGGCGTCTTCCAGCTTCGGCCTCGATCCACGATAGATTGCGCGCCAATCGGCGAGCGTGGCCGTGCCCGGTTTCAGAACGAGTGTGGTCATCGGCCCCTCCAGATACGCGTATGAAGCGGGTTGAACCCCATGCGATAGACAAGTTCGGCCGGAGCCTCGATATCCCAGATCGCCAGGTCGGCCCATTTGCCGGCCTCCAGCGACCCCGCTTCGCCGGACATGCCCAGCGCAGCGGCCGCGTGGCGGGTGACGCCGAGCAGGCATTCCTCGACGGTCATGCCGAACAGTGTCGCGGCCATGTTCATGGTCAGGAGCACGGAAGTCAGCGGCGAGGTCCCGGGATTGCAGTCGGTGGCGACGGCCATTTTAACGCCGTGGCGGCGAAAGATGTCGATCGGCGGCTTCTTAGTCTCGCGGATGAAATAGAATGCGCCGGGCAGCATCACCGCCACCGTACTCGCCTTGGCCATGGCGGCAGCACCCGCCTCGTCGGTATATTCGAGATGGTCGGCCGACAGCGCCCCGAAGCTCGCGGCAAGGGCTGCGCCATGCAGGTTGGAAAGCTGGTCGGCATGGAGTTTTACGGGCAGGCCAAGCGCCTTGGCGGCTTCAAACACGCGCGACATTTCTTCCGGCGAAAAGGCAATCCCTTCGCAGAACCCGTCGACGGCGTCGGCCAGCCCGGCGGCCGCTATCGCCGGCAGCATCTTTTTCGCGACAAGGTCGATGTAGGCTGGCTTATCGCCGCTTGCCTCCAGCGGCAGGGCATGGGCGCCAAGGAAAGTCGTGCGAACCGTGACCGCCCTCTCCTCGCCCATCCGGCGCGCCGCGCGCAGTGATTTCTGCTCGTTTTCCAGATCGAGGCCGTAGCCGGACTTGATCTCCACGGTGGTGACGCCTTCGTTGATCAGCGCATCGAGGCGCGGCAGCGTTTCGCGAACCAGATCGTCCTCGCTCGCCGCGCGCAGCGCCTTGACCGATGAGACGATGCCGCCGCCGGCGCGCGCGACCTCCTCATAGGTCGCGCCTGCCAGACGCATCTCGAACTCGTTGGCGCGGTTGCCGGCGTGGACGAGATGGGTATGGCAATCGATCAGGCCGGGCGTGATCCAGCGGCCGCCGCAGTCGATAATCTCGGCGTCACGCGCCAGTGCGGCGGGAGTTTCAGCTGCCGGTCCGGCAAAGACGATCCGCCCTTCTCTGGCGACGATCGCACCGTCATTGATAACGCCCAGGCCGGGCAACGACGGCGACATGGTCGCAAGCCGCGCGTTGCGCCAGATGCGCGTCCTCTTCGACAATTCCTCCCTTGCGCCAGCCATCACTTTCCCGTTTCCATTGCGCTCCAATATGTATATACATATCACGAGACGATGCAAGTGGACTTCGGCTCCAGATCGAAGGGGCGAGAGAGGTGGCAATGACGACTATCTTTGCCGAACAGGCCCTGCTCCCGGCCGGCTGGCAGAACAACACCCGGATCGTCACAGATGGCGGGCTCGTCGTTTCGGTCGAGCAGGCCGCCTCGCCCGCCCCCGGCGACGAGCACCAAGCGATCGTGCTGCCCGGCATGCCGAACCTGCACAGCCACGCCTTCCAGCGCGGCATGGCGGGTCTTGCCGAAACGCACGGGCCTTCCGCCGACAGCTTCTGGTCGTGGCGCGAGGTGATGTACCGCTTCGCGCTGACCATCACGCCCGAACAGGCCGAGGCGGTCGCGGCCCAGCTTTATGTCGAGATGTTGGAAGCCGGATTTTCGCGTGTCGGCGAGTTCCACTATCTGCATCATGATCTCGACGGACGCGCTTACAACAACATCGCCGAAATGGCGGAGCGCATCGCCGCCGCCGCCCGTGCGACCGGAATCGGCCTGACCCTGCTGCCCGTACTCTACGCCCATTCAAATTTCGGAGGCGCAGCGCCAACCGAAGGTCAGCGGCGATTCGTCAATGATCTAGATGGTTTCGCCGCCGTTCTTCAGGGTTGCCGCACCGCTACGAAGGACATGCCGGGCGCTATCGTCGGCGTCGCGCCACACAGCCTGCGCGCCGTCACGCAGCAAGAACTCGGGGCCATCGCCGCCATGATGCCGGACGGCCCGATCCATATCCACATCGCCGAGCAGATGCGCGAGGTCGAGGACTCAATCGCCTGGTCGGGCGCGCGGCCGATCGAATGGCTGCTCGCCAATGCGGAGGTCGACCGGCGCTGGTGCCTGATTCACGCAACCCACATGCTTGACGCCGAGACCATCGACATGGCCAAGAGCGGCGCGATCGCCGGGCTCTGCCCGATCACCGAAGCAAACCTCGGCGACGGAACGTTTTCAGCGCCCCTGTTTGTCGAACATGGCGGGCGGTTCGGGGTCGGCTCGGACTCCAACGTGCTGATCGGCGTTGTGGATGAATTGCGCCAGCTCGAATATTCGCAACGGATTTTTCATCGTGCGCGCAATGTGTTAGCCGATCCCGGTCAATCCAACGGCCGAAATTTGTTCGCAATGGCGGTCGCGGGCGGCAATCAGGCCCTCGGACGTGCTGAATCCGGGATCGCTCCCGGCGCGGAAGCGGACTTTGTCTCACTCGATGCGACGCACCCGACCCTCGCCGGCAAATCCGGCGACGCGATCCTCGACGCCTGGATTTTCGCCAATGGCGCGGCGGTCGATTGCGTCTGGGTGAACGGCGAAAGACTGGTCTCGCAGGGACGGCATTTTGCACGCGACGCCATCGCCGAGAAATTCAAGACGGCGATGATCGAACTGCTCGCCGGGTGACGGCCGGACATGGAAACGCAAATGGACGTGACCGACGAGATCAGACCCGACGCCGAACCGGCATCGCTTCACCAGCGCATCCTCGCCGACATCAGCGACCGCATCATGTCGGGCGAATGGGTGCCGGGCCACCGCATCCCGTTCGAGCACGAGCTTTCCGCCGAGTATGGCTGCTCGCGCATGACAGTGAACAAGGCGCTGTCGCAATTGGCAAAGGCCGGGCTGATAGAGCGCCGCCGCCGCTCCGGCAGCTTCGTGCGCCGGCCGCAGTCGCAGGCCGCGATACTCGAAATCCACGATATAAAGACGGAAGTGGCCGCACTCGGTCTGCCCTATCGCTACGAGCTGACGTCGCGCCAAAAGCGCAGGAGCGCGCCGAAAGACCGCGAACGGCTCGGCCTGAAGAATTCAGGCGCGGTCCTGGAACTGACCTGCCGCCATTTTGCCGGCGCGCAGCCATTCTGCCACGAAAACCGGCTGATCAATCTCGCCGCTGTGCCTGAAGCGGCCGAAGAAAGCTTCGAGGAGAATGCGCCGGGGCCGTGGCTTATCGGCCGCATCCCGTGGAGCGCGGCCGAACACCGGATCACAGCTGACGGCGCGGAGGCGGAAAATGCCGCCGCGCTGGAGATTGCCGAGGGATCGCCTTGCCTTGTGGTGGAACGGCGCACCTGGAGCGCCGACCATCCGGTCACCCATGTGCGCTTCACCTACGCCGCCGGCAGCCACGCTTTGGTGGCGCGGTTTACGCCCTCGCAGAGCTGATTTGGCCTTGCCCTTCATCCGCCTGCCGGCACCTTCTCCTTGTGACGGGCGGGGAGAAGGGACAAGCGGCAACGCTGGCGACCCCCTCTCCCCGTTCTTACGGGGAGAGGGTAAGGGTGAGGGGCAATCTCTCGTGCGAAGCGCGGACTTAAAGCGCCGCCGTGATGATGATCTCGACCTTGTAATCCGGCGCGGCGAGCTTGGCCTCGCCGGTGGCGCGGGCGGGCGTGTGGCCCTGCGGCACCCAGCCGTCCCACACAGCGTTCATCTCGGCGAAGGTGCTCATGTCGGCCAGCCAGATGATCGCCTGCAAGATCTTGGTCTTGTCCGAACCGGCCTTGGCCAGCAGCTCGTCGATCGTGGCGAGGATTTCCTTGGTTTGGGTGGCGACATTGCCGCCCGGCGTGCCGACCTGCCCGGCGAGATAGATCGTGTTGTTGTGGATGACGATGTCGCTCATGCGCGGGCCGACATCGATACGGCGAATGGTCTTGGATATATTCCCTTCCTGAAAATCTTTCGGACAAACTCTAACGGAAGCGGTCCGGCGATAAGGCCGGAACCAGCGCTTCCATTTCGGCGGGCAGGCCCGCGCGCCTTATCATCTGTCCCGCCAGCCATGACAAGGCGGGCGAAGTCTGAATCCCGTAGCCGCCCTGCCCCGCAAGCCAGAAAAAACCTTCCGCCGTCCTGTCGAAGCCCGCGACCGGCGTCCGGTCCGGCGCGAAAGTGCGCAATCCGGCCCAGCTCCGCTCGACATGGGTCACCGGAAAAGTCATCGCCTGCTCGAATCGGTGCAGGCCTTCGGCCAGCACCATGTCATCGACGAAGGCGTCGTGCGGCTCGACCGGATCCTCGTCGGCCGGCGAGACCAGCAGACGCGCGCCGTCCGGCTTCATGTACCAGGTGTCCGCGGCATCGCCTACCAGCGGCCAGTGGCGCGTGTCGTAAGCCGCCGGCGCAGGCAGCACGGCAATGGAGCGTCGCATCGGCGTCACCCCGATCGGCGCGACGCCGCATTTCTTCGCGACATCGTCTGCCCATGCCCCGGCTGCGTTGACGATGGTCTTCGCGATAATCCGCGCATTCGGCGTCTCGATGGACCAGAGCCCGCCGGCATATTCGGCACGCTCCAGCGCGCAGTCGGTCAGAACCTTGGCGCCTGCTACCTTGGCGGCTTTCAGCCAGCCCTGATGCAGCGCGGCGACATCGATGTCGCGCGCATCCTCTTCGTAGGAGGCGGCGAGAATGCGCTCAGCCCGCAGCGCCGGCACCAGCGCCAGCGCCTCGGCGACGCTGATTTCGCGCAGGCCCTCACTCTCCGCCAGAAGCTCGACGTGGTGGGCCATTCCTTCGGCATCGGCGATGTTCAGCATGCCGCGCGGAGAAAGCAGCGGGTTCGGGAACAAGTTCTTGTCGGCGTTCTCGAACAGCGGCGCGCTGGCGCGGCTGAGCGCGCGGATCGTCTGGTTGCCGTAGTTCTGGATGAAGATCGCGGCCGAACGTCCAGTTGTGTGATGTCCCGGCCGGCTCTCCTGCTCGATCAGGACGACCTGGAAATCCTGCGCCAGCGCCGCCGCCACGCCGGCTCCGGCGATGCCCGCACCGACAATTGCAATGTCGGCCCTGATCTCGTCCTGCATGCGCTCCGCCTCCCTTGCTCGCGACCTTTTCCACATTATGCCGGAAATTGGAATGGAGCAGAGGGCCGGCTCCGCCTGCCCCGGCACTCTCCGGTGGATTTCGACCGTCGAATTTTCCTGGCAGCGTTGACTAATGTAATAACATCACATATCCAGCCTTTCGCCAGCATGCGGATGCAGCCAGAATTGATATGACCGAAGCCAGCCTGACCTTTCGCGACCTGACGCTTGGCTATAACAGCCACCCCGCCGTTCATCATCTGAACGGCGCGGTCACGACGGGCTCGCTGACCGCGGTTGTCGGGGCGAACGGCTCCGGCAAATCGACGCTGATGAAGGGCATAGTCGGCGTGCTCAAACCCATGGCCGGGATCTGCCTCAACGCCAAAGGCGCGCGTATCGCCTACCTGCCGCAGCAATCCGAACTAGACCGCTCCTTTCCGGCGCGGGTCGTCGATCTTGTCTCGCTGGGGCTCTGGCCGCGGCGCGGCCTGCTCGGCCGCTTCACCAAAGACGATCGCGAGCAGGTGTCGAAGGCGCTGATGGCCGTCGGGCTCGAAGGCTTCGAGAAGCGGCCGATCGACACGCTTTCAGGCGGACAGCTGCAGCGCGCGCTGTTTGCCCGGGTTCTGGTGCAGGATGCCGAGATCATCCTGCTCGATGAGCCATTCAACGCTGTCGACGCCAAGACGGTGGGCGACCTGATTGCCCTGATAAAGCGCTGGCATGGCGAAAAGCGGACAATCATGGTGGTCATCCACGACCTCGATCTGGTGCGCCGGCATTTTCCAGAAACCCTGCTCCTGGCGCGCCGGCCCATTGCCTGGGGCGATACGGCCGAGGCGCTCAAACCGGAAAACCTTTTGCGCGCCCGCCGTTTCGACGAGGCTTGGCATGACGATGCGCCCTGGTGCGAGCCGGCGGCAGACGATCACGCGCACGACCATAGCCACCGCCATGATCATTCGCATCACGATTCCGGCCCGCGGGCAGCGTGAGCATCATGTACGACTTCCTGATCGCACCCTTCGTCGAATTCGGCTTCATGCAGCGCGCTCTCGCCGGTTCGCTGATGCTGGCGATAAGCGCCTGCCCGGTCGGCGTGTTCCTGATGCTGCGGCGCATGAGCCTGACCGGCGACGCCATGGCCCACGCCATCCTGCCGGGCGCCGCCGCCGGTTTCCTTCTCTACGGCCTGCAGATCGTGCCTATGACCATCGGCGGGCTGATCGCCGGCGCGATCGTGGCGCTGGGAGCGGGCGCGGTGTCGCGTTTTACCGTGCAGAAGGAAGATGCCTCAATGGCCGCTTTCTATCTCATCTCGCTCGCGGCCGGCGTTCTCATCGTGTCGCTGCGCGGCTCGAGCGTCGACCTGATGCATGTGCTGTTCGGCACCGTACTTGCCCTGAACGACGACGCGCTGACGCTGATCGCGATGATCACCGGCGTCACGCTCCTGACGCTCGCGATCTTCTGGCGGGCGCTAGTCGCCGAATGCCTCGACCCGCTTTTCCTGCGCTCCGTCAGCCGTCTCGGCACGCCCGTCCATTTCATCTTTCTCGGGCTGGTCGTTCTCAATCTCGTCGGCGGCTTCCAGGCGCTCGGCACGCTGCTCTCGGTCGGGCTGATGATGCTGCCCGCCGCCGCCGCCCGCTTCTGGACGACCCGTGCCGGGCCGATGTGCGCTCTTGCGATCCTGATCGGCTTCGCATCCTCCGTCGCCGGCCTCCTCCTTTCCTATCACGCCGCGCTTCCGTCCGGACCGGCCATCATCCTGTCGTCCGGCGTCGTCTATCTCGGTTCCATCGTGTTCGGCACGCGCGGCGTCTTCAACACCCGCATCCGCCATCATCGTCACCGCACCGCCTGAAGGAGATCCTATGTTCAGCAAATTTCGACTTGCCCTGATCGCGAGCGTTATAACATTCAGTCCCGCCGGCCTCGCCTCGGCCTCCGCCGAACCGCTGAAAGTCATCGCTAGCTTCTCGATCATCGGCGACTTCGCCAAAAATGTCGGCGGCGACGGCGTCGAGGTCACGACGCTGGTCGGCCCGGACGGCGACGCCCATGTCTACGAGCCCAAACCGGCTGACGCCGTCGCAATGGCCGGCGCGGATGTGGTGCTGGTCAACGGACTGCATTTCGAAGGTTTTCTCGAACGCCTCGTCGAGACCAGCGGCGCAAAGGCGCAGATCGTCGAACTGACGAAAGGCATCGAGCCGCTCAAAATGCAGGAGGAAGAACATGGGCATGAGGCGGAAGGCGAAGCACATGACGCAGCCGCCGAAGCGGAAGAAGGCCATCACCACGGCGACACCGATCCGCACGCCTTCCAGTCGATCGCCAATGCGAAGATCTATGTGAAGAACATCGCCGACGCGTTCTGCGCCGCCGATGCCGAACGCTGCGACGTCTACAAGGCCAATGCCGAAGCCTATACGCAAAAGCTCGCCGCGACGGAGGACGAAGTGAAGGCGGCCGTCGCCGCCATTCCGGAAGACAAACGCGTCATCATCACTTCGCACGACGCATTCGGCTATTTCGAGTACGAATACGGACTGACCTTCCTGGCTCCGGAAGGCGTCTCGACCGAAGCCGAGGCTTCGGCCGCCGATGTCGCAGCGCTCATCAGGCAGGTGCGCGAGGACAAGGCGTCGGCGATCTTCGTCGAAAGCATCACCAATGCGCGGCTAGCTGAACAGATTGCAACAGAAACCGGCCTGAAGGTCGGCGGCACGCTCTATTCCGACGCGCTCTCGGCCGCCGACGGCCCTGCTCCCACCTATATCGATCTGATGCGCCACAACATCGAAACGATCAAAGGCGCAGTCCTCGGCAGCTAAAGCATTATCGATCCGATCAAGGCGGGGGAACTCCCCGCCTTTTTTCAGCCCTCCACTTGTTATGTTATTACCAAAGGAAGATCATGACACGTCATCTGAAAGCACTCTCCTGCGCCGCCCTTGCGCTGGGTTTCATCATTCCGCCCGCGCTTGCAGAAGAAAAATCCACCTGGCGGCTGTTCGTGTCCGATCATGCCGAGCCCGTCGTCCGCGCCATAGACGCCGAAACCGGCAAGGTGCTGGCAAACTTCGCGACCAAGGGGCCGGCCACACTGCATCGCAGCGAAAGCGGCAGGACGGTGTTTGCGGTCCAGGGTAAGGCGGACATGATCTCGGTGATCTCCAGCGGTGTCTCCATGGGCGACCATGGCGATCACGGCGACCTGAAGATCGAAGCGCCGAGCCTGCTGGAGGCAGCGTTTCCCGGCGCAAAACCATCGCATTTCGTCGATCACCATGGCGACATCGCGCTGTTCTTCGATGGCGAAGGCGTCGCCCGGACTATATCGGAGAAGGACGTGCTGGCCGGTTCGAAAGCCGCGCGCGAGATCAAGACCACCGCGCCGCACCACGGCGTCGCCGTCGCATTCGGCGACCATGTCCTGATGAGCGAGCCGAACCGCGAGAAGCCCGACGAACTGCCGGTCGGCATCAGGGTGATCGACAGCGCCGGCGCGCCGGTCGGAGACGTGCATTCGTGCCCGGATCTGCATGGTGAGGCTTCGTCCGGCAACATTCTGGCCATTGCCTGCGCCGAAGGGCTGCTGCTCGTCAAAGGCGGCGACGGGGCGCCCTCGATCGAGCTGCTGCCTTATGGCGAAGGCCTGCCCGAGAGCAAGTCGACCACGCTGGTCGGCGGCAGGGGACTGCAGTACTTTCTCGGCAATTACGGGCCGAGCGCCGTAGTACTCATCGACCCGACCGCGCAGGACGCCTTCCGCCTGATCGAGTTGCCGGCCCGCCGCGTTCATTTCGCGGTCGATCCGGTGCGGCCGAAATTCGCCTATGTCTTCACCGAAGACGGCAGGCTGCACCGCATCGATGTTCTGGCCGGCCAAGTCGTCGGCACGCTGGCGCTGACGGAGCCTTACAGCATGGACGGCCACTGGAGTGACCCGCGCCCACGCATAGCCGTCGCGGGCGACTCGATCATCGTCAGCGATCCGCTGAAAGGCGTACTGCATGTGGTCGATGCCGGGAGTTTTGCCGAAACCGGCAGTATCCCGGTTGAAGGCAAGCCCTTCAACATTGTGGCGATCGGAGGCTCCGGCGAAACGCATTGATCGACACTGCCGGACACTCGGCGGAAGCCGGGCCGGTTGACCCGGCTCGGCTTCTTACACATACACCCTGTGCGGACGCCTTGACCGGGTCGCCCCCTGCCCGGCTCCGCGTGACGACGCCAGCGCCAGTAACAGGAGCATGTTGATGACCGAGACCGTGACCATCACCCGCGATGGTGAAATCGCCATCGTGATCATCGACAACCCGCCGGTAAATGCGCTGGGCTTCCGCGTCCGCGAGCCGCTCCAGAAAGCGTTGGAAACGCTTGCCGGCGACGCTTCCGTCGCGGCTGTCGTGCTGGCCTGCGCAGGCCGCACCTTCGTCGCCGGGGCGGACATCACTGAATTCGGCAAGCCGATGCAGCGGCCGGAACTGCGCGACATCATCGCGACGCTGGAGGCAATCCAGAAACCCACGGTCGCGGCCATCCACGGCACCGCGCTCGGCGGCGGTCTCGAACTGGCGCTCGGCTGCCATTTCCGCATTGCCGACAAAAGCGCGAAGCTCGGCCTGCCGGAAGTGAAGCTCGGCCTGCTGCCGGGCGCCGGCGGCACCATACGCCTGCCGCGCGTGGTAGGACCGGCGAAGGCGCTGAAGATGATCGTCTCCGGCGCGCCGGTTTCGGCCGATGAGGCGCTGGCGAGCGGACTGGTCGACGCGATCTCTGAAACCAACCTCGTCGCCAATGCGGTCGCCTTCGCCCGCGACAAGGCGGCGGGCGGCGTCGCTTCCGTGCCGGTGCGCGATCGCGCGGGGCAGATCATGGGCGCCGACCTCGCGGCATTCGACGCCGAGGCGGCCGAACTCGCCAAAAAGGCGCGAGGACTCGAAGCGCCGCTTGCCTGCGCGCAATCGGTGCGCAACGCGATCACCCTTCCCTTCGACGAGGCGCTGGCCGCCGAGCGCGAGCTGTTCACCAAGCTGGTTTCCGGCGACCAGTCGCGCGCCCAGCGCCACCTGTTCTTCGCAGAACGCGAGGCCGCCAAGGCGCCCGGCGTTGGCAAGGAGATCGCGCCGCGCGAAATCCGCCGAGCAGGCATCATCGGCGCCGGAACGATGGGCGGCGGCATCGCCATGGCTTTCGTTAATGGCGGCATCCCGGTGACCCTGCTCGAAATGAACAGCGAGGCGCTCGGTCGTGGGCTAGCGATGATCGAGAAGAACTACGCGATCTCGGTGTCGCGCGGTTCGCTTACCGAAGAGGCCAAGGCCAAGCGAATGGCGTTGTTTTCGCCAAGCACCGACTATGCCGACCTCGCCGAGTGCGATCTCGTCGTCGAAGCCGTGTTCGAGGACATGGCGGTAAAGAACGAGGTGTTCAGCAAGCTCGACGTTATCGCCAAGCCGACCGCCGTCCTCGCCACCAACACATCCTATCTCGATGTCAACGAGATCGCGGCCTCGGTCAGCCGCCCGCAGGATGTGCTCGGGCTGCATTTCTTCTCACCGGCCAACGTCATGAAGCTGCTCGAAATCGTTCGCGGCGGCCAGACCGCGCCGGATGTGCTGGCGACCGCGCTTGCCGTTGCGAAACGGATCGGCAAGGTTCCGGTCGTCGTCGGCGTCTGCCATGGCTTCGTCGGCAACCGCATGCTCTCCGCCCGCTCAGCCGACGCCGAAGACCTTCTGCTCGAAGGCGCGTCGCCAAGCGAGGTCGACAAGGTGTTCACCGATTTCGGCTGGCCGATGGGCCCATTCCAGATGTACGACCTTGCCGGTCTCGACATCGGCTGGCGCAACCGCAAGGCCCGTGGCCAGACCGCGGTGATCGCAGACCAGCTCTGCGAACACGGCCGTTTCGGCCAGAAGACCGGCAAGGGTTTTTACCTCTACGAGAACGGCTCGCGAATGCCGGTTCCCGATCCGGAGGTGGCGCAACTGATCGAGGACAGCGCGCGCGAAAGAGGCATCCTGCGGCGCGCGGTTCCGGCCGATGAGATCATCGAGCGCACGCTCTATCCCATGGTCAATGAGGGCACGAAGATCCTCGAGGAAGGCATTGCCGCGCGCGCATCCGACATCGATATCGTCTGGACCAATGGCTACGGGTTTCCGGTAGGCAAAGGCGGGCCGATGTTCTGGGCCGATCTGGAAGGGCTGCAAAGGATCGTCGAGCGGCTGCAATGCTGGCACGGCCGCAGCGGCAAGGACGTGTTCAAACCGTCGGAACTGCTGAAGCGGCTAGCGGCCGAGGGGCGGCCTCTCAGCGGCCATGCCGGCACAGGTTGAGACAGCGCAGTTGCGGCTGGCGGCCTGAGGTGGCATGACGGTCGCGAAACTGCGGCGCAGCCGCTATGATTGCCGCAACCATTCGGACCACGAGGCATCACTATGGAATACAGACAGATTTCCGACGGCTACGCCGTGTCCGGG
This sequence comes from Mesorhizobium sp. WSM2240, assembly GCF_040438645.1. Classification (NCBI taxonomy): domain Bacteria; kingdom Pseudomonadati; phylum Pseudomonadota; class Alphaproteobacteria; order Hyphomicrobiales; family Phyllobacteriaceae; genus Mesorhizobium; species Mesorhizobium sp. WSM2240. Next base: position 2,981,462 of record NZ_CP159253.1, read on the forward strand.
CAGATCGCGGCCGAAGACATCGCCGCGATAAAGGCGGCCGGCTTCAAGAGCGTCATCAGCAACCGTCCCGACAATGAACAGCCGGGCCAACCCTCGACGGCTGAGATCAGGCAGGCGGCGGAAGCGGCCGGCCTGTCTTTCCGCCATGTTCCCATCGTCAGCGGCATGCCGATGACCGGCGACGATGTCGCCGCGATGGCGAATGCGCTGGACGAACTCGAAGGCCCGGTCTTCGCCTATTGCCGCTCGGGTGCGCGCTCGACCAATCTGTTCATGGCTGTGCAGCAAACTAAAGGCTGAGACCGTCATAAAGGCAGCGCGGAAGTCTCCTTCAGCGTCTCCAGCACGATCGCGGTCTTCACATGCTGCACGGATTCGTGCGGCAGGAGCACGCCATTGACGAAATCCGACAGCGATTTCAGGTCGGGCGTTACGACCTTGAGGATGTAGTCCATCTCGCCAGTCAAAGCGTGCGCCTCCTGGACTTCGGGAAGGCGCGACAGAAGCTCGGCGAAGTTGCGTGCATTGTCGCGATTGTGGGTCGCCAGCGTCACCGAGATCACATTGACCAGCGAAAATCCCAGCCGGTCGCGGTCGAGCACCGCCCGGTATCCGCGGATAAAGCCCTCCTCTTCCAGCCGCTGCCTTCGCCTTGAGCATTGCGATGGCGACAGGTTCACACGCTCGGAAAGATCGTTGTTGGTCAGCCTTCCATCCGCTTGCAGCAGAGACAGTATCTTGCGGTCAAATTGATCTACCCGCTGATCGTCCACGTCTTTCCTCCAATATATGCACGAAGCATGCATGAATGCAGCATTTCGGCAGTCGGTATGCAAGCACAATGCGCTGGGTTTGGACTATTATCGGCATAGCTTGAATTGCCGCCGAACGGCCGCAAAGGAGGAAGCCATGGGTCCCTTTCCGCACGATGCCCCGCCCGCCAAGATCAGCAAGGCCAATCCCGCCGGCACCGACGGGTTCGAATTCGTCGAATTCGCTCACCCCGAGCCGGAAAAGCTCTCGGAACTCTTTACCCGCATGGGCTACACGCCCGTCGCCAGGCACCGGACTAAGAACATCACCATCTGGCGCCAGGGCGACATCAATTACGTGCTGAACGCCGAGCCCGGCTCCTACGGCATGAAGTTCGTGGAAAAGCACGGACCTTGCGCGCCGGCTATGGCCTGGCGCGTCGTCGACGCGAAGCATGCCTTCGAACACGCGGTTTCGAAGGGCGCAGAGCCCTATAGGGGCGGCGACAAGACGCTCGACGTTCCGGCGATCGTCGGCATTGGCGGATCGCTGCTCTATTTCGTCGACAAATACCGCGACAAGGGCTCGGCCTATGACGACGAGTTCGAATGGCTCGGCGAGCGCGACCCGAAGCCGGAAGGCGTCGGCTTCTATTACCTCGACCACCTGACCCACAACGTCTACCGCGGTCAGATGGACAAATGGTGGGCATTCTATCGCGAGCTTTTCGGCTTCAAGCAGATCCATTTCTTCGACATCGCGGGAAAGCTCACCGGCCTGGTCAGCCGCGCTATCACCTCGCCCTGCGGCAAGATCCGGATCCCGCTCAATGAATCGACCGACGACAAGAGCCAGATCGAGGAATACCTGCGCAAGTACAGAGGCGAAGGCATCCAGCACATCGCGGTCGGCACCGACAGCATCTACGACGCCACCGACAAGCTCGCCGCCAATGGGCTGAAGTTCATGCCCGGTCCGCCCGACACCTATTACGAGATGTCGCACGAGCGCGTGCAGGGCCATGAGGAGCCGATCGAGCGGATGAAGAAGCACGGCATACTGATCGACGGCGAAGGCGTGGTCGACGGCGGCACGACCAAGATCCTGCTGCAGATCTTCTCGAAAACCGTGATCGGGCCGATTTTCTTCGAGTTCATCCAGAGAAAAGGCGACGAAGGTTTCGGCGAAGGCAATTTCCGAGCGCTGTTCGAGTCGATCGAGGAAGACCAGATCCGCCGCGGAGTGCTGAAACCGGACGCTGCCGCTTAAGCGGCAGGTTCGATGAGGGACTTGTAAAGATTAAGCTAGGCACATCGGCGCTCTTGGGAGGGTACCGATGAGCCCGCCGGCTCCTGTAACGGGACGTTCCCGGCGACCGATCGTGTCAGCTCGCGATAAAGCCGACAACCGCAACGAGCCCGCATAGGCCGAACAGCGGGCCGAGTATCCAGCGCGCTTCGCGAACGCTCTTGTCCATGACAACCTCCTAATATAACTCGCCTAGCAACGCGGGTTACGCAGGCTGGTTCCACTGCTTACGAAACTGTGGATTGGGTTGTTGCAGACTGGCTTCGGTCTGGGCTGGCGGCAAATCCGATGCATCGGCTGTGTGCTTACGCCTTCTTCGGGAATTCGGTGCGGGGCACCAATCCTTTGGGCGTGTCGCGGCAAACTCGGCGCTCACCGCAAAGAAGCGCTGCAGGATGCGGATTCGTTCTCGGTTGGCAGGCCGCTAGGAACAACTTCACCGTTGCTCCGTTGAGCCGCAAAAGGAGGGTGAGCGCATGACCCGGATTACCTATGAGATCGTGGAACATGACGGCGGCTGGGCCTACAAGCTCGGCGATGTGTATTCGGAAACCTTCGCCAGCCGATCGCAAGCTTACGAGGCGGCCAAGGCTGCCGCCGCCGAACAGCAGCTCGCCGGCAAGACTGAGGGTATTTCCTATCAGGACGAGAAGGGCGAATGGCACGAGGAAGTCGTCGATGGCCGGGACCGGCCCGAGACCGACGTTTCCGCCGGAGGCTGACATGGAAAGCGGGCCCGACAAGCCTTTCCAGCAACCCGTTAGGGTATCGCTCGATCAGGGAGGCGAGCCGATCGCCGTTCGCGACACTCGCCAGGCGGCCGATCTGCTTCTGACCCAGTGGCCGGCAAGTCGCGGTCCAAGACACCGCGACGCCGTCGACGCCTGCCTCAAGGTGCTTGACGGGCACCGCTCCACCATTGATGCGTATGACGCCTTCCGCGCCGCGGCGGAAGAAGCCGGCGTCCTGGCCGGCCAATCCGTCACAAGTCCGGGCTGAGTTCCTCTTTCACCGCAATCGCAGTGTGCCAGCTCGCCGATCGGCGAAGCCTGTCCCTGGCCAGTTCCAAGCCGGGCGTCAGCGGACCTGGTCAAGCAGCCGCTTGCATTCGAGCAGGTCGAACAGCGCTTCCTGCAGCAGCGCGCGATTGTCACGCGAAAGCTTGCCGCTGTCGGGCTGCACCGGCCCCTCGTCCTCGGCTTTGCCAAGGCCGAAGAAGCGACGGTTCGGCTTGGCCTTGGGCTCGCCGACTAGCATTTCGTCGTCCGGCCCGCGCGGCTGCGCGGCCGGCGTCAGCGGCGCGGCCTCGGCCTGCTTGCGTTGCGCGATCGCTTCCACGGCGTCGCGGTCGCCGCTTCCGACCGCAACAATGAACTGGTTGCCGTTTTCGCGCAGCAGCTTCTGCACGCCTTTTATGGTGTAGCCCTGGTCGTAAAGCATGTGGCGGATGCCCTTGATCAGGTCGACATCCTGCGGCCGGTAGTAGCGCCGGCCGCCGCCGCGCTTCATCGGCTTGATCTGGTTAAAGCGTGTTTCCCAGAAGCGCAGCACGTGCTGCGGCAAATCGAGGTCCTCGGCGACCTCGCTGATAGTCCGGAATGCGTCGGGGCTCTTGTCCATGCGCGAATTCCTCCATGGCCGATCCCGAAGGCCCGAGAAGGCCGAATGGGATCGAACTCGCTGAACCGGAGCGTTGCGCTCGCAGTGAGCCACTACACCGATTCGTGCCTCATTTCAGCGGTTTGCCGGCTGGAATTCAAGCCCGGCGCGAGCCGGGCGCGCGAATTATCGACCGAAGCCGGTCTACTCGCCCGCCGAAGCGGTCTGCTTTGCGCCCTTGCCCTTGTTGGTCTGGTGGGCGCGCAAGATTCGGTTCTTCAGCACGTTCGAGGCCTTGAAGGTCATGACGCGGCGCGGCAGGATCGGTACTTCCTCGCCTGTCTTGGGATTGCGGCCGACGCGCTCGTTCTTGCCGCGCACATGGAACGTGGCGAAGGAAGAGAGCTTGACGGTCTCACCGCGGACGATGGCCTCGCATATCTCGTCGAGCACCGATTCCACGAGTTCCGCAGACTCGGTGCGGGAGAGGCCGACCTTACGATAAACGGCTTCGGCGAGATCGGCGCGCGTCAGTGTCTTTCCCCCCATGCGACCGTCCAACCATCCTTGAAAAACGAAAAAGCCTACAAACGCCAAGACGTTAGAAAATTGGTCCGACAAGGTCAAGGACCGAACCGGTGCGTTCGCGGCAATGATGTTGAATTGACTTGATGATCCGCGTTACGGCAAGGCTGTTCCGGCTAATGGGGGCAGCCGTCACCAGCGCAGCAGCACGGCACCCCAGGTGAAGCCGCCGCCCATGGCTTCCAGCAGCACCAGATCGCCTTTCTTCACGCGCCCGTCGGCGACGGCCACGGCCAACGCCAACGGCACCGACGCCGCTGAAGTGTTGCCGTGCAGATTGACGGTCACCACCACCTTTTCGTCGGCGATGCCGAGTTTCCTGGCCGACGCGTCGATGATGCGCTTGTTCGCCTGATGCGGCACGAACCAGTCGAGATCTTCGGCGGTTATGCCGGCCTGCGAAAAGGTCGCCTCGATCACGTCGGTGATCATGCCGACCGCATGTTTGAACACCTCACGCCCTTCCATGCGCAGAAGGCCGACCGTGCCGGTGGTGGACGGGCCGCCATCGACATAGAGCTTGTCCTTGTGAACGCCGTCGGAGCGCAGGCTGGCGGCAAGCACGCCGCGATCGGCGATCGTGCCCTCGCCGTCCTGCCCCTCGAGGATCAGGGCGCCTGCGCCGTCGCCGAACAGCACGCAGGTCGAGCGGTCGGTCCAGTCGAGAATGCGCGAAAACGTCTCCGAGCCGATCACCAGCACGCGCCTGGCGAGACCGCCGCGAATGTAGAGATCGGCGGTGGCGACAGCATAGACGAAACCCGAGCACACCGCCTGCATGTCGAAGGCGAAGCCGTGATGCATGCCGAGGCGGTTCTGGATCTCCACAGCGGTCGCGGGAAAGGTGTTGTTCGGCGTCGAAGTGGCGAGCACGATCAGGTCGATGTCGGCCGCCGTCAACCCGGCATTGTCGAGCGCGGCGCGCGCCGCCGCCTCGCCCAGCGAGGCGGTCGTCTCGTCGTCGGAGGCGATGTGGCGCTGGCGGATGCCGGTGCGCTGCGCAATCCACTCGTCGGATGTTTCCAGCACGCCTTCGAAATCGGTATTCTTCATGATGCGACGCGGCAACGCGGAACCGATGCCACGCACGACTGATCTGATCATCTGGAACTAAATCCTATTCAATACCATCGCCGGCAGTTGCCGCCGGCCTGAGCGAAGATTTCGGGTGACGCGCATGGAACAGGTCGAGGTCGGCCTCGATCCGGTCGAGCAGCCGATTGCGGGTCATATCGTAGGCGAGTTCGATCGCCGCCGCAAAACCTTCATCGTCGGTGCCGCCATGGCTCTTCACGACGATGCCGTTTAGGCCCAGGAACACGCCGCCATTGGCCTTGCGAACATCCATCTTCTCCTTAAGCGTGTTGAACGCGCCCTTGGCGAAGACAGCGCCGATCCTGGCCATCAGCGTCCGGCTCATCGCGGCGCGCAGATAGGTCGAGATCTGCCGCACGGTACCTTCGGCGGTTTTCAGCGCGATATTTCCGGCGAAGCCTTCGGTGACAACAACATCAACCGTTCCCTTGCCGATGTCGTCGCCTTCGACGAAGCCGTGATAGCCCATCGACATCATGCTGGCTTCGCGCAGCAGGCGGCCGGCTTCCTTGACCTCTTCCTGCCCCTTGACCTCCTCGACGCCGATGTTGAGCAGGCCGACGGTCGGCTTGTCCATTCCATAGACCGCCCGCGCCATGGCGGTTCCGAGGATGGCGAAATCGATAAGCTGGTGGGCGTCCGCCCCGATCGTGGCGCCGACATCCAGCACCACGCTCTCGCCGCGCAGCGTCGGCCAGATTGCCGCGATCGCCGGGCGCTCGATCGTGGCCATGGTGCGCAGGCAGAATTTCGACATCGCCATCAGCGCGCCGGTGTTGCCGGCCGACACGCAGGCGTCGGCGTCATCCGTCTTGACCGCCTCGATGGCCTTCCACATGGACGATTTCCAGCGGCCGTGGCGCAACGCCTTGCTCGGCTTGTCGTCCATGCGCACCGCGACATCGCAATGAATGAACTCGGTGACGGCGGCGAGCTTGGGGAATTTGTCAAGTTCCGGCCGGACCACTTCAGAGCGGCCGTAGACCAGGAACCGCACGTCTGTGCGGCGCGTCGCGACCTTCATCAACGCAGGGATGACTACCGCCGGCCCGTGATCGCCGCCCATGGCATCGATGGAAATCCTGATCACTCGGCAATCATCTCACATTTCTCGGCCGCCCTGTTAAGGCACGGCGAAAATAGCGGTTTTGTGGAGCCGCACAACCGCGATTTCGGAACTTGCCCGGATGTTTTCAGGATTTATCCATCAGCGAGCGCAGCTTTCGCTGCAATTCGCTCTCGACGGCTTCATCCTCCGCATCGGACGCCGGCGCCTCCAGCGAAACGCCACTCTTGCGCGGGTAGGGATCAATGGCCAGGCCGAAGAATTCTTCGGCAAGCGCGCCGACGTCGATGGTGTCGCCGGAAAAGATTTCCGGGCTATCGGGGCCTTCGGCATCGAGCATGATCTCGCCGCCACCCTCGAAGCCGAGCCGGCCGAGGTTCGAATCTTCCGGCAGGAACAGCCCCGACACCTCCTCCTCTATATGGGCGTCGAGCGGGTCGAGTGTCACCACGCAGGCCTGCACGATATCTGCCGTGACCACGCCTGAAACCTTGACTCCATTGCGCTTCCAGGAACCGACATGCAGTTCCGCGCGAAAATTCGTCACTGAAAGCAGGCCGTGCTCTTCCGCGAGAGTCGCAAGCTGTTTCTCGTTGGCCTCGATCACTACCGGCATGCCCTTCTGCGGCAGCCGCGCGACGTTGACATTGAACGAGACCGGGCTCGCCGGCGGTTCATGATGATGTTTCATCACAAGCTCCTTTTAACCCGGCTGCGGCGCTGGGAAGCCGATCGCGCCGCCGTGGATCGCCTCTGACGGCTGCCGCGCCAGCGCGCCGACGGCCTCGATCACGTAGCCCGCCAGCGCATCGGCTTCCGGCCAGTCGCCGGCGTCGGGCCGGACGTTCCGCGCCAGGGCGGCGGCAAGCAATGTCCGGTCGCCCGCCTCGAGCGCATCGTCATAGGATTTGGTGCGACCATAAAACATCCGCGCCAGCTTCTTCATCCGCTTCGGCACGCCGGCGTCGCCGATGCCAAGCTCTCGCAACGAATGGTCGAGATCGGTGAAGAAGTCGTCAGTCAGTTCCTGCGCGATCTCGCGCGAGACCCCGGCCTCGCCGCGAAGGCGATGCTGGAACAGGAACATGTGCAGCGACAGCATCTCGAAACGGCCGAGCGGCGTGTCCGGCACGTTCCAATCCGAATAAAAGGCCGGCTGCCGCGCGGCCGCCACGATTTCACCGTAGAGCGCGTCCGTAATCGCGCGATTGGCGTTGCGGTCGCCGCCAAACAGGCGTTTGAACATTAGCGGTCTCCTCGAGGAACCGTTTCGCCGGTGGGCCTTGTTGCATCGGCGTGCAAGCTGGTTTACCGGTTTTGCGGCTCCGCGCAAGGCGGGCCGCGATACCGAATTTGGGATGGGAGTTGTTGTTGGCCTGTCAGGATTTCAAGACCGCATTTTCGCTGCGCCTGGCCGGGGCGGCATGCCTGCTCGGAACGGCATTGGCGCTTTCCGCCTGCAACACCTCAAAAACCTTCGGCGATCTGAGCCCCGGCGAGACGCTGACGCATGGCTATGTCATCGACCAGCAGCAGATCGATCTGGTGCCGGTCGGCTCGAGCCGCGAGCAGGTGATTCTGGCGCTGGGCAGCCCGTCGACCACGGCGACCTTCGACAATGAGGTCTTCTACTACATTTCGCAGACCCGCCGCCGCGCCGTCGCCTTCGCCAAGCCCAAGCTCGTTGACCAGCGCATCCTGGCGGTCTATTTCGGCGAGGACGGACGCGTCACCAATATCGCCCATTACGGCCTGCAGGACGGCAAGGTGTTCGACTTCATCTCCCGCACTACGCCGACCGGGGGCAAGGACCAGAATTTCATCGGCCAGTTGCTGGCGGGCGCGGCCGGCATGCCGACCAGCCTCCCCGGCGCGCCCCAGTAAGCCGCGCCGAACGGATAACGTCAAAAAAAGCCCCGCGGGATCGCTCCCGCGGGGCTTTTTTTATAGCGGACGCTCGGATCAGCCGTGCGCGAGCACGGCCAGCAGCAGCAGCGCCACGATGTTGGTGATCTTGATGGCCGGGTTGACGGCCGGGCCGGCGGTATCCTTGTAGGGATCGCCGACCGTGTCGCCGGTCACCGAGGCCTTGTGGGCTTCGGAACCCTTCAGGTGCTTGACGCCGTCCTTGTCGGTGAAGCCGTCCTCAAATGACTTCTTGGCGTTGTCCCAGGCGCCGCCGCCCGAAGTCATCGAGATGGCGACGAACAGGCCGTTGACGATGACGCCAAGCAGCGATGCGCCGAGCGCGGCGAAGGCCGAGGCCTTTGAGCCCGAGATCAGAAGCACGCCGAAATAGACGACCAGCGGCGCCAGCACCGGCAGCAGCGACGGGATGATCATTTCCTTGATTGCCGCCTTGGTCAGAAGGTCGACCGCGCGGGCGTAGTTCGGCTTCGAGGTGCCGGCCATGATGCCCGGATCCTCCCGGAACTGCTTGCGCACCTCCTCCACGATCGAGCCCGCAGCACGGCCGACGGCGGTCATAGCGATACCGCCGAACAGATAGGGGATCAGGCCGCCAAAAATCAGGCCGGCGACGACATAGGGATTGGAGAGGTCGAAGGAGACGGTGCCGAGATCCGCGAAATACGGGAACTGTGCGCTGTTCGCCGCAAAATACTGCAGGTCGTAGCTGTAGGCCGCAAACAGCACCAGCGCGCCGAGGCCGGCCGAGCCGATCGCGTAGCCCTTGGTGACCGCCTTGGTGGTGTTGCCGACCGCGTCGAGCGCATCGGTCGACTGGCGCACTTCCTTGGGTAGGCCGGCCATTTCGGCAATGCCGCCGGCATTGTCGGTGACCGGGCCGAAGGCGTCGAGCGCAACGATCATGCCGGCAAGGCCGAGCATGGTGGTGACCGCAATCGCGGTGCCGAAGAGACCCGCAAGCTGGTAGGTCGCGATAATGCCGCCGACGATGACGATCGCCGGCAGCGCCGTCGATTCCAGCGAGACAGCGAGGCCCTGGATGACGTTGGTGCCGTGGCCAGTGACCGAAGCCTGCGCGATTGAGTTGACCGGACGCTTGTTGGTGCCGGTGTAGTATTCGGTGATGACGACGATGAGGCCGGTCACGACAAGGCCGATGATCCCGCAGATGAACAGGTTCTGGCCGGTGATGGCGACGCCGCCGCCGGTGCCGATCTCGCCCCAGCCGATGGTCAGCGAGGTTGCCGCGCCGAGGCCGATGATCGACAGCAGGCCGGTCACGATAAGGCCCTTGTAGAGCGCGCCCATGATCGAGCCGTTGGAGCCGAGCTTGACGAAGAAGGTGCCGATGATCGAAGTGACGATGCAGGCGGCGCAGATGGCAAGCGGATAGAGCATGACCGAGCCGAGGACGGCGGTGCCGCCAAAGAAGATCGCGGCTAGAACCATGGTGGCGACGACTGTCACCGCATATGTCTCGAACAGGTCGGCCGCCATGCCGGCGCAGTCGCCGACATTGTCGCCGACATTGTCCGCGATGGTGGCGGGATTGCGCGGGTCATCCTCGGGAATGCCGGCTTCGACCTTGCCGACCAGATCGCCACCGACGTCGGCGCCCTTGGTGAAGATGCCGCCGCCGAGACGGGCGAAGATCGAGATCAGCGAAGCGCCGAAGCCAAGCGAGACGAGCGCGTCGATGACCGTGCGGTCGTCCGGCGCCAGGCCCATCGGGCCGGTCAGGATGAAGTAGTAGATCGAGACGCCGAGCAGAGCCAGGCCGGCCACCAGCATGCCGGTAATGGCGCCCGACTTGAAGGCGATGTCGAGACCGGCTGCGAGGCTGTTGGAAGCGGCCTGCGCGGTGCGCACATTGGCGCGGACCGAGACGTGCATGCCGATGAAGCCGGCGGCGCCCGACAATACGGCGCCGATCAGAAAGCCGATGGCAGCGCTCGCGGAGAGCAGCCACCAGGCGAGCAGCAGAACGACCACGCCGACGATTGCGATGGTGGTGTATTGCCGCGCCAGATAGGCCTGCGCACCCTCGCGGATCGCGGCTGAAATTTCCTGCATGCGTGCATTTCCCTGGTCGGATGCGAGAACCGACTGCGTCGCCCAGATGGCGTACAGAACAGAGAGCAGGCCGCAGGCGATGACTACGTAAAGCATGGTCATTGCCGAATTCTTCCCTGATTTCTGGCCCGGAAATTCCCCTCCCCGGGACCGATGCTATGGAGCCCCGAATCCGGACAGCATGGCTGACAGAATCCGGCCTCTCGCAGCGGTGTATGCGAAACGGGCTTGGGCGCGTCAAGATACCGCTCTGCTTTTGCCCTGTTTTCGCCACGGATGGCGAGCGTGGGCGGACGCGATTGGATGAATTAGTTGCGGTAGAAGTACTGCGGCGGCCGGCCAAATGGGATGCGTTGAAATCTCAAGGAAAGCGCTTATTCTCTTTGCGCTCAGGGAGCATCAAAATGAAATTCAAAGTCATCGTTCACGAAGCGGAGGAAGGCGGATACTGGGCGGAGGTCCCCGCTGTCCCCGGCTGCGCCTCGCAGGGCGACACGATGGACGAACTGATGATCAATATTCGCGAGGCGATCGAAGGCTGTCTTTCGGTCGACGTCGAACCACAGGCAGTTTCCGGTCAGAGTCAAATCGTAGAGATCGCTGTTTGACCGCAATCACCGGCAAAGCGCTAGCCCGCGCGATCGAGAAGCGCGGTGGTCATTGCTGCGGATATCGGGCAGTCACCATATTTATGGAAAGCCTGGCTCGATCGTTCGTCTTTCCATACCGATACATGGGAGCAAGCCGCTGAAGCAGGGACTTGCAAAACACCTGCTGAAGTTGGCCGGCATCGATCCTGAGGACATCTGACCGACGCGTCAGGCCAGCCGCGTCCGTCTGGCGTTGCGAGCTCTTACGAGCAGGCCCAGCGCAATGGCGCACACCGCCACAATCGGGAACACCACCCAGTTCAGCATCTCCCAGCCATAGGCATTGTAGACCGCGCCGGACATCAGCGAGGCGAAGGCGACGCTGGAGAACAGGACCAGGTCGTGGATGCCCTGGACCTTGCCTTTTTCCGACGGATGGTACGTGTCGGCCACCATGGCGGTCGCGCCGATGAAGCCGAAATTCCAGCCGAGGCCGAGCAGAACGAGCGCCGACCAGAACTGCCAGAGCGCGATGCCCGAAAGCGCGATCAGCGCGCAGCCGACCAGCAAGGCGAGGCCGGTGGCGACGATCGCCTCGGCGCCGAAGCGGTGGATCAGCCTGCCGGTGAAGAAACTCGGCGCGAACATCGCCATGACATGCCAGGAGATACCGAGCGTGGCTTCGTCGGTCGAGAAACCGCAGCCGACCATGGCGAGCGGCGCGCCAGTCATGACGAAGCTCATCAGCGCGAACGTGCCGACCGAGCATAAAAGCGCCGCCATGAAACGTGGCTGGGCGATGATTTCCGCCAGCGGCCGCGCCGGCTCCTCCACTATTTCGCTACCGCCGGAACGCTTGGCCGGAACGCGCAGGAAAGAGAGAATGACCGCGCCGACGGCGGCCAGAACCATGATGGCGGCGAAGGACCCTGCGAACATCACCGGCGCGAACAATTCGCGGGTGAAGATGACGATCTGTGGTCCGAGAATCGCGGTCACCACGCCGCCGGCGAGCACGAAGGAGATGGCGCGCGCCTTGAATTCGGGCGGCGCGTTATCGGCGGCCGCGAAGCGGAATTGCTGCACGAAGCCGCCGCCTATGCCGGCGACCAGCAGCCCGAGCGCGAAGAGCCAGAAATCGTCCGCGAACATGGCTGCGGTGGCGAGCGCGCCGCCGGCCGCCGTTACCGCCGTTCCGGTGAGGAAGCCGTTACGCTGCCCTGCCCGCTTGATAATGGCGGCGGCCGGCAGGGCTCCGAGTGCCACGCCGATGTTGAAGCCGGTGACCGGGGCGGTGGCGAGCGACTTGTCCGCGCCGAGCAGGTAGAAGCCGGCGAGTGCGCCTATCGAAATGGAAATAGGCGCTGCCGAGCCGACGATCGCCTGCGATGCGGCAAGAATGAGCGCCGTGCGCCGCGCTTCGCTTGGGGTTGGCTGGCTCATTCCTGAAATCCCGGGGGGTTTACTGTCGCGCTGAATATGCTACATTCAATTGATCAATTGAATGATTGCGGAACGGCATGTCAAGCGAAAATCCAAAACGGCTACTAAATTCCCACTTTGCCGCATTAGCCCGCGCCCTTGGTCACGAGCATCGTCTCGAACTGCTCGAACATATCAGCCAGGGAGAGTGGTCGGTCGAGGAATTGGCGACTCGCACAGGTCTCAGCATAGCCAACGCGTCCCAACATCTCCACTTGCTTCGCCGGTCGGGCCTCGTCTCCTCCCGCAAATCCGGAAAGAACGTGCTCTTCCGGCTGGCCGAAGGGCCGGTGTTCGAGGCAGTCATGGCCATCCGGGCCGTGGCCGAGCACAATCTGGCCGAAGTTCGGTCGGTCATAGCCGATTATTTCGAAAGGCCCGATGATATGGAGCCGGTCTCTTTCGCAGAGCTGCGGGAGCGGATGCGCGATAGCGATTTTCTACTGCTCGACGTTCGCGACGAGGCCGAGTATCGGCAGGGTCATTTGCCGGGCGCCATTCATGTGCCGCTGGACAGTCTCGAAGCCAGCTTGGCGCATCTGCCGCTCGACAGGGAGATCATTGCCTATTGCCGCGGCCGCTACTGCATTCTGTCACTTGAGGCGGTGCAAACACTGCGGGCGAACGGATTCAAGTCCCGCCGTCTGGAAGAAGGAGTGGCCGAGTGGAAGGCAACCGGCGGAATTGCCGATACGGGCATGCAATCCCTGAGCGCAGTGTCAGCCGTATAGCTGATAGTTCACAAAGCGTCTTTTCCACGGCCCTCGCCGCGCACCCTGCGCGCCACCCGGTCAAGCACGGCGTTAACCAGCTTCGGCTCGTCCTCGACATAGAACGCCTTGGCGATGTCGACATATTCCGAGACGATCACGGCGACGGGCACATCAGTTCGCTGCATCAGTTCATAGACCCCGGCACGCAGGATGGCGCGTAAAGTTGAATCGAGCCTGGACAGCGGCCAATCCTCCGTCAGTGCCTGGCGGATGATGGGATCGACCGTCTTCTGGTTTTCAACGACGCCGGATAAGATCGCGCGGAACCACTGCGGGTCGGCCTCGCGATAGAGCGCACCGTCGACCTCCTTGCCTAGCCGGAACGCCTCGTATTCTGCGGTGATTTCCAGCAGGCCGGCACCGGCCACGTCCATCTGATAGAGCGCCTGCACGGCAGCGAGCCTTGCTGCGCCGCGTTTGTTGGCCTGTCGGCTTGCGGGCTGGTCGCCCCCGTCGGGTCGGCTCACCGCTCTCAGGCTCCGAGCCGTTCGCGAAGCGCGATCATGGTGAGCGCCGCGCGTGCGGCAAAGCCGCCCTTGTCGCCCTCGGTGCGGCGAGCCCGCAACCAAGCTTGCTCGTCGTTCTCGGTGGTCAGAATGCCGTTGCCGATGGCCAGCGAGCCTTCGACGGCGAGGTCCATCAGCGCGCGCGACGATTCGTTGGCGACGATATCGAAATGATAGGTGTCGCCGCGGATGACGGTGCCGAGCGCGACGAAGCCGTCATAATCGGTGCCGCCCTCCTCCGCACCGACCAGCGCGAAAGTTATCACGGCCGGGATCTCCAGCGCGCCGGGAACGGTGACGACATCGTAGGTCGCGCCCGCTTCGTCGAGCGCGGCCTTGGCGCCTTCGAGCAGCGCATCGGCAAGGCCATCGTAGAAACGCGCCTCGACGATCAAAAGATGAGGTTTTTTGGAAGCAGCCATGAATGTCTCCGGGATTGCCGGTGACTTAGGCCGAACCGCAGTTCACCGCAAGCGGTTCGTTTCGAAAGGATCCATCAGCCTCGACTCTGCCGGAGCAGGATTCGCTGAAGGACCGCCAAACAGAAACTTGATCTGCCTTCGGCACCGTCCTGCTGTGTGTCGAGGCTATTGAACCACGCTTTCACGGCATAGTGGTTGATGACACGGCCCGCATCTACATCGACCAAGGCTTCGAGCGTCAGGCGCAGGCGTTTCTTTTCCTGTTCGACTGAGGCTGGGCGAATTTCATCACAATCCCTCCCTCGCCGCCTCAACCAGCCGCGCTGCATAACGAGCTATGGTATCGACTTCGAGATTGACGCGGTCGCCGGCCTGGCGCTCGCCCCAGGTGGTTACGGTCAGCGAGTGATGGATCAGGAGCACGTCGAACAGCCGGCCCTCGACGCCGTTGACCGTCAGCGAGGTCCCGTCCAGCGCCACCGAGCCCTTCGGTGCGATGAATTTCGCGAGTTCGCGCGGCGCTTCGAGCCGGAAGCGCACTGCGTCGCCCTCATCTTTCCGCTCCACAATCTCGGCCATGCCGTCGACATGGCCGGAGACGATGTGGCCTCCGAGTTCGTCGCCGATCTTCAGTGCGCGTTCGAGGTTGATGCGCGTGCCGGCCTGCCATCCGGCCGCCGTTGTCAGGCGCAGCGCCTCTTCCCAAGCCTCGACCTCGAACCAGCGCTGGTTCGATCCCGATTCGGGCAGCGCCACGACGGTAAGGCAAACGCCGGCGCATGAGATGGATGCGCCGATGTCGACAGTTGCGGGGTCGTAGGAGGTGTCGATCCTGAGCCGCACGCCCTGCGGCAGTGGCGACACCTGGGCGACCGTTCCGACATCGGTGACAATTCCGGTGAACATCAGAAATCCCTTATCCATTCGGCATAGGAATCGTCGCCGAAGCTGGCTTCGGCAACGAGCCGGAAATCCGCCGGTATATGGTCGCGGTCGAGCGGGCTCACAATTCCGCCCTCCCCGACCGATCCCGGTCCGAAAAACAGCGCGATCCGGTCGACCAGCCCCTCATCGAGGAAATACCGCGCCGTGTCGGCGCCACCCTCGACCAGGATGCTCGACATGCCCTGCGCCGCTAGATCCTCAAGGAATTCCGGGAGCGCCACCTTGCCGTCATAAGTCTCGGTGGCGAGCAGTTTCACGCCGGCGCTTTCGAGCGCCGCTTTGCGCTCGGGATCGGCCTCCGGGGCCGCCGCGATAAGCACCGGTACCCGTTGCGCCGACTGGACCAGCTTCGAGCCTAGCGGCAGCCGCGCCTGGCGATCGATCACGATCCGCGCCGGCGAGCGTCCCTCCAGCCCCGGCAACCGGACAGTCAGTTCCGGGTCGTCGGCCAGCGCCGTGCCGATGCCGACCAGTATCGCGTCCGCCTCGGCCCGCATCAGATGCACCTGCCGGCGCGCCACCGTGCCGGTGATTGGCACCTGCCCCGCCCCCAGCCGCCCGATCATACCATCGCTCGAGACTGCCAGCTTCAGTGATACTTGCGGACGTTTCTTCAACGATCGAATGAGGTAGCCCGCCATCTGCGCGGCGGCCTCCTCGACCAGAACCCGTTCTACGACCTCGACGCCGGCCGCCCGCAGGATCGCATAGCCCTTGCCCGAAACGCGCGGATCCGGATCGCTCGCCGCGCCGACCACGCGGGCGACGCCGGCCGTAACCAGAGCGTTGGCGCAAGGCGGCGTCCGGCCGTGATGGGCGCAGGGTTCCAGCGTGACATAAGCGGTAGCGCCGCGCGCCAGTGCACCAGCCTCGGCCAGCGCCTCCGCCTCGGCATGCGGCCGGCCGCCAACCGCGGTGACGCCACGACCGACGATGACCGGGCCATCGCCGTCGTCACGCACGATCAGCGTTCCGACGGACGGATTGGTCGAAGTCAAACCGGAATGCTTTTTCGACAATCTGAGCGCCGCCGCCATGAAGCGGCGGTCGGTCCTCTCACGCTCATCCTGGCTGACCGCCCTGCCGGCCATGGCTCAGCCGCCGTCCTCGTCGCCCTTGAGCTCGCCCAGCACCTCGTGGAAGTCCTTGGCCTCGCGGAAATTGCGGTAGACCGAGGCGAAGCGGACGTAAGCGACATCGTCGAGCGCCTTTAAGGCTTCCATGACCAGCCGGCCGACCTCGCCGGAGGTGACTTCCGTCTCACCCGAGCTTTCGAGCTGGCGCACGATGCCGGTCACTGCGCGGTCGATGCGCTCGGGATCGACATTGCGCTTGCGCACGGCGATTTCCATGGAGCGCAGCAGCTTGTCGCGGCTGAACGGCACCTTGCGGCCCGATTTCTTGACGACGACGAGGTCGCGCAACTGAACCCGCTCGAAGGTGGTGAAGCGGCCGCCGCAATCCGGGCAAACCCGTCGCCGGCGGATCGCCGCCCCGTCCTCGGCGGGACGGGAATCCTTCACCTGCGTATCTTCCGACTGACAGTAGGGACAGCGCATGGACGGCCTTCGTTTTGCAGCGATTCTCGGATCGGCAAAGGCTTAGTGCCTTTGCCGGAAAAGTGCAAAGCGGCGTGTGCCTGCTATCCCAGATACGGATAGAGCGGAAACCGCTCCGTCAGCGCCATCACCTTCTGCTTCACCGCGGCCTCGACCGCCGCGTTGCCCTCGTCGGAATTCGCAGCCTTAAGCCCGTCGAGCACCTCGGCAATCAGATTGCCGATCTCGCGGAACTCGGCCGCACCGAAGCCGCGCGTCGTGCCGGCAGGAGTGCCGAGGCGAATGCCCGAGGTTACGAACGGCTTTTCCGGATCGAAGGGGATGCCGTTCTTGTTGCAGGTGATGTTTGCGCGGCCGAGCGCGGCTTCCGCGCGCTTGCCGGTGGCATTCTTCGGGCGAAGGTCGACCAGCATCAGGTGATTGTCGGTGCCGCCCGAGACAATGTCGAGGCCGGTCGACTTCAGGCTGTCGGCGAGCGCCTTGGCGTTAGCGACGACGTTCTGAGCATAGACCTTGAATTCCGGCTTCAGAGCCTCGCCGAAGGCCACCGCCTTGGCGGCGATGACATGCATCAGCGGACCTCCCTGCAGGCCCGGGAAGACCGCCGAATTCATCTTCTTGGCAATCTCCTCGTCATTGGTCAGGATCATGCCGCCGCGCGGGCCGCGCAGCGACTTGTGCGTTGTTGTTGTCACCACATGCGCATGCGGCAGCGGCGACGGATGCATGCCGCCGGCTACGAGACCGGCGATGTGGGCCATATCGACCATCAGATAAGCGCCAACCTCGTCGGCGATCTCGCGGAACCGCTTCCAGTCCCAGATGCGCGAATAGGCGGTGCCGCCGGCCAGGATCAGCTTCGGCTTGTTCTCGCGCGCCAGCCGCGCCACTTCGTCCATATCGAGCAGATGGTCGTCCTTGCGCACGCCGTAGGAAACGACCTTGAACCATTTGCCCGACATGTTGACCGGCGAGCCGTGCGTCAGATGCCCGCCCGAATTCAGGTCGAGACCCATAAACGTGTCGCCCGGCTGCAGCAGCGCCAGAAACACCGCCTGGTTCATCTGGCTGCCGGAGTTCGGTTGGACATTGGCGAAATTGCAGTCAAACAGCTTCTTTGCCCGCTCGATCGCCAATTCCTCGGCGATATCCACGAACTGGCAGCCGCCATAGTAGCGCTTGCCCGGATAGCCCTCGGCATATTTGTTGGTCATGATCGAGCCCTGCGCTTCCAGGACCGCGCGGGAAACGATGTTTTCCGAGGCGATCAGCTCGATCTCGTGGCGCTGACGACCGAGTTCCTGGCGGATGGAGCCGAAAATCTCCGGATCTGTTTCCGCGAGTTCCGCGCCGAAGAAAGTTTCGAAATTCTGCGCTGCGGCCGCTGCTGCTGTTGCCATGACGGTTCAATCCTCGGTGGGCGGACAATCGTGTCCGGGGGGTTTCACGATGGGGCGGGCAATTAGCACAGTTGCCGGGGTCCCGCCACGCTCATGGCGCGAAATTTGCTGGCCGCTTTGCGCCAGAGCGGCGGCTCGGTTCAGACGGGAATGGTCCGCGCTGGGTTGCCGACCACGGTAGTGCCGGCAGGCACGCTTCTGGTCACGACAGAGCCGGCCCCGACAATGGCTCCGTCGCCGATCGAAACGCCGCCCAGAATGATCGCGCCGCCCCCGATCCAAACGCGCTCGCCGATCTCGACCGGACGTGCGACTTCCAGGCCGGCGCTGCGCAGCGCCGCATCCTTGTGGTGCTCGGCGCAGTAGATATGGACGTTCGGTCCGAGAAGCGACGATTTTCCAATCGCCACCCGCGCGGTGTCGAGGATGGTACAGCCGGCATTCAGGAATACGTTGTCGCCCAGTTCGATGTTAACGCCATAGGCGCAGTGGAACGGCGCCTCGATGCGGGCATTCTCGCCAACCTGCGCAAGCAAAAGCCGCAGCGCCGGCCCCATGCTTGCGCGCTCGCCGGGCCGCATCGAATTGTGCTCGTGCACGGCGTCACGCGCGATGACCCGCAGAGCCTCCAGTTCGGGGTCGATGCAGGTGTACCACTCGCCGGCGGCCATTTTCGCGCGTTCGCTGATGCTCACGAGAACCTCCTGTGATTCGACTGGCGCGAATGCACCTTCCCCGGCTAAATCCCATCCGGCAACCGCAAACTGGCCCTGCCGCCGGCCGGAGCCTATGCTGGATGCCTGACCGCCTGTGCGGCCCGGCGTCTGCGGCCGTGATTGAGCTGCCAAAGTGAATGCAGGACGAGCGTGACGATCAGGATCGCGCCGCCGATCAGGCTGTTCCTCGACGGAATCTCGGCGAAGATCATCCACACCCAGACGGGAGCCAGCACCGTTTCGAGGAGGTAGAACATCGCCACTTCGGGACCGGAAATGTATTTGGGGCCAGTAGCGAGGCAGAAGAAGGCGATCGGCATGATGACGCCGCCGTTGAAAATGATCCACCACGGCGCCTCGACCTGGAAGCCGGTCTTCTGAACCATGACCACGGCGATCAAGAACGGCAGGAGCACAGCAACAAGCGCGGTAAATCCCATATCCTTGCCGCTGGCGCGGGAAACCGTGATCGCCGAGGCGAGAAATAGGGAGCTCGCAAGAGCCATCAAATCACCGAACAGATGGCTGGTGCCGATCGAGTCGCTGACGATGACCAGCACACCGCTGGCCATGAAGGCCATGGCGACAAGCGTAGCCGGGCGGGGCCGTTCCTTCAGAAATATCCACGACAGCAGCGCAGCGAACATCGTATTGAAGACAAGGATGAAGACGAGGTTGGCGGTCGACGTGTGAAAGACGGCGGTGATGAAGCTGATGGAGCCGAGGCCGTAGAACAATGCGACCGCGAGCCCGGAGCGACCGGGCACCAGCGCCGGGGCATTGCCCCGCAGCCAACGCCAGACAAGCCAGATCAGCAACGTCACGACAAGTGTCGTGGAACTGCGCAAAAGCAGGATGGTCCAGTGCTCACCGCCAGCAAGGCGAATCAGCGGGACATCGACCGTAAGGGTCAGACCGCCGAGCGCGGTCAACGCGAAACCCTTCGCGTGATTGGACGAACTGGCAAACACGGAAAACGGCTCCGGAAGGGTAAGGGTGGTGCGACGGACTTGTCGAAGCCGGTCAGATTGCCTCGTGCTCGTAGCGCTCCCAGCCCTTCGGGCCGAGATGCTCCTGCGGCATGAAGCGCACCTTATAGTTCATCTTGCGCGAGCCATTGACCCAATAGCCGAGATAGACATGGGGCAGGCCGGCTGCGCGTGCGCGCGCAATGTGGTCGAGGATCATGAAGGTGCCGAGCGAGCGGTCCTCGAAGTCCGGATTGAAGTAGGAATAGACCATGGAAAGGCCGTCGGCCATCTTGTCCGACAGCGCGACGGCGATCAGCTCGCCCTGCCCCCGGCCGGTGATGAAGCTGTCCGGACCGCGCTTGCGGTATTCGATGATCTTGGTGTCGACATGGGTGTCCTCCACCATCATGGCGTAGTCGAGCACGGTCATGTCGGACATGCCGCCCTTGCGGTGGCGGGCATCGAGATATCGGCGAAACAGCGAATATTGCTCGGTGGAGGGCTCGGCGTCGTGCATGGCGCCGATCAGGTCGGAATTGCGCTGGATGACCCGCCGCATGTTCTTCGTCGCCTGGAACTCGCCGGCAAGGATACGCACCGAGACGCAGGCACGGCAGGATTCACAGGCAGGCCGGTAGGCGATGTTCTGTGACCGGCGGAAGCCTCCCTGCGTCAGGAGGTCGTTCATCTCGGGCGCCTTGTCGCCGACCAGGTGCGTGAACACCTTCCGCTCGAACTGGCCTTCAATGTAGGGACACGGCGAAGGCGCGGTCAGGAAGAATTGCGGCGACTGTGTCGTATGGTGCGTCATGGCGCGTAGATTAAGCTCCCGCGAACAACACTACCATGGCTGTCGCAGCGAAAAATTCAATTCAATATTCGTGATCGCCAATCGCGATAGCTGTCAGATGCGACGGGACTGTTCGCAAAGGCGGGGTCAGCGGTCGGAACGCGTGACCACCGTGCCGAGCAGCAGATCGTGAACGGCGCGCTTGCGGTCGGTGAACAGGGTCGCGAGCAGGATCAGCGGCGTCAGCACGACATTCAGACCCCAGAATAGAACTGAATGGACCACGGCAAGCATGCCGTCGACCCGCTTGCCATCGAGCCTGTCGAGACGGATGCCCATCATGCGCATGCCGACCGTGGCCTGGTTGGGGCCGCCGAGCGTGTTCCAGACATAGATGAGCGCCACCGCCGGCACGAGAATGCTGAACAGCATCCAGCCGAGGCCAAGCGTCAGAATCCCCAATATGGCGATCAGTATGGCAAAGGGAATGATGAGGACCGCAACGATCATGTAGTCGATGCAGAAGGCGAGCACGCGCCGGGTCAGCACGCCCTCATAAGCGCGCGTATCGTCCAGCCGGGTTGCCACGATCTCACCGTCGAGTGTCTGGGTAGCCATTGCCTTTCCTTTCGATGGCGCGGGCATTGCCGCGCGTATCGCAACCGAAATGGTGAAAAGCCACAGGAAATTCAAGGTTGGGCATTTGCCGCCGGTTGGGCGCGAAACGCTGGATTCGCATGGCAGAAGCGGATTGGACGAGGCGCACCGCCATTAAAGATAACCGCAGGCCGGCGCGCGGAAAACGATAAATCGATTTGAAAAAGGTCGAATCATGGTACCTTAATGGCAAAAAAGGGGCTGAAAGGGTGGGTACGTTGTGATTCGGGCGGGTGTCGCGAGACCTCGACCAGGGCTTATTCGCACATGGCGCGGCAGGGTAAAATCCCCTTCATTAACGCCGGTTTCCTCGATGTGCGGTTTCTGGGGCCTGATGAGGGCCTACTGGTTCTCGAACCGGTGGAAGGAAGCCTGGACGCTGACAGTCGTGATCGCGCTGTTCACGGCAGCGTCCAGCAAAACCAGCGTATGGATGGCCGAAGCATCCGGTGAACTCGTCAACTCGATCGCCTATTTCCACGATCCCGGCAACGCCAACCCGCTGGCCACGGTGCTCGGCAATGCCGGCCTGCTGGTCCTTCTCGTGATCCTCAAGGACGCCGGCATAATCGGCGTCCGGCATCTCTTCTCGACGACCCTCCACCGCAAATGGCGCGGATGGCTGAACGGCCGTTTCAACGAAGCCTTGCTCGACGCAAACCACACCCACTTTCACCTGCAGCATGGCGCCCGCGATCAGGATGGTGCGCCGCTTGCCCCTCCCGACAACATCGACCAGCGCGTCCAGGAATCCATCAAGGGCATGACCGGCGGCGCGATCGGCCTTGCCATGGGCGTCATGGGCGTCGCCACGTCGCTGTTCTTCGTCGGCCAGAAGCTGCTCGAAACCTCCACAGTTGTCGCCGGCCTCGAATTTCTGGGCGTCTATGGCGGCGCGATCCTCGCTTTCGCGGCCGTCGCCGCCTACGTGCCGTTGAACACCTTCATCGCCCTGAAGCTCGGTCGCATACTCGAGCAACTGACCATCGCCATTCAGCGCGCCGAAGGCAGCTACCGCAGTGAATTGTCCACGCTCCTGCGCCGCAGCTTTCATGTCGCGGCGGCACGGGGGGAAGTCGTGCAAAAGGAGATGCACGACAATCTCTACACGGATATCGACCGCACCTGGTCGCGCCTGAACTGGTTCCATTCCGGCTACATGTCGTTCGAGAAGATCTATGATTTCCTCGGCGCGCGCATCGTCGCCTACGGGCCTGGCCTGTTGCCCTACATGCACGAAAAGATCAGCCTGAAGGGCTACATAACCGGCGCCGAGCTGGTCAATTCGCTGATCGGCCAATGCTCCTGGTTCATCCACGTCATGCCGGCGATCGCAACACTGAAGGCCAATGCCAGGCGCGTGAGCGATCTCGCCAAAGCCATCGAAAAGGTGCAGCAGCCGTCCCAATTCTACCGCAGCACCGGCCGGTGCGATTTCAGTTTCGGCAGGCAGCATGCAGTATTCGGGTTGACCGTTCGCGACCTGGAATTGCTGCATGAGGGCGATGACGCGGCGCCCTTCGTCACCGCGGCCAATCTGCGCTTCCGCCGCGGCGAATGGACCTTCATGAAAGGTGAATCCGGCTGCGGCAAGACCAGCCTCCTGAAGGCGATCAACGGTCTGTGGCCGCATGGCGGTGGCGACGTGGTGTTTCCTGAAGGCGTCCGCTCCTTCTATGCGTCCCAGGACATTCGGCTGTCGCGGGTGTCGCTGAAGCAGCTTGTCTGCTTGCCGGAGAGCCATTGCGGCCATTCGGACGCCGCAGCCGCGTCCGCCCTGCACAAGGCGGGCCTCGGCGAGTTCATCGAGTTTCTGGGCGAAGCCTGCCGCGACGGAAAATGCTGGGACGAGGTCCTGTCGGGAGGACAGAAGCAGAAGCTGGTGCTGGCGCGCATCCTTTTGCACCGGCCGGGCCTGCTGTTCCTCGACGAATCGACGGGCGCGCTCGACGTCAGCGCAAAAACCGCCTTCCACCAGGCGATCAAAGACAATTGCCCCGGCATCACCGTGATCAGCGTCATGCATGAAGCCTCGCCGCCGAAATCGGCGACGGGAGCGGAGTTCTACGACAGCGTGCTCAGCATCGCTGACGGCGTTGCAGTCAAGCATCCGCTTCGCTCCACGCTTCCGGCGGAGCTTACGACGATCCTGGAACAGCCGACCGCTGTAAGCGGGTTGGGAATTCCGCGTCTGCGCCGGAAGGACGGGACCGGACAGCCCACCCGTTGAGTTGCGGATTTATCCCGGCGCGACGGCCGTAGAACCGCGAACGACGAGTTCGACGTCCAGGATTTCCCGCCGGATCGTTCCGTCGAAACCCAGAATCGTCTGCACGGCCCGGCGGCCAATCTCGACTATGGGCTGAGCAATAGTGGTCAATGGCGGGCTGGAGACGGCACTTTCCGGCACCCCGTCGAAACCGATCACCGACACTTCGCCGGGGACGTCGATACCGCGCTCGCGCAGCCAGTCGAGCGCCGTCAACGCCATGCGGTCGGACATCGCCAGGATCGCCGTCGGCGGCTCCGCGGCCGTGAACAGGTGCTCCATGCCTGCGCGGGTGGACGCCTCGTCGTTCTCGGTTTCGTAGATCGGGACCGCCTTCACGTCGATCCCGTACGTGGCAAGCACCTCGAAATAGCCGCGGATGCGGTCGCGCGTACCCGAATAGATGGCGTTCTGCGCGCGCTCCAGAGTCGTCGGCCCGTAGCCGGTCTCGATGGTCGGCAGCGCGAGGACAGCAAAACGCCGGTGGCCGAGTTCGGCGAGGTGCCGGGCCGCCATGCCTGCGCCAGCGACATCGTCGACGCCGATCGTGGCGACCGTGTCGTCATCCTCGGCAAAATCCAAGGTCACGAAGGGCAGCTTTCGCTCACGGGTCAGTTCCACCAGGCGCGAACCGCCCTCGACACAGAAGACGATGAAGCCGTCGACCACCGCGCTCTGGATGTTCCAGGCGAGTAGTTCCTTATTGGCGGCCGAGACCAGCGAGATGCCTGCGCCGGTGGCGTCGCAGGCCTGGCTGATGCCGGACATGACAGTGCGCGCGAACGGGTCGTCGAAGAAATAGGAAAGCGGCTCGGCAGTCGCGACGCCGATCGCATTGACCTTGCCGGCGCGCAGCAGCCGGCCCCTAGGATCCGGGCCGGCATAGCCGAGCTTTTGCGCGGCAGCAAATACGCGTTCCCTCACCTCGTCCCGCACGATCTCCGGGCGGCTGAACACGTTGGAGGCGGTTCCATGCGAGACACCGGCCTCCCTGGCCACATCCGCAAGTCTGACCGGTCTCGTCATTTGTTCTCCTTGCAGTAATCGAGGCGCCGCTGGACCACAGATAGCATAGCGCTTGGATCGATTCAAATTTTGCTTGACATCGTCGCTACCTGAACTATCTTTGAATCGATCCAATCCGAAGTGCCACGCTTCTGATGGATCGATCCAAGCTTAAAAGAGGAGGCTGCCGTGCATCCCGTCGACTACCTGTTTGAAGACATCTACCGCAACCATTGGGGCATGCCGAAAGGCAAGCCTCGGAATGAACGCAAGCGCTGGTGCGACTCGCGCCGGAGACGCTCGGCTCGCGACGCAGCCGCCATTTGACGGACCGCTTGTTGAATCGATTCAAGAACGAAGGAAAGCCGCCATGCACCCCATCCATTTTCTGTTCGAAGACATTTATCGGAAGCACTGGGGCATCCCGCGCCCGAAACGCGACGAGGATGCTGGAAAGGAGGCGCCGGTGCGGCCGCGCGTTCATCCGTTGCAACGCCTGATCCGGTTGCCGTGAGATCCGCGTCACGCTGGACGAGCCGATACTGGCGTGCCGCTGATGAACGCCGGGAGGGGCTACGGTGCCTCGTTCTCGTCCCGAAGTTCGCCGATCGATGAAGCGAATCCCGAGATAGCAACGGTGAACCAGCCGAGGATCATCAGCACGCCGCCGACCGGCGCCGCCATCGGAAGCAGCCGGCTTCCCGTGTAGTGCCGCGTCAGAAGATCGCCGGCAAATATCAGAAGACCGAAAAGCAGGATAAAACCGCCGGCGCGCAGGGGCCGGCCCGCTCGAAGCAGGCCGGTGGCTAGGAAGACCGGGGCGTGCATCAGCAGGAATGATGCGGCAATGCCGAGATTGTCGCCGCCGGCATGAGCGGCCGCAGCCGATAGGGCAACGCCGGTAGCGCCGCAAAGGCCACCAGCGACGACTAGGAGGCGGCTGGTCACGCGCCCAGCATCTCCGCCACTTCCGGCGCGAAATAGGTCAGAATGCCGTCACAGCCGGCGCGCTTGAAGGCAAGCAGGCTCTCCAGCATCGCCTTCTCGCCGTCGATCCAGCCATTGGCGGCGGCCGCCTTGATCATCGAATATTCGCCCGACACCTGGTAGGCGAAGGTCGGCATCGAAAACTCGTCCTTCAGCCGGCGGATGATGTCGAGATAAGGCAGGCCCGGCTTGACCATGATCATGTCGGCGCCTTCGAGAATGTCCTGCTCGGCCTCGCGCACCGCCTCGTCCGAATTGGCGTGGTCGAGATAGTAGGTCTTCTTGTCGCCCTTGAGCAGGCCGGCGGTGCCGACCGCTTCGCGGTAGGGCCCGTAGAAGGCGGAGGCGAATTTCGTCGCATAGGACATGATCGCCACGTCCTGGAAGCCATTGGCGTCGAGTGCGTCGCGGATCGCGCCGATGCGCCCGTCCATCATGTCGGACGGCGCGATGATGTCGGCGCCGCTCGCCGCCTGGATGACGGCGGCGGCGGTGACCTGCTCGACGGTCTCATCATTGAGGATCACGCCGTCGCGCAGGATGCCATCATGGCCATGGCTGGTGAACGGGTCGAGGGCTGCATCGGTGATGATGCCGATTTCGGGAACGGCGGCCTTGATGGCGCGGGTGATGCGGTTGATGACGTTTTCCGGGTCGAGAATGTGCGAACCGGTCTGGTCGCGCTGGTCGGTTTCGATATTCGGAAAGGTGGCGATGGCGGGAATGCCGAGCCTTGCAGCGCGCTCGGCTTCTTTCACGGCCAGATCGAGCGTCAGGCGGAAGACGCCCGGCATGGCCGGGATCGGCTCGCGCCGCCCCTCGCCTTCGATGACGAAGATCGGCCAGATAAGATCGTCCACGGTCAGCCGGTTTTCCTGAACGAGCCTGCGCGACCAGTCCGCCTTGCGCATGCGGCGAAGCCGGCGGCTGCCGGTGATTTCGTCGACCGAACGGGCGCCAGCGGGCTTTGCGGGAGTGAATCTGTTCATCGGCCTGTCTCCGGATCGCCGGTTTCTAGCACGATGGGACGTACATCACCAATGCGGCAGCTTGTGCCAAGCGCTATTGCGGCGCGCCATACGACGCAAGCATGGTCCCTCCCCTCCAAACCTGCCATTGACGCACCGGTCCGCCCTCCTTTAGCACTTAAGCTCGGCGGGGCCGCAAAGGATTTTCGGAACGATGGATTTTGGCGGCGGCGATGAGATCCGTTTCGAGCGGACCGGCAAGGCTGGCATCGTCACGCTGGCCCGCCCGAAGGCGCTGAACGCAGTCACCCACCGCATGATCCGGGCATTGAGCGCGGCGCTAAAGGCCTGGGAAGCCGATTCCGGCGTGGCGGTGGTGGTGATCAAGGCCGAGGGCAAGGCGTTTTCGGCAGGCGGCGACATTCTCGACATTTACGAAGCCGGCCGCGCCGGCAATCCGCCGATCGACTTCTTCGCCGACGAGTACCGGCTGAACGCCGCGATCGCGCGCTTCAAAAAACCCTATGTCGCTTTGATCGACGGCATCGTCATGGGCGGCGGCGTCGGCGTTTCCTTCCACGGCTCCCACCGGGTGATGACCGAAAATGCGGTCTTCGCCATGCCTGAAGTGGGAATCGGCTTCTTCCCGGATGTCGGCGGCAGCTTCCTGCTCTCGCGCATCAAGGGCAGCTTCGGCATGTATCTCGGCCTGACCGGCACCCGCATACGCTGCGGCGACGCGCTCTGGGCGGGGCTCGCCACCTATGCGGTGGCGGCCTCGAAGCTTGAAGGTCTAATCGAAGAACTCTGCGAGACGGGCCGACCGGACGCGGCGCTGAAGAAGGTGTGCCATGTGCCGCCGCGCGAGACTGACGATGCGACGCTGCATCTGATCGCGCAGTCCTTCTCCCGCGAAAAACTGCAAGACCTGGTTACCGGCCTGCGCCGGCACGCGGCCGAACCTGCTGGCGAGTTTGCCGCGGCCGCGCTCGCCACTATCGAGAAACGCTCGCCGACCAGCGTCAACGTCGCCTTCAGGCAGATCAATATGGGCGCGATGCTGGATATGGACGAGTGCATGAGGATGGAGTTCAGGATCGTCAACCGCATGCTCTCCGGTCACGACTTCTATGAAGGCATCCGCGCAGCGATCATCGACAAGGGCTCGAAGCCCGCATGGCGGCCGGCGACGCTAGACAACGTCGACCCCGCCGCCATCGAGGCCTATTTCGCCCCGCTGCCCGGCGGGGACCTGGTTCTGTGAGCGTGTTCATGGAAAGGCAGCCGGTGATCGGGCTCTCCGCCGCCGAGATCGCCTTCGTCTGGTTCCAGCGCATCATCGCCGGCTACTGCCTTCTCTTCGGCGTTCTTTATTGGGTGCGCCTGATCGGTATCTATGACGGCGCGCTCTGGCGCTTCGACCTGATGCCGGTCCACTGGCAGATCGCGGCGGTCACCCTGTCGGTTTTCTACCCATTCGCCGCCAGCGGCCTGTGGATGCTGGCGTCGTGGGGACCGGTGATCTGGTTCATCTGCGCGGCAACCGAGATCGTCATGTATGCCGGCTTCCCGGATCTGTTCGGCGCCCGCCCCGCCATTATCTGGTCGCACGCCTTCGTCGCGCTTCTCTACATCGCCTTCCGCGTCGTCATTTTCCTGCAGAAGCGGCAGCAGGCGCGACAAGGTTAATTTTATCCATTCGCGTCATCGTTCATTAAGCCTCTTTCGAAAGCTATTCCCGGTAAGGCCTTGTTAAGCCTAGCGTTTAAGTCGAATTTTATGTGCATTCGATAGTGTCGGGATCAAGGTGAGAAACAAAACAATCACCGGGCGACAAACGAGAGGCAAAGACAATGATCAATCAGCGTCAGGCGGCCAAGACCGCTAACGTATCCGACGATCGCCGTGATGCGATCCGCTCGCTTTACATGGAATCACTTCAGCTCGTCGAACGGCTGCACCGCCGTTTGCTCGACGTCATCAAGGATGAATTCGATCGCAACGGCCGCAGCGACATCAACGCTATCCAGGCGCTGCTGCTGTTCAACATCGGCAATTCCGAGTTGACCGCCGGCGAGTTGCGCTCGCGCGGCTATTACCTGGGCTCCAACGTCTCCTACAATCTGAAGAAGCTGGTCGATCTCGGCTTCATCAACCACCAGCGCTCACGCATCGACCGCCGCTCTGTACGTGTCAGCCTGACGCCGAAGGGCCAGGAAGTCGCAGAAGTGGTGGCCGGGCTCTACGACCGCCATGTCGGCTCGATCGAACAGGTCGGCGGCATCAACACCGAAGAGTTCAAGCAGATGAACCGCGCCTTGCAGCGCCTCGACCGCTTCTGGAACGATACGATCGCTTACAGGATGTAATAGGGGCTGCGCCGATACACCGGTTTCGGCACCGGCTTGCCGCAGCGGCATTGGCTCGCGGCGGGCGGTAGCGGCAAACGAGCAACACTACTCAAGCAAAGCCCGCGCCGGCGACGGCGCGGGCTTTCTTTTTGGTATTCATCATGGCTACGCGTCCGGCGCGGTCACGCTAGCGCCATAATCCAGTGAAAATCCGGATGCTGAACTGACCGTCAAGCCGGATGCCGCTTGCCGGCGCCCACATTCCTTCATTGCGTTCAGGACAGGGGCGGCGGGGGGATTATGGTTGGCCATTTGTTAACAATGGTCGCCGTAGAATCCGGATGAAATTCGTCCATTGTCGAAACGCAGGATCGATGTCTGGAATGTCCATGAAAACAACTCGCCGCTTCTTCCTCTCCGGTGCAGGCGCGATCGCCGCAACCGCATTCGCAGGCGCCGCCAGTGCCCAGGACGTGATCGGCGATATCCTCAAATCGTCGCGCCGCGGCAACTGGGACGATACGTTCGACGCTCGCGCCAGTGAAGGCGGCAAGGTCGCCTCCAACCTGCCGATCTTCTCGCCGCAGACGGTTTCCTACATCGAGCAGGCGGTCGGACGGTATCAGGGCATCGTCGCGCAGGGCGGCTGGCCGATCGTTCCGGCGACCAAGAAGCTGAAACTCGGCGTCGTCGACCCGGATGTCGAGGTGCTGCGCAAGCGGTTGATGATAGCGGGCGACCTGTCGCAGAACGCCGGCATTTCGCCGGCCTTCGACACCTATGTCGACGGTGCGGTCAAGCGGTTCCAGGCCCGTCATGGCCTGCCGTCCGACGGCGTACTCGGCCAGTATTCCTATGCCGCGATGAATGTGTCGGCGCCCGTCCGCCTCGGCCAGCTCGAGACCAACCTGGTACGGCTGCGCAGCATGTCGGGCGATCTCGGCTACCGCTATGTCATGGTCAACATCCCGGCCGCGCAGATCGAGGCGGTCGAAAACGGCCGCGTGGTGCTGCGCCATACCGCGATCGTCGGCAAGATCGACCGCCAGACGCCGATCCTCAATTCCAAGATCAACGAAGTCATCGTCAATCCGTATTGGAATGCGCCGGAATCGATCGTCCGCAAGGACATCATCCCGCTGATGCGGAAGAACCCGCAATACCTGGCCGAAAACAGCATCCGCATTCTCGGGCCGGACGGCAACGAAGTCGATCCGACGACGATCAACTGGAACACCGAGGACGCGGCGAAATTCCACTTCCGTCAGGATCCGGGCCAGATCAACGCTATGGCCTCGGTGAAGATCAATTTCCCCAACCCGCATGCCGTCTACATGCACGACACGCCGCAGCAGAGCCTGTTCTCCAAGCTGATGCGTTTCGATTCGTCGGGCTGCGTGCGCGTCCAGAACGTGCGCGACCTGGTCACCTGGCTGCTGCGCGGCACCGAGGGCTGGGACCGCCAGCGCTTCGAGCAGACCATCAAGAGCGGCGAGAGCACCCCGGTCCAGCTTGCCGATCCGGTTCCGGTCTATTTCACCTATGTCTCTGCCTGGTCGACAGGCGATGCGGTGGTGCATTTCCGCGACGACATCTACGCCCGCGACGGCGTCGACGAGCTGCAGATCTCTTCGGCGCTCTGAGCGTTCGGAAGTTTCAAATAAAAAAAGCCGCCTCCAGGCGGCTTTTTTATTGGCGCTATCTCCTTCGCGGGTGAGAAATCCTACTCCGCCGCGACCGGAAACTCCTCGCGCTTCGGCAGGACATGAACGGTCGCGCCGTGCTCGGCGTCCGGCTCGTCAGCCTGGTTCGGGTTCACCAGCCAGCGGAACAGCCGCGCCGTACCGATCGCCGCGTCGTCCATAATCGTGTAGAAGGACGGCACGAACACCAGCGACAGCAGCGTCGAGACCAGCAGGCCGCCGATCACGGCGATCGCCATCGGCGCGCGGAACTCGCCGCCGTCGCCGAGCGCCAGGGCCGCCGGTATCATGCCGGCCGACATGGCGATCGTGGTCATCACGATCGGCCGGGCGCGCTTGCGACCGGCGTCGATGATCGCCTCGGCGCGCGGCACGCCCTGCTTGGCTTCCTCGACCGCGAAATCGACCAGCATGATGGCGTTCTTGGTGACGATGCCCATCAGCATCAATATGCCGATCACGACGGGCATGGAGACCGCCGAATTGGTTAGCCACAGCGCAGCCACCACGCCGCCGATCGCAAGCGGCAGCGAGCCCAGGATCGTGAAGGAGTGGAACACCGAACCGAACAGCAGGATCAGCACCACCAGCACCAGCATGATGCCGGTGCCCATGGCAGTGGCGAAGCCTGCGAACACCTCGCCCATGATCTCGGCGTCGCCGGTCTCCTGGATACGGGTGCCGGCAGGCATGTCCTTGACCTCCGGCAGTGCCCAGACGATGCCGAGCCCTTCGCTGAGTTCTGCGCCCTGCGCCATGTCGGCGCCGATGACGACGCGCCGCTCACGGTTGAAGCGGGCGATCGAGGAAGGCCCCTGCCCGAAGCGGATTTCGGCGACCGACGCCAGCGGCACCGATACACCCGACGCGGTCGGCACCGGAAGCTGGCTGACCACCGAAAGATCGTCGCGCGCGGCTTCGTCGAGCTGGACGCGGATCGGGATCTGCCGGTCGCCGACGGTGAACTTCGCCAGATTGGCGTCAATGTCGCCGATCGTGGCGATGCGCAGCGTCTCGGCGATCGTCGCCGTCGAAATGCCGAGTTCGGCAAGCCTCTCATGGTCGGGAACGACAATGACTTCCGGCCGGTCGAGCGCGGCGTTGGAGGTGACCGCGCGGAATTTTCCGGTCGCCGTCATTGCGCTCTGGATCTTGCGTGCCTGCTCGTCGAGCACGGCGCCGTCGGTTCCCATCACGCCGAAGGCCAGCGCGCGCTCGCCACGGTCATTGACGAAATAGGCGCGGACGTCCGGAACCGTCTCCATCTTGCGGAGCAGGATTTCTTCGATCTCGTGCTGCGGCACGTCGCGCTCGGACTTGTGCTTCAGGTCGGCGACCACCGTCGCGCGGCGCGTCTCCAGCGTGCCGGTCGGGCTTGCGCCGCCGATCACATAGACGTTCTCGACCTCGGAAACCTCGCGCATCAGCCGCGTCACCTCGTCGGTCGCCTCGCGGGTGTCTTCGAGCCGGCTTCCGGGCGGCAGCTCGACCGAAAACACAATGCGGCTGGCATCCTCGCGCGGGATGAAGCCGGATGGGAGGAAGCCGATCGCGTAAATCGAACCGGCGAAGAATGCGATGCCGGCGGCGAGCGTCAGCCAGCGGAAGCGCAGCGTCATCTTCAGGAAGCCGACATAGGCCCGCATGACCATGCCCGGCTTGGGCTCGGCATGGCCATGGCCGCGCAGGAAATAGGCTGCCATCATCGGCGTGATCAGGCGCGCCACCAGGAGCGAGAAGAACACGGCGACCGCGACCGTCAGGCCGAACTGCTTGAAATACTGGCCGGCAATGCCGCCCATGAAGGAGACAGGCGCGAACACCGCCATGATCGTCGCGGAGATGGCGATAACCGCTAGTCCGATCTCGTCGGCCGCCTCCAGCGAGGCGCGGTAGGGCGACTTGCCCATCTTCACGTGGCGCACGATGTTCTCGATCTCGACGATGGCGTCGTCGACGAGGATGCCGACCACCAGCGTGATGCCGAGCAGGCTGACCAGGTTGAGCGAGAAGCCCATCATGTCGAGCGCCCAGAAGGTCGGGATGATCGACAGAGGCAGCGCCGCGGCGGCCACGATGGTGGCGCGGAAATCGCGCAGGAACAGGAAGACGACGATAACCGAGAGCGCCGCGCCCTCGAGCAGCATTTCCATCGCCGAATCGTAATTGCCCTCGGTATAGGTCACCGAGTCGTCGACTTTGGTGATCGATACGTCGGGATAGGCTTTCTGGAGGTCGGCAATGGCGGCCGTGGCGCGCTCGTTGACCTCGACATCGCTCTCGCCCTTGCCGCGGAAGATGCCGAACGACACCACCGTCTGGCTGTTCACCCGGGCGAAGGATTTCGGCTCCTCCCAGGAATCGCTGACCGTCGCAATGTCGGCGAGCTTCACCTTGCGGTCTCCCGCCAGCGGGATTTCGAGCGCTTCGAGGTCGGCGATCTTCTTGGCGCCGCCGAGCGTGCGGATCGACTGGTCGCGGGCGCCGAAACCGGCGCTGCCGCCGGTCATGTCGGCGTTGACCGAACGCAGCGCGCGGTTCACGTCGCCGGCCGTCACGCCGAGCGAATTCAGCCTGTCCGGGTCGATCTCGACCTTGATCTCGCGGGTCACCCCGCCATAGCGGTCGACACGGGCGACTCCCTTCAGGCCCTGCAGCTTGCGGATGACGGTGTCGTCGACAAACCACGAAAGCTCTTCGATGGTCATTGCCGGCGCGGAGACGGCATAGGTCAGGATCGCCTGGCCCTCAACGTCAATGCGGTTCACAACCGGCTCGTCTGAGGTCGCCGGCAGGTCGGAGCGGATGCGCTCGACCGCGTCCTTGACGTCGTTTACTGCAGTCTGCGTATCCACTTCGAGACGGAATTCGACCTGCGTCTGCGAATTTCCCTCGGTGATGGTCGAGATGACGTTCTTGACACCGGAAATGTTGGCGACCGCGTCCTCGACACGTTTGGTCACCTGCGTCTCCAACTCGCTCGGCGCGACGCCCGGATCGGTGACCGTCACATTGACCAGCGGCACGTCGATGTTTGGAAAGCGGGTGATCGGCAGCTTCGCAAAGCTCATCAGGCCTAGCACGACAAGCACGATGAAGAGCAGGATCGCGGGAACCGGATTGCGGATCGACCAGGCGGAGAAATTCATGGCTGGATGGCTCCCGTCTCATCGGCGCGCACCGGTGTCACCAGATCGCCATCGGCAACGAAGGTGCCCGCGCGCGAAACCACTTCCTGGCCCTCTTCCACGCCCGAGACGACCTCGACGAAACCGCCGTCGCGTACGCCGAGCGTCACCGGCACGGTTGCGATCTTGCCCTCGGTGACCAGTTGCAGAAAGGCCTTCTCGCCGCGGAAGATCACCGCCGACGCCGGCACGGCGACCGCATCGCTGCGCTTCGTCTCGACCTCGCCGCGCGCGAAACTGCCGGCGCGGGCCTCGCTGCCGGGATCGAGCGCGATGCGGATCGAGCCGAGCCGCGACTTGCTGTCTATCTCCGGTGAAATCCGGCGGATCTTGCCGCCGGTCGCCTTGTCCGATCCGGCCAGCGATATCTCCGCCTGCATGTCTTTCGAGAGCTTCGGCAGCACCGTCTCGGCGACGGTCGCAGCAAGCTCGAATTCCGAACCGATGGCGATCCGGAACAGCGGACCGCTGCCGGCCGAAACGACGCCGCCCAACGTGGCGTCACGCGCGAGCACCAGCCCGTCGGCGGGCGCCCTCACCTCGGTCTTTTCGATCTGCAAAAGGACGTTCTGCGTCTGCGCGTCGATGACGGCGAGCTGCGCCTGCGAAGCGGCGAGCGCCTTTTGGGCGGAAACCAGCTTGGCGTTGGCGCTGTCGAAGGCGTGCCGCGCATTGTCGAGCTGCGCCTGCGTGGCGACGCCCTTCTTCTGAAGCGCCCTCGCCCGTTCGAGCGCGTCCTTCGCCTGGCTGACGCCGACCTCGGCGTCGCCGATCTGGGCGTTCATCTGCGCGATATTGGCCTCGGCCTGGGCGCGGCTCGCCTGCATCTGCGCAAGCTGCGTGTCGAGCGTGGAGCGGTCGAGGACGGCGAGCACCTCGCCCTTCTTGACCGTGTCGCCTTCGTCGGCGTTCAGCGCCGTCACCGTCAGGCCGTTGAGATCGGTGCCTGCGGCCGCTTCTTCGCGCGGCAATATCGTTCCGGTCACCGACAGCGTCTCGACCAGCTCGCGCCGCTCGGCCCGCGCCACCCGGATCGAAGGCGGCGTCTGCACGGCAGCCGGCTCGGCTTCGCTCGCTGCAAAGGAGGCCGGGGCGAACCCGACAACGGCGGCTGCGCCAGCAAGCAGCACGCCAAGGGAAACGGCAATAACGGCATTACGCGACATGAGATTAACCAGGTTGGCTTGAGGGTTGGGGGCGGCTATTCGGACGCGATGTTTTTGGTTGGCCGAAACATGCCTTCGATCATGGCGCGAAGGGCGGTTTCGAGCTTGTCGAGCGGCACGCCACGGGCGGGCAAATCGTTGATCGCCAAGCCCTCGCCGACCGACATCAGGACGGCCATCAGGACAGGAAGCTCTACCGGCGGGTCGATCTCGCCCCGCGCGATTGCTGCTGCCAGAAGCGGCTCGATCATCGCGGCCACCTCCCCCTTGTGCCCGTCGACGGTCGCCCGTACCGCCTCGTTGCGCATGGATTCGGAGCGCATCTCGGCAAATAGCGGGGCGCTGCCCTTCATATGCGTATGCGTAATGTGCGCCATCGCCGCCTGCACGACGCCTTCGGCGGCCGAAGTGGCGCCGCGCAACGCGCCGAAGCAGGTCATGTCGTCCTGGCGATCGGCTTCGCAGATCGCCTCGACGATCGCTTCCTTCGACGGGAAATAGCGATAGAGCGCGCCCGGGCTCATGCCGACTTCGGCGCAGATCTGCTGCATCGACGCGCCCTGGAAGCCGGAGCGCACGAAGCATGTCTTCGCCGCCTCCAGAATGCGCTGGATCTGCTGGTCGCGGCGTCCGGCTCGCGACAGCAATTCCAACGGATCGTCAGCGCCCGGCAATTCGTTTCTGGTGGACAATTCTTCCATATCCGAACTCACTTCGAGCGAACGTTCGCTCTCATTTAATGCGAATGATCGTTCTCGATTTATGCGAACGATCATTCGCAGTCAATGGGCTGGCTGGAATACCGCTGACAAAACGCGTGCGACACGGCGGCGCAGCCGGCACGCGACGGACTCAGGAACTCAATGAAATTTACGTCAGCGGAGGCTTTCGCCGGCGGCTCAACCCCCTTTCAGAAGCCGGTTGCATTTCTCAGGTAATTGATCTTAATGTGCAACTGATTGCAATATGCAATCAACACATGAGGAGGGTGCGAATCATGCTGCTACGGGGACAAACCGCGATCGTCTATGGAGGCAGTGGCGCGATCGGCGGGGCAGCGGCCGGGGCGTTTGCCCGCGAGGGTGCAAAGGTCTTTCTTGTCGGTCGTACGCTGCAAAAGCTCGAGGCGGGCGCGGAGGAGATCGTCAGAAAGGGCGGCGCCGCGAACGTTGCGGTCCTCGATGTCCTCGACGAGCGGGCGGTCGAGCACCATGCCGAAGTTGTGGCAAGAGAGACTGGGGGCATCGATATCGCCCTGAACGCGGTGGGCTTTTCCCACGTGCAAGGGACGCCGCTGGCAGGACTTTCTCTCACGGACTTCATGCTTCCGATCGAGACCTACGCAAAGGCGGTCTTCATCACTGCCAAGGCGGCGGCGCGTTTCATGGCGCAAAGAGGCTCGGGTGTCATCATGAACATATCGACGCCAGGATCGCGTCTGCCCGGCATTGGCTATCTCGGCTATGGCGCGGCCTGTGCGGTCACGGAAGGCCTGACCCGGCTGTTGGCCGCTGAACTCGCACCGCGCGGCATTCGTGTCGTTTGCCTGCAGCCCCATGCTATTCCGGAGGCGCTGACAAAGGGCTCGCACAGTAGGCGTGTCTTCCAGCCCGCTGCCGAGCGCGCCGGCCTGACTGTTGAGGAAATGCTTCAAGGTGCGGCGGAAGGAACGCTGCTCAAGCGGCTGCCGACGCTCGGCGAAGTGGCGGATGTCGCGGCGTTCGTGGCGTCCGCCCGTGCCCACGCAATGACAGGCACCGTCGTCAACATGACGTGCGGAGCCTTGGTCTACTAGGAGGATTTTCTCAGCACAACAGTATGAGGCAGCCCACGCCTACCCGAATTTGCCCGTCCGCGGAAAGCCTTTCGGCGCCAGCCGTCCGGCGGAGGCGCGTGAGCCCATCCATTCGATCAGTTCCTCGCGCGTCTTCAGGAAGGTGCGGCCGGCCGAATCCTGCCAGCTGAGCCCCGCCCCCATGGCAAACAGCTTCACGTCGAGCACGCCGCCATCCTTGTATTTCTGCAGGCGAACGCCCTTGCCGCGGCCCATCTCCGGAACATCTGCCAA
Source organism: Mesorhizobium sp. WSM2240 (assembly GCF_040438645.1). Lineage (NCBI taxonomy): Bacteria > Pseudomonadati > Pseudomonadota > Alphaproteobacteria > Hyphomicrobiales > Phyllobacteriaceae > Mesorhizobium > Mesorhizobium sp. WSM2240. The sequence continues at coordinate 3,018,386 of NZ_CP159253.1, forward strand.
CGGGAAGATCAGCATCTTGCGGTTTTCGCCGACGATGGCGATGTGGTCACCGTCGACCGGCACGCAGCGTTGCGCCTCGTCGGGCGCGCGCACATTCATCACCTGCTTGCCCTTGCGGGTGTTGGCCGCCACCTCGGCCTCAGGCACGACAAAGCCGTTGCCCTCATGGCTGACGAGCAGCAGCTTGCGCCCAGGATTGTGGACGAAGGCGGTGACGATGTCCTGGTCGTTGTCCATGTCGACGATGATACGGATCGGCTCGCCATGGCCGCGCCCGCCCGGCAGCCGGTCGGCGCCGATCGTGTAGAATTTGCCGCCGGTGGTAAAGACGATGATCTTGTCGGTGGTCTGCGCTGGGAAGGCGAGCTTAAGGCTGTCGCCTTCCTTAAAGGTCAGCTGCGACAGGTCGGAGAGATGGCCCTTCATCGCGCGCAGCCAGCCTTTGGCCGAGACCACCACCGTTACCGGCTCCTTCTCCACCATGGCGTGGTGGATATCGGTCAGGTCATGGTCGGGCGCGTCGGCGAAGGTCGTGCGGCGCTTGCCGAGCGGTGTATGCGAGCCGAACTTGTCGCGCACCTTCTCGACTTCCCAGCGGATCGTCTTCCACTGCTTGGCGTCTGAAGCAAGCAGCGCCTCGATCTGCGCCTTCTCCGCCGAGAGCCCGTCGAACTCCTTGCGGATCTCGAACTCCTCCAGCTTGCGCAGCGCACGCAGCCGCATGTTCAGGATCGCCTCGGCCTGATTGTCGGTCAGGTCCCAGCGGGCCATCATCACCTGCTTGGGCTCGTCCTCCTCGCGGATGATCCTGATCACCTCGTCGATGTTCAGATAGGCGATCAGATAGCCGGCAAGGATTTCCAGCCGGCGCTCGATCTCGCCAAGGCGGTGGCGCGAGCGGCGCAGCAGAACGTCGCGGCGATGCTCCAGCCATTCCTGCAGCACGCTTTTCAGCGACAGCACATTCGGCACCTTGCCGCGCGACAGGACGTTCATGTTGAGCGGGAAGCGACTTTCAAGCTCGGTCAGCTTGAACAGCGATTCCATCAGAAGCGCGGGATCGACGGTACGGCTCTTCGGCACCAGGACAAGGCGGATGTCTTCCGCGCTTTCGTCGCGGACGTCCTCCAGCAGCGGCAGTTTTCGCGCCACCAGAAGCTCGGCGATCTTCTCGATCAGCCGCGCCTTTTGCACCTGGTAGGGAATTTCCGTGACGACGATGTTCCAGGTACCCCTGCCCTGGTCCTCGGTCTCATAGCGCGCCCGCACGCGAAAGCCGCCGCGGCCGGTCTTGTAGGCCTCGACAATCGATTCCCAGCTGTCGACGATGATGCCGCCGGTCGGGAAATCCGGGCCGCGCACCATGTTCTCGTCCGCATCGTCCGGATGCGGCTCCTTGGTCATCAGATCTTCGACCGTCGCATCCGGATGATCGATCAGGTGGAGTGCGGCCTTGCAGAGTTCGGCGGCATTGTGGGGCGGGATCGAGGTCGCCATGCCGACGGCGATGCCCGACGAGCCGTTGGCCAGAAGGTTCGGGAAGGCGCCGGGCAAGACCACCGGCTCCTCGTCTTCCTCGTTGTAGGTGGGGCGGAAGTCGACGGCGTCCTCGGTGATGCCGGCGAGCAGTTCTGTCGCCACCTCGGTCATACGCGCCTCGGTGTAGCGCATGGCGGCTGCGAAATCGCCGTCGATATTGCCGAAATTGCCCTGCCCGTCGACCAGCGGATAGCGCACCGCGAAATCCTGCGCCAGCCGCACCAGAGCGTCGTAGATCGACTGGTCGCCGTGCGGGTGGAACTTGCCCATCACCTCGCCGACGATGCGGGCGCATTTGGCAAAGCCCTGGTCGGGGTTCAGCCGCAGCAGCCGCATGGCGTGCATGATGCGGCGATGGACCGGCTTCAGCCCGTCGCGGACATCGGGCAGCGCCCGGTGCATGATGGTCGACAGCGCATAGGCGAGATAGCGCTCCTCGAGCGCCTTCTTCAGATCGACCGGTTCTATTGCGTCGCCGCCGCCGGACCCTGGCGGCAAAAGCCCTTTTCCCATGGCGTGCAGTTAGCTTAGCCGGCGATTCGCGGCAAGAGGAGGCTTACCGGAACGGTCTTTTCACCGTGCGCAAGCGCCAATCTTGCCTTTTTCCGCGAATTTCGACCAATGTGTTGCGATGCGCCTTCATCCGGTCCGGATGATACGCGATAGAGAGGCGCAACAAGATTCAAAGACCAGTCTCAGGGAACACACCGATGACCATTCGCCGTCACGTTTTCCACAAGCTTGCCGTTTCGACATTCCTTTTGACGATCCCGCTGCACGCGGCTTACGCGCAAGACGCCAACGCTGTCGCCGAGCGCTTCAAGAAGGCGCTCGCGGATCAGGGCATGAACTTCACCTGGACGGGCATAAGCGGGGATGCGTCGTCGCTGGCGCTCGAAGGCGTGTCCTTCACCCCCACCGGCCAGACCGAGTCTGTGGCGCTGGGCAAGATCACCTTTGACGGCATCACCGAGCAGGATGGCGGTTACAGGATCGAGACGATCACCACCGAGCCGTACAGCATGACGCAGGAAGGACTGACGTTCGCCGTCAGTCCCGCGACTTTTACGGGCTTGACGCTTCCGCCCGAAGGCTCGACCGACCCGGTCGCCGCCATGGCCATGTATGAAAGCATGGAAATCGCCAGTATCAGCGCCAAGATGGCCGACAAAACCCTGTTTTCGCTCGACAGTCTCTCGTTCGAAATCACCCCGCCGGCAGACGGCGCCGCCCTTGAATTCACCGGTTCGGCCAAGAAATTCACCGCCGACCTTACCCAAGCCGAGGATCCACAAGCCAAGGCGGTCATAGAAGCGCTGGGCTACCAGACCATCAACGGCAATTTCGAGATGGCGGGATCCTGGCAGCCGAGCGACGGCCGCATGGGCCTGACGCAGTATGACATCACCGTTGACGACGCCGGCACGCTGGGGTTCACCTTCGACCTCGGCGGCTATACACCTGCATTCCTGAAATCGCTGCAGGATCTCCAGAAGAAGATGGCAGAACAGCCCGCCGACGCGGACAATTCGGCGCAGGGCCTGGCGATGCTTGGCCTGATGCAGCAGCTGACCTTCCACGCGGCGAATATCCGTTTCGACGACGATTCGCTCACCGGCAAGGTGCTGGATTATGTAGCCAAACAGCAGAACATGAAGCCCGAGGACATTGCCAACCAAGCCAAGGCGATCGTGCCGTTCCTGACGGCGCAGCTCAACAATCCGGAACTGTCGGCTCAAATCACCGCCGCCGTCGGCAAATTCCTCGACGATCCGCAGAGCATCGAAGTCGTAGCCGCACCGCCGGCGCCGGTGCCGTTCGCGCTGATCGCCGCCGGCGCCATGGCGACGCCGCTCGACCTGCCCAAGACGCTCGGCGTCACCGTCATCGCAAACGAAGACGGCGAATAGGCTGACTGTTCAGGGTCTTCCCAACAAAAAGCCCGGCTCTGCAGCCGGGCTCTTTGTTTCCAGTGAATAGCTTGCGCGGCTTTCCTAAGATTCTTTCTTGGGCGTGGCGACGCGAAGGCTGAGCTCCCGCAATTGCTGCGGCGTCGCTTCGGAAGGCGCGCTCATCAGAAGATCGTATGCCTGCTGGTTCATCGGGAACATCGTGACCTCGCGCAGATTCTTTGCCCCTACCAGCAGCATGACCACGCGGTCGATGCCGGCCGCCATGCCGCCATGCGGCGGCGCCCCGTACTGGAACGCGCGGTAAAGGCCGCCAAAGCGCTCCTCGACGATTTCGCGCGACAGCCCGACCATCTCGAATGCCTTGACCATCGTTTCGGGCAGATGGTTGCGGATGCCGCCGGAGGCGATCTCAAAGCCGTTGCAGACCATGTCGTACTGGAACGCCTTGATGCCGAGCGGCTCCTGGCCCGTCAGAGCTTCCATGCCGCCCTGCGGCATCGAGAACGGGTTGTGGGCAAAGTCGATGCGCTTCTCGTCCTCGTTCCACTCGAAGAACGGGAAGTCGACGATCCAGCACAGCTCGAACCGGTCGCGGTCGACGAGGTTCAATTCCTCGCCCGCGCGGGTGCGCGCAGCGCCCGCAAACGACACGAACTTCTTCGGATCGCCTGCAACGAAGAAGGCCGCGTCGCCCTCTTCCAGGCCGAGCTGGATGCGGATCGCCTCGGTCCGCTCATCGCCGATATTCTTTGCGATCGGGCCGGCGCCTTCGAGCCTTTCGCCCTCTTTGCGCCAGAAGATATAGCCCAAACCCGGCTGGCCCTCGCCCTGCGCCCAGGAATTCATCCGATCGCAGAAAGCCCTGGAGCCGCCTGTCTTCGCCGGAATGGCCCAGACTTCGGCTTTCGCATCGCCGGCCAGAATGCCCGCGAACACCTTGAAGCCCGACCCGCGGAAATGCTCCGAGACATCGTCCATGACGATGGGGTTGCGCAAATCCGGCTTGTCGGTGCCGTATTTGCGCATCGCGACATCGAAAGGAATGCGCGGGAAATCCTGCGTCACCGGCTTGCCGTTGGCAAAGGCCTCGAAGACGCCGCGCATCACCGGCTCCATCGTCGAAAGCACGTCTTCCTGCTCGACGAAGCTCATTTCGAGGTCGAGTTGGTAGAATTCGCCCGGCAGCCGGTCCGCGCGGGGGTCTTCGTCGCGGAAGCATGGCGCGATCTGGAAATAGCGGTCGAAGCCGGAAACCATGATCAGCTGCTTATAGATCTGCGGCGCCTGCGGCAGCGCGTAGAAATTGCCGGGATGGATGCGGCTCGGCACCAAAAAGTCGCGTGCGCCTTCCGGGCTCGACGCCGTCAGGATCGGCGTCGAAAATTCCGTGAAGCCCGCCTCGCCCATGCGACTGCGCATCTCGGCGATGATTTTCGTCCGCGCGACGATGTTCTTGTGCAGCGTGTCGCGGCGCAGATCGAGGAAGCGGTATTTGAGGCGGATGTCCTCGGGATAATCCGGCTCGCCAAACACCGGCAGCGGCAGTTCCTTGGCCGCGGACAGAACCTCGATCTCCCGAGCGAACACTTCGATCTCGCCGGTCGGCAGGTTCGGGTTGACTGTGTCGGCCATGCGCGCCTTGACTTCGCCGTCGACGCGGATCACCCATTCGCCACGCACCGTCTCGGCGATCTTGAAGGCCGGCGAATCCGGATCGGCGACGATCTGCGTCAGGCCGTAGTGGTCGCGCATATCGATGAACAGAAGCCCGCCATGGTCGCGAACGCGGTGAACCCAGCCCGAAAGGCGGACGCTCTGTCCGACATCGGACTTTCTCAACTGGGCGCAGTTATGGCTGCGGTAACGGTGCATGATCGAAATCCGGTCCGGAAATGTTGGAGTGGCCGTGCCGGCACGGCGTCGCGCCCGGCTCGAAAATTCGCGCGAAAAGCGCATGGGAGGCCCTGTTTGTCAAGGCAAAGCAGCGGGAGGTCGCCAAAGCTTCAGCCCCTTGACGCTCCGGCCGTGAACGACCGCGACGATCAGCACGTGATCCGGCTGCTCCTTGTAGATCGCGACATGGCTGCCATGCTCGTGCCGGCGCTGGACCAGCAGGCGCGCCGGTTGGGGCATCGCCAGCCCTGCGGCTTCGGCCTATAGAGGAACCAGACACTTCCTTGCTCGTGGCTTCATGTCCTCTGTCCGCCCGCTGATACCCCTCCTCATCGCCGCGGGCATTCTTCTCGGCGGCAACGGGCTGCAAGGCACGCTGATTGCGCTCCGCGGCGCCTCGGAAGGCTTTTCCTCCTCGACGATCGGCTTCATGGGCACGGCCTATTTCGCCGGCTTCCTGCTCGGCTGCGTGTTCATAACGCGGATCATGAAGGCAGTCGGCCATGTCCGCTCGTTCTCGGCGCTGGCGGCAATCGCGTCCGCCGGAACACTGCTGCTCGTCCTGGTCATCGATCCCATAATGTGGTCGGCGGTGCGTTTCGCGTCCGGCTTCTGCTTCGCCGGCCTGTTTACAATCATGGAAAGCTGGTTGAACTCCGGCGTATCCAACCACGATCGCGCCCGCGTCCTGGCGCTTTACCGCATCATCGACATCGGCTCGGTCACCGGCGCACAGTTCCTGATCCCGGTCTTCGGGGCGGACGGCTTCGCCATCTTCGCCATCATGTCGATCTTGATCACGCTTTCGCTGGTGCCGGTCTCGCTCGGCGACCGCTCAAACCCGACGCCACCCGAAAGCGTCAAGCTCGACCTCGCGCGGGTTTGGCGCATTTCCCCGCTCGGCTGCATCGGCTGCATCGCTATCGGGGTCACCAACAGTTCCTTCCGCACGCTGAGCCCCGTCTATGCCGAGCAGATCGGCATGAACGTCACTGACGTGGTGACCTTCGTCAGCGTCGGCATCGTCGGCGGCGCCATCATCCAGTACCCGCTCGGCTATTTGTCCGATATCTGGGACCGCCGCATGGTGCTCCTCTTGACGACGATCGGCGCGCTCGCCTCGGCGCTGTCCCTGGTCTTCTTCGCCGGCAGCGACGCATTGATCAATTTCGTCATCGTTTTCATATTCGGCTCTTTCGCCATGCCGCTGTTTTCGCTGTCGGCCGCCCACGCCAACGACCGCGCCGGCAAGGACGAGTTCGTTCTGGTGAACGCGGCCCTGATGCTGTTCTATTCCTTCGGCGCGATCAGCGGGCCCATCTCGGCGTCATGGTTCATGCAGAATTTCGGTCCGCACTCGCTGTTCATCTTCTCCGCGCTTGTCTACGCGGTCCTGATCTTCATCATCCTCTACCGCATGCTGGTGCGCTCGGCCGTGCCCGCCTCCAAGCGCGGGCGCTTCATCGCGCTGCTCCGCACCTCCCCCATTTTTGCCCGGTTGGCCCGGCGCAATGGCGGCGGCGACAAGCCTGCGGACTAGCCGCAAACGGCGGTTACGCTTGACGAAAGCCTTCGCGGCTGAAATGGAGACAGACCCATTTTGAAGCCAAAGAGCCTTCATGCACGTCATAAAGACCCAGAATGAACTTGAAACGGCCGTCGCCGCGCTTGAAAAGTCGAGCTTCGTGACCGTCGACACCGAATTCATCCGCGAAACCACCTATTGGCCCGAGCTCTGCCTGATCCAGATGGCCGCCCCCGGCGTCAGCGCGCTGGTCGACCCGCTTTCGCCCGACATCGACCTCGCCCCGTTCTTCGCGCTGATGGCCAACGAAGCGGTCACAAAGGTTTTTCACGCCGCGCGCCAGGACATCGAGATCGTCTTCCATCTCGGCGGGCTTCTCCCCCATCCGGTTTTCGATACCCAGGTCGCGGCCATGGTCTGCGGCTTCGGCGACAGCGTCTCCTACGACCAGCTGGTGCAGCGCATCACCGGCGCGCATCTCGACAAGTCGTCGCGCTTCACCGACTGGCGCCACCGGCCGCTGTCGGACAAGCAGCTCGAATACGCACTGGCCGACGTAACCCATCTGATCGAGGTCTACCAGCACCTGAAGACGCAGTTGGAGCGCGACGACCGCGCTCACTGGCTGAACGAGGAAATGGAGGTCCTGACCTCGCGCGAGACCTACGATCCGCATCCCGACGACGCCTGGAAGCGGCTGAAGATGCGGCTGAGAAAGCCGGTCGAACTGGCGGTGGTTCAGGGTGTGGCGGCCTGGCGCGAGCGCGAGGCGCGCGAACGCAACGTTCCGCGCGGCCGCGTGCTCAAGGACGATGCAATCTATGAGGTGGCCCAGCAGCAGCCGCGTGACGCCGCGGCCTTGGCCAGGCTGCGGACCGTCCCGAAAGGCTGGGAGCGCTCGTCCACGGCGACCGCGCTGCTCGAAGTGGTCAATGCCGCTCTCGCCATGCCGAAGGAAAGCATGCCCAAGCTGCCGCGTTTCACGCAGGCTCCCGAAGGCACCAGCGCCGCCGCCGAACTGTTGAAGGTGCTGCTGCGCCAGGTCGCCGAACAGGAGGGCGTGGCCGCAAAAGTTCTCGCCTCGGGCGACGACATCGACCGCATTGCCGCCGAAGGCGAAGCCGCCGACGTGCCGGCCATGCATGGTTGGCGGCGCGAGGTTTTTGGCGATATGGCGGTGCGGCTGGTCCGCGGCGAGATCGCGCTCAAATTCGACCGCAAGAAGATCGCGGTGTTCGAGACGGGGCGTTAGTTCAGGCCGTCCCGCCGACCATTCGTCTGCTGTTTGCACAACCAGAGACTTATCCAGTTGCACAGAGACTTATCCGGTTGCGCCTTTGAAACGCGCTGCGGGCTGCTTCGGCTATTCCTTCTTCGAAGCGAGCCCTTCGAGTAACGCAAGATCATGCAGGATAAGCCTTCTCCCGCGCCTTTCGATGAGCCCCCTCTTGGCGAGAGTGCTCATCTCGCGTGAGATCGCCTCTCGGTGGGTGCTTATACTTGCCGCCAACTCGAAGTGCGTAGGCGCCGGGCTCAGGGAGACCTGGCCATTTACGGACCCGATCTCTTCTGCGCGACGCAACAGTTCAAGGATCAGGCGTTTGCGAACGACCAGAGTACTGAACTCGAAAACCCTGTCGGTCATGCGCCGCAACTGAGCCGACAAGTGCTCGAGAAGCACCCAGGCGAAAGTCGGATGGTTGATCACAATGTCCCGGAATGCCGCCCCGGTCAGTCGCGCAACGCGGGTTGGCTCAAGCGCAACGACACTGGCCGAGCGCGCTTTCCCATCGATCCCGGCCAATTCCCCAAAAATTTCACCGGGCGCGATATCGCGATACGCAATCTCCCTGCCATCCTCCGAAAACATTGTGACCCGAGCCCGTCCCGCCAGCAGGAAGAAGACGTCCCGATCACTATCGCCGTGCGCGATGATTAACTCATTGTTCTGATAGCTGCATTCGCTCCATCGCTGGGCAATGGCGGCGAGATCGGCATTGCCCAGCTTCGACATGAAAGCAGGCGAAGCTGTCACGGCGGTGTACCCTTCGTTGTTCGACCGAGTGTACTTCCCCTGGCTCGCTCCTGAAAGGAAATTGATCGCCGTCGCAACATTGCGGGTGGCGAGCGGCGATTTTTGCGAATTGCTTTCGAGGGTGTGGGAATCCTCACAGACCAAACGGACACCACCGCCTACCCTGATCTCGTATCAACGCACAGGTCTCGCTAGCCAACATCGAGGCCAATGATGGAAAGGACCGGTGTCATGAAACTCCTGGCTCCCGTCATGCAACTGGTATCAGCGGTTCGCGAATTCGTGGCGCCGCGCTATCGCCCCGAGCTGCACTATATGCGGGGCCCGGGACCGGCCTTCGCCCGTCGCATGACCAAGCAGTCCATCGACCGCTACGTGTAGCCTCGTTCGCGATCGCTGCGACTTTACCGCCCACATTCCCGTCAATTCACGTGAAGGGACGATCTGATGATGGGTAAGTTTCTTTTTATTGCCGTCGGTCCGATTCGTAATTGGTCCCGCCGTCGCGCTGAGCAAAAAGCCATGTGGCTAGCAACGGATCAATTGAGCCGTTCACCGGATGAGCTTCTCAACGACATCGGCATCTTACGCGATGAAATCACGCGCGCTTCTCAAAGCAGACGTTTGCCGTAGTCACCGACGGTCAAACACCCTGCCGTTCGTCAAAAGCCGCCCGGATAATTCGGGCTTTCGCGCGTGATCGTCACATCGTGCGTGTGGCTCTCGCGCAGGCCCGCATTGGATATGCGCACGAAGGTCGCTCTCTCGCGGAAATCAGCCAGGTCGCGCCCGCCGACATAGCCCATGGCCGCTTTCAGCCCACCGGCGAGCTGGTGCAGCACGCCCGATACCGGTCCCTTGTAGGGCACCTGGCCCTCGACGCCCTCCGGCACCAGCTTCAGCGTGTCGCGCACCTCCGCCTGGAAGTAGCGGTCGGCCGAGCCGCGCGCCATCGCGCCCACAGAGCCCATGCCGCGATAGGCTTTGAAGGAGCGGCCCTGGTAGAGATAGGTCTCGCCGGGGCTTTCGTCGGTTCCGGCCAGCAGCGAACCGATCATCGCAGCGCCCGCGCCTGCGGCAAGTGCTTTGGCGAGATCGCCCGAATATTTGATGCCGCCGTCGGCCACCACCGAAACGCCCGCCTTCTCCGCCGCTTCCACCGCCGACATGATCGCCGAGAGCTGCGGCACGCCGACACCGGCGACGATGCGCGTCGTGCAGATCGAGCCCGGTCCGATGCCGACCTTGACCGCGTCCGCGCCGGCGTCGATCAGCGCCTGCGTGCCGGCGGCAGTGGCAACGTTGCCGGCCATGATGCGCACCGAATTGGAAAGCTTTTTCGCTCGCGTCACGGCATCGAGGACGCGCTGCGAATGGCCGTGCGCCGTGTCGATCACCAGGAGGTCGACGCCCGCATCGATCAGGCGCTCGGCGCGCTCGAAGCCGTCGTCGCCGACGCTGGTAGCAGCCGCCGCGCGCAGCCGACCCTGACTGTCCTTGGTGGCGTTCGGATTGAGCTGCGACTTCTCGATGTCCTTGACAGTGATCAGGCCGACGCAATTTCCGGCCTTGTCGACGACCAGCAGCTTTTCGATGCGATGTTGGTGCAGAAGCCGCTTGGCCTCGGTCTGATCTACAGTCTCCTTCACCGTGATCAGGTTCTCGCGGGTCATCAGTTCATAGACCTTCTGGCCCGGATCGGTGGCGAAGCGCACGTCGCGATTGGTCAGGATGCCGACGAGCCGTCCGACCTTGTGACCGCCGGTGCCGCCATTCTCCACCACCGGAATGCCGGAAATCGAGTAGGTGCGCATGAGCGCCTGCGCGTCCGCAAGCGTCGCGTCCGGCCCGATCGTGACCGGATTGACCACCATGCCGGATTCGAACTTCTTGACCTGGCGGACCTGCTCGGCCTGTTCGGCCGGCGAGAAATTGCGGTGGATGACGCCGAGCCCGCCGGCCTGCGCCATGGCGATGGCGAGCCGCGCCTCGGTCACAGTGTCCATGGCCGCCGAAAGGATTGGGATGTTGAGGTCTATATCGCCGGCGACGCGGGTGCGCACATCGGTTTCGCCCGGCATCACTTCGGAATGGCCGGGTTGCAGCAGCACGTCGTCGAAGGTCAGGGCTTGCGAGCCGGTTGCCGTTTCGATGATCTTTGCCATACCAAGCCCTCAAATAGGTGAAGCCGGCGCTCAAGCCCCTTGGACTGCGCCGACTCGTGATCTTCCCTTGCAGGATTGGCAAGGGCTGGTACCACGTAAGTGGCGCGATGAAAAGCCGAACCGATGCGCCGCAGTGTCTCAGTCCGACATTCCGCTAGGATGGATTGCCGCGTTGGCCTTGATCCAATCTTCCGGCATTGATCGTGGCGAGCTTCACCACATGCTAACGCCGGGAATGTTCGCCACGGTTTGAATGCAGCCAGTCATCCATGAAGTCGAGAAACGCCTGAACGCGCGGCGACAAAAACCGTCCCTTCGGCATGACAATCCACAGCGAGATGGTGTTAGACCGGTTCACCTCGGCGAGAATCTCCACCAGCCGGCCTTCGCCCACCGCCTGCCCCACGACGAAATCGGCCAGACGGACAATGCCGTGGCCAGCAACTGCTAGGTCGAATAGCATTCCGACATTGTCGCAACTGATGCGGCCTCTGGGCGTGAACTGCTCGATGCCGGAATCCGTCGCCAGCGGCCAATTCGCGGCAATGGTTTGATTGGAGAGCGCGATGCAATTGTGGCGCGTCAAATCAGCCGCCGATCGCGGCGTTCCATGTTTGCGGAGATAGTCCGGCGAAGCGCAGATGAGGCGGCGGCCCTCGGCTAGCCGCCGCACCACAAGGTCGGAGCCGGCCGAAGGGCTGCCACGAATGATGATGTCGACCTGCTCCGCAACCGGATCGACAAGCCGGTCCGTCAAGGTGAGGTCTACCGAGACATCCGGAAAACGGGCGAGGAACGCCGGGATCGCGTGGAGAAGTGTCTGCCGGGCAAAACCTGTGCTGGAATTAACGCGAAGTAGGCCTTTGGGCGTTGTGCGCGACGACGACACGTCTGCTTCGGTCCGCGCGATCAGGTCGAGCACTTCGCGTGATCGTTCAAGATAAAGCGCGCCTTCCATTGTCAGCGCCAGTTTTCGCGTCGTACGCGTGAGGAGCCGCACACCGAGCCGGTCCTCAAGCCGTGAGACGAGCCTCGACAGCGCCGAAGGCGTCAGGCGCAGTTCCTCTGCGGCTCTGGCAAATGAGCCAAGCTCCACAACGCGCACGAACGCCGCCATCTGATGCGCATCAGGCATATTCGTGAACTCCAGTCATGAGTGTCAGTTCGTTTCATTTGATTATGCTTCTTTTGGGAACGGATAAACAGGGAGTTCTGCAGGACACCCCACATGGACGACCAACAATCTCAACACGCAATTTCTGAGCAAGAAGCTCCAATCGACATGGAGAGATACGTCCAGATCGCCGTTCTCGAGCGGCGCAAGGCTATCGCTGCATGCCCGGGACATGTGAGCCGGTGGTTACGCAAAACCGTAAATCGCTACGGGGCGGCGGTTCAACGAAAACGCCGCTCCGGGTAATACTGGCCAAAGAGAGGCCTAGGCCAGACGACCGCACAGGGTCGCAAGCTAAGTTCAAGCTGGGACACCCCTCGATGCGGTGGATTATTATGCCTCGTGGATTGGCTATCGTAGCCCTTTCGGCGCGGTCTTCGACATCCTCTTTGCCGCCGCGTCGACCAGTGCCTTCATCCAGCCCCAAAGCCTCTTTACCCGCCGCCTGATGAGATTCCCGCCCATCGCTGCCCTTGCTTGCCTTGTCCTGCTCGCCGCCTGCGCAACGCCGGCGCCGGTAGCGCAGGGCGACGCGCCGCCCGAACCGGTTCCAGCCGGCATCACGCCGCTGACCCAGGAGCAGGACGAGCAGCTTCTGTCGCAGTAGCGCGGGGAACACTCCTGTTCAGCCGCCTGGCCCAACCGAACCGCGGCAAAAATCGGCGACAGCGAGCGGCATTCGTGATACCCGCCCTGATTGCCGGCAGGCCCCACCGGCCAGCCGGCAACCACTCCCGGAAGATGCCTTGAAACGCACTATCCCGCTCATTCTCGCGGTCGCCCTTTTCATGGAAAACATGGATTCGACGGTGATCTCGACCTCGCTGCCGGCGATCGCGGCCGACATCGAGACCAGCCCGATCGCGCTCAAGCTGGCGCTGACCGCATATCTGGTCTCGCTCGCCATCTTCATCCCGATCAGCGGCTGGATGGGCGACAAGTTCGGCGCCAAGCGCATCTTCCGCATCGCGATAGCGGTCTTCGTCCTGGGCTCGGTCGCATGTGCCGCGGCGGGTTCCCTCGGCGCCTTCGTCGGCGCGCGTTTCCTGCAGGGCATGGGCGGCGCGATGATGACCCCGCTGGCGCGCCTCGTCCTGGTGCGCGCCACGCCGCGGCGCGAACTCGTTACGGCAATGGCCTGGCTCACCATACCGGGGCTGATCGGTCCGTTGGTCGGACCGCCGATCGGCGGCTTCATAACCACCTATTTCAGCTGGCACTGGATCTTTCTCATCAACGTGCCGATCGGGCTCGCCGGCATCTGGCTGGCCGGGCGCTTCCTTCCCGATGTCGAACTCGCCGGCAGTCCGCCGCTCGACATCTTGGGCTTCCTGCTTTCGGCCGCCGCCGCCTCCGGCGTCGTCTTCGGCCTTTCGGTGGTGAGCCTGCCGGCGCTGCCACCCATCTTCGGCATCGCCACGCTGGCCACTGGCGTCGTTGCAGGCTTGCTCTACGTCCGCCACGCTCGCCGCCGGAAGCACCCGATCCTCGACCTCCGGCTTTTCCGGATGCCTGTCTTTCGCGCTGCCGTCAGCGGCGGGTCGATCTTCCGCGTCGGCAGTGGCGCCGTGCCGTTCCTACTGCCGCTGATGTTCCAGCTCGGCTTCGGCATGACGCCCTTTCAGTCGGGCATGCTGACCTTCGCTTCAGCGCTCGGCGCGATCGCAATGAAATTCCTGGCCTCGGCGATGCTCAGGACCGGCGGCTTTCGCACCGTGCTGATCTCGGCCGCGCTGCTCGCCGCCTGCTTCGTCGCAGCCAACGGGCTGTTCACACCTGAGACTTCGCCTGCGATCATCATTCCGGTGCTGATCGGCGCGGGTTTCCTGCGCTCGCTGTTCTTCACGTCGGCGAACGCTCTGGTGTTCGCAGATGTCGAGGACCGCGATGCCAGCCAGGCGACCGCAATCGCGGCCGCCTCGCAGCAGATCAGCATTGCGCTGGGCGTGGCGGTCGGCGGCGGCATACTGGAGGCGACCGCCATGTTGACCGGCGAGGCCGTCGGCCTCTCCGCCTTTTCGACGGCGTTCTTCATGGTTGCTGCGATCACGGCTTTGTCGGTGATACCGTTCATGCGGTTGAGCGCCGATGCCGGCAATTCGGTATCGGGACATCGGCTGCGCGACCCGGATGCCGGCGAGCCCACGCAATAGCCGTGGCGCGGCCGCTACCCTTCGGATGCCGGTCAACCGGCCTCGGGGGCGACTCGTCCTTTGAAATCCTTGGCGAGCAGGTAGAGCTCGGCCGATTCCTCGCGCGAGGCCGGCGGCTTGACGTGATGCACCGAGCGAAAATTCTGCTTGAGCATGGTGAGCAGGCTTCCCTCGGTGCCGCCCTGAAACGTCTTGGCCAGGAAATGGCCGCCCGGCTTCAGCACCGAAACGGCGAAATCGGCCGCCACCTCGCACAGATGCATGGTGCGGATATGGTCGGTCTGGCGATGGCCGGTTGTGGGAGCGGCCATGTCGGAGAGCACGATATCCGGCGGCCCGCCGAGCGCTTCGGTGAGCTTTTCCGGCGCGTCCTCCTCCAGAAAATCCATAAGCAGCACCGGCGCGCCCGGCACCGCGTCCATCTCCAGATAGTCGATGCCGACGACTTTGGGATGCTCCGGCGTCGATTTCGTCCGCGCGGCGGCGACCTGGCACCAGCCGCCGGGCGCCGCGCCCAGATCGATGACGCGCATGCCGGGCTTCAGGAGATGGTGCTTGTCGTCGATCTCGATCAGCTTGTAGGCGGCGCGCGAGCGGTAGCCGGCGGCTTTCGACCGCTGGACATAGGGATCGTTCATGTGGCGCTCGAGCCAGCGCCGCGACGATTCCTTCAGCCCGCTCTTCTTCTTGACCCTGGTCTTCAGCACGCGGATGCTGCCCGGACCGGCTTTTCCCGGCTTCTTCGTCATGGCCGCGTCCCGTTCCGCCAGTTGCGCCGCCAGACCCCGTCATCGGCCATCAGCTCGCTCAAAATGCCCTCGCGCAAGCCGCGGTCTGCGACGCGCAGGCGCTCCGACGGCCAGACCCGGCGGATCGCCTCGAGTATGGCGCAGCCGGCCAGCACGAGATCGGCGCGGTCGGCCCCGATGCAGGCATTGGCAACGCGCGCCTGGAAATCCCAGCCGAGCAGCTTTTCGATCATCAGATCGACATTGGCGTTGTCCATCCACAGCCCGTCGACGCGGCGGCGGTCGTAGCGTTCGAGGCCGAGATGCACGCCGGCCAGCGTCGTCACCGTTCCGGATGTCCCCAGCAGGTGGAAGCGCGACGCCTTCATAAGATGGTTGATGCGGTCGCGGCCATCGAACGCCTGCAGCATGCCGGTCACGTCGGCGACCATGGCGTTGAACACCTGTCGCGTCACATCGCGTCCGCCGAAACGCTCGGCGAGCGAGACCACGCCGACCGGCAGCGAGGTCCACGACACGATATGGTTGGCGAGCCGCGGCGATCTCTGGCCGGAAATGTCGATCAGCGCGATCTCGGAGGAGCCGCCGCCAATGTCGAACAGCACGACCGCATCCGTATCCCGCTCGACCAGCGAGCCGCAGCCTGACACGGCGAGCCGGGCCTCAGTGCGGCGGTCGATAATCTCCAGCTTCAGGCCGGCCTCGTCCTGGACCCGGGCCAGGAATTCGCCGCCATTTTCGGCGGCGCGGCAGGCTTCGGTGGCGATCAGCCTGGCGCGCCTGACCGAGCGGCTGGCGAGCTTGTCGCCGCAGATCTTCAAGGCTTCGACTGCGCGGTCCATGGCCGGCCGGCTCAGCCGCCCGGTGGACGAAAGCCCCTCGCCCAGCCGCACGATCCGCGAAAAAGCGTCGATGACGCGGAACTGGCCCGGCCTCGTCGGCACCGCGACCAGCAGCCGGCAGTTGTTGGTGCCGAGATCGAGCGCGGCAAAGACCGGCAGGTCGTCGTTGAAGCGCTTGCGTGGCGGCGGACTTGCCGCGACCGCTTGCCGGGCCGACGCGGCATTCGCGGCCTTGTCGTTGCGCACTTCGATGCGCTCGGCCGGCGCGGCTGCCTCGAGCGCCGCATCCGCACGCACGCCGTCGCGCGCGAACACCTTGCGTCCGCGCTTGCGCTTTCGCCGCTTCTTCGCCTTGCCTGTCTGCTGCGGGCTGCCGTCGCTCGCCTGTCCGTCGCCGGATCTGGCGCCCGCCAAAGGGTGGTGTTTCCGATTGGCGGTGAAGCCGTTCATGCCGCGTTGCGGCCGACCGCTCCTGGACGCGCCCGCTTCCGACGCTTTTGCGCCGGCTTCGGGATCTTCCACCTTCAATGTCCTTCTCGCGCCGCGCGAACCGTTGCCGGACGCTGCACACGCGTCGAGATTTGCTGTTGCAGCAAAGATAGCAGTGCTGCGCGCATTCACCAAGCCTGCCGGAACGGAATTCCATCCTTCCTCGCTCGCGCCACCTTCGAGGTTGAACATGGGGCCTCGATAAGGCATTGCTGAAATACGCAGATTTGCCCGTCGGCGCGCGCCGCGCCGCTTCAACCCCGAAGGAAAATCGACCGGCATGGCCGTCGCATAATGAAGCTGAAATCCTATCTCTGGCCCGTGATCGGCCTGGCCGCCGTCGGGTTTTCGCTCTGGCTGCTCTACCACGAACTGCGCGGCATCTCGCTCGAGGATGTCGGCGACGGCCTCGCCGCGATCCCGCTCCGGGGCTGGGTGCTTGCGGGCCTGAGTTCGGTCCTCGCCTATGCAGCGCTGGCCGGATACGACCACATCGCGCTGATGCATCTCGGCCGGAAAGTGCCGTTCGGCTTCATCACCGCCAGTTCCTTCACCACCTACGCGCTCTCGCACAATATAGGCGGCTCGGTGCTGTCGGGTGCCGTCATCCGCTACCGCGCCTACGGATCGAAAGGCCTGAGCGGCCAGGAAGTCGGCGTGCTGGTCGCGCTCTGCTCGTTCACCTTCGTGCTGGGCGCCGCCCTGCTTTCGGCATTGCTGCTCATCCTGGAGCCGCATGTTCTCGACCGCTTCGTCGACGTGCTGCCCATCTCGGCCTCGCGGCTGACCGGCGCCGCAATCCTTGGGCTGATCGCGCTTTACGTCTTCGGCAGTTGGCTGCATCTGAAGCCGCTCCGCATCGGCTCGCTGCAGATCCACTATCCGAGGCTGCCGATCGTGGCGCGGCAGATGATCATCGGGCCCGTCGAACTGATGGCGGCGGCCGCGATCATCTATTTCGCGCTGCCCGCCACCGGCAACCCCGGCTATTTCATCGTTCTCGGCGTCTTCGTCATCTCTTTCTCGGCGGCGCTGATCTCACATGCGCCGGGCGGCCTCGGCGTCCTGGAGATCGTCTTTCTCGCCGGCCTGTCGGACATGGATCCGGCCGCCGTGCTCGCCGCCCTGCTCGTTTTCCGGCTGTTCTACCTGATCATCCCGCTGATCCTGGCGCTGTTCGTGGTGGTGGTTTTCGAACGCTCGCAGTTCCAGCGCGGCTAGATTTCAGAACATACATCAAGCCCGGCAAAGTCGGTCGAGTTCCTCCTGCCCTGCAAACCTGCGAGTTCGACGCAGCCACGCTTCGGTCAGGCGGCGAGCGCAATATTCTTGCCGCGCCAACATCTCTGGTATTGATCGGCACGGCAAATGTGGTACAAGCCGGCTCGAAACGGGAACGAGTTTTGCCTGACCGGGGCAAAATGAGCGTCCAGCTCCCCTCGCTCGTTTCCGCCAAGTGATTGTTTCAAATCGCTTCTTGGGGAATAGGTTAACGGTAGACCCACGGACTCTGACTCCGTTAGTCCTGGTTCGAATCCAGGTTCCCCAGCCAATCCGCTCCATGTCATTGATATTGTTCGGTAACTCATTCCCTGCGAATCCTTTTCGGGGTCGCCATGCCCGTTGTGCACGAAACTGAGGCACAGGGCTGAGGCACATTCGGACTGCCACGCCCGTCAGAGCGCGAGGCAATCCGGCATGGCGAACCGCCACGAAGTCCAGAATCTCGTCCGCAGGGGCAACGTCTTCTACTGGCGGCCGCGGATCCCCCGCCGCTTCACGAAAGTGCCCGACAGCCACCTTTCACTCTCTCTCCACCAGTCATGTCATATGAAGGCAGGCTACATGGCGCGGCTCAACACACCTCCGCACCGAGGCGGCGCGCATGGCCGAGCACCTCGACAACCTCCAGTTCGCGGCACGCCGCGTCGGCGCCGATCCGCTCCTCGCGATTCGGGCCGATCTCGAGGTCGGCTGGGCCTACCGGCTCATCGAACTGTTCGGCACGATGCGCCGCCTCGATTTCGCGCCAGGGTGCCGGGACGCAAGGTCCTCGAGCGCGAAGGCATCCCGGAAGCGAGCATCGCAGTGATCGCAGAGACCTTCGCGCAGGAGCAGGCCGAATGCAGGCAGGCTCATTCGAGAAGGCGCTCCGTGGCGCGAGCGCGCCACCGCGGAACTCATGCGGGCTCGCGCCGACATGCTGCTCGCTGCCCCCGCCCGCTATCGCGAGGCCGAGGGGCTTGGACTGGCCGAAATCTTGGGACCGGAGGATCCTGCGCCTGCATTGCCTCCGGCGGATGCTCATGCCGTTCCGGGGGTTGAGGGCACTTCGCCTTCAGGACGAGGGACGGATCTGCAGGTAGGGACGCTTGCGGCTCGATTAGAGGAGCCAAGTCCGACCGGAGTGGCTCAGGGGCCTCTCGAAGTCGAAAACGACGGGCCCGGTGGTCGAGCAGCCAATTGCCACCGGCAGTCCTTCAATGAGGATAGCCTCAGCGCGCGAGACCATCGCCGAACCAGACGATGTCACGACGGTTACATCCTCGCCCCGCCCTCATGGCAAGGCGCTCACAGTGTCGGAATTCGGCAACAAGTGCGAGTCGCTGATCAAGAGCAAGCGCACCTGGGAGAAGAAGACCGCTCAGGACGTGCGCGTGGTCGTCGAAACGTTCGTCGGGATCCTCGCGGAGCATGGGGTGTCCGACGCCTCGGAGATCGAACAGTTCCATGTCGGTCGGCTGCGAGAGCATTTTGATGAGATTCCGGCGCGCTACGGACAGAGCGCGCGCATGCGTCAACTCTCGCCAAGGCAGCTTCGCGATGCGGCATCGAAGCTGGTGGATGTTGCAAAGCAGCGCAACCAGCCGCCGCCGCAGATCGGACTTGGCGTTAACACGATCCGCAAGCATCTCGGAAACCTCGCTGAGTTCTTCCGGTACCTGCGTGGCCAGGGCTACGCCCTCAGGGAACTGACGCTCGAAGGCCTGCGAAGCTGAAGTCCTCGGACATCAGGACGCTGACGACCAAGCCCGATCCGGACAGGCTGAGGCCGATGTTCCAGATCCCGGTCTTTACAGGCTTCCTTGGCGCCGAGAACCAGACACTGCCAGGCGATCAGGTCTACCATTCGGCGAACTACTTTGGCGCTCACGGAGCGCGGCAAGGGTGATCTCTTCAATTCTAGGCCAATAAATACACCTAAAGTTGATTCATAAGTTGGAAATTAAAAGAAACACGACCCGATCTCCCAAAGAACCCGTCGCCCGTCAATCATACCGGTATGCCGAATATGCGTTCACGAGACGGTCGAGCGTATCCGCGGTGACTTGAGGAAGCGGCGGAGTGATCTTAGGCAGCCGTCGATTCGTCTCCAGCCGGGTGCTCGATCGCATCTGGCGTTTCCGGAGCCAGAATGCCGCTATCCCGGGCGAACGCTTCGAACGCCCGCCGCGCCGTCTCGTCATCACATTCGCAGGCCAAAGCAGCGCGGCATGCATCGATAGCCGCCGCATCGTGCGCAGGGCCGCGGTCTCTGGAAGGCCAATCATTCAGCAACTCAAAGGCTCCCTGGCGCACCCAACATCGTGGGCGAATCCGAGTCCAATGAAGATCGATACGGGCCGCGAGAATTGCCTGCTGTTCATGAGGATCTCCAAAGAGCGAGTCCAAGGATGGCGGCCAGCAATATGCACGGAGCGCTCGGCAACATGCGAGCCAGCCCTTCGTTGCAGTACCTTCACGCAAATGTTGGATTATGTGTGTCGGCTGCGCGATACACGACGGCTCGAAGCGCCAGAGTTAAAAGGTCACTTCGAGCCAGCAAGACGGTGGTTTGAGACCGCATTTTATGGCCGCAATGGTGGTGGTCACCAGTCATCCCGGCTGAAATAAATTCAGTTTAGCGGACGGTCGTATTCTTCGATCGCAAGCGCGGATTAATGTAGCACAACGTTAACACGGAGATGCGATCGGCGCGATGACCGCCATGGCGACCGAAAAGCCCCAGATCGTCAAATGCCTAAGTTTGGCCGCCTGCCCCTACCCAAAATCGTACGCGATCTGAGAGGGCATGCCTCAAAGTTCACTGGCTGCGGGTGGTAGGCTCATTCTTTCGAAGAGTGCTTGGATGAATGCATCTTTCCCATTTGCCCCGCGCACCGACATACCCATCCAGAGCCGTCCGTTGCGGTTCGCCGCGAGAAAGATCTGAAACGACTGCCCCTTGTAGGAACCTCCGGCGTTAGGACCCCAGCGGCCATCACCCTTCGCAGTTTCACTACTGGAGTGCTGGTTTGGGATCACCGTCGCAGTCCATCCGTTGTTCGCTGTCACCTCTAGCGCCGAACCAGTCGACCTAATCGATAGACGGCAGTGTTCACACTTTCCAGCGTTCGAGAGGACTTGTTGCCAGTCTCCTCGAAGCGAGATCGGCTCGGCATTCAACTGCGAGGATACCAGAGACGCGGCAACAATCAGGGATAACCGAAGCATGGGATACGAGGCTCCATGTAATTTTCTCTCGCTAACATAGAGACGCGAAATTGCGGCTACCCTTTTTTTCCGGGCAAAATTTTAATAAAGGGCGAGATCTCGCTGGCAGAATTATAGGCACCTGTTGAAAGACTTTCGTGGGCGGAAGTGCTTCGTTGCCAGCAGCCAAAATAAGGGCACAAGCGCGGTATTTTCCGGACATTCCTGTCACTTCTTCAAGCGGCCGATTCGTGCGACGGCCGCAGTCGACCCGTTGCGGCCGCTCATCTCTGGAACCGCAACGGCGGCAAGGCAGCCTAAACCGGACGTTCCGCCATCACCAGCAACACCAACCCGCCAAGGTCTCGCCAGCGGGCGAACCGAGGAACAGTTTGGCAAGTCTCAGCCGAAGGCTGAGGCTCTCCAACCCGCCCAATCCGAAACCCGGCCGCCGCAACAGCATTGAGGTAGTCACTGATTGTTCGTGGAAAACGGGGCACCGCAAAGGGCACTACTTCCTCGTCCGTCGCGCGCTCGCTAAACGCCAATGCTCCGTGACGCTGGTTCGATCGAAATAGCGCGACACGCACAAGGCCACCGCACGCCCTTCTCCATCCTTCTCCCAATGCAACCCCGGTGTTGAAGGCCAAGAAACCTCCAGGGCGCACGAGTCGATAGGCTTCGCGCATCTCGCCGCCAAAATCAGGTCCGTCCATCAACGCCATAGTGGAAACGACAGCGTCGAAAGAAGCGTCGGGAAACCCGGTGTCGACGCTGTAGGACGACACCTTGTATGTAATTCCTAGCGGCTCAGCGTCCTTGCCTGGCGGGCGTAGTCGATCAAGCGTTCGGAAATATCGACACCTGTCAGCCGAGCGCCCATTCGTGCGAGCCGCCGAGTGTTCGTACCCTCGCCACACCCGAAATCAATGATTTCAAGGCCACCCAGCGGAGGCAAGAAATCCTGGAACGCAGGGAACGTGAAACGATCGCGATAGACATCGTAGCCATCCCCCACATCGCGCGTCCATTGATTCGCGTTCTCATTCCAACGGGCGGCCACTTCGGCGTGAAAGCTATCTGTCATTGGTTGCAACATCAAGGCTTTGTCGATCAGCAGGCGTGAACTGCAGCTTTGTTGCGACAACGGTCATAATAGACGAAAAGCTGGTATCGCAACATTCCACCCGATCCAGCCGTACAGCCCATTCGGACCCAAGTTTGGCTAACGCGGGTCCGGTCGCCTCGACAGCGCCAGAAGCTGTCCTCACCGAGCAAGTCTCCAGATATCGTGTTTGGGGCCGAGAGCAGACCGGCAGCTTCGGGCTGCGAATCCTTAAGAACAGACATTCAGCTTGGTGTGGCATCGTCGTGACCTGACCCAATCCGGACCTTTGGCGGTCGCTCGGTGATTGACTGCTTCGCGCACTCTTGCGGGCATTCGAAACCATGATCTTGATAGTCTAGCTCGAGATGCAATTCGCTCCAGGGGGCGGCATGCCAACTGGCAATCAGGCCGAGAGCCGCCACATTCGCACACGACCTGTTCCACGCAGTTCCGTTTCCGCGAGTGGGTCGCAGGCAAAACTTGGTCCAAGCAGCTTGTGCGTTGCATCCGAAATACGGATTTCATCGGGATCCGCGGATGTTTGAATACGTGAGGCGAGATTAACGGTGTCGCCCCAAAGGTCATAGGCAAACCGCCTGTTGCCTATGACGCCAGCGACGATCGGTCCTGAATGAATTCCAATCCTGAGTCTTAGCGGTTCTCCAGCGAAGCTTTCGCGCTCGCAGGCCTTCCGCAGTTCAAGTGCATAATGAGCAAGGGCTTCTGCGTGGTCGGGTCGCGCCGCGGGCAGGCCAGCGACCACCATTACACAATCGCCGATTGTCTTGATTTTCTCGCAGTCGTGTCGTTCGGAGAGCATATCCGCCGCCTTGAAGAAGCAATTTAGGATGGCGAGGGTCGCCTCTGCTCCGACGCTCCGCGCTCTTTCCGTAAAGCCGACAATGTCGGCAAATAGCACACTCACCTCTGCATGGTCGTCGGCAATCTGTTCGTGCGCTTTTAACCGCCCGGCGATCGACGCCGGAAGGATGTTGAGCAGTAGGCTTTCGGAGCGTTGGTATTCACGCGACAGTTCCTCTTGGCTCTTGCTCAACGCCTCGTTGGTCGATTGTAATTTCTCATTGAGTTGCCGCTCCCTCTCTTGCAGGAGCGTCATCTCATACGCCTTCTGTTGAATCCGCTGCTTATTATCGCGCTCGGCGGTGGCGTCGAGAATGAGCAGCCAAATGCCGGCGTCGTCAGCAAAAAGATGAAGGTCTGCAACTCGTCCGCCGGGCAGTTCTACCATGGGCATGTGATATGGAAGATCTGTGCATGGCAGCAAACCTTCCATGAATTCGAGCTGCTCGGTAGCCGGCCTGCCTATTCGAAGTGACGAGAGGCCGTAATGTTCAACTCTACCACCCTTCGCAGCTATTAGAAGCTGGGCATCGATTTTAAGATATGCGACAGAACGTTCGTTGTAGATGAAATTGTAAAGCCATTCGCGGACTTCTATTGGCAATCCAGCCATAGCTTATTTGGCAACAATCGAAGCTAGCTGACGAAACGCATCATCAACATGTTCCCCTGAAAGCGCACTTGTTAAATAGACTTGCCATCCAATTTGCTTCAATTCGTTTATCTCATTGTCCGATATCGCCCACCGATCTGCCAGATCGGATTTGTTGAACAACAATACAAACGGCATGGCGCCGAACTCGGCCTCGACCCGCTCGCGCAACGTGAGCGCCACCGCGAGGGTAGCGGCGCGGGTTCCATCCACGACAAGCACCAGCCCGGTCGCACCTCGCACATAGCTGACGCGGAACGAGCCGATATCGTCTTCGCCGGCCAAATCCCATAAAATCAGATCCACGGTTTTGTCCGGGAGTACAACACTCTTCTTGTCGATTTTCACTCCCACCGTAGTCAGGTAGGTCTCTGAAAAGATGCTTTGCACAAACCTGCGAACCAGGCTCGTCTTTCCGACAGCGAACCCGCCCAACATGCAGATCTTCTTTTGCAACATCCTGGGCTCCGTACTAGTCGAAGTTTACCGTGACCGAAACCCTGCGATTGGCGGAGCTCCCGGTTCGACTACTTTCAGGCTCCACTGGTTCAAAAGTGCCCGCGCCGCGAACCAAGAGAAGTTCTGGATCGACGCCGCGCTTCTTGAGAAGCGCACGGACTGTCTCCGCGCGGGCGGCGCTGATCGACAAGTTGGCCGTTTCACGGCCCGTCGCGTCCGAATGGCCGGTCAACATGAACCGCGCTGTTACGCCTGCGTTGCGGGCGGCCTTGGCCAATTCCTTCAACTGATTCGCCAATTTGTCGAGAACCGGCAGTTGCTCTGGTCCCGGTACAGCCTTGCCAGAATCGAAGAAAATGTCGACCGCTTGAATAGCCTCCCTCAAATGAGTGAGTTCCTGAGGGGTCAACTCACGCAGCTCGGAGATTTCTAGAGAGAGACCGTCCGCGGAGAGCTGTTGGGAGGCGACCCGCGCCCGGTTTATCCAGGCGGCAGGAGCCTCACCCACGGCAACGATGCGATCCTCGACGATCGAAAGCCGTACCGATTTCGGCGGAGCCAGCGAGGCCATCAGCCGCTTCAGCACGAACTTCGGATCAAGGCTCTGATAGAATTGCCATTGCGAGTGAACGCGGGCGGGATCGACCTGCGTTCCGGACAGCAGAGCCTGCGGGTCGGCGGCCTGCGGGTCTCTCAGGCCAGAAATATAGAAATGTCCGCCCCTCGTCGTTTGTTGGGCGACGATGATTCCCGGCTGGGCCTCAAGTCGCGACACATAGGCCTGCCAGTGTTCCGCTGCGCGTGCTTCGGGGCTCACATCACGAACCTTGGAGATGTCGAATGCCGGTCCGCCTGCCGAAAGCTGTCGGGCCGCGGCGCGTGCCCGATCTATCCAGGTGTCGGGAGCCTCACCCTCGGCAACGATGCGATCCTCGACGATCGAAAGCCGTACCGATTTCGGCGGAGCCAGCGAGGCCATCAGCCGCTTCAGCACGAACTCCGGTTCAAGGCTCTGATAGAATTGCCATTGCGAGTGAACGCGGGCGGGATCGACCTGCGTTCCGGACAGCAGAGCCTGCGGGTCGACGGCAAGCGGATCTCTCAATCCGGCAACATAGAAGTGTCCGCCCCTCGTCGTTTGTTGGGCGACGATGATTCCCGGCTGGGCCTCAAGTCGCGACACATAGGCCTGCCAGTGTTCCGCTGCGCGTGCTTCGGGGCTCACATCACGAACCTTGGAGATGTCGAATGCCGGTCCGCCTGCCGAAAGCTGTCGGGCCGCTGCGCGTGCCCGATCTATCCAGGTGTCGGGAGCCTCACCCTCGGCAACGATGCGATCCTCGACGATCGAAAGCCGAACCGATTTCGGCGGAGCCAGCGAGGCCATCAGCCGCTTCAGCACGAACTCCGGTTCAAGGCTCTGATAGAATTGCCATTGCGAGTGAACGCGGGCGGGATCGACCTGCGTTCCGGACAACAGGGTCTGCGGGTCGACGGCAAGCGGATCTCTCAGTCCGGCAACATAGAAGTGTCCACCCCTCGCCGTTTGTTCGGCGACGATGATTCCCGGCTGGGCCTCAAGTCGCGACATATAAGCCTGCCAGTGTTCCGCTGCGCGTGCTTCGGGGCTCACATCACGAACCTTGGAGATGTCGAATGCCGGTCCGCCTGCCGAAAGCTGTCGGGCCGCGGCGCGTGCCCGATCTATCCAGGTGTCGGGAGCCTCACCCTCGGCAACGATGCGATCCTCGACGATCGAAAGCCGAACCGATTTCGGCGGAGCCAGCGAGGCCATCAGCCGCTTCAGCACGAACTCCGGTTCAAGGCTCTGATAGAATTGCCATTGCGAGTGAACCCGGGCGGGATCGACCTGCGTTCCGGACAACAGGGTCTGCGGGTCGACGGCAAGCGGATCTCTCAGTCCGGCAACATAGAAGTGTCCACCCCTCGCCGTTTGTTCGGCGACGATGATTCCCGGCTGGGCCTCAAGTCGCGACATATAAGCCTGCCAATGCTGCCCGGATTGCCAGGAAAGAAGGAACCAACCTCCTGCCGGAATCAAACCCAGCAAAACAGCAGCTACCACCAGCCAGGGAAATCCCTGACTTGATTCCTCCTGGCTCAGTTCAACGCAGGTCTGCAACTGGGTCTCTACGCCAGCCAACTTCGAACCGTCGCCGTCAAATTGCTCCAAAGCCAGGGAGTATTCTTCATGGACGCGAAGCAATACGTCACGTATTATTTCATGTAATTCCTCTGGTGGGTTTCCCCGTATTACGGCGACCAAGGTCGCAAACGGTCCCGATTCCGACCAGAGACGAAGTTCCCCGAAACGGATAGTATCCAGACCATCCTGTTCTTTCTCGTTAAATGAGTCTTTTACGAAATCTTGAATTGCGCTAAGCATTGAAGAAATGAGTTGAGGATCTTCGCTCGTTGCATTCTCGGCCGCTACATGAGCAATCAAAAGGCCGGAACTGCGGTGTATGAGAAAGACATGCTCTACGCGATAGACAAGAGTATGATTAAGAACAACCTCTGCGAAGCTAGTACCAGTTTTCCAAGCTTCAAACCTCCACGTAAGTCCACGCCACGTAAATATGTATTTTAAAGATTCATTCAGCGACTGAAAGGTCTGGTCGATTTTTTCCCTGATCGACTTGCGAATAGCCGGTAGAAACAGCGGGTATAATATATCCGTTAGCGTGCGTGGGCTCTTCTGGATGGACCGTTGGACAGCCCTCTCGACAACTGGCGCAAGGACTTCGCTGAGTTGCGCATGAGACGCCTGTGCGGCTGCATTGGGGAGAACGCCCGCCACTGCAGCCGATAGCTGCTCAGGTTCGTCCAGAAGCTGCGTAATCCGTGAAAGCTCCGAGATTTCGCCGCCGACCAGCAACTGGCGCAGCGTTTCCATACGAGGATCGGCGGTTGGAACTCCCTCGAAACTTGCACGATAGTCCGGATCAACATTCCGGGCAATTTCGACCAAAAGACTGGCCAGAGCCTCGCGATTAATCTCGGTATCGTTCGAAGCTGCTCTTTGAAGAAGGCTGATTGGGTCGGCAGTCGACGTCAAGTTCGGATCAACTCGCTTTCCAGCCACGTTCCGAGTTGCTCTTGCTGCCGGCGGGTTCCTGATTCAGACACTTTGCAACTTCGACAAACAGACCAGCCAAAAGATTTCTGTCTGTCTTGACATTGCTGAGATCAGAAAACATCTTCTCAATTAGCAACTGGACGGTTTCATTCTTTTGCTTGATTTCCTCACGCAGCAATTGATCGCTTCGATTTATCCGGTCAGCAACATCGCGCTCAAGTTCGCTCAACTGATCTGACAACCCGCGCACTTGCTTTTCAAGTGCCTGATTATGTTCGCGAAGATTTCGATCAATCTCCTTGTCGGCCTCGGCCCGCGCATCTTTTTCGTTCCGCAGTTGAGCCGCGAGCGAATCGACCTGCTTCTTTGCATTTGACTCATACGTTTCGAGATTGCGCTTGGACTCGGATTCGACATCCTTGAAGCGCTGCAGGAACCGTTCCTCAAGCTTGGAAAAACGGCGGTCATAGTCCTGCATCTGGTTGCCGAACAGCAGATCACGTATCTTATCGACACCTACAGCCTCGCCCGAGACCCCGCTCTCGCGAGCCTGCGACGCCATCAAGGTCAATCCGTTTAGGTCTGCATGACTTATCGGATTTCCCTCCGCTTTATTTTCTGAGGAAGCGGCATTCAAAGATTCTTTGGCCATCTTATGCCCCCTTTATTTAGGATCGAACAACTGCTGCGTGTATCAATCGCAGACAATGGGCAAGCATGTCACCAAAACAGCCGACCCGCAAGGCCGGAAGCTTGTGGCGAAAATCCAATTGGTTCCATCGTACATCTTTTACGCATTTTGGACTAGTATCAAGTGTGAGATGGCCGGTCGAGGTACGCCCTTTTACCTCTTGGAATAGTGGTCCTTAACGAGTTGAGCTAATCAATCATTGAAGGGAACCGACTCCGGGGCCAATCTAGCCGTTGCGTGCTGACGCGAGCCAGCTACGGCTTACGGAAAACTCCATAAGATCGCTTCCGGGCAGCTCGGCTTCTCAGCTCGCATATCAGCTGGGAGCGTGACCCGGGCCCCATCGTGATGGGCCAGTACTCGCCGCCATCTCCTGTCGAGGCCCGGACGCGGTGCGTATATTAGCAATAGCTGGAACTTTTCAGCGAATATTCCATTGCTGTTGCGCCGACTATCAGGCTGCACCATCGGACGGGGAAAAACGTGTCGCCCCCACGATATTCGCTCGTGATCCCTATCTGCAACGAGGAAGAGGTGCTGCCTCGACTAATCGGGCGGATCAAGTTGCTGCTTCACCGGCTGGATGGAGACGCGGAGGTTATCTTCATTGACGACGGGAGCCGGGACGGAAGCGTCAACTGCCTTCGGGAGGTCATCGCCGCTGAGTCGGGTTTTCGGCTGATCGAGCTTTCCCGCAATTTCGGACACCAGATCGCGATCACGGCCGGCATGGATGCCGCCAAGGGCGACGCCGTGATCGTGATGGACGCCGACCTTCAGGATCCGCCGGAGGTCGTTCTAGATCTGGTGGCGAAGTGGAAGGAAGGGTTCGAGATCGTTTGTGCCCGGCGCGTCAGCCGGCAGGGTGAAACCTGGTTCAAGCGCTTCACCGCCCGTGTCTTCTACCGCTTGCTTCGCCATCTGTCTGCGGCGGATCAAATGCGTTCGCGACTTCCAAGCAGGCAGCAAGAAATTCGTCAGCGTCTAGAGCAGATTCGACTTATTCCGGGTCATAGCCGGCGGCCTCGAAATAGTGTCGGCATTCCTCGGCGCTGAACGCGGAGAGACAGCCGGCGACGACCAACCAGAGTTCGTCGATGGTTCTGGCTGCAGCCTTTCTCAGGAGGGCTTTGAGCTTTGAGAAGGCCATCTCGATCGGGTTGAAGTCGGGCGAGTATGGCGGCAGGAACAGGAGCCGCGCTCCGGCCTTCTCGATCACCTCGCGCACGCCGCTGATCTTGTGGGCCGGCAGGTTATCCATGACCACGATGTCGCCGGGGCTAAGCTCGGGCGCGAGAACCTGCTCCGCATAGGCGAGGAAGGCTGGGCCGTTCATCGGACCGTCGAGCAGCATCGGCGCGGCCATGCCGTCGAGCCGCAGGCCGGGGCGGTGAAGGTCGTCGTCTTCCAGTGCCCGTGAGGCACGGCCGCCAGGCAGCGCTCGCCGCATGGCGCACGGCCTCGCAACCGGGCCATCTTCGTGGATGCCGCGGTCTCGTCGATGAAGATCAGCTTCTCGGGGTCGAGATCGAGTTGACCATCGAACCAGGCCCTGCGGCGGCGCAGGACGTCGGGACGCTGCTGTTCGGCGGCGTGCGCCGTCTTTTTTTGAACGTGATGCCGCGCCGGTCGAGTAACAGCCAGACGGTGGACGGCGCTACCCGTACGCCCCGCTCGGCTGCAAGGCGTTCACCGATCTCGGCAAGTGTGATGTCCGGCGTCTCCTCGATCAGGCCGAGAACGAAGGCCTCATGCGCGTCGAGCTTCGAACGCGACGGCTGGCCTTGCTTGCGCGCCTCCATCTCGCCGGTCTCGCGATAGCGGCGATACCAGCTTCCCGCCGTCGAAATCCCGATCCGGAAGCGACGCGCAGCCTCCCGCGTCGATAAGCCATCCTCAATGGCCGCAATCACCCGCCCGCGCAGGTCCGCGCTCAGGCTCCTTGTCATCCTCACCCCCTCGCAAATCACTAGGAGCAGTGAATCAGACGAAACTTACCGCGTGAATCCCAAAACCGACTCTGCGTTCTTCGAAGATGCTCTAGCCAAACGTCCCACTGTTTGCCCCGAAGCTTTCCGGTGAGTTCGATAGTCCCGGTCATCCCCCATGCGAAATCTTCTTCACGCGGATTCGAACCGTGTTCATAGACGGGACGAAGGTCTTCGGCGTGGATGATCTTGTTGCAAGCTACGCGAAGCGAGATATCTCTGCGGCCATCGGAACCTTCGTTTCCGATGCTTCCCAATTGTTCTGGTTCAAAAATTTTCTTCAAAAGCGCTGCATATTCATCGGCTGCTTCGGAATCCGCGATGATGTCTTCGAATGTTCTTATCTTCACCGCGAGATTTAGGAGCGCGTCGGATAGCCTTGCTTCCGCCATCCGGAAGAAGGCATCGTGAAGGGTGCCGCCGATTTCTTCGCCGGGCACCCCCATCATCGAGCGGCTGGCAGCAGCGATGGCGAAGGCTCGAAAGCAAAGCTCCCTCACTTCATGGAAATCGACCACGTGCGGTTTATAGAATTCATGCCAGTAGGGGTTTTCCACACCGCCTCCTCTCAAGCGTGTAGATGCGTCAAATCGAGCTTCGGATAGGCAATGGAGTTCACAAGCTCGACGCGCTGCTTCAGCATTCCTTGAGGCATGATGCCATAGCGGCCGGTCATGGTGCCGCTGGTATGGCCGAGGATGAACCCGAACTGTTCGTCCAGATGCCCGGCCCGGCGAAGGGCATCGGCCGCGCCGTAGCGGAAGCTGTAGAGCGACAGGCCGCGCCCATCCTTCATCTCAAGCCGAGTGAGGTAACGGCCGAACTCGCGCGAGAATTCCGCGATCATCTGCCCGCGCGCATTGCGCTTCGCTTCCGGGAACAGGCAGCTATGCCCGGCCGCTTCCATGCCATCGCGATACTTGATGAAGCCGAGCCGGATAAGCTCATTATGGACCGGCACGACACGCATAGAGCCGGCCGTTTTGACGCTCTTGCCGCCGTCGCCTTCCGTGGTGATGTGCATGATCCAGTGCCCGTGTTCCTGCCGAACGTCGCTCACGGCAAGCTGCGCAATCTCCGCTGGTCGAGCGCCGGAATAGAGCATAACCAGCGGAACCCAATAACGATGGTCGCGGATCATGACGTTGCCCGGCTTGGCGACGTTGAGCCATTCGTCGCCGCTGCGGCATCCAGTGAACAGGGGCGACTTGAACAAGGCGTTCATCTGGTCGGTCGTGAAGGGAACCGTGGTCTTGTCCTTCGGCTTCTTCAAGAACATGTCCGTCGCCGGGTTCTGGTCGAGATAGCCATGGGCGACAAGCCAACTGCAAAAGGCGCTGAAACCGGCAAGGTAGCGGTTGACGGTGCGCGGAGTGATCACCGGCTTGCCGACCTTCTCATTGTGCCGGACGATCTGCGCAAGCGTCATGCCGGCGAACGCTTTGCTTTCGGTCGCCTTCACCGGATACTTCAGCAAGAGCGCCTTCCATTCGCGGACGGCCTTCTTGTCAATCCGGTGAACTGGGCAAGTGCTGCCGACATAATCGACAAAGCTGCCAACGTCGCGGCGGGCCTGCGCAATCGTGCCGGTGGCGATGCCCTTCGGATTTTCGGCGGCGTAGCGTTCGAATAGCTCCATGATAGTTTCGCCCGGCGCGGCCTGTTCGCGTGACGTGCCGGCGGCGGACTTCACAATCGGGTCTTTCGGGGTGCCGCTGTAGTCTCCCCGGTCACGCTCAAGGGTGCGCTCCAAATCTTCGACTTCGGCTCGCATCATCTTCCGGGCGAGGTCGCCGCGTCCCGGGGAAAGCGGATCGATGATCAGCTTGTTGCGGTCAATGTAGTCGTCAACTTCATGGTTGATCAGTGCCGCCTCGCCGGCCGCAAGGTGTTCGCGCATGGCGTCGAGCTTCGCCCGTCGAACTTGAGTGTCGAGGGTGCGGCGCTTCTTCAGCACCGACACTTCAAGGCTGGCGTCGAGCACCGCGAGCGGGTCGCGAAGATCGGTGCCGGCGCGCTGCATCGTCTCGACTGCGGTTTCGGTCGCGGCGTCAATGTCTGCTACCGTGGGCATGGCCTGCCGGGTCTGCTCATAGCGGTCGAGAGTGCCGGTGTAGTGCTGCCACGTCGCATCCGCCTTATCGTCAGGCGTCAGCATCCGGCGAGACCGAAGGTCATCGAACTGCCGGTTCCATGACTCGACCACCGGCCACAAGAGGCGCTTCGCCTCGCTTTCGTCCTTCGTGCCGAGCGCCTTCACAAGCTCCTTCCTGCCGACAACATCGATAAGGTCGAGAGGAACGCGAGCGCGAGCGTAATAGGATGCGCCGCGACGGAGAAGGTAGCTTAAACGTGCCATGATTGCCCCACTTGGATAGCCCGTGTGTTACAACCATGTGTTACAAGTCGGTTTGAAATAAGTCAACAAAGGCAATTATTTATGTGTTTTCATGCCCTTGATTCAGAATTGGATTACTGTCCAGGTTCCCCAGCCAATCCGCTCCCAGCAATCCTTGAAAACCGCAGGAATGCCGCCCTCCGGCTACGCCCAAGGGCACCGATAGCCTGCCGGCACCATAGCCGACCACAAGTCGAAGATTGCCGCGGGGCAACTGGAAACGACGGTGGGCGTTACCCTGACAGGCCGGACAGGATAAAGTTAGCGTCCGCAAACCGGCGGTTGAGGAAGCCCACCATGATGAAGCCAATGAACGAAGAGCACCTCGCTATTCTATGCAGGCACATGGTCGAGATGATTGCAATTCATGTCGATCTTGCGAGCGAAGAACTCGGCAAGGCGGTTCTCGATGAGCGGGTAATGGCAGCGATGCGGCGGGTGCCGCGGCATCTCTTCGTGCCAGCTTCGGTTGCTCCTTACGCCTACCAGGACATGCCGCTGCCGATCGGCTTCGATAAAACCATCTCGCAGCCCTTCATAGTC
Source organism: Mesorhizobium sp. WSM2240 (assembly GCF_040438645.1). Lineage (NCBI taxonomy): Bacteria > Pseudomonadati > Pseudomonadota > Alphaproteobacteria > Hyphomicrobiales > Phyllobacteriaceae > Mesorhizobium > Mesorhizobium sp. WSM2240. The sequence continues at coordinate 3,051,136 of NZ_CP159253.1, forward strand.
GCTCTCATGACTGACCTGCTTGCGCCCCAACCGCACGAGGCAGTGCTCGAGATCGGTACTGGCTTAGGCTACCAAACCGCAATTCTCGCGGAACTCGCCGGACACGTTTGGAGCGTCGAAATCATCGAGGAATTTGTAAGCCATGCCCAAACTCTCCTGCAGGCCCTCGGCCACGCCAACGTCGGCATCCGTGTCGGAGACGGGTCTCGCGGCTGGCTTGAGCACGCACCGTTCGACAAGATCCTGGTCGCCGTGGCGGCTGAACGGACGCCGCCGGCCTTGCTTGAGCAGCTCAAGCAAGGGGGCCGATTGGTACTGCCTGTGGGACCTGAGGAAGCACAATTTCTAACTGTCATCGACAAGGATGCGGCAGGGAAGCTCAAGACTCGGAAACTAATCCCGGTTCGGTTCAGCCGGCTCGAAACGGTCTAAAAGGTGCAGACATCGGGTGCGATCACGCGTTTCGGGTGCCCACGCTAGTGGCAGGATTCCGCGCAACGCAGTCCTGCAATGCCTATCCTCGGCATCGTGAGAGACCAAGGCGCGCTTCGCCTTGGATGCGCCAACAGACACTCGTCTGGGCGTAGTCGACGCGGAAGAAATGCCCCGTTCGAAGGAGAAGGAGATCGGGCGTCTCGGTGAAGCTCTTCTCGCATTCCGCGATAAACAGACGGTCGAACGCTACGGATACAGCTACGGATGAAGGACGGGGAACCAACAGGGCACCCCTATTTGCCCGATTTGTGAAGCAAACGGATACTCGATCCTAACCGCTGCGCCAAAAAGTTGCGAAGCCGCCTCTCTAAGGAAGCGAAAAGAGCGCGGTGTGATCCACGCCTATTTCTATACACAGTGCCGGGCTAGCCGATCACCGCCCCTCGACAGCCTCCGAGCAGCCTCGTCCGCCGGAAAAGAGGAAGGATTGGCCCTCACCGCCATCGGCTCGCCATCGAGGCCTTCGCCGCCCCTCACCCGTTGGCGCGGGCGACCGCTCTTTTGGCCATCACGACAATCAGGTTCGCCCGGTAGTCGGCCGAGGCGTGGATGTCGGTCATCAGGCTGTCCGCAGGCACGCTGATTCCGTCGAGCGCCGACGGGTCGAAATTGTTGGCCAGCGCGGCTTCGATTTCGCTCGACCGGAATACGCCGTCGTCGCCGGCGCCGGTGACGGCCACCCTCACCCCGCTTTCGCCCTTGGCCACGAACACGCCGACGATCGCGTAGCGCGAAGCGGGGTTGCGGAATTTCTCGTAGGCCGCCTTGGCCGGCGCGGTGAAGCGCACCGCGGTGATGATCTCGCCCTCGTCCAGCGCGGTTTCGAACTGTCCGGTGAAGAAGTCGTCGGCCGCGATCTCGCGACGGTCGGTGACGATTGTCGCAGCGAGCGCCAGGAGCGCCGCCGGATAGTCTGCCGCCGGGTCGTTGTTGGCGATCGAGCCGCCGATCGTGCCCATGTGGCGGACATGCGGATCGCCGATCATGCCGGCGAGCCTCGCCAGCGCCGGGCATGCAGCCTTGAGGCCGGCGTCGGTGGCGACTTGCGCATGGGTCGTGCCGGCGCCGATGGTGACGGTCGAGCCGGAGACCGAGACACCCTTGAGTTCCGCTATCCGACCGATATCCACCAGGTCGGAGGGTGCTGCTAGCCTGGTCTTCATTGCCGCGATCAGCGTCATGCCGCCGGCGAGCAGTTTGGCGTCGCCCTGACCGATCAGTTTCGCGGCATCGGCGACGGAAGCGGCGCGGTGGTAGGTGGTGGAATACATGTGGTTTCTCCTTCCGGAAGTGAAGCAGGCAGTAGGGAGTAGGCAATAGGCAGGGTCAAATCCCGTGTTGCCGCGCTCCACTTTCCCCTACTGCCTACTGCCTACTCCCTACTGCCTCAATGTCTCGTCGCTTGCCGGATCGCCGCCCAGACCTTCTGCGGCGTCGCCGGCATGGTCAGTTCGTCGGTGCCGATGGCGTCGGTGATGGCGTTGATGACCGCGGGCGGCGAGCCGATCGCGCCCGCCTCGCCGCAGCCCTTGATGCCGAGCGGATTGCCCGGGCACGGGGTGTTCGAGGTCGAGACCTGGAAGGACGGCAGATCGTCGGCGCGCGGCATGGTGTAATCCATGTAGCTCGCCGTCAGAAGCTGGCCGCTGTCGGGATCGTAATGCGCGCCTTCGAGCAGCGCCTGGCCGACGCCCTGCGCGATGCCGCCATGCACCTGGCCCTCGACGATCATCGGATTGATGATGTTGCCGAAATCGTCGGCGGCCACGAACTGGACGATTTTCGTCACGCCCGTATCCGGGTCGATCTCGACCTCGCAAACGTAGCATCCAGCCGGGAAGGTGAAGTTGGACGGATCGTAAAAGGCGGTTTCCTTCAGCCCCGGCTCAATGCCGCCCGGCAGATTGTGGGCGGTGTAGGCGGCGAGCGCCAGTTGGAACCAAGGCACCGACTTGTCTGTGCCGGCGACCTTGCAGGCCCCCTCCTCGATGACGATGTCGCTTTCGTCGGCCTCGAGCAGATGCGCCGCGATCTTCTTCGCCTTGGCCTCGACCTTGTCGAGCGCCTTGACGACCGCGCTCATGCCGACCGCGCCCGAGCGCGAGCCGTAGGTGCCCATGCCCATCTGCACCTTGTCGGTGTCGCCATGGACGATCGAGACCGAATCGAGCGGCACGCCGAAGCGTTCGGAGACGAGCTGCGCGAATGTGGTTTCGTGGCCCTGGCCATGGCTGTGCGAGCCGGTCAGAACCTCGATGGTGCCGGCCATATTGACGCGCACTTCGGCCGATTCCCATAGCCCTACGCCGGCGCCGAGCGAGCCGACCGCCGCCGACGGCGCAAGCCCGCAGGCCTCGATGTAACAGCTCATGCCGATGCCGCGCAGCTTGCCGGCCGCCCTCGCCTGCTCGCGCCGCTTCTCGAAGCTGGCATAGTCGGCGGCCTTCATCGCCGCGTCGAGCGAAGCCGCATAGTCGCCGGCGTCGTAGCACATGATCACCGGCGTCTGGTGCGGGAACGAGGTGACGAAATTCCTGCGGCGCAGCTCCGCCGGCGACATGCCGAGTTGCCTCGCCGCCACCTCCATCAGCCGTTCAATCACGAAAGTCGCTTCCGGACGGCCAGCACCACGATAAGCGTCGACCGGCGCGGTGTTGGTGTAGATCGCCTTCACATTGGCGTGGATGGCCGGGATGTCGTACTGGCCCGACAGCAGCGTGGCGTAGAGGTAGGTCGGCACGCAGGAGGAAAACAACGACATATAGGCGCCGAGATTGGCCTGGGTCTCGACCTTGAGGCCGAGGATCCTGTGGTTCTCGTCGAACGCCATTTCGGCATGCGTGGCATGGTCGCGGCCATGCGCGTCGGTCAAGAAGCTTTCCGTGCGGTCGCCGACCCATTTGACCGGGACGCCGGTCTTCTTCGAGGCCCACAGGCAGACGATCTCTTCCGGATAGATGTAGATTTTCGAGCCGAAGCCGCCGCCGACATCGGGCGCGATGAGCCGCAACTTGTTTTCGGGCGCGACATTGTAGAATGCGCTCATCACCAGCCGCGCAAGATGCGGGTTCTGGCTTGTCGTCCAGCAGGTGTAGTGGTCCTCGCCCTTGTCGTAATGGCCAAGCGCTGCGCGCGGCTCCATCGCGTTCGGAACCAGCCTGTTGTTGGTGATGTCGAGCTTGACGATGTGCGCCGCTTTGGCGAAGGCGGCGGCGGTTTCGTCGGCATTGCCGAGATCCCAGTCGAAGATCAGATTGTTTTCGGCTTCCGGGTGGAGCTGCGGCGCGCCGGGTTCCAGCGCCTTGCTTACATCTGTTACAGCCGGCCGTTCATTGTAGGTGACCTCGACGACCTCGGCCGCGTCGCGCGCCTGGCCCTTGGTATCTGCGACCACGATCGCCACCGCATCGCCGACATAGCGCACCCGGTCGACCGCCAGCGGCGACCACGCGCCCATCTTCATCGGCGTGCCGTCCTTCGAATGGATCATCCAGCCGCAGATCAGATTGCCGATGCCGTCGGCCTTGAGTTCGCGCCCGGTGAGCACGCCGACGACGCCGGGCATCGCCTTCGCCGCCACGACGTCGATGCTGGCGATATCGGCATGTGCGTGCGGGCTGCGCACGAAGGCCGCATGCCTCATTCCCGGCAGGACGAAATCGTCGACATAGCGCCCGGCGCCGGTGATGAACCTTTTGTCTTCCTTGCGCGCCACGCGTGCGCCGATGCCTTCAATTCCCATCTGAGTTCTCCTCCAGAACTGAATAAGCGAATAGGCAGTAGGCAGTAGGCAGTAGGAAAGACAAATTCAGATCACGATCTGGGAGAAATGCGAGAAAATTTTCTACTCCCTATTCCCTACTGCCTACTGCCTATTCCTTCTCATGCCGCCTTCGCCTTGCCGCTCGACATCGCTTCCGATGCCGCCAGTATCGCCTTGACGATGTTGTGATATCCGGTGCAGCGGCAGATATTGCCTTCCAGTTCCGCCCGCACGGTCGCCTCGTCGAGGCCGTCGGGATGGCGCGCGATCATGTCGGTGGCGGCCATGATCATGCCCGGCGTGCAGAATCCGCATTGCAGGCCGTGATGTTCCTTGAACGCCGCCTGCACTGGATGCAGTTCAGCGCCGTTGGCAAGCCCCTCGATGGTGACGACCGTCGAGCCCGACGCCTGAGCGGCGAGCATCGTGCAGGATTTGACCGCCTTGCCGTCGACATGGACGACGCATGCGCCGCATTGCGAAGTGTCGCAGCCGACATGGGTCCCTGTCAGGCCGACATGTTCGCGAAGATAATGCACCAGCAGCGTGCGGTCCTCGACCACTCCGCCGACCTGCCGGCCGTTCACCACCATCGATACTTCCGACATGTTCCCTCCTCGGCACGTTCGGCCGCCAGGATACGCGGCCCGGACCGAAATCATACACGGCTATCGAAGCGGGGGAAGATGCTTCTTCTTTTATCCGACCGGGCCAGCCGCACGGGCAGGACCGTGGCGGTGGCGCGGCGCGTTGGTTCGTGCCAAGTTTTTGGGCAGAAACACGGCCGGTCCGCTCCCCTGCGCTGGACGGGATCGGCGTCATCACCGACGAGGCACACAAATGAGCGAGATCATCCTGCACAATTACTACCGCTCCTCGACCTCCTACAGGGTGCGGATCGCTCTGGAGATGAAGGGGATAAAATATCGCTACGTGTCGCATCACCTGCGCCTGGGCGAGCATCTCGAGCCTGCCTATCTGGCGGTCAACCCGCAAGGCCTGGTGCCGGCACTGATCTGGAACGACGGCGCGCTGCTCACGCAATCGCTGGCGATCATGGAGTTTCTCGATGAAATCCAGCCGCAACCGCCGCTGCTGCCAACTGACGCTTTAGGACGCGCGCGGGTGCGCATGCTGGCGCAAATGATTGCCTGCGACATCCATCCGGTGAACAATCTGCGCATTCTGACGGCGCTACGCATGCTTTACGGCGCCGGCGACGAGGACGTCGCGAACTGGTTCCGGCATTGGGTCAACGAAACCTTCCATCCGCTTGAAAAGATTCTGGCGGAAAGTCTGGAGACCGGGAAGTTCTGTCATGGCGATACGCCGGGCCTGGCCGACATCTGCCTGGTCGCGCAGGTCGCCAACAATGCCCGCTTCAACCTGGACATGACGCCGTACCCGGCGATCTCGCGGATCAACGCGGAATGCTCGTCGCTGCCGGCCTTCATCAAGGCCGCACCCGCCAATCAGCCGGACGCGGAATAAGCACGCGCCGCCAAGTCAGGTTGCCAAGTCAGGTTGCCGCCTTTTTGCGGCGCTCGTAGAGCATCACCAGTGTTTCGGCGATCAGCGCGAGCCGCTCCTCGCCTTCGATCTCGACCGTGTTGCTGGCCTTCATCAGATACTGCCCCGGCCCCTTGTTCTCGATCGACATCATCGTGGTGCGCAGCCTCACCCGCGCGCCGGATCTTACAGCAGTGATGAACCGCACCTTGTCGAGACCGTAGTTGAAGGCAGCCTGGGTGTTTTCCGGCACGACACCAAGATCTTGCGCGAGTGCTGCAACCAGCGACAGCGTCAGGTAGCCATGCGCGATGGTCGTCCGGAACGGGCTCTCCCTTCTGGCGCGCTCGGCATCGACATGGATCCATTGATGGTCGCCGGTGCAGTCGGCGAATTTGTCGATCATCGTCTGGTCGACAGTGACCCACTCGGACACCCCCAGTTCCTTGCCGACAAAGTCGTCGAGCGTGGCAAAGGTCATTGTCGCCATGGTGTATGTCTCCGCATCCGCTGCAATCTAGCCTCGCAGTCAGCCGCTTGAAAAGCCGCGCGCGTTTTCCAAGCGGTTGGTCAGCGTCGCGGCGGCTGGAACCGCTGCCGGTAATGGCGCGGCGTCAGACCCTTCAGCGCCTTGAACTGGCGATTGAAATTGGCCAGCGAATTATAGCCGACGGCCTCCGCTATATGGGCGATCGGCTTTGCGGTCGCGGTCAGCATGGCGCAAGCCTCGCCGATCTTCATGCGGATCAGATAATCGGAGATGGAGAGCCGCATGTGTCGCCTGAACAGCCTGTGCAGGCCCGACGGGCTGAGCGCGGCGATGTCGGCCAGATCGTCGACCGACAGGCCGGTGGCGTAGTTGAGATGGATGTGATCGAGCACGCGATCGATGCGGGCGCGGTCGCCGTCGGCCGGACGCGCCACCACCATGCGGCTCGCCAGCGTCTCGCTGGCCTCGTCCCTGGCGAGCACGCTCAGGACCTCGATCAGGCGCAGCAGCCTTTCGTCGGGCGGGCGGGTGAACAGGTCCTCGATCGCCGGGCGAACGCGCTGCGCGCATCCCGGCGAAAAGCTTAGGCCCGCGGCCCCACGCTCCAGCATGGCCACGACATGGCCGAATTCGACGAACGCGTCTCCGAGCGCTGCCGCCCATTGCGCGCTGAACCACATGACCAGCGCAACATGCGGCCGGTCCGGGTCGATCTTGTCGCTGGAACTCCATGTGTGCGGCAGATTGGGCCCGACCAGCACCAGATCGCCGTCGTCGAACGAGGCGGTGTGGTCGCCGATGAAGCGCTGGCCACGAGAATTCAGCGTCAGCGTCAGTTCGAACTCCGGATGGTGGTGCCACTGAAATGGAATTTCGGCATCGAGCCGCCGGTTGAGCATCGCCCATGATGCGCCGGGCTCCGGTCTGACTTTTTCAAGAAAAGGCTTCATTGCGCCCAACAGCAGTCAAAGACGCCAGAATAGTATCGGAATGTGCGCCGACAATACAACATTGGCGGCTGCGGCGCGGTACCATTCGCCATCATCGCCATTGGAGGCGGAACCATGGGAGAGAGACATGCAGCCGCAGGTTCAGAGAGATGCGCATCCTTCCACGCGCCAGGTCACCACGCAGCTCAAGGACATCCAGAAGAAGCTGCCGCTCAGGGTGCTGAGCGAGGAAGACTGGCAGCACTGGATTTCGAGGGGCTATGTGATTGTGCGCGATGCGGTGCCGCAGGAGAATGTCCGGCGGCTCGTGGATCTGCTCTGGGAATTTGACGAGAAGGATCCCAACGACCCCGAGACCTGGTACGCGCCGCAGCGCCGCGACCACATCATGAAGGAACTGAACGGCACCGGCATGCTGGAGATCTACAATCACCAGTATCTCTGGGACAACCGGCAGGTCCGGCGCATTTATGATGCGTTCGTCGACATCTGGGATCGCGAAGACCTGTGGGTGACGATCGACCGCGCCAACCTCAATCCGCCCAAGCGCACGCCGGGCAATGTCAACGGCTTCATCCACTGGGACGCCGACACTTCGCTCGATCCGCTGCCGATCGGGGTCCAAGGTGTCTTGTCGCTGGTCAGGCAGGACGGCGACATTGGCGGCTTCCAGTGCATTCCCGAGCTGTTCTACGGCTTCGACGAGTGGGTGAAGACGCAGCCGGCGGACCGCGACCCGATGCACCCTGACATCACCGGGCTGACCATCACCAATATCGAGATGAATGCCGGCGACCTGCTGATCTTCAACTCGTTGCTGGCGCACGGCGTGCGGCCGAACCGCTCGAAGGATCGGGTGCGGATGGCTCAATACATCTCGATGCAGCCGGCCGACGAGGACGACGTCATCGAGCGCGCGACACGCATCAAGATGTGGCGCGAACTGGAAAGCCCGAAACGCGACGCCTTCCCCGGCGATCCGCGCGATTGGGAAAAGAAGAACGCCAAGACGGCGGCGCTCACCGAGCTCGGCGAAAAGCTGCTTGGGCTGAAGAGCTGGCGCTGAGCCGCCTGCTTTCGACCGCCGGGCTCAGACGATGCGCTGGCCGCTTTCGGGATCGAAGAACACGGCCTTGTCGAGGTTGAAGACCAGCCGCGCCGTCTCGCCGGCCGCGACATTGGCGTCGGCGCGAAGCCGCGCCGTGACCTGCCTGTCACCCAGGCGGGTGACGGCGAAAGTGTCGGAACCGGCCGGCTCGACCACCTCGATCAGGCATTCACCCTCGGCCAAATGCTTCGCGTTGCGGTCGGCTCCGTCGCGGTCGGTCAACGCTTCCGGCCGGATGCCGAAGATCGCCTCGCGCCCGGCATGCGCGGCAAGCCCGGCCGGCGGATTGGGAATGGCGAGCACCAGCGGCTCGCTGCCATTGCGCGCTGTCGAGATCGAGACGGCGGGTCCGTTGCTTCCGATTGTTACCGGAACCAGGTTCATGGCCGGTGAGCCCATGAAATCGGCGACAAACAGGTTGGCCGGATTGTTGTAGATCTCGGCCGGAGTACCGGACTGCTGCAACAGCCCGTCCTTCAGCACCGCGATCTTGGTCGCTAGGGTCATCGCCTCGATCTGATCATGGGTGACATACACGATGGTGGTTCCCATGCGCTGGTGCAGGCGCTTGATCTCGGTGCGCATATCGACGCGCAGTTTGGCGTCGAGGTTAGACAGCGGCTCGTCGAATAGAAAAACCTGCGGGTCGCGCACCAGCGCCCGGCCGATCGCGACGCGCTGGCGCTGGCCGCCGGAAAGCTGGCTCGGCCGGCGATCGAGCAAATGGCCGATCTGCAGCATGTCGGCCACCTGGCCTATCGCCTTGTCGCGCTCGGGTTTTGGGACGCCGCGTATCTCCATGCCGAAGGCGATGTTCTGCGCCACAGTCATGTTGGGATAGAGCGCGTAGGACTGGAACACCATGGCGATATCGCGCTGGGACGGGTGCAGCCGATCGACCACGCGCCCGCCAATGCTGATCGAGCCTCCGGTGATGGTTTCAAGACCGGCGATCGAATTGAGCAGCGTCGACTTCCCGCAGCCGGACGGCCCGACCAGCACCAGAAAGCCGCCCTCCTCGACGTCGAGGTCGATACCCTTCAGCACCTTCACATTGCCGAAGGTCTTTTCGAGATTGCGGATTTCCAGGAATGCCATTGTCCGTCTAACCCTTCACTGCGCCGGCCATGAGGCCGCGCACGAAATACCGCCCGGACACCACATAGACGACCAGCGTCGGCAGTGCCGCCAGGATCGCACCGGCAAAATGAACATTGTATTCCTTCACACCGGTCGACGAGGAGACAAGGTTGTTCAGCGCCACGGTCATCGGTTGCGAGTCGAAATCGCCGAAGGATGCTCCGAACAGGAAGTCGTTCCAGATGTTGGTGAATTGCCAGATCACGGTGACGACGATGATCGGCCCCGACGAAGGCAGAAGGATGCGCCGGAAGATCTGGAAGAAGCTGGCTCCGTCGATCTGCGCAGCCTTGACAAGTTCAGTCGGGAAAGCCGCGTAATAATTGCGGAAGAAAAGGGTGGTGAAGCCAAGACCGTAGACGACGTGGATGAGCACCAACCCCTGTGTCGTGCCGGCGATGCCGAGCAAACCAAGAATTCGGGCAGCCGGAATTAGCGCGATCTGGAACGGGATGAAGCAGGCGAGCAGCATCAGGCCGAAGACCAGATTGTCGCCGCGGAAACGCCATTTGGTCAGCACGAAGCCGTTCAGCGCACCGAGAAGCGTCGAGATCGCGACGGCGGGAACGACCATCAGTATCGAGTTCATGAAATAGGGTTTGAGGCCGGTCGCCTGCACGCCGATCTGCGCGGTCGACCAGGCGGTGAACCACGGTTCGAAGGTCAGCCCACTCGGCAGCGCCAGCATGTTGCCGTTCCGTATCTCGTCGAGCGGCTTCACCGAATTCACCACCATCACGTAGAGCGGCAGCAGGTAGTAGATCGCGAAGAGGATCAGCGCGATGTAGATCAGCCCGCGCGCCAGCCTGTCGATGTTGGCGGCATTGTCCGGCGAAGGAGCACTCATGCGCGCGGCCCTCCCCTCAATTCGGAATAGAGGTAGGGGATGATGATCGAGAAGATCATGACAAGCATGATGATCGCCGACGAGGCGCCGATGCCCATGGAATTGCGGGTGAAGGTGTAGGAATACATGAAGGTGGCAGGCAATTCGGTCGCCTGCCCCGGCCCGCCGCCGGTCAGCGCCACGACGAGGTCGTAGGATTTGATGGCGAGGTGGGCAAGCACAACAAAGGCCGACAGGAAGACCGGCCGCATCAGCGGAATGATGATGCGGCGGTAGATGGTGACGGTCGATGCGCCGTCGATCTGCGCCGCCTTGATGATCTCGTTGTCGACCCCGCGCAGGCCGGCGAGGAACATTGCCATGACGAAACCCGACGATTGCCAGACCGCGGCGATGACGACGCAGTAGATCGCCAGGTTGCGATCCTTGATCCAGGTGAAGGCAAAACTTTCCCAACCCCAGAGATGCATGGTGTTCTGAAGGCCGATGCCGGGATCCAGGAACCATTTCCAGGCCGTGCCGGTGACGATGAAGGAGAGCGCCATCGGATAGAGATAGATCGGCCGAAGGAAACCTTCGGCACGGATCTTCTGGTCGAGCAGGATCGCCAGGAACAGGCCGAGCACCGAGCAGATGATTATGTAGAGCGAGCCGAATATGCCGAGATTGGTCAGCGCCCGCCACCAATGCGGCAGCGCCCACAGTTTCCTGTAATTCTCGAGGCCGACGAAACCGTAGGACGGCAGCATCTTGGAATCGGTCAGCGACAGAAAGCCGGTGTAGAGGATGAAGCCGTAGACGAAGAGCAGGATGGCGGCGAAGCTCGGCGCGAGCACCAGCCGCGGCACGGCATCCTGCAATCGATTGCGTATCAGCATGGCTCACCGGTCCGCCAGCGCTGCGGCGGGCGCAGGGGCATTTTGGGAGAATGGAAGACGGAGCGCGCTTCCACGCGCCCCGCCTGGTGGAGACTTTACTGAGCCGCCGCGACCGCGGCTGCGAGTTCAGCCGGCGCCTCGTCAGTCGAGAGGTCGCCGTTGAAGTGACGGGTGATGACGTCATACATGGCGTTTTTCACTGCGGCCGGGGCCGAGTGGCCATGCGCCATCGAACCGAACAGCGAACCGTTGGCATTGGCTTCCGCGAGGTCAGCCATGCCTTTCTTGCCGCAATCGTCGAAATCGGTGTTGGGCACGTCGGTGCGTGCCGGAACCGAACCTTTGACTACGTTGAAGGCAGACTGGAAGACAGGGTCCTCGATGGCCGAAGCCATTGCGAGCTGCGCCTTTTTGCTGTCCTCGCCGACCTTGAACATCATGAACTGGTCGGAGTTGAAGGTGACCGCCCCTTGCGTGCCGGGGAAGCGGATGCAGACGAAGTCCGTGCCCGGCTTCTGATTGGCCTTGAGGAATTCGCCCTTGGCCCAGTCGCCCATGAACTGCAGCCCGGCCTTGCCTTCGATGACCATCGCGGAAGCGAGATTCCAGTCGCGGCCGGAGAAGTTGTCGTCGACATAGGACCGCAGCTTCTCCATGCGGCCGAAGGCTTCCTTCATCTTGTCGCCGCCGAGCGCGGCGGGATCGAGGTCGATCATCGAAGCCTTGTAGAAGTCATTGCCGAGCGACAGCACGACGGCGTCGAAGATGGTCGCATCCTGCCAGGGCTGGCCGCCATGCGCGACCGGCGTGATGCCGTTTTCCTTGAACTTGTCGAGGAGCGCGATGAGTTCGTCCCAGTTCTGCGGCTCCTTGCCGCCTGCCGCGTCGAGGGCCTTCTTCGAAATCCAGACCCAATTGGTGGAGTGCACATTGACGGGCGCTGCGATCCACTTGCCGTCATGCTTGGAGAAGTTCTGCAGCGCGGTCGGGATGACTTCGTCCCAGCCTTCGGCGGCGGCGACCTCGCTCAGATCGCCCACGACGCCCTGATTGGCCCAGTCGGTGATGTCGAAGCCCAGCGCCTGCACGGCGGTCGGCGGATTGCCGGCGGTGACGCGGGCGCGCAGCGCGGTCATGGCGGCCTCGCCGCCGCCGCCGGCGACCGGCATGTCGGACCAGGCGACGCCCTTGGATTCGAGATCCTTCTTCAGGACCTCGAGCGCGGCGGCTTCGCCGCCCGAGGTCCACCAGTGCAGGACCTCGACATTGTCGGCCGCCTTGGCGGCGCCGGCGGTCAACGCGATCAGCGCCGCGCCCGCGGCGAGTTTCGTGAGCATTCGAATTGACATTGAAACCTCCCTTTGTCCGGCTGCTAAGCAGCGCCGGTCAAAATTTATAACGATGTAATCGACCGGACTGTCAAGGCGCTGGCGGCACAAATTCGAAAATTGCCTCTAGTGCAATGAAATCGCTCGAATATGTCTTTCCGGAAGGCGGCTGCCCGCTGTCTAGGCAAGCTTATCTTTCCGATTTATAACGATGCAAATCGGGCGGCCGCACTGGTCCGCCTCTGCTGCGGGACAGTAGACAGCATGGACAGCGGCGAAAGGCTCGGCAAAAACGGCGACGAGGCCGTGGGAAAGCCGACGCTGCGTACGATCGCCGAGCTCACAGGGCTTGCGGTCACCACCGTCTCGCGCGCCCTCGGCGGTGCGCCACAGATCGCGCTGGAAACGCGCGAAAAAGTGCAGCGCGTGGCGGCCGATATAGGCTATTTCCCCGATCGCGCGGCACAGCGCCTGCGTACCGGACGAACCAATGTGATCACGCTGGTTCTCGATCCGCACGACGAGATCCTCGGCTTCGGCACTTCGCTGGTCAGCGGCCTGACCGCGGCGCTGCGCAATACGCCCTACCACCTCGTCATCACCCCGCATTTCGCCAATGTGCCGAGCATCGACCCGGTTCGCCACATCATGCGCAACCGTATGGCCGACGGCATCGTGTTCTCGCGCACCGAACCGTTCGACGAACGTGTGAAGCTGCTCATTGAGAACGGCTTCCCGTTCATCTGCCACGGCCGCACCGAGCTTGCCGCACCGCATCCTTACGTGGATTTCGACAATTTCGCCTTCGCCTACGAGGCGACGCGGCGTCTGATAGAAAAGGGGCGGAGGCGGCTGGCAATCGTGTTGCCGCCGCGCCGCTTTACCTTCTTCCAGCACATCCAGTACGGCTTCATGACAGCCGTGCGCGAGAAGGGGATGGAATTCGAGGTGGCGGACGGGATCGATCTCGACAGCCCGGCGGCGGAAATCCATGCCCATGTCGCTCGCCGCGCGGGTGAACCGGACCCGCCGGACGGCTATGTCTGCTGCGGCGAGGTCTCGGCGCTTGCGGTTATGGCGGCGCTGAGCGATCGCGGCCTGACGCCCGGCAGTGACGTAGGAATCGTCGCCAAGCAGACTTCTGGCCTGTTCAACCTGATCAGGCCTCAGGTCGACACGATCTATGAGGATGTCGCAGAAGCCGGATTGCAAATGGGGCGGCTTTTGCTTGCGCGAATTGCCAATCGTCCTGCGCGCGAACTGCAGGTTGTACACCAGCCGAAATTGCAGTTCGTCGAAGACTGACCTGCCGGTTGCCTTGTAAGGACAGAATCGGCCCGCCCCCAGCCTGAATTGAAGTTTTTGCGGGATTTTTAACGATTTTGCTTGCATCCGGAGAAATTTGGTAATTTTAGCTGATTGAATACTTGGCAACTGATTTCCATACCGGCGCCTTACGCGCCAATCGGAGTAGCGACCTTGCAAGAAAACGATATTTCAGCCCTCGAGCTGACGGCCTCGATCGTATCGGCCTATGTTTCGAAGAACAGCGTTCCCGTCGCCGGCCTGCCGGATCTCGTGGCGAGCGTGCATGCTTCACTGCAGAAACTTGCGGGTTCGCCAGAACCTGAGCCGGCGCCCTTGACGCCAGCCGTGCCGATAAAGAAATCGGTGACGCCGGACTATATCATCTCGCTCGAGGACGGACGTAAGTTCAAGTCGCTGAAGCGCCATCTCAGCGCCCATTACGGCATGACGCCGGACGAATACCGGGCGAAATGGAACCTGCCGAGCGATTATCCGATGGTCGCGCCGAACTACGCCGCCACCCGCTCGGCCTTGGCAAAGACAATGGGCCTCGGCCGCAAGCCCGGTGCGAAGGCAGCTCCGAAGGCCAAGCCGGCCACCGGTGCGAAGCGCGGACGTCCGAAAAAGGCGTCCTGAGCGACCCGGCCGGATAGTTCGCTATTCGTCCGGGCCAAAACCCTTCGGAACTTCCTCGACCCGCCTGATCCGGCCCTGGTCCAGGCGGAATACGCCGTTCTGCCCGCCCTGCCTTTCGAAATCCGACTGCAACTCGTCCCAGGTCCCGAGATACTCGCCGCAATCGTCGCACCGGATCTCGGACTCCGGGCGCGCATTGGCCGGTATCCTGAGCCGGATTGTCAGGCAGTAGGGGCATTCGAGCTGGTGGTTCAGATATTCCGCCGTCACGGGCTTGCCCTCGTTAAACCCGATGATGCCATGCTGGTCGGGCAATGTCGAATAACGCCGCCTTGAGGTGCTGGACATATTCGCACGGCTGTCGGGAGTGACTTGACGCCGCGCGGCGTCACGCGTTAGGGCCCCTCACCAATTGCAGCATCGGACAGGAAGGCCCTGCCCCCATGGAAATCTTCACTGCCGCCGGCTTCGCGGCGCTCCTTCAGGTCATCGCGATCGATCTCGTTCTCGCCGGCGACAACGCCATCGTCATCGGACTTGCGGCGGCCGGACTGCCGGCCGAACAACGCAGGAAGGCCATTGTCGTCGGCATTCTCGCGGCCACTGTTTTGCGTATTTTTTTCGCGTTGATCACGCAGCAGCTCCTCCAAATCGGGCCGATCCTGCTCATCGGCGGCGGCATCTTGCTGCTCTACGTCTGCTGGAAGATGTGGCGCGAGCTCAGGACCACGTACAAGGAAGAGGAAGAGGCGACCGAAGCGCTGTCGGACATCGACTACGATAGGAGCGGAGCAGTAGCAGGAGGCGCCCCGCGCAAGACCTTCGCGCAGGCTGCTTGGCAGATCGTCATTGCTGACGTATCCATGTCGCTCGACAACGTGCTGGCGGTTGCCGGCGCGGCGATGGACCACCCGACCGTGCTCATCATCGGGCTCGCGCTCTCGATCGCGCTGATGGGCTTTGCGGCCACCTTCATCGCAAGGCTACTGCACAAGCACCGCTGGATCGCCTATGTCGGCCTCGCGGTCATTCTTTACGTCGCCATCGAGATGACACTGAAGGGCGCCTATGGCCAATGGCCAGAGCATCTCTCTTTCCTGAACGCGTGGTTCGGCGCGCCGGGGCAGATGGGCCACTGACCGGACGCCGCGTCGCGGTTTTCCTGCGGCCGGAACTGTGTTATTGCGCCGCAAATCGAGCGCCCGCCGGGCGCTCGCACATTAAATCAACACATTCAGGCAGGCCGGACCCTTTCATGGTTCCGGCTTTCGCCGTTGAAAGTCCCGATATGTCCGCATCCGCTCCACGCGTCAGTTTCGTCAGCCTCGGATGCCCGAAGGCGCTCGTGGATTCCGAGCGCATCATTACAAGGCTGCGCGCCGAGGGATACGAGATCGCGCGCAAGCACGACGGCGCTGACCTCGTCGTCGTCAACACCTGCGGTTTCCTCGATTCAGCGCGCGACGAGTCACTCGCAGCAATCGGATCGGCCATGTCGGAAAACGGCAAGGTCATCGTCACCGGATGCCTCGGGGCAGAGCCGGAAGTGATCCGCGAAAAGCATCCCAATGTGCTCGCCATCACCGGACCGCAGGCCTATGAGAGCGTGATGGCCGCCGTTCACGAAGCCGCGCCCCCGACGCATGAGCCTTTCATCGATCTTCTGCCGCCGCAGGGCGTGAAACTGACGCCGCGCCACTATGCCTATCTGAAGATATCTGAAGGCTGCAACAACCGCTGCACCTTCTGCATTATCCCGGCGCTTCGCGGCGACCTCGTCTCGCGACCGGCCGGCGACGTGCTGCGTGAAGCCGAAAGACTGGCCAAGGCCGGCGTCAAGGAGATCCTGGTCATCTCTCAGGACACCAGCGCCTACGGTATCGACATCAAATACCAGACCAGCCTGTTCCAGGAGCGCGAGGTGCGCGCCAAATTCCTCGATCTGTCCAGGGAGTTGGGTGAACTCGGCGTCTGGGTGCGCATGCACTATGTCTATCCCTACCCGCATGTCGCGGAAGTCATTCCGCTGATGGCCGAGGGCAAGATACTCCCCTATCTCGACATACCCTTCCAGCACGCTTCGCCGCAGGTTCTGAAGAACATGCGCCGCCCGGCGCATGGCGAAAAGACGCTGGAGCGCATTCGCGGCTGGCGCGAGACATGTCCCGATCTCGCGATCCGCTCGACCTTCATCGTCGGCTTTCCCGGCGAGACTGACGAGGATTTCGAGATGCTGCTCGACTGGCTGGACGAGGCCAAGATCGACCGCGCCGGCTGCTTCAAATACGAGCCTGTGAAGGGCGCGCGCTCGAACGATCTCGGTCTCGCACAGGTGCCTCAGGAGGTGAAGGAAGCCCGCTGGCATCGCTTCATGCAGCGCCAGCAGAAAATCTCGGCCGCCCGGCTGCAGAAGAAGGTCGGCAAGCGCCTGCCCGTCATCATCGACGAGGCGCATGGGCTATCGGCCAAGGGCCGCACAAAGTACGACGCGCCGGAAATCGACGGCTCGGTCCACATCCAGTCGCGCCGGCCGCTTCGCGCCGGCGATATCGTGACCGTCAAGGTTGAGCGGACGGATGCCTATGATCTCTACGGATCGGCGGTTTAACCGCCCGCGGGGTACTAGAGGAACGGATTGACGATCCGCACGCCCGCAATCTCACGATCGTGGGCAAGATCTTCCGTCATGAGTTCTTGGCAGTTTTGTGCGCGGGCGGCAGCAATGACCGAGCAATCCCAGAACGAGAAGCCCGAAAGGGTCTTGATCTGGAGCGCGTCCTGAAAGAGTGCGAGCGTATTGTCCTGAATGGGGAAGCGTGTCCAGGTGGTTATGAAGTCCTCCGCCAACGCGTGAGATAAGGCGCCCGGGCGGGACGGCCGCGTTGCCTGCACGTAGAACTCCTGCAGCACTTGGACCGACAATGCGCAGTCGTTGCGATCGAGCAACAACAGCGCCTTCTCTCGTTTCGTGGATTCGCCCAGGTCAGAGCTCACGGAGTAAAGCAGAATATTGGTGTCGAGAAAAACCGGCACGATCAGCGGTTTCGTTCGTGAACTTCGTCGCGCGACAGGCGATCGGAAGCGCTAAACCCTCTGACTTTCAATCTCAATCCCGCTTCCTTGCGTTTGAGCCTCTCAAACTCCGTTTCGGTGTTCGCCAACTGCGCGAGGTAGTCGCGAACCATTGCGGAGACGGATGTGTCATTCTCCGCTGCCTTGATCCGCGCGCGCCGGTAGGTTTCATCGTCGATGGAAACTGTGATATTTTTCATGCTTCACAGTATCACAGTTTGAAGGGCCCGCCAAGTCCTACGCCCCGGCCCAATAAAAAGGGCGCCATCGGCGCCCCTTTTTATCGGTCGAACAGAAGCTGCAATCACTTCGGCAGCTGGTCGTCCACGCCCTGGACGTAGAAGTTCATGCCGAGCAGCACGCCGTCCTCGGCGACCTCGCCCTCCTTCAGCCATTCCGAGCCGTCCTGTTTTTTGATCGGACCCGTGAAAGGGTTGAATTCGCCGGACTTGATCTTGGCTTCGGTCTCTTCGGCGAGCTTCTTCACGTCGTCAGGCATGTTGGTGTAGGGCGCCATCACGACATGGCCTTCTTTCATGCCGCCCCAGACATCGTGCTGCTTCCAGGTTCCGTCTATGACCGCCTTGACGCGTTCCGTGTAATAGGGACCCCAGTCGTCGACGATCGAGGTGAGCTGCGTCTCAGGACCGAACTTGATCATGTCGGAAGCCTGGCCGAACGCCTTGATGCCGCGCTCGGTCGCCACCTGCATGGGCGCCGTCGAATCGGTGTGCTGGGTAATGATGTCGACGCCCTGATCGATCAGCGCCTTTGCGGCGTCGGCTTCTTTGCCCGGGTCGAACCAGGTATTGGCCCAAACCACCTTGACCTTGAAATCGGGATTGACCGACTGCGCGCCGAGCACGAAGGCGTTGATGCCCATCACCACTTCCGGGATTGGGAAGGAGGCGATGTATCCGGCGACGCCGGCCTTCGACATCTTCGCCGCGATCACGCCTTGCACGTAGCGGCCTTCATGGAATTTCGAGTTGTAGGTCGCGACGTTCGGATGCTCGCGCTTGTAGCCGGTCGCATGCTCGAACTTAACGTCCGGGAACTTGCCAGCCACCTTGTTGGTCGGGTCCATGTAACCGAACGAGGTGGTGAAGATGATATTGCAGCCCGAACGGGCGAAACGTTCGATGGCGCGTTCGGCGTCGGCGCCTTCCGGCACGCTTTCCAGATAGGCCAGTTCGACGTTTTCCTCGCCGCCGAGATTCTCCTGCATCTCGAGCGCGCCCTTGTGGTGCTGATAGGACCAGCCGAAGTCGCCGATCGGCCCGACATAGATGTAGCAGGCCTTGGTGGCTGCTTCCGCGGCCATCGTGCCGAGCGACAGCACGGCGGCTGCGGCGGCCAATGACAGGATTTTGTTTTTCATTCTCGTTCGTCCTCTTTCAGTTGTTGCCGGGGACACTATCCCATTGTTGTTTTGAAGCCTGATCCGAAAACCGTTCCCATTTCCGGATCTTGCCTTAGCGATCTGGCACAAACGGCCGCCCCAGAGAAGCCGGTGTGTTCACCATTGTCAGCCGCTTGTTGCGTGAGATTAGAACAAGCACGACAATGGTCGCCAGATAGGGAAGCGAAGAAAGTAGCTGCGAAGGCACGCCTATCCCCAGCGCCTGCGCGTGAAGCTGGCCGATCGAAACCGCGCCAAAGAGATAGGCGCCGGCAAGCACGCGCCACGGCCGCCACGATGCGAACACCACCAGCGCAAGCGCGATCCAGCCGCGCCCGGCGGTCATGTTCTCGATCCACTGCGGCGTATAGACCAGCGACAGATAGGCGCCAGCCAGGCCGGCGCAGGCCCCACCGAACATTACAGCCAGATAACGTATGCCGATGACGTTGATGCCGAGCGCATGCGCGGAGCCGTGATTGTCTCCGACCGAGCGCAGCGTCAGGCCGGCGCGGGTGCGGAACAGGAACCAGGCGACGCCGACGGTCAGCAGGATCGACAGGTAGAATACCGGATCCTGGCCGAAGATCAGTCTCCCGATCACCGGCAAATCCGACAGGACCGGGATGTAAAGGTTGCCGAGCTTGATGCCAGGCTGGCCGACGAAGCCTTCGCCGAGCATGCCGGAAAGGCCGAGGCCGAGCAGCGTCAACGCCAAGCCCGTTGCCACCTGGTTGGTCACCAGCGTCAGCGTCAGGAAACCGAACAGCAGCGAAAACAGCGCGCCGACCGCGATGGCGGCGAGAATGCCGAGCCAGGGCGAGCCGGTGGCGAGCGTCACGCCGAAGCCGGTGACGGCGCCCATGATCATCATGCCTTCGACGCCGAGGTTGAGTACGCCGGAACGCTCCACCACCAGTTCGCCAAGGGATGCGATGAGCAGCGGTGTGGCGGCCGTCGCGATGGTTATGAGAATGGATTCAAACATTCTGGGAAACCTCCGCCGTCTTCACGGCAGGCGCACCGACGAAGCGGATGCGGTAGTGGATCAGCGTGTCACAGGCGAGCACAAAGAACAGGATCATTCCCTGGAAGGCGCGCACCACCTTGTCGGAGACGCCGATCGATATCTGCGCGGCCTCGCCCCCGAGATAGGAGAGCGCCAGGATCAGCCCCGCCGCGACGATGCCCAGCGGATTGAGACGGCCGAGAAAGGCCACGATGATCGCCGCAAAGCCGTAGCCCGGCGAAATGGTCGGCCTGAGCTGACCGATCGCGCCCGACACTTCCGAGATTCCGGCCAGACCGGCGAGCGCGCCGGAGACGATGAAGGCGAAGAACACCATCTTCGAAGCCGAGAAGCCGGCGAAGCGCCCTGCCCGCGGGCTCTGGCCGAGCACCTTCACTTCGAAGCCGCGCAGCGTTCGAGACAGCATGAACCAGGCCGCGACCGCAGCAATCAGCGCAAAGGCGAAGCCCCAATGCGCACGGCCGGAGGCAGGCAGGATTTCCGGCAGGATAGCGAATTCGTGGAAGTTGCGCGTTTCCGGAAAATTCATGCCCTCCGGGTTGCGCCAGGGTCCGCGCACCAGCCAGTCGAGGAAAAGCTGGGCGACATAGACCAGCATCAGGCTGGTCAGGATCTCGTTCGTGTTGAAACGCGCCTTCAGATAGGCAGGCACGGAGGCATAGGCCGCGCCGCCCAGCATACCCATGAGAAGCATCAGCGGCAGCACGATCCACGACTGCAGGCCGGGATACATGACCGGCAGGATCGAACCGACGATAGCACCGATTGTGAACTGGCCCTCCGCTCCGATATTCCAGTTGTTGGACAGGAAGCAGACCGAGAGGCCGACAGCGATGAGGATAAGCGGCGCGGCCTTGACCGCCAGCTCATGCAGCGACCAGACCTCGCGCAACGGGTCTACGAAGTAATAATACAGCGCCTCGGCGGGGTTCTTGCCGAGCAGCGAAAACATGATCGCGCCGGCAATCAGCGTGAGGCCGAGCGCGATGAAGGGCGACAGCGCGGAAAACAGCGCCGAATGCTGCGGACGTTTGACGAGTTCGATGCGCATCAGGCCGGCTCCGCCACAGGTTCGACATGACCGGGTTCGGCGCCGCCCATCAAAAGACCGATCTTTTCGAAGGTCGCTTCCGCGATCGGCAGCGGCGTCGACAATTCGCCATTGTGCATGACCGCGATGGAATCGGAGATCTCGAACAACTCGTCGAGATCCTGGCTGATGACGACCACCGCCGAGCCGCTGCGGGCCAGTTCGATCAACGCCTGACGGATGCGCGCCGCCGCGCCCGCATCGACGCCCCAGGTGGGCTGGTTGACGACCATTACTGCTGGGCGGCGATCGAGCTCGCGACCGATAATGAATTTCTGCAGATTGCCGCCCGAAAGTGCCGCGGCTTCCGGATCAGGCCCGCTCTTGCGCACGTCCATGGTCTCGATGATGCGCTGGGCGGCCGAGGCAATGGCGCCAGTCTGTACCGTGCCGGCGGCGCCTAGAAAGGCTTTGCGGTCGGTGGCATGGCGCGACAAGAGCAGGTTTTCCGACAACCGCATGCGCGGTGCCGCACCGTGGCCGAGCCGCTCTTCCGGCACGAAGGCAGCGCCGAGCAGCCTGCGGCCCGATATCGTCAGCCGGCCGGCGTTCTTGCCGCGAATACGGACGCTGGCCGCGTCGTGCTGCTGGACCTCGCCTGAAACCGCTTCGAAGAATTCTCCCTGGCCGTTGCCGGCAACGCCGGCGATGCCGATCACCTCGCCGGCGCGAGCGTTGAGATTGATATTGCGAAGCGGGATCGAGAAGGGCGTGGCAGGGGTGCGCGAAAGATTGCGCACCTCGAGCAGCGCGGCAGCCTTGTCCATTCCCTGGACGGGATCGCGAATAACGGCCTGCACCTCGTTGCCGACCATCATGCGTGCCAGCGAAGAGGCGGTCTCCTTGCGCGGATCGCAATGGCCGACGACCTTGCCATGTCGCAGCACGGTGGCGCGGTCGCACATGCGTTTGACCTCTTCCAGCCGGTGGGAGATGTAAAGGATCGACTTGCCTTCGGAGCGCAGCCGCTCCAGCGTCTCGAACAGCTTGTCCGCCTCCTGCGGCGTCAGCACGGAGGTGGGTTCGTCGAGGATAATGAGCTGCGGCGTCTGCAAAAGGCAGCGGATGATCTCGATGCGCTGGCGCTCGCCAACCGACAGGTCGCCGACCAGCGAATAGGGATCGAGCGGTAGGCCGTAGCTGTAGGAGAGCGCCTTGGCCTTGGCCGCGATGGTGGCGATCGGCGTATCGTCGTCGAGCGACAGGGCGATGTTTTCGGCCGCGGTCAGCGCGTCGAACAGCGAAAAGTGCTGGAACACCATCCCGATGCCAAGCTTGCGCGCCGCGCCGGGGCTGGAAATGCGCTCCGGCTGGCCGTTCCAGCGGATTTCGCCGGCGTTCGGTTCCAGCGAACCGAACAGCATCTTGACCAGGGTTGATTTGCCGGCGCCGTTTTCACCAAGCAGCGCGTGGATCTCGCCGCGGCCGACCGTGAGATCGACATTGTCGCACGCCTTGAGCGTGCCGAAGATTTTCGTCAGGCCGCGCACCTCCAGCAGGTTGCCGCCTTCAGTCTCAAGGGTTGCCGTCACAACGCTCCCCAGTTTTGATTATGTTCCCGAAAGCATCGTAGGCGTGGCCGTTGCATAACGCAAAGCGGGGTGCCGCTTGAAAGTGCTTCAAGAATTTCGGGGAAAACTCAAGGGAGGAGAATGCTTGTCCCCGTCGTCTTGCGCGCTTCGAGATCGGAGTGGGCCTTGGCGGCATCCGTCAGCGCGTAGCGCTGGTTGATCTCGATCCTGACGGCGCCGCTCGCCACGACTTCGAACAGCGCTTTCGCTGACGCTTCGAGATCCTCGCGCTTGGCGTTGTAGGAGAAGATCGTCGGCCGGGTCGCATAGAGCGAACCCTTCTGCGACAGCAGCGCCATGTTGAAGGGCGGTATCGGCCCCGACGACTGGCCGAAGGAGACAAACAGGCCGCGCGGCCTGAGGCAGTCGAGCGATCCGGGGAACGTGTCCTTGCCGACGGAATCGTAGACGACGTCGCAGAGCTTGCCGCCGGTTACCTCCTTCACAGCGCCGACGAAATCGGTCTCGCGGTAATTGATGACATGGTCGAAGCCGTGCGCCTTGGCCAGTGCGATCTTCTCGGCAGAACTCGCCGTGCCGATGACGGTCGCGCCGAGATGCTTTGCCCATTGCCCGAAGATCAGCCCGACGCCGCCGGCCGCGGCGTGGTAGAGGATGATGTCACCGGGCTTCACCGGGAATGTGCGGCGCAGCAGATATTCGGCAGTCATGCCCTTCAGCATCATGGCGGCCGCCTGCTCGTCGCTGACGCCCTCCGGAATCTTGACCAGCACGGCTGCCGCGATAACGCGCTCGTCACTATAAGCTCCGAGCGGGCCGACATAGGCGACCCGGTCGCCCTTGCTCAGTCCTTCGACGCCTTCGCCGGTCTCGACAACCACGCCCGCCGCCTCGTTGCCGGGGATAAGCGGAAATCCCGCCGGCGCGGGATAGAGCCCGCTGCGGTAATAGACGTCCAGGAAATTCAGCCCGATCGCGGTATGGCGTATAAGCACCTGGCCGGGACTTGGCCGGCCGGGATCGTTCTCTCCATAGGCCATCACCTCCGGCCCACCATTGGCCTGGATTTTTATTGCTTTTGACATGTCAGACTTTCCTGGCGCCTAGGTTGGGAAACAGCTGCATCACACCGCCGATGAAAAACAGGTAGATGCCGGTCGACGCGATGCCGACCTTGGTGAAGAGGCCGACATTCGCCGAAAGCACGCCGATCCGGTCATAGAACGTGGCGAGCGCCGACTGTGCAAGCGCGAGCGCGCCGAATGCACACCACAATAGCGTGATCGTCAGGTTGAGCGTTCGCAGCCGCCTGACACGGACCGGATGAAGGAAATTGACAGGCACGAAGGTCAGTATGCCGGCAAACACCACGACGGCGAAGGACAACCACTGGCCCGGCTCGGTGACGAACAGGGTGAACACCACCATGTTCCAGACCACCGGAAAACCCTTGAAGAAGTTCTCCTTCGTCTTCATGCCGGTGTCGGCATAGTAGATCGCACTCGAAACCACGATGATCGCCGCCGAAAGGAAGGAGAGCCCCTCGCCCATCAGCCCGAACTGATAGAGCGCGAAGGCCGGGATGAGGACGTAGGTGACGTAATCGATGATATTGTCGAGAAGCTCGCCCGACCAGGTCGGCAGGATTTCCTTGACCTCCAGCTTGCGCGCGATTGGGCCGTCTATGCCATCGACGAACAGGGCAAGTCCCAGCCACCAGAACATCGCCGTCCAGCGCTCTTCACTGGCCGCAACCAGCGACAGGAATGCCAGGAACGAACCCGAGGCGGTGAGCAGATGGACCGAAAAGGCCTTCGCCTGCGGCCAGGTGACCTGCCTGCGTTTAGTGCGACCGGCATGCGGGCTGTCCGCCATGGATTATCCTCTTCCGTTGGCCTGACCTTAATCGCAGCCTTGTCGCCCGTACAAGCGCTATTGCGCCCGCCCTCGATGGGCTGAATCGCCACGTTGATCGGAGCGCGCCGGCTGCCTATACACTCATCAAAGCCATTGAGCGTCCGGAAGCAGCCTTGGACCAGGACAATCCACAGAACGTAATTGTTGCGGGAACCGGCCCGGCCGGGCTGATCGCGGCACTCGGACTGGCGCATACTGGCTTCCGGGTCACGCTCGCCGGTCCCGAGGTCGGCCGCAACGACGGCCGCACAACGGCGCTGATGTCTCCGGCGCTGGGCTTTCTCGACACGCTCGGCATTCTCGATGCGATCCAGGCCAAGGCGGCACCGCTGCGTGCGATGCGCATCGTCGACGCGACGAACCGGCTGATCCGCAGCCCCGTCGTCACCTTCCATGCCGGCGAGGTCGGGGAAGAGTTCTTCGGGCTGAATGTACCCAATCGCGCCTTGAACGCCGCCCTGGAGCGGGCAGTGGCGGCGCATTCCCGCATAGAGTGGCGCCGGACTCTGGTCGACAGCTGGGCGGTCGGCACGGATCGGGTCACGGCAGTACTGGCCGACGGTGACCAGGTGCCCGGTGCGCTTGCCGTCGCCGCCGATGGGCGCATGTCGCCTGCCAGGCAGGCGGCAGGCATTTCGACCTCGACGCGGGCATACCGCCAAGCCGCACTGGTCATCAATTTCGAGCATGCCCGGCCGCACGGCTTCATCTCCACCGAATTCCACACAGAAACCGGGCCATTCACGCAGGTGCCGCTGCCGGGCGACCGCTCGAGTCTCGTATGGGTGGTCACGCCCGAAACCGCAGAGGAACTCGCCGCGCTGGATGACGATGCTCTTTCCGCCAAGGTCGAGGAGCGGATGCAGTCGATGCTAGGGCGCGTTTCGGTGGAGCCGGGCCGGCAGATCTATCGGCTGTCGGCGGCGATGCCGGCGCGGTTTGCACAAAATCGCGTGGCACTCGTCGGCGAGGCCGCCCATGTCTTCCCGCCAATCGGCGCGCAAGGCTTGAATCTCGGTATCAGGGACGTCCAGGAACTGCTTGCGATTGCAGCGGAAAACCGAGCCGACCCGGGCTCGCCGGCGGCTCTGGCAGCCTATGATGCCAAGCGCCGGCCCGACATTCTGGCGCGCACCGGCGCGGTCAATCTGCTCAACCGGTCGCTGCTTTCCGATATGTTGCCGGCGCAGATGATGCGCAGCGCGGGCCTCGGCGTGCTCGGCGCTTTCGCGCCGCTGCGCGCGTTCTTCATGCGCGAGGGCCTCAGGCCCGGCAGCGGCTTCTCGTCGATCTTCTCAAGGGAATAAGTCCGGCGGCAGCATGCCGGTGGTGATGGCGTAGAGAAGCGCCGTCACCGTGCCGACCGAAAGGCAGGTGGTGATGAGCACGCTGGCCGACGCGCGCTCCACCCAGACGCCATATTGCTGGGCGATCACGAAGACGTTGGTCGCCGTCGGCAGCCCCGCCAGGAGCACGGCCGAAAACACCCAGATCTCCGAAAAATTGCCTACCGAGCTAAGCACGATATAGCAGATCAGCGGGTGTACGATCAGCTTGAGCGCGGCGATGGGCGCCAGTTCCTTGGGAACGCGTTTGAGCGGCCGCAGCGCCAGCGTAACGCCCATGGCGAACAGCGCGCAGGGTGCGGCGGCGCTGGACAGGTATTCGAGAAAACGTTCGATCGGCAGCGGCGGCCGGAACTCGATCGCCGCCGCTGCCACGCCTACGGCTGTCGCTACAATGAACGGATGCAGCAGGATCTTTTTGGCCACGCCGACCGCAAGCAGCAGCGGCGGCGTCTTTTCGCCGCCCGACAACGCCATCATCAACGGCGCCATGACGAAATGCATGATGTTTTCGAAGCATCAAAATTCAAGGCCCAAATTGCCTCCAAACCCGGGAAAACCAAGCTGTTCCGGTCGGCATCTAAGGTAAACGACGGCAAGAATGGGTGTGTTCGGCAACACTGTGTTGAACACACCCATCGTGGGACGAGGACACTATGTCTATACAACCAATGGGCGACTTCCGCTCGAATAAAAAGTGGCCCGAGGGCCCGATTGAAGACTGGCAGCAAGGGGCGAGCTACGGATGGATCGAGGAGAAATACGGCCGATCCTATAGCACCGTCGCAAAACTGATCCGCAACGCCAAGGCTCTTGGCGTCAAGCGGATTGTAGACACAGCTGGCCGGAAGCGCCAGGGCGGACGCACTCCGTTGAATGATCAGAAGCCGTTGAGCTATGGTCATCACAGCGTGGGTATCCGACTCAATCGCTTCCGGGAGATCGAGAACGTCTACACATACCAGAAGCTGGCCGACATGATCGACGTGAACCGCCTGACGGTTCGCAAGATGGAACTCGGCCTTCACGACTTCACGCTCGGCGAGATCCAGAAGCTGGCCGAGTTGATGGACGTGCAAGTACAGGAGCTCTTGAGACCCTTCACATGATTGAAACGAGACTGAAGAACTATTGGACGGCCATCCGCAGATTGCGGATGGCCCCCGATCGCCAGAAGGAGCTCGACGGCCCCTTCAAGCTCGCCGTGTCGCTGGAGAAGGACCCCCGCCTCCGAGCGATGATGGTCAACATCTATAACAAGGAACATCAACAGCCGGCCTAGTGCCGGCTTTTTCTTTGGGAAAAATCCAAATGAACGACAACGTGAAACCGCTGGTCGAGCAGCTGCTCGACCTGAAGGAGAAGCTCGCCCCGCTCGAAGCCAAGTTCGAGGCGGCCAAGGAAAGCATCCGCGCAGCTGGCGCCAGCACCTATCCGGTCCCCGGCCGGGGCAAGGTCATCGTCTCGGCTCCGTCCGAGGTCAAAGCCAAGGGCACCGAGATCGTGATCGACCCGGAGAAGCTCGACGCGGCCGATCCTACGCTCAAGGCGCAGCTCTTTGCCCTTGGAATTTTGCAAACAGCCACGATCTATAGCAGGGCATCAAAATCCAAGGTTGAGGTGAAACTGGAGGCCGCGTGAACGGACTACACTGGGAGGGCGATATCGCCTTCCTGATCCAGGGCGAGAAAGTTCAAACTGCTTTCGATTTCGAAATACCCTGTCCGTTCGACCAGAACAAGGACCCCGGCGATCACCGCATCGATCTTCGCATAGAGTGTGATCCCTCTCGCTTCCCTGCCGACCCGCTCATCGACGCCATGTCGCCGATACCGCGGGACACCGGCGAACCTGCAGCTTTCCTAACACAACAGGATCTGTCCATCATTCTCGCGACCCTCGCGCGGATGTCCACCCCGTCGAAGCTCCCCATCGCCCCCTTCTGGAGCCTGAAGCCCGACAAAATCGTTCGCCTGCTCGAACTCACCAACGTCCAGCCGCTCGTACTGACGGGCGTCAGAGCGACGAACAAGAGCGCCGTCGACCAGATACTGGAGGCGGTCCCGTACCTGCCCCGCAAGCTGGTCCTGCAGGGCGAACAGACCCTCATCCTCCGGCCCGAGGCCAGGAGAATTTCAACAGCCCTTGGGGACCTGAACCCCGCCGACTTCGTCTCCCTGCCATGGGAGGCCTACGGCGCGCATCTCCTCAAGCGACACATGCTCTCAAAAGGAACTGGAAATGAACACTGAACGTCAATCGAACGTCATCGCCGCCGTCTTCCACAATGGTTACAACGCCTCCAAGCGCTACCACTACTTCTGCAAATACCCGGTGCGTGTCGGCGATCACGTCATCGTGGACAGCCCCTACTCCGGCTATGCCTGCGTCAAGGTGGTCGACGTCCTGCCGAACGGCTCGATCAAGGCCACCAAGCCGGTCATCCAGGTCGTGGACGACGGCGATTACCGGGCCGACATCGAGCGCCAGAAGCGCATCGCCCAGATCAAGGCGAAGTTGAAGGCCCGTCAGGCCGAGATCGCCGAGCTCGAGTTCTTCCGCCACTTGGCCAAGATCGACAAGGAGTCGAGCGCTCTGGTCGCCGAGCTGGAGCAGCTGGCGGCATGACCGAGGATGAGCGCATCCGCGACCTCCGGCCAAGCTTTGGCCTCCTCGACGCGAAGCGGATCGCTCGCCGTGAGCGCCTGGAGGCGGAAATCGAACAAGCAGGGACGATCGACGACATCAAGGCCGTCCTGCGCCTGATGATGGAGAAGAGATGATGTTTGAGACCGAGGTGAAGGTGCTGCGTACCTTGGCCGGCGACGACCAGCTGGATGGCTGGGGCGCCGCGGTGTCCGCTGCCCTGGGGTATCTCCAGGGCAGCGGGTTCGCAACACGAGGGTCTGACCCGCAGCTCACCGACAAGGGCAAGGCCAAACTGAAGGAGCTCGGCTATGCCACACCCCAAGGATAAATCCGACGAAGAACTTCTTTGGGAGAGTGTTGGAGAAGCTGACACCCTTCGGAAGCGACTGGTCCGGGTGGAGCAAGAGCGGGACGCCTACAAGAAAGCCAGCGAAGGAGCCGGCGTCTGCATGACCTGTGTGATCCAAGCGCCGGACCCATACGGTTGCTCGGACTGCCTGAACACCGGTTGGTTCCAAGGCGACCCCTACGAACGGGTCAAGCAGCTGGAGGCCGTGGTCAAGAAGACCTTGCGTTGGGCCGAGGCGCGCTGCCCCTGCCACAACGAGGAGCCCAACCCGTGCCCTCTTTGCGGCGCGTCCGTCGAGAACCTCGAAGGTTGCAAGTCGGCCGAGAACACGATCCCGCGTGATCTGCTCACGGAACTTCGCCGTGTCTGACCTCGCCAACCGCCTGGAAAAGGCTCGGGCCGAGGTTGCTCGGCTTGAGCGAGAGTTCGCCCAAGGACCATGCCGGGAGTTCGGCCACAAGTGGAAACTCCTCGGCGGGTGCAACGCCAGCTGCGGTGAAAGCTGTGGCTGCTCTGTGCCCGTCCACATCTGCACCAAGTGCAATGACTGCGACTACGGCGACAACGCCGAAGCCGCCGAGATCCGTCAGAAATGTGAGGACCTAAATGTTTGATTATTGGCTTGGCTTCGGCCTGATCGCCGCGCTCCTGTCCCTCTACCCGTTCGTGTTCCGGCGTGAACCCTTCACGCTGATCGATGGCTTCATGTTCCTCCTCCTGTTGGCCTTCGGTCCCATCGGGCTCGCCGCCATCCTCCTGGTCGCGGGGCTGCACATCATCTGGATCATCCCCTGGGGCATGACGCTCTTCGGCCGGAGGCGCTGATGGACCCCAACGTCTCGCTCCGCGACTACCAGGTTGCGGACCTGGCCTACTATATCCGCAATCCCAAATGCCTCAATCTCTCGGACCCTGGCACCGGCAAGACACCCTCCGTGGTCGTCTACCAGTGGTATCTCTGGTCTCGGGAGAAGATCGGCTCGGCATTCGTGATGCCCCTCTCGCTCCTGAAAAAGAACCGGGACGAGATCCTGCGCTTCACGGATTTCAAGCCGGACGAGGTCACGATCGTCAAGGGGCTGAAGCCCCTCTCCCCGGCTCAGATCAAGCTCGCCGAGACGCTCCGGAAGTGGAGCGGCCCATACGAGCTGTTTGGCTCGCAGAAGGTCACCTTCAAAGCTCTGCTGCAGGCTGGCGTGGTCGACGAGGACCAGAACGTCAACGAGCAGATGCTCCACGCCAGGACGGTCCTGCCGTACGAGCTGGCGAACCCCGGCAACACCAAAGTGTTCCTGATGGGCTTCGACGCCTTCTCGACCCACTGGAGGGCGCTACCTGACTTCGTCAAGGCGGTCCAGGTGGACGAGATCCACAAGGGCTACAAGGGCGACAGCTCGGCCCGCACCCAAGGCTTCTACGAGTCCTTCCAGCGGCAGATGACCCACTTCCTGGGCATGACCGGGACGCTTGTCTCCGGCAGGCTGGACAGTGCCTATCCGGCAATCCGCGTGATCGAGCCTCGCTACTATGGCTCGTACAAGTCTTTCTATTGGTATCACGCGATCGAAGACCCGTTCACCGGGAAGCTCTCATCGTGGCGCAACCACGAGAAACTGTCGGCCATCTTCCGCAAGCACGCCATCCGGCGCACCTTCGAGATGGTCTACGGCAAGGAGGCCAAGGTCATCATCCCCGAGTTCGTGGAGATGTCCGAGAAGCAGCGGGAGATCTACGACAAGTTCAAGGACGAAGCGTTCCTCGAACTGGAGAAGTTCTTCCTGGAAGGCACCGAGCCAGGCGTGGCGTTCATCCGCGCCAGGCAGATCATGGAGCACCCGAACTCCTTCCCCGATCTGGCGGGCGCGGCCGGCGATACGATCGACATCATGAAGGGCGCCCGCTGCGGGAAGGAAGAGCGTCTCGACATCCACTTCGAAGATCACCAACGCACTGGCAAGCCGGTGATCGTCTACGCAGCGCTCAAGCCCCAGCAGTATCGCATCCTGGAGCTGGCCCGCTCGTACGGCCTCAAGGCCGAAGTGATCAACGGCGACGTCACGCCGAAGAGGCGTGGCGAGATCGACGAGGCGTTCCGCAAGGGCGAGCTCAACTGCATCATCGCCTCGCCGGCCGTGGCCGACGTCGGCTTCAACTGGCAGTTCTGTGGCGAGCAGGAGGTGGATCACATGATCTTCGCCTCGCTCGACTTCCTCGACACCACAGTCCTGCAGGCCTACCGCCGAGCCATTCGCGGCAAGCGTGGTTCACCACTACGCATCACGGTCCTGCTTTACGAGGACAGCCTTGATCAACGGATCACCTGGATCATCTACCAGAAGTCGCTCGACGCGCACAAGGTGGACCCAACTCACCAGGTGTTGAGGCTGTTCGAACACAACATCGACGCCGAGCCTATGAAGGAGGCAGCATGAAGATCATCCACGCTCATTGCGAAAGCGACTGGGAAGGCCTCTATATCGACGGCATCTGCGTCGCGCAGGAACATTCCCTTCGTCTTGGAAGCATTTTGGAGCTGATCAAAGATCGCGGGCAACCGATCGCGGAGTACGAGCCGAAATGGGTCGACCCGGATTGGATGGACGAACAAGGGTATCTGCCCGAGGACATCAAGGAGGTTCAATGGAGTAAATAGTTTCGCGTTACTCTAGGACAAGAGAAAAAGGCCCGTCGTAATTCGGCGGGCCTTTCTTACATCACGACTACCGCAACAAAGCGGTGATGAAACTGAAAACGAAAGGACTACCGAATGAACAACATCGACGCCGCCATCAATCAGGCCACGCAGGCTGCAGGCAACATCCCGCAGGAAGCTGCCCCGAACGTTCCCGCCACTGTCGCACCCCAGAACACCGCCGTTGGACGCCCGATGGGCCTCGACGACGCAATGGCCGGGGCGGTCACTGTGGACGAGTGGCTCAAGGTCAACGAACACGGCCTCCAGATCGGCGCCAAGAAGCCGCTCCTGGAGGAAATCAAGGTTCGCATCGACTTGAGCGACGTGACCTACAACGAGACCGTGAAGTACGGCAATCCGGCGACCTATCGGAAGACCTACGATCGCGTCATGGCCTCGGATGGCAGCACCTGGGCGCAGGCCCTGTCGGAGGCTCGCTCCGTCGACCCCCGCGCTCGCCCCTACAAGTCGGCCGATATCCAGATGGAGATGGTCGACGACGTGAAGCTGAAGGAAGAGACGGTCGAAGCCGGCACCACGCTGGGCCACTCCTTCTCGACCACCGGTTTCAAGGCGTTCGCCAAGCTGGTGAAGCAGATGACCAAGGACGGTGCCGATCCGTCGAGCGACACCGTCGAGGTGACGGTCGGCTACGTCGAGCAGAGCTCGAACGGCAACACCTGGGGCATCCTGGACTTCAAGGACTACACAGTCGTCGGCTAATCGCCGCCTCGACTGACAAAGGGGCGGGGTCAATGACCCCGCCCTTTTTCTTTGAACAACAACCCGGAGAATTTTCATGAGTGAAGAAGCCACGACAATCGCGGCCAATGATCTGCGCGCCATCATCGAGCGCATCGAGCGCCTCGAAGAGGAGAAGTCCACGATCGCCGAGGACATCAAGCAGGTGCTCGCCGAGGCGAAGGGCAAGGGCTACGACACGACCACCATTCGTAAGATCGTCGCTCTGCGTCGGCTCGACGAAGCCGAGCGCCAAGAGGCCGAGGCCATGCTCGACCTCTACAAGGAAGCGCTGGGGATGGCAGCGTAATGGATCATCCCATCGCCCACACCGCTGACGGTCGCCCCGTCTACGACAACACGCCGACAGTCGTCTGCGTCCTCGCCAAGCATCGGCGAGGACTGATCACCGTCCGTCGCTCGAACAACCCCGGCAGGGGCAAGCTCGGCCTCCCTGGCGGCTTCCACATGCGGGGCGAGAGCTGGCAGGAAGCCGGCTGTCGTGAGCTGAAGGAGGAGACCGGCTACATCATCCAGCCGAACCTCCTGACGCTCCTCCACATGACGACGGACGAGTATGGCCACAACCTCGTCATTGCCCGCTACTGGGGCGACGTGTCGGAACTGCCCACCCACGAGGTCGACCCGGAGGAGGTGCAGGAGGTCGTCTTCCTTCAAGGCTCGGACGTCTTGACGGCTGAATGGGCCTTCCCCCGCCACGCGGCGGCGGCGGAAAGCGTGATCTGATGATCCGCCTGTACGATATGAACTCGTACATGAGAGTGGAGCTCGAGACCGACATATCCGGTCTCGCGCCCCGCAACTTCATGCAAGACGTGTTCAGCTGTCCTGACCCAGTCATCTGTGTTTGGGACGGCCCCAACGGAAGCGACAAGCGCCGGCAGATTTTCCCCGGATACAAAGTTGGCCGTAAGGCACCGGACACCGGCATCTACAACGGCTTCCACCTCACTCAAAAAGCCCTGGAGCACACCAAGGCGGTCCAGATCAAGGTCCCCGGCTACGAGGCCGACGACGTGCTCGCCCTCCTGGCCAGGCGCTATGCCTCCAAGGGCCACCTCGTGGCGATCTACTCGAACGACGGCGACATGCTGCAGCTCGTGGGCGAGTTCCCCAAGAACGTCGTCTGTGCAGCGAAGCCCAAAGTCGAGCCCCGCTACACCCGCCTCTACAAGACGTGGTGTGGGGATCAGTCGGACAAGATCCCCGGAGTGCCCCGCTTCGGTGACACCCTCTGGGCCAGCAATGGTCCGGCGAGGCTCCAGCGCGCCACGGACCTGATCTTCGCCGGCAACCCCGCCTGGAAGAAGCAAGTCACCCTGCAGCCCAAGATGTTCCAGTGGCTCGAAGCGAACCCCGATCTGTTCAAGGCCTACTGGACGATCGTCGGCTTCCTCGACGTGCCGGAGGAACTCGTCACTGCCCACACCACGATCGGCCAGCCCGACTACGCGAAGGCTGACGCAACCCTCAAGGAGTTCATGCAGTGATCAAGACGACCCTGATCGACGCCAGAAACTACGACCAGGTCCTGCCTCGCTTGATCGAGACGGTGAAGGCCACCCCCTTCATCGGTCTCGACTGCGAAACGCACGATGACGCCCGCCACGACGGCCTGAACCTGTTCATGAAGGTCGACCCGGTCACGCGCAAGAAGTCCCCGGCCAAGAAGCTGGTCTTCGATATGCGCCGGACGGTGATGACCGGCTTCTCGATCTATCCCGAGAACGACAGCCACGCCTACTACCTCAACCTCAACCACGCCGACGTCGAGAACCGCATCCCCTGGGACGTGGCGAAGGAAGTGCTCGATGCCAAGGCCGGTGATGCATTCTGGATCGCGCACAACGCTCCCTACGAGCTATCGGCGTTCAAGAGCGTCTACGGCTACGAGCTGCCGGAGATCATCTGCACCCTACAGATGGCAGTGTCGGCCTACGGCCCCGATGAATACAACGAGAATAACTTCAAGTACGCCGGCCGCGGTGCCTGGGCCAAGCTGATCCCCGAAATGATGCAACTCTGCCAGCAGGGTGGCTTCGACATCGAGAAGGCCGACTTCACCAACACCCGCCTGGCCGAGCTCGTTTACTCGATCATCGGCAAGCAATCCAAGGCGGCGCACAGCTACAACGGCTACGTCAACGAGCTGGCCTACGGCTATGGACTGAAGAAGGCGGTCAAGTCGTGGTTCGGCCACAACATGACGACCTTTCAGGAGGTGCTCGGCGACAAGGCCCACATGGGACAGCTGACCGGCGAGGAAGTCGCCGACTATGGCGCCGATGACGCCTACTGGGCACTGCGTCTCTTCCGTCGCCTCCTCCAGTACATGGTCGACACCAACCGGGGTGTTACCCAGACCTTCTTCAACCAGGAGAACCCGATGATCCATCTCTTCGCGCAGATGCGTGAGGTGGGCATGAAGGTCAACTACGAGAACATCCTGGCCCGTCGCGCCCAGGAGCGCGAGGAGATGGCCGAGACGCTCCGCAAGACCAAAGTCAGTGTCCGAAAGTTGCTACCTTTTTCGGACGACTACCACCCCGGCCTGATGAAGCGGGACAGCTGGTATCAGAAGAGCGCCGACAAGTACCGCAAACAGGTCGTCCAGTGGGCTGAACTCCCGGACAACGATAACGCCTACAAGCAGTGCCTGCAGGTGCGAGGCGCGGTGTCCAACGCCTGGGCGAAGGAAGAGGGCGACCCCGAGCCAAAGGGCGTCAATCTCTCCCACTACATGCCCATGCGGACGATCTTCTACGACCTGACCGGCACGAAGGTCGTCGTCAGCCAGAACAAGACGCAGTCCGATGCCGAGGCCCGCGGTAAGCTGATCGACCGCTTCAAGGAAGAAGATCACGAGACGGCCAAGAACCTCCTCGTGTTCATGGGCGAGATTGCCAGCATCGAACAGCGCATGAAGCTGTACCTCACTCCGTACAGCCAGCTGACCGACCCGGAGACCGGCCGGATGTATCCGACCGTCACCTCCATGCTGGCCTCCCGCCGTATGGCTTGCGAAGATCCGAACGCGATGCAGCTCGCCAAGCGTGGCGAGAGCACCTACGTCCGGGGCTTCTTCGAAGGCGACCAGGACGATCACCTCGTTCTCTCCCGCGATTGGTCAGCTGTCGAGCTGGTCATCATCGGGGAGTTGAGCCAGGACCCGACGTTCATTGAAGCCTACATGCAAATCCCTCACCAGGATCTGCACGTCGGTTCGGCAACGGCGGTGCTCGGGGCCGACTGCGAGGGCCTCACCGAGACCATGTTTAAGTCTTTGAGCAAGCACGAGAAGGTCGAGACCTTCCTGGAGGAGTTCGGGGACAAGTTCGGCAACCACGATCGACTCTTCACCAACCTGAAGGGCGAGCAGCTCGAACCGAACAAGGCCTACAAATACTGGCGTACCGAGGCCGGCAAGAACTCGAACTTCAACTACTGGTTCTCCGGCTGGCTGGCCACGATTGGTGAGCGCATGGGCTGGTCCCAGGAAAAGACCAAGATGGCCACCGAGCTCTATCGGGATCGCTTCGCGGTCGCGGAGCAGTGGCGCGTCGGGATCATCGAGCAGCTGGCCCGAACCGGCGAAATCCACCTGCCGGACGGCCACCGTCGTGTCCGCTGGGAGGCCACCAACCAATGGACGATGGCCTTCAAGCAGAAGTTCGACATGGGCGCCGGCCAGGAGCTGGCATCCTACAACGCGCTCGTTCACTGGATCGCGAAGAAAATCCAGAAGCGGGCGCACAACCAGGGTGTCAACTCGGTCGTGCAGGGCACCTGCGCCACCATCGCGAAGCGTACTGCGCTCCGCGTGATGGCCAGGATGAAGGAGATGGGTTGGGACTTCCGCATCATGCGGCTCATGGTCCCGATCCACGACGAGCTCGTGTTCTCGATCCACTACAAGCATGTGGTCGAGGGCATGCACATGCTCGGCGAGTGCATGAACAACCACCCGGACATCTTCAAGTCCTGCAAGCTCGACAGTTCGCCAGCCATTGGCGTCACCTTCGAGCCGTTCGACGCGAAGAAAGCACCAGCCGGCCAGATCGAACTCTACGAGGCCCCGAAACTTCCCGGCGTCCTGCCCGAGAACACCGAGGGGCAGCGTCTGAACGACGATCACGTCCGTGCCGTCGTCGACTACCTGATGTTCCACAAGAGAAAGATAAGGGAAGCAGCATGACACCATTCGAGCGCGAGCTGTTGGGTTGCACCAAGGCACTGATGGGCTTCGCCGTGAAGCTCACCCGGTGTGAGGTTCGAGCTGAAGACCTGGTTCAGGCAACTCTGCTCCGCGCGCTCGAAAAGCAACACATGTTCCAGCCCGACACCAACATGAAGGGCTGGCTCTTCACCATCATGTACAACATGCACGTCCAGAACTACCGCAAGGACAAGCGGATGGTCGAGGACCCGGAAGGGCTCGCGGTCAGTCAGTTCAGCGTCCAAGCGGCCCAGGAGCACCGCGAGGAGCTCCGGGACGTCCTGGACGTGTTCAACACCCTCAACCCCGACCAACAGACGGCCCTCGCCATGGTCGGGGTCCTGGGCCACCGCTACGACGAGACCGCCGACTACATGGGCATCGCCGTAGGGACCGTCAAGAGCATGGTGCATCGCGCCAAAGCTACCCTGGAGAAACGATATGAAACTGCAACTCGTCGCCCGTCACCTGCGTGACGACCAAGACCTCGTCGTCGAAGACGCCGGGGTCGTGGACGACGTCAACGTCGCCATCCTCATCTCCCACATGGAAGCGGAGATCGAGGCGAACCGAGCCGAGGGCGCCAACTGGCGCTTTTCCATCCAACCGATAGAGGAGACCTACAAATGAGCATCATCACGGCACGGCAGAAGCTCCTTGAGCTTGCCGACAAGGCGCCGACAGAGATTGGTGTCGAAATCTTGGACATCATCGAGAACGAGATGTTCCGCGCCTCCCCCGTCCGCAAAGCGCCGCGCCAGTCGAACCCGCTCACGGAGGGCCTTCGCCGGAGGATCAAGCGGTACGCCCATGAACACCCGGACGCGACCTTCCATGAGATCGCGACCGAACACGGCGTCAGCATCGGCCGCGTTTCCGAAACACTCAACAACATCTATCGCAACAGGGAATTTACTCAGTGAAATCAGAACCAATTTTCAAACTCGACACCACCGGCCGGCTGCGCACCTGGTCCTACGAAGTCGAGGGCAACAAGTGGCGCTCCACGTCCGGCCTGATCGACGGCGCCCAGACGACCACCGAGTGGACGGTCTGCGAGGCCAAGAGCCAGGCGACCGACGAGGCCCAGGCCGAGTTCGAGGCCGAGGCCGAGCGCCGGAAGAAGCTGGAGCGCCAGTACCACTTGACGCCGGAGGCCTGCGCCACGCCGAACTTCTTCGAGCCGATGCTCGCCAAGGGCTACAAGGGCAAGACCAAGTGGCCGGTGGCCAACCAGCCGAAGCTGGACGGCATCCGCTGCATCGCCCGGGCCGAGGGTCTGTTCACCCGTCAGGGCAAGCCGATCGTCTCGTGCCCACATATCGAGGCCGAGCTCGCGCCGTACTTCATCGCTGACCCCGACCTGGTCCTCGACGGCGAGCTCTACAATCACGACCTCAAGGACGAGTTCGAGAAGCTCGTGTCCCTGATCCGGAAGCAGGCCCCGAACCCGGCGACCGAGGGTGTGGTCCAGTACCACATCTACGATATCCCATCGTTCGACGCCGGTTTCTTTGGCCGTTCGCCGGTTGTCAGCGCCATGCTCGTCGACTGCACCCACCTGGTGCCGGTCGAGACCCGGATGGCTTTCAACCAGGACATGCTCGACGCCGACTACGGCGAGTACCTCGCGGATGGCTACGAGGGCCAGATGGTCCGGCTCGACGAGCCCTACGAGCAGAAGCGCTCGTCCACACTCCTGAAGCGCAAGGAGTTCCAGGACGCCGAGTTCAAGATCGTCGAGGTGGTCGAGGGCGTCGGCAACTGGTCGGGCTACGCCAAGCGGCTCACGATCGAGCTGCCGGACGGGCGTCACTGCGGTGCAGGCATCGCGGGCAACCAGGACTTCTGCCGGAAGCTGCTGGAAGACCGCACCGAGTGGGTCGGCCGGCAGGCGACGGTGAAGTTCTTCACCCCGACCGCGGATGGCATGCCGAGGTTCCCGGTAGCGGTCAAATTCCATGAAGGAGCGCCCCTATGACGAAGGTGGGTAAACTCACCACCCTGGCCGTGGTCCTCACAGTGTGTGGGATTGGGGCGGGGTACACGGTCGGGAGGCAAACTGCCTTCGACGAGATGGCCGACATCGCTCAACAGGTTTGGGAAGACAACAAGGCCGGCAAGGCTGACGTCTTCACCGCCTGCCTGATCGATGGATGGAAGACGAACGGCGACTTCCGCAAGGCCTGGGTCGAGAAGAGGATCATCCCGTAATGGACTTCACACCTGCACAGAAGGAAGCTCTCGCCAAAATGTCGGAGGAGGAACGCCGAGAGGTGTTCCTCCCACCACGGCGGCAGGAGATTAATGAGCTCGCCAAGGCGACAACCGCGAACCAGGGCAACCGCAAGCAGCGCCGTCGCTTGCAGGCCCAGTTCAAGAAGCATGTGAGGAGCCACATCTGATGGGCATTCCAGCAACCTTCGAAGGCTTCAACCGCCGCTTCACCGCCCCGGAAGGCCGGGACGACGTCCAAGACCTGGTGGCATTCACCAACGGCACCTGCGTCGTCAGCGCGTGGCAACTCACCGCCGAGGAAGTGGCCGAGATCAACCGCAACGGAGGCAAAATCTTCGTCTCCGTCATGAGTGGGGAAGGCTTCTTCCCCACCCTCGTCGGCTCGTCCGAAACCATCCGGGGAATGCTGCTGGACTACGGCCATACCATCCCCAAGCAACCCGAGGAGATCATCACCTGATGTTCGAGAACTTTCGATTGAAACGAGCC
Source organism: Mesorhizobium sp. WSM2240 (assembly GCF_040438645.1). Lineage (NCBI taxonomy): Bacteria > Pseudomonadati > Pseudomonadota > Alphaproteobacteria > Hyphomicrobiales > Phyllobacteriaceae > Mesorhizobium > Mesorhizobium sp. WSM2240. The sequence continues at coordinate 3,090,375 of NZ_CP159253.1, forward strand.
CTCAAGGGCTCACTCGTGATGTGTTACGATTGTCGAGGCTGCATGGCTTCCGACCATCGCATGAAGTGGATCGGGGAAGTGACCGGCTTCGAGATGACCAGGTACGCCGGAGAAGCGGCCCAGGTCAAAGTCATCAAGCGAGACGGCCCGGGCGACATCCGAGACGGCGATCAGGGTCACGAGATTGTCGTTCTTGGAGAACCCCAGGAAATCACCCCCGGCCTCTACGCCGTCTATCGATAAAGGAAAATCATGACCATTTCTGCCAAGGTAATCGCCGACAGCAGCGCTTTCGGCAAGCGCATCACCACCATGGAGCTGCGATACCCGCGGTTCATCCACGCCGAGGAGCTCACACATCGCGTGCTCGCTTCCACCCCCGGCGACTGCATCATCATCGAGCAGATCGCGGACGGCCTGATGTACGACGAGAACCTGTCCAGGAACGCCTCGTCGTCGCGCGCCATCCCCGTCGAGCGCATGATCCAGGATGTGCTCGATGACCCCGCCATGCCGATCTACTGGGGCAAGAACCAGCCGGGGATGCAGGCTCGGGAGGAACATGATGCTCCGATTAGGAACCCCTGGCACCACAACCCCAACGTTCTGAAGGGAACGATGCTCAGGCCCGAGGAGGCCTGGCTCCGTGGCCGGGATCAGATGATCGAGCTCGCCCGCGCCTACGCCAAGGCCGGCTACCACAAGCAGATCGTGAACCGCCTGCTGGAGACCTGGCTACATATCAACGTCGTCGTGACGGCCACCGAGTGGGACAACTTCCGCACCCTGCGCCTACACAAGGACGCCCAGCCGGAGATCCACGAGCTGGCCCGCCTCATGTTCGAGGTGGCGATGGCCGGCAGCACGCCACGGGAGCTCCAGCCGGGTGAATGGCACCTTCCCTATGTCGAGCAGGAAGACTTCCGGCGCTACCATATCAGCGATTTGAAGGCTCTGTCCGTCGCCCGCTGCGCCTCTGTCTCCTACAAGACGGTCGACGGCCAGCCGATGACCCTGGAGCGTGCCCAGGCGATCTACGACAAGCTGGTGAAGGCCGATGTCTTCCACGCCTCGCCGTTCGAGCATCAGGCCACGCCGGACACCTTCAATCGAGCGTTCTACGACCAGTGGGGTGAGCACGATGGCTGGAATTGGCAGAAGCCCGAGCTTCACGGAAACTTCGTGGGCTGGATACAAAATCGCAAACTGATGGAGAAACAACTATGAAAGATCAAACCACCACCGCAGCGCCGGTAATCGAGCACCTGGCCGAGGAACTCGCCACCGAGAACCTGCCAATCGAAATTCCCGAACAGCCCAAGCAGGAGTCGCCTTACCGCATCTTCGTCTCCTACATTGTCGGCAAGGACAAGTTCCACAACGAGGTGCTGAACACGCCGTTCGAGGACATCGATACCTCGTCGAGATACGCTGCGACCGTCAATGCTCTCAAGCGGATGCATGATGGAAAGCGCATCACGCTGCTCTTCTTCAAGAGCTTTGAAGGAGATTAATCTCTTCCCCTAGAGTAACGCCCAGATTGGGCATTACCAAAGCCATCAGGGGCAACCATATCGCCTCTGATGGCTAAGAACACTGGAAAACCCTCCGAACAAGAATTTGAGCGCATCTGGAAAACGCTTGGTAAAAAAGCGTGGACCTGGAGAGTGGTCGACGCCGCCGAGGTGCGGGGCAGAACCGGCAAGTCCGGCTTCACAAGATCAGCCCCTAGCGACTATCTAGTCGCCTACAACGGCGTCCACTTTGCCGAAGTGAAGTCCACCCAGGACCCCACCGCTTTTCGCTTCTCGCTCCTTCGGACGATCCCCTCTGCGATGGCCGTCATGATCCTGGCCGCGGGTGGGGACTACCTCGTCTACATCCACCGGCTTCCCCCCAACGAATGGTTCTGCATCCCGTATCAGATGATCCGGGATTGCTCGAACCGTTCCCTCACCTGGAAAGAACTGGAAAGCTACAGATGGAAAATGAGCAATACCCCGACGTGATGGTCGACATTGAGACGACCGGCACCCGGCCGGAGCACAGCGGTGTGATCCAGATCGCCGCCGTGCGCTTCAATCTCGATCAGAAGACGGTCGATGCCAGCGACATGTTCGATCGCTGCCTGGCCATGGCACCGAACCGCTACTGGGACGAGGACACCCGCCAGTGGTGGCAGGGCAAGAACCTCAAGGTCTACCACCAGATCTGCCAGCGCATGGAAGATCCGAGCGTCGTCATGACCGCCTTCAAGGACTGGTCGATGAAGCTGAAGACCGACGAGCCGCTCCGCTTCTGGGCCAAGCCCACGAGCTTCGATTTCTCCTTCATGCAGTCGTACTTCCGCCAGTACAACCTGCACTACCCGTATCACTTCCGATATGCCCGCGACATGAACAGCTACATGGCTGGTCTCGCCGGCCGGCCGGAACACCGCGAGTTCGACGTCGACTTCGCAGGGGACGCGCACAACGCGCTCCACGACGTCCTGCATCAGATCAAAATCCTCTTCGCAGCAAAGGACATCTTCGACAATGGACAGAATAACCGAGATTGAGATCGGCACAGCTCGTGTCGGCATTCTCGGAGACCCGCACCTCGGACGAGCCTTCGTCCGGGGTGTTTCGCTTGAGAAGCGGGGTCTTCGGGAGAAGATGGTGATGGACGACTTCCAGGCGCGGCTTGCCGGCTCGGGTGTCTACGATGTCTTTGTCTGCATGGGCGACCTGTTCGACAAGTGGGCCGTGCCCTTCGGCATCATCTGGAAGGCCGCGTTCACCTACCTGACCACTGCGCGCGACAATCCCGACACCACCTACGTTGTGATCGCCGGCAACCACGACATCTCCAGGGACCTGGAGAAGAAGGGCGCGCTCGATCTCTTCGAGCTGATCGTCTCCAGCCAGGAGAACATCTACGTCGTCCGGCACAACGATCCAGTCCTGCGCAAGGACATCGACGGCAACATGGTTGGGTTCTTCCCCTTCCATCCCAGCAAGCCCGCCGACGAGCTTGTCACCTTCGACCTCGACATCGCTTTCGGCCATTGGGACACGATCTTCGGCCACGACAACATGGTCCCGACCGAGAAGCTGGCCATGATGGGCTGCAAGACGGCCTACACCGGCCATGTCCATCTGCCGGACAGCTTCAAGCGCGACGGCGTCGAGGTGATCCAGGTCGGCTCGATGCAGCCCTACGCGCACGGCGAGGACAACGGCGAGATGTATTTCACGCTGCACCTCAACGAGCTGATGGGCAAAGATCTCCGCTTCAGGTGCGTCCGCGTCCTCCTCGCCCCCGGTGAGATCCTGGACCAGGACGTGGACTGCCTACAACTCACCGTCAAGCGCGAGGGAACCTCCGACGAGGAGACCGAGGAAGTCTCCATGGGCGACTTCGACCTCATGGCCCTGTTCGCGCAGGCCTTCAACGAAGCCGGCGTCCCCGACGAGGTACGTCAGAAAATCACCGACCGTTTCGAGGAGGCTCGTGTTGCCGAGTAGCGAACAGATGCAGAAGGCCATGGACGAGTGGCTCACCACCGAAGGCCTCAATCCTCCGGAGATCAGCATGATCCAGGAGCTCAAGCGGGTGGCCGGCGTGGGGGAAGCCCCGTTCCGCGACATCGCCCGCTACTTCGCTGCCAACTTGCGTGAAGTCGTCGTGAGCGCCGTCATCAAAGCAAGAGAACAAGGAAAGTGCCAATGCTGGCCAAACTGAAATACGAAGTCACCTTTCCCTCGACGGGTCGCCACCTGTCGGGGGATTTTTCATTCCAGAAGGGTTTCGGCGCCATCACTGGCCCGAACGAGGCCGGCAAGTCCGTCATCCTGGAAATGATCCGCTTCTCGCTGTTCGGCACCGCCGCCCTACGGGGCGACCTTGTCGACTACAAGAACCTGAAGGTCGAGCTGGAGTTCGCGATCCGCGGAGAGACGTACCGCACGAAGCGCACGTCGAACACGGCCAAGATATTCCGGGGCGACACGGAGATCGCCAACGGCGTCAAGGGTGTGAACAACAAGGTGGTCGAGCTCCTGGGCTTCGGCCTCCAGGTCTTCGACACGGCCTGCGTTGCCAACCAGGGCGACATCGAGAAGCTCGGCAGCATGAAGCCGACCGAGCGCAAGGCCATGGTCGACTCTGTGATCGGCCTGTCGGTGATCGACGAGATCGCCAAGTGGTGCGCCGGCGAGGCCTCGACCCTCGCCTCTGCAATCGGCGGCATGGAAGACGGCCTGGTCAAGCCCCAGGAGCCTGCGAAGCCGGAGGGCTACGAACCCAGTGCTGACATGGAGCCAGAGCTGTTCCGCCTGCGTGAGCTCCGTGACGAGCTGCACCGGGTCAAGGGCCGACTCTCCCTGGCCCGCAAGGACAAGCCGAACAAACCGGTTGCCCCGACTGATACGGCTGCAGAGGAGCTGGAGGAGCTCGTTGAGAAGGCTCGTCGGTACGAAGACGCCCAGCGGCAGCTCAAGGCGCTCCCTGCGCCCCCGGAGGTCGATCCTGACGAGATCAACGTGGACGACTGGGAGCTGCGCGAGCGTCTCAAACGGGATCTTCCGGTCATGACGGCCGAGGTGATCGCCAAGGCTGATGCCGACCTGGAACTGGTCCGGAAGTTCGAGAAGCTCGACCACTTGGTCAAGCAGTGGCACGACCTTGTCGCTGTCGGGCAACACACCTGTCCCGAATGCACCCACTCCTGGCCAATGGAGAAGGCTAGGATCGATGCGGTAAAGTCCCAGGTGGACAGCCTCACGGCTGAGCTGGAGGGCAAGGAGCGCCCCTCCAAGCCGGACATGGGCAACATCGATGTCGCCAGGCGCCAGCTGCAGGCGTTCGAGAAGGTCCGTGACGAGTGGGAGCGCGTGAAGGATACGCCCAAGCCTCTCTACACGCGCCAGCAGCTGGCGCAGATGCAGGTTGCCAAGGCAGCACAGGCCAAGCGGCCGGAGCTGGAAGCCGTCGAGCCGGCGTCAGCCGACAGCAAGACGCTCAACGCTCTCTGGCGAGACCGCCTGGCCTACGACCATGCCCTCGCATCCTACGAGCAACGCCTGTCCGAGTGGCAGGAGCAGGAGACTAACCATGCGATCGACGAGAAACGGGCCGGCGAGTTGATGTCCGTCCCGACGATGCTGAACGTCCTGGAGCAGAAGTACCAGGAAGCTCGGATCTACGAGGACCGCCTCTCGACCTACACCAGCCAGCTGGGGATTTACGAGACGCGCCTGGAAGAGATCGAGAAGCGGAAGCTGGAGGAGGAAGGCTACAGGAAAGGCAAGGAAGCCCTCACCATCCTCCGCAGGCTGGTAAAACAACACCTGATCCCGTCGCTGAACAAGGTGGCGAGCCACTACCTGTCAAAGATGACCGGTGGGAAGCGCAACGTGATCGAGGTGGACGACGAGTTCAACATCGTCGTCGATAATCAGCCGATCAACACCCTGTCGGGCTCTGGCAAGGCAGTGGCCAACCTGGCTCTGCGTCTAGGATTGGGGCAGGTTCTGACCAATAATCAGTTCTCTGTCTTTCTAGGAGACGAGATCGACGCATCAATGGACGACGATCGCGCCCACAATACTGCTCTTACCCTAGAGTATCTGGCAAATCGCATCTCGCAGATCCTGTTGGTCAGTCACAAATACCCTCAAGCCGATTACTACATTGAGCTTGAGGAAAATGAAAAGAGCATCGATAGACAATCTGATTGAAGAAACCATCAAGGAGACGGGCGGCAACCTATCAATGGTCGCCCGTCGCCTCGGACTACCCTACCACTCGCTGGTGACCAAGTACGGTCCCAAAGCGACGGCCACACTACCGGCCCCCTGCCCCCGCCCCACAGACATCAAAGAACTTGGACGTGAACACGTTCGCCCGTTCGTGATCGCTATCAAGCGCTGCGGTCACGAGTGGGGTGACGAGTTCGCCGACGTCCTGACGGACGCTCGCCGCAAGTTTGATCGTGGCACACACGAGATGACCCAATCCATCGATCAAGGGTGGGTCGTCCAATACCTGATCCCCCGCCGAAATCCCACTAATCCGCGGAGGTTCTTCCATGTCTGATCCATCAATCCTTCTCTACAACATGAAGCTGGTCAACCCGCTCGACTTCAAACCCGAGAACGTTGATCTTCCCGTCGCCATCAGGGCGCTCTGCCGTCTGCCCCGCTATTCCGGCCAGACGATCCGGACCTACCGGGTCGCCGAGCATGTCGTGAAACTCTACCAGAAGGTGCCGGCGCATCTGCGCAGGGCCGCTCTGCTCCACGACTGCTCCGAAGGCTTCGGCATGCTGGACCTCCCGCACCCGATCAAGCGCGCCATCAACGGCTACAGCGACATGGAAAAGGCCATGCTCAAGGTGATCTTCGCCGCCAAGGAAGAGCCATGGGAGCACATGGAAGAACTCGAGCAATACGACCGTCGCATCTGCGCGGACGAGATGCTCCAGGTCTTCCCCGAGCCGTGGGACGCCAAGTTCTGGGAACCGCTGGGCGGCGTCGAGATCGAGTTCTGGTCGGAAGGCCGGTGCGAGGTCGAGCTACGCGGCGCAATGCTGGTGGAGGGCCTCATCTAATGGACTGCATCCACCAGAATTGCTCGTACAGCAAGGCCACCGGCACTTGCAGCAATGAGCTGTGCAACTTCAGCCGGAAGAAGCCGACCAACCCGAAGCAGGCCTTCGGCGACAAGAAGCCACCGCTCGGATACATCCCGCTGTCAGCCCTGCTGGCGCTCCTGGAGGCGCTGTACGACGGCAAGCTGAAGTACACCCCTCTCAACTGGCGTGAAAACCCCGTCGAGGCCATGACCTATGTCGAGGCCGCGATCCGCCACCTTCAGCTCTGGAAGGTCGGCGAGGAGATCACCCGCGACACGCTGGTCTCCAATCTCGGCGCCGTCATGGCCTGCTGCACGATCCTGATCGACGCCCAGGTCCACGGGACGCTGATCGACAACCGCTGGAAGTCGCAAGTGGAGGCCGATCTTCTTCACGCCGCCGAGCATTGGGTCGAACGGCTCAAGGAGAAGCAGAAGGAGCGTGAGCGCACTCTCATTGTCGATGGAAACATAAGGACGGATCAGCTCAGTGCGTGACCTCCTCATCTTCGTGTCGCTGGCCACCGTGCCAGCGTTCGCCTTCGCCGGATACTTCTTCTGGCGAGCGATCATCCTCACGACCTTTCCCCTCCAGAACCAGTGGTTTGAAGGCCTGTGCGCCTTGGCCGGTGTCTGGACCGCGGTCGTCGTAGCAGCAATCATCAGAAGGCAGATTTCAGAATGAAGAAGACCTACAACGAACTCGCGGCCGAGTGTCATGCCAACAACACGAAGTGGTGGACCGATCTGGAAACAGGCGAGCGCCTTGTTCGCAACAAGGGCGAGCTCCTCATGCTGGTCATCTCCGAGATCGCCGAGGCGATGGAGGCCGAGCGCAAGGGCCTGATGGACGACAAGCTGCCTCACCGCCCTGGTGCGGAGGTGGAGCTGGTCGACGGTGTAATCCGTCTCGCCGACTTCGCCGGTGGCTTCGGCTACGATCTCAGCGTCTACCAGACTGGTTACACCGACTACATCGAGCTGCCGGAGAACAAGGGCGAGGCTCTGCTGCGCATCTGCAACAACGTCCAGGACATCTACCTTCACTGCGATCACGACTCGGACCCCGAATTGGTCGCATTGATGATCGGCGAAACGTTGGACTACATCGAGGCATACGCCCGCAAGTGGGGCTACGATCTGGACGGCGCGTACGGAGAAAAGACCGCGTTTAACAAGGTCCGCAAGGACCACACCGCCGAACACCGAAAGGCGGCTGGCGGAAAAAAGTGGTGATACTCTAGGGGAAGCAGATTGCATCACTGACAATCAAGTTTAAGAAGACCTACCTCTCAATTCCTAGCGAATTGAGAGGTTTTTTATGTCCCGAGATTTCTTCCCGGGGATGGGTCAAGGCGTTGCCGAACGCACCGTCGCCCGTCTCATTCTTACCGAACAAGCCAAGCTCGAATGGGCCGGCACAACAGAGGTGCGCCTCAACCCAAATGACCCCCGCTACCGCATCTGGTGGTCCGCGCTGAACCTCACATTCCCCCTCCTTAAACTGACCGACGACACGACCATCAAGTTCATGGGCCGCGATCCCGAGACGCGCCGTGAGCGCTGGGCCGATGTCGCCCTCCGCGTGGCCGAGGGCAACACGTCTCTCGATCCCAACTGCTTTGACCTGGAAGACCTCCGCTACCACATTGCCGAGGGCACCATTCTGCTCTCTGGCCGGCATCTGCAGCACGGCGACATTCGCCAGAAAGACCGCCCGATGGAGGTCTTCACCAACTGCTCCACGGCGATGTTCCGCTCCCTCACCTTCAAGCTTCTCCTGTCCGGCTCTGGCGTCGGCTCGTCCTACGACGACGATCTGATCACCGTCGACTGGACCAAGCAGCCGAAGGTCGTCTGCACGATCTCTGACAGCCACGCGGACGTCCTGTCCGGCCTGATCACTGGCTACATGACGCCCCGCGAGGCCCGCCACCTCTACCGCGATGACGAAGTCATCTACCACCGCGTGGACGACAGCCGTGAGGGCTGGGCCAAAGCGATCGAGGTGATCGAGGAAGCGACCCACCGCGGCCTGACCGACCACGTCATCATCCTCGACTTCTCCGACGTCCGTGGCGCCGGCTCTCCGATCAAGGGCATGCAGAACCGGCCGGCCTCTGGTCCTGGACCGCTCATGGGCGCGATCACCAACGTCGCCCGCCTGCGTGGCTCCAGCATGGCCCCGTGGAAAGCAGCGATATTCGCCGACCACTATCTGGCCGAGTGCGTCCTCGTCGGTGGAGCACGGCGCGCTGCGCGCATCGCGACCAAGTTCTGGAAAGACAAGGGCATCTTCGATTTCATCGACCTGAAGCGTCCGCTCGAATACCGCGGCCAGCCTTGGGACAAGGTCGACGAGCTGGCTGGCGACGACACCTACCGTCCGTCGTTCCTGTGGTCGTCCAACAACTCGGTCGCGGTCGACGACGAGTTCTATGAATGTCTCCGGGTGGCCAGGCAGAGTCGCAGGCTCGGCATGCCCCTGACGGACCTCCAGGCATGGGCCTGGGATCTCAACGAGGCGATGAAGCGCCGTCAGTATCACGATCTGACCGGCGAGACGGGCTTCCTTAACGTCTCCAAGCTGAACGTGAACAAGGAGGGCCTCGATCGCTACCTCCTCCAGCCCTTCGCCGGCTCGGCCAAGTACCAGACCAGCTCGTACTTCCAGCGGATGCAGATCGAACTCGCCGAGCGCGTCCTGGCCCATTCCTATCAGTTCATCGTCAACCCTTGCGGTGAGATCGTGCTCTTCATTCTGGGTGCCTTCTGCGTGATCGGCGACCTGGCTCTCTTCCACGCCAAGGACGCGCACGACGAGGAGCTGGCTGTCCGCCAGATCACCCGTGCTCTGATCCGCACAAACCTGATGCCCTCAATCTACGAGACCGAGGTGAAGCGGACCAATCGTATCGGCGTGTCCCTGACCGGCATCCTGGAGTGGGCCTTCGACCGCTACGGCCTATCCTTCCGCGACCTGATCGCCTTCGACCCGCACGAGTACATGACCGACGCCAACGGCGAGCGCATGCCCGCGCCCACCGAGAAGGCCTTGCGGTTCTGGTTGCGCATGAAGCACCTGGCCAATATCGTCGACGTCGAGGCCGAGCAGTATTCGGCCGAGCTCGGCGTTGTTGCCCCTCACACGCGCCGGACGATCAAACCAGCTGGTACGACCAGCAAGCTGTTCGGCCTCACCGAGGGCGCTCACCTCCCTGCCCTGCGCGAGTATCTCCGCTGGGTCCAGTTCCGCTCGGACGACCCGCTGCTGGACGACTACCGGTCCAAGGGCTACCCGGTGCGTGAGCTGAAGAGCTACAAGGGCACGACGATCGTCGGTTTCCCGACCGCTCCGGTGATCTGCACCATGGGAGACGTCGTCACGGCCGGTGAGGCGACGCCCGAGGAGCAGTTCCGCTGGCTTCGCCTCCTGGAGACGTTCTGGATCGGCCGTGAGCACGGCAATCAGGTCTCCTACACCCTCAAGTACGACCCGAAGAAGGTTTCCTTCGAGCAGTATTCGAAGGTGATGGATCTGAACATCAACACGGTGCGCGCCGTGTCGGTCCTGCCCCAGGTCGAGACGTTGAGCTACGAGTACCAGCCGGAAGAGCCTCTGACCAAGGAGCGCTACGAGGTGATCGTCGCCTCGATCGCTGATCAGATGGCCGAGGATGTGGACAAGGTCCACATTGACTGCGCGGGCGGGGCCTGCCCGGTCGACTTCAACAAATGATACGCGCTCGCGTATAGTTACGCTTTATACGCGAATGCGAATAAGGGCTCCTCTCGGAGCCCTTTTTCATTTGCAGTTTATGGAACGAGGGTGACCAGGGACCGGCTCCCAGACGATGGTGGCGACCGGGAAGAGGGAGCACATCTCTGTCGCCGCCTGGTTGGCCTTGGTGGCGTCCTTCCAGGCCAGCTCGACCCAGAACTCGCCGTCTACCATCGCTGACTGCACGACCCTCTGGACGTTCCAGGTGTGGCCAATGCCGGCCGCGATCTCCTCCTGGCTGGGACCGGACTTCTTAAAGCCGAAGACGATACCTGTGCCTGCGACCAGGACGACGGCGGTGATGGCGAGTAGGAGCTTTTTCATGCTCCCCAGATATCAACGCTTCAGGACTTTGCCAAGGGTCTGGATGCCCACGCCGGCCACGCCCGTGAAGAAGATGTTCTGCCACACGACGTCGGCGTATTCCTTGAGCTGGGGCGGGAGCTCTGCAACGTCTGGCAGCGCGCCGTTGGCGATCGAGTCAGCCATCCCCCATGCGAACCAGGCGGCGACCGGAACCGCGGCCATCAGCCAGGGTATCCAGAAGACCTTGAAGTCCATCGCCTTCTTGATAACCCCGGCGTTCTCCTTGAGGGTCTCCAGGGAAGTCTCGAGCCGCTTGATCTCGACGTCGGCACGGATGCGGTCGGCATCATTCTTGGCGTCAGCTTTGATCTGCTGCCACTTGTTGATCCCGTTGATGATCTTCCCTACCGGGTCGATGCCGATCAATTGCAATAGCCAGTTCACGAACCAGTTTCTCCCATTCGAACTCTTGCCGGCAATGGTTGTCGCCAAGGAACTTGTCGATCAGCCGGCTCACGCGCCAGTCGGAGCGGTGAGCCCGTCCCGAGATCGACTCGATGTACAGCGCGCCCGGGATCATGGCTGCAATCAGCCGGGAGATCGCGCCGAGCATTAGAGATCTTCCGCGCGCCGACGCCGGAGGTACTCCAGGGCGAAGCCGTGCGCCACGACGGCGTACGGTGCCCACCCACCAGGTAGGATCGGCGCCAGGACTTCAGGCTGGACGTAGGTGATGATCACGGCAACGACGCCGATGAACACCTGGAGCCGAGCGAAGAAGATCGTCTCGCTGTCCTTGAAGAATTTCTTGATGCGTTTCCACATGGCTATGTCGCTCCTAGAGAAAGATGGCTTCGACGATCTTCCAGATGATGAAACCGACGCCACCAGCCAGGCCGGTGCCGACCACAAATGGCCCGGGATTGACCGGATTGGTTATGGCCGACACCTCTTCTACAGGCGCCTGGAGAGGAGCTGGCTCCTCAACTTCCACCCCGGTTAGCGCCTCGTTGGTCTTAGATCCGACGATACCATCGGCCTTCAGGCCGAGCTTCTTCTGGACCTCGATCACAGCCTGGGCAGTGCCCCGGCCGAACGCGCCGTCGATCTCGATGTCGGCGCCGAGCGCCACGAGCTGGCGCTGCAGGACCTCAACGGCCTCGCCCTTGTCACCGATCGTCAGGATGCCGTCAGCCCATGCATCGACAGGCTGGCCCTTCGCGAAGCTGGCGTACGCCTGCTCCAGGCGGATGTGGTAGCTGTGCTTGGTGTAGCCAGAACCGTTGTAGCCGCGGGCGAACTTGTGCCAGTCCTTGGCCCGCATCGGGGCCAGGAGGTTGCTCGCCTTGATGAAGCGCATCATGCCGTCGAGCTGGTGCGGTTCGCCCTTCAGGAACTTGTCGAACATCGCCTTGGCCGACACGTAGCCGCAGAGCTCCGCATTGAAGCCCATGATCTGGCCCAGACCATAGGAGGCCCAGCGATAGGCGCGGTCGCCGGCAATCTCGATCGCCTTGCGGAGACGGTCGCGTGACTGGGTCGCCTTGCCGTAGGCCTTGTCACCCCAGTTCTTCCAGGCGAGGCCGGCCTTGACCAGCTTTGCGCGGAGCGCGCCGGACGTCTCCTTGTACGCGATGTGCCCCTCGTAGAGGAGCTTGATCTCGCCGGAGTTCCAGAAGCCGGCTGTGCCAGCCTCCACTTTCACGACCGCTTGAACGAGCGCCGTCTCGACATTGTACTGGCCGGCGCAGAGCCGGTAGTCGACGAGGGATAGGCGGTTGGTGTTAATTCCGTGGAAATTTATCATGCCCCTTAGATGGGGCTGCTATTTTCAGAAAGCTCACTGGGTGTGCATCACTTTGCAGCACCATTGTCCTGTTTGTATTGGACGTTGCCGAGCGCGATTGTCAGCTTTGTTACCTCGGCCGTAAGTGCGTCGAACTTCTGCAGGATCTTCTCGTAGCTCTGCTCGGTACGCCGATCAGACTCTTTCTGGGCCAGGGCTAGTGCATCGTCGGCGTGGCGCATCTCCACACGCAGAGCGATGAAATCGTTCTCGACCTTGGTTCGGAACTCACCGTGGTCCGTCTGGATCTGGGTGGTGCGGAAATCCTGCCTGACCACATAGGCGACACCGCCGAACGTGGCCGACATCAAGGCCACCAGGCCAACGGCTATTCCGATAGTGCGACCGTTGATGACGACGCCTTTTTCCATGGACTTTCCCAAACTTTACCTTCTCCGACATATAGGAAAAGACGCAAGGGAATGCTGGTGTTCAGCGCTGCGTTGTGATGCACTCTGGAGGGGTTTCACCGAAGGCTGCAGCGTATTGTTTTCGGATCTCTTTGACGATCCAGTCGGACGCTGTTTTGCCTGTCAGGTCGGCGAGGACCGCGAGCTTGGCGCGGTCCTCCTCGGTGCCGTAGGCTATGATGCCCTTGTTCCGTTTCATGATGCGTACGCCAGGATTGGACCCCAGTCGACATTTGCAGCCGCCTCGATCTCGGCCGGTGTGGTGGCTGCGGTTACAGCGGCCTTAGCTCCCAGCCGCATCTTCTCGATCGGCGCCGAAACATCTTTCCACTGCTCCGACATGGTGATGATGATCACCGCCTGGTCATACGGTTCGATGCCGTTGAGCTCGGCCTCAGCCACGATGTGCGGAATTTCACTATGCGCAATGTCGAGTTGCGCCATGAGCGCTTCCGCCTCGACGCGCTTCTGCTGGTAGACCATCTCCTGGCCTGGAACAGAAGTGATGAAGTTCTTGCGGACCTCGCCGGCCGACGCATCAATTCGCTGCATCGCAGCCAGCCTTAGAGGTCCTAGATCTTTATTCAGGCTAATGCGCATAGGTGTAGACCTCCTTTGGAGTGGGGCTTCACAGCGCAGTGATTTGAGCGGTGAAGGGTAGATACGGCCAATGGTTAATCTTGACCATATAGGTGGCAGGCATCGGCGAGCTAAGGGTCAGCGTTCCGCCTTCGATCGTATGAGTGACGCTGTCAATCGCGACCTCCACCGGGTCCGGCAGGCCGGCTATGACAGCCTCGTCGATATCGTCGGCCGCGATCTCGGTCTTGCTTATGGAGAACGCCGGCCGGAGGGTCTTCACGCCGGCCAGGACGTAATGAATGATATCGTCCGAAGCCTCGGCAAGAACACCCTGGGTAAGTGGGTCGGTGGCCTGCAAATCCACGACGTCTGACTGGCAGAGGCCAGAGCGAAGAATTTCGCCCGTTGCTAGATCAAACACGGTGTAGGGCACGATCACCACGTCGGGGACGATCGGTCCTTCCTCGACAGGGGTTTCCTCGATTGGCTCCTCGACAGGAGTTTCCTCGGTCGGCTGATCGTTGAGAGGCGGCGGTGGGAGTTCTTCGCTCATTTCTTCACGTCCATAACTCGAAGCATTCTGTTCTCGATGTCAAAGTTTCGTTGATCGTAATAAGCCCGGACCTGGTAAGTTCGCGAACCCGCCGCGACCGCCGTATCCGTGTAGTCCAAGATAAATGCTGTGTTGCCGACATGGACCGAGACGAAGCCATTGTCCGACATGTAGAGGAACTGCCAAATCCTAACAGTGTGAACGAGCACGTTGTCCCTGTAGAGCCGGAGATCACAAATACTACTACTATTGGCGTCGGTGTATTTGAACAGGTTATCGGTGGTCGCAACCAAGTTACACGAGAAGTTGACGCTCACCTTACTGTTTGAGTTGTTGACCGATATGGCGAGGGTCTGGAGTATCCTTTCAGCGCCTTCAGGGCAGTTGACAGCAGCGGCGGTGAATGCCGTGGCGATGCTGGTGATTGCCCCGTCTTTCACCTTGATGGTGTCGACGGCCAGGTTAGCGATGTTCGCGGTCTGCACCTGGAGCGTGCCGATGATCGCCGCACTGATGTTGACGGCGCCGAGAGTGGCGCTGATCGCGGCCAGGTTGGTGACGGTGATATGATTGGCCGTGATCGCGCCATCAACGACCAGTTCCGCATCCATGCGCCGGTTGATGAAGGCGTTGGTGAAATACATATGCCCCGTGCCGCCGCCCGTACGACGGACATACATGTGCATCTTCACGCAGCCAGCCGGGACGGTGAGCGCCAGCGTGCGCCTGTTCCAGGAGCCGGCAACAGGGATCGCATAGGAAATACTGGTATAGGTGGCATCGTTCTTCTTGAAGTAGGCGTAGAGATAGCAGGTGGTTGAAGAATTGACCCAGAAGTCCGCCCCAAGAAGATACTGCTCTCCGGCGCTCACCGGGATGCCAGCCGCATCATCGCGGTAGTCGCCGTGCGAGAAGATCGACACGTCTGATGCATTGTTGTTCAGCAGACAAGCGTGTTTGGCAGGCCAGCTGGTGCTGGCCGGAACCGTAATCGCGGTCGGCGTGGCCCATCCGCGCCAGCTGGACAGGTCGCCCGTACCAAAGTTGCCGTTCGGGATCAGGTTGGTGAAGTTCGTCAGCACCATTTCACGGGCGGTGATCGAGTTCGCCTTGATATGATAACCCTCGACGGCGTCGGCCTTGATAATCGTGGCGTCGACCGCGTTGGCCTTCAGCTGCAGCGTGTCGACGGTATTGGCCTTGATGCCGGAGCCGTCGATGATCGTCCGACCGTAGTTGGCGGTGAGATCGGTGCCACCGCGGTAGATCGCCAGAATGACGTTGTTCGCACCCTGTGCCGTTGCCTGAACCGTGGTGGTCGAGAGCGTGGTCGCGCCCTTGGCCCAGTAGATGTAAACAGTTGGGCCGGTATGGGTGACGGAACCAGCGGTGATTGACGAGAAGGCCGAAGCGTTAGCATCGTTGATGTAGGTGATCGTGCCGGCCGTCCAGGAGAGCTGGTTGGTCGAGGGCTTGTTATGCTCGAACTCGAGCTGCATGATCTCGATGCCCCGCTGGCCGATATTCAGCGAGTTGGCGGTGATCGAGTTGGCGTAGATATTACCACCGTCGATCTTGGTCTGATCGGTGCCGTGCCGCCAGCTGGCAAGCGTCGTCCCACCGGAGATCGTGATCATGCCGGGGTCGATCTTGGTGCTGCCGGCGTTGACGAGTTCGGCCGCCTCCTCGGTGACGACCTCGATCTTCACACTGTCGAGCGCCATCGAGCAGCCGCCCGAGGTTAGGTTGTAGTTGAATAGGATGACGGGCTCGATGAACCGCGTGGTGTCGATCATAGCCTTCGGGGTAGCGATAGTTCCGAGGCCCGACTGCTGCGCGGTGGCTACACCCTTTACGTAGCCGACGAACTCCGTCCATGTAGCACTGGCGATCGACGACTGTGCCTTGGCGCTAAGGACGCTCCAGCCAGTGGCGACGGACGTTCCCGCGGCGTTGAAGCCACGAAGGCCGGCGTATACGGTCCCGGTGTCATCACCGCCAATGCGCTTAATACGGAACGTGACCCGGTAAAGCTTCGAGGGGTCAAAGGCTACCCTGTTGGGGCAATACCAGTAACGGTAACCATCGGCGTTCTGCAAAAGACGCCGGGTGCCGGTTGCGACCGCGTCTGTGCTATAGCTGCCCGAGCCGTAGCCGCTCCCTAGCGTCCAGTCCTGCGAAACGTCGTCGAACAGAATATCCGACTTCGCGACCGAGCCGATTGAACGACCGTCAACGGTGATCGTGTTGGCAAGCGCACTGCCGGCAATTAGTTTCTCGGCGGAAAGATCGCTGATATGCGCGTTCTTGATGATCGCGTCCTTGATCTGCGCCGAGAGCGTGATCAGCTCGCCGGTCGTGACCTTCTCGGCGGTGATCGCGCCGTCTTCGATCAGGACGGTTCCAGAGACGCGGTTGACGGTCGGATTGCACCAATACCGATTGCCGGAGCTCCCGGTGACAGCGATAAGATACATGTGCATCTTGTAGGCGCCGACCGGGACAGTAAATGTCACTCCGTGCCTAATCCAAGATGTAGATGCTGGGAGATATTCTAGTTGGCTCGAATAGGTTCCGTCAACATTCCTATAATAGGCGTACATGCGGAAGAAGTTGACCGAGCCAGCATCCTCCGCGTAATCTATCGCGAAGTAGTATTTCTCTCCTGGAGTGACGAGAATGCCGGCATCAGGGTCATTATGCGCGCCACCGTTCGAGAAGACAGCGGTATTTAGGGTAGAACTTGGGACGTATTTTACGACCTTTCGAGCAGGAGCACTGGCGGGAACACCAGCCGCTCCTGCGTCCTCGACGGTGATGCCGTCTGGATTGTAGTATTCGCTCCAATCACTCAAGTCCCCGGTAATGAACTGCGAGTTCGTTACCAGGTTATTCATGTTGCCGATCAGCAGGTGCTTCGTGAGCACCGCGTTGGACGCGATCTGGTCCGCGCCGACAGCGCCAACCTCGATCTGACCGGTCTTGATCTGGCCGACGATAAGCGAAACGTCGCTGCTGACGATCCAGCCTGATCCATCGGCCTTCTGCTCGTAGATCTTTTGGTCGGTGGTCAGGTAAAAGGTCTTGGGTGTGGTGTCGGTGAATGGTGTAGCCGGCAAGGTGGCGCCCACACCAGGCGCGTAGAGGCCGGCTGCGAACGAAGTCGCGTCGATCAGGCCGGCGAGGTCTTCAGTCGTGATGTCTGTATCGATGTCGACGGTCGTGCCCTCGACACTCGCCGACCAGGCGCTCTTGTTTCCAGAGGTGTCGACGGCGCGGACCCAGAACCAGAGTTGCTGGACGCCCGTGAAGCCACTGATCGGGTTGTTTTCCGAGCGCGAGGTGTAGGTCGCGACGGTGCCGGCATCTGGTTCTGGTGTTGAGGCCGTGTGCTGATAGATCTCGTAGTGCGAGAAGTCCGCTTCGCCGTTGCGGTTGAGTTTGAGCCAGATGACCTCGAAGCCACCGAGAGCATTCAGACCAGTCGGGGTGGCCGGTGGGACTGTGTCGAGCGCCGCCGTGTGGGCGACTTCCGCCGTACGGTTGGACTTATTCTGAGCTTGATCGAACGCCAGGACGGTAACCGTGTAAGCAACGCCAGCCTTGACGGTCCACTCGTATCGAGCCTCGTTGGTCGGGAAGCCGACGTAGTTGCCGGCGCCTTCCTTGATCTCGAAGATGTAGCCGGCGAGGTCGGCCTCGGTGTTGGCGTTACAGGTCGCCGTCAGCTTGCAGACGCCATCGGTGATGACCGACGACAGCACCAGGCCGGTCGGGGTGGCCGGTGCCTCGACGTCGACAACCAAGTACGCCTCGGCGTACACCTCGGCGCTGTAGTTCAGCTCCTGCTTGCCCATGGTATCGAACAGCGCCACGCGGGCGTACCGGCCGGTGTCAGGTGACAGGGGCACCACGACTTGGTTGCCCACGAGCTCGTAGTCAGCCGGCCGGGAGGTCGGATCGATGCCGGAGGTGGGGGAGATCCACACGAGCGAGCCTGCGTAGTCCGCTACGTTATCAGTCGGCCAATTGAACTGGACGCTGCCAAAACCATTCTCGGCCGACACCGCAGGGGCTGCAGGCGCCGGGTTCTTGATTAAGAGGATCGCCGGCTCGGAGGAGTTGCCAAAAAGGTCGAAGGCGGTAACCCTGACCTTCATCTGACGGGTGGCGCCGTCAGCGAACATCTGCGGGCCGGTGTAGGTGAACTTCGGCTCGACGACGAACTCCGACCGGAGAAGCTCCTCACCGCTATCGTAGATCTCGACACGGTAAGAAGCTTGGGCGGGGTTGGGCTCGCCCTTGTTCCACTGCAGATGGGCATCCCTCTCTTCGAAGAGGTGGTTGCTTCCATCAACTCCAATCTCGTTGACCAACACCAGGTTGGTGACCGGAGCCACCTCGCGGACCTCGCCAGACAGATCAATGTCGACATAGGTGATCGCCGAACGCTGCCCCATCATCGAATTGGCCTGGATGCTGAAGATGTATCGGCCCTGTAGGACGTCGGCGAGCTCGAACCGGGTGGTCCGCACATCGCCGTGATACCGCCACGGGTCGTCGTTGAAGCGGGATGCAATCGTGTAGCTGCGCACGAACTTGTTCGGGTGCGCGTCGTAAGTCAGGAGCAGGTTCTGGACCGACCGACCAAGACGAACCTCGGTGCTAGGCGTGAGACGAGCATTCGCCACCGCCGAGAGATTGGTGCTAAATTCCGGGATCTCGACCTGGACCGCTTCGGCCTGACCAGCGGCTTC
This sequence comes from Mesorhizobium sp. WSM2240, assembly GCF_040438645.1. Lineage (NCBI taxonomy): Bacteria > Pseudomonadati > Pseudomonadota > Alphaproteobacteria > Hyphomicrobiales > Phyllobacteriaceae > Mesorhizobium > Mesorhizobium sp. WSM2240. The sequence goes on from NZ_CP159253.1 coordinate 3,109,228, forward strand.
GGCGTACTTCGTCCGATTGACCTCGAGCCCCGTGATGATGACGCTCTCTTCGCTGTCCTTGCCCTCGCCGGGAGCGATGCCCAGGACGCGGTACGGCTTGGCGTCCAGGCCGATGGAGAACACCGCCTGGTCTGGAAGATCGGTTGGCAACACGCCGACGATCTTGAGAGTCTTGGTCGACACGCCGACCGACGTTGGGTCGATCTCGAACGTGGCAAGCTCGAAGCCCTCGCGGTTGATCACGACCTCATGGTCGAAGCCGGCTTCGAGGTAGACGAAATCACGTAACAGGAGGGTGTCGGAACCGCTGGTGCCGACGATACGCCCAGTGGTCACGTCATCCATTGCGTCGTCGCTGACCAGGATGATGTCGTAGGGTTCGAGATACAGACCCTCGCGCGCGGTCTCGAACGTGACCGTCTCAACCTCGGTCTGGTCGGAGATCAGCTTGACCGTAGCGCGGAAGATAGCCTCATCGGCGTTGTTACAGCCAACTGCAATGAACTCGTCGGGCGCGCGGCCATAGGCGTCGATCATCTCCTGGGACCGGACGCGACGGCGATCCTCTTTGTAGAAGAGAGCGGGGTTCTTGAACGACACGGTATAGTCGTTCTTGCGCCCTTCCATCTCCGTGTAGGAGTATTTGAAGACGCCCTCTTTGATGTTCTCCTTGGCGAACAGGTGGACGGCCGGTGTATCGTTGTCGATGCGCAGCCGAGCGTAGCCGTTGCCATCGTCGAAGAAGCGGCCACCAAAGATGCCGAAGATGTAAGTGGCGAGCTCACGCGCCGTCTGCGGTTCCTGGATCAGCTGGTTGAAGGTGAACAGAGGCTTACCACTGTCGCCACGCTCCAGGTCACACCACACGCCGGCTTCGTAGACGTCAGTCGGTTCGAGCTCGACCGGATAGGTCGAGTTCATGCCGTAGCGGTCGTTCATGACCAGGTCGTTGCCGACGTAGGCCGGGTTGTTGGTGTAGGCGATCTTCCAGGTGCCATCCCAGGCGCCGTCATAGGTGCGGGCAACCGGGTCGTAGTTCGACGGCACCTTGACCAGCAAGCCTTCGTAGACGCCTGAGAATTGAGGCACCGAGGAGAACTGGTCCGTGGCGCGGCCAAGGAGGTGTGCCACAGCCAGGTTGGGGAACAGCATCGGTTCCGCTTTGATCTCCTGGAACGACTCGAACGTCACATCCGTTCGGTCGTCCTCGGTATCCTCGGTGTCGTGCGTGAGCTTGGTAACGCGGATATCGTACGGGACACCGATCCGCGGAACCTTGATCTTCACCTCTTTCACGGCGTTAGATGTGATCTTCTCGTTCATGCGCAGGACGCCGTCCGAGGAGATAACGTTGTGCCCCGCGGTCGGATCGTAGGTGCCGGTGGGGGACAGTGTGGTGACCCAGGACGCACCGTTGAACCAGCGGAGGACCGCATTGTTGTACCAAAGGTCGCCCAGCACCGCCCCAGTCGGAGTGCCGGTCGCCCAGTGGAAGAACCTGCGTTCCGGGATTGCACGGGTGGGGTCGATCAGGGCGATGTAGTTCGCGTCCTCGAACGTGATGTTCACGCGGCCGGTGCCAACCGCCTCGCTCGTAAGATTGTCGGGCGAAAAGAAGTCCGCGTTCGAGTAGAAGCGGAGAGCGCCATTATCATCGAGCCACCAGACACGGTGACCATAGACGTCCGCGAGAGATCTCTCGTCTTCGGTCGGAACTGGCTCGGCAGTCTGATCGTAAAGCACCTGCTGGCGGGCAGCGGTGGTCACTGCCTTGATGTCGCCGCTATGGATGATCGTCAGGGAGTTGGGGGTCTCCTCGGTCGTGGTTCCCTTCTGGGAGTAGAGGATGCCAGGGAGCCACTCGCTCTGGTCCGAGGGCTTGTACTCGACCTGGATCTTGAGCTCCTTGGAGCGCTGTCCCTCGTCGGTACCTCGAAACAATGCGTTGATGACGAAGCGGAGTTCCACCCAGTCGATATCCAGCTGCGTCCCCTGGCGGATGACAGCGATATCCTGCGAGAGCGAGGTGTTGACCGTAACGCTGGTGCTCTGCCCGCCCAGGCGTGGGACGATCAGCTCACCAGTGCTCGAGCCTTTGTGGATGTTGAGGGTGAAGTCGGTGAAGTTTTCGCTGCCGTTCGAGTTGAGCAGCGGGGTCTCGCCGACGTAGAAGTTTTTTGCCGTGCCACTCTTCAGACCCTTGATCGGGCCTTCAGTGAGGCCAAGGATGACCTCAATGATGTCGCTGCTGTAGTAGGTGTCCGGAGTATTTTCCGGAGCGTCCCCACCGCCAAAGTTGCCGGCAAAAGGCTTCATTTATCCCTCGCTCGAAAGGTTCTGCGACCAGCGCTTGCGCATCCAGGCGAGACGATCGACGGCCTGTTCAGGGTCGAACTCCCAGCGGATGAAGTTCAGAGGCGAGCGCGCGTATGGATCGATCAGCGCGACCGGGCAGGTGTAGAGATTGAGGTTCTCCGCACCGATGGTGTCCCCGAAGCTGTCGATCTCCTTGTAGGTGCCGACCTGGACCGCGTGGAACGCCCGCTCGGCGCCGGGGTGTGCCCCCAGCGTGTAGCCGGCCGAGTGAATGTGACCACCGACGTAGATGTCGTGGTTGCCGTCGAAGAGGGCCTTCTTCACGGCACCGAAGTTCTTCAGGTACTGCGAGTTGCCGGGGAAGCCGTGGGTGGCGTAAATCTTGGCCACGCGGTCGTTCGGGAAGCGGAGGCCGACACGAGCACGCCAGTCGCGGGCAGCGCCCACATTGCCGGCCAGCATCTCTTCGAGTATCCGCGACTGGTTCGACCACAGGTCGTGGTTGCCGTAGATGATGAACATCCAGCGGACTTTTTCGAGGAAGTGCTTGACGAGCGCGCGGGCCTCGACGGCGTCGGTCGTCTGATCGGCCCAGAGGCGTGCCAGCCGGCCGGACCAGTTGTTCCACATGTCGCCAAGGCAGGCCGCGAAGAGGCCCTCGTTCCGACCATCGAAGATGTCGGTGTGGCGCATCAGCAGTTCGATATTGCAGCCGTCGCTGTCGACGTGAGGGTCACCAAAGAAGCCGAGGCCGACCGGGCCGTCGAGGTTCACGCGAACCGGGATCAGCTTGTCGTGCATCCGCGCCTGGTTCTTCTTCTCGAAGACCTTGGCACGGCGGCGGATCAGGTCCTCAATGTCCAGCTCCGGCCCGTTGTCGACCGTGAAGGGCTCGTCGGTGTCGATCTCGGCCGGCAGACCGGCCAGGAGACGGCGCAGGGTGCGCTCGGAAATATCGAAACCCATAGAGCGCAGAAGGCGCTCCGCTGGACGGAAGCCCTTGGCCTTGTTAAAGGCGTCGAGCATCGTTTTTTGATCAGGTCGCATCAGTCTTCACCATCCGTTTGAATTGCGTCCGTGTCGAAGGAGAGGTAGTGGCCATAGACCAGGTCCTCGCCGTAAAGGATCGGAATGCGTGTTCCGATCTCCACCGTATTTCCAGGTGCGCCCAGGTATCGGGACTTCAGTTGCTTGTCCTCACTGTCAGGGGTAGGCATCAGGAATTGAGCGATGCCCCCAAGGAACATCAGGGCGCCGACTTGCATGAGCCACGGCATGCCGATGAAGAACCCGACCGCCACGAGGGCAGCGCCGAGCAGGATCTGTATGAAGCCGCCCTTCTTGCCCCCGGCGAACTGTGGGACCAGGTGGACCTCGCCGTCCTTGGCCGGACGGTAGAGATCCTCTATCTGCTCGCAGCCTACGACAGTGACGCGGTGACGCCCGCGGACGGCGTTGGGTTTGAAACCGGGGAGTTGGCGCGTTACGAGCGCAACGGCTTTAGCGACAGTATCTGCGACAACCTCAATCGGGCCTTCATGAAAGTTAGCAAAGTATCCGTGTAGATATACTTTAACCTTCATCAATCCATTGCTTGTCGACGAGGACGCGACCTTTACCGACCTTGTACGACGTGACGCCGTCCGTGCCGATAATCAGATGAGTCCACTGGGGATAATTGCGAAAACCATACCAGTCGTTGTTGGAGAGCGTCGACTTGGCGTTCGGATGTGTGTGCCAGGAAGCTACCGCATCCTGGTATTTGATCAGGTCGGCGCCGGAGACCTCGAACCCCTCGTTGGCCTCGACGCAGATGTTTTCGACTTCGACAATCTCCCCATTCGGGAGGACGAAACCGACGCGCTCCGCGCCGTCAGTTCGTTTCGCTTTGAGGTCCGGAATGAGTTGCTCGAAGTTCATCCAACAATTTCTGCTTCTTGGGAGACAGGAAGCTGCGGATGTCCGCGACCTCTGTTTCCAGAACGGCTAGATCGGGAACATCCTTGTGGCGGTAGACCCCAACACAGGTGTTCCGAACCAGTCCTTTGAAAGGCACGGGACCCTCCGAAAGTCTGTTGTAAAGGTGGTGGATGATGCGACCGTTTTCAACGAAGATGGCGCAGTGATTTCCAAAACCGGAGTCGATCGCTGAGACCACAACGTCGCCGAACTTGTACTGGCTCGGATGAACGTTTAGTTCGTAGAAGCCGGCGTCTCTTGAGCTGTCGAAAAAGAGATTGAGGCCGGTCTGCCAGAAGTCGTCCGGCCGCGCATAGTTCGGCAATTCGATCTGGAATACGTCTCGGTAGAAGTCGCGCAGGAGCGCGTAGCAATCCTGCTGTTGCCAAATGAACTTGCGGCCAAGGAGGTGTTTGTAGTTCATCAGCGGAGCCTCACCATGGGGAAATCAGGGGGAATGAATTGGCGCGCTGGCAGACGGACGTTTGGGCCTTCCGACATCGAGCGCAGCTCCATCGTGATGGACTGGCCAGCAGTGACGTCGGCGATCCTAGAAACGTACCACATGCGCTGCTGGAAGATCGGCACGTCGGCCTCGATATGCGCCAGCAAAACACGGCGCCGGATGATGGTGGCGCGATCGAGGAGACGCTGCCGGACGAGCGAGTTGAACAGACCCTCGGGGTTGATCACCTGGAGTGTCGGTCTTGACTCCTCGTCCTCGGCCGATCGCTTCTCGCCAGAAATTGCGATGCCGAACATCTCGTAGAGGTTCCCCTGCCAGGTTCTGGTGATGCTGTCGGTGAAGCGCAGGGTGACTGGTTCAGTGCGGAGCTGGATCTCGAACAGATCAATATGGGCGTCGGCCGTCAGCTTCTGCGCGTCGGCCATATGGGAAGCGGGCTTGTTCATACTCATGGCTGCAACAACAGTTCAATTTTGAAGGGTTTGACCTGACCACGACCCTTCTTGATCCCCTCGGGGATCTTCAGGGGCGTGGCGAAGCGGACGGAGACGGTCCCGAGCCGTGGGTGCGGGTAGTCGAAGGGCTCGTAGAGCCGGTGGTCTTCATAGAAATCGACCAGCGTCTGCATGTTGAGCTTCGGGTGCGGAGGGGTGCTGAACCACATCGCCTCGAAGTTCAGGATGAACTTGATCTGGTCCGGCCCCTTCGGCTTGGAGGCGAATTGGTAGCCGCCACCAAACTTCATGGTGGTGGAGCTGACCGGGTACTCCTCCTCGATCGTGTGGTAGGGGAAGTCGAAGACTGCCATTACATCTTTCCTGTGTTGATCGCCTTGATCAGGGTCCGCGTCACACCACGGCGGCGGATGTCGTCGCTGATGTAGGCCACCACGTCCTCGGGACCGATCTGCTGCTGCTCCTCGGGAAGGACCGCCCAGATGTTGATTGGCCGGCTGTCCTGCGCCTCCGGCTGCGGGATCGTGGGCATACCGCTGGCTATCTTGCGATTGCCGAGAGCATTGACCTTCTCCAGGGCGTCACGGCCGATCTGGTTCACGGCCGACGTGCGCAGGATCATCTCGCCAGGCATGACGGAGCGGAGCTCGCTATCACGGAACGGGTTGTTGCCGGAGACGTACTCGCCGTTGGCTGCGCGCTTGATACCAGCGACGAACTGGCCGGTGGCGGCGCCAGCGCCGAAGAGCATTCCAAGGAAGCTGCCAGCCCCGCTGCTCGCGCCGCCCATCAGCGATTGCACGAGATTGAAGGCGAGCTGCTTGGCGATCATCTGCATGAGCATCTGGATCACCGACAGGCCGAACTTCTTGAAGGCTTCCTCGGCGCTCTCGGTGCCCATGGCGAGATCCATGAACAGCTGCGAGAAACCGGAGGTTAGGGTGTCGAGCACCGTGCCCCAGGCCTGACCGGCACGCTCGGCAGCGGAAATCATATCTCCGTTCTGATCCATCAGGCCGTTGCGCATCATCCACGCACGGTTCGCGGCCTCGATCGACTGGGCGAGCGTGATCTCACCACGGGCTGCAGCCTCGGTGTCAGACGTGTTCTGCCGGCGCGCGTTACCCAGGCTCTGCTCGACCGAATACTGGCGTTCCTTAAGCGCCTGCACCTGCTGGGAATTGGCACCGTACTGGCTCTCGGCCGCGGCTACCTGCTGAAGGATGTAGGCGTGGAGCTGTTCGAGCTGGTTCAGCCGCTCAACGGCGGCGGCGCGTTCCTGCAGCTGGACGTTCTTCTCCAGGCCGGCGACGTCCGCGTCGGTGAAGTTCTTCGCGTAGAGCGGGTTCTGGGCCGCTGCAAGATTGGCCTGCGCGTCCTGGAGAGGAGCGTAGGACTGGTTCTCGATAGCCGCCTGGTAACGATCGAGCAGCGTCACGACCTTGCCGGTTAGGCCGGCTTCCAGGTCGGTCGTGAGATCAGCGAGACGCTCCTCAAAGCCATCGGTGCCCTTGTTCTTGACGGTGAAGGCCTCGATCTCCTTCTCCATCATCTCGGCCCACTTGGTGCGGACCTGGTCAATGATGGACTGGAGCGCCTCGGGGTTCTCGGCCTTGCCAGACTGCGTCATGAGGGTGTTGATCTGGCCCTCGATCGCCTGGGCGGCGCTGTCGAGGATCTTGACCTGGCGCTTGACGCTAGCCTTACGCTCCTTCTCGCCGAACTCCTTGACGGTCGCCGTGGAGTCAGCAGTCAGCTTTTCCGTTTCGGCGTCTAGCGCGGAGCCGGCTGCGTCCATGGGGCGCTGGACGAGATCTTTGGTCTTCTCCAGGTGGACGGAGGCCTTTGCGACGATCGTGTCGAGGAACTGCGAGACAGTCTGGTTGATGTTGCCGCCGTTCTTGTGGACAGCATCGGAACCCAGCACCGACACGGCGTTGCCGTTGAGATTGCTCAACGCCTTCTTGTAACCAGCCTGGCCGAGCAGGTGCGAACCGTAGTAGTCCTTGAACGACAGCTGCGTGGAGCCGAGCCCTTCCTGGGTCCGGCGCATGTCCTTCATGCCGGCCTCGATCTGCATATCGATGTTGTTGCGGCCGGAGCGAGGGAGACCGTGGCTGTCCCAGTTCCCATTGGTGTTCTGGTAGATGCCAGCTGCCGATGACATCGGGTTCTTGGCACTCGGGTTGAAGCCGCTCTCGAACGACGCGATAGCCAGGGCGATGTGGGGCGGGATGCCGTTCGCGTTGGCGGCGGCAATAATCTTCTTCTGGATGTCGTTCGCGCTGGCGCTCGGCAGACCGCCCACAGTGAAGGCGCTGTAGTCGTCGGAGACGGTGACGCCGGCAATCTCGCCGGCCAGGGCTTTGGCCTTCCGATCCAGCTCCTCAAGCTTGGCTGCGACCGACTTGATATACTCGACGGTGGAGTTCTGATCGACCGTGTTGACGAGATTGCTCATCTCCGTCTCGACGTTGCCGAGCTCGGTCTCCAGCTTCTCAATGTAGGTCTTGTTGACCTCTTCCGCGAGCGCGGCGCGCTTCTCGATCACCGTGGTGACGAGTTCGTCGCGACGATCCCTCTGCTCATCCGCGATTTGCTTCTTGGCGATCTGCAGATCGGCGTCGGACTTGCCAACGTCCTTGTGTGGGTCGGTTTCGAACAGATCCATCTCGATCTTGGCCAGCTCGTCGTTGAGCGCGTAGAGCCGATCCTCGATACGGTTGACGTCGAACTCCGTCTTGGCCTTGCCGAGTTCCTTCTGGACGCGGCCGATCTCTTTGTTGAGGTTCTTCTTCTGCTGTTCCAGCAGGTAGGCCATGAAGTCGGTGTAGGCCGCGTTGGCGTCGGCCGAACCCTTCTTCATGGCGTTCTTCAGCTTCGCCTCGTCGTTCTTCAGCGAGCTGCTGTCGATCGCGGCCTTGATCTCCTCCTCGGTGAAGCCCTGGGCGCGCATCTCTTCCGCGGCCGACTTGAGGGAGGCTTCGATCGTATCGAGCTGGACCTGGAGACCGGTCTGGAGCGCGTCGTAGGCCTCCTTGGCGCCGATGATCGAGTCTTCGGTGCGGACGACGTTGGCCAGGCCTTCCGTGAGGTATTTTGAGGCCTCATCCTCGGCATCCTGACCAGCCTTGTAGCCAGTGGTACCCTGCAACACTGCAGACGCGCGCTCACCGGCCTTCATATCCCGCTGCAGACCCAGGGACTGGATATCGATCAGGCTGGACGCAAGCGGCTTGAACGCCGTCACGAGCTGCTTGACGAAGTTCAGGTCCTGACGAAGGGCGATAAGTTCGGGACCAGCGCCGAAGAGCCCCGCTTCGTCGGACAGCGGCTTGATCTTGTTTTCGAGATCAATGACGAGCTTCTCCAGGATCGCCTGAAGACCTTGCGCTTCCTGGCCGGAAAGGTCGGCCAGGTTGGTTTGACCAGTCAGTGCGCGGAAGGCCTCGGCGACCTTGGGACCAAAGGCTGCGAGCACGTCGTCGTTGAACGAGGGGACGTCACCCGAATAGACAGCCCCGTTATTGCCGAAGCGCGACGAGGCGGCAGCGCCAGCAATGAAGCTACCCTCACCCTTGGTGTGGTCAGTAGCAGCGCCACGGAGGACCGCGATGCGTTGATCGAGCTGGGCCGTCAGGAGGTCGATCTGCGCGGGCAGATCGGCGACCATTTCGCCACGTAGATCCTTCATCGCCTCAATGAGATCGGCGACAGAGCTGGTCGACACATCAACCGAGCCGGCCAGCTCCTGGAAGCTGGCGACGATTTCCATGATCTTAGTCTTGCGAAGGCTACCGTTTCCTTCCGCTTCGAGGCTGGCCTGCTTCTTGATCAGGTCATCCATCGCAGAGTTCAGGCTGTCGATACGATTGGTCGTGCCATCGACCTGGGCCTGGTATTCGTTCTGCTTGGCTTCCAGGGCGTCGAGCTGGGCCGCGGTTCGGCCGGCTGTGTCCCCGAAGCGCTGGAGCAGTGTGATGCCAGTCGTGAGTGCTGCGAGACCCAGGAAAACCGGGTTGGCGCTCATGGCCGCGGTGAGCAAACGGACCCCGCCAGCTGCTCCGGTAGCCGCCGTGCCGATGCCAATGAGGCCGAATACCAGCTTACCGATGCGGGCGATGAGAAGGGCCGAGACCAGGCTTGCGAAGACCGTACCCACGATCTCAACGACCGGCCCCATCTGACGCAAGGTGCTAAGGACCTCGGACCCGCCTTCCACCACGTCCTGCAGGGTGGCGAGGAACGGCTTGAAGGCGGTGTATGTCAGCGCGCCCAGGTTCGAGCCGAAGTTCGCCGCCGTGTTGGCGAGCGACTGCATCTGGGTCTCGTTCGCCTTGGCGGCGGCGTTTGACAGGATGAAGGACTGGCGCAGCTGCGCCATGACGTCCACGTTGTTCGACAAGGCCGTGTAGGCGGCGGCGGCACGCACCTCGAAGGCCTCGAACGCACTCGTGGTATCGAAGCCGGCAGCGCGAAGGTTCATCAGAACGCCGGTCAGGCCGTTCGTCTCAACGTCGATATCGGCCATGGTCAGGCCGAGGGATGCCATTTCCTTCTTCAGGTTCTTAGAGGGAGCCATCAGGTCGACCAGCAACTGCCGGAGGCCGGTGCCGATGGTGGAGCCCGAACGGATACCAGCGTTGGCGAGCGCGCCGACAGCTGCCGTGAGTTCGTTGTAGGAGACGCCCGCGGTGGCCGCGATGTTACCGGCGTACTGGAGCGAGAGGGCGAGCTGGTCGAGCGTCAGCTTCGACTCGTTGAGAGCCGCCGTGAAAACGTCGGACAGGTGGCCAGCTTCGGACGCCTGGAGATTGAAGATGTTGAGCGCGGACGTGACGACGTCCACAGCGGCTTTCAGGTCGGTGCCGGCAGCGGTGGCCAGCTTGGTGACAGGCTCGATCGCCTCGGCGACCTCACCGGCCGACATACCGGCCTGGCCCATGAGGGTGGCGGCTTCCGAGACCTCAAGCGCCGTGAACCGGGTCTTTTCCGAGACGGAGAGCAGACGCTCTTCCATCCGAGACATCTCGGTGTTGGTCGTCGCGGTGATGGCCTGGAACTGCCGGAACTCCTTGTCCAGCTGGGTAATGAAGTTGCCCAGGTAGAAGCCGGCGCCGTACACACCGCCGACCGCCATGTAGTTGCTCATGATGCCGGCTTGCGACATGAACTGGTTGGCGCCACCGTTGAGCTGCCGGCGCTCGCGCTGTTTGGAGAAGCCGTAAGCAGCGTCACCCATACGGGAGCGTTCGTTGCGGTCACTCATACGCTGACGGAGGAGCTTCTCCTCGGTGGCACGATCGGTGAGTGACCGCTTGAGATCCCGCAGATATGCTGCGTTCGTCTCGTCGAAGTAACGATCCATCAACACCTTGGTGGTGCTGCGCATCTCGTTGATCTCGCGCTGGAACGCAGCACGATTGGCGCGGCTTTCCATGCTTCCTTGGGAATAGTTGGAGAGATAGGCTCCCCTTGTCGCTGCGAGCTTGGCTTCTTGCCGGCCAGTGTCCCGCCCCTTGGCGCGGAGTTTCGAGATCTGGGTTTCCAGGGTCTTGATGTAGGCGACGTAATCAGCAGCCTCCTTGCGGAGAGCCTGCTGGATCATTTTGGCTTCGTGAAGAAGTTTGTCACCGACCTCTTCAACGGACTTCTCAACCCGCTTGGTCTCGCGGACGACGTCATCGACATTTGCCGTTACATCGTAATGAACTCCGTTCTTATCAATTGCCAATATGGCCCCCTAATGTCTGGAACGCCGAGGTCAGTTCCGCCCAGCTTCCGATCTCTTGAACATCATCGTCGTCCTCATCGCTCGCTCCACCGAGTGCCTTCGACACGACCGTTGCCAGGTTGTCGAAGTGCTGTCCTAGTTCCGCGACCTTCTCTTCTGATGCCAATCGGACCAGCGTCCTGAGATCTTCGTGGGTGTAGTCCCAGTAGACCTCACGCAGGCGGCTTGGTCTTACTTTGAGCGTCCAGACGATGGCTTCTTCGAAGGAGAGGCCTGTAAGCCATTCAGTGAAGACACGTCCGCTGTGAGACTTTCGAGCTGGCCCTTCAGACCCTTCACTCGCTCCATCGAGCGCACGAAAAAAGAGATGGCATGATCCACCTCCCATGCCAGGAGGGCTTCAATGTCGGACATGGGGATATCGAGGTCGTCAAGCTCGACCACTTCGTCGATGATCTTGCCGGTCTTGCTACGCTCATGGAGCGCGGTGATCAGGACGGCCTCACGCAGTTCTGGGTTGAAGTAGACGCTTGCTGCGACGGCCGGATCACCCATGAGGGCGGTGATCGTGTTCAGCAAACCGAACGACATAAAAATTTCGCGCGGCTTGCCGTCTTGGGTAATTTCGAAGCGGTCTTTGAGGTCGGACATGTGGTCTCCTAGAACGAAAAAGTCCTCCCCGATGATGTAGTAATCGGGGAGGACTTGTTCTACGGAGTTTCGGAAATTAGCGGGCCAGCAGGACCGCCTGGGCCTGGCCATATTCCGAATAGAACGGATCGGCCATGACCATCTCATAGGGCTGCATCTCGAATGGCATGTTCGAGAAGTTGTCCGACGCGAAGGAGACGCCCAGACCGCGGGTCACCTTGACCTTCGGCAGCAGGATCGTGAAGGGCGAGTTGTCCTTCGGCAGGATGCCCGTCACCTTACATGCGAGGTCCGGCTGCGTGACCGACGTGCCGATGTCGACACGCTTCAGACGACCAACGCGGGTGCCGATCGGGAAGCTCATACCAGCGGGGACTTCGAAGCCCGCAGCCGGCGTAATCTCCGGAGACGCCGGGACCGTGATGTCGATCGCGCCGACCTTCACGACATGGACGTAGTCGTCCTGGCCCTTCTGGAGAAAGATGTAGTCGCCCACGGCGATCGGGGCAGTCGTCGCCGCAGCGAGCGTCAGCTCCGTCGAGGCGTCGTCGGCTACAGCCGCGAGAGCAGACCACTCGTCGACAACGTCGTAGCTCGTGCCCGAGGCGTCCAGGCCAGCTGCGAACGCGAGGTTCTTTGCCGTGAACTCGTACACTTCGCACGAGGTCCGCAGGCCTTCGCCGGTGCGTACCGACATCACGACCGCGTTGCGAATGCCCTGGGTCAGCTCGGTATATTGAGCTTCACCGGTGAGCTGGAAGTTCTTGACGAGACCGATCGAGTGTTCGGTCGGGTTGAGGGCGTGAAGGTCAGCGAGGGGTCCAAGCATGACGGTCGCCGTCGACAGCATGAACTTATTCGTTTTGGCGTTACCGGCCATGGGTTTCTCCTTTGTGAAATAGGCACTTGTTAGGTGGTAACGACGCCTTACATGCACAACGAAGCTGTGCAGCATAATGGTGTAAAATGAAGCGCATAACCCTGAACGTGGACGACGAATTGAAGGAGCTGTTAGAGCGTCGTGCTCACTTCCTTCGGCGCTCGTTGTCCTCGGAGATCGTCATTCTTGTCGAGACCGCTCTCGCACAGGAAGACGAAAGCAATCGAGCCATTCTCCAGGCGACCTATGCCAGTGGGTCGACCAACGCCTCGATCTGAATAAACTGCATGGCCCTCTGGCTGGTCCTCGATAACGGCGCCACAGTCACGCCGTCGATTATTTTCATCCAGCTATAGGCCTCCTCGGTCTTGCTATCGAAGACCGAGATCCTCGTCCCCGTTGAGAGCGACTTGAACAGGAAGTCGATCATTTCCCGGTGGATGAACAATCCCTGATCATTGTATGAGCCCAGGCCTACCACGAAGCTTGCGTGGTACATCTCCTGGGACTGTTGCTCCAAGGCGAGCGAGGCCGGCCCGACCAGATGAACGGCCGGCAACTCTTCAATGTTCGCATGAGCTTCCCAGTCGATCATCTCAATACTCTCGGCCGGCGTGATACCGTTGGCGACGATCATGCTCCTCTGCTGATTGATGTAGGCCGCGATGGACGTCCAGACGTTCATGTAGGTCATTAGCGGATCTCCGAAATTCTGTGTTTGTTGATCGTCTGATCCACGGCGCGTGGGACTCGGACTGTGAAGAAGTACGCCAGGGCGGGTTCAAGCAGCGGGCGATAGATCGGGCCGCGCTTTTCTCGGCTGACGGAGCGGCCCCGATCGGTGAGCGCCGGCCCCATCAGTTTCTGGATCGATTGGCTGCTCAATCCCATGCGTCGGGCGAGATAGGTGATGTCCGACTTGGTGGTCGACATGTCGTCGAAGATGTCCTCGTTCAGGATCGAGGCGATGCGGTTTGCGCGGGACTGCGAGAAGAGGTTCACCTCGATCTCGGCGATTTTGTAGATCCGACTGCCGCCCGGGTCGTGATAGTACGGTCTGATCCTCACCGGGCCGTGGGTCACCTCACCATTCGGCTTACGACCGACCATGCCCTGGTTCATCTTGACCAGGTGTGCTCCGACGTTTGCTTTGATGTCCTGACGCAAACCACCCTCGTGCAGAAAGAACCGGTTCTTGTTGGCCGACTTCCGTCTGACGGTGCTCAACGAGAGGTTCTTCCAGTGTGCTTCGATCTCGCCCTCGAACTTGTCGATCGGGGTGGTGCCGTGACCAACGCCGGCTGGATGGCCGATCAGATGCGTGGCGATGAACTGGCCAACCTTGCGGAGCTCCCGATCGACCCCTTTCGCCACCTCGGCGGCGAGGACCGCAGCCTCGACACGGAAGAAGGCGCGCTCGTTAGCGGCGCGGATCGACTTCGCGAGCTCGCGGGCGATCGTCTCGGCGGCGTAGCCAACGTCCTGGCCGACACCCCCGTAGCTTCGGCTGATCGATGCAGCGCCGACAAGGCCGTCCAGTGGTTGGCCTTTACGCAGAGAGAAGTTGACGGTGACTTTGGCTCTAGCTGATTTCGCCATAGGTCACCCCGAGGGCCGTGTCGATCCGGCGAACGATGGCATCGTCCACTCGGTCGCCGAGCGCGAGCTCCGCAGAGGTGAGGATGCGACGGGTCTCTTCGGCGATGTTGGTCACCGAGTCAGGGAACTGCCGGCCGGTCATCTCAACCAGGCAGGGGATCAATCCCAGGTCCTGTTCGGCGCTCTCGCGTGAGAGGCCGGTCAGGGTGTCCTTGCCAGTGGTTGCGCGCTTCCAGGCGAAGTCAGCGTTCACCTTAAACAGACGAAAGGTGAAGTGCCCGCCATGTTGGGAGTGCCCGTGGCTGGCGACGATGTATCGCTGGCTCAGATCGTCCAGGATGATGTTGCGGGGCGACACGATCCCCTGAACCGTCGTGCGGAGCATGAGGCGCGGGATCGAGAAGTCGTAGGACGGGATCTCCCCTTCCTCGACCGGCATGATGGTGCCGTAGAAGGGTTGCCCGTTCTCCTTGACGATGGTGGTCTGGAAACGGAGCGCTGCGGACTGGAGGCTGGGCATGCTGTTACCCCGTGAATGGGTCGGCGTCGGTGGTGGTGATCATCAGGGGGAAGCCTGGATCGACAGCCGTGGGGTTGATCACCGCCAGGGCGTCCGACAGACGGCCCTGGGCGACCTTCTGCAGATCGGAGAAGTCCTTGCGGGCGTTGCGACGGAACGACAGGGCGCCGTCGCTCTCTTCCATGGCGACCCGATTGGAAAGGCCGGGGATCACCTTGAGAGCGGCGTGATAGAGGATCGCCTCATTGGCTCGCAGCTCGGCTTGCTCACCGGAGGTGAGAGCGGCCGACATCATAGCGCGGGAGGTCGCGAACTCGAGGTCCAGAAGCGACTGGGCCAGGTCGATCGAGCCGTCCGGCAGCTCGTTGGTATTCACACCCAGGAAATCGCGGACGTCCTGGGGACGGACGGTGTATTGGATGGCCGGCACCAGCCGGTATGGTTCAGAGACCGTGAAGCTCGCACCGCCGCGCAGGGCGGTGATGGTCACGAGACGACGGGCGAATGAGGTGGCGATCTGGTTGTGTTCGGCGGGGACCGTCACATAGACGCGGAGATCGGTCGGGCCGGTGACGAGGTTCTCGGTATAGAGCTCCGTGCCGTCAGGGCCTGAAACGGAAAGCACCGCCGATCCCTGGTCGGGGATGGCGGGCTGGCCGTTCATGATGAAGTTGACCGGCAGGGTTACGGCCTTGCCGGCCTCGAAGGTGAGCATTATTCGCCGGCCCCGTTTTCGTCGGTCTCATCGGTCTCGTCGGTCTCGGCGACCTTCTTGCCTCGGCGCTTCTTCGGCTTCTCGACGGCTTCCTTGCCGAACTCGGCCAGGAATGAGTCGATCGCGAGCGGCATGTCGCCCTTGGCTTCGGCCAGGTACGCGATGAAGTCGGCGTCGGTGGCCTCGTCCTTGAGCTCGCCATGGACGCGGATCTGGGCGCGGCCGATGCGGTCTTGGATGAAGTTCGAGTTCTCGATGACACACGGCCGATTGGCGCGGAGCAGCTGACCCTTGTAGGAAAGGTCCAACAGCTGGAAGCTACCCTTGGTCTCTGCGAGTAGTTTGATCATTTTTCTCATTCCATGAGAGGAGACCCGCCGCCCCGGAGGGCGGCGGGATCATCCATTAGGCCGCGGTGTAGTCGAGGATCGACCGGGTGTCGCCGAACGCCAGCTTGTAGCCGGTGTTCTCGGACTTGGTGAAGGTGATCGACTGGTTGGTGATCGCACGATCGGTCTCTTCGATCGTCGAGCCAGCCTCGATCAGCTCCTCCAGCGTGTCGCCCTTCGACATACCGATCAGCTGCTTGTCCGTGGCCGCGCTCGACAGAGCGAAGTTCACATGACCGTTCAGGATCGGAACGCCACCGATCTGGAAGCCGGACGCCGCCAGGTTCTCCGCATCGGTACGGCTGTTGTTCGAGGTGGGGATCGCGAACATGAGCAGCCAGTCGATGTAGGCATCCCAGTTGCCGACAACGGTGTCGACCGGGGTGCCGGCGCGGGCGCGGGCAACGAACCAGCGGAGCAGCGCTTCGTAGTTCAGCTTGCCGGTCGTTGCAGCAGCGACGAAGCTCGACTGAGCCACAACCGGGGCAGCAGCGTTGACGCCGTCACCGTTGATCAGGATGTTTGTCGCGGCGCGAACCTTCGACAGCTCCTTCTCACGGTCCATACGGTTCACGTACGGGACCAGCGTGTCGATGCGGGCGCGACGGTCGAACTCGTACGAGAAGCGGTAACCGCCACCGTGCTTGTAGAACTTCACGCTCTGTTCCGACATGCGGATCGTCTTGATCGGGAAGCGGCCCAGCTCGGCGACCGCAGACACGACCTGGTAATCGTCCGCAGCGTCGTCGACCACCGTCGAGATCAGTTCCACACCAGCGATGGTGCGGCTGGAGCCCACGAGGGCGCCGGTGTTCTCGATGGCTTCCTGGCGGTACTTCCACTTCACGACGTCGTCCACGACCTCGGGGAAGATCGCGCGGGCGCCGGGGAAGGTCTGGAAGGTATCCGAAGCCGCTTCCAGCACGATGCCACGCTCGAAGTCGTTGCGGATCGGCAGGTTGAGCACGGTCAGTGCGGCTTCGTAGCCGGACAGGTAGCCCTTTTCGTCACGATAGCGCTTGTCGGCTTCCTCGGAACCGCGCACGTCGATGGCGAGGTTGAGGTAGTCGCGCATGCCGAGGCCAAAGGACTTGGCTTCAGCGAGCAGTTTGCGGCCGGCCGTGGCGGACTCGGTCGCGTTTTCCGACTTCAGGGCGGCGAGGGTCTCAACGCCCCGACGCTTCACCTGGGAGAGAGGATTGATGTGCATGTTCTGTGTTCCTCGTTTCGTTCTGGGATTAGACCTTGATCACGACGGCGTTCGTGCCGATGATCTCGACGACGTAGTTCTCCGCGTGGTTCGGAGCGGCTGCAGGCTTCACTTCACCGCCACCGGCGCCCACGACCGTCGAGCCAACGGCTACGCCGGAAGCTGCTTTGATCGGGAGGGTGTTGGCGAACTGAAGCTCGACGGCGCCGACCTTGGAGCCTTCGACAGTGCGATCTTCGAAGGAGGCGAGACGACCGATGATCGTTTCACCATCCGCAGCCAGCTTGACCGTGTTGGGAGCAGCCGTGTCGAGCGACACAGCCTTACCAATGTCGTCCTTGGTGGTCGCGGCGTTGAGGTTGAAAGTGAGCGACGAGACTTCCCAGTGGAACCCGCGCAGCGTGACGTTCTGGTGGTTGTACATGTGTGACCTTCCTTGTTACCGTTAGCGGCGGGTCCTGAACGAGGTGATCGCGAGCTCGGCAGACTTGACTTCGTCTTCCGCGCCGCGGGCTTTACCACCGGCTGCGAGGGCGGCTGCGAGGCCGGCCGACGTGTCGGTGATCTTGGTGACGACATCCGCCAGTTCGGCCGGTACTTCGGCGTCGACCTGGCCATTGGCGGTCAGGATCTTCTTGCAGATGTCGCGAAGGGCTTCGTCAGCCGCCGCCAGGGCAGCTTCGGTGCCTTCGTTTTTCGTCTTCAGCTCGGCGAGCTCGGCCGTTACAGCGGGCGCGGCCTGGACGGCAGCTTCGAGCTTCGTCTTGAGCTCGTCGCGCTCGGCCGTCAGGGTCGCAGTCGAGGCCTTGAGGGTTTCGTTTTCGATGGCGGTCTTTGCGCTGTCACGCTCGACAGTGCGCAGTTCGGCGAGAAGTTCTTTGACGTCCATGGTGGGCTTATCCATTGTTGCTGTTGCGGTGAGTGCGAGGTGGTGAAAGTCTGCGTTTGCAGCCAGTCTCTGCATGGGGGCCGAGAAATGGCTTTGGTCGCTGTTCACGATCCGCGCGTTTTGGGCGCCACCCTGGCCGACGAGAGAGATCTCGAAGAAGGCCTCCAGGCCGACCATTTTGCAGTAGACGCCGTTCTCACCGACCTTGTGCCCATCAGGCGTAGTGCCGGTGAAGATGTGCTCGATGCTGGACTCAGCAGCGAAGAAATCGAAGCCATCTGCGGAGCAGATCATCTGCTTGGGCAGGATGCCCACGGAGACCTGATCGACGGTTCCATTGTCGACGGACTTGATCTTGTCCTCGTGGGCCTTCTCGATCCAGAAGAGGACCCGCAGCTCGGTGTCGACACCATCGACCACCTTGCCATGAAAGATGCGGCCGATCGGCAGTTGACTGCCGTCGTGCATGATCTGGACCGGCCGGCTCTCCAGTTCGAGAGCCAGGGCCATCTCCAGCAGGAATGAGCGCTGCGCGACCGCGCCGTTGTACAGCGGGTGACGCTTGCGGAGGGGACGGTTGTTGAGGGCGATTGCTTCGAAGACGGCCACATCGTCAACCGCCGCGCCTGCGCGCGTGAGTAGAGCGATGATGTCGGCGGTCTTGGAAATCTGTTTCACGACAAGTCCCTGTTTGTTGTAGGGCATGTCGTGTCTTGTTGGTCAGGAAGCAAATCCGTAGTGCATCATTATGATGCAGCAAGCATCACCCCTCATAGGCTAGGCGAAGGGTCTCCAGATGCGCGGTGTTCTGCGTTGCCATGGCGATGTGCATCCCAGAATTTGGGTGTGTTCCGTCCGCAGTGGACGCTGCCTTCCATCGATCACGGAAGGTGGCATCCACCTGCGCGTCCTCGAGATCGAGGAAGCCGTCAAGGTTCGGATCGGACTCGATGGCTGCAGCGATCTGTGTGCGGGCGTAGGAACGCCACGAACCACCGGTTTCAAAGCCTTCCCGAGGCGTCTGGTTCCCCACGGTTGCCCAGCCATCGGTGCTGTTGGTCTTGGGCGACAGGGAGATCTGTTCGACGTGATAGATCCCTGCTCCCTTGAGGAGAGCCCAGGTCTGTTCGAACCGTGTAATGGTGGCCTCCACCGTCTCGCCGGTCGAATAGTCGTTGCCTCCGTGGCCAGCGAAGGCGTGGGTGACATACTGCATTGCGATGAGACGTTTGGCGTTGCTTTCCACGAAGATCTTGGCGGTCTCGCCGCCCTTGGCCAGGGTGAGGCGCGCAGCCTTCACGTCGAAGAGAGCACGGCGCATGTAGCCGCCGCCATTGCAGTCGGGGGAGCCGTCACCTGCGTTGTCATCTTCACCGAACTCGATCGATGCCCCTATGATGCCTGCGGCCATCATTGGCGTCACTGGTCGGCCGAGGATGCAAAGGGGAAGCCAGACGTGCGTGACAGCGGTCCAGCCGCCACTCGCTGCTGGATAGCCGGTGGTGTCCAACTGGTTCAGCGTGGTCGAGCCAACGCCGCCCTGTAGATAGCGTTCGTTGGGGACCGGGGTCTGGTAGGCCGCTGTTCGGTGGAACATCGCGTTGGCCCCGACTGCGAAGTCACGCTCTGCCCTGATCCACACCTCGGCTCCCTTGGGGAACACCTCAAGGCCAAACGTGGCGGGCAGGACCGCATCCGAGATTAGGCAGGGCTCGCCGGGGTTGACCACGCCGTCCCGCTGGCCACCGAAGAAGCCTTGAACGGACATACCGTTGTACTCGACATTGAAGCGAACCGTATATGGGCTCGTGGCGTCGACCTCCCCCGTGGCTCCGAGGTAGTAGCCCTGAAAGGCCAGCCGAAGCTCCGACACATCAGCGTTGCCGATGTAGTGCCGGGTGCGGGCGAAGTTGCGGTTGTTGGTCGATCCGCGAGCGCCGACCTCAGAGGTGTAGCTCTCGCCGCGCGTGCCGACGACCTGGAGGGCGCGCACTGCGCGACGTGCCTTTCTGCGAACGAGGCCAAGCCCCAGCGAAAGACCAATCATCCGTCGATTACCGCGAGTTTGTGGCCAGGTGTGCCGGCCAGGGTCACTGACGAGCCGTCCAGGAGAAGCAGACCTGTGTCGACCGCGGCTACCGGCGCCACATCGAATGCCAGCCACACGTTGCCGCCCGAGGCGGTGATCATCCAGAACTCGTCGGGCGAAACGATCGCTTCGGCGTTGACCTGGGAAGCTGCGGACGTGGTGAGCGTCTCCGCGCTCAGAAACTTGTCACGAGCGACCGGGACCGCGCCCACCCCGTGGGATTGCTGGGGCGCGCTGGTTCGGACGATGTTCAACTTTGCCATGGGTTAGCCTTTCTTCACTGCATTTCCGCGAGCGGCCTTGTTCCCGCCTTCCGGCGTGACCGACCGGCCGAGGGGGTCGGAGTTCGGGCTGGCCTCGGCGGCTTTGCCGGGTTCCGTAACCGGGGTCATGAACCCGGTGCCGGAGAGTTCCGGCGAGCTGTCCGGCCGGAGCCGGCCGTGCATCCAGAGGTGATATTCATCGTCGGTGATCAGACCGTCCGACAGGTCCTGACGAAGGCGCGAGGATTTGAGGGCCAGCTGGGGCTCGAGTTCGGTGTCGGGGCGCAGCTCGGCCTTGCGGAACTGGACCTCGACGAAGCCCTGGAAACCTGCCTGGTGGAGGACGAACGAGAAGATGTTTTGCAGCATCTCGGCGATCGGCTCGTTGAGCTCGTCGGCGTTCATGGCGGCGATGCGCGCTTCGACCGAGCCGGTGTTGACGCCGGAGGCGCCCCGGCCGATCACGGTCGCCATGGTCTTCAGCGCGGCCTGGTTCTGGGCGTTGAGCGTCTCGATGATCGCCGAGATATCCATGGCCGCGCCAGGCTTGTTCTCGTTCATCATCGTCGGCTGGACGCTGTCGAAATGGATCAGCGGCTGGTCGGCGCGGAGACCCTCGATCACGCTGCGGATCTCGCCCAGGCGGGCAGCTTTCCACTCGCGGAGCTTCAGGTCGTCCGACTTGATATTCTCGGGCGCGTTCTTGGTCAGAACCTCCTCGACCACCTCGACGGCCATGCGGGGGAAGCCCGTCAGGCGCATGATGCGGTAGAGGTCGTTGATCACCTGCTGGCGGGCCGCAATTGTGTTGATCGCCGACACGAAGGTCGAGTGGCCGTAGATAGAGGTCGGGTCCTTGCGGTAGTGCGAGACGAAGAAGGTCGGGATGTCGAGCGAGGTCTCGACGTTCGAGCCGGCGATCTTCTGGACCGGCTTATATTCGCCGGGGTTCTTCTCGTACCATTCGACCGACGTCAGATCGATGTTGCGGATCTTGTCCGGCATCAACTGCTTGTCCAGGATCAGCTCGGCGCCGATGCCACCACGGAGCAGGAGCATGTAGCGCATCTCTTCCGCGATCGATCGAAGCGTCTTCTTGAGCTGAAAACCCAGGGAGTAGTCGGTCGGCCGGCCGATCTTCTCGATGGCCAGCATGATACTCTTCGTCGCCTCTCGGTCGATGTTCCCGTCCAGGTCACGCGCGAGGATGATGGCGTCGGTATTGGCCATCGTCAGGTAGCCGTTCAGCGCGGCAGAGACGTCCGGGTCGAACTTGAAGAGGTTCTTGAGCAGCGTCCGACTGTCGTCGGCGGTTCGCGTGGCGAAGATGTCCGTGAGGTGGTCCCGGTACTGCGGGACGGTCAGGATGCGGTCGGCCTGCTGGGGGTTGTAGGTAGGCGTGGCGGCGGTGCCGCCAGCTTTGGCCTTCTTTTTCGCTGGTACGATTGCTGTCAGAAAGTCAAAGGCCATGGCGTTATCCGAGTCCCAACACAGATGGGGTCTTCATGCGCTGACGCACACCCAGTTGTGCTTCATTTTGCTGCACTGTTGATATCAGGCCGAGGAGCATGGACATCTGGCGTTCGTCCTTCTCTTCCTGGCTGGCGATAAAGTCATGGATGCGAAGCGAGTGCTTCATGTAGCCGAGAGCGTGGAAGAAGTGGTCGTCGCCCGTGAGCTTGACCCACTTGGCCGGCTGTTCCGGCTCCTCGACGCGAACCATGTCCTGAAGGTGGGTGGTGATGATCACCTTCTTGTTGCCGTAGCCGGCCAGCTCGAGCCTGTGCTTGCGGATGTCGTTGACGACGGCGTCGATGATCTGTGTTCGATTGCTTCGGACGTGGGTGATGTTCTCCATCTCGTCCTTGACCAGCGAGATCGGCGCCGCCGAGAGGCTGGTCGCGTATTCGACCGGCATGATAATGCCCTTCGACTCGTCGCGGATCTCACGCGCGAGCGGGGCATAGGGGTTCAAATCCATGCCTCCGGCGACGATCCGGTACTGCTTGCGCAAGTCCGCGAGCGTCTCCTTCAGATCGTCTGACGGGACCTGTAGCCAATCAAATACAACTGGAACCACGTGTCCGAGAGCAGCCAAGACGACATGACATGTTTGGCCGACGTCGATCCCGACTGCCACAGGTGTATCAGATGAGACATGGACTTTCCCTTCGCCTTTCATGACGGCCTCGATCTCCGTCAGGGAGAGCCGTGCGTTTGCATCGTTGTAGGGCTGGCCGAGCACCGTGTTGTACCAACGGCGCATCGAGTTCTTGCGCTTGTACTCCAGCAGCTCCTTGACGATGTATTCGACCGAGAGCCGCGGTGTGGCGAAGGGTCGGACCCAGTAACCGCGGCCGATACGGCCGGGATGGCGGGGCACCCATTCACGCTTGTTGGGGTTACCGAGATCGAGTGGCTTCGCGCAGTGCTCGCACATGACATACGAGTTGGCGAGATCGAGCTTTGCCGCGATGTCAGGGTCGATCTCGGTAAGGTCGTTCAGGTCTGAGGGTAGACCTGGAATATGCATGAACCTCGGCGTGAACACCGGCAGGTTCCAGTGGCCGCAATCACAGCGGCAGAGATACTCGTGCTGGTCGGAGGCCTTGTAGGCGCTGTCGATCCCGTAGCCTTCGAAGGTCGGCGTCGAGAAGCCCTGGCGCATCCTGATATCGGAGCCCTGGAGACGCGAGCCGTAGAGGGCCAAGATCTCCTGGTCGGTCAGGTCGACCTCGTCGTTGAACATGATGTCCGCGTTGATCGAGGTCGCGTCACCTTCCTTGCCACCGGTGATGAAGCCGAAGCTGTCATCGACCTGGTAGAGCGACATCGACCTCACCGGCTTCTTCGACGGGGTGTGCTGGTTGAACACCAGCTCCTCGTCGACGATCGGCTTGATGCGGGTCTGCGAGACGCGCTTGTACATCTCGTCGTTCGGGAGGCTGAAAATACCATTGATCGATGACGTCCGCTTCAGGAAGCAGAAGAACTTGCGGATTTGAACCTCTGTGAGGCCGATCTGGGAGCATTTGATCACCGACATGTTGAGGTGCAGATCGTCCACGATCTGACGCTGGAACTCGTAACCGTCGAACGAGAATGGCTTCTTGCGGAGGTGGGTGTTGGCCTCGACATAAGCCGACATGGGCATGCTGTCGCTGTCATCAGCGAATTTCTGATTTATCCTGCCGAGAAAGTCATCGAACAGGGTCACGAGAGCCCTTCTTGTTGTTGGTCTGTCACTCCTTATGTAGGCTCTGCGCGGCGGGAATTGAACGTGCCAAATCCAAAAGCTTGTTTCGCAAAATAGTTTCCTCTTGTACTAGAGTTACGGGATCGTAACTGGCAGGCCAATCACCACATTGAAACTCCACACTGGAGATTTTGATGTCGTCTTTCTACCCCAACCTGACCGAGGCCACTGTGCTTCAATTGAGGGTTGTCCTACAGCACATGCGGGCGAACGCGGTGTACCTGGACAACGCCCCCTACTCCACCGAGTTGAAAGATTTCCTGAAGGAGCTGACCGGATTTGGTGTTGCTCCCGCTCCCGTCGAGTTCGACGGCGAGGCAGACCGGCTTGATTACGTCGAGCAGGAGATCGTGACCGTTCTGTCCGACCTGAAAACCCTCGTTGCCAGCCTCGGGACCGCCGAGCACAGCGAGAAGCTTCAGGTCGCCAAGGCCCGCGCTGGTCTTGTAGAAAAACTCGTCGCCGCCAGAGAAAAGGTCTGGACGATGAAAGAAGCGGCAGAGTTCCAAGGCCGAATACTTAGCTTCTTGGAGGATGTCTGCAATAAAGATCAAGTCCAAGAACTGAAGAAGCGCTTGGCAGGACTTAGGAGTGTCAAGAATGACTAAGATTTTCGCAACAGAAGCCCCGAAATTCTGGGCTCTCGGCAAGCCCGCCATCCCCCTCCGCGTCGGGTTCAAGCGTCCGTGGATCGATGCGTGGCAGGTTTTCGCCGACCGCATGCCCACCGAGCGCGAGCAGCGCGAATGGCTGACCCAGAAGGCCGAGGGCAACATAGGTATGCCCATGGGCGCCGCCTCGGGCATCGTCGCGATCGATGTCGACAGTGAAGACCCGCGTGTCCTGCGCGTCGTCGAGTCCGTCCTGCCGAGCTCGCCGTGGAAGCGTGTTGGCCGCAAGGGTGCGGTTTACGCCTACCGCTTCGAGGGCGAGCGCACCTTCCGTATCAAGGACGCGAACGGCGAAATGCTCCTGGAATGCCTCTCGAAGGGCACCCAGATCGTGCTTCCACCCTCGATCCACCCCGATACAGGCAAGGCATACGCCGCAAATTGCCATCTTTCGGAGGTCATGGGCTCGCTTCCGGCCCTTCCGAAGGGCGTCGAAACGCTGCTTCGTGAGGCCCTGAAGGCCGAAGGGATCGACCTTTCGTCGACCGGAAACACCAAAATCACGTCTTTTGTGCCCGCTGGGGCGCGCGATAACGCCCTCGTCTACCACGCTGGCCTGCTGGCCAGGGCCGTGACGCGCGCCGAGCGCAGCCTGGTCGAGGCCATGGGCGAGATGAAGGCCTGGGTTGAGGGCTACACCGAGAAGGTGGCCGGCGATGAGGTCTCGATCGAGAAGGCCCAGCTCAAGGTCGTCGACTTCCTGATGCGTGACGTCACCGGCGACAAGCGTAAGGCCCTGCCGATGGGTTGGGATGACGGCCTGACCGAGGATGACAAGCAGAAGCTGGGTCTCACGATCACCGACGAGAACGAGCGCTGGGACGCCGGCCGGATTGTGGACTTCCTCGTGAAGGAGTTCGAGCGCCACGTCTCGCCGGACACTGCTGGCTGGACGCACACGGTCGAGGTCGCCCTCGATCGCATCGCGCGCAACATCGAGCTCTCGTCGCTGGACGAGGAGCGCATCCTGAAGTTCATCGTGTCGCAGTCGAAGGGCTCCTACACGGTCGTCACCCTCCGCAAGGAGCTCGCCAAGCTGCGGGCCGGCGAGATTACCGGCACCGACCACTCGGAGGTCGCTCGCGCGGTCATCAAGGACCTGGAGCAGTACGGCAAGCTTCGCCACAATGCTGGCCAGTTCTGGCAGTGGAAGGGCGCGGCCTGGGAAACGATCGACACGAACGACTTCGTGAAGCGTATTTCCGAGGATTATGGGACGCTGCCGGTGTGCCGTCGCTTCTCGGACATCTCGCAGATCATCAAGCTGATGGCCGGCCTGCTCGCCGAACCGCTTCGCACGGTCTCCCTGAATGGCGTGAACTTCGCCAACGGCTTCCTGACGGAGAATATGGAGCTGCGGAAGCACTCGCCGGAGTTCGGCTGCACCTATGTGCTGCCGTATCGCTTCCAGGAAGACTCGCGCTGCCCGCTTTTCATCCAGATGCTGGACGACAGCTGGGGTGAGGACGCCGATTACGGCGACAAGGTCATGGCACTGCAGGAAGCCCTCGCGGCGACCCTGATGGGCCTCGCACCGCGGTATCAGCGCGCTTTTTGCATGATTGGCCAGGCGCACTCGGGCAAGTCCCGCATTCTGGAGATCCTCAAGGGTCTGATGCCGGAAGGTTGCCACTCTGCGGTGCCGCCGACCGACTGGGGTGACAAGTTCATGCCGGCCCAGATGGCCGACAAGCTGGTCAACTTCGCCGGTGAAGTCTCGGAGAAGCGCGACATTGCCGGTGATATCTTCAAGAAGGTCATTTGTGGCGAGGAGATCGAGGCGCAGCACAAAAACCAGCCGATCTTCAAGTTCTATCCGCGCGCTGCGCAGTGGTTCGCCTCGAACCACACGCCGAAGACCAAGGATACGAGCGATGGATTTAATAGAAGGTGGCTGTTCCTGGAGTTCCCGCGGCGGGTGCCGGACGAGAAGAAGGTCATCGACATCGACCAGATCGTGCTTGCCGCCGAGCGTGAGCAGATCGTGGCCTGGGCGATGCAGTCCCTGGAGCGGTTGAAGGCCAACAAGGACTACACGATCCCGTCGTCCCACCTGGCGATGATCGACGAGATGGCGAACGCGAACAATTCGGTGCGCTATTTTTTGTCCCAGAGCCCTCGTCTTCGCGTGGGGAAGCGCGAGCACGAGGGCATTTCCCAGATCCGCACTATGGGGGATCCCCTCTTCGACGAATACTGGAGTTTCTGCACCATGGCGGGGGGTGTTCAGCGTGTTGCGCGGACGAAATTCCACGCATTGATGAAAGAGCTGGCGGGAAGCTTCAAGTTCGAGCAGCTGAAAGAGACCCGGAGCGGGGGCTACGACATCGTATACAACTACGTCACAGTTGTGGGGATGAAGAACTAATCACCGTCGATGCTGATGAGTGGTGGGAATATGAAAAGTGGATCAAATATGAGAGCGAAGATGACTTGTGAGACCGATATGAGTGACTTTGTCGATACTGTCGACGACGAGATCGACAACGTCATGGATGAGGGGGCCGAGCCGGAGGCAGTTGCGGCCGCTCTGTTGTTCGCCCTGGGCCAGTTCCTGGTCGACTTCATGCCGGCCGCAGAGGCGGTCGAGAACATCCAGTGGATGCTGGCGCAAACCGCCCCCGTCCTGGCGCAGTTGGAGCAGGAGAAGGGGACACTGCACTAAATCCTCTTTTCCTAGAGTAACGCGTTTGACCGCTGGTTCTGACTCAGGTTAGCCATAGGGTCAGAAGACGGCAAGTACAGGGCGCTCTTCGGAGCGCCCTTTTCTTTTGGGAGTAATATTAGTGCAATTCTCCAAAAATTTTTTGCAGTATGTGCGGCACCATTCCCGCCACAACCCCTTGATTATACTAGAAAAAGTGTCCCCTCCTTCTGTTTCCCAACCTGCTAGACCTGCTATTGTGTTTATAGGGAATGAAACAAAAGAGAAAGGAGACAAGAGCAAGGCACATAGCGCGCATAGCGCGCCCCCCGCGAGCCCCCCAGGCGCGCGATGGGAGAGGTGTGTCCAACGCAAATCCTGCTCAATTGAGCAACCCACGCTCCCTGGGTCGAAGGCGGAGCTGTGACTGAAACACAACCTGCTCAATTGAGCAAATCGGAGTAAACGAGATGGAAACCAAGGGTTACACTTTGAACGGCGTTGCCGGTCGCATCCGCGATTTGGAAAACAAGGTTGGTGGTGCTTACTATGTGGCGCTCTGCTGGCTCGCAATGAACCGCTCAAGCGGCAAGGGCTCGAAGTCCGCGCTTGAAACGAAAATCTTCGGCAAGGACAAGCCGACGTCCACTTTCCGCAACGCATGGCGTATCGCCGACAAGGCCTTCGCCGAAGGCTTCCACGATGCGCACCGCAAGACGGTCGCGGAATTGGGGCTGGATGAGGCGGTGACCTTCGCGGTCCAATGCTTGGATGCGCATCGCACGGCGCTCGGCGTGACGACGATGAAGGATTACGAGGAGTTGTGCAAGTACGCCAGCGCCGAGGCGGTGCCTGCGCCGGAGCCTGAAGAGGCGGCCGAACCGGAAGTGCCGGAAGGCAAGGCCGAAGGCGAGACCGACGCGGACGGCAAGCCGGCCGAAGTGCCGGGGGCTGACATCATGGCCAACCTGCGCAATGCCTGCGCGCAGCTGACCTTCGACCAGCTGGTCGAGCATGGTGCATGGGTGGCGGAAATGATCGAAGCCGCCCGCGCAGCCACCGAGAAGCAGTCCAAGGCCGCCTGATCCTCCCTACCCCACCCCCTCCGGGGGGTGGGCCTCCTCGCTCGCGCCTGCGCGTCCGTCTGACGCGCGAGGCTCTTCCTTTAGCGCGAGCTGAACAAATCCAAAATCGCCCGCCGTGCGGTTTGGCCCGCCACGGGAGAGGTGCGTCCAAATCGAAGGGTGCTCAAATGAGCAAGATCCTCGCCGACCTGACCCAAAAGCCCCAGGGCCGGCAGTTTGCCCGCGCCACCGTCCTCGTCCACGACGAGGGCATCGGCGGCAACCCCGGCTCGCCGGTGGGTGCCAAGATCACCGGAAAACGCTGCCCGACAGGGCGGTGGAACAAGATGTCGTTCCCCGAGCGCGTCCCTACACGGCCCGTCATGGCCGAGGTGCGCGTATCGGGTGGCCAGCGCCAGCTCCAGCCCAAACGCAATCCAATGCGCCTGTACCGGCCGCAGGATCAGCGTGGTGTCCAGACGGTCTTTGTCATCTTTGACCGCGACACGGGGCAGGAGCTGGCGCGGGTGCGGGGCAATGCCTCGCACTGTGAAATCGAAGCCGAAAAACTCGCCCGCTCGCAAGGCTGCGAGTTCGCCGATCTGATCGTCAAGTTTGAAGGAGAGCTCGATGTTTAACGTCTTCTACGACACATCCAAGGCGAAGCGCATCCCGTACTGCATGGCTGGCATGTCGATGCAGGAGGCGCTTGGGCGCCTGGCCAAGTTCAAGGTGCGCTACCTCGACAGGAGCGGGCGCGGGCGCACGTATCCGAATGGTCGTGGCCGCTACGACATAAGGAACGCTCGCGTTGAAGCACAATAGCCCCGGCGCGCAGCGGGTCCAGGCCCCGACGCTGGATCAGGAACTGGCCATTAGACAGATGCTGCCCGCGAGCGTGGTCAATTTCGCGATGCAGAAGCTCCACGCCTCGTTCGGCTGGTGGTCACTGGTCGAGCTCGTCGAGAACAGAGGTGAGCTGGGCGCGCTGGAGCAGCTGAAGCGCGTGAATGCGATGGACCACGTCAACAATTACGGCCCCGAGTTTTACCGGGGGCTGTCGCCGTGGAGGAACTACTGAACATCAACCAAGCTTGAGGTTTTCGGATGCGTGGTTTTGTAGTGACCAATACAGATGGTCGCAAGGTCTACGAGTTCACGCCAGTCACGGCACCAACGGTGCCGACCTGGCTTCAAATTTCAATCTCGGCCGGTGTGGCGTTCCTCATCGGCTTCGTGATCACAGGAGCAGTCGGATGCTGAACCATCCATACTATCGCTCGGCCAAGGCCGAACAGCGGGAGGAAGCCATCGAGAAGGCGGCGATCGAGGCCATAAGGTACCTCGAAAAGCAGCAGACTCGGCCCATTACCGGCAGGGTTCTGGAAGCCTTACATTAAGATTTCGAAATAAGCCTTTGGTATCGTTGGCTTATTTCGTCCTTTTTATAAGGTTTCTTTTTTCTTCTCCTTCCCCAATGCGTAGGAAAATAATAGGGGGAGTAATACCAAAAACCTAATCGGTGTCGCGGGAATTTTTCTCTTCCTAGAGTGAGAGTTAAAACCAAAGGGCATAATGCGATTTCCCCTTTTGGTCCCCCCATCACCTAGCGACCCCAACCGGCCCAACCACGAGATATTGATTATGTCCAAACTCGACCAGGTCTTTGAGGCCTACCGGGACTACACCCGGCGTTCATTAGAGACCCGCAAGCACCGCCAGTCCGTAACTGGCTGGTCGAGCTCCCCGCTCAAGGTGATCCACGATTGGTCAGCCCACGACGGCACTCGCATGATCAGCATCCCGGCCCACCTCCGTCTCCCGGACGTGAACCCGCTCCTGATCGATTTCAATCTCCAGATGATCTGGGCCCGCACACTCACTGGCATCGACGGTCGCCTGCGCCTGATCGACCACCTATATGAGAACCTGTCGCGTCCAAGGCAACTGCATCTGGAAACGATCGAGATCACCCGCCTCGTCCTGTTCAAAGGAGATCCACGCGATGGCGCCCCGAAAGAAGCCGCTCCGTGAGCGTATCATGGCGCTCACCAAACACGGTGACTGCCACATCTGGACCGGACAAATGAAGCAGGGCAAGCCCTATCTCAAGGGCGTGGGTAATCCAGTGCGCCATCTACTGGGCATCGAGACCGACCGCATCCAGGTGCGTCTCGACTGTCCACGCGAAGACCCGCGCTGCATCAAGATCGACCATCAGCGGGTCATCGTGGAGCAGAACCACAAATACGACGACGCTCCCCTCCCCACCTGGGAGGACCCCCGCGTCACCTCGTCAGGCTTCTCACAAGCCCAACTCGACGAGATCGAGGAGGAGGTCCAGGCCCTGACCGAGGACCCCACCCTGATCGAGTTCTTCGACAACCCCGACCCACGGGTCAAAGAGGAGATCCTGCGCCGTGTCCAAGCTACCTGAATTTATCCGCTTCTGGACCGCCCCCTTCCACGTCACCATGGATGGGATCAAGGACGCCAACGGCTGCTGGATATGCTCCGCAGCAAACAACAAGCTCGCCCACGAGCTGGTCGAGCTGATGAACTTCGCCGCCCGGGCGCACCACGCCCTGACCGAGATCATGACCTACCGCGAGGACGTGTCGCCGCTCACGACAGCGTGCCAGATGATCGACCTCGCGGAGGAGGTCTACACCAATCCGCCAGTTGGGCCGAGCGCTTCGGGCGCACCAGCTGGACCCTAGACTGCTCATCGACGTGAGCAGCCATCCGACAGGAGGCCTATTATGAAACTCGCCTGAACCACCCGCTTGCCTACGTCACGAACTAAAATCGGCCCAGCAGGGCATCTGACATAGCGCCCCCATCTGTTTGCCATCCGGCCTGCCGGCGCACCTTCAAATCTCTTGAAACAATTGGTCAGCCAGACGTGTGAGTACGGGCCACGAGCCGCCAGTACGACGTGTGTTGAACCATAATATCTATCCCTGACGGGGGTCTTCACCGACCTTAATCGTGCGTGTTGTCTGCAGCGAGAATGTGGACCGACCCCGCTGCCGCGAGAGGTGCAGCAAACTACCTTACCTCACCCAGAAAGCCAGAAGGACGTCCCGTTGCCCCGGGACGTCCTTTTTCATTTCCAGGAGCAACCAAGCATGCACATCCGAGCCCAGATCAATCACGCCTACCGGCACATGACTATCAACCCCGCCAAGCTCCGCTCACTCGGGTACAAGCAGCTGGGCCAGGGCGCATTCTCCCGCGCCTTCTATCACCCGGACGCCCCGGACGTCGTCGTCAAGATCGGCTCGCGCCGCTCGCGTGTGAACCGCTGCAGACACCTGCGCGATGCATTCCCCGACTTCGCCAAGGCGATCATCCGCGGCGAGATCCGCAGCAAGTTCTTCCCCAAGATCTACGCGATCATGGAGGACGGCGACCACTTCTGCTGCGTGATGCGCCGCTACCAGAAATTCACCGGGCGGAACACCAAGCGGTCCATCACCGCGACCGCCAGCAAGCTCAACCGTGGCTGGGTTCACGGTACACCGAACGTCCGCAGGTTCGGCCGCGCGATCGAAGCCCTCCTCACGCAATGGACCACGCTCGACATCTGTGGCCCCAACATCATGCAGGACAGCAATGGCACTCCTATCCTCACTGATCCAGTCTGCTATAGCTAAGGGCTTCTCGGTCCTGATCATGTTCGACGGTGGTGGCCTGGTCCACGAATACCAGACCGCCGCCGCCCAGGCCGTGGAGCACAACGTCCAGATCACCATCGACGGCTCTTGCTACTCGGCCTGCACCCTCTTCGCCGACATGGCGCGTGATCAGGTCTGCGTCACCCCCCGGACGCGCTTCTACATCCATCAGGCCACCGATCACCCATCAGGCAATCGAACCCCGGTCCAATATTCACCGGGCTTCCACATCTACATCGGCCCGCAACCCACGGAAGGTTGGCTCGTCCTCGACTACGACGACCTCCGCAAATTCTGGAGAACATGCCCGTGAACATCAAGAACCTCGTCCGTCTGCGTGACGCCATGCTTGCCGACACCAACACCACCTTCAACATGGTCAACGTCCTGCCCGAGCGAGACGGCGACAAGGTCGGCGACATAACCGACTGCGGGACCGTTGCCTGCATCGCTGGCCTCGCGGTGATCCACTTCATCACCGAAATGGACCCCAAGCTCCACCCGTGGGATGCCGCCGAGAAATGGCTCGGCCTGACCAAGGAGGAGGGCTATCGCCTCTTCGGCGGCCAGTGGGCGGCCATGGACAAGTCGATGCACCAGATCACCAAGGACGAGGCGCTCGCCGAGATCAACCGCCTCATCCACAAATACTGGTTCGACCGGGCCTACAACGGCCTCGCCGGCCAGGAGTGGCAGCAGTCCAAGAAGTGGAGCGGCCAGTGCATGTACCTCGATCCGAACAATGGCCGCCGCTGTGCTGTCGGCCACATGATCGACCCCGAGCTCTACGACCCCGACATGGACGGGGACAGCGATGGCGGCGTCTGGGGCTGGGTCTCCTTCACCCACCAAGATTTGCTCCCCGGCCTGACCCTGGACCAGTTCAACCGCATCCAGAAGATGCACGACAGCAATGTCACCCCCGACAACATGCAGGCCGAGTTCGACGCCTACCGCACGGAGCACAACCTCACATGATCACCCAGGAAATCTTCAACACCGTCTACTTGGGCCTCGCGGCCCAGGACTTCCGCCAGTCGTACGACGACGACACGGACCAGTGCGCCTACCGCGGCCCCAACAACCTCAAATGCGCGATCGGCCACCTGATCCCGGACGACAAGTACCACCCGGAAATGGACGGCAGCATATGGCTCGCACGCAACTTCCACGCAGCCCGCATGCTCACCGAGCTGTCGCGTGACGAGTTCTCCCTGCTCCAGAACGCCCATGACTACGCCAACACCCCGGCCGACATGCGTGAGCGTTTCGAGAGTATCGCCAAGACCTACAATTTGAAGGTGCCGGCATGAAGATCAACTCAACCTTCGCCATCCTCGACGTGAAGAAAGGGCGCACCAGCTTGGTCAAACACTTCGCCGGCCGCCCCAAGCTCGGCCCGTGCCCGCCCGAGCTGCGCATCCCGGTCGTCATCACCGGCTTCATCGACGGCATCCACAGCAGGGACGACGGTATCTCCCGCGAGTTCTCCGTCGAGGTCACGGAGGTCAAGGCCGGATGGTAAAGCGCATCCTCCTCACCCTCGCCAGCCTGATCACCATCTGGCTGGCGCTCGCCGCGATCTTCGCGATGCCCAATCCAAGCGAGATCCCAGCTCTCGCCGGTTCGGCGTTTGTCATCGCCGCCATTGCCTGTGTCATCATCATAGTCGTCGCCATCGTGTCGATCATCAGCATGTGGTCGCCAGACAAATGAAGAACTGGCGCAACGGCATCGACGACATCGGCCCACCCCTCAAGCACGCCGACCTCCGACCCTGCTTCAGCAAGATCGGCGTCAACGGTGTGGCCATCGTGATCGGCCCCGGCCCCACTCTCATGCCGGCGCCGTCATCCTATGAGGTTCAGAAATGAGGATCGACTTCCCCTTCCCAGTCGAGGCCGAGGGCCGCAACGGCTACTTCTCGGCCCCCGCGATCTCGGTCCATCGTCTCTTCGAGAAAGAGGTGTGGCTGCAGAACATCACCAGCCGCAACGGCTATGGTCGCGGCCATGCAACCCTGCCGGCCGACCCGGACACTCTGCGCCAGGTCGCCGAACATCTCAACAACATCGCGACCAGCATCGAGCTCGGCCTGCCCTTCAAGCCGCTCGCCGCCTAGACATTCAGTTTCAGGTGTAATGCTCCGCTTGGTTGTGCCCCTCCAGTCACCGGCTTAACGGCAACGCATGTTGGCTCGCTGTGACACCTGCTTCGAGGCGCAGGTGGCTGGAGAACAACAAGGACCATCCTATGAACACCATCCGCGTCCACTTCTACGACAGCACCGGCGAGGCATACGACACCGTTCAGTGCTCGGCAAATGTCAAGAACGGCGACATCCTCATCATCCCCAGTGAAAAGGTAGTGGGCCTGGCCGACACCTGGCCCGTCGCCATCACCAAGGAGGCCGGCCACCTCCACACGCTCGCTGACGGCAACTTCTTCACCTACGTCCATCAGTACGGCGAGAAAGCCGGCCAGCGTGTGTTCACCGACGAGCAGATCGACCTGGCTCGTCGCATCGCCAGGCAATTGGGCTACGAGCTGCAATGACCCGCCCCCTCTCTTTCGAGCAGGCCAAGGCCCAGTTCGTCCACCGTTTCACGATGGACCACGTTCCGGCCTGGGCTCAACAGCCGGCGCCTAACGGCCAGTTCTACGCCCCGCAATTCCGCTCTGACCGGGAATGGTACGACAAGGCCAAGTTCCACGGTGAGAGCGAGCTCGCCACCCGCAACTATTGCTTCTCCAGCGGCCAGTCCTGGCCGCTCGGCACCTGGCTCGACGCCCCCTTCAGAAGGATCGCAGCATGACCACCGAATGGACCACCACCCACTCCGAGCAGGCCATCTCAGAGGGCTGGGACATCTTCGAAGCCAGCGGCTCGGCCCAGAATGAGAACGGCGATCGGCCGTTCCAGCTCCAGGCCCTGGACGAGGACGAGATCTTCGTGGGGCCGAACCGGGATGTCGATGCGTGGACGCACGTCTACCACCACGCAAAACGTGGCTTGCCGCTCCACCAACAGGCTCTGAACTTCCTCCGGGAGCACAGCCTCCCCGAGTTCGAGGCCGTCATTAGTGAGTGCTCGACAACGGGTGGCTTGGAGCTCAACGACGGCTTCGACTGGAAGCACGTCATCACCATCGACGACACCCGCGCCCGCTTCCCGGGCAAGCTCTTCGCGTTCGCCGCGGTCACCACCCGCTCCTCCCAATTCGGGATCGGCATCGCCGTGCTCGGTGAGGCCGGTTACTCGGTGCCCCAGAAGCGCGAGGTCTTCCCGACCTACGACGCCGCCTCCGATCGCGCCGACCAGCTGAACAAGGAGCTCGGCTACACCCAGGACACGGCCCTAGCGATCATCGCCGACACGATGATCCGCCAGAGCCACAAACGGGACGTCATCCATCGCCTGCGAGACGTGCTCGACGAGGCAGAGGCCAACGGCACGCTCAACCGACTGCACATTGACCGGGACACCATCGACACCTTCGTCGAGGCCGTGAGGGATATGGCATGACCGAGCACCTCCTCGAACTGCGCGAGACCCACAGCTACGTCGGGTCCTACGCTCACCTCGATAGCTGGATCGAGATCGGCACCTACGTGTTCGAGATCCAGGGCCAGACCGTCCACACCAACGACGAGGACCCCTGCGACCCGACCGAGGCCAAGCACATGGTCCGCGTCACCTCCGACCAGCCTGCCGACAAGATCAAGGAAGCGCTGATCGACACCCACAGCCGGCACGGCTGCGCCCATGAATGGGACTGCTGCGGATGCCGGTCCTTCGCCGCCGATGCAGAGCAGATCAAGGACGATCTGTGGATGCTCACCATCACCAGCTCGAGGAACTACTAATGGCAAACTGGTATGGCACCTGCCGATCGAACTACGTCCACGTCAAGAACCCCACCGCCTTCGCAAACTGGATCGACCAGTTCGAGGCCAAACTCATCGAGAAGGACGGCCGGTTCGGCTTCTACTCGGAGAATGAATACGGCGATCTCCCGACCCTGTGGGAGCACCCGGAAACATTCGAGGAGCTCGACGAGCCCATGTCGATCCTCGACAAGATCCATGAACACCTTGTCGAGAACGAGGTCCTGGTCGTGATGGAGGCCGGCGCCGAGAAGGTCCGCTACGTCTCCGGCTGGGCGCTCGCCATCCACTCGTCCGGCGAGCGCGTCGAACTTCACCTGCACGACATCTACAAGCTCGCCCAGGACGAGTTCGGCGGCGATGCCCAGATCACGGAGGCAACCTACTGATGACCACCATCACCCTCAACGCTCCCGCCCTCCTGGCGCTGATCGAGGCCGACCCCAACTTCTACCTCCAGGTCAAGAACCACGTCCTCGCCGAGATCGGCCGGCGCATGTTCGAGAAGGATGCGAAGAAGATCATCGCCCAGACCGAGCCCGAGCTGTTCAAGCAGGCCCTCGCCGCGTTCCAGCGCGACGTTGACATCACCAACACGGTCCAGTTCGCGCTGAAGGCTGCGCTCATACCTCGTGACAGGAGTTGGTACGAAAAGCCCAAGCTCTCGGACGAAGCCAAGAAGCTGATCGACGAGGCCGTCTCTAGGGCGAAGACAGCTGCGATCACCAACGCCGTCGACCCGATCCTCGTCGAGATCCAGAAGCGCGTCCAGGAAAAGATCGACGCGATGAAGATCGACGAGCGCATCGAGAAGCGAGTCGACCGCCTGGTCGAGGAAGAGATCGAGCGCCGTGCCAACGAGCGTTTCCAGGCCCAGATGGCGAAGGTGCGGGAGGCCATGCGGACATGACCTACGAAGAGCTCAAGACCTGGGCCGCAGCCCTGACGGACGAGCAACTGACCCAGGCGCTCTACGAGCTGCGCGACCGAGGCTCCTCGGTCGCCTGCTACAACGCAGGCGAGTTCGAGGCCATGTTCGACGGCGACCTCCGGGAGGACTTCGATGGTGAGGCCTGGATGGACGAACACCGGGATGACCTGGAGGAAGTCATGTGCGAGGCGGCCCGCCAGTATTTCATCCGTGAAGCAGCGGAGGCGTTCGATGACGAATAACATTTTCCCCATCACTCTCCCCTGCAACAACAGGGGGTGGAGTGCCCCCGAGTTCCGCTCGACCTTCCTTTCCGCCAAGCCAGCTGACCTCACCTGGTATAGCTACGATGTCATCATCCACAGCCGCACCTTGGTGGAGTTCGTCGTCTATGACATTCGCTGCTCCTCCACAGGTGGACGTGGCGCCGAGAAGGCCCGGTTCAATACCTATGTGCTCCGAGGCCTCACGACCTACACCGTGAAGCAGAAGGCCCGCCGCCTCGCCGAAGAGCGCCGTGCCAAGGAACTGTTCGAGAAGGAGGAGGCGATCATCAAGCGGTACATGGCCGAGATCGTCAACCAGCTGGTGTATCCATGACCGAGCTACGCACCCTCGTCATGGTCCGTGGCGAGCCCCGTTTCAACATGGTCGGACAGAAGCTGCCGGACAGCCTGCACGACACCGATGAGCAGATCAGCCCCGGCCTGGCGAGCAGGCTCCACCGCTACGCTCTCCACACGCTGGAGGACACCGGCTTCGAGGTCTCGTCGTGGGACTGCGAGGTCTACACGATGGATGGAGACGACCGGCCCGCCGATCGCTTCTACACCGTCGAGTTCACCAACCCGAAGGGCGGAATGATTGGCATCCAGGGCATCCTGACGAAGCGCGGTTGGCCTTTCTTGGACCACGGGTTCTGTATCGATGGTGGGCGGTATTTGCGTTTTAGTTGCTGATACTGTGCCCGTACTTCCGACAGATGATGTTTGCTTTGCCTGTACATAAGTAGCAGGGCGTCTCACATTTGCTGTCGCAGATCACCATCGCCACCTCGGCGGTGGTGGGCTTCTTCGAGGCCGTCTCCATTTTGAGCGCCACGAACAATGCCGTGTCCGGCGTCAGCACGACGCGCTGACGCCTTTTCGCTTTCACCTTGATGAGCTCGGCCAGCTCGGCCTCGTTCGACCACTTTCTCATGTGTGAGAACGTAATGAGAACATCCATGGAGTCAATATGACCGAACCATCACAATATGCCCGCTCCACCGCGGACACCCTCAACACCCACGCCTGCCGGCAGATCATCGACTTCCTGCTCTCCAGCGCGAAGAACGACGATCTGCTGACCCCCGACGAGGTCTGCGCGCTCGACGCAGCCGCAACCAGCCTGGAGACCATCCTGAAATGGCAAATCCCAACTACACCGACATCGTCCAAGAGCTGATCCAGCTCTACGAGGCCGGCTACAACGACGCCACCCTATCCAGCCGTCTGCGGGAACACATGACGCCCAAGGATGAGGCGCTGAAGCTCGCTATGGAGCGGCTCGAGATCAACAACTGCGAGGGCGAGGAAACTCGCTTCATCCACCAGATCAAGAGGACCATCACATGATGCCGTTCGGTATAGGTGCTGCACTAGCGGCAGCTCTCTCGATGGGTCACCGGCACTCCTACGCCACCGACCCCAGTGAGCCAGCCCGTTGGTCGCCACGTCTCGGCCCACGGGGAACACCCAAGCGGGCCAACCCTAAGAAGAAGGCCGCGCGCAAACGCCAGAAGAAGGCTCGCGCCATCAACAGGAGGAAGTGATGGATATGGACCGGGCGATCGCTGTGCTCGGCATCAACCGAACCCGCGACAACGACCTCCGGCCAATGGTCCGTGCCCTGGGCATGATGACCTGGCTGAACACTCCCGGCGACGAACTCCGGCGCGATGCCGCGAAATACGTTCTGCGCCGTTGGAGCGCCTACCAGACCGAATGCAACCGGAGACGAGACGCTCGCTCCCAACCCACACAGAGAACAAGGAAACTCACATGAAACGCATTCTTTTCGCATCAATGATGGCACTCACGATGACCGGCACCGCCCTGGCGGGTGGATCGGACAGGGCCGAGTACCTCACGAAGCAGACCTACAAGGCCCCGACCAAGGCCCCGACTGGCATGAAGCGCGGCGCGGTTGGTTATCCCGACACCGTGTACCGGCAGAGGCCGAGAAGCATCAACGACATCGGCCCCTACGCCGAGAAGCATCCGAGAGGGGGCCTCATAGCAAAGGAGCAAGTCCCCGGCATCCTGCTGATCATACTCATCGGTCTGCTGCTTTAAGCGGTGGTCAAATGAGGATCGCGATCCACCACCTCGCCGTTGACGACGACGGCGGCACCCAGTCCTTCACCTTCGCGACCGAGGACGAGCTCTATCGCCACCTCTACGAGGTGGTGATCGAGAACTCCTGGTTGGACAAGCCGAAGCCAGCGTTTGAGGAGTTTCGCGAGGACCCGTTCGATTACATCGACGAGTTCCGGCGAGACAACCTCGACAGCTACAACTGGGACGAAACCGTCCTCGACATCCCGCTCTGGAGGATCATCCGTGACAGCATTCAACTCAGCCCAGCCTTTCAAGGACTGGCTCGCCGTTGTCGAGCAGCACTACGGTTCGCTCCACAACTTTTCTGATGCGACGACCATCCGTATCCAACTGGGGTTCGTGAATGAGACAATCGCTGGTCACGAGGAGGTCCTACCACACGTCTCCGACGATCCCTCATGGCAGCAGGATCTGGATTACCTCCACCCTCTCAAGAAGGAATTGGAAGAATGGCTTTCAAGCCGATCCCTATCACTCCAGTAATGCGCGCCGCCTTCGCCCTGGGCCAGGATATCTGCCAAGCCGGCGACGGGTTTCATTTTCACATCCTGATGAAGAACGGGCAACGATACAATGGTTGCCCCGAGCCCTACACCGACGAGGGTGTCCTGATGCTGGACGCCATCGGAGGCATGGACACGCCGGTCATCGACATCAACGAGATCGCGGCGATCACGGTAGTGGAAGTATGAAGATCAAGCCCGAACACTACGACCACATGAAGGCCGAGATCACCAAGATCAGCACGCCTCACAAGCTGGACTGCCACCGGCAGTTCATCGTCAATGAAGGCAAGTCCAAGGATGTCGAGAAACGGCTCCGCTGGGACATGTCCTATTACGCCGGCCTCTCGGCCTGGATCTCCGACAACATCTACCCGTACGCCAACGATGATCACATCGACACGGCGCTCCGCAACATCATGAAGGAACTGACAGCATGAACGTCGATGCCATCAACAACCTCGCCGGCTTCCTCGAAAACATCCCGAGCCGGCACAACCGCGGCTTCAATATGGAGAGCTACGCCGGGACAGTCGGGGAGTATACGGAAGCGAACGTCGGCTTCCAGTGCAAGAGCACCGCCTGCATCGCCGGCTGGGCCTGCATGATCCTGGGTCAGAAGGGGCAGGTTCTCAAGAACGCTCGCCGGGAAAGCCAGATCGAGGGCGCCTACGAGGAGGTCGCAGGTAACCTCCTCGGTCTCGGATACAGAATGGCCGATGAGCTGTTCGAGCCGATGAACAACTCCTGCACGGCGCTCGAAGTCAACTGGAGCAAGGTCACACCCCGCCAGGCTGCGAAGGTCCTCCGGCACCTGGCCAAGGCGGGCGAAGTCGACTGGGAGGTGGCGTTCGCATGACCCCGACCCAAGCTATTCACATCCTCCGTGCCCGCTTGAATGGAGTTTGGGATGACCCCGAGCTCGAAAAGCTGGGTCCCCTTGGCACCTTGCGACAGGACGTGGAACGCATTCTGTCGATGGTCGATCAGGAGGACGAGCTGGTCAATATCCGATCAGCGGT
Organism: Mesorhizobium sp. WSM2240; assembly: GCF_040438645.1. Classification (NCBI taxonomy): domain Bacteria; kingdom Pseudomonadati; phylum Pseudomonadota; class Alphaproteobacteria; order Hyphomicrobiales; family Phyllobacteriaceae; genus Mesorhizobium; species Mesorhizobium sp. WSM2240. The sequence continues at coordinate 3,149,403 of NZ_CP159253.1, forward strand.
GAGGCTTCACGATGACGACCTCAATCGGCGCGAAATCGCGCCAACTGGCGACGACTACAACGCCGTTGTGAGAGAGGTACTGGGATGAAGACCCTTCGCGTCAGCGAGGGCTTCACTCTCGCCAACATCTGCACCGTAGCGGCGACCCGCTTCAGCGAGAACGCGGCGGTCTTTCGCCAGCTGGTCGATCAGAAGCCGGACACCGGCTTCAGTCTGACCCCCACCGGCGAGGCCGCCCGTCAACTCGCCGAGCAATTCGAGCACCAGGCCGCGGAAGCCACCAAGCTGGCCGAGATCTTCTCGGACGCTGAACCATTTGAGGTGAAATATGAAAGCGCCTAGCGGAAGTCCTATCCTCGGCACAGTCGATATCGTCGCCGCCCGTTGCAACATCCTCTGGAACGACGAGGGTACCGACTTCGACTTTGAGGGAGGCACCGAAGTCTGGTGGGATGAGCAGCGCACCCAAAAACTCGGTGGCCAAGACGTGTTCATCGATGAGGACGGCGAGGAATGGCTCCGATGTGAGCTGATCCCCGACGACGCCGAGCCTACCGACGAGATCAAACCCTGGCATGCTGACCCGGAGCTGCGCCGGATCGAGATCGTGAACACGGTCAAGGCCCTGTTCGAGCGCATCACCGGGAAGCGCCTCAAGGAGGCCTTCGACCACCCCGACATCAACAGCGCGATCCACCTTCTCGGCATAGCAGCGGAGGCATACCAATGACCGGCTTTGACAAATACATCGCCGAGGCGACGGACCCCGCCCTCCGCAAGCGCATCGAGATCGAGAAGCAGATGGCCGAGGCCCTGGTCGACACCTGTCTCGAACGCGGCTTCGTGATCTCCGTCTACGACGGCGAGGAATGGGCCATCAAGCGCTCCGGCGACAAGGCCGCAATCATGGCCGAGCTCTTCGCCACGGACGACGACCAGGTCGTCATCCGCCGCAAGGAGGACGGAAGGCACCTCGGCTGGTTCCACCTGGTCTATGGCAACTGCGGTTACGACGTGGTGTCGGATCACTCCGACAACGAGGTCTGCAACGAGATCTGGGAGAAGGTCCTCCGGCCGCTCTCCGACAAGCTGGAGGCGGCATGAAACTCAAGATCGTCCCCAAGGTCAAGCCGAACAGCGATGGGGAGTGGATCGAGGTGCCAACCCGGTACAAGTCCGACCCGAACTGCCGGAGCTGGGTGAAGACCGAGGAACTCTACGCTGACGCCATCCCTGATGGCTACACCCTCGTCGGCGTCGAGTCCGAGCCTCCCGAATATCCCAAACTCGGGCAGTGCAATCATGCCAGCGCGTCTTGGCCGTGACAACCAGACGCGCGCCCAACGGAGATCACCATGACCGAGCAACAGGAACAGGACCGTAAGGAGGCGCTATCCAGCGCCTTCGACGCCCTCACCTCCTATCTGACCGACCACTGTCCAGACAACGTCAACTGGGAAGATTTCGACCCCCAGATCGACGCTGTCCGGTTCCACATCCAGGAGGAACTGAACGATGAGGCTTGACCTGATCTACATCGAAGGTGAGCACGACGAGGTCCCCGGCATCGTCCGCGAGCTCGCCCTCGACGAGAAAGACGCCAAGCGCCGAACCGAGCACTTGCTCAACACCGGCTCGCATGTCTACCGCCAGGAAATGTCCGTCGAGCTGAAGGACGCCTTCTCCTATCTCGAAGTCGAGGCCGCGCAGTGCGTCTGGGAGCACATCTGTGAGATCACCGTCTGCGCCGAGGAACCGGACCCTATCTGGCGGGAATACCGTGAGGCCCACGGCTCGGTCCAGCTCCGGCACGAGAGCATCGCGATCGGCCAATGGGCGCTCAAGGTCTATGACCTCCTGCCCGAATGGTATCGAGAGACTGGCGCCTACGACTGGGAGATCATCCCCGCGATCGTCAGCGTGTTCACACCGGGCGAGGATTTCCCCGAGCCCGAAGCAGCGACCCGTATCCTACTCAACGCCGAAGACGCCAAGCAGCACTACCTGCGGGACGCCAATTTCCACCTGAAAAACAAGTACAGCATCGACTTCCTCGAAGGCGGTGGCCTCTCCGAGGAGGAGTTCTTCACCCACTGGTTCGACCCAGATGTCGACCCGGAGGAACAGGCCAAGCGCTTCGCCGAGAAGTACGACTTGGAGGAAACCTAATGATCGTCGCCAAGATCACCATCAGCGCCGCCCACGACGTGGCGGACTTTCTCGAACGCATGATCCCGACCAACTGTCCATTGCAGGATGTCGAGGGGTGGGAGGAGGTCCGGGACGCACTCTATGCGATCGCAAACGACACCGACGCCATCGTGACCGAGGATGAAGTTCTCGACACGCTCGCTGCAATAATTTTGTGAGGACAAGAACTTGACCAGCCAATTCCATATCTTCGCCAAAGCCGTCGAGGCCCGTTTCCGCGCCATCTCTGGCGGCGAGCTCTATGTGGTCGACGCCGTTGACCTGTTCGACACCTACCTGGCGTCCTTCCCGGCCGGCAGCAATCCGCTGTTCCGGGAACGCACCGAGCACGACTGCTCGTGCTGCAAGAACTTCATCCGCAACATCGGCAACGTGGTCGCCATCAAGGACAACACCGTGATGACAGTCTGGGACGTCGCCGATCTCCCGCACCCCTATGACGTCGTCGCCAAGGCCCTCGCCGATACCGTCCGGCAGCTGCCGATCAAGTCCATCTTCCGCACCAAGGAAGGGAAGTTCGGCGCCGAGCACACCCACGAACTTCGCGATGGAGGCACCCATCGCTGGAGCCACTTCTTCTGCGACGTCCCCTCGAAGCAGCGCACCAACTCGCCGGAAGAGGCCCGCGGCCGGATCAACACCTCGATCGGCGTCTTCCGCCGTGGGCTCGTCGAGCTGACGGCGGAAGCCCTCGACACGGTGATCGAGCTGATCGACAGCAATGCAATCTACCGCGGTGCCGAGTTCAAGCCCGCCGTGACGGAGTTCCGCACCCTGCACCAGAACTACCAGACGGCGCCGGACAAGGAAGTCTTCATCTGGAACAACATCGGCAGCAGGGCCGCGCTGTTCCGCAACACCGTGATCGGCACCCTGGTCGTGGACCTGTCAACCGGCGAGGAGCTCGATCGAGCAGTCCGCTCCTTCGAGACCAAGGTCGCGCCGATGAACTACAAGCGGCCGACCGCCCTCATCACCCAGAAGATGATTGACGACGGCCTCGCCAAACTGCGCTCGCTCGGCCTGGAGTCGGCGGTGCAACGTCGCTTCGCCAAGCTCTCGGACGTGTCTGTCAACAACGTGCTCTTCGTCGACAACTCGGTGAAGGGCCAGATGAAGGACGGCCTGGAAGGCCTGCTCGCCGATGCTGTGAAGCCGGCAAAAGTCGATACAGCGCGTGTCACCGATATCTCGATGGACGACTTCCTGGAGCAGATCGTGCCCCAGGCCACGTCGATCGACCTCCTGCTGCAGAACAAGCACCTGTCCAACTTCATGAGCATCACAACCGGCGACGGCGGGCTGTTCAAGTGGGACAACGGCTTCGCCTGGTCCTACGACGGTGATGCGGCCGACTCGATCAAGCAGCGGGTGAAGCGGGCCGGTGGCAACGTCGATGCGAACCTTCGCGTCTCGCTCGCCTGGACGAACTACGACGACCTGGATCTCCACGTCATCGAGCCGAACGGCACCCACATCTACTATGGCAACCGTCTCGGCAAGCTCGACGTGGATATGAACGCCGGGGGCGGCAGCTCCCGCGAGCCGGTCGAGAACATCGTCTGGAACGACCGACTGCAGAATGGCCGCTACCATGTCTCGGTCAACAACTTCTGCAAGCGCGAGACGATTGACGTCGGCTTCACGCTGGAGGTCGAGTTCCGTGGTGCGATCCAGCAGTTCAGCTATGCGAGAGCTGTGGGAGGCCGGGAAACCATCGACTCCCTCGCTCTCATCATCGCCAACGGCGAGCTGGTGGGTATCGAGGTTGGCAAGGGTCTCATCGCCGGCTCGGCCTCGCAGGACAAGTGGGGCGTCAGCACCGAGACCCTCGTGCCGGTCAACACCCTCATGGCGAGCCCGAACCACTGGGACGGCCAGGGCGTCGGCAACAAGCACTGGTTCTTCATCCTGAAGGACTGCCTCAACCCCGCTCCGGCCCGCGGGATCTACAACGAGTTCCTCAAGTCGGAGCTCGATCCACACCGCAAGGTGTTCGAAGTGCTTGGTTCCAAGACCAAGGCTCCGGTCGCCGCCGAACAGTTGTCCGGCGTCGGCTTCTCCTCCACCCGCCAGGATGAGGCAACCGTCGTCGTCAAGGGCAACCGCCTCAACAAGGCCTTCAACATCCGCTTCTGAAAGGAACACACATGAACATTTTCGAACTCGCCTCGCGGAAGAAATTCCGCTTCCCGTCCGCCAAGGGCGACCTGACGGTCGAGCAGCTCTGGGACCTCCCGCTCCTGGGCAATTCCACCAATCTCGACACGGTGGCGCGAGGCATCAACACCGAGCTCAAGGGCGTGACGGAGGAGACCTTCGTCGCCGTCAAGCCCGACCCGCGCAAGCCGGACCTCGAAGCCAAGCTGGAGATCGTCAAGCACATCATCGCCGTCAAGGTGAAGACGTCCGAGGACGCGAAGTCGGCGGCCGAGCGGGCCGTGAAGCGCAGCAAGCTGATCGACGCCCTGGCTTCGAAGGAAGACCAGGCGCTGCAGAACATGTCCAAGGAGGACATCCTCAAGCAGCTGGCCGCGCTCGACGGCTGATCCACAACCTGGGGCCGGCCAAAACCGGCCCCACCACTGGAGAATTTTCGATGAAGATCAAGCTCGTTGATTGGCGGATCGAAGATCCAGCCGCAGCCGAGGAAGACAAGGTGGACCTTCGCCCCTGGGACGTCGAGGTCAAGACTGACGACACCAGCATCAAAGTCGAGGCCACTTGCCCTGACGGCACCAAGCGCGAGCTCTGGATCGAAGTCAGCGACGGTAGGCTCGTCGCCCATGGCTACGACCCGGAGCACGACGAGCCGGTCAACCTCCGCATCAGCAAGACCGGCATCACGATCGACAGCGACCGCCATCAGGTTCCCGCTTATCATATGATCGATCTAGTCCAGCGCCTGGCCCGCCTCACCACCCCCGAGGAGGAGTTCGAGGCGATGAAGGACGAGAACGGCGAGGTCTGGGACGACGGCATCCAGCATGAGGATGTCGACGAGATGGTCGCCGAAATGAGCAGTGACCGGCTCTGCGACGAGTACGCAGCCTTCGTCGAGTTCATCAAGGAAGCGAAGGAGCTGGTGAAGTGATCGTCTACAATGTCGAGCGGGGCTGGTTCCCGATGAAGAACGACGCCGAGGCCTACCGCAAGACCTTGGGCCTGAAGCCGGACGCCAACTTCAAGCTGGTCATCGAGACCCGCGAGGAGCTGGCGGCTTTCCTGAACGGTCTGATGGGTATCAAGGCACCCGAGCAAGCACCGGCCGGCGCAGTCGTCGAGCCTGTTGTTGCACCGCCCGAGGTGATAGAACGGAACTTCGTGGAAGTGCCCGACTACGTGCCGATGTTCCTGGCCAAGGCCTACGCCAAGGCCGAGGGGAAGGAGATCAAATGGGTGGCAAGCGAAGAACAACCTTCACCGACCCCCTCCACATCGAGCTGATCGCCGAAGGCTATGAACTCGACATCCGCGAGTTCATAGTCGACGTCGAGAAGACGGTGCGAATGCTGAAAAAGCAGCGCGTCGAGTTCACCCTCCCCTCCGGTATCGTTGGGCAGCGCAGGAAGCTGAAAGAGCTCTGCGAGCTGCATGGCCTGGAGCCGATCTACGAAACCGATTAGTTCGGCTTCGTCCGGGTCCAGCCCCGGATCTTGAACTTCGGCAGCTTGTCGTCCTCGGCGACACCCGCCTTCACCATCTTCTCGCGCAGCACCTGGTACTCGCGGATCAGATCGTTCTGGTGCTCGATCGCCTTCGCTTCCTTTGCCTGCATCACCGCCTCGTGGATTGCCTCGAGCTCATCCATGCTCTTGTCCGTGAAATCAACTGTGGCTTTCGCCATAACAACCTCCATTGATGGGGAGAACACCCATGACTCCAAATCCGGAAAAACGCAAGTACGACGTGACGGTTGTCGAGACGAACGTCCATACCTTTACGGTGGAAATTCCGAACGACGTTGCTGAAGAGGACCGCGCCGAGTTCGTCGAACAGATATTCTGCGACACCCTGCCTGACGATCTCGAGAACCACAACTGGTTCATCCCCGACAGGGAGGTCGAGAATGTCACACCCCAGTGACGTCTACTGGAACACGCACAAGCGTTGTTTCAGCATCCGACCTACCAAGCCCTCCGAGCTGGAGGGCTTCAAATCTTCCCCGAAGGGCCGTGTGTTTTACAACACCGGCCCTTTTCTTTTGCTTGACCCAGTATTCCGGGTCAACGAGCGCGGCCGGCAGTGGGTCCTTCGGAACAAGAAGAAGACGGTCCACGCAACAATCCGAGGCCTGCCTAGAGTACCAGGGGTTTTCACCATCCCGCCTGGCGCCCGACTGGTCAAATACAACCCATACCAGAACGAGCAGTTCGTGCTGCTCGACGGAACGCCGATTTTCAAGGCCAGGACGGCCTATCTCAAAGACAAGGAGGTCTGGATCATATGACACCGACGCAAAAGGAACTGCTCGTCAAGGGTCTCCTGTCCGACTGGGCACCCCTTGAGGGCTCCGGCCAATACGCCGCCGCCCGATCTATGAGTGCAAAGGGCTGGATCAACCAACAGTGGTCAGTCAATCGCAACACCATCACTCAAGCGGGCAAGGACGCCCTCGCCCTCAACTCACCCCCGGTCGAAATATTCGACGGCCTCCTGCTCAAGGACGGCCGGCCGATCGCCCGTATCCTGCCGGGTCAGCTCCATCTTGTAGAGGAACTCATCAATGCAAATTAAGATCTTCGAGCCCGCGACGGATGACATCCTCACGAGGGCCGACACCGACAATATGCGACTGCCCTTCGAACACGGCTGGGAGCAGTACCTGGTCACTGACGACGTAGGGCAGATCCTGGGCGTCTACGACAACTTCACCGCCGCTGCCGATCACCGAGCACCCCTAGCGGCATGATGCTCGCCAAAACCCTTCAACGCGCACTTCGTCACTACCTCTCCAACCCCTCCCTTCCGTCTGACGAAAGGGAGCGCGCGGTGAGGCTTTACCGTTGGCTCAATTCAAGGAAACAGAAATGAAACTGAACAGCGCACTCGCCTACGACCACTCCTCGGCCGGCTTCGGCGAGGCCCGTCAATTCGGCTTCGAAATGAACGCGATGGCGTTCCATGCCGTGATCGACGGCATCTATTCCGACAAGATCCTGGCGCCGGTTCGTGAATATTCGACCAACGCCTACGACGCTCATCTGATGGCGGACAAGGAGGACGAGCCCTTCGTCCTCATGGCACCGTCGACCTTCCATCCCTACTTCATGGTCCGCGACTTCGGTCCCGGCATGATCCACGAGGAGGTGATGGACCGGGCGACGACCATGTTCGCCTCGAACAAGCGCGACACCAATAAGCAGGTGGGCATGCTCGGCCTGGGCATGAAGTCGGCCTTCGCCTACACCAAGCAGTACACCATCACCTGCTACGACGGCGTCGAGCAGCGCGACTATGTCTGCTACCTGGACGCTGGTGGCTCGCCGACCGTAACGGCCCTCGACCCGGTCCCCTCGACCGAGCCGCGAGGTGTGAAGGTCTCATTCCCGGTCCAGCAGGGCGACATCGAGAAGTTCAAGATCGCGATCTCAAAGGTGATGATTGGCTTCGACCCGATGCCGAACATCCTCAACGAGCAGTGGCGCCCCAGTGTGCCCACCGCCACATTCCAAGGCTCGAACTTCCGCCTCGTGAAGTCGAACCACATCGCGAGCCCACATATCCGTCAGGGTTGCGTTCTCTACCCGCTCGACCTCAACCAGCTGGGCATCGACAATTGGAACGACAGACAGCTGCCGATCATCATCGACGTGCCGATCGGCACGGCCAGCGTGTCCACCTCTCGCGAGCAGCTCGGCTATGACGAGCTTACGAAGAAGAACCTCGCGTCGATCTTCCAGGCAGCGCGCCAGGAGATCGTCGACACCCTACAGCAGAAGCTCGACGAGCCTGACAGCTACCACGACGCCTGCACCCTCTTCGAGCAACTCCGCTCGGTGCTGCCCTGGAGCCTGTTCCCGAAGGACACCAAGTGGCGGGACAAGCGCGAGTTGCGGACAGCCTTCAGTTGGAGTGGTGGAACCGGATCGAAGATCCGCGTCAACCCGCTCTTTGCCAATGACGACCTGTCCTGGACCAGCGCGAAGAACAAGGACGCGGTGATCTCCCCGAAGGGCGTCAAGTCCATGGTCATCGCCTGGGAGTCCTGGAGTTGCACCTTCGGCAAGGAACGCCTCCGCATGTACCGGCACCACAACCCGGACCAGAACGTGTTGTGGGTCAAGGAGGAGCATGTTGGGTCGGCGATGCGTTATTACGGCATCGACACCGTGATCGATCTCCGCGACTACGAGCGGATGAAGTTGCCCCGGGCAGTCCGCGAGAAGCGCAGCTTCGGCAAGATGGACGTTCGGCGGTTCAACCGTTGGCGTGATGTCGTGACGGATTACGACCTGGATCAGAAGACGATCTACGTCCTGTCCGAGGCCCACATGTACCTGGTCTGTGGCCAAACACTGGCCTTCGAGACCGTCTGGGAGAAGTTCATCAAGCCGGCCACCAACGCCGGCCTGATCGACGCCCCGATGATCGTCCTACTCAAGAACCAGCGCAAGTTGCCCGAGGGCAAGGAGAACTGGGTCTCGCTCGACGACATCCTCAAGAGCATGGTCAAGGACTTCGACCCTGTTGACTACCGCAACAGGAAGGAGCGGAACAGCCTGTTCCACGACGGAATGTTCAGCGCGCTCCTCCCGCACAAGGACAAGCTGCCGAAGCTGCTGAAGAACTTCTTCGACAGCGCCGTGGCCGAGCCCCTCACCTACGGCGAGGGAGACCTGGCGAAGCTCTGGAAGGAGGTCACCGGCAAGGAGCTCCTGCCGCTCCGGCCGCAGCTGATCGATCGCTTCCGAAAGCTGACGGGTCGCTATCCGCTCCTGCAGCTGGTTCGGAATAACGAGGCCTATCTCGACCACTATCTGAAACTCATCGCGAGGTAATCCCATGATACCACACATCATCTCCGGCAACACGGTCACCGCCTTCGTCGGCGGTGACCTCCGCACGGTGGACTCGAGCCACCCGAACTTCGACGAGATCCGCACCAGGTTGCGGGCCGGCGCCGTCGAGCACGAGATCGTTCCATTGCTCGATATCGCTTCTGCCCTGCGTGACATGCTCCTCTATGAGGACGACATCATCAAGGTCGGCTACGACTGCCTGACCTACAATGATCGACCTCTGAACAACTACCTGACGCGGAAGATCATCGACATGGCCAGGGCGAAGATACCGATCTCACCCTGGATCGCCTTCCTCAAGCGCCTCCAGGACAACCCGGATCCCGAGGTCAAGGACGGTCTCTTTGAGTGGCTCGAACGCGGTGCCATGCCGATCACCCCGGACGGCTACTTCCTCGCCTACAAGAAGGTGCGAGACGACTACCTGTCGTATCACGACAGCGAGACCCTGAACGCGCTCGGCTCGACGATCTTCCTGCCGAGCGATAAATATGATCACGACAGGGCGCGCATCTGCTCTGCCGGCCTGCACTTCTGCTCCTGGGACTACCTACCCTCCTATCACGGCAGTGAGGGGCGGGTTCTGATCGTCAAGATCAACCCGGCCGACGTCGTCGCTTTCAACGGCGCCTATTCCGGCAAGGGGCGAGCTCGCCGCTACACGATCGTCTCCGAGGTTCCGTTCGAGGAGGCGCAACACGCCTTCCCCGAGCCGGTCTACGAGACCGACTTCGACGATGAGTTGGAGCCTTTCTTCGACGGCTACCGCTGGTCGGACGGACACGAGCCGAGCGTCGGCATCATCGGCCGCCTCCGCGCCTGGACAAGGAGGCTGCTGAACTAAGCAACACCGGCAATCAACTGAACCCAACAAGGGCGCTCCTCGGAGCGCCCTTTTTCTTTGCGAGGATCTGATGAATTTCCACACCACCGTCGTCTCCCGAAACGTCAAAACGGGGCCGATGCCTGTCATGACGAGCTCCAGGGACACCTGTCCCGATAGCTGCCCGCTCAAGAAAGCCGGCTGCTACGCGATGACGGGTCCTCTGAAGCTGCATTGGGACAAAGTGACGTCTGGCGAGCGTGGCACAGATTTGGACGAGGCGCTGAAGCCCATCCGTAAGCTGAACCGAGGAGCCCTCTGGCGTTATGGCCAGGCCGGTGACCTCCCAGGAGAAGGAGACACGATCGACCACGAAGCGATGCGAAAGATCGCTATTGCCAATCGTGGGAAGCGCGCCATCGTTTTCACACACAAACCACCTACAACCGACAATCTTGCAATTCTACGCGAGGTTGCGGTACTTGGCCTAAACGTCAACTTGTCTGCGGATAACCTAGCGGAAGCTGATGCATTAGCCGGCTTGAATATGCCTGTTGTGACAGTTCTGGAGTCAGAGTACGGTAGGAAGGTGGGGGAAACGCTGTCGGACTATAGAAAAAGACTAAAAGCACTGACAAGGATCACCCCAGGCGGTCGTAAGATCGCGGTGTGTCCGGCGACGTACGCCGATGTCAGTTGTACAGAGTGTGGCGTTTGTGCTGATGGGGACAGAAAGGAAGTAATAGTAGGCTTTCCCGCCCACGGCACACAGAAAAAACAGGTGGATAGAATTGTTAAAGGTAATGGATCACACGATCACTGACGAAGACTTGCAAACCATAAACGAGCTTCTACTGGAACTGGCTACAGAGCTGGACCTCCACTATGATGACGAAGATATGTTTGCACTTGCCCCTTCGTTTCAACGCATCAAGAAGGGCTGCGCCCTTCTAGAAAAGCTCAATCACACCATTCATCCAGACGTGTTGAAGATCATCGCCCGGTACAATCGGACAAACCAATGATTGAAGGTTAGCCCACAATTAACTGAATACATTGTATTTTAGTGACACTATTAACAGGTGTGTCACCTTGACACATTTTTGTGATAACTTTTCGATTGCTCACATTACCCGTGGTCCCTAAACCGCTCCTGTAAGGGCATTAATCAGTACAGGTTTGGGAAAATTATGGCGGCTTGGGTAAGTGCCCGGCAGCTCGCGAGCGAGTTGTTGGTCTCCGATCGTACGATCAGATATTGGGCGGCGCGGGGGATGATCCCCGGCGCAGTGAGAATTGGCCGACAGTTTCGGTTTCGCTTGACAGATGTCGAGGATTGGCTGAACAAAAAAGGTGTTCCTCAAAAACAGGGAGACACCTTCGAATGGCCGAAATTTACCTTCGGGAACGATCAACCGTCTATCAAGCCCGCCTCAAAGTTGGCGGCGAAACCGTTAGAAGATCAACTGGACATCACTGTGCAACGGCTGCTCAAAAAGAGGCAGATGCGCTCGAAGAGCGCTTGAACAAGGAATTGTTGCTGGAGAGCGACATCCTTCTTCACGAAGGTGCCAAGCGGATGTTCAAGCAACCGCAACGACGCCGGCCGTTTTCCGAGAACACGATCAGGACGTACAGCTGCAGCCTGGTCAATCTCCTCGAAACCCTCGGCAATTTTCCGCTGCGGACCCTGGATGAAGCGATGGTCAAACGCTATATCAAGGAGAGGCTCCAGACGGGCAAAACTGTTCAGTTGCGGCGCGATCTCACATTCCTGTCCAGTCTCATGAGACATGCGCGGAACTGGGATTGTGGCGTGACTACCAATCCACTTCGGGAAATCGATAAGAGCTACATCCCGGATGCCGAAAAGCGAAAGGTCCACACCGAGTACCATGAGTTCGAGAAGGTGCTGGCAGCAGCCGGCGACAAACTCGAGCATCGCCGCTTCATCCTGCTGGCCGTCTTCACCGGCATGCGCCACCAGGAGATCATGAAGCTGCACTGGGATGAGGTCGACATGGACCGGAAGGTTATACAACTTTCAGGTGAGCGAACAAAAAACAACAGTCCTCGGAAAATTCCGATGCACGAGCTTGTGTTCGACACACTTTCAGACACACCCTCGACACACCGTGAGGGGTTCGTTTTCAAGACCAGAGTTCGGAAGAACAGGAAGGATGGTGAGGCACCAGCACAGTGGAATTTTACCAGGCGGTGGGAGAAGATCCGAGAGCGAGCAGGCATGCCAACCCTACGGATACATGACCTTCGCCATACGTTCGCGAGCTGGCTGAAGCAGTCGGACGTGGCAGAGAGCACGATCATGGAACTGATGGGTCACAAGACCCGGTCCATGACGGAACGCTACTCACACGACAGCACCAAGTCACTTCGTCGAGCCGTGGCCAAGATCGATCGGAACACACTCTCCGACACACTGCATGATGATTTTCGTGACCGATTGAAATGTGATAGGCTTTCCAGGCACTTAGCTGGATGCAAAATTTAGGCATGATGCTTTCGAAGCAGAAGATCAGTGCGACGGGAACCGCGGCCTCAGGCCCGAAGGCGAGCAGCGCCAGCCCCGGTCCCATATAGCCGATATTGCCGTAGGCGGCGGCCAGCCCTTTGATGGTGGATTGCGCGATCTCGCCGCGCGACAGCACCACCGACGCGACGAACATGACGGAAAAGACCGTATAGGTCGAAAACACCGCGCCGAAAATGTAGCTCCACTCGGTCAGCCGCTCGATCGGGGTCTTGGCGAGCAGTTGAAAGAAAAGGGCGGGCAGCGCGACGTAGATGACGAATGTGTTCATCCAGCCCAGCGCTTCGAGTGGCTGGCGCGTTATCCGCGCCACCAGAAAGCCCATGAAGATCAGACCGAAGAACGGCAGGACGAGGCCGATGACGTCAGACATATGCTCCCCGCCGCGAAACCGGCTTCCGCGCTAACGCGTTGTTCCTCAACGCGTCAAGGGCGTATAGGATTGAATTCGGCACGGCGTTGCGCCACATAGGCGGAAAAGACTTTCACGTGGAAGAAATGAAGACAGCTAAATTCGCGATTGGCCAGGTGGTGCGGCATCGGTTGTTTCCGTTCCGCGGCGTGATCTACGATGTGGATCCGCAATTCGCCAATACGGAAGAATGGTACGAAGCCATTCCCGCCGAGGTGCGGCCGCGCAAGGACCAGCCCTTCTATCACCTGCTCGCAGAAAACGCCGAGACCGAGTACATCGCCTATGTCTCGGAACAGAACCTGCTCGAGGACCAGTCCGGCGAGCCGGTGCGGCATCCGCAAATTGGCGAGATCTTTGACAAGACCGCCGACGGCCGGTACCGGCCGAAGAGCCATCTAAGCCATTGAAGCCGGCATTGCGGGCACAAAAAAAGCGGGGCTGAAACCCCGCTTTCTGTGTCTTGCTGGATGCGGTCAGTTGGCCGCCTTCGCCTTGTCCTGCTCTTCCTTGAGCTTCTTGGCGAAATCTTCATTGTTCTTGTTGACGAATTCCTGCAGCTTCTTCTGCCGGTCCTCGATATCAGCCTGCTGCAGCGGCGGTCCGTCGAAGGCGCCGGTGAAGCCCTTCAGCGAAACCTTGACCGGGTTCGGCTGGTTCTGGAAATTGACCGAGGTAAGGGTCAGTTCCTGGCCCTTCTTGAAGGACGATACGATCTGGTCGGAAAGCGCCACTTCGGCCACGCAGCGATCCGGGAAGCAGATCATGTAGTCCAGCTTCTGCGCCTTGCCGCCATCGATCTGCAGGCCGATGCCGGGAGGCACGAGACGGCCGGTCGGGACCGTGACCTGGAATACCTTGCGGTTGATCTTGCCCTTGAGCTCGATCAGGCTGATGCCGGTGACGAGCTGTCCGCTGGCTGCGGTGGTGATGTTCTGCACGTTGCAGATGTCCACGTCCTGCTGCTTGGAGCAGGCCTTGAACCAGCCCTGCGGAATCTGCGGCTGCTGTTGAGCCGCGGCCGGCGAAAGACCGGCGGCGAGCAGCCCGACCACGCCTGCGGCCAAGACCGAAAGGCGGGAGAAGTCGGTTTTCAGGCTCGTCATCTTGTCGATATCCTCTCAAACGATCTCGGATCGGCCACTTTCGGCCGAAAGTCACCGCGTACCTGTTGGCCAAATGAGGCAACAGCATGACTGTCGCGGGCGTGTTACACCGCGCGGCATCATGAATCCAGACGCCGCTTTCGATTATTTGGCCGGATGCCGAGCTAATCTCACAATGGCGCCATCGTGATAGGGTGAAACTCGAATCATCCGAAGAACCGACGACAGGACGTTCCAATGCGCCGCCTTCTTCTTGCCCTTTGCGCCGCGATGGCCTTGTCGCCGCTCGCGAGCAGAACGGCAAGCGCCGAACCGAGACACGCGATCGCCATGCAGGGCGAACCGGCGCTGCCTCCGGACTACCGGCATTTCACCTATGTCAATCCGGACGCGCCGAAGGGCGGCAGCATCACCTATTGCGTCATCGGCAGCTTCGACAATCTGAACCCGTTCATCGTCAAGAGCCTGCGCACGACGGCGCGCGGGGTGATCGACGTGATATTCGGCAATCTGGTGTTCGAATCGCTGATGACGCGCAACGCCGACGAGGCGTTTTCGCTCTATGGCCTGCTCGCCGAAACGATCGACATCACGCCGGACCGCAAGACCGTCGAGTTCAACCTCAATCCCAAGGCGAAATGGTCGGACGGCAAGCCGGTCACGCCGGAGGACGTGCTGTTTACCTACGAGGTTTATACCGAGAAAGGCCGCCCGCCCTACAGCGACCGCATGGCCAAGGTCGCAAAGCTGGAAAAGACCGGCGAACATTCCGTCCGCTTCACCTTCAACGAAAACGCCGACCGCGAGTTTCCGCTGATCATCGCCATGACGCCGATCCTGCCGAAGCACGCCTTCGACAAGGAAACGTTCGATCAGACGACGCTGAAGCCGGTGACCGGCAGCGGCCCGTACAGGATCGCAAAAGTCGAGCCCGGCGAGCGCGTCACCTTCGAGCGAAACCCCGACTATTGGGGCAAGGACCTTCCCGCCAAGCGCGGCTTCGACAATTACGATCGCATCACCATCGAATATTTCCTGAACGCCAATTCGCAGTTCGAGGCCTTCAAGAAGGGCATTTGCTCGGCCTATGCCGGACCGATCTACACGGGGCTCGACCCGAACCAGGTCGCGCGCGATTTCGACTTTCCCGCGTTCAAGGCCGGCGATGTGATCGTTGAATCCTTCGAACGAAATCTGCCGCCGGTCGTCACCGGATTCCTGTTCAACACGCGGCTGCCGAAATTTTCGGATGCAAGAGTGCGGCGAGCGCTTGCGATGCTCTACGATTTCGAATGGGCCAACAAGAATATATTCGACGGCAAATTCGAACGCACGGCGAGCTACTGGCAGAATTCCGAGCTCTCCGCCCTGGGCCGGCCGGCAAACGAAAAGGAGAAGGCGCTGCTGGCGCCCTTCCCCGGCTCGGTCCTTCCCGAGGTGATGGACGGCACCTGGCGGCCGGCGACGACGGACGGCTCGGGCCGCGACCGCTCCGCCCTGAGGTCGGCGTTCGAGCTTCTGAAGAGCGCAGGCTTTTCGATGAACGATGGCGCATTGATCGGGCCGGACGGCCAACCCTTTGGCTTCGAGATATTGACCGCTTCGCAGAGCGAAGAGCGCCTCGCCTCGATCTACCAGCGCACGCTGCAGAAACTCGGTATCGCAGTCTCCATCCGCAGCGTAGACGACGCGCAGATCCAGCAGCGCAAGCAGCGCTTCGATTTCGATGTGGTGATCGGCTCGACCGGCTTTTCAGGCACGCTTTCGCCGGGGATCGAACTGATCGGGCGCTGGGGCTCGGAAGCCCGCGATGCGGAGGGCTCTTTCAATCTGGCAGGCGTTGCCGATCCAGCGGTGGACGCGATGATCGACGCGATGCTCAACGCCCGCGACAAGGAAGACTACGTCGCCGCGGTGCGCGCGCTCGACCGGCTGCTGATATCCGGCGCCTATATGGTTCCGATGCAGCACAATACCGAGCAGTCCGTCGCCTACTGGGCTTATCTGGCACATCCGGACAAGACGCCTATATTCGGCGTTCAACTCCCGACCTGGTGGCGTAAGCCGCAATAGCCCGGCTCAAAGGAAAGACCCATGACTGAACGGACGGCAATCACCATAGACGTCGTGTCCGATGTCGTCTGTCCCTGGTGCTTCATCGGCCAGAAACGGCTCGGCAGGGCGCTGGAAGCGGTTCCCGAGATCGACGTCGACGTTCGGTGGCGGCCTTATCAGCTGGACCCGACCATTCCGCCCGAAGGCAAAGACCGCAAGGCGTACATGCTGGCGAAATTCGGCAGCGAGGAGCGGCTGCGCGAAATACACGCCCGCATCGAACCGCTGGGCGCGGACGAAGGCATCGCCTTCGATTTCGCCGCGATCAAGGTTTCCCCCAATACGCTCGACGCCCACCGCGTGCTGCGCTGGGCGGCGGCTGCCGGAGGCAATGTGCAGGACCGCTTGGCGAAGCGGCTGTTCCAGCTCTATTTCGAAGAAGGGGAAAACGTCGGCGACCATGCTGTTCTGATCGACGCTGCGCGAGAGGTCGGCATGGACGCGGCGGTCGTCGAAACCTTTTGCCGACCGACGCGGATCGCGACGCGGTGGCGACCGAAGTCGCAACCGCCTCCCGGATGGGCATAACCGGCGTTCCCTGCTTCCTGCTCGAAGGCAAATATGCGGTCATGGGCGCGCAGGATGCCGAAACGCTCGCCGACGCGATCAGGCAGGTAGCGGCCGCCAAGGCCCGCGGCGAATTGGAACAGGCGACCTGAAGCAGGGCGTTCGGGCTCCGCTGATGCCGGAAACGCAAATCTCCGTCTGGCGCGCGGCTCGTTCGCCGAAGTAGCAGCGATGCCCTGCCGGCTACCTGTTCTTCTCGTAGCCCTGGCGGATTTCTTCCATCGTCTCGCGGATACGCTCGCGCAGTATGTCGACCGATTCGGTTCCGGATTTCTTGATGATTTCCGCGGCTTCGCTGGCGTTCTTGACAGCGGTCTCGAAGGAACGCCGGGCGAATTCGGACTGCTTGGCCATCATCTCCTGCGGATTGCCCGGCGCGCGGTAGCTCTGCGCCATATCGGTGATTTCGCTCATCGTTTCCTGCAGGATCTGGCGCTGCTTGGCCATCAGATTCTGCGCGCCCGACGCCGACGCCGAGGCCGATTTCTGCAGCGCTTCCAGGTTCTTGCGGTGGTGGTTGAGGATGGCCTCGACATCCATGCTCGGCATCTTCAGGTCGCGGCCGAAATTGCTGAACATATCCATGAAGGATTCGGATTCGGACTTCTTGGCCATGGCTCTCTCCCTTGCCGCGCGGGCGTTACGAAACGAGAATAGAGCTTTGCCCTGCGGGGTCAATTCGCGAGGAAAAGCAGCTCGCCGACATAGAGCATCAGCCCGGCCATGCCGCCGATCAGCATGCCGTTGAAGCGGATATATTGCAGGTCGCGCCCGATATTCATTTCGATCAACCGCGTGAGCTGAGCCAGATCCCAGCGCTTGACCTGATCGGCGATGAAACCCGAAACGCCGCTCTTCTGGCTCTCGACGAAGGACGCCAGCGCCACGACAAAGCCCTGGTTCATGTCGGCGCGGATTTTTCGGTCGCTCGCCAGGTGCCGTCCCACCTCGACGAACATGCCGGCCAGATGTTCGCGGATCATCGATTTTGGCGCACGGGCATCATGCTCGATGATGGAGCGCAGGCTCTCCCACGTATCCTGCGCAAGCTCGCGGAATTCGGGCCGCGCCAGGAAATCGCGCTTCAGCTTCTCGGCGCGTTTAGCGTAGTCCTTTGAAGTGCGCAGCTTTTCGAGGAAATTGAGCACGAAACGGTCGAATTCCAGCCGCATCGGATGGTGCGGATCGGCCCGGACCTCCTCCAGCAGCGAGCCGGACGAAGCCACGATCTTCTTCAGGAGATAGGCATCGGCGCGAAACAGATTGAACACGGTAGGCAGTTCTTCGCGGATTTTCTCGCGCATTGCGGCGAGCGCCTCGTCGTCGGCGAGAAATCTTCCGACGACCTTGGTGAACTCGTCGAACAGTTTCTGATGGCGTCGGTCGTCGGTGAAGGCGGACAGCAGTTCCGCGGCCAGCGGCGCGACCGGCACCTTCTCTACTTGTTCGACAATTCTTTGCGTGACGAAATCGCGCAGGCCGGATCGTTCGACGGCCGACAGCGTCTGCGGGACCAGCCGCGCGACGAAGCGCGACAGGCCGGCCGCGCGCTCCCGATCTGACAGCCAGTCAGCCACGAGCGCCGCGAAATCGACCTCGTTCAGCTTTTCGCGGACCGGGCCGGGCGCCAGGAAATTGACCTCGATGAAGCGGCCGAGATTGTCGGCGATGCGGTTCTGGTTTTCCGGGATGATTGCCGTGTGCGGGATCGGCAGGCCGAGCGGCCGTTTGAACAGCGCCACGACGGCGTACCAATCCGCAAGGCCGCCGATTGTGGCTGCCTCGGCGAAGGCCGCGACGAAACCCAGCCAGGGCATGCGTGGTTCGAAGTATTTGGCGACCGCAAACACCGCGACGCAGAGCGCGAGTGCTGCGGTGGCGATGAACTTGGTGCGCCGTAGCGCGGCGAGCTTGGCGGCGTCGTCGGCGCTGAAGCCGATCGCCGCTTCGATGGGCGCATCATATCCGGTCGAAGACATCCGCTGAACTCTCCTGCTAAGCTCCACCGTCAACCTAGTGTTCTCGCCGGACATTTACACGCCGAGGTCGAGCAAGGAGATCGCGCAGAGGCTTGAGCAGCTTCTTCGGGCATCCGCGCGGATAAATGTCTCGGCCTTTCGTAGGGGATTGCGGCTTGGCCCGTTGCAATCTGCCGGGACGGCCTATTTTATGCAGCATTCATGTTCGGCGATGCGAGCAGATTCCCGCGCCGGGCGGAATGATAGTTTGGGAGGAGTTCCGATGAAAAAGCTCGTCACGACATTCGCGGCCGCCGCGGCTGTGCTGATGTTTCCACTCGCGGCAGGAGCGCAGACTTATCCTGACCGCGCCATCACCATTGTCGTCCCCTTCTCGGCCGGCGGGCCGACCGATACAGTGACGCGCTTGATCGCAGAGCCGATGGGCGCAGCGCTCGGCCAGCCGATCGTCGTCCAGAACGTAACCGGCGCCGGCGGCACGGTCGCGGCGGGCCAGGTCGCCCAGGCCGAACCCGACGGCTACACCGTGCTGATGCACCACATAGGCATGTCTACAGCGCCGACGCTTTACAAGAACCTGCCCTACAACCCGCTCGAGGATTTCGCGACCGTCGGTCTCGTCACGGAAGTCCCGATGACGATCATCGGACGTAAGGATTTCGAGCCCAATACGCTGCAGGAACTCGTCGATTACGCCAAGGCGAACAAGGACAAAGTGACCTATGCCAATGCCGGGATCGGCGCGGCGTCGCACCTTTGCGGCATGCTGTTCATGGAAGCGATCGACACCCAGTTGACCACGGTTCCCTATCAGGGCACGGGCCCTGCCCTGACCGATCTCGTCGGCGGCCAGGTCGATTTCATGTGCGACCAGACCACCAACACGACCGGCCAGATCAAAGGCGGCCAGGTGAAGGCCTATGCCGTCACCACCGGAGAGCGCCTGGCGAGCCTGCCTGACCTGCCGACGACCACGGAAGCCGGCCTCGACATGCAAGTCAGCGTCTGGCATGGCCTCTACGTGCCGGCCGGCACGCCCGACGACGTGGTTCAGAAGCTGACCGCGGCGCTTCAGACCGCCCTGAAAGACCAGAACGTCATCGACCGCTTCGCCGAACTCGGCACAACGCCCGTCGCGCAGGACCGGGCGACGCCCGAAGCGCATACCGAGACGCTGTCGTCGCAGATCGAATTGTGGAAACCCATCATCGAGGCAGCTGGCGTATCGGCCAACTGATCGGGACGGCATCGACGACATGGGACGGGACGGCGGATCGCCGTCCCGTCCTGCTCTCAATTGTCATCGTTCGGGACAGGCGCGCCATGACCAGTCAGAAATCCATGAAAGACCTGCTTGCAGGGTTGATCTTCATCGGCTTCGGCCTCGCCTTCGGCTATGCTTCGCTCACCTACGAAATTGGCACGGCACTGCGGATGGGACCTGGCTATTTCCCGCTGATCCTGTCGGGCGTGATTTTGCTGCTCGGTGTCGTCATCTTCGTGCAATCCCTCGCTGCCGGCCCCGACAAAATTCCGCTTGAGCGTGTTCCCTGGCTTGGCCTCATCCTTTTGACCGGCGGGCTGATCTTCTTCGGGGTCACAGTGCGCGGTCTCGGCCTTGCGCCATCGCTCTTCGTCGCCACTTTCATGAGCGCCTTCGCCAGCGAGCGCACCGGCGTTGTCGGCGCGTTCCTCCTCTCCGCAGCGCTGACGGCCGTCTGCATGCTGATCTTCGTCTGGGCGCTTGGCCTGCCGTTGGCCGTGATCGGTCCCTGGTTGAGATTCTGAGGATCGAACATGGATCTGCTTGCCAATCTCGGTCTCGGTTTCGACACCGCCTTCACCTTCACCAACGTTTTCTATTGCTTCGTCGGCGTTCTGCTCGGCACCCTGGTCGGCGTGCTGCCTGGCATCGGCCCGACCGGAGCCGTCGCCATCCTGCTGCCGATCACCTTCACCTTTGAACCGGTGACTGCGCTGATCATGCTGGCCGGCATCTATTACGGCGCGCAGTACGGCGGCTCCACGACGGCGATCCTGATCAATCTGCCCGGCGAATCGTCGTCCGCGGTCACCGCCATCGACGGCTACGAAATGGCGAAGCAAGGCCGCGCGGGGCCGGCGCTCGCCACCGCCGCAATCGGTTCGTTCTTCGCTGGATCGGTCGCCACGCTGCTGCTGGCGGTCGCCGCCCCGCCGCTGGTCAGCATCGCTCTCAAATTCGGCTCGGCGGAGTATTTCTCGCTGATTGTGCTCGGCCTCATTGCGTCGGTCGCGCTGGCGCACGGCTCGATCATCAAGGCGCTCGCCATGATCGTGCTCGGGCTCTTGCTGGGCATGGTCGGTCAGGACCTCTATTCCGGCCAGCCGCGCTTCACTTTCGGATTCTTCGAACTCTATAACGGCATCAACTTTGTCTCAGTGGCCGTCGGTGTCTTTGGCATCGCCGAGATCCTGCGCAATCTCGAAAGCGAATCCACCCGCACTGTCTTGGTCAGCAAGGTCAAGAATCTCTGGCTGACGAAGGACGATTTCCGGCGGATCACCAGTCCGATCCTGCGCGGTACGGGACTCGGCTCCATCCTCGGCGTGCTGCCGGGCGGCGGTCACGTGCTCGCCGCCTTCGCCTCCTACTCACTCGAAAAGAAGCTGTCGCGCAACGAAGCGGAATTCGGCAAGGGTGCGATCGAGGGTGTCGCCGGCCCCGAATCGGCCAATAATGCCGCCGCGCAGACGTCCTTCATCCCGCTTCTGACGTTGGGCATTCCGGCTCATCCGGTGATGGCGCTGATGATCGGAGCCTTCATCATCCACGGCATAACGCCTGGGCCGAATGTGCTGACCGATGAGCCGGCGCTGTTCTGGGGACTGATCGCGTCGATGTGGATCGGCAATTTCCTGCTGGTGGTGCTCAACCTGCCGCTGATCGGCATCTGGGTGAAGATGCTGACGATCCCCTATCGGATGCTGTTCCCGGCTATCGTCGCCTTCGCCTGCATCGGAACCTATTCCATTGGGCTGAACGCCTTCGATGTCTATGCGATCGTGGTGCTTGCGATCATCGGATACGTGCTGATCAAGCTCGACTGCGAGCCGGCGCCGCTGCTGCTCGGCTTTGTGCTCGGCCCGCTGCTCGAGGAGCATTTGCGGCGCGCCATGATCATTTCGCGCGGCGACCCGATGACATTTATAGAGCGGCCGATCAGCGCCGGCCTGCTTGCCGTCGCTGCCCTTGCGATCGTCCTGTCCCTCCTGCCATCGATCCGCAAGAAGCGCGAAGAGGTCTTCGTCGAGGAAGACTGATCGCGCCTGCCCCAGCAGGCTCAGGTGAACATGCGCTCGGCCCGAGGAACAGGGAATCCGAATCCGCCGGCAGCAGGCGGATCGAGGTCGATGACGCCGACGGTTTCGCCGTCCTCGAAGGACAGCGCGGCGTCAAAGCGGCGCGCCAGGGCCTTCATAGCTTCGTTATGCGGGTGCGTCGTGACCCTGAGCCTGGTGTAACCGAGGCCGCGGGCATTGCCGATCAACCGTTCGAACAGCCGCCGGCCGATGCCCATATGCTGCAACTCGCGTTCTACACTGAAGGCGATCTCACCGGTCGGTTCGGGCAATTCCGGGCGCTCGTGCAGTTCGGCGGCGCCCAAAACCTTGTCGCCTTCAACATAGCCGATGACGGTCGTGCCCTGGGCAAAACAGCGCTCAGCGTAGGACGCCACGTAGTTGTCGTCCGCCACGCCATTGAAGCGGTCGCGGCGGCTTTCCGAATCGAGCCTCAGCAGATGGTCGCGAAACCGCGGCAGGTCGGAGGGCCTGAGCTGCCGGATCGTGCCCGGCGGAAAAGCGATGAAGGATGTTATCGTTTGCATGTCGTGTTCCTCATGGGTCCTCCCAGAGTCGACGACGATCGACGCGGCACATATTGTGCGGCGCAACATAAATTGCAAGCTCGCGTCGGTTCCCTCCGAAAAGTCGAAAGTGGAAGGTTTTCCGGCCACCTCAGGTGTCGTGCGGCAATAACATGATCGATTTTGTCATGTTTGTGTTCACTCTTGTCTGGAATTATTCCAAACTATGGGCCATATTCCGCTGAAGCAGTGCTTCGTGAAGGAAAGACAATGCGGCTAACCCGCCAGACCAACTATGCCATGCGCATTCTGATGTATTGCGCGGCCAATGACGGCCGGCTGAGCCGGATTCCGGAAATCGCCAGCTCCTATTCAGTGTCGGAGCTCTTCCTGTTCAAGATCCTGCAGCCGCTCGTCGAGCATGGCCTTATCGAAACGGTGCGCGGCCGCAATGGCGGCGTAAGGCTCGGCCGGCCTGCCGAGACGATCAGCCTGTTCGACGTCGTGCGCGTGACCGAAGAAAATTTCGCCATGGCCGAGTGTTTCGAGACGGACGCCACCGAGTGCCCGCTGGTCGACAGTTGCGGGTTGAATGCAGCCCTGCGCGAGGCGCTGAACGCGTTTTTCGCGGTGCTGGCGCGCCATTCGATCGCCGACCTTGTCGCATCGAAGCAGGACATGCGCACGCGGCTCGGTATCGATTTCCTGCCGGAACGTCCCGCACCCGCTTCGGCAGCTTGAGCTAAAGCGCCGCCGACTGCGGCAACACGAACGGCGTGTTGCCGGCGGGCAGCGCCCCGACCTTCAACCGGCACTCGAACACTCTTGAGATCAGCTCGTCGCTGAGCACGGATTGCGGCGAACCGGCGGCCGCCAGGCCCCCGCGATGCATGACGAAGATGCGGTCGGCAAACATGGCTGCCAGATTGAGGTCGTGTAGGATCGCCACCACGCCCCCGCCCCGCCGCGCGAAATCGCGCGCGATGTTCATGATGATGAGCTGATGCTTGATATCCAGGCTGGAAACCGGCTCGTCGAGGAGCAGGTAGCGCGGGCTGCCGTCCAGCACCGGCGCCCACACCTGGCAGAGCACGCGCGCGAGCTGAACGCGCTGCTGCTCGCCGCCGGAGAGTTCCTGGTAAAAGCGGCCGGCGAAACCCTCGAGATCGACACGCGCCAGCGCACGATCGGGTAGCCTTTCGTCCTCCCCTGGAAGCACGCCCGAACGCCCGCCGGTCAGGCCGAGCTTTACGACCTCGCGGACGGTGAACGGGAAGGAAAGCGCGGTCGCCTGCGGCAGCACGGCGCGCATCGCCGCCGCCTGCCAGGGCTTCATCGCGTCGATGTCCCGGCCGTTGATGCTGATATTGCCCGCATAAGGCAGATCGCCCGAGACCGCCTTCAGGAAGGTGGTCTTGCCTGAGCCGTTGGGGCCGACAATGGCGGCCGTCTCGCCAGGCCGGATATCGAAATCGACGTTGGCGATGATCCGCTTGCGGCCGATCGATACCGAGACGTCGCGCGCTTCAATCATTTGCCGGCCTCAGAGATCGACGATGCCGCGCTTGCGCAGCAATATCCACAGGAAGAACGGACCGCCGACTGCGGCGGTGATGATGCCGATCGGCAGCTCGGCCGGCGCAACGATTGTGCGACTGACCGCGTCGGCCAGGAGCAGCAGCGAAGCTCCGAGAAGTGCCGAGGCCGGAAGCAGATAGCGATTGTCCGGCCCGATCATCAGGCGCAGCAGATGCGGCACGACGATGCCGACGAAACCGATGCCGCCGCTGACGGCGACCGATGCTCCGGTAGCCGCGGCAACCGCGACGATCGCCACATATTTGAGCCGCTGCACCGGGATGCCGAGATGGTTCGCCGTCGCTTCGCCCAGCGACAAGGCGTTCAACCCGCGCGCCAGGAATGGTGAGACGGCCAATCCCAGTGCGATGATCGGCCCCGCCGCCGCAATCTTGCCCCATGTGGCGCCGGCGAGCGAGCCGAGCTGCCAGAATGTCAGGTCGCGCAGCTGCCGGTCGTCGGCCATGAACACCAGCATGCCGGTAAACGCCATAGCCATGGCGCCCAGCGCGATGCCGGCAAGCAGCATTGTGGCGACCGAGGTCTGGCCGCGCCGCGTCGAAACGCGGTAGAGCACCAAGGTCACGACAAGTCCGCCCAGGAAAGCAGCCGACGGCAACGCATAGATGCCGAGCAATCCGGTCACTGGCGCGAACAACGTGCCGCCGAGCACGATCACCGAAACCGCTCCAAGGCTCGCCCCGCTGGACACGCCGACAATGCCTGGATCGGCGAGCGGATTGCGAAACAGGCCCTGCATGACCGCGCCCGACACCGCCAGCGCGGCGCCGATCAGAACGCCGAGAGCAACCCGCGGCAGGCGAATATCGTAGATAATGATGCGATCGCGCGCCGAAAGCGCGTCGGCCGGTGACGATGATGCAAACAGCCAGTCGCGCGCCACGGCGAATGCCGATGCGTCGGATGCGCCCGAGGCCAGGCTGAACAGCACCGTCAGAGCGAGCACGAGAGACAGAGCCGCGATCGTCAGCTTGGCGCGCCGCGAACGATCGCCGTCGGTCGTGCGGTTTCTCATAATGCCGAACTGGCCGGCGGCCGCATGGTCCGTCACATTCCGTCCGATCAGTCCTTGATCCGATCGCCGTAAAGCGCGACCGCAAGGTCGTGGATGGCGTTGGTCGTGCGCGGTCCGAAGCCTAGCAGATACTGTCCATCCATGCGGATAAGCGCTTTGGCTTGGCCCGCGGGCGTGGAAGCAATCGCGGGATGGGAAAACGGATCTACATTTGCCGAGGGATCTCCACCGCCGCGATCCATCATCAGGATGACATCTGGCCTGGCCGTCAGCGCGGCCTCGTCGGAAAGCTGCTTGTAGCCGGAGAAGCCTTCGATCGCGTTCACGCCGCCGGCGAGCGAGATGATGCCGTTAGCGGCCGTGTCGCTGCCTGATGCCAGGATCTTGCCGCCTTGAATGCTGAGGATGAAAAGCACCCGCTTGCGCTCAGTTATGCCGTCGGTGAGTTTTTCGGCAGCTTCGAGCTTCGCAGCGACCGAACCGGCCAACGCTTCGGCCTTAGCATCGGTACCGAGCGCTTTTCCGACGATCCGGATTTTTTCGAGAATGCCTTCGCTGTCGAACGTCTCCGGCACCTCGATGAACGGGACGCTGGCCTTTTTCAGCACGTCGACCGCCTCTTTCGGGCCGCTGCCGGCAAGCGCCAGGATTCCCGACGGATTGACGGACAGGACGCCTTCCGGCGAGAGGGCCCGCATGTAGCCGACATCGGGAAGCGTCAGCGCCGCTTCGGGATAGACGCTGGTCGAATCGCGCGCAATCAGCCGCCCTTCCTCGCCAAGCGCAAAGATTATCTCCGTGATCGAACCGCCGATCGAGACGATCCGGGACGTATCCGGAAAAACCGTTTGGCCTTCTTCGGCCTCTGCAGGCGCCGCAGACAAGACCGCCACCAAGGCAACGGCGCCAAGGCGCCGCATCAAAAGCTTGAAGCTGGTCATGGCTTGCTCCTCACGCCGCCGTGGAGCGCGGTATGCGTGGCAGGTTTTCGGCAAGGAAGCGCCAGTCGTCCCGCTCCCCCTCGCCCTCATGACGCTTGCCGAAGAACTGGATGATCATTTTGCCGTCAGCGCCATATACCTCGAGCGAGGTGACATGCCCGTCCTTCGTCGGCTTGCGCACGGTCCACGCCTCCGCGATGTGATCGGTTCTCAGATGCAGATGGAAGGTCTCGTCGAGAATATTGATCCACGGCCCCATAGCCTTGATGTTCCGCACCGGCCCCGAATGGATCTGGATGCAGCCGCGATTGCCGACAAAGCACATGATCGGGATCTCGTCCTGGGCAGCGTGATTAAGCATGGCCGTGACGGCGTCGTTGTCGATCTGCCATGCATAGTCCTGGCCGATCATGCGCACCGCTTGACGGCGGCTAAGCTTCAATGCGCGCAGCATCCCGAAGAACTGGTGCACATCGGTGAGCTTGCTCCAGCGCTCTCTCAAATCGTCGAACGTCTCTGAGGCCGGCTGAGTCTCCGCAGTTTCGTCGGCCATCGGTTCGATAGCCACGCTTTGGGACTGATCCGTCGAGGAAAGCTCCGCGACGAGTTTCTGATAGGCATAGAGGCTGGAGGCAGGGCGCAGGTGGATCTTGTGGACCGCCTCGCCCGACGCGTCGAAGAACTGCAGGCTGCGCCTGATCTCGTCGCCGTCGCGCTTCTCGACCGCGAAACCATGCGCCCAGACTTTCGGGAAGATGCGCAGGTCGATGTTTTCGCCTAGAACCATCGCATTGTGCGGACCGGTCACGACCTTGTCGTAGACGCCGATCTTTTCGTGGACCGCACTTTCGTTGCGGGTCAGCGCCATCACCTCTCCGACGGCTTCGAGACCGCTCAGGAGATCGTTGACGCGCGGCTCGATGCGCTGAACGCCGTCGCCGCAATGGGCCGCGACCAGTTCGGCTTCGGAGATGCCCAGCTGGCCGGCCAGGTCGCGCTCGCGCATTTTCGGATTATCGGCCCTCGCCAGACGGATTTCGTGCGGCGCGGGTTTGACGCGAGCGTCCATGGGAACGGCCCCTACTTGTTGAGAATTAGCTTGCCCCGGCGGGTGATCTTCAGGCGGTAGAGCGACCCGGCATGGCTGATGCCGATCTCGTGCTCACCCGAGAAAAGAGCCGAACTGGCGACCACCCGCGTGGGGCGGTGCATGGGCTCGACCTGCCTCGGCGCCTCGATCTGCGCCCTCCTGAAGCGATGGTGGAAATCGTCGTGACTGTGACTGTTCATGACCTTCGCGGCCCCTTTCCCGAACGGCTTTGGCCCGCTCGCCAGCCCCGGAAATATCTTGACTACAATCATCCGGTTTAATAGTCAGTGCAATACCGGAGTAATCAAGTCAAGATTTAAAAGCGCTTCGGGTTCAAACCAATGTGCCAGCAAGCCGCCGAGCCAGCCCGCATGAAAACATACCGGAGAATGAGGGCTATGGGGCTGGTGGGTAGCGAGACCGTTCCGTCGGACAGCGGAGCGGCGACTTTCGATGTGCGCAGGGCGCGCCCGACAATATTGTTGGCGAGTGTGGCCGCGCTGGCGCTCGGGGTTGGAACTGCATCCGCCCAAGATGCGGGCAATCAGGACACCGCTAATCAGGCGGCGCAAGATGCCGTCGATCCGGCCGCGGCGCAGAGTGCCGCGACTCCGCTCATTCCGGCAGGCGTAGCCACACTCCTGGACAGAATCACCGTGGTGAGCCGCACCGACGAGAGCGCTATCGACACGATGGCATCGGTGAGCCATGTCGGCCCCGAGCAGCTCGAGCGGCGCATGGCCACAACGCCCCAGGACGTCCTTTTCGGCGTGCCGGGCGTTGCGCTTCAGTCGGACGCGAACCGAACGGCGTCCAGCGTTAACATACGGGGCCTCCAGGATTTCGGGCGCGTCGCGGTCATCGTCGACGGCGCAAGGCAGAATTTTCAGCGTTCCGGGCACGGCACGCAATCGATGTTCTGGCTCGACCCGGAACTCATCCAGCAGGTCGATATCATCCGCGGTCCGGTGGCCAACACCTATGGCTCCGGCGCGATCGGCGGCGTCGTGTTCTACGAGACCAAGGACGCCGAGGACTTCCTGCGCGATGGAGAGACCTGGGCCGCATCGGCGACGGGCCGCTACGACACCAACGGTGAAGGCTGGACGACCAGCGGTACTGGCGCCTATCGCTTCAGTGATTCCTTCGATGTGCTTGGCAATATCGTCTGGCGCGACTTCGACGACTACACGGATGGTGCCGGCGACGAGGTCCCGGGAACCGGCTTCGACGTGCTCAGCGGCCTGCTCAAGGCCACCATTCGCCCGACAGAATTGAGCGAGTTGAAGCTCGGCTGGGTCGGCTCGGATGACAGCTGGACCGAAGGCCTCGATGCCTACGACATGGACGTGAAGCAGAACACCTTCACGGGACGCTACCACGTCACCGACGAGGACCAGAGCTGGCTCGACCTCCACATCAACGCGGCCGTCAACAATGCGGACCTCGACCAGACATATCTGCGCGACGTGACCCGATTCAGCTCGGTCACCGGAGACCTGATCACTATCCCGGCAGGCTCCCAGACGACCTACGATCTCAACACGACCGGCGTCGACATCTGGAACACGTCGCGCTTCGATACCGGCGCATTGGAACACGAACTCACCTATGGCGGCGACTGGGTGATGGACGACGTGAAGACGACAAGCCCCGAGGGCGGCAGCGATGTCTTCACTCCTTCGGGCAAGCGCCGCGTGTCCGGCGCCTACATCCAGGACAAGTTCACCTATGAGTGGCTCGAGGTGATCGGCGCGCTTCGCTACGACAGCTACAGCCTCGAAGGGGACGACACGGATGTGTCGGGCGACCGGCTCTCGCCGCGAATCACGGTGGGCGTTTCGCCGTTCGAGCAGGCCGGGCTGCAGTTCTACGGCACCTATGCGGAAGGCTACCGCTCGCCGTCACTGTCGGAAACCGTCATCAGCGGATTGCATCCCAACGGCGTGGTGTTCCCGTTCCTGCCCAATCCCGACCTGCAACCCGAGACCGCAAAGACCTGGGAGTTCGGTGTAAACTACAGCCAGGACGGGGTCATTCAAGGCGACGACAGGCTCCGGCTGAAGGCCGCCTATTTCGACAATGACATCGACGACTATATCGGCGGCGCAACGATCTCGAGGTTCGACGGGAATCCTGATTGCCCCTTCGTCTTCCCGATACCCATCCCGCCCATCTGCTTCCAGTACCAGAACTTCGCAAATGCGAATATCTCCGGCTTCGAGCTGGAAGGCGTCTACGAAGCCGGTTGGGGATTTGCCGGGCTGTCGGTTTCCGTCATCGACGGGCACACCATCTCCTACGACGGCGAGCGGGAGGACCTTCTGACAATCCCCTCCTCACAGGTCACTGGCCAGTTGGGCTTCCGGTTCCTGGAGGACAAGCTGACCGTCGGCGGCGAGGTCCAGTACAACGGCAAGCCCGAAGGCAACCCGATCGCCGACAACTATACGCTCGTCAACGCTTTCGCGAGCTATCAGGCGACGGAGGATTTCCGGGTCGACTTCCGCGCCGACAACATCTTCGACGTCAAGTACACCAACCCGCTGAACGCCTCGGCCACGGACATCGTCTATGAACCGGGCGTGACGCTGAAACTCGGCGCGACCATGCGCTTTGGAGGATAGCCTCGAATGTTTCAGATTGCTGCCCTTGTCCGCTCCCTGACGTACGCAATGGCCTTGCTACCTCTGGCTGCCTGGCCGGCGCTGGCCCAGACGGGCGATGCGATGCCCGCCCCTGCCCTCACGCTCGAACTCAATGGCGCGCAGACCTCAGACAAGGGCTGCCGTCTGACTTTCGTGGTGAACAACAATCTCGGGGCGGAGCTGACAAAGGCCGCCTTCGAGATCGCGCTGTTCAACGATTCCGGCGTGGTCGACCGCCTGACGGTGCTCGATTTCAAGGAACTGCCGGCAGGCAAGACGAAGGTGACGCGGTTCGACCTCACCGGCGTGGACTGCGCCGGGATCAGCCGCATCCTGGTCAACCACGCGACGGAATGCGCGGGCGAAGGCGTCGAGCCCGCAGCATGCCTGCGCAAGCTGAAGACCACCGCCAAGACCGACATCGCCTTCGGCATGTGACGAGGCTACCGTGGGACTTGAGCCAGCCTTCGCGCGCAACTCCGGCAACTGGCCCCTGGCCGGCATGCACATGCTGCCGCTGGAGCCGGACGACCCGCGCCTGGCCATCCCGCACAACGCGTTCCCCGCCCGCCAGGTCCGGGAAGAGCGCTATGTCCTGACCTCCGACGCGGCTCTGGACAAATCGCCGGCCGAACCGCTGGGCACTGGCAGCGCCGCCGGCAAACCGCCGAGAAGCAAGCGCTGGAAGGCCGCGATCGCCGGCTCCTGCGCCTTGCATGCCGTGATCGCGTTCTGCTTTCTCGCCGGCGTCGACGAGAGCGCGAAGATCGCCGGCGCGGATCAGGCCGGTATCGTGCAACTCGGCAATGCAAACGAAGATGCGGCCGCAGCGGGAGAAATTGATCCCGCGGTCGCCGACGTAAGCATCATAACCATGCTCGACGCCAAGCCGGTGGAAACCATAACCGCCGAGCCCGTCAACGACGCGAATGCGGCAGAGCCGGTGGAAACGGTGGAGCCCGCAGCGCCGGTAGCCGAGACGGTGGAACCGGTCGAGGCGGCGACGGTCGAGCCCGAAACGCCGGCCCAAACCGCGCCGGCCGCCGAGCCGGAAGCTGTGGAGCCCACCCAGCAGGAGACGGCGACCGTGGCCGAGCCGGCACCGGAAATCCTGGCGACTGATACGGTGCAGCCGGTCGACGACGAGAATATTGTGGCGCCATCGGCGCAGGCCGTCGAGCCGGCCCTCGAACCGACTGCGGAAGCAGCGCCCGCCGCGCCTGCCGGGCCCGTGACGGAGGCGCCCGCGGAGACCGTGGCCGAACCCCTCCCGGAAGAAACGTTCGAAACGCTGGCGGCGGTCGCGCCGATACCGGAGCCACGACCCGAAGCTCCCAAGCCCGAAAAGCCGGTCGAGAAGGTCGAGAAGAAGCGTGCGACGGAGAAGAAGGAACCGGCGAAGCCGCGCGAGCAGAAAACAGTGGAAAAGCGGGCCACCGGCTCCGGTGGGAACGCCAAGACCGACGCCCGGCGCGGGCAGACGGATGGTCAGGCGAAAGGAAACACCGCCAGCAATAGCCGCGGCGGCAGCCGGCAGTCTGCGACAGGAAATGCGGCCGTTTCCAACTATCCCGGCAAGATTGTTTCGAAACTGCGCCGAGCGCTTCGCTATCCGGCCGAAGCAAAGCGCAACAAGCTGCGCGGCGAAGTCCGGGTTGCCTTCACGGTCTCGGCCGGCGGCGGCGTCGGCGGGGTGCGCATCGTGCGCAGTTCTGGCTCGCCGGTCCTCGACAAGGCGGCGATCGAGACGGTCCGCCGCGCAGCCCCCTTCCCGGCCATCCCCGAAGGCGCCGGCCGTTCCAGCTGGCCTTTCACCGTGCCGCTGGCCTTCACACGCTGAGCCGGCAAACTGGAGACAAGAATGTTCCGCCTGAACGCACTTCACGCAATCGCTGCCACGCGCGGCGAGGGGCTACGTCCCGAGTTCCTGGCGCTGATCGACCGCATTGAAGCGGAGCGCGCCGTCGCCGATATTGCAGTGCATCGCGGCGATGCGCAGATCCAGGCTGGTCCGAATCCGACGGGCTTTGTTGGAGCGGAGCTGCCGGACGGCGTGGTGAAATTCCCGCAGGCCGCCTGCGAAACCGATTCATGGCTCGGAGCAACGCCGGCCAAACGCACGATCTGAAAGGAATGCCGATGTACATTGCGATGAACCGCTTCAAAGTCCAGACCGGTTCCGAGGAGGCTTTCGAAAATGTCTGGAAGGGCCGCGATTCCAAGCTTTCGGAGATGAAGGGCTTTCAGCAGTTTCATTTGCTGCGCGGCCCCGTCAACGAAGCCGAGGGCTACACGCTCTATGCTTCGCACACGGTCTGGTCGAGCTACGAGGATTTCGTCGCCTGGACCAAATCGGAAAATTTCCGCGCCGCCCACAAGAATGCCGGGGCGAACAAGCCGCTTTATATCGGCCATCCGCAATTCGAGGGATTTACCGTCGTCGAGGGAGCGTAGCCGCTCCCTCTCCTAGCTTTACGCAGCAGCCAGCAGGCTCGCATTGCCGCCGGCGGCGGTCGTGTCCACGCAGACAGCGCGCTCATGGGCGTAGGCTGCCGGGTAGAGGATTTCCGTCACCAATGGCACGATCGGCCCCTGCCGCTCGGCCAGCGCCTGCCTGATCGCGCGCGCCGGTTCTGCCGCCCCGGAAAATGCGACAACGTCGATGCCGAGCGTCTTCAACTGCGCCGGGTCCAAAATCCCGTCCAGCGCTGCAATCGGCAGCCCTTTTCCGGTCAGGACATTGAGTGCGGCCGGCGCGCCGGGCGCGACGGCGAGAACAGCGTTGCCGGCGGCCAGCGCCTGGATCGCCTGGGCAAGCAGCGTCTCGCTGTCCGGCCCGAGGCAAAGCACGCGTCCGCGCGGCAGCAGCGTCAGCGTATTGGCCTCGCCCGTCGGCCCTGGCAGATCGACCGGACCGAAGTCGGTAGCCGCTGCAGCGGCGATCGCCGAAGCGCCCTTGCCGCGCAGATGCTTTCTCAGAACCGCGATGCGATCTGCGGCAGCGTTCCAGCCGCCGGTGGATGGATCAGGCAGAACATCCGCCACCACTTTCGCAGAGAGCTCCTTGCCCTCGCCGACATTCGCGCCGGCGCTTTCCGAGCGCCGGAAGCGCCGCAGATAGTGCGGACCTCCAGCCTTTGGCCCCGTGCCCGACAATCCCTCGCCACCAAAGGGCTGGGAGCCGACGACTGCGCCGATCTGGTTGCGGTTGACGTAAATATTGCCGGCATGAATGCCGTCGAGAATGTACTGCACCCGCGCCTCGATGCGGGTGTGCAGGCCGAAGGTCAGGCCGTAGCCCTTGCGGTTGATGGCGGCTACGACCTTGTCGAGCTTGTTCGCGTCGAAGGTGGCGACATGCAAGACGGGACCGAACACTTCCCGATCCATCTCCTCGATGCCCGAAACGCGGAACACGTGCGGCGCAACGAAGCGGCCGTCGGCCGGCGCGTCGAGCTTCGCGATCAGCTTGCCCTTGGCCTCCATCGCCTCGCAATATTCGCGAATGGAGTTCTGCGCCTCTTCGTCGATGACCGGCCCGACATCGGTTGAAAGAAGCCAGGGGTCACCGACATTCAGCGCCTTCATCGCGCCTTCCAGCATTTCCAGCATCTTCTTCTCGACGTCCTTCTGGACATAAAGAATGCGCAGCGCCGAGCAGCGCTGGCCCGCGCTCTGGAAAGCAGAAGCGAGGATATCGCGCACCGCCTGCTCCGGCAGCGCGGTAGAATCGACGATCATCGCGTTCAACCCGCCGGTTTCGGCCAGCAGCATGGCGTCGGGCGCGGCGGTCTCAGCGAGCCGCTTTTCGATCAGTTTTGCTACCTCGGTCGAGCCGGTGAAGCAGACGCCGGCGATGCGCGGATCGGCGGTCAGCGGCGCGCCGACCGACGGCCCGTCGCCCGGCAAAAGCTGGATGACATCTTCCGGAATGCCGGCCTTGCGCATCAGCTCGACGGCGCGCGCTGCGATCAGTGGTGTCTGTTCGGCCGGCTTCGCGATGACGGCATTGCCGGTGACGAGCGCCGCCGCGATCTGCCCCGTGAAGATCGCCAGCGGAAAGTTCCATGGCGAGATGCAGGTGATGACGCCGCGCGCCTCGGTTCCGGCTTCGGCCTTCTCGGCTTCCGCCGCGTAGTAGCGCAGGAAATCGACCGCCTCGCGCACTTCGGCGACACCGTCGGCAAGCGACTTGCCGGCCTCGCGCGTGGCGAGCGCGAAGAATTCGATCGAATTGGCCTCGTAAAGGTCTGCCGTGCGGCGCAGCAAGCCGGCGCGTTCGGCGACCGGCCGCCTCGCCCAAGCCGGCTGTGCCTCCGCGGCGATGCGGACCGCGGTCGAAACCTGTTTCGCCGTCGCCTCACTGATAGAACCGACGACATCTCTGGGCTTGGCCGGGTCGAGTACCGGGCGTTGAGCGCCGTATCCCGCAGCGCGCGTCACCGGCTTGGCGGACCATTGCTGCTGGCCGGCGAAGGCGCTCTTGCCCCTGTCGATCGCGGCGAGAACCACCGGGTCTGTGATGTCCCAACCCTTCGAGTTGGAACGGGCCGCGCCGAAAATCGCGGCCGGCTTCGGGATAGCCGGATTGGCGGCCGGGCCCTGCATCTCGACCACCTCGAACGGATCGCGGGCTATGTCCTCGGCCTTCACATCCTCGTCGGTAAGCTGGTGGACAAAAGAGGAATTGGCGCCGTTTTCCAGCAGCCGGCGGACCAGATAGGCGAGCAGGTCCGAATGCGCGCCGACCGGCGCGTAGATGCGGCAGCCCGTGCCCTCGGCCCTGCGCACCGTCTCGTGCAGCTGTTCGCCCATGCCGTGCAGGCGCTGGAATTCGAAGCTGTCGCGGTCGGCGGTCATCGACAAAATTGCCGCGACGGTATGCGCATTATGGGTGGCGAATTGCGGATAGATGCGGTCGGTCATCGAGAGCAGCTTTTTTGCGCAGGCGATATAGGAAACGTCGGTGTTGGCCTTGCGCGTGAACACCGGATAGCTCTCGAGGCCGAACGCCTGCGCCCGCTTGATCTCTGTGTCCCAATAGGCGCCCTTGACCAGCCGGACCATGATGTTGCGGTCGAGGCGCCTGGCGAGAGCATAAAGCCAGTCGATGACGAAGGCGGCCCGCGGCCCATAAGCCTGCACCACCACGCCGAACCCGTTCCAGCCTTCGAGTTCCGGATCGGCCAGCACGCGCTCGATGACGTCGAGCGACAGATCGAGCCGGTCGGCCTCTTCCGCGTCGATGTTCAGGCCCATGCGGGCATGGCGGGCCGCAACAGCAAGCGACAGAAGGCGGTCGGCCATGACCGGCAGCATTTTTTCTTTCTGAGCCATCTCATAACGCGGATGCAGCGCCGAAAGCTTGACCGAGATGCCGGGGTTGGTGCGGATGTCCGGGCTGGTGGAGCCGCTGTTCAGCGATGAGATCGCATCGGCATACGCGCGGTGGTAGCGCAGCGCATCCGTCTCGGTCCGCGCCGCCTCGCCCAGCATGTCGTAGGAATAGAGATAGCCTTTCGCTATCATCGGGCGGCCGCGCTTGACCGCTTCGGCGATTGTGCGGCCGAGCACGAACTGCTCGCCCATTTCGCGCATCGCCGCGGCCACCGCCTTGCGAATAACCGGTTCGCCCAGACGGCGGACCATCGAGCGCAGCGTGCCCGCAATGCCTTCGTCGTCCTCGTCGTCGAGCACGCGGCCGGTGAGCATCAGCGCCCAGGTCGAGGCGTTGACGAAGATCGAGCTCGATTCGCCCGAATGCGCCGACCAGTCATGCGGCGCAATCTTGTCCTGGATCAGATCGTCCATCGTCTCGGTGTCCGGCACGCGCAGCAGCGCCTCGGCCAGGCACATCAGCGCCACACCTTCCTTTGTCGACAGTCCGTAGGCCGAGAGAAACACTTCCATCAGGCGCGGATCGGACGAGCCCCTCACCGCCTTGACCAGCTTGACCGCCCGCGCCGAAATGGCCTTGCGCTCATCGGCCGAAAGATCGGCGGCGGCGATGAGACGAGCCAGCGCCTCCCCCTCGTCCGGCAGATAATTGGCGCGGATGGCGTTGCGGATGGCGTCAAGCGGGTGCGCGGTCATGGCGGTCCTGTCGGAGCATTCAAGCGGATGGAGATGATCGGCTCAAGCTATCACAAACAGAAATTCGATTTGGACCGAAAAGCTGGACCATACAGGCCATTTGGCCTATTAATGAGCCCAGTAGAACCGCATCTGCGCCTGTCATTCCATGAACGAAGATCAATTGGACCGCATCGACCGCAACATCATGGCCGCGCTGTCGCGCGATGGCCGCCTGTCGATGGCGGAACTGGCGGCGAAGGTTGGCCTGTCGAAGACGCCGGTGCAGGCGCGCGTGCGGCGTCTGGAAGGCGCAGGCTTCATCCGCGGCTATTCGGCGGTCATCGACCGCGAGCGCATGGGCGAAGGCCATGTCGCTTTCGTCCAGGTCACGCTGTCGGACACCCGCTCCGCCGCGCTCGACGCCTTCAACCGGGCGGTCCAGGGCGTGCCCGAGATCGAGCAGTGCCACATGATGGCGGCGAGTTTCGACTATCTGCTGAAGGTACGCACCAAGGACATCGCCGCTTACCGCCGCGTTCTCGGCGAGCGCATTTCGGCGCTGCCGCACGTCTCGCAGACCTCGACCTTCGTGGCGATGGAGACTGTGAAGGACCGTTGAGACTTTGCCGAGCGCGTCCTTCGCGGCAATCGCCAACGCCGGCGATTGGCGGCGCCACCCCTCCTCTTCGTCATCCTAGGGCGGAGCAGGAGCGAAGCGACGTAGCAGAGACCCTAGGATCCATGCCGTACCCTCGCGGCAGTGCTCCGGCGGCGCAGAACGAGCGCTCTTTTCTCCACCGCCTCAGCCGTCCCGAAGGTCACGGCATGGATCCTCGGTCAGAGCCCGAGGATGACGAAGGCATGGCGGTTCATGGCCAATCGCCAACGCCGGCGATTGGCAGGACCGCCCCTCCTCTTCGTCATCCTAGGGCGGAGCAGGAGCGAAGCGACGTAGCGGAGACCCTAGGATCCATGCCGTACCATCTCGGCAGTGCTCGGCGGCGCAGAACGAGCGCTCTTTTCTGCACCGCCTCAGCTGCCCGAAAGGTCACGGCATGGATCCTCGGGTCAGAGCCCGAGGATGACGAAAGCAGGAGCGTTGGAAGCTAATCGCCAACGCCTGTGCTTCGCAGCAACGCTTTACGGCACTGACACACGACGTCACCAACCCGTTCCGCGAAACAGCTCGTGCCATTCCGGATTCGTCTTCTCGATCAGGTCGATCTTCCACTGCCGCGGCCAGCGCTTCAGCGACTTCTCGCGCTGGATCGCATCCCGTATGTCGAAGTGCTCCTCGTACCAGACCAGCCGCTGCACGCTATAGCGCGCGGTAAACCGCGAACCTGCACGCCCTATGCTCCGGCATGCGCCGGCCGAGCGAGTCGGTGACGCCGATGTAGATTGCGCCGCGCTTCTGGCTCGCGGTCATATAGACATAGCCGGTCATGCGGCGCCGCTAGGCGGCGCTGACGCCGCCGGCAATCGGTCCCAGCACCCTCACGCACCGCGCTGCCCTCCTGTCAGCATCTGTCAGGATTATTTTCTTAAGCCTCATCCACACCCCTCGCAGCGCTCTTATTCTGTGCTCACCTCCCGCGCGGGAACTCGGGTCATGAACCGGATGAGCGAGGCGGGAGGCGGCGTCCGGGCCGGCCGCGTGAATCGGTGACGCGGCTGGGTGATGAGCCCCCAGGTCCGGGCCCGACGGGAAGGACAGCGTGCTCCAATGCACCCTCCTTCCCAGGGCAAGAGCGCCGGCGGACGCGTGAGACCGCGCCGCATTTTCAATTGAGTGAGGCGCGGTCTCCGCGTCCGCTTCCCGGCCTTTTGGAACAAGGCGCGGGAACGATCCCGCACGCCCATGGACAAGGAGGAAACACGATGAAGAACGCAGCAACTTTGGACGTCTACTCCGCCAGCGTTTTCAGGAACGCGATGAGTGCGGCGCGCTCCCGTTCCGACAGGCCGAGCGGATGCAGTTCCGACGTGCCCTGCGGGCTTGCCGGCGCGGTGTTGTAGTGGTCCACGACATCTTCCAAGGTCGCGATCTGGCCCGAATGCATATAGGGCGGGCGGGTGGCGGCGCCGCGCAGGGACGGTGTCTTGTAGGCGCGCTTCAGCGCCTCGCCCGACTTGACCATGAAGCGCAACTCGCCGCAGGCGTCCTCGCCGCCGTCGCGAAATACGCCGAAGCAGTTGAACGGATCTGCGGAAACCTTGGCGACAGCCGTCTCGCGGCCGCGGTCTTCGGGCAGTCCCTTCGCCGCCGGAACGCCGGTATTGTGGAAATGATCATCGGTGAAGCGCGGGCCGTTGTGGCAGGTCACGCAATCGGCCT
Organism: Mesorhizobium sp. WSM2240; assembly: GCF_040438645.1. Lineage (NCBI taxonomy): Bacteria > Pseudomonadati > Pseudomonadota > Alphaproteobacteria > Hyphomicrobiales > Phyllobacteriaceae > Mesorhizobium > Mesorhizobium sp. WSM2240. The sequence continues at coordinate 3,187,743 of NZ_CP159253.1, forward strand.
TGCCGATGAAGAGCTTCAGCCCATGGATTTCCTCGTCCGACAAAGCCGCCTCGCCTTCCGGTTCACGCCCGGCTGCCACCGCATCGGCGAATTTGTCGAAGCGCGTCGGCTCATGGACGATCGATCGCTCGAAGGCGGCGATCGCCTTGCCCAGATTGGCGAACACCTCGTCGATCCCGGCCCGCTGCTCCCCTGTCATCCCCTTCCAGGCCGCCTTTTCGGCCTCGGTGCCCAGCGGGCCTGCGTCGTCGGGCAACCCCGAAAGGTCCGGCAGCGGCCCGAAAATTCTCTCATAGCGGTCGCCGAACTCCCGGCTGACGAAATGCGCGTAGGCAGTGCGGTTGCCGGCATGTTCGCGCTCGTCTTCGAGCGGCCCGAGCGCCTGCGACCACAGGCTGTCCTTTCGCCCGTCCCAGAAGAACCAGGGGCTTCGCGCCACGCCGGCGAGCGGCATGGTGCGCCGGTTGGTGGTCCCAACCCCGACTGCGAGCGGCCGGTCGTCCTGGAACTGGCGATCGAGGAGATGACAGGTCGCGCACGACACATTGCCGTCGCGGCTGAGCCGCTGCTCGAAGAACAGCGTCGCCCCGAAGGCGGCCGCCGCCGGCAGATCGGCGTAGCGGTTCGTCGGGTCCGGCTGCAGCGGCGGCAGCGCCGAAAGCGACAGCGAGCCGATGACCGCCCTCTCCTGCTCTGTGAAATCAGACCCGCTACAGCCGTCGAGCGTCAGGACCGCTACAAGTCCAACCGCCAATATGACAGGCCGCGGCAGCATGGTCGATCAAAGCGTCAGGTTGAAGACGGCTTCGTCAGCCGCGTCAGAGGTCGAGATGGCAAACCGCAGGACCCACCAACCGCTCATGTTGAACTTCACGCCTTCGACGCGGTAGCGGCCATCGCCGAGATGGCCTGTAATCTGGGGGCTGGTGGGAAGGCCATGACCATGCTGCGGCATGCCGCCATCCACCGCGATGCTGGCGTCCTCCACAGGCGTTCCATCAGGCTGCTGGATAGTCAGCACCCACGAATGCATCTCGCCCTGCTCGAACGACCCGGCTTCCGGTTCGACGGAAGCGAGAAATACACCCTTTTCCGTGGCCTTAGATCGGGAGAGATCGAGGTCGGCCGGCGGCGCCATCATATGCATGGCCACCATGCCGCCGGCAACGACGACGACGGCGAGCGCAACAGCGGCCACAAGCAGGCTTTTCCGGGTGAGTTTCATGCACTTGTCCTCGCTGGCCGCCAAATTCCGTTGCAGGGCGTAAGGCTTACACCTGCTGGAAGGTCAAGGACAATTTTTGCGCGCGCTTGCATCGGCCAAATTGTTATCCGCAACCGGCATCATGCAGTATAGAGGGAATCGTCAGCGAAGGAGGAACTGTATGGCGCACGGCATTGCGGCAGTCGGCGAGTGCATGATCGAACTGTCGAGCCAGGGCAGCAGCCTGTGGCGAATGGCCTATGCCGGCGACACCTTCAACACGCTCTGGGCGATGCGCGCGCTGATGCCGGGCCATCATGTCGACTACGTCTCCGCCTTCGGCGACGATCCGTTCTCGAACGGCCAGATCGAATTCTTCAAATCCCATGATATCGGCATCGCGAACAGCCCGATCCTGCCGGGGGCGCGGCCGGGGCTCTATGCGATCACGCTCACCGGGGCCGAGCGCTCCTTCACTTATTGGCGCAACGACGCGGCCGCCCGCCGGCTCGCCGATGATCCCCTTGCCTTGTCGAAAAGCCTTGAAAACCGGGAGCTTATCTACTTTTCCGGAATCACTTTGGCAATTCTGGCGGAGCCGGCGCGGCGCGTCTTTCTCGATGCTGTGGCCAAGGCGCGCGAGCACGGCGCCCACATAGCCTTCGATCCCAATTACCGGCCAAAACTGTGGCCGGATGCTACCGTCGCGCGCGCTGCGATCGACGAGGCGCTGGCCGTCACCGATATTGCGCTGCCGACATTCCCGGACGAGGAGGTGCTGTTCGGCGATCCGTCCCTGGAGGCAACGGCAAGACGGCTGGAGCATGCCGGCGCAGCCGAAGTCGTGGTCAAGAACGGCGAGCAGCCGGCGCTGATCCTCCATTACGGCGACACGTTCGAATCGCCTGCCATTCATGTGGCGAGCCCGGTCGACACGACCGGAGCGGGAGACAGCTTCAACGGCGCCTATCTCGCGGCCCGCCTGCTCGGGCTCGCACCCGCCGAAGCCGCCAAGCGCGCTCACCGCGTCGCAGCGACCGTTGTGCAGGTGCGCGGCGCGCTGGCGCCGTTCGAACTTCTCAAGCTGGCCTTCGACCGGTAGCCTTAGCCGGTCAGACTCGCCTGAACCGATATTCCGTCGTCTGGCGATAGGTTTCGCCCGGCAGCAGAGTCGCCTGCGGAAAATACGGCCGGTTGGGCGAATCCGGCCAGGTCTGCGGCTCCAGGCAAAAGCCTGAAAACTTTCCGTAGCGCCGGCCGCCGAGTCCTGCCGCGTCGGGGTTCAGGTGCTGGCCGATGTAAAATTGCAGGCCGGGCTCGGTGGTCCAGACTTCCATCTCGACGCCGGACGAAGCGCCTTGCATCCAGGCGGCTTGCCTGAGGGGGCCGCGTGCGGCCGCAAGGCAGAAATTATGGTCGTACTCGAGTTGCTCGCCCTCGCTTTCCATGCGGATGGTGCGGGCCAGGCGAAAATCGAACGGCGTCGCGTCGACAGGCCGGACCACCCCTGTCGGGATCAAGGAATCGTCGACCGGAAGGTAGGCTGAGGCGTTGACCGTCATCCGATGGTCGAGAATGTCGCCGCTGCCGCCGTCGTCGAGATTGAAGTAGGAGTGATGAGCGAGATTGCACAAAGTCGGCGCGTCCGACGTCGCAGTGAGTTCGATGGACAACACACCGGGGTTCTGAAGCTTGTAGGTGCAGCGGACGTCGAGCGCGCCCGGAAATCCCATCGCCCCATCGGGGTCGCGCAGGAAAAGCGTCACGAAATCTTCGCCCGCTTCGTCGATCTCCCATATGCGCCTGAAATAGCCGTTGGAGCCGCCATGCAGGCCGTGCTTTTCGGGATGCTCGGCATCGATCTGGCAATGCTGGCCGGCGATGATGAAGCGACCGTTGCGGATGCGGTTGGCATGGCGGCCCACAATCGCGCCAAAATAGGGCGAGAGCGCCGGATAGTCGTCAAACCGGTCGAAGCCGAGAACCAGAGGCGCATCGTGGCCGGCGAGCCGCAGATCCTGCACCACCGCGCCCCAGCCAAGGATTTTAGCCGACAGGCCGCCGCCGGCGATCGAAACCCGCCGCACGGCCTCGCCCTCACCCGTCGTCCCGAAGACTTCGTCGTCCGCCATTGCGCCCACCCATCGGATTGCGTTGAAGTCGAGCAGCCTCAGAGGCCGAGGCCGCCGATGCAGACATATTTGGTGTCGAGATAATCTTCGATGCCCTGATGGCCGCCTTCCTTGCCGAGGCCCGACTCCTTCACGCCGCCGAACGGCGCCTCGACAGTAGTGATCAGGCCTTCATTGACGCCGACCATGCCATATTTCAGCCCTTCCATGACGCGGAATGCCCGACCGAGATCGCCGGTGTAGAAATAGCAGGCAAGGCCGAATTCGGTGTCGTTGGCGAGCCGGACGGCCTCTTCTTCGGTGTCAAACCTGAAGACAGGCGCGACAGGTCCGAAGATCTCTTCCTTCATGAAGCGCATCTTCGGCGTCGCACCGGAGATCACCGTCGGCTCGAAAAACGAGCCACCCAACGCATGCCGCTTGCCGCCGGCGACCACCTTGCCGCCATTGGCTTTGGCGTCGTCGATGAATTCCTCGACCTTGGCGACTGCCTTGTCGTCGATCAGCGGCCCTTGCGTGGTGCCTTGGTCAAGGCCGGGGCCGACTTTGAGTTTCGCCGTCGCGGCGGCGAATTTCTCCACAAACGCATCATAGATGCCTGCCTGCACGAAGAAGCGGTTTGTGCAGACGCAGGTCTGGCCGGAATTCCGGTATTTGGCGACGATTGCCCCCTCGACCGCACGGTCGATATCGGCGTCGTCGAAAACGAGAAACGGCGCATTGCCGCCGAGCTCCATCGACACCTTCTTGACCGTCGAGGCGCATTTCTGGATCAGAATCTTGCCGATCTCCGTGGAGCCGGTGAAGGTCAGCTTGCGCACCAGCGGATTGGCGCAGATTTCGTCGCCGATCTCGCCGGCCGAACCGGTGACGATATTGACGACGCCCTCGGGGAAGCCGACCTCTTCGCAGAGCGCGCCCCAGGCAAGGCCCGAATACGGCGTCTGCGAAGCAGGCTTGACGACGGCGGTGCAGCCGGCAGCCAAAGCCGGTCCGATCTTTCGCGCCAGCATCGAGGATGGAAAATTCCACGGCGTGATCGCAGCTATGACGCCGACCGGCTGCTTGGTGACGATGATGCGGCGGTCGGCCCATGGCGACGGAACGACGTCGCCGTAAGTGCGGCGGCCCTCCTCGGCGAACCAAAGAATATAGGCGGCCGAAATCGCGACTTCGCCCTTGGCCTCGAACAGCGCCTTGCCCTGCTCCATGGTCAGCAGTTCGGCCAGCGAATCCTGATTGTCCATGATCGCGTCGTGCAGCTTGCGCAGCAGTTTCGAGCGCTCCAGCGCCGAAGTCTTGCGCCAGCCCTGGAATGCCTGGTCAGCCGCCTCGATGGCGCGGCGGGTCTCGGCGGCGCCGGATTTCGGCACGGTGCCAAGCTTCTGGCCGTTGGCCGGATTGATCACGTCGATCGTCGCGCCGGAATCGGCCTGAACCCATTTGCCGCCGATGAGGTTTGCCTGGCGCATGTAGTGGCTGGTTTTCTGGAGCATTGGTCGCCTCTCATCAGCGCGCTGTGGCGCTGTTCCGGAATTGTTGGACGAATGGCGGCTCCTGCGGCCGCGACCGTTTTTCAGAACCGACCATCCGCCATTCGCGTTGCCGGGCAATCTCTTACTCCAGCGCCCGCCGCGCGATCAATCGCAATGATCCGCCGCTTGCTGGTCCAGTCCTAGCCGAAAACCGCCTACGCGACGGTCAGGCAAAACGCGGTGGTGACGACGGCGTAGGCGGTGCCTTGATTTCAAGCTTTCGGCTCGCAAATCCAATCTCCGTGTGGGATACAAACAGGCTTGCCGGCCACAGAGTTCGACAGAATGGCTTTCGTTGTTTGTGCCTTGGGCGTCGCCGCCATCTATTTCGTTGTCTACCGCATCTCGAAGCGGCTGGGCATGTCGAATAATACGACCGTGTTGGTCGATACGACATACGAATCTTTCAAGGAAAGACGTTTCAAAGTTCCGGTCAGGCAAATCACAATCGGCAGTTTCCGCAACGTTCTCTATGGCTGCGCAATCTTGGCGATATTGATGGGCTGCATGCTATTGGTATTTCTGGTCATTCTTATTTTGCAGCAAACGGGAGCGGCGTAGTCGGTTCAGTATCCCCTAGCCGAAAACCGCCTGCGCGACGGTCAGCCAGAAAGCCGTGGTCACGACCGCACAGGCCGTGGCGATCGTCAACTGGTTGGAGGCCAGCCCCTGCCCCGTGCCGAATTGCATCGCAATGAGGTAGGAATTGACGCCGGACGGCAGCGCAGCGGCCGCGACGGCGACCTTGGCCGAAAGCGGCGGCAGGCCGAGCAGCATCGCCATGCCCAGCGCCACCGCCGGCATCAGGAAGAGCTTGAGCGCGGTGAGCGTGAGCGCCGGCCGGATGTTTCCCGACAATCCGAATTTCCGCAGGCCGAATCCCATCGCAAACAGCGCCACGGGGCCGGCGATGTCGGCAAGCGCATCGACCAGCCGGGCAGCGAGCCCGGGCAGCGCCATACCCGTCGCACGCCATATCAGGCCGGCGAGGATGCCGATGACCAACGGATTGACGAAGATCTTGCGGAGGAACTCCCTGACGATCTGGAGAGGATGGACGCCGCCGCCGCGCCCGAAAATCTCGAAAAGAATGATAGACGCCATCAGCATCGTCGGCAGATGCACTGAGAGGATGAGCGAGAGGATCTCGAAACCTTCCTGCCCGAAGATGCCGAGCATGAAGGGAGCACCGAGCAGCAGAAGGTTCGAGAACGAGGCCGCGACGCCGCCGACGACCCCCGCCTGCGCCTCTCGTCCAAAAACACGGGTGGTTACGAGATGACCGCAGGTCCAGACGACAGCCACTGAGACAAAATAGGTCGCCCAGAGCGACCACGGGGCCGCACCATGGAAGTCTGCCTTTACCATCGTGCGGAACAGCAGCAACGGCAGCGCCACGCCGACGGCAAATTGCGACAGCGCGTCTCCAGTTTCGGCTTTGAGATAGCCGGTCAGCCCGGCAAGGTAGCCGAGCGCGACGAGCGCGAAGACGAACAGCACGGTTTCGGTGAGCGGAGACATGCCGCCTGATAGGCGAGCGGAGAAAGCGGCGCAACCACCTGTCAAAGCTTGTCTTTCAATCGACTTTCGCGTCCCTATATCATCCTAGCGCTAAGGATCCTGAATGCGTCGAGCCTTGATTGTCCTTCTTTCGCTGCTCGCCTTTGCCCCGGCCGAAGCCACCGAGGCCGGCTGGGCGCTGCTGCGCGAAGGCGAGCAGGTGGTGCTGCTGAGCCATGCCATGTCGCCAGGAGCTGCCGAACCGGCACGCTTCAAGATCGACGATTGCAGTACGCAACGAAGGCTGTCGGATCGCGGCCAGCAGCAGGCGCGCAAGATCGGCGCGCTGTTCCTGGCGCGCGCGGCGCCGACCGAGCGGGTGCTTTCGAGCCGCTACTGCCGTGCGCTCGAGACCGCCCGCCTTGCATTCAGCGACAACGATCCGGAGCCCATGGAAGCGCTCGACCTTCTGAGCACAGACGAGAAGACGGTCGAGGCGCAGAACAAAGCCGTGATCGACGAGATTCGCGCCTATTCCGGCTCGGGCAATCTCATCCTCATCACCCATCGGGAGAACATCAAGGCGCTGACCGGCGTCACCGCCCGGGAGGGCGAGGCGATAATCGTAAGGGCCAACGACCAAGGCCTGGACGTCATCGGCCGCATCATTTTCAATTGAGACCTGCGGGGACGCACGGAGGATAGGGTCTTTTCCTGCCGGGAAAAACCGATTAGAGAGCCGGACCAAACATACGCGGAGTCTCCCGCCCGCAAATCGAAGGAAAAATCGTGTCAACGACATTCGACAAAGTCGCAAACATCATCGCCGAAACGAGCGAGATTGATCGCGACACAATCACACCCGACAGCCACACCATCGACGATCTAGGCATAGACAGCCTCGATTTCCTCGACATCGTCTTTGCGATCGACAAGGAATTCGGCATCAAAGTGCCGCTCGAAAAGTGGACGCAGGACGTGAATGACGGCAAGGCGTCCACAGACGAATATTTCCTGATGAAGAACCTGTGCGCGAAGATCGACGGCCTCGTCGCGGCGAAGACCGCCGCCTGATTCCTCCAACGGGACAGAGCGCCTTAACCCGAAACGACCGCCCATGAGTCCCAACGACGTCGTCATTACCGGCATCGGCCTCGTTTCGTCGCTGGGCGAAGGCGCCGACGCGCACTGGCAAAAGCTGACGGGACAGCCCGAACCGGTCATCGATGCCGAGCGCTATCCGCCCTACGTCATCCATCCCTTGCCTGAGATCGATTGGGGCTTGCAGATCGCCAAGCGCGGCGACCAGCGCCAGATGGAGACCTGGCAGCGTCTCGGCACCTACACCGCCGGGCTGGCGCTCGACGATGCCGGCATCAAGGGCGACGAAGCCCTCTGCGCGACCATGGACATGGTGGTTGCAGCCGGCGGCGGCGAGCGCGACGAGGCGGTGGATTCAGGCATTCTCGCGGCATCCGAAAGCCGCACCGACCGCGACGTGCTGCTCAACGAGAAGCTGACGACGGAGCTTCGCCCTACCCTCTTCCTGGCGCAACTGTCCAACCTGCTCGCCGGCAACATCTCGATCGTGCACAAGGTCACCGGCTCCTCGCGCACCTTCATGGGCGAGGAAGGCGCCGGCGTTTCGGCCGTGGAGACCGCCGCAGCGCGCATCCGCTCGGGCCAGGCTACGCATGTCCTGGTCGGCGGAGCTTTCCAGACCGAGCATCCCGACATGCTCCTGGGCTACGAACTCGGCGGCTATTTGCATCGTGGGCCGTGGAAGCCGGTCTGGCAGAGGCAGGGGGCGGAAGGCGGCGGCGTGATCACCGGATCGGGCGCGGCCTTTCTTGTGCTGGAATCGCGCGAGCACGCTGCAGCACGCGGCCGGCATATTTATGCGCAACTGGAGGCGGTCGTCTCGGGCCGCTCGCGGCGCGGCAATGAGGATCTCGAACAATCGGTAGCCAGCCTGCTCGGCAAGGCTGCTACAGCCAACGGCCCGTTGCTGACAATCTCTGGCGCATCCGGCGCGCATGCCGCGACCAAGGCCGAAAAATCGGCGCTGGACAAAAATCCCTCGATCGCATCGCGCGGCTTCGGAACGCTGACCGGCCATATGAAGGAAGCGCAGTTTCCCTTCGCCGTTGCACTGGCGGCGCTCGCTGTCGACAGGAAAGCCGGCTATCCGCCCTTCGACGAAGCTTCTGAAAAGCCGTTCGAGGGAATTCCGCAATCGGTGCTGGCGACCGCGGTCGGCTACCACTATTTCGAAGGCACGGCGCTCATCGCGGCCGACTAAATTGCCGGAGAACTAATATGACTAGTTATACGGACCATCTCGGCAGGCCGGTCGTGGCCGTCACCGGCATCGGCGTGGTGACCTCGCTTGGTGTCGGCAAGGCCGACAACTGGGCCGCACTGACATCGGGCAAATCGGGCATCCACCCGATCGTGCGCTTTCCCGTCGATCACCTGAACACACGCATTGCCGGTACGGTGGATTTCCTGGCCTCCAGCCAAAAGGGCGCCAGCGCACTAACCTACGAGCTCGCGGAAACGGCCGCGCAGGAGGCGGTTGCCGAGGCGGGTGTCGATGCCGGAGATTTCGGCGGTCCGCTCTTCCTTGCATCGCCGCCGATGGAACTAGACTGGAGCGAGCGATTTTCGCTTTACAATACCGGCAGGGAAGGCAGCGCCGCGGACCGGCTTTTGGCCGTTGCGCGCAGCTTGAATTCGCTCAACGTCTTTGAAACCTCGCAATTCGGCTCGATTGCCGACCGCCTGGCCGACCGTTTCGGCACGCGCGGACTGCCGATCACGCTTTCGACCGCCTGCGCCTCGGGCGCCACGGCGATCCAGCTCGGCGTCGAGGCGATCAGGCGCGGCGAATGCGAGCGCGCTCTGTCGATCGGCGCCGACGGTTCGGCGACCGCCGAGGCGCTGATCCGCTTCTCGCTGCTCTCCGCCCTTTCGACCCATAACGACATCCCCGAAAAGGCTTCGAAGCCTTTCTCCAAGGACCGTGACGGCTTCGTGCTTGCTGAAGGCTCGGCGGCGTTGGTGCTGGAATCGCTGGAAAGCGCGCTTGCGCGCGGTGCGAAGGTGCTCGGCATAGTGCGCGGCTGCGGCGAAAAGGCCGACGACTTCCACCGCACGCGCTCCAAACCGGACGGATCGCCGGCCATCGCTGCCGTCAAAGCCGCGCTGGATGACGCGGGGCTGGGCGTCGACGGCATCGCCTATGTCAACGCCCACGGCACCTCGACACCCGAAAACGACAAGATGGAGCACATGTCGCTCTCGACCGTGTTCGGCGAGCGGATGCGTTCGATGCCGATATCGTCGAACAAGTCGATGATCGGCCACACGCTTTCGGCAGCAGGCGCGATCGAAGCCGCCTTTTCGCTGATGACCATGTCCGAAAGCGTCATTCCGCCGACGATCAACTATGACAATCCCGATCCGGCGATCGAGCTCGACGTCGTGCCGAACGCCAAGCGCAGCGCCGAAGTCGCAACCGTATTGTCCAATTCCTTCGGCTTCGGCGGACAGAACACCTGCCTTGTCATGGCTCGTGAACCCGTCTAGTAGCGGCCACCGACCCTTTTAGCATTGTGCGTCCTTCGAGGCTCGCTTCGCTCGCACCTCAGGATGAGGACCGCAGGGCGCAAGCCTCTATTATCCTAGTCGAGCGAGCCTCGAAGGACGCACCATTCTAGTTCCTAATCACAGGCACCTATGCGCGCATTGCAACTCATCGAAGACCGAAAGCTCGAAACGGTCGAGATCGCGCCGCCGCCGGCTCCTGCGCTCGGCGAAGTAACGCTACGTATCAAGGCGGTCGCGCTGAACCACATCGACGTCTGGGGCTGGCGCGGCATGGCCTTTGCCAAGCGCAAGCTGCCGCTGGTCGTCGGCGCCGAGGCTTCCGGCGAGGTGGAGGCTGTGGGGCCGGGCGTCGCCGGGCTTCTGCCGGGGCAACTCGTTTCCATCTACGGAGCACGCACCTGTGGCCTTTGCCGCGCTTGCCGCGAAGGCCGCGACAATCTTTGCGACCATGTTTCAGGCGTGCACGGCTTCCACCTCGACGGCTTCGCGCAGGAGAAGATCAACCTGCCGGCGCGGCTTCTGGTCCCCGCCCCTCCCGGCGTTACCGACATCGGCGCAGCCGTTGCGCCCGTGACGTTCGGCACCGTCGAGCACATGCTGTTCGACAATGCCAGGCTCGAGCCCGGTGAGACGATCCTCGTCCAGGCCGGCGGCTCCGGCATCGGCACCGCTGCGATCCAACTCGCCAAGAAGATGGGCTGTACCGTCATTACTACGGTTGGTTCCAACGACAAGATCGACAAGGCCAAAGCGCTCGGGGCAGACCATGTCATCAACTATCGCGAGGACCGGTTCGAGGGCGTCGTGCGCAAGCTGACCAAGAAGAAGGGCGTCGACGTGGTGTTCGAGCATGTCGGCGCCGACACCTGGGCGGGCTCCATGCTGTCGATGAAGCGCGGCGGACGCCTCGTGACTTGCGGCTCGACCTCCGGCGTCTCGACGCAGATGAACCTGATGCAGCTCTTCCAGCAGCAACTGAAGATCCTCGGCTCCTTCGGCTGCCGCATGGAGAATATGGCCGACGCCATGCAGAAGATGGCGGCCGGCATCGTTGCTCCTGTTATCGACACCGAGGTCGACTTCGGCTCGATCGACGCGGCGCTGATGCGCATGGAAGGCCGCGACGTGTTCGGCAAGATCATTCTCCGCGTGAGTTAAGTCGCGGTGAAGGCCTTTATTTACCGCCTGACCCAGGCCTTGAAGCAGGCCAATTACTGGCTGACCGCGCAGATCGCGCTTTCGGTCCTGCGCGTGCTGCGGCTGCTCCCAACTGACAGGGCGCTGGACTTCGCCGATCGCGCGGCGAGGCGCATCGGGCCATGGTTCGGACGTCATCGCGTCGCGCTCCATAATCTGCGCAAGGCCTATCCGGAAAAGAGCGAAGCCGAGATACAGGCCATCGCCTCTGACATGTGGGGCAATATGGCGCGCCTCGGGGCCGAGTACATTTTCCTCGACCAACTGTTCGATTACGATCCCCAGGCAGAAACTCCCGGACGCGTGGAAGTCCGCGGCGAAAGGCTTTTCGAACGAATTGCAGCGGAAGCCAAGCCGACCATCATCTTCACCGGCCATCTCGGCAATTTCGAACTTCTACCGATTGGCGGCGCCGCCTACGGCATGAAGGTCACGGCTTTGTTCCGCCCGCCCAACAATCCCTACATCGCCGACTACATCCTTTCGACGCGGCGTTCGTCGATGGGCGAATTGCTCGCCTCGAGAACCGGCGCGGCCTTCACCTTGGCGCGGATACTGGAAGCGAACGGTACGATCGGCGTTCTGGTCGACCAGAAGTTCCGTTATGGGATCAGAACGCAGTTTTTCGGTCGGGAGTGCGAAACCAGCCCTCTTTTGCCGAAGCTTGCACGCCAGTATGATTGCGATGTCTATCCGGCTCGCTGCGTGCGGTTGCCCGGCAACCGGTTTCGGCTCGAAATCGAGGAGAAGATCGACCTGCCGCGGGATGCCGAGGGCAGGGTCGATGTGACAGCTACGGCACAATTGCTCAATGATGTTGTCGAGCGGTGGGTCCGTGAGGACCCGGGCCAGTGGATGTGGTTCCACAAGCGCTGGGGCCTATCCAAGCGCGAGCGAAGGCGGCGCAAAAAACTTAAGACCAATTCCAGACGGCCCTGACTATCGTTTTCTCAAACATTTGATTGGCTGCCGCAACAAAAACAGATTTCACTCGTTTACTTATCGTGATCATACATCGTGATTCACACGAGGCGAGTGCATGACCGAAAACATGGAAATTAAGCCGAGGGGCGCCAGCGCGCCACTTTGGACACCTTGGGGCATCCAGCGTCGCTCCGAGCGCGACGCACAAAAGATTGCGATCCACAGGCTGATCAGGCAGGTCGAGGAAATTCACTCCGAGCGGCCGGCCGACGATACCGCTAAAGTCGAGCTGCAGAAACGCTGAACGGTCAACCGCCGTAATAATTCATCACCGAGTGGCGCGCTTCGGCAAAAAACAACCAGCGCTCCACAAACACGCCCGCGGCATAGCAGCATCCGGCCAGCAATGCGATCAACGAAGCTGACAGGCCAGCGCCCGCCCCGGCCAGGAGCAGCACAAGGAGCAGCAGGACAGGCGCTGCCCCGCCGAGCAGGAAGGCGATCACCGACAGCTTGGCCGCGTGCTTGCGGGCGATCTTGAAGCCCATTTCACGGGTCAGGTAGTTTTCATTGACATGAGGCCGCTCAAGCAGCCTTACGCGACCGATCGGGCCAAGCCCGGTGGCCGTTTCCGGCGTGGAGATCGGCCGCAGCGTTCGCATGCGGTGCCGCCAGAACAGTTTTGCGGTCCATGCCGCCACTATGACCGGCACGGCGAGCGCCGGTACGAGCACCGCCGAACCCGCGCCGGCAAAGCCGAAGAAGCTCGTCAGTACAAGCCCGCCTGCTGCCGAAAACATGAGGTAACAAAGCGGCGTCAGCGGCGTGTGCCACGCCTGCACCGATCTGATCGAGGCGTAGATCATCGCCGTGCAATATACGGTCATCGCGCAGAACACTGCACCGATCAGGCCGGGCGCTGCCAGGTAGCGGCCTTCGAACAGCGACGCCCATGCCGACCAGACCAGCGGCACGAAGGTGATCAGCGCCATCACGCCTTCCCGGGACAGCCAGCTCGAGCGCCACTGCGACAATGCCCGCCAAGCGCGCTGCGGATTGCCGAGATGCAGCGTCGACGACAAAAGCCCCGTGGCGATCAGCGCCAGCCCTAATAGATGCGCGACTTTCGTCGCCGTAGCGGCGGGATCGAGCAGGCCCAGCCCAAGCACTGCCGCCAAGCCGTAACCGAGGCCCGAAAAGGTGGTGAAGACGATGATAGAGAAAGCCGGGTGCATGTATCAGATGCGGTCCAGCACGCCGTCGAGCCAGGCAAAGAAGCCTTTTGCTCCGTCGGTATTTTCCGCGAGCGGCAGCGAATGCGCGCTGTCAGCTAGCGGCTTGCGCGGGCGCGGCGGCAAATATTTGTTGACGGGCCGTGTCCCCTGCTCCGGCATCAGGTCCATGCCGCGTTCCGCGACCATGACCGACACGGCTGAAGTCGGGTCCGCCAAATCGCCATAATGCCGGGCATTGGCCGGGCAGGTCCGGACGCAGGACGGAATCCGGTCAACCTCCGCGATTGTCTCGTTGTAGATGCGGTCGATGCAGAGCGTGCATTTCTTCATCACACCGGCCGCCAGATCCATCTCGCGCGCCCCATATGGGCAAGCCCACGCGCAGAGTCCGCAACCGATGCACATATTCTCGTCGACCAGCACGATGCCGTCCTCTGCCCGCTTGTAGGATGCGCCAGTCGGGCAGACGGTGACGCACGGCGCGTCCTCGCAGTGCAGGCAGGATTTCGGGAAATGCACGATCCGCGCTTCGCCGGCCTCGCCGACGACCTCGCCCCCTTCGGGTACCACTTCGAATGTATGCACGCGGTTCAGCCAGGCGCCGGAAACGCCCGCGCCGTAAGGATGCTGGTCCGACAGGGCTGAGCCATAACCGCCGGTGTTCCATTCCTTGCAGCTGACGACACAGGCATGGCAGCCGACGCAGACATCGAGATCTATGACCAGTCCGAGCTTTTTTGGCGTTGGCTGAGCGGGAAGAAGCGTCACTTCGCCCACTCCTGCCCGTAGCGCAGTTCGGACGGCCGTTCATGCGGCTCCCGAGGCAGGGCGACAGGCGCAAAGCGCGGCTCGCTCAACTCGGCGGGTTCCGCCTTCTCGATGCGCACGCGAAGGTCATACCAGGCCGCCTGCCCAGTGATCGGGTCGGAGTTCGACCAGCGCATGCCGTCGCCTTTCGGCGGCAGAAGTTCGTTGATCAAGTGATTCATCAGAAAGCCTTTTCTGGCTTCCGGCGCGTCGCGATCCAAGGCCCAGGCCCCTTCCCGCTTGCCGATCGCGTTCCAGGTCCATATCGTCGAGGAGTTTACAGCCTCCATACGAGCGATCTCCACTTTGATCCGGCCATGGTGCGAGGTCAGGAACACCCAGTCGCCATCAGCCAAGCCAATTTCGTCGCAGATCGGTCCCGGCACATAAAGCGGGTTCTTCGTGTGGATCTGGCGCAGCCAGGCATTCATCGAGCCCCAGGAGTGATACATCGCCGCCGGCCGCTGCGTGATTGCGTGATAGGGATAGATCTGGCGATCGACGATTTCCTCCTCGAAAGGCCGGTACCAGAACGGCAGCGGATCGAACGTATCTAGGATGCGCCGGCGATGGGTTTCGGGCGCGAACGGCTCGCGCAGTCCTTCCGCCGATAGCCGGAATTTTTGCAGCGACTCCTGGTAAAGCTGGAAAATCACCGGCTGGGGCGTATCGAAAAAGCCCATCCGCACAGCGAGATCCTGATACGCCCTGTTGGCGTGTTTGAAGAATTGCGCTTCGAGCGGGATGTGCGCCGAGAAGAAGGAACCATTCTCGATATAGCGCTTGATCTGATCGGGATTGGCGGCCCCGCGGCCGACGCGATCGCCGTTCGGCCCGCGAAATCCGGCCAGCGGCCCGATGCCCGGCCGGCGCTCATGGCGCACGATGTAGTCGGCGTAATCGCTGTAGAGCGCGCGACCGCGATGATCGACGAACCCCGGCAGCCTCAACCGCGCCCCGAGATCGAGAAGCACCGTCTGGAAACCGCGCACGTCCCGGTCAGGCTCGATCACCGGCCAGCGGATCGCATCCTGCACGGCGTCCGGCTCGGAGATCGGCCGGTCGAGCATGGAGATACAGTCGTGGCGCTCCAGATAAGTCGTGTCCGGCAGCACCAGATCGGCATAGGCGACCATTTCCGACGCATAGGCGTCCGAATAAATGATTTTCGGAATTTTGTATTCAACGGTTGCGGGATCCTTGTCCTCCAGCATTTTTATCACGCCGGCGGTGTTCATCGACGAGTTCCAAGCCATGTTGGCCATGTAGAGGAACAGCACGTCGATCGGATAAGGGTCGCCGGCATGCGCGTTGGAAATGACCATGTGCATCAGGCCATGGACCGAGATCGGCGCATCCCACGAGAAAGCCTTGTCGAGGCGCGTCGGCTTGCCGTTGGCATCGATGAGCAGGTCTTCGGGCCCTCGCGGAAAGCCGAGATGCGGGCCCGACAGCGGTTTGTTCGAGCCGAAATGTTCCGCTCTCCCATGCGGCGTCGGATGCGCTTCGACGGGCTTCGGATAGGGCGGCTCGAAACGGAACGCGCCCGGGCAGTCGACCGCGCCGATCAGCACCTGCAGCATGTGTAGCGCGCGCGCCGTCTGGAAACCGTTGGAATGGGCCGAGAGGCCGCGCATGGCATGGAAGGACACCGGCCGGCCGACGAAGCTGTCGTGGCGCTCGCCGTTCATGTCGGTCCAGGGCTGGTCGATGGAGATGGCTTCGTCGAAGGCGACGCGGGCGATCTCGGCGGCCAAGCCGCGAATGACCTCGACGGCAACGCCCGTCTCGCCAGCCACGGCCTCGGGCGCGTATTTCGGGTCGAGGTACTTTTCCGCCAGAAGCTGGAAGGAAGGCACGGCGAAGCGCCCGTCCTCGAGCATATAGCGCCCGGACAGCGCTGGCCTTGCGCCGGTAGTGCCTTGCGGAACGATGCGCTCGGTGACCGTTTCGAATACCGCCGCCCTGCCGTCGGCATCGCGGGCGAACAGCCCGTGTTCCGCCGTTCCCGGAGCATCGATGACAAGCCACGGCGCGTTGGAATAGCGCATGAGGTAGTCGACATCGATTTTCCGCGCCTTCAGCAGCTCGTGCACCACAGCCAGGATCAGCAGCCCGTCCGTACCGGGACGGATGCCGATCCAGTTATCGGCGACCGCCGAATAGCCGGTCCGCACGGGATTGACCGAGACGAAACGCGCGCCGTTCTTCTTGACCTTGGCGATGCCCATCTTGAGCGGGTTGGAATCGTGGTCCTCGGCGACCCCGAACATGACGAACAGCTTTGTCCGGTCCCAGTCCGGCGCGCCGAATTCCCAGAACGCGCCGCCGATGGTCATGATGCCCGCCGCCGCCATGTTGACCGAGCAGAAGCCGCCATGAGCTGCATAGTTGGGCGTGCCGAATTGCTGCGCCCAAAAGCCGGTCAGCGACTGCGACTGGTCGCGGCCGGTGAAGAAGGCGAGCTTTTTCGGATCGGACTGGCGCACGCCGTCGAGCCAACCGGTTGCGATGCCGAGGGCTTCTTCCCACGAGATTTCCTGGAATTCGCCCGAGCCGCGCGGCCCTACCCGCTTCAGCGGCGCCCTTAGCCGCGCCGGCGCATAGTGCTGCATGATGCCGGCCGAGCCCTTGGCGCAGAGCACGCCGCGATTGACCGGATGATCGCGATTGCCTTCGATGTAGCGGATCTTGCCGTCCTTGATGTGGACATTGATGCCGCACCGGCACGCGCACATGTAGCATGTCGTCTTGCGCACTTCGTCGCCGACGGGCTCGGACAGCGCGACACGCGGAGTGGAATTCATCGGCGGAGCTCCTCCGCCAATGTCTACAGACGCCCTACCCCAAATGAAATGCCCGAAAACGGCATTTTAGGGGGAAATTTGTATAGACATAACCGCCATAACAGAATCGTTTCGGCGGCTGTCGCCTCGACGCCGCTCAGTTCCTGACGACGATGCGCGTGTTGCCCGGTCCGATCTGCTTCACCAGCGCGTAGAACTTGGCGGCGTTGGCGGTCGCGAGCCTCACGCAGCCATGCGAGGCAGGCCGTCCGAGGCTCTTGACATAGTTGGTGCCGTGGATGGCGTAGCCGCCATGGTAAAACACCGAATACGGCATGGGCGACATATCGTATTTGCGCGAATGCCACATTCTATGCATGCGTTTCGGCCGCCAGGTACCGCGTGGCGTGATGTAGCCCTTGCGCGCCGTCGAGACCTTCCAGGTGTGGATGACGCGGCCGTGCTTCACCACGGTCATGGTCTGATCGGACACGTTGATGTTCGCCACCAAGCTGGCCGCATGGCCCTGCGCCGAAGCGCCAAGCAGCAGCCCCGCAAATGCAAGCGCGAGAAGAATTCTGTTTCTCATTTGCTCGATCCCCCAAATACCAAAAAACCTAGCGTCCCCTTCACATTCGGTATGTGAAGAAGCTTACACCCAGTTCCTAAAAATTTGCCAAACTGTGCGACCGTCGGTCCTTACAATTTCCCGTGAAGGTTGCGCCACAGCAAGCCGACGATTGCACCATGGGACCGGTTTCGTTGACTTCAATCTATAAGGGCATAGTTTTGTTTCGGGCGGTGCGAACTGAGTTGGCGATGGCGCGGCGGTGTTTAAACACCACGCGTCCGGAGGGACTAAGATGCAGCGCAATCAATCATTTAACGGTTTAAGCCGGCGCGAACTGCTATCGCTGATCGGAATGACTGCGGGCAGCGCCGTGATGTATCAAGCGATGACCAGCCTGGGTCTTGCCGAGGAGTCGGGTTACAAGGGTCCGCTCAAGCTCGACGGCGATCCGAAGGGTGCTTCGGTTCTCATCCTGGGCGCCGGGCTGGCCGGGATGACCGCGGCGCTCGAAATGCGTCAGGCCGGCTACAAGGTTCAGATCCTCGAATTCAACGACCGCGCTGGAGGCCGCAACTGGACGCTGCGCGGCGGCGACACCTACACCGAGCTTGGCGGCGAGACGCAAACCTGCGAGTTTGACGAAGGGATGTATCTCAATCCGGGACCGTGGCGCATTCCCTATCACCACAACGGCCTGCTTGCTTACTGCAAGCGCCTGGGCGTTACGCTCGAGCCCTTCCAGCAACTCAACCACAACGCGTTCCTGCATTCATCGAAAGCGTTCGGCGGCAAACCGCAGCGCGTTCGCCACATCAAGACTGACTTCCGCGGCCACGTCTCGGAACTGCTGGCCAAGGTGACGCAGAAGAGCCAATTGGAGAGCAGCGTCACCAAAGAGGACCAGGAGGTCTTGCTGGAAGCACTGAAATCCTGGGGCGCGCTAGACGCTGACTATGGTTACCGGGCCAGCCTCCACACGTCGGAGTTCCGCGGCTTCGAAAAGGATCCGGGCGGCGGTCTCGGCGCGGCACCGGTCGCTGGCGAACCGATCGGCCTCTCCGATATCCTGAACTCCCGCCTATGGGGTAATCTGGCCAACTATGCCCTCTACGAGTTCCAGACCACCATGTTCCAGCCGGTCGGCGGCATCGACATGATCGCCAAGGCCTTCGCCAGAGAGGTCGGCGACCTCATCAAATACAACGCCAAGGTCAGCAAAATCGAACAGAACGACACCGGCGTCACAGTCACCTATGAAGACACGAACAATCCAGGGACGCCGCAACAGGCGTCTGCCGACTGGTGCATCTGCACCATCCCGCTGACGATTCTCAGCCAGATCGAGATCAATGTCGGCGCGCCAATGCAAGCCGCGATTGAGGCGGTGCCCTACGCCTCATCGGTCAAGGTCGGCCTGCAGTTCAAGCGCCGCTTCTGGGAGGAGGACGATCTGATCTTCGGCGGGGTCAGCTACACCGACTTGCCGATCGCCCAGATTTCCTATCCGAGCACGGATTTCAACAAAACGGGCAAGGGCGTCCTGCTCGGCTGCTACACCTGGAACGGACCGAACTCCTACGAATTCACCTCGATGTCGCCCGCCGAACGCGTAAGGCTGGCTGTCGAATACGGCTCCCAGATTCACCCGCAATACAAAGACGAATTCGAAACCGGCATTGCGGTCGCGTGGCACCGTGTTCCGTTCACGTTGGGCTGCGCGGGCGACTGGACAGAAGAGGCGAGGAAGGAACACTACGACAATCTGTGCCAGATAGACGGGCGCATCGTGCTCGCCGGCGAACACGCCTCCTATATCCCGGCGTGGATGGAAGGCGCGATCCTCTCATCGCTGGACGCGGTGTCGCGGCTGCACCAGCGCGTTCTCGCTGGGTGACCGTCATGCCGGCTCATCCCCATCTCAGCCTCGCGAGGATATCACCATGATGACACGGTCGTTTCGGGCCTTCTGCCTCGTCGGCGCCTCGGCGCTGATTGCCTTCGCCCTGGCCACGTCGGGAACGCTCGCCCAGGAATCGGAAGCCGTCGCTGAAGACCAGCCGCTGGATTCGGCCGAACCGACACTCAGCGACACGTCGAACTTCGCGGAACAGACCGGCGCGGCGCTGTACGCCAGCGTCTGTCAGGCCTGCCATATGAGCGAGGGCCAGGGCGCGGTCGGCGCGGGCAAATATCCTGCTCTCGCCAAGAACGAAAATCTGGAAGCCGGCGGCTACCCTGTCTTCGTCGTGGTGAAAGGCCTGAAAGGCATGCCGCCGGTCGGCCAGATGATGAGCAACGAGCAGGTTGCCGCCGTCGTCAATTATGTGCGCACCCACTTTGGCAACAACTACAAGGACCCGGTGTCGGCCCAGGATGTCGCCGACGTCAGATAAGGCCCGGCCTCGTCCCGACCACAATCGTGATGAGGCTGGTCGGCTCGCCACCCCGCGGATAGAAGGAGAAAGAAATGAACGGATTGCGGATCGCCGCCACCCTTGCGGCTGGAATGATGATGACGGCAAGCGCCTTGGCGCAGGACATCGTACGCCACAAGATTCCTGATTCCGATTTCCCGATCGCGCAGGCCGTCGAGGTGCCAGCCGGCAAGACCACTGTCTATGTCAGCGGCGCCGTCCCGTCGGTAACGGACGAAGCGGCCGACAAGAACACGGTTGCGGCCTATGGCGATACCAAGGCCCAGACCGAATCGGTGTTCAAGTCAATCGAGACGACGCTGACGAGGCTTAATCTCAAGATGAGCGACGTGGTGAAGATGCAGGTGTTCCTGGTCGGCGATCCGGCCAACGACGGCAAAATGGATTTTGGCGGCTTCATGGAAGGCTATACACAATTCTTCGGCACGAAGGCCCAGCCAAATCTGCCGGCCCGGTCGGTGGTGCAGGTCGCGGGCCTTGCCAATCCAGGCTTTCTGGTCGAAATCGAGGTTACGGCGGTGCGGCCTTAGGGTCGCACTGACACAGGCGCTGCGCAGTGGAATGGCGGGCGGCTTCCCTCGACTTCGTGGCGAGGATACTTAAACTGGCTCCTCTTTCCACAAGTTCCGGGTCCGCGTCGCATACATGTATAAAAGGCTTCTTGAAACGATCGACGAGCGGGTCGACGACCTGGTCGCGTTGACTGCCGACCTGATCAGGTTTCCGACGATCAATCCGCCCGGCGACGCATACCGGCCCTGCACCGAATATATCGGCACGCGCTTGAAGAAACGCAGCTTCGGCGTTGAATACATACGTGCCGAAGGCACGCCGGGCGACACCGACCGCTTTCCGCGGATGAACGTCGTCGCCCGCTTCGACGGCCGCACTCAGGGGCCGACCGTCCATTTCAATTCGCACATCGATGTCGTCGAGGCTGGCGAAGGCTGGACGGTCGACCCGTTCGCCGGCGTAGTGAAGGACGGCAGGGTCTATGGCCGCGGCGCCTGCGATATGAAGGGCGGGCTGGCGGCGTCCATCATCGCCGCCGAGGCGTTCATGGATGTCTATCCGGATTTTCCCGGCGCGATCGAGATTTCCGGCACTGCCGACGAGGAATCGGGCGGCTTTGGCGGCGTCGCCTATCTGGCTGCCAAAGGCTACTTTTCCAAGCCGAAGGTCGATCACGTCATCATTCCCGAACCGCTGAACAAGGATCGCATCTGCCTCGGCCATCGAGGCGTCTGGTGGGCCGAGATCGAAACCAAAGGCGAGATCGCGCATGGCTCGATGCCGTTCCTCGGCGACTGCGCCGTGCGCCACATGGGCGCCGTGCTGGAGGCTTTCGAGAAGGACCTCTTTCCCGCGCTCGACCGCAAGCAGACGCGCATGCCCGTGGTACCCGAGGGGGCGCGGCGTTCCACGATGAATATCAACTCCATCCATGGCGGCCAGACCGACGATTTCCGTCCCGGCCTACCATCGCCCAACGTGCCCGATTGGTGCCGGCTGACGATCGACCGGCGTTTCCTGTTGGAAGAGAAGATCGGCGACGTCAAAGGCGAAGTGACGGCCATTCTCGACCGGCTGAAACGCGACCGGCCGAGGTTCGACTACGACATCCGCGACATCATGGAGGTGCAGCCGCTGATGACCGAGCGCGATGCGCCGGTTGTCTCGGCGGTGGCTCAAGGCATTCGCGAGGTCTTCGACCGGGAGCCCGACTACGTCATTTCGCCCGGCACCTACGACCAGAAGCACGTCTCGCGTATCGGCCATCTGCATGACTGTATCGCCTATGGGCCGGGCATCCTCGACCTTGCTCATCGGCCGGACGAATGGGTCGGCATCGCCGACATGGTTGAATCGGCCAAGGTCATGGCGATCGGCCTGAACCTCTTGCTGCGCGGGCCGTCGGCGGGGTGATCACTCCAGCCGTTCGGCTGTGCGGAAAAGATTCCGCTTCAGCTAGGCCGATCGCAACAAACGCGATTTACTCTGGCGGTAAATAACGCTTCTATCCAGCCGGAATTCGGGAACGGGAGTTGGTTCAATGAAAGTTTGGAAATCGATCATTGCGGCAAGCGTGCTGGCGCTGGTGTCGAGCGGCGCGGCGCAGGCAGCCAGGACCGACCTAGTGCTGGGCATCCCGCTTGAGCCGCCGCATCTCGACCCGACCGCAGGAGCGGCGGCGGCAATCGACGAGGTTCTTTACGCCAACGTCTTCGAAGGATTGACCCGCATCGGGCCGAATGGCGAAGTGCTGCCGGCGCTGGCCGAGAGCTGGACCGTTTCCGACGACGGCAAGATCTACACCTTCAAGCTGCGTACCGGCGTGAAATACCATGACGGCAGCGACTTCAATGCCGACGACGTGAAATTCTCGCTGGACCGTGCACGCGCCGAAGATTCCACGAATGCGCAGAAGGCGCTGTTTGCTGCGATCGACACCGTGGAGGCAGTCGACCCGGGTACGGTGAGGGTCACGCTGAAGAACCCGCAGGGCTCTTTCCTCTACAATATGGGCTGGGGCGACGCAGTGATCGTCGCGCCGGAATCGGCCGAGACCAACAAGGAAAAGCCGATCGGCACCGGCCCGTTCAAATTCGAGAACTGGGCCAAGGGTTCGGCCATTACGCTGGTCAAGGCCGATGGCTGGGGCGATCCGATCGCGCTCGACAAGGCCGAGTTCCGCATCATTCCGGATGCCGCCGCAGCCATTCCGGCGCTGCTGTCGGGCGACGTGCAGGCGCTGCCGAACTATCAGCTCGGCGATGCGCTGCCGCAGATCCAGGCCGATCCGCGCTTCAAGGTGGTGATCGGCTCGACTGAAGGCGAGACGGTGCTGTCGACCAACAACAAGAAGCCGCCCTTCGACAATCTGAAGGTGCGGCAAGCCATCGCCCACGCGATCGACCGCAAGGCGATCATCGACGGCGCTTCCGGCGGCTTCGGCGTGCCGATCGGCTCGCATTTCGCCCCGCACAATCCGGCCTACATCGACCTGACCGGCACCTATCCGCATGATGTCGAAAAGGCTAAAGCGCTCCTCAAGGAAGCGGGCTTCGAGAACGGCTTCAAGGCGACCCTGAAACTGCCGCCGGTCGGCTACGCGCGCGACGGCGGCCAGATCGTCGCCTCGCAGCTGCGCGAAGTCGGCATCGATCTCGAAATCATTCCCGTAGAATGGGCCGACTGGCTGAAGCAGGTGTTCACGGAAAAGAACTACGATCTGTCGATCGTCTCGCACACCGAACCGAACGACATCGATATCTATTCGCGCGACGACTATTATTTCCAGTACGACAATCCGGCCTTCGACAAGATCATCGAGGAGCTGAACCTCACCTCCGACGAAGCCAAGCGCAAGGAACTCTATGGCCAGGCGCAAAAAATCCTCGCCGAGGATGCGGTCGTGGGCTTCCTGTTCGAGCTGCCGAAGATCGGCATCTGGGACGCCAAGGTCGAGGGCCTCTGGACAAACTCGCCCATCCAGGCGAACGACCTGACCAAGGTGAAATGGGTGGATTGACGATGCGGTCACCCTCCCCTCGAGGGGAGGGTGACGCCGCGCCACAGCCATGACCGCTTACCTCCTCAAACGTCTGCTCGTCGGCGCGCTGACTCTCGTCTTCGCGTCGATCGTGGTGTTTTCGGTGCTGGAGGTGCTGCCAGGCGACCCGGCGCGGCTGATGCTCGGCATGAACGCCTCGGAAGAAACGGTTCAAGTGCTGCGCGAGCAGATGGGTCTCAACCAGCCGCTATTTTTGCGTTATCTCGACTGGGCCGGTGGGCTGCTGACGCTCGATTTCGGAAAGTCCTACACCTATTCGGTTCCAGTGGCCGACTTGGTCGCCGAGCGCGTCGTCGTCTCGTTGCCGCTCGCAATCATGGCGCTCGTGCTCTCGACCGTCATCGCCATTCCGGTCGGCGTATTTTCCGCCCAGCGGCGCGGCAGCGCAGCCGATACATTATCGATGGGTGCGGCGCAGATCGGCGTCGCGATACCCAATTTCTGGTTCGCGCTAATCCTCATCTATATTTTCGCCGTCTGGCTGCGGCTCGTGCCGGCAGGCGGCTTCCCCGGCTGGAACGCGGGCTTATGGCCGGCCTTCAAGGCATTGATCCTGCCTGCGGTGGCGCTCGCTCTGCCGCAAGCTGCGATCCTTGCACGCGTCACCCGCTCGGCGCTGCTCGAAGTGCTCGGCGAAGACTATATCCGTACCGCCCGCGCCAAGGGCATGCCGCGCAGCCATGTGCTCTGGCGCCATGCGCTTCGCAACGCGATGATCCCGGTGTTGACCATCCTCGGCCTGCAATTCGCTTTCCTGCTAGCCGGCACGATCATCATCGAGAACGTCTTCTATCTGCCCGGTCTCGGACGGCTGATCTTCCAGGCGATCACCCAGCGCGACCTTATCGTCGTCGAGAGCGTCATCATGCTCCTGGTCGCGACGGTCATCGTCGTCAATCTCCTGGTCGACCTGTCCTACGCAATCGTCGATCCTCGGCTGAGGATCCGGCAATGACCCTGCCCGTCTCCGAATTCGAGCGCGAGACCTTCGTCAGCTTCGTCGCGAAGGCGTTTGCCAACCGTTCCTTCGTCACCGGTTTCGCCATCACTTCGCTGATCGCCGGCATGGCGCTACTGTCATTCTTCTGGACGCCCTATGACGTGACGAAGCTTGTCGTGGCCGATCGCATGCAGCCGCCTTCGGCCACGCATCTCTTCGGCACCGACCAGTTCGGCCGCGACGTGCTGTCGATGATCATGGTGGGCTCGCGCAACTCGATCGCGGTGGCGCTGGTGGCGGTCGGCATCGGAATGGGACTCGGCGTGCCGCTCGGCTGCTGGGCGGCGGCGCGGGGCGGTTTCGTCGACGAGACCGTCATGCGATTCAACGATCTGGTCTTCGCCTTCCCAGCTTTGCTCTCGGCGGTGATGATCACAGCGATCTTCGGTCCCGGCGCTATCAACGCCATCATCGCCATTGGGATATTCAACATACCGGTCTTTGCCCGCGTCGCCCGCGCCGGCGCGCTGGCGATCTGGCCGCGCGAATTCATCCTGGCCGCCCGCGCCGCCGGCAAGGGCAAGGCCCTGATCACTGTCGAGCACATCCTGCCTAACATAGCCAATTTGCTGCTGGTGCAGGGCACTATCCAGTTCGCGCTCGGCATTCTGGCCGAAGCCGGCCTGTCCTATCTTGGCCTCGGCGCGCAACCGCCAATGCCGAGTTGGGGGCGCATGCTGTTCGAAGCCCAGACGCTGATGATGGTCGCGCCTTATCTGGCGCTGTTCCCCGGTTTCGCCATCGTCATCACCGTGCTCGGTCTCAACCTGCTCGGCGACGGCGTCAGCGACGTACTCGATCCGAAATTGCGGCGGCAACGATGAGCCTGCTCGAGATCGAGAACCTGTCGCTCAAGATCGGCGAGACGCCGATCCTGAAAGACGTCGACCTGATAATCGACCGTGGCGAGGTCATGGGTCTGGTCGGCGAATCCGGCTCGGGCAAATCGATGACGGCGCTGACGGTCATGCAGCTTCTGCCAAACGCCGCGCACGCCGAAGGCCGCGTCAGCTTCGACGGCATGGACATTCTCGCCGCCACCGAGGACCGGATGTGCCAACTGCGCGGCGACGACATCGGCATGGTATTCCAGGAGCCGATGACCGCGCTGAACCCGGTCAAGACAATCGGCGAGCAGGTCGCGGAAGGCATTCGCTGGCACACCGGAGCCAGCCGCGCCGATGCCGAGGCGCGCGCGCGGCAAATACTGGATCGGGTCGGACTGCCCGAGAAGAAATTCCCGCTGTCGCGCTATCCGCATCAATTGTCGGGTGGCCAGCGCCAGCGGGTGGTGATCGCCATCGCCTGCGCGCTGAAACCGAAACTGCTGATCGCCGACGAGCCGACGACGGCGCTCGACGTTGTGCTGCAGGCGCAGATTTTGGAACTGCTGCGCGATCTGGTCGACGAAAACCGGATGGGACTGCTTTTGATCTCGCATGATCTCGCTGTCGTGACGCAGATGGCCGACCGCATCACCATCCTGCGCCATGGCGAGGTGATGGAGGCGGGCGAAACCGCGCTCACCCTTTCAAAGCAGGCGCACTCCTATACGCGGCAACTCGCGCTCGCTTCCACGCACGTGCCGGCGCGGCGCGCTCTCTCCGACTTTGAGGGGGAGAGAGCGCCGCTCCTCGAAGTCCAAAACATCTCTCGCACCTATCCAGGCCAGCGCCTGTCGATGTTCCGCAAGGCAGAGCCATTTCGCGCCGTGGACGAGGTTTCATTCTCGATCTTGCCCGGCCAATCGACCGCCCTTGTCGGACGTTCGGGCTGCGGGAAATCGACGCTCGCGCGCATGATCCTTGCCCTCGACAGACCGACCGGCGGCGCGATCCGCTTCATGGGCGAGACGCTGACCGGCAAGGACGAGGCAGCGCTTAGGCCGGCGCGGCACAACATGCAGGTGGTGTTCCAGGATCCCTACGGCTCGTTCAATCCACGCCACAAGGTCGAGCGGCTGGTTTCCGAACCCCTACATCTCATGGAAAAGCAGCCCAGCGCAGCCGAGCGGCGCGAGATGGTAGCCGGAGCACTGCACGAAGTCGGCCTTCGCACCGAAGACATGGACAAATACCCGCACGAATTTTCAGGCGGCCAGCGCCAGCGCCTGTCCATTGCGCGCGCCATCATCACACGGCCGAAACTGGTCGTGGCGGACGAGCCGGTCTCCGCGCTCGACGTTTCGATCCGCGCACAGATCCTCGATCTGTTCGCTGATTTGAACAGCCGCCTCGGCGTCGCCTATCTGTTCATCACCCACGATCTGACGGTCGCCCGCGCCATCACCGACGACGTGATGATCATGCATGAGGGAAAGATCGTCGAGCGAGGCCCGACTGGCGAGGTGCTCGACCATCCGCAATCCGAGGCGGCCAAGGCGTTGGTCGCTGCAGCGCCCGATCTGCACCGCGCGATCGCCCGGCGATTGCAGGAACAGGGCTAGGCTGGCGGCTTAACCACATCCACCGGGCTTATGCCCAGAATGTCGAGCGTGCGGCGCAGCAGCCGCACCTCCTTTTCGGCAAGCTCAGAGTCAGCCTTGGCGATCTCGGCCATGTGGCGCGCCAGCAGCTTGCGGCGTTCGACATCGAGTTCGCTGAACAGCGCGAGGGCCTGCGCGCCGCTGGTCTCGTAGCCGAAATCATTCAGATATTCGACGACACCGTCCAAGCTCTCGTCGCTGATCCCGAACGCTTCTCGGCAGATGCGCCTGAACATCGCCATCTCGCTGTCGCTAACCGTGCCGTCGGCCAGGATCATGCGGAACAACAGCAGGAGCTCGGCCGACAAGACTGGATCGTCCGCCACCTTGCGAACGCCGGGATCGCCATCAAACAGCGTCCGTAAGCGGGCCAGCACTCCTTTCGCCATCGAATTTTCCTTCTCGCGCGCCATGCAGATTACGTAGCGTGAAACGCGGCTTGCGCAAACTGGCCGCGTGTGGTCGAACGCAGCATATTTTTCACGGCCCCCGGCCAGGCGTTCCCTGCACAACATGTTCGATCTGGCCACCGAGACCATTGCCCTGCTCGCCTTTGCGGCCTTCCTCGCCGGCTTCATCGATTCGATCGCCGGGGGCGGCGGCCTGATAGCCGTCCCGGCGCTCCTGCTCGCCGGCCTTTCGCCGGTCGAGGCGCTCGGCACCAACAAGCTGCAAGGATTGTTCGGCTCCGGCTCAGCAACAATCGCCTATGCCTCTAAAGGGCATGTCGACCTGCGCAAGCAATTGCCCTCCGCACTGCTCTCCCTTGTCGGCGGCGTTGCCGGCGCTCTTTTGGCGACAGTTTTGCCAGGCGAGTTCCTGCGCTTTATCCTGCCTTTCGTGCTTGTCGCGATTGCGTTCTATTTCGCCGTGAAGCCCAATATGGATGACGTCGACCGCGCAGAGCGCCTGTCGCCGTTTCTGTTCGGGCTCGTGGTCGTGCCGGTGATCGGCTTTTACGACGGTGTGTTCGGCCCTGGCACCGGCTCGTTCTTCATGCTCGCCTTCGTATCGCTCGCCGGCTACGGCGTGCTCAAGGCGACCGCCCATACCAAGCTTCTCAATTTCGCCTCCAATATCGGCGGTTTCGCCGCCTTCGCCTTTGTGGGCGTGATCTACTGGAAGATCGGGCTGATGATGGGAGTAGCGCAGTTTCTCGGCGCCCGCGTCGGCGCCTGGCTGGCGATCAGGAACGGCGCCAAGCTGATCAAGCCGCTACTGGTGATCACGTGCCTGGCGCTTGCCGTTAGATTGATGATGGATCCCGCGCATCCGCTGCGCACGATGCTCGGCTTTTGACGGACATTCCAGGCCTTGCTAGGCTCCGCGGCAGTGGAGCCTCCATATGATCGCCGAGCCTGATGTCCCGCCGACACCTGTTCCACCGCCGATTGGCCAGTTCGAGATGGTGCAGCGTTCGCCGAACCCGAGGCTGGACGGCATTGTCTCGCGCCTGACCGGTTATCGTGAAGTGTCGGTCGGCCATTTCCGCCAAATCGAAGCCGCTTCATTGGTGATCCCTCTTGTCGTCAATTTCAGCGGTTCCTTTGCGATCGGCCTCGGTCGCGCTCCCGGCGCCAACGACCATTTCGGCAGCTTTGCGGCCGGCCTTTATGCCGGGCCGGTGGTGATCGATTCGTTCGGGACCGCAAGCTGCATCCAGATCGACTTCACACCGCTTGGGGCGCGCCGGTTCTTCCGGATGCCTATGACCGAACTCACCGACCGAATGGTGACGCTCGACGACGTGCTCGGCGCGGACGGGCTGGCGTTGCGCGAAAGGCTGGCGAATGAGCCGGACTGGCATCGGCGCCTCGATCTTGCGGAGCGTTTCGTCGAATCCCGAATCTCCGCCGCCCCGCCAACCAAGGCGGAAGTGGCTTGGGCGTACGGCAAGGTTCTGGCCAGCGGCGGCCGTATGCCGGTGTCTGCTTTGGCCAGGAACATCGGCTGGAGCCGCAAGCACCTTGCTGGACGGTTCACCGCAGAGACCGGCGTCGGACCGAAGACCTTCGCCCGCATCGTCCGCTTCAACCGCGCGATGACGTTGAGCCAGGCAGGAGCCGACGGTTGGGCCGGCATCGCCGCCGAATGCGGCTATTCCGACCAGGCGCATCTGGCGCGGGAATTTCGCGAGATGGCGGGCGCGACGCCGGGCACATGGCAGGCCAACATCACCTGATGCGGTAACATTTCTTCAAGACCGCCGGCCGGCCGGCTGACAATCTGGGCCCATCGCAACCAATCCCCAAGAAGGATGTCACGATGCCCGAAAATATCGAAGCACCCCGCATCTATGCGACTTTCCGCTACCAGGACGCAGCCAGGATGATCGACTGGCTGGTAAACGCCTTTGGCTTCACAGTGCACGCCAGATATGCCGATCCGGACGGCGTTATCCAGCATGCGCAACTGGCCCTTGGCTCCTCGATGATCATGGTCGGCAATGTGCGCGACGACGACTACGGCAGGATGGTCGGCGGACCCGGCTCCCAGTGCGGCAAGTCGATCTATGTGGCCGTCGACGATACCGATACCGCCTACGAACACGCCAAGGCCGCGGGCGCAAAAATCCTTGAGGAGCCTACCAACCGCGATTATGGCAGCCGCGACTTCGTCTGCGCCGATCCGGAGGGCAATGTCTGGTCGTTCGGCACCTATTGGCCGAAAGCCAACGAACCGGCGCTGTGAGATGCGCGACCAGCACCAGGCGCGACCTCCCATAATTTTACTCCCGGGCGAAGGCCGCATTTACCGGATGCCAACGATGCGCGCCGTCTTCAAGGCCGACGGCGAAGAGACCGCGAACCGCTATTCAATCTCGGAATGGTGGCTGCAACCGGGCGGCGACGGTCCAGGCGCCCATTCTCACGAAACGAATGACGAGATCTTCTGGGTAATCGAGGGGACGCCGTCGCTATTGGTCGACGAGGAGTGGATCGATGCGCCGGCCGGAAGCTGCATCGTGATCCCGGCCGGCGTCACGCACGATTTCGCCAACAGGACGCAAGCCCTTGCAGGCCTGTTCAACGTGTTCATCCCCGGCGGCTTCGAGCCGAAAATGCCGGCGATCGTAAAATGGTTCGAAGAGAATAGTTGAGGTCGCCGCCAATCAGCGTGCCGCAGCGAAGATCGCGTCGCAGTCGAGATGGGTTTCAAGCTGGACGGCTATTTCGTCCAGCGCCCGCTCGACTTCGGCGCGGTGGTCGACGCCGCCCCCCTTGACGCCAAGGCTTTCAAGAAAGCGGGCGCGAAACCGGTCGGCGCCGAACAGCCCGTGCATATAGGTGCCGAACACCTTGCCGTCCGCCGATGTCGCGCCGTCGTCGACGCCGTTGATGACGGCCGCCGGGCGCAGGCAGTCCGGACCCGTAGTCCTGCCGAGATGGATCTCATAACCTTCCAGCGGCACGCCGAAATGCGTCGAATGCGCGATAACGTTGCGCACCGTCTTTTCCGGTTCCATAACCGTCTCGATATCGAGCAGGCCGAGCCCTTCCGCCTCTCTCACGCTGCCTTCGATGCCGTCCGGGTCGCGCACCGTCCCGCCCAGCATCTGGTAGCCGCCGCACAGGCCCACGACATGGCCGCCGCGCCGCCTGTGCTCGACGAGATCGCGGTCCCAGCCGTTCTCGCGGAATTTGATGAGATCGCCGATCGTCGATTTCGAGCCAGGAATGACGACCAGTCCCGCGTCCGGCGGCAGCCTCTCGCCGGGCTTCACGAATACCACATCCACCTGTGGTTCAGCGCGCAGCGGGTCGAGATCGTCGAAATTCGAAATCCGCCCGAGCACCGGCACCGCAATTTTGAGCGCGCGGCTCTCGCCCGCCACCAGCCGCTCCAGAACGACCGAATCTTCGGAGGGCAGCATTGCCGCCGCCTTCAGCCACGGCACCACGCCGAAACAGCGCCAGCCGGTGAACTTCTCGATCGCGCCAATGCCGTCGTCGAACAGCGTCACGTCGCCGCGAAACTTGTTGATGAGGTAGCCGACGATCATCCGCCGGTCCTCCTCGGGCAGGATCAAATGCGTCCCCGCGACCGAAGCGATGACGCCGCCGCGGTCTATGTCTCCGACCAGCACGACCGGGACGTCCGCCCGCGTTGCAAAGCCCATATTGGCGATGTCGCGCGGCCTGAGGTTGATTTCGGCCGGAGACCCCGCTCCTTCGACGATCACCAGGTCGGCGCCCTCCCCGATCTTCTTCCAGGAATCGAGCACGGCTTCGAACAGTCGCGGCTTCAGCGTCTGATAGTCGCGCGCCCGCGCCTCGCCGAACACCTTGCCCTGGACGATGACCTGCGCACCGACATCGCTTTGCGGCTTGAGCAGCACGGGGTTCATATGGATCGACGGCGCGACGCCGCAGGCGATCGCCTGCAGCCATTGCGCGCGGCCGATCTCGCCGCCGCCGCCCGGTTCGCCCGGAATATCGGCCACGGCGGCGTTGTTCGACATGTTCTGCGGTTTGAACGGCCGCACCTTCAGGCCGCGATTTCTGGCGGCGCGGCACAGGCCCGCGACAAGCACAGTCTTGCCGACATCCGAACCAGTGCCTTGCAGCATGATCGCCTGGGCCATGGTCAGCACCCGCTCGCTTCGACTGCGCCGGTCACCGTCGAGCGCGCGGCCAGCGGCCCGCCGCGCCAGAGATACAGCGCCAGCAACGGCTCGCCCCCGGTTCTCATCGCATGATTGACGTTGGACGCGTGATGAACGACTTCGCCCGCCTCGCGCCGCCTGAACGGCTGGTCGGCCATGCGCCATTCCGCGCCGCCCGTCAGCGGAATATAGATCTCCTCGGCGACGTGGTGATGATCGGGATAGAGAATATCCGGGCCGAGGATCAGGAAACCGCCCGCCGCGGCATTATTGGCGAAATGCCCGCGCGTGCCGAACACTTCCAGCCAGCCGTAATTGTCTATGAAGCGCTTGCCGAAATCGGCGGCAGTGTAGGTTTGGCCCCAATGGAACGCATCTCGATACGCGGCCAGCAGCCCAGCTAGCCCTCGCGCCTGGGGAGCCGCAAGTTCCGCCGCCCGGTCGAGATGGGCCAGGCACGCCAGCCGATTCGATTCGAGCGGACGCGCAGGCATCGACCAGTCAATGCCTGCGGCGAAGCCACGAAGCGTCTCGTTGTCAAACCCGGCCAGATAGTCGCGAAAGCTCCTGAGCAGTTCATCGAAAATTCTCGTCACACGGAGACTCCGGAAGCGTTTTCATGCACATCGGCTCCGCATGGGAGCGGGTTGCGCGGGCGCATCATTGGTCTAGATTGAGCCTCACGCATAGCCAAAAACGTCAGGGAGGACGCCATGGACGCCGCTGTGGGCCCGACCGCCAACCAGTTCGACTTGAACGATGATCAGCGCGCCATCCAGGAAATGGCGGAGGCTTTCGCCGCCGACCGCGTCGCTCCCAATGCGCTCGAATGGGACCGGCAGCACCACTTTCCGAGCGATGTGATCCGCGAGACCGGCCCGCTCGGCCTGGGCGGCATCTATATCAGCGAAGATGTGGGCGGCTCCGGCCTCGGCCGCCTCGACGCGGTGCTCATCTTCGAATCCCTGTCGCGCGCCTGCCCCGGCTTCGCCTCGTTCATCTCGATCCATAACATGGCGTCGTGGATGATCGACAAGTTCGGCAGCGAGGAACAACGCCAGCGGCTTCTGCCGAAACTGACCTCGATGGAATGGCTGGGCAGCTATTGCCTGACCGAACCCGGTTCAGGCTCGGATGCGGCGGCCCTTAAGACCAGGGCGGTGCGCAGCGCCGGCAATGGCGGCGACTATGTCGTGAATGGCGCGAAGCAGTTCATTTCAGGGGCCGGCGACAGCGACGTCTACGTGACCATGGTGCGCACCGGCGAGGAGGGTCCGAAGGGCATCTCGACGCTGGTCATCCCGAAGGATGCGCCGGGCCTGTCGTTCGGCGCGCTCGAAAACAAGATGGGCTGGCATATGCAGTCGACCCGCCAGGTGATCTTCGAGGACTGCAAGGTTCCGGCCGAGAACCTTTTGTCGGGCGAAGGCGCGGGGTTCGGCATCGCCATGGCGGGCCTCGACGGCGGGCGGCTGAACATTGCCGCGTGCTCGCTGGGCGGCGCGCAATCCGCCCTCGACAAGGCCATCGCCTACACCGCGGAGCGCAAGGCCTTCGGCAAGCCGATCAACCAGTTCCAGGCGCTGCAATTCAAGCTGGCCGACATGGAAACCGAACTGCAGGCGGCACGGATCTTTCTTTATGCAGCCGCGTCAAAGCTCGACCGCAAGGCGCCAGATGCCGGCAAATGGTCGGCAATGGCCAAGCGCCTTGTCACCGACACCGGCTTCAAC
Organism: Mesorhizobium sp. WSM2240; assembly: GCF_040438645.1. Taxonomy (NCBI): domain Bacteria; kingdom Pseudomonadati; phylum Pseudomonadota; class Alphaproteobacteria; order Hyphomicrobiales; family Phyllobacteriaceae; genus Mesorhizobium; species Mesorhizobium sp. WSM2240. Next base: position 3,221,079 of record NZ_CP159253.1, read on the forward strand.
GTCGCCAACGACGCGCTGCAACTGCATGGCGGCTATGGCTATCTGCACGACTACGGCATCGAGAAGCTGGTGCGCGATCTGCGCGTCCACCAGATTCTCGAAGGCACCAACGAGATCATGCGCGTCATCATCGCGCGCTCGCTGATTGGAAGGGAGTAGGGGAATAAGGAAGTATGTTTGGGTTTGAGAATTAGAGGAACGGCTGCGATCGCTCGTTCGCCCTACTCCCATGCTGCCCTACTCCCATTTCCCACTCCCCAACGGAGAACGACGACATGACCACGATCGGCTTCATAGGCCTCGGCAATATGGGCAACCCGATGGCCGCAAATCTGGTGAAGGCCGGGTACACGGTGCATGGTTTCGACCTTGTCCCGGAGAATCTTAAAACGGCGCGGGATAATGGCGTCGTGGTCATGGCCAACGGCATCGCCGCAGCCAAGGACGCCGAGGTCGTCATCACGATGCTGCCGGCCGGCAAGCATGTGCTGTCGGTCTATGAGGACATCGCGCCCAAGGCTGCCGAGGGAACCCTGTTCATCGACAGTTCGACCATAGACGTGGATTCGGCGCGCAAGGCGCATGCGCTTGCCGGCAAACACGGGCTGCTGTCGATCGACGCGCCGGTTTCGGGCGGCACCGGCGGAGCCGCCGCAGGCACCCTCACGTTCATGGCCGGCGGCTCGAAGGAAGCTTTCGTCAAGGCCGAGCCGGTTCTGCAACCGATGGCCGGACGCATCGTCCATTGCGGCGACGCCGGCGCCGGACAGGCGGCGAAGATCTGCAATAACATGATCCTCGGCGTCTCGATGATCGGCGTTTCCGAAGCCTTCGTGCTGGCGGAGAAACTCGGCCTGTCCCACCAGGCGCTGTTCGATGTGGCCTCGACCTCGTCCGGTCAGTGCTGGTCGCTGACCACCTATTGCCCGGTGCCCGGCCCCGTGCCTGCTTCTCCGGCGAATCGTGACTACCAGGCGGGTTTCGCCGCGGCTCTGATGCTGAAGGACCTGAAGCTCGCGCAGGAGGCCGCGCAGCAATCCGGCGCGGTAACGCCGCTCGGCGCCGAAGCGGCCCAGCTATACGCGCTGTTCAACGCGCAGGGCCATGGCGGGGCCGATTTTTCCGGCATCATAAAATTCCTGCGCGGCGATTCCGCCTGATCTTCGCCGGCTGCACGTTTCTTCAGTCAACCCGCCAAAATCGTTGCAAATTTAGGTTTGCTTAAGCTCTCGATAACCACGCAGTAACAATGTCCGGATAGAACGGATGCAAGGGCGGTCATCCGCAGCCGCCCCACCGCTCCGGATCAGGTCTCGCGTACCGGAGCCGTTACTTTCGCAGCGTTACTGTCGCGAAAGGCCATGCGTTCGTTGGCAAAGCCGTGTTCCTCCTTAACGGGACGAGCGCGGTCTTTGCCGTAGGCATTTCATCAGCCCGAAATCCATCCCGGCCTCATATTCCGACAGAGGCATTGGGGATCGGGACATTATCCTTGTTGACGAGAACGATCGGCGCATCGGAACCATCGACCCTGACGACCAGCAGGCGCATGTCCCATTGACCATCGTTGCGGACGGCAAGGGAGATTGCCGAGCCGGTTCCTTTGTCACCATGGATCGGAATGTCGAGCTTCGCTTCGCCGGTGCCATCCGCATTGACGCTGACATTGCCGCTAATCCAGTAGCTGTCCGCCAAATCGGCGCCAATGGCTGCCTTGACGCGATCGTCGGCGCGAATCGTATCCATAGTCATCTGATAGGCATCGTTGCTCTTCATGATGTACGGTATGCCGCCGATCAGGCCGGCAGCGCCGCCGATCACCACGATCCAGATGAGCAGCCCGGCGATCGCCCAGTTGCGCTGGGTCCTGCGGAAATGCTCCGCGTCGTGCCAGTAGCGGTTCCGCCACGCCCAGCGGCTGCCGCGCGCGCCGAGCACGAAGATCATGATGATATTGACGAACGGTATAAGCGCCAGCAGCGCAATGTACGTGCTGTTTCCAATCCCCCAGATCCAGTTCAGGAAGAAAGCGCCCCAATTCCAGCGGTCGAGTTCCGGCGGGATTTCGGCCGGTTGATTGAGCGGTTGATCGGCCATTCTGGTCCCATCCCCATCATTACCCGGCGAATACTAGGCATGATCCAGAAAGCAGCAGCCAAGAACGCCTTGAAGGCAAGCACCGCCCGATATTGTCAGGGTCGCGGCTCGAATTGCACATCGACCGGCGGACGCAGCGCATTCGCGAGGCGGTTCGTCTGGTTGGCCATGCCGACCACGGCCAGGATTTCCATCATTTGCGCTTCGCTCATGCCCAGCTTGCGCGCCGACGCCGTATGCGAATAGGTGCAGTATTCACAGCCATTCGTCGCCGAAACAGCGATGTAGATCATTTCCTTGACCAGAGGATCGAGCGCGCCCGGCGCCATCACCTGTTTGAGCGCTTCCCATGTGCGCTTGAGCAGGGCTGGATCGTGCGCCAGCACCTTCCAGAAATTATTGACCCAGTCGACCTGGCGTGTCTCCATTATGTCGTCGTAGACGGCACGGACGACCTCGTCGGCCATTTCATATTCGATCAGGGGAACGAGCGGCTTTCCGGTCATCGACAAACCCTCTTCTGATGCGGGCAGAACCGCCGCCCCTGCCTAAACGGGCTGGAAGCGGCGTCCTTCGGCTTCAGTGTGCCCTGCGAAGATCGGCCTCGGCAAGATCGAGCGCTTTCAGAATGCGCTCGCCGGCCATATCGATCGTCGCGTGGGTCCAGATCAGCGGCGGTGACAGTATCATCGTGTCGCCGGTCGCCCGCATCATCATGCCTTGGGCAATCGCGTGGTCGCGTACGGCGACGGCGGCGCTGCCGGCCGGCTGGAACCGCTCGCGCGTCGCCTTGTCCTTGACGATCTCGATAGCCCCCATCAGGCCGACGCTGCGGACCTGGCCGACCAGTCCATGGCCGGAAATCCGCTCGCTCAGCATCTGCGCGAAATAAGGCCCGGTGTCGGTCTTGACCCGTTCTATCAGCCCTTCCCGCTCGATGATTTCAAGATTCTTGAGAGCGACCGCACAGGCCACCGGATGACCGGAATAGGTATAGCCGTGATAGAACTCGCCGCCCTTCTCGACCAGCGTGGAGGCGATCCTGTCGCCGACCAGCAGCGCCGAAAGCGGCTGGTAACCCGAGGTCAGCGCCTTGGCGGTGGTGATCGTATCCGGCTCGATGCCGAAGGTCTGGGCGGCGAACCATTCGCCCGTCCGGCCATAACCGGTGATGACCTCGTCGAGCATCAGCAGCACGTCATATTTGCGGCAGATACGCTGGATTTCCGGCCAATAGCTCGCCGGCGGGATCTTTACGCCGCCCGCTCCCATGATCGGCTCGCCGATGAAGGCGGCGACATTATCTGCTCCGGCTTCCAGGATGGCGTCCTCGACGGCTTTGGCCGCGCGCACGCCGAAATCGTGGTCGCTTTCGCCCGGCAGCACGAGCTCATACGCGTAGGGCATCATCACATGGACGATGTTGGGAACCGCCCCGCCAAGCTGGCTGTGCATGCCGTCCATGCCACCGAGCGACGTTCCCGCCACTGTGGAGCCGTGATAGGCCATGGTCCGCGAGATGATGCGGTTCTTCTGGGGCTTGCCTTCGAGCACCCAGTAGTGGCGGACCAGCCGCAGCGCCGTGTCGTTGGCCTCCGATCCGGACGAGCCGTAAAACACCTGATTGATGTTCGTCGGCGCGATCTCGGCAAGCTTCCTTGCAAGCAGAACCGGCGTCGGCGTCGAGCATTTGAAGAAGGAATTGTAATAGGGAAGCTCCTTCATCTGCGCATAGGCGGCCTCAGCGAGTTCGTTGCGGCCGTAGCCGATGTTCACGCACCAAAGGCCGGCCATGCCGTCGAGCAGCTCATTGCCCTCCGAATCATAGATGAACGGCCCGTCGGCACGGGTGATCATGCGGCTGCCAGCGCCGCGCAATTCCTTGTGGTCCGTGAACGGGTGAATGTGATGGGCGGAGTCGATCGCCTGCAGCTGCGACAGCGAATAATTCTGGTAAGTCATGGAGTTGTTCCTTCCAGTTGAATCGATCCGGCAACAGCCGGGATGGAATTCAACGGAAGGCGGGCGGCGAATAGCCGATGCGGGCGCAAAGCCGCAGCAGCTCGGCATGCAGCGTCCGCCGCGAGGGCGTCACGGCGCTGGTCGGCCTTGCAGGATAAGCCATGGAAGCGAGCATCACGGCAGTCTAGTCGACGTTTCAGTCCGCGTTCAAGCCGGACCGCGACGGACGCTGCTGGCGATCGCCAGGGCGAGGCACAGCACGCCAAGCAAAATCGGCAGTCCGCGCGTACCCAGAACATCCATTGCAGCGCCCGTTGCGGGCGGCACCGTGATGCCGCCAATGCCCCACATCAGCGAAAACGCCGCATTGCCCGCGACCAGCATCGCGCCTGAGAATTTCTCGCCGAGTTCGATGATCGTCATTGTGTAGATGCCGTAGGAGACGGCGCCCCAGACAAACACGAACGGCCAGACAAGCGGCGTCTCGATGAGGAAGGGCAGCGCGGCGCATCCGAGTGCCGCCGCCCAGGTGCAGGCGAGCCGCACGCTTCGCGCCGTCAGCCGCTCCGCAAGCAGGCCTAGCGGCACCTGCAGGGCGATGTTGCCGGCGATCATCACTGAAAGCAGCGCAGCCATCGTGGCTTCGGCGATGCCGTATTCAATCCCGTACACAGGCAGCAGCGCAAGCACGCCCTGTTCGAAGCCCGCGGCCACAACGACGGCAAACAGGAGCAGCCAGGCGAGCGGCACAAAACCGAGTACGGAAACCTGATGGCCGGTCTCGTCGAACTTCGGCAACCGCTTGAGCACCAAAGCCAGGCAGGCGCCGCAAACGACAAAAGCGACGATCCCGACGAGAAACGGCGGCCAGCCATACGAGCCAACGGCGAGCAGGCACAGCGGACCGGCCGCGAACCCAGCCGAGATGATGGTCGTATAGACGCCCATGACACGGCCGCGCCGTGCCGGCGGCGCAAGCGCAATCATCCAGACTTCGCTCAGGACGTAGAGCGGATTGGTCACCAGACCGAGCAGGAAACGGAGAAGGAACCAGGCATAGACGTCCTGCGTCCACCCGATCAAAGCAAGCGTCACGGCCGAGAGGACCGCGCAGCTCAGCGCCGTCCGCCCCGCGCCGAAACGCCGGGCAAGCCAGGGAACGAGCGGCGAGGAAACGATGAACCCTATCGGCGTCATCGCTGCCGACAGGCCGATCAGGCTCGGCGAAATGCCTTGGCGCTGCAGGATGAAGCTCAGCAGTGGATATGTCAGGCCCTGTGCGATGGCGAACACCGAAACCGTCGCGATGACGCCGGCAATGGCGGCCCAGTCCGCCCTGGCTTCGCTGCCGCTGGATTCCGTCGCGACCATGGTTGTTTTCCACTAAAAAGCCGGGCGTGCGCCAGCGGCCGGACGGTCCTGCTACCGGTTTCGAAACGGGAACGGAAGTGCCGGACCGGAAAACCCTTTGCACCAGCGCGTCGAGGGATCAGTCCTTGCCCAGAAGCGCCAGCAGCTTTTCCGCATCGGCGGGCGCTGCGCTCTTCACGTCATTGTCGAAGAAGCACCACACGTCGCGGCCCTCTCGAAACCACTTCCGGATGTGCTTCGCCCAGCCCTTGAGCGCGGCATCGGAATAGCTGCCATGGTAGCGGCCGCTCGGCCCATGGTTGCGGACATAGACCCAGTCCGCCGTCACCTCCAGGGGCGCGGGAGCAGACGCATGATCGGAGAGACAGAGCGAGATATTGTGGTCGCGCAACAGATCGAAAACCGACGCCTCATACCAACTCGCATGACGAAACTCGAAGCAGTAGCGGCGCGACCGCTTCAGCCTCTTCAGGAATGTCGCCAGGCGTTCGCGGTCGGCGCGCATCTGCGGCGGAAGCTGGAAGAGAACGGGTCCGGCCTTATGCCGAAGCAGGTCGATTCGGTCATCAAGCAGCTTCAACGAATTGTCATCCACCAGAAGCCGCTTGAAATGGGTGAGGAAGCGCGACGCCTTCCAGGTGAAGCGGAACTCGTCCGGCGTGGTGTCGAACCAGCCCTGCACTGCCTTCGGCGTCGGCGTTCGGTAGAACGGCGCATTCAACTCGGTGGCGCCGAAGCGCGAGGCATAGTAGCTGAGCGCATCCTTCTTCCGCACTCCCTGCGGATAGAACGGACCCCACCAATCGGCGTAGTGCCAGCCGGAGGTGCCGATGCGCAGTTCGCCGGCGCGATTACCCGTCGCTTTCTTCCTAGCTTTGTCCATTGACGATGAACGCGGCAACCACCGATTGGTGGCAGCCGTTCAGCCAGCAAACCGCCCGATCGCAAACCGGCTAATGTCGTGCCGCGTCCGGCCGTCGATCGCCAGATCGGCCAGCACCTCGCCGATGACGCTCGCGAACTTGTAGCCATGGCCCGAGCAGGGCGACGCGATGACGATGCGCGGGTCGGCTGGCGAAAGATCGATGACGAAATCCTCGTCCGGCGTCTTCGTATAGATGCATGTGCGCATCTTCTTGAGCGAGCCGGCGGCCGCCGGCAGATAGTCTTCGAGGAAATCGTGCATCCGCTTCTCGTCGGCCGGGCCCGCGTCCTGTCTGGCGTCGCCAGCCTGCGTCCAAGTTCCGCTGCCATGGTGCGAGGCGCATTTGAAGCCGCTGCCCGAGAAATCCGGAAAGCCGTAGGCGATGTCGTGTTCGCCATCGATTATGAATACCGGCAATTTGCCCAGGCGCACCGCGTCGGGTTCGCGCGGCTCGAACCAGCACAGCACCTGCCGGCTGAGCGTCAGGTGCGGCTTCAATTCGGGAACGAGTTCCGCGATCCATGGGCCGGCGGCGATCACCGCGCTTGCGGCTTCGATCACGCGATCCTGCAGCACGATCCGCACGCCGCTAGAGGTCGGTTCGACGCCAAGCACAGGCGTGTTCACGAGCATTTCCGCGCCCGCCGCCCTTGCCAGCTTCAGATGCAACGAATTGGCGAGTTCCGGCTGCAGGAAACCGCCATCAGGCTGCCACACGGCAGAATAGTCGTTCGGCAGCGTGAATTGCGGATGACGCTTTGCGATCTCGCCTGCGGCGAGCACTTCATGCTCCAGGCCATGCATCTGGCTTGCTGCCAGCGACCCCTCGACGATGACGCTGCCCGGTTTGCCGATTTCGAGGACGCCGGTGACGGTCAGCACCTTTTCTTCGGCGAGCCGTTCCAGTTCTCGCCAGTTCTCATAGGCGCGCCGGGCGAGCGGCACGTAACTGGGATGCTCGAAATAGCCGAGCCGTATCGCGCGGGACTCGCCATGCGACGAGCCGCGGTCATGGCCGGGCTCGAATTGCTCAATTCCCAGAACCCGCTTTCCCCGTCGCGAAAGATGGAACAGCGATGCACTTCCCATCGCGCCCAGGCCGATGACAACAACATCATAGGCGGTCAATCCGCTTCCCCTCCGGCATGTCGCTTCCCTCGCGCTAGTGGTCGCCGCCTCCGCAATGATGGCGAGACCGCCGGTCCATTATGCCGTCGAAATCCCGCATTGCCACGAGGAAGTCCATGACCGCTGCCCTTCATCCCGCCGAACAGGCGCCCGCCGGCCGCGCCCGCCACGGCGGACGTGCCGGCAAGCGCGCAGGCGGCGGATCGGCCTTCGAGCAGCCGCCCTTCCGCCAGCTGAAGATTCCGTTCGCCCCGACGAAGATCATTTCCGACGATCAGCTCGAATCGATCCACCTCGCATCGCTGCGAGTGCTCAAGGAGATCGGCGTCGACGTGCTGCACGATGAGGCGCGCCGCATCATGAAGGCTCATGGCGCAGATGTGCGCGAGGGCAGCGAGCGCGTTCGCTTCGACAGCGACATGATCCTGGAACTAATCGCGCATTGCCCGTCCGAATTCACGCTGCATGCCCGCAATCCCGAGCACAATGTCCGTTTTGGGGGCAACAATCTCGTCCTGTCACAGATGGCGTCGGCGCCGAATTGCTCCGACCTCGACCGCGGCCGCCGGCCAGGCAATCAGGAGGATTTCCGCAACTTCCTGAAACTGGCGCAGATCCACAACATCCTGAATACCACCGGCGGCTATCCCGTCGAGCCGGTGGATATCCATCCGTCGGTGCGCCATCTCGAATGCATCCGCGATCTGGCGACGCTGACCGACAAGGTGTTTCACATCTATTCGCTAGGCAAGGAGCGCAATGTCGACGGCATCGAGATCGCCCGCATCGCTCGCGGCATTTCCCGCGAGCAGCTGCAGGATGAGCCGTCGGTCTACACCATCATCAACACCAATTCGCCGCTAAAGCTCGACATTCCTATGCTGGAAGGCATCATCCAGATGTCGGGCAATGGCCAGGTCGTCATCGTCACGCCCTTCACACTGTCGGGCGCCATGGCTCCGGTCACCATCGCCGGCGCACTTGTGCAGCAGAATGCCGAAGCGCTGTCCGGTATCGCCTTCGCTCAGATGGTGAAAAAGGGCGCGCCTGTCGGCTACGGTGGCTTTACCTCCAATGTCGACATGAAGTCGGGCGCGCCGGCTTTCGGCACGCCGGAATACATGAAGGCGCAACTGGTCGGCGGCCAACTGGCGCGCCGCTACAATATCCCCTACCGCACTTCCAATACATGCGCCGCCAATGCAGTCGACGCGCAGGCTGCCTATGAGAGCGTGTTCTCGCTATGGGGCGCGATTCAGGCGGGCGCCAACTTCATGCTGCATGGCGCAGGCTGGCTCGAAGGTGGGCTTCGCTGCTCCTACGAAAAGACGATCCTCGACATCGATCTCCTGCAGATGGTGGCGGAGTTCCTGACGCCGCTCGACCTGTCGGAGAACGCGCTGGCGGTCGATGCCATCCGCGATGTCGGGCCAGGCGGGCATTTCTTCGGTACCCAACATACGCAGGACCGCTACAAGACCGCTTTCTATTCGCCGATCATTTCGGACTGGCGCAACTTCGAGACCTGGGCGGAAGCCGGTTCGCCCACGGCCGCGGAAAAAGCCAATCGCATCTGGAAAGAGCGGTTGGCGACCTACGAAAAGCCCTACATGGACCCGGCAATCGCCGAGGAGTTGGATGCCTTTGTCGAAAAGCGCCGGCTCGAAGGCGGCGCGCCGACGGATTTTTGAGGTTTGAAATGAAGATGAAGCCAATCAACGCCCCGGACGCCCCGCAACCGCTGGGCGGCTATGTCCAGGCGATGGAAGTCACCGGCGCGACGCGAATTCTCTATATCAGCGGCCAGATTCCGGAGACGATCGACGGCAAGGTGCCCGAACGCTTCGAGGATCAGGCGCGCCTGGTCTGGCGGAACGTCATTGCGCAGTTGCACGCCGCCGACATGACGCTCGACAACCTGGTCAAGGTGACCATCTTCCTGTCCGACCGGCAGTATACCGCCGACTACCGCAAAGTCCAGCAGGAGGTGCTCCAAGGCCGGCTGATCGGGCTGACGACGATCATCACCGGCATTTTCGACGAAAAATGGCTGCTGGAGATCGAAGCCATCGCCGCCGCCTGACCGGCCTCATTTCCTGAATCGATTTACGCACAAACGGACGCAATTTCATGAAATCCCACGCAAAAGCGGTTGTCATCGGCGGCGGCGTCGTCGGCGCTTCGGTTCTCTTCCACCTTGCCAGGGCCGGCTGGACCGACGTCATGTTGATCGAGCGCTCGGAACTGACCTCGGGCTCATCCTGGCATGCAGCAGGCGGCTTCCATACCCTGAACGGCGATCCCAATGTCGCCAAGCTCCAGGCCTACACCGTGCAACTGTACAAGGAACTGGAGGAGATTTCCGGACAGTCCTGTGGCCTGCATCTCACCGGCGGTGTGATGATGGCCGACACGCCGGAGCGTATGGATTTCCTGCGCCTGACCCATGCCAAGGGCCGCTATCTCGGCATGGAGACCGAGTTGATCACGCCATCCGAGGCCAAGGCGATGTTCCCGCTGATGGACGAGACGAATTTCGTCGGCGCCATGTGGGATCCTGTCGAGGGCCATCTCGATCCGTCGGGCACCACACATGCTTACGCCAAGGCGGCGAAGAAGCTCGGCGCCGAAATCGTGCTGCGCAACCGGGTCGTAGAGCTTACGCAAGAGGTCGACGGCACCTGGAACGTCATCACCGAGCAAGGCACGGTGAAGGCCGAGCATGTCGTGAATTGCGGCGGCCTGTGGGCGCGCGAGATCGGCCGCATGGCCGGGCTGGAACTGCCGGTGCTCGCGATGGAGCACATGTATCTGCTGACAGAGCCGATGCCGGAGGTCGAGGAATTCAACCGCTCGACCGGCCGCGAGATGATCGGCGTCATCGACTTCAAGGGCGAGATCTATACCCGGCAGGAGCGCAACGGAGTTTTGCTCGGCACCTACGAGAAAGCGGCCAAGCCGTGGTCGCCGGTGGAAACGCCGTGGAGCTTCGGCCATGAATTGCTGGCGCCCGATCTCGATCGCATTGCGCCGTCGCTGGAAGTCGGCTTCCGCCATTTTCCGGGCATCGAGAAAGCTGGCATCAAGCAGATCATCAACGGCCCCTTCACCTTCGCGCCTGATGGCAACCCGCTGGTCGGCCCGGTGCAGGGCCTGACCAATTACTGGACCGCCTGCGCCGTCATGGCGGGTTTTTCGCAGGGCGGCGGCGTCGGCCTGGCGCTGTCCAACTGGATGGTGCACGGCGATCCCGGCTTCGACGTCTGGGGCATGGACGTTGCCCGCTTCGGTGAATGGGCGACGCTGCGCTACACCAACGCCAAGGTGCGCGAAAACTATTCTCGCCGCTTCTCGATCCGCTTTCCTAATGAGGAGCTGCCGGCGGCCAGGCCGGCGCAGACGACGCCACTCTACGATACGATGGTGGCAAACAACGCGATCATGGGTGATAGCTGGGGTCTCGAAACTCCGCTCTGGTTCGCGCCGAAGGGCACGGAACCCAAGGACATTGTGTCTTTCCATCGCTCCAACGATTTCGAGCATGTCGGCAATGAAGTGCGCGCGACGCGTGAGCGCGTCGGCGTCACCGAAATCGCCAATTTCGCGAAATACGAAGTCGCCGGACCGGGCGCGGAGGATTTCCTCAACCGGCTGATGACCAACCGTATGCCGAAGGCCGGACGCATCGTGCTTACGCCGATGCTGAACGAGTTCGGCAGGCTGATCGGCGACTTCACGATCGCCAAAGCGGCGGAAGAGCGCTTCATGATCTTTGGTTCTTCCGCCGCGCAGAAATACCATATGCGCTGGTTCGAACGGCACCTGCCCAAGGACGGCTCGGTCCGGCTGCACCGCTTCGACCAGACGCTGGTGGGGCTGTCTATCGCCGGCCCACGCGCTCGCGATGTGCTAGCCAAGCTGGTCGATGCCGATGTCTCGAACAAGGCGTTCCGTTTCATGGACTTCCGCGAGATGGCGGTCGGCGGCGCGCCCTGCATGGTTAACCGCGTCACCTATACCGGCGATCTCGGTTACGAAATCTGGATGGCGCCGGCCTATCAGCGGCTGGTCTATGCGGCGATCAAGCAGGCCGGTGAGGAATTCGGCATCGTCGATTTTGGCATGCGCGCGCTGCTGTCGATGCGGCTCGAGAAGAACTTTCCGACATGGTTCCGCGAGTTGCGGCCGATCTACGGCGTGTTCGAAGGTTCGATGGACCGCTTCATCAAGCTGGACAAGAACGATTTCATCGGCCGCGAGCAGGCGGCCAAGGAGCAGGCGGAAGGCCCGAAACTGCGCCGCGTTTCCTTCGTGGTCGATGCCGTCGATGCCGATGTGATGGGCGATGAGCCAATCTGGGCGAAGATTTCGACCGACTATGGCACGGTCGAGAAGCCGCACGGCTTCGGCGCGCCGCGGTTCGACACCGGCGGCAAAGAGGTACGCGGGTCGGTAGCGGCCAACGGCAATGATTCCTCCGGCATCCGCGGCATTGTCGATGGAGATTGGCGGGTGGTCGGCTGGGTCACGTCCGGCGGCTACGCGCACTACGTCCAGAAATCCATGGCGCAGGGCTATGTCCCGGCAGCCCTTGCCGAAAACGAGAGCGAGGGCATGTTCGAGATCGAGATTCTCGGGCGCCGGCGGCCGGCCCGCATCAACATTGCCCCGCCCTTCGACCCGAGCGGCGAAAAGATGCGAAGCTGAGATATTGCGATGGCCGAACGAAGCACAGCGGGAGGGTTCGGCCGCCACCGCAAGATCATGCCGTTCGAACACGGCGACGGCACCGGCGGGATTTCCGACCTCCACCGCCAGTCCCGCGAGAAGGCGGCCTCGCTCAACCAGCATGCTCTCGGCTATGGCGAAACCGCCGAAGCCGAGTGGCGCGCGGCCGGCATTGCCGACCCCGACCTGCCGGCCATGCGCAAATACCGACTGGAACGCATCCGTGCTGAACTGAAGCGCCGCGACTATGCCGGCGCGCTCCTCTATGATCCCGTCAACATCCGCTACGCCACCGATAGCACCAACATGCAGCTCTGGGTCGCGCACAATCCGACCCGCCATTGCTTCGTCGCCACCTACGGACCGGTGGTGCTGTTCGATTATTTTTCCTGCGAGCATCTCTCGGATCATTCGGGGGTGGTGGACGAGGTGCGTCCTGCCGTTTCGTGGATTTATCTCTACGGCGGCGAACTGTCGGTCAAGCGCGTGCAGCGATGGGCGGCCGGCATCGCCGATCTGATCCGGGAGCATGGCGGCGGAAACAAGCACATTGCTGTCGACCATATCGATCATGAGGGCGTCGCGGAGCTTGCCCGGCTCGGAGTGTCGGTCGGCAATGGTGAGGCCGTTATGGAGAATGCGCGGTTGATAAAATCACCCGACGAGATTCTCTGCATGCGCCGCGCCATCGTCTCCTGCGAGGCCGCGATGGCCGAGATGGAGGCTGCGCTGAAACCGAGCATTTCGGAAAACGAGCTGTGGGCGGAACTGCATCGCGGCAACATCGCCCGCGGCGGCGAATGGATCGAGACGCGGCTGCTGTCGTCCGGTCCGCGCACCAATCCGTGGTTCCAGGAGTGCTCGTCGCGGATGATCGAAGCCGGCGACCTCGTCGCCTTCGACACGGACCTGATCGGCCCCCACGGCTTCTGCGCCGATCTGTCTCGCACCTGGTTGTGCGGCGACGTCAAACCGACCGACGAACAGCGCGACCTGTTCCGCATCGCCGCCGACCAGATCGCGTTCAACATCGATCTGATGCGCCCCGGCACATCGTTTCGCGACCTCGTCGAATGCTCAAAGATTCCGCCAGCGGACTGTTTTCCGGCGCGCTACGGCGTGCTTTATCATGGCGTCGGGCTGGCCGACGAATACCCGACCCTGCCGCATGCCGGTGACTGGACCGATGACACGCCGGACGGCGTGCTCGAACCAGGGATGGTGCTGTGCGTCGAAAGCTATATCGGCCGGCTCGGCGGGCGCGAAGGCGTCAAGATCGAGGAGCAGGTGCTGATCACCGAAACCGGACCCGAGCAGCTTTCGCGCTACCCGCTCGATGCGGGGCTCATCGCCGGCTGATCGATTTTTGCCAGCGTGGCCCTCAGCCTTGCCAGGAGACTATCGGACGTGCTTGCCGAGGCGATATAGGGCAAGCCCTTGCGCCGCGTCGTCCAGCCGACGACCTGCACTTCTGAAGCCGCCCGCTCGAAGCGCAGCGCCATGGCCCAGCTTCGGCAATCGACAGTGCAGAGATCGGCCCGACCTTCGGCAACGGCGACAATCGAAGCACGATGGGCGCCGGTCTCGACCCGTTCGGAAAAGATTTCGAGATTTTCCCCCATCGCCTGCAGATCGCGCGTTAGCGCAATGATGCCCGACATGGAGTCGCTGCTGTTGAAGGCGAAGCGCCGGTTGCGCACGAGATCGAACGGAATGACGGCGCATCCGTTGGATGGAGGCGATGCTTGCGGCTGCCCTTCACTCCGCCGCATCAGTATCGCGCTCGAATAAAACTCCCCCTGCCCGCCTTCGAACCCGTCATAACTCGGTTGGCCGATCACCTTAACATGCCGTGACAGCCCCTGCTCCATCGGCCCCCAGCAGGTCTGGGCGAAGAGCAACTGCGGATGCAGCCAGAGCGCGCGAAAGTCGAGTTCGTCGGGTGGCAGACTTGCCGGGTCCGGCGTCAGGATTGCACCGTCCAGGCTCCGAATGCCGCCCGGCACAGGCAGCAGATCCGCGTTGCGCCGAACCAGACTTTCCCGCGTGTTCACGCCTGCGGCGCGAAACGCCTCGCGCAGCCGCGTCCATTCGGCATCGGTCTCGGCCCGGCTTTCGGGCCAGTCATACATCGGCAAGGCGGCTATGAATTCGCTCATGCGCTCATATCGACTGCTGAATGGGGCAGATGCAAGCCGCTGCAGCTCATTCCTTCGGCGGCTCGGCCGGCACGGGAACGGTGCCGAGGCCATGCACGGACCGGCCGCGAACACGCGGCTTGAAGGCACGGCCGGCCTCCGGCGCGCGGCGCAGCACCGGATGCACCACCGGCTCCTTGGCGCGGAAGGCATATGCCTTCAACAGCGCGAAATAGCTTGGGAACACATAGCCCCTGTTCATCGCAATCCACTCCTCGCGCCGCTCGGCAAACAGCTTCGGCAGGCGGTACCATGCCACTGTCGGGCTCTTGTGGTGCACGAGATGTAGATTGTTGTTCAGGAACAGGAAGGCGAGTGGTGAATTTTCGACGATGATCGTGCGCCCGTCCGGCCGCTCCGACCATTGGTGCTCGGCAAAGGTGCGCAGCGAAATCAGGGACTGCCCCAGCCAGACCGGCACCAGGATGTAGAGCCAGAGCGGTATCCCAAAGACGACAATGACGATCGGCAGCACGATCGCGAGACCCGCCGCATGCAGCAGCCATGCCTTGCGCACAGCGCGGTCGCCCGCGGCGATCAGTTTCGCTTCGGCGAGCAGGAAACCTGCCGTGCCAAGCACCGGTCCGAGCACGAACCGGCCGATCATCGTATTGTTCACGGCAAGCAGCGTCTTCAGCGCCGCCGGCAGCTCCCGGTGCTGCCAGAGAGCCTGATAATAGCTTTCCGGATCGTCGAACGGATCGGTTAGGCTCTCGTCGGCATGATGGCGCAGATGCAGCGCCCGGAAACGCCGGAACGGATAGACCAGCCCGATCGGCAGGCCGACCAGCGCTTCATTGATCCAGAGTTTTCGGGTCGGGTGGCCGTGCGCGGCTTCATGCATCAAGGACGACTGCATCGCCAGAAGCACGCCAAGCACGAAAAGGGAGACGACTGGATAGGCCGGCCACAAGAAGAATGCCGCCCCCGCCCAGGAGGCATAGGTCGCGGCGATCAGCCCCACCGTCGGCCATTCAATAGCCGGTGCCCCGCTTCGCCGCTTGCCTGCAATTCTCGCCATGCGCTCGACCACTACCCCAGTCGCCGGAGTGCAAATCACTCCTGACATGAGATTGTCAGCAGGGCCGGCCAACTTCAACGAGACAACGCGCACAGTGTGTTGATATTGCGCATCTTCAGCAGCAGATGTTATGAATTGTAAACAAACGTGCGAATTTTTGTTCCGCCGCGGGCGGGATGTATGGCCTTCAAAGAAATTTTTGACCCGATCGGGAGGTGAAATTGGACAAGCGTGATTTGTCAGGAGTATTCCGCCAGCGCCTCAAAACACTTGTTCAGCGCGCGGGGATCAATCAGTCGGCCTTCGCGGAGTCGGTCGGCATCGACCGCTCGGCGCTGTCGCAACTGCTTTCCGGCGCCACCACCCGCCTTCCCCGCGCCGAGACGCTGCTGACGATTGCTGCCGAGCACCGCGTTTCGCTCGACTGGCTGATGGGGCTCAGCCAGGATGAAGCGCTCACCGGCGAGATCCGCGCCAGCCTCGAAATAGAGGAGGCCCATGGCGGCTTCGACCGAACCTTGCTGGCCAAATGGCATGGCGAGGCTGTGGGCACAAAAATCCGCTATGTGCCGGCCGGCATCCCCGACCTTCTGCGCACTGAGGCGTTGATCGACTACGAGTCGGACATCTCCAATAGAAACCGGGAAACCCAGGCCGACGAAACGCAGTACCGCATCGATTACAACCGCCGGCCTGAGACCGACATGGAGGTCTGCATGCCACGGCATACTCTGGAAATATTCGCACTCGGACTCGGCGTGTGGGACGGATTTCCCGATACGGCGCGGCGTGAGCAGCTCGAGCACATGGCGACGCTGCTCGACGACCTCTACCCGACTTTCCGCCTGTTCCTTTACGACGGGCGCATGCGCTATTCTGTGCCCTATACGATCTTCGGACCTTACCGCGCAGCGATCTATGCAGGCGATATGTATATCGTGCTGAACGCCACTCAGCCGATCCGGGCGCTGACCCGGCATTTTGACGATTTAATCCGGGCCGCCGAAATCAATGCGCACGAGGCAGCGGCGTTCGCCCGGAACCTCTCGAAAACGGCGCTTTCAGCAGCATAGGGATGGTCTTCGGCAAGCACGCTCTCCATTGACTGGACATAAAGACTTGTTTATATCGTTATCCTTCTGGAAGTACTCAAAGGCGATTTTACCATGACCAATCCGATCGACGCGCTGCTGGCCGAAAAGGGCGTCCTGCTCGCGGACGGCGCGACGGGCACCAATCTGTTCGGCATGGGCCTGGAAGCCGGCGAAGCGCCGGAACTCTGGAACGAAACCGCTCCGGAAAAGATCACAGCGCTGCACCAGAATTTCGTCGACGCCGGCGCCGACATCATCCTCACCAATTCTTTCGGCGGCACCCGTCACCGGCTGAAGCTGCATCATGCGCAGGACCGGGTGCACGAGTTGAACAAGCGCGCGGCCGAGATTGCACGAAGCGTCGCCGACAAGGCCGGGCGCAAGGTCATCGTCGCGGGCTCCGTCGGCCCGACCGGCGAACTGCTCCAGCCGCTCGGCGCGATGACCTATGACGAGGCGGTCGACGCCTTTTCCGAGCAGATAAGAGGCCTGAAGGAAGGCGGCGCCGAAATCGCCTGGATCGAGACAATGTCCGCGCCTGACGAAGCCAAGGCCGCCGCGCAGGCGGCGATCGACGCGGGCATGCCTTACACCTACACGGTTTCGTTCGACACCGCCGGCCGCTCGATGATGGGCCTTGCGCCGAAAGACATTCACGGCGTCGCCGAAGGGCTTCCCGAAAAGCCGGTCGCGGTCGGCGCCAATTGCGGCGTCGGCGCGTCCGACATCCTGTCGTCGCTGCTGGATATGACCGGCGCCAAGCCGGAGGCGACGGTGATCGTCAAGGGAAATTGCGGCATCCCGGAGTTTCGCGGCACGGAAATCCATTATTCCGGCACGCCGGAACTGATGGCCGACTACGTCAGGCTGGCGGTTGATGGCGGCGCAAAGATCGTCGGCGGCTGCTGCGGCACCTCGTTCCAGCATCTTGCGGCGATGCGCCATGCGCTCGACGCGCACCGGAAGTCGGCCCGCCCGACGGTCGAAACGATCGTCGAGCGCATCGGCCCGCTGCGCAACAAGACCGCCGACAAGAGCGGCGGCACCGGGGAAACCGCGGACGCGCGACGCGAGCGCCGCCGCGCACGGGCCTGATACCGGTCCGGACTCCGGTCCCTCCTCGCTAGCCATCGCGCATCGCTTCGGTGAGCACGCGGTGGTAGTGCTGTTCGCGTTCTTCCAGCCATGTGTAAGCCTGCGGCCAGCTTGCAGGATCGGTGATGGGGAGCGGCCAGTTGGTCAGATAGCAGCAGCCCTCATAGCCGCGCAGGCTCGCGCCCAGAGCCTGGCCGAGATCGGGTTCATAGGCGGACAGGCGGTTCGCCGTGGTCGCGAAGCGTTCTCCCCGCTGACCTCGGACGAAAAGGCCGACGCTTCGATTCGTTAGGTACAGCGAGAGGACAAGATCGTCCGACACTCGCCGCCAACGCGAATAAAGACTGCCATGTTCGATCCGGACGTCCTTCCGGTGGGCGATGTAGCCGTTCCAGAAGGTCTTGATCTCGGCAGCGGATATCGAGCGCAGCCCGGTCCGCGCGATATCCCATTCGTCAAGATGCGCCATGGCTAATCCGCGATTGTTCAGCGGACTCGATCATCCGCGTGCTTTGTGCCGTCGTGAAGAGCGTTTCGAGGAAGCGAACGAACCAGGCGGCCTGATGCTCGTCATGTAGCTGCTGCAGCCGCAACTGCTCTTCCTTCGACTGAACACCCGGCAGACCGTAGCGGGACGATCCGTTCTGCATCCGTGCAAAACCAGAAGGCGTCATCTCAGCGTGGAACTGAAAGCCGTAGACATTTTCGCCGAACCTGAAGGCCTGGTTCGGAAAAAGGTCGCTGGATGCCAGAAGCGTCGCGCCCGACGGAAGGTCGAGGCCGTGCCAGTGCGATTGTGCGACATGCAGCGGCCTCGTTAGGAAATCGTTCGCCCCAGGTGACGGCCTGATTTCATAATAACCGAACTCGTGCACATTGCTTTCCGGCGGGCCGACATGGGCGCCAAGATGATGGGCGATCTGCTGCGCGCCGAGGCATAGCCCTAACATCGGGACGTTCCATTTGAGGCATCGATCGACGAACGCATACTGATCGCCAAGGAAGGCATGCACATCGGTATCGAAGGCGTTGAAGAGGCCGCCGAAGATCACGCAGCCTGCCACGTCCGACCGATCCGACGGCAGCGACTCGCCCGCGAACGGCCGCACGCTCCTCGCCGCAATCCCATTACTGTTCATGAACGTTGCCACCCGGTCGTCCTCCGGCCCATCGTCGTGGCGCAGCAGAATCACGTTGGCGGACATCGGCTTTCTCCCATTCGGATCGAAAGGATATCACGGCCAAACTCGACGCAATCAAAAAAGGCCGGCGGGGACAAACGCCCTCGCCGGCCCGCCTCACCCGCCCATCGGCCATGCCCCAGCTTAGATCGGCCGCCCGATCGAAAGGCACGCCGTCATCGCCGCTACCGCTTGCCGCTGTCCAGCGCCGAGGCAAGGCGCACCAGCGAGAGGAATTCCGACCTGTAGCCGTAAGGATCGGCTCCACGTGCGGCGGCGGCGATTTCGATGATCCTGTCGTAGGAGAGCTTTTCCGTCTGGTCGGCGTTGCGCAGCTTCTGGCCGAACGCAGCAACTGCAACCGAGAAGCGCTGGTCCTCGCTGGCGGCCGCAAGCGACGGCGCCTCGTTGGCTGTCGTCACCGGCGTGGTGATCAGCTTCGACACGTCGCCGTCCGGTAGCTTGTAGCGGATCTTCACGAAGGCATATTCCCCGGCATTGCCGACGCGTGACGGATGGCTGGCAGTGGCCGAACCGTAGCGCAGATCATCGATCATCACCGCCGGGCTACCCTTCGGCGTGATCTCGTAGATCGCGGTCACAGAATGACCGGAGCCGATCTCGCCGGCATCCACTCGGTCGTTGTTGAAATCTTCGCGCTTCAAGGCACGGGTTTCGTAGCCGATCAGGCGATACTCCGAGACCTTCGCGGGATTGAACTCGACCTGGATTTTAACGTCTTTGGCGATCGGAAACAGCGTCGAGGAGGCATCCTGCACCAGGACCTTCTCGGCTTCGGCGAGCGTGTCGATATAGGCCGCGGTGCCGTTGCCGTTCTGGGCGATGGTCTGCATCATCTGGTCGTTGAGGTTGCCGCGGCCGAAGCCGAACACCGACAGGAACACGCCGCTTTCGCGCTTTTCCTCAATCAGCCGCTTCAGTTCGTCGTCGTCGCTTTGGCCGACATTGAAGTCGCCGTCGGTGGCGAGCATGACCCGGTTGACCCCGCCTTCGACGAAGGATTTTTCAGCGAGCCGGTATGCCTCGCGGATGCCGGCCTCGCCGGCCGTGGAGCCTCCGGGTGTTAGGGTGTCGATCGCCTGAAGGATTTTATCGCGTTCGGATACCCTGGTCGGCTCGAGCACGGTTCCGGCCGCACCCGCATAGGTGACGATCGAGACGGTATCGTCGGGCTTGAGTTTGCCGACCAGAAGCCGGAAGGCCGAGCGCAGCAGCGGCAGCTTGTCCTGTTCGTTCATCGAGCCGGAAACGTCGATGAGGAAGACAAGATTGGCCTTGGGCTGCTCGGCCGGCTTCACGTCGAAACCCTTGATCGCAACATGCATCAGCCTGGTGTGATCATTCCACGGCGTCGGCATGACGGTCACCGTCGGGTTGAACGGGGTTTCGGCGGTTTCCGGGCCTTTCCAGTTGTAGGGGAAATAGTTGATCATCTCCTCGACACGCACCGTGTCGGGCTGCGGCAGGATGCCTTCCTTCAGCGAACGCCGAACGAAGGAATAGGACGCGGTGTCGACGTCGACGGAAAAGGTCGAGACTGGGGTTTCCAGCGCGGACCGGACCGGATTGGTCTCGAATTGCTGGACGCGGTCATTGGATTCCTCCATCGGCGGCAAATACTGGTCGGAAGGCGTCGACGCCATGCGGTCGGGCATCGAGCCCGAATTGCCGGCAAAACCGACCGCGCCGAGCGGTGCTGCGCTTTCGGCCGCCGGCGCAGGTATTGCCGTAGCACCCTTGTTCTGCCGTTGGGTGACAGCCGGCGCAGGCTTCGGGGCCGATTGCGGTTCGGCGGACAAGCGAGCGACTTCCCTCTCGGCGTCGGCCTCGCGCCTTTCGCGCTGCATTGCCGGGCGCGTCGCCGGCGTTTCGGCGACCTCGCGATCCGCGCCGAACACGAAAGGCGATTCGGGGCGGTCAATCAGATAAAACGTGGCGTAGCCGGCGATCGGCAAAGCAAGCAAAGTCGCAAGCGCCGGTGTTGCATAAAGCTTCTTCCGCATCATCCCGTTCCAGAGTTGTTGTATCCGGTCGGTGAGACGAAGACCCGGCCGCGATCCTTGGGCCGGGGCGGAAGAATTTTCGAGGTCGTAAGCGGCGAGCGCCGCCTGCAGCGCGCACAACTTCGCGTCACGGCCAGGAGGCGGCGCGGAGATCGTCCGCAGCATGTCGAGTTCGTCGTTGTTCGCCATGGTCACACTTCCCCGGCCGAGCGCGTGAGCAGCTTCAGCCGTTTCTTCGCTTCATGGATGTGCCAGGAAACCGTCGCCTCCGCGCAGGCCATCGCGTCGGCCGCCGCCGCGTGGCTGAGCCCCTCGCCATAGACCAGAAGCACCGCATCGCGCTGCTTGTCGGGCAGTTCGCGCACCGCCGCCCAGAGCCGCTCGGCCTGGCCGTCGGGCTCCGGGATCGCTTCGCCGCCGATCAGCATATGGACGCCGAAGGCCTGCACCTTCACCGCCTCGCGGGCGCTCTTGCGCATCATGTCGCGACCAGCGTTCAGCGTCAGGGCGTAGAGCCATGTCGTGAACGCGGCCCCGCCGCGGTAGGAGCGGATCGTCCGGCCGAGACGCGCACAGACTTCCTGCGCAATGTCTTCGGCGTCGGCCCTGCGGCCGCACCAGCGGTAGGCGACGCGATAGACGAAATCATAGTGCCTTTCGACCAGTTGGCCGAAAGCCGCCCTGTCGCCGTCCCCCGCCCGCCCGATCAGTTCCTGGTCGGAGGCTTCTTCGCTTTGTTCCAGCATCATCGCCATCATCGCATGGTGGACGAAACGATTGCGGCGTTCCTTGGGGTGGCGGGAAGAATTATTTTTGGCGGGGGCTTTGTCTCCCCCTTGCGGATGAGATTGGCGCGCGCTTCATCATCGCCGTGCCGGTTTTCAGCAGGGGACAGTTTACTTTTTTCCGCACGCGCGAACCTCTCGGCTGCCGCGCCTTTCCGCGGAAAGAAAGTAAACTGTCCCCGGCACATACCTCTCCGTTGCCACGCTGCGTTTCCGCCCCTGGCCATTGACCCTTCGACAAGCTCAGGGTGAGGTAGTCGGGAAGACGGGCGGGCAAGAAAGCACCGCACGAATTCGTAAAAAGAACAGGCACTCCCATGCCCGCCCGTCCGGTGTCTGTCGCCACATCGACCGGCCACGCGCCCCGCTCCATGTTCTTTCCATGGACAATGACGCGCGGATGATCCGCCTTCCTTGCACGAAGCATTGACGCTTCGCATCGGGAATGCCGGCCCGTCGGACGCCCTCGGAGCCATGGGTTCCGATCCCATGGCGGGAGGTCACCGCCGCCCTTCCTGATACCCGGTGCGCACCAGGTCCCGCCAGAACGGTCAGGAGATTATGCGCGACGGATAGGGGGTGAGGCATAAATTTCGCGTATTTTTCTCGTCAGCCATTGAAATGACAGCATTATTTCCGCTGCCGCCGGGTGGTTTATCCACGAAGCCGATCTAAAGGCCAACGAACGCGGCCATGTGGAAGGCCTGCTCGTCGGCCGGATAGCGGTATTCCGTCCCATACGGGCAGGCGTTGCGGTTGAGGCAGCCACCGTCACGGCACAGCGCACCATCCGGCCTGCGGACATGCGACAGGCAGGCCTCGTGGGCGAATCCGGCCTCCGAATGAGCTCCGACCGGACAGGCTTTCAGGCAAGGTTTTCCAACACATAGATCGCAAAGATGAATCGGAATCTCAGGCGGAGGAATGGCGAGATCGGTCTCGAACAGCAGCGCGCCGCGATAGGCGTGCCAGAGGCCGTATTGCGGGTGCATCAGGATGCCGAGCGGCGACGGCTTCAGGCCCTCGGCGCGCATCGCCCATTGCTGGAACGGCAGGTAAGGCTTGTCGGACGGTGAAGCGGCTCGCGCGCCGAATTCTTCCGCAACCTCGCCGATGATCTGGCGCGACCATGTGTCGAGCGGGTTTTTCAGGCCGGCCGGCTGGCTTTCACGCCAGCGCAGGAAGTGCGGCCATGGCGCCGACCCCGCCTGGCCAATGAGGAGAACGGATCTGGCGGGGGCTCCTAAGGGGCCGAGCGGGGCGGATTCATCGTCGTTGAAATTGAAACCGCCGCGCAGGATGAGACCGTGCGCGGAAAGAGCGGTAGAAATCTGACCCGCAATATCTTGAGGCGTTTCCACTGCCCCTCATCCCCCTGCCGGGACCTTCTCCCCGTAAAGTGACGGGGAGAAGGAGGCGGGCCGCAACGTGACCGCTTCCCCTTCTCCCCGTTCACGGGGAGAAGGTCCGGGCAGGGGGATGAGGGGCGACGCGACAATGAAAGCCCTATGTTGCATCACTCGGAGAGTACCCCACCCTCGCTTCGCTCGTCACTCGCCCCCTCAAAAGGGGCAACCAGCCGCACGACATTACCCCTTCTCGTCTGGATTGCGGAATGCCGATCTCCAGACTTCCTTGTGAATGATGTTAGCGACTTTAGCCCCGCCTGCATCGGGCTCCTTTCAAGTGAAGGCGTCGGGCATGGACTCCTTCTTCTTCGCGATGAAGTCCTTCAAGCCGTCTTCGATGTCCTGGTCGAGCGGCGGCGCTTCGTAGGTCTCGAGCCAGCGCCGAGCGAGCTCGTTGGCGCGCTGCGGCGCGGTCTTCTGGCCCTCGGCAAGCCACTGCTCGTAGGAATTGTTGTCGGCGATCGACGAGCGGTAGAAGGCGGTCTGGAAATTGGCCTGCGTATGGTCGCAGCCGAGATAGTGGCTGCCGGGGCCGACCTGGCGGATGGCGTCCATCGCCTGGCCGTTTTCCGAAAGATCGACACCCTCGGCGAATTTCTGCGTCATGCCGAGCTGGTCGATGTCCATCATGAACTTTTCGTAGCAGGAGGCCAGTCCGCCTTCGAGCCAGCCGGCCGAATGCAAGACGAAGTTGGTGCCCGCCAGAATGGTCGAGTTCAGAGTATTGGCGCTTTCATAGGCCGCTTGCGCGTCCGGCACCTTGGAAGCGCAGAGCGAACCGCCGGTGCGGAACGGCAGGCCAACACGGCGGGCGAGCTGGGCCGCACCATAGGAGACAAGCGACGGCTCCGGCGTACCGAAAGTCGGCGCGCCCGACTGCATGGAGATCGACGAAGCAAAAGTGCCGAACAGCACCGGCGCGCCGGGCCGGATAAGCTGCGTAAGCGACGCGCCGGCAAGCACTTCAGCCAGGACCTGCGTCAGCGTGCCGGCGACCGTCACCGGGCTCATCGCGCCGGCCAGGATGAAGGGCGTGACGATGCAGGCCTGGTTGTTGCGGGCATAGACTTTCAGCGCGCCAAGCATCGTCTCGTCGAACACCATCGGCGAATTGGCGTTGATCAGGCTGGTCAAAACCGTGTTGTCGCCGACGAACTGGTCGCCGAACAGGATCTTGGCCATCGCGACCGTGTCCTCGGCGCGCTCAGGCGCGGTGACAGAGCCCATGAACGGCTTGTCCGAATATTTGATGTGCGAATAGATCATGTCGAGGTGGCGTTTGTTCACCGGCACGTCGACCGGCTCGCACACGGTGCCGCCCGAATGATGGATGGACGGCGCCATATAGGCGAGTTTCACGAAATTGCGGAAATCCTCGATCGTGGCGTAGCGGCGGTTGCCGTCGAGGTCGCGCACGAAGGGCGGCCCGTAGACCGGCGCGAAAACCGTGCCCTTGCCGCCGATCTCGACCGAACGGGCGGGATTGCGGGCATGCTGGGTGTAGCTGGAAGGCGCGGTCTTGAGCAGTGCGCGGCACAGGCCCTTCGGGAAATGCACGCGCTCGCCCCTGATATCGGCGCCGGCTTGCCTGAACAGCGCAAGCGCCTCGGCGTCGTCGCGGAACTCGATGCCGATCTCTTCGAGCACGGTGTCGGCATTGGCCTCGATGAGCGCCAGGCCTTCCTCGTCGAGCACTTCATAGACGTTGATCTTGCGCTTTATGTAGGTGAGCTGCGTGCCGGGACCGCCGCCCGAACGGGCCGCCCGCCTGGCCGCGGCGCCGCCGCTCGCGGCGCGCCCTCGCCGTGAATTGGAGGCTTCCTGCTCGGACAAGCGGTTCTCTTCCATCGAAATCATCCTTAGAAATCAAGCAATCCGCGCCTGATGGCGCCTTTGCCCGGATCGTAGCCATGCCCCTTTAGCGAAACGGCCCGCCAGCGCCAAGCACTGTCGCAAAATCGACAAGAAATACGCCCTAAACCCCGGTCGCTTTCTTTTTGCAGGAAGTCGCAAATCAGCTATGGATTTGCCGTGCTTGCACGATAGGTATTGGTGCGAATTTCTGGGCCGCCGGGAATGATTGCCCGCGGACGCGAGGAGCCTGACATGTCCGATGACGAGATCATCCTTTCCGAACTCACCGATGACGAACTCGTGCAGCAGATGCACGACGACCTTTATGACGGTCTAAAGGAAGAGATCGAGGAAGGCACCAACATCCTTCTGGAGCGCGGCTGGGCGCCCTACAAGGTGCTGACCGAAGCGCTCGTCGAAGGCATGCGCATCGTCGGCGAGGACTTTCGCGACGGCATTCTGTTCGTTCCCGAAGTGCTGCTTTCGGCCAATGCGATGAAGGCCGGCATGGCGATCCTTCGCCCGCTGCTTGCCGCCACCGGCGCGCCCAAGCAGGGCAAGATGGTGATCGGCACGGTCAAAGGCGACATCCACGACATCGGCAAGAACCTCGTCGGCATGATGATGGAGGGCGCGGGCTTCGACGTCATCGACCTCGGCATCAACAACCCGGTCGAGAAATATCTCGACGCGATCGAAGAGCACAAGCCGGACATCATCGGCATGTCGGCGCTTCTGACCACCACCATGCCCTACATGAAGGTCGTGATCGACACGATGAAGGAAAAGGGCATTCGCGACGACTATGTCGTGCTGGTCGGCGGCGCTCCGCTCAACGAGGAATTCGGCAAGGCCGTGGGCGCAGACGCCTATTGCCGCGATGCGGCTGTGGCGGTGGAGACCGCCAAGGACTTCATGAAGCGCAAGCACAACGTGCGCGCCGCCTGATACGCGGATATATCTTAAGACGGTCAGCCGATCAGTTGGCGACGTCTTCGACCGCCTGCTCCGTGGCGTTGACGGTGTTGGAAGCATCCCTCCCAACGCCGCGGATCGTATTGGCGCAGGCCGCAACCACCAAGGCGCATGCCAGGATGGCGGCAATCGGTGCAAAGCGCGGTTTCATGGACTGTGGCTCCCTCGTTGACTAGATAAGGCCGACAGGAACGAATTCGAAACAGAAGTGGTTCCATGACGACCACGCGCAAAGGCAGACAAAACAAGGACGAAAAGCTGCTGGTCATCGCCTGCGGCATGCTCGCGCGTGAGGTGCTCGCCGTGAAGGAGCAGTTGGCGCTCAACCATCTCGAACTGACCTGCCTGCCGGCCGAGTTCCACTACTATCCCGACAGAATTCCGCCTGCCATGGACAAGGCGATCACCGAGGCGAAGGCGGAAGGCTACAGCCGCATCTTCGTCGGATACGCCGATTGCGGAACCGGCGGGATGCTCGATGCAGTTTGCGAGAAACACGGCGTCGAGCGCATGGCCGGCGCGCATTGCTTTGCCTTTTATCAGGGCAACGCCGCCTTCGAGGCAGCCGGCGACCGCGACATGCTGGCCTTCTACATGACCGATTTTCTGTGCCGGCAGTTCGAGGCGTTCTTCATCAAGCCGCTCGGCCTCGATCGCCATCCCGAACTCGCCGCGGACTATTTCGGAAATTACGAGAAGCTCGTCTATCTCGCGCAGACGGACAATCCCGAACTGGACAAGGTCGCCGAAGAAGCAGCCGAAATGCTCGGCCTCGCCTATGAAAAGCGCTTCACCGGCTACGGCGATTTGCCCCCGGCGTTGGAGAAGGCGGCATCGACATCCGGGAGAGCAGTATGACGGTCAAGCGAATCGTAGCCAACATCGCTACCGACGATATCGGACGCGCCAACGCCTTTTACGAAGAGTTGCTCGGCCTGCGTCTGGTCATGGATCTTGGATTCATTGCGACCTTTGCCGCCGACGGGAAGATGACTCCACAAATCGGCATCGCGACCGAAGGCGGGTCAGGCACGCTCGTGCCCGACCTGTCGATCGAGGTGGACGATGTCGACGAGGTGCACCGGCGAGCCGTCGAGAAAGGTCTGACGATCGAATACGGCCCGGTGAACGAGCCTTGGAATGTGCGGCGCTTCTACACCCGTGATCCCTTTGGCCGGCTCGTCAACATTCTCATGCACCTGTAGGCCAACACGAAAACAGCCGGATTCCTCAGGCGAGGTCGCGGCAAATCCGGAGCATTCATCCATGAAAATCCGCGTGTGGCTTCTCGCCGCCCTCCTCGCTCTTCCGGGCACCCATGTCCATGCCGACGGCGTGGTGCAGAAGCTGATCACGCCGGCCGACAAGACGCGGCTGGAGAACTATGAGGCGACGCGCAAGGAGGCGCTGGAGGAAGCGAAGGCCGGCGCGCCGGCTGACGTGGCCGAACTGGACAGGATTCTCGCCGACCCGCCGCTCCCGTTTGCGGATTTCGACATGGTGGGCGACTGGCAATGCCGCACGATCAAGGCCGGCGGGCTCGCCGAGCTGGTAGTCTATGGCTGGTTCAAATGCCGCGTTTCCGACGACGGCTCGGGCTGGATGCTGGAGAAGGTGAGCGGTTCGCAACGCACCAAGGGCCGCTTCTACACGGAGAGCGACACCCGCCTGATCTATCTCGGCTCGTTCCATATCGCCGGAGACCCGGCCAAGCCCTACGGCAGCGGCCCCGAAAGCGATCAGGTCGGCTACGCCTTTCGCACTGGACCGCTGGCCTGGCGGATCGAATTTCCGGCGCCATACTACGAATCCAAGCTCGATGTCCTCGAATTCCGCCGCCAATAAGCGCCTTGCTGTTGCAATTGCATCGCAGCGACCGCAAATTTGACTTGTTATTGGTCATGTCATCAAGGTTTAACCCCCGCACGGCAGAATGGGGTCGGGTACCGCATGGGCTTGCGGCTTTTCGGGTTGAGACGGGCGTATGAGAGCTGAAATGAAGGGATTCGAGGCGGGCCAGATCGAAGGGGCCCCCATGCGGCGCAGGCCGCGCCGACTATCCCAGCTTTTCGCACAGCTTTCCCGCGACGCCGACGGCCGGGTGACGCTGGGCTCGATACGCGACGCGCTCGGCGACCGCAGCTTCGCCGCCCTCCTGGTTCTCTTCGCCGCCTTCAACCTTCTGCCCCTGCCGCCCGGCGCCTCCGCCATTCTCGGCCTGCCGCTGCTGATCATCTCGGCGCAGATGATGTATGGCAGCAAACGCGTCTGGCTACCGCGCTTCGTCGCCGAAAAGTCGCTGACGGCCGAGCAGTTCCGCTCGATCATGGAGCGGGTGGTGCCGCGTCTCGTCAGCCTGGAAAAATACGTCACACCACGCTACTGGCCGTTCTGGCGCAAGCGCGGCGACCGCATCATCGGCACCATCGCCTTTCTGCTGGCGGTCATCGTGACTTTGCCCATTCCACTCGGCAACTGGCTGCCGGCCTTCGCCACCGCACTGCTCGGACTGGCTCTGTCGGAGCGCGACGGCATCTTGTTTGCGATCGGCAGCGTCGTCGCCATAGTGTCTGTAGCCGTCATCGTCTTCGTCATCGGCGCGGCCGGCGCAGCCACCCAGGCCGTCTGGGGATGGATGGTTTAAGCGTGCGGTAAGGCTGCGGTGCGATAGTTCGGATCGTCCCCGGCAGCGGGCTGACCCGAAACCATCGCGATCTGCAGTGATGATATCCGACCTAAAACGCGAACAGATTGTCATGGTGACCGAAGGCGGCCCGCATATATGGGCGATCGTCAATGCGGTTTCCGACCGGTTTGGGCCGGTGACAGTCATTCTCGAAACGCCGGAATCGAAGTCGCAACTTTTGCGACGGCGGGCCCGCAGACAGGGCTGGATTTCGGTCGCGGGGCAGGTCGGCACCATGCTTTTGACCAAGCTCGGCAAGCGCCTGTTCGCCAGGCGTGCTGACGCGATCGCCGCCGAAGGTGGGCTGGAAACCGCGCCGCGCGCCGGTCAGGCGATCGTCCAGGTGCCTTCCGCCAATTCGCCTGAATTCCTGCAGGCAATCGAGATAGCCGCGCCGAAAGTCGTGTTCCTCGCCGGCTGCCGGATGCTGTCCAGGCAAACGCTGGCGGCGATGCCCTGCCCGGTTCTCAATTACCATGCCGGCATCACTCCGAAATATCGCGGCATGAATGGCGGCTACTGGGCGCTGGCAAAAGGCGACGCGGAGAATTTTGGAGCGACGGTTCATCTGGTCGATGCCGGCGTCGATACCGGAGCCGTTTTGCACCAGGTGCGCGGCAGCCCCAAACCCGGCGACAATCTGATGCTCTACCCGCTGCGGCTTGCGGCCCTCTCCCGCGAAATCTGCATTTCGGCTATCGAGGAAACGCTCGCCGGAAGGCTCGATCCAATCGAAACCGGCCTGCCCTCCAGCCAGTGGTATCACCCGCCGATCTGGAGCTATTTGTGGACCGGGCTGCGCCGCGGCATCTGGTAGAATTTCCGCGATATTCCCGTTGTGTTTTTGCGACGCGATCGCGCGTCGCATTTGAATGCGCGCGCGTCGTCTCATAACAAGCAGGCCGACGGTGCTTGCGGCAATGCTCCAGACACCTAGAGCCCGGTTCATTCCGAAGGATCGGAATGGGCTCCAGGCAATTACTAGGCCGCATGATCGGCCCGTAAAGTCCGCAACTTTTCGGGATCATGCTCTAAATCGAGTGAGTTGAATGGCCGACCTGATCATCGTCTACTGGCGCGACATTCCCGCGCAGGTCATCGTCAAGAAGGGCCGGCAGAACGCCAAGCGCGAACTGCCGCTGCGCTTCACCGAGGCGATCGACATGGCGGCGATGCGGTCTGGCGCGGCCGAAACGGACGCCTATCTGGCCGAATGGCGCAAGGCCGATCCGGTGCCGGTCGGCGACGATCTCGAAGCGGAAGCCGAAAAGGCGGCGGCCGACCTCGATGCGCAATATGACCGGGAGCGACTGGTCGCTCTCGCCAAGGCAGGCGGCAAGGCAGATGTCTGATACCCAGCCGATTTCCACTACGGCCGCGGGGCCGGCCAACGGCGTACAAGTCGTGCCGCCGGCAGCTTCCGGCGGCGTGACCCAGGCCACAGTGGTCAGCCGTACGGCGCCCAAGACGGCCTACAGGCCGGCCGACGTGTCGCCGCAGCGGCGCGTGCAACGCTCCTATTCAGTGCGGCTGTGGGCGGTGCGCCACAGCAGAGCGCTGGAATGGTTTTACGCCCGCTTCGCCGACATGTTCCTGATGCTGCATCCGCTTTGGAAGAGCATCGGCTACAGCCGCGTCGAAGCCCCCATCACATTCGTGGAAAAGCGCGTTAAGGGCTTCATGTTCGACTGCCGCATGTGCGGCCAGTGCATTCTTTCCTCGACCGGCATGTCGTGCCCGATGAACTGCCCCAAGCAGTTGCGCAATGGCCCTTGCGGCGGCGTGCGCGCCAACGGCAATTGCGAGGTCGAGCCGGACATGCCCTGCGTCTGGGTCAAGGCCTGGGAAGGCTCGCGCAACATGGTTCACAGCGACGCGATCCTGAATGTGCAGAAGCCGGTCGACCAGTCGCTTCGCGAAACATCCGCGTGGCTCCGCGTCACCGCGCAGGCGGCAGCAGCGCGCGAAGCCGCCAAGGCAAAGGTGTCGGCATGATCGACCGTCAGCTCGACGAGAACCCCGCCGGCATAGATCTGCCGCTCGATCCCCTGCCCGGCCACTCCTCGCGCGGCAGGCTGGAGCGGGTGCTGAGGCGCGGCGAATTCGCGGTGACGACGGAACTCAATCCGCCGGACAGCGCCGATCCCGAAGACGTTTACAACCGCGCCAAGGTCTTCGACGGCTGGGTGGACGCCATCAACGCCGTCGACGCCTCCGGCGCCAATTGCCACATGTCGTCGGTCGGCATCTGCGCGCTCCTGACACGCATGGGCTATGCGCCGATCATGCAGATTGCCTGCCGCGACAAGAACCGCATCGCGATACAGGGCGACGTGCTCGGCGGTGCGGCGATGGGCGTCGCCAACATGCTCTGCCTAACCGGCGACGGCGTGCAGGCCGGCGACCAGCCGGGCGCCAAGCCGGTGTTCGACCTCGACTGCATGTCGCTGCTCGAAACCATCCGCATCATGCGCGACAACGGCAAGTTCCTTTCGGGGCGCAAGCTGACGACGCCGCCACAGGTCTTCCTTGGCGCCGCGATCAATCCGTTTGCGCCGCCCTATGATTTCCGTCCCTACCGGCTGGGCAAGAAGATCGCCGCCGGTGCGCAGTTCGTGCAGAGCCAGTACTGCTTCGACGTGCCGATGTTCCGCACCTACATGCAGCGTGTTCGCGATCTCGGCTACACCGAGCAGTGCTTCATCCTGTGCGGGGTCGGGCCACTGGCCTCGGCCAAGACCGCCAAATGGATCCGCTCCAACGTGCCGGGCATCCATATCCCCGATGCGATCATCAAGCGGCTGGAGGGCGCTCAGGACCAGAAGAAGGAAGGCAAGCGTCTCGCCATCGACATCATCAACGAAGTCAAGGAGATACCGGGTGTCTCGGGCATTCATGTGATGGCCTACCGACAGGAAGAGTACGTTGCCGAGATCGTGGACGAATCGGGCGTGCTGAAGGGCCGCCGGCCGTGGAGGCGCGAAATCCGCCGCGACGATCAGATGGTGGCGGACCGCCTCGACCACATCCTGCACGACGAAATCGTCGAGACGCAATCTGACCTGGTGAAGACCGCGCATTGAACGCGGAACGATCACCATTGGCTTGAATCGAAATAGATAACGATATAAAGAAGTCTTTATATCTTTTGGAGAGAGATCACATGACCCGCACAATCGTCGCCTCGGCGACCCGAGAGATCATCATCGGCTTCGATCAGCCCTTCTGCGTGATCGGCGAGCGCATCAATCCGACCGGCAGGAAGAAGCTCGCGGCGGAAATGGTCGTGGGTAATTTCGAGACCGTCATCAAGGACGCGCTGGAGCAGGCCGCCTGCGGCGCGACGATGCTCGACGTCAACGCCGGCGTGACCGCGGTCGACCCCAATGCGACGGAGCCGGCGCTTTTGGTGCAGACGCTGGAGATCGTGCAGAACCTGGTCGACCTGCCGCTCTCGATCGACAGCTCGGTCTCAGCGGCGATCGAGGCGGCGCTGAAGGTGGCCAAAGGCCGCCCGCTGGTCAATTCGGTGACCGGCGAAGAGGAGAAGCTGGAAGCCATCCTGCCGCTGATCAAGAAATACAATGTTCCGGTCGTCGCCATCTCCAACGACGAGACCGGTATCTCCATGGATCCGGATGTACGCTTCGCAGTGGCGAAGAAGATCGTCGAGCGCTGCGCCGATTTCGGCATTCCGTCGCATGACGTAGTCGTCGACCCGCTGGTCATGCCGATCGGCGCGCTGGGCGACGCCGGCCGCCAGGTGTTCGCGCTGCTGCGCCGCCTTCGCGAGGAACTCAAGGTCAACACGACCTGCGGCCTGTCGAATATCTCTTTCGGCCTGCCGCACCGCCACGGCATCAATGCCGGCTTTATCCCGATGGTGATCGGCGCAGGCATGACCTCGGCGATCATGAACCCGGTTCGCCCGCAGGAAATGGAAGCCGTGCGCGCCGCCAACGTGCTCAACGGCACCGACGCCAACTGCACGACCTGGATCAAGACCTACAAGGACTACAAGCCGGCCGAAGGCGGCCACCCGGTCGCAGCGCCGGTTGCGGTCAATGCGCCGGGCGAAGGCGCTTCCAATGGCGGACGCCGCCGCGGCGGCCGCGAGGCGCGGATGGCGCGGGGGTGATCAGATAGGATTGCGCCCTACGTTGCGGAAGAGCGCAGCGTACGAACTCCGGAAAATCGGCATGCAATGAACCCGCCCCCGAACATAACCGACCCTCTGGTCCTGTTCATGCCGTCCGGCAAGCGCGGGCGGTTCCCGGTCGGCACGCCGATCCTCGATGCCGCGCGCTCGCTGGGCGTCTATGTGGAAAGCGTGTGCGGTGGGCGCGCGACGTGCGGGCGCTGTCAGGTCGAGGTTCAGCAAGGCAATTTCGCCAAGCACAAGATCGTCTCTTCCAACGACCACATCTCGCCGAAGGGCGCCAAGGAAGAGCGCTATGAGCGCGTTCGCGGCCTGGCCGACGGACGCCGCCTCTCCTGCTCCTCGATGATCCTCGGCGATCTGGTGATCGACGTCCCGCAGGACACGGTCATCAACGCGCAAACCATCCGCAAGGCCGCGACCGATCGTGTCATCGAACGCAATGCCGCGGTGCAGCTCTGCTATGTCGAAGTCGACGAGCCCGATATGCATAAGCCGCTTGGCGATCTCGATCGCCTGAAAGCGGCGCTGGAGAAGGACTGGGGCTGGAAGGACCTGCTGATCTCGCCGCACCTGATCCCGCGGGTCCAGAAAATCCTGCGGACCAAGCTGCCGAACCAGCCGGAGCTGAGCGAAGGCAAATGGGGCGTCACGGCGGTCGTCCACCGCGACATGGACTCGTCGCGGCCCTTCATCATCGATCTGTTCCCGGGGCTGAAAAACGAAGCCTACGGCATTGCCTGCGACATCGGCTCGACGACGATCGCAATGCACCTGGTTTCGCTGCTGTCGGGCCGCATCGCCGCTTCCTCCGGCACATCGAACCCACAGATCCGCTTCGGCGAGGATCTGATGAGCCGCGTCTCCTACGTGATGATGAACCCGGACGGCCGCGAGGCGATGACGCAGGCCGTGCGCGAGGCGGTCAACGGGCTGATCGGCAAGGTCTGCAAGGAAGGCAATGTCGACCGCCACGACATTTTCGACTGCGTCTTCGTCGGCAATCCGATCATGCACCATCTGTTCCTCGGCATCGATCCGACCGAACTCGGGCAGGCCCCCTTCGCACTGGCGGTCTCCGGCGCGCTGCAATACTGGGCGCACGAGATCGACATCGACGTCAATCGCGGCGCGCGGCTCTATCTGTTGCCCTGCATCGCCGGCCATGTCGGGGCGGATGCCGCCGGCGCGACGCTGTCGGAAGGCCCTTATCGTCAGGACAGCATGATGCTTCTGGTCGATGTCGGCACCAATGCCGAGATCGTGCTCGGCAACCGGGACCGTGTAGTCGCCGCCTCCTCTCCGACCGGGCCGGCCTTCGAAGGCGCCGAGATCTCGTCCGGCCAGCGCGCGGCGCCCGGCGCGATCGAACGCGTGCGCATCGATCCGGAAACGCTGGAGCCCAAATACCGCGTCATCGGTTCGGAACTCTGGTCGGACGAAGCCGGATTCGAAGAAGCCGTCCGGGCAACGGGCGTCACCGGCATCTGCGGCTCGGCGATCATCGAAGTGGTCGCGGAAATGTATCTTTCCGGTATCATTTCGGAAGACGGCGTCATCGACGGTGCGCTGGCCGGGAGAAGCCCGCGCATCATCCAGAACGGGCGGACTTTCTCCTATCTGCTGCGTGACGGCGAGCCCCGGCTGACTGTGATGCAGAACGACGTGCGCGCCATCCAGCTCGCCAAAGCCGCGCTCTATGCTGGCGTCAAGCTTTTGATGGAAAAGCAGGGCATCGACCATGTCGACACGATCCGCTTTGCCGGCGCCTTCGGCTCATTCATCGACCCGAAATACGCGATGGTGCTGGGCCTGATCCCCGATTGCGACCTGGCCGAGGTCAAGGCTGTCGGCAACGCCGCCGGTACAGGCGCGCTGATGGCGCTCCTGAACCGTAACCACCGCCGCGAGATCGAACAGGCAGTGAACCGGATCGAAAAGATCGAGACCGCGCTCGAGCCGAATTTCCAGCAGATCTTCATCAACGCCATGGCGCTGCCCAACAAGGTCGATCCGTTCCCGAAGCTCGGCAGCCAGGTCAAGCTGCCGCCGCGAAAGACCGTCGGCGAGAGCGGCGTGGCCGGCGACGCGACACCGCGCCGGCGCTCGCGCGAGGATCGCGACGCACGGCGCTCCAGAGGATAGCAGCGGTCAGAGGCTGAGGGCCTCGTTCAACTCGTTTGCACATGAATGTGTCCGCCGCGCATACGCGCTGCGACGCCAGCGTGAAACCGCTCACATTCAAATTTTTTCCGTTCGGCTACCGAGGGACCTGCTTCGCCAAGCTAGCGAAGCAGAGACTGCGGTTTCCCGCGCCCCGGGGGAACTGCGCACCACAAAAGGTCATCGGAGGCCAATATGTTGATACTCGACGAGATCGCCCGGTTAGGCGAGGCATTGAAAAGAGCCCGCCGCTACCGACAGACCATCCGGGAAATGAACGCCCTGCCGCCGGAAATCCAGAAGGATATCGGCTGGCCGGCTCGCCGCGCATCGCAGGGCGGCAGCCATTTCCAGTCGGCTTACTGGAAGTCGCTGCGCTGAGCGCCTGGCGCATCCTGGATCGGCCTAGATCGGCGCGACTGGAACTCATTTGCATGCAAATGTTTCAGTCTTGAAACCAAAAGGCTTTTCGCTGAAATCATTCTGAAACATAGGCGGCGCATTGATCCGCCGC
Source organism: Mesorhizobium sp. WSM2240 (assembly GCF_040438645.1). Lineage (NCBI taxonomy): Bacteria > Pseudomonadati > Pseudomonadota > Alphaproteobacteria > Hyphomicrobiales > Phyllobacteriaceae > Mesorhizobium > Mesorhizobium sp. WSM2240. The sequence continues at coordinate 3,256,448 of NZ_CP159253.1, forward strand.
CATCACGCGGAAAGCTCCGTGCCGGTGGACATTCGAGGGAGATTTGCCATGTCCATATTCGACGAAATCGGACGCTTCGGCGCGGCGCTCAGGAAAGCCCGCCGCAACAGCCAGGCGATCCGCGAGATGAACGCGCTGCCGCCGGAACTGCAAAAGGATATCGGCTGGCCGGCGACCCAGGGCTCGCGAAGCGGAGCGCATTTCAGCTCGGCCTACTGGAAGTCGCTGCGCTGAGTCCCGGGAGCCGGAAGCGCCCAGAGACTGCGTCGCGTCAGAACTTGCCGGTCTCGCGAAACACTTCGAAGGCGGCGCGGATATGGTCGGCGGCGGCTTTCACCGGCGCCGACGCGTCCGGCGAAACGAACATGGCCAGGCTGTAGCTGCCGATCTCCGGCAGGCCGTCCTTCGGGCCGAGTTCCACCATATCGCAGCCGATAAAGGACTTCGGCAGTGGCGCGACCGCGAGATCGGCCAGGATGGCCGAACGCTGGCCGGTGGTGTGGGCGCTCATATAGGCGACGCGGTAGTTGCGCCCTTCCCGCCCCAGCGCCTCGAGTGCGCCGGCCCGCCATGCGCAGCCTTCTTCCCACATCGAAACCGGCAGCGGCTCGCGCATGTGTGCGCAACCGCCCTTGGCGCCGGCCCAGACGATCGGCTCGGTGAGCAGCACTTCGGCCCCGGACATGGAAGTCTTGTAGGAATTGGTGACCAGCGTGATGTCGAGCGCGCGGTCGTCCATGCGCCGGCGCAGATTGACGCTCTGGTCGATGGTGACGTCGACGGCGATCGAAGGATGGGTCTGCGCAAAGCGCTTCAGGACGTGCGGCAGCACACGCTCGCCATAATCGTCAGGCGAGCCGAGCCGCACAACGCCGGTAATGTCCGGCACGATGAACTTGGAGACCGCCTCGCGATTGACCGCGAGCAGCCGCCTCGCGTAGCCGAGCAGCATTTCGCCGTCGGTGGTGAGCGCCACCGAGCGCGCATCGCGCGAAAACATCGAGCGGCCGAGAATGTCCTCGAGTTTCTTGATCTGCATGGATACGGCCGACGGCGTGCGGAACACCGCATTGGCGGCGGTCGTGAAGCTGCCGGTCTCGGCGATGGCGACAAAGGTGCGCAACACGTCGAGATCGAGCAGTGGCAGGGGGTGATTGAGCGGGGCGTTCATCGCGTCCGGTTCCTTCAAATTTTCTGATCGAAACCATCATTTCATTTCGATTGATTGAACATCAATTCGGGCAGATAGTCAACAGCGTGAAAAGGGTCCTGGAGCAGATCGGGACCCGAACCAAAGGAGACTAATATGTCCATCCTCTCGACGATCGGCCGCATTGCCGCCGAATACAGCGCCGCCCGCAGCCGTTATCTGACCGAACGGCAGGTTCGCTCGCTGCCCGCGGAAATCCAGAAGGACATCGGTTGGCCCGACGCCTATGCGACGCCGCGCACGCCGCGCTTTCAGTCCGGCTCATGGGCCGGAGACAAGTAAATATGTGTGACCAAGACACGCCTGCCGGACTCTCCCAAGTGAATCCGGCAGGCTTTTTCTTTTGTCGGCTTTCCTCGCAAGACCAGCGGCGGAGCCATGCGCCGCGCGCATGACGCATCTGAACAAGTCGCATAGCTGGTTAAGTTCCTTAATAGAACATTGTTTTTGTTCATTTTTCAGGCGAAACACTGGCCCCGATGTCGCAATAGATGTCGCATTTCATATCAAACGCTTCGCTTTCGCCGCTTAATTTTACTGCAATTGCCAACTATATCAGCGCTGTCAAAACGAGTTGCCCCACTCCATCAAGCGAAGGCACCCCGTGTAACCAGAATGCATGGAGAAGTGTCGTGAAATTCCTGTCCCGCATGTTCGGCAAGCACCGCGAAATGAACCTGACCACCGCGCTCGAGCGCCAGCGCCTCGACCGCACGATGCCCGGCCAGTCCGGCGCAGTCGCGGCAGCGCGCCTCGGCTTCATAGCCTGAGCGATCTAAAGATGAATAAACACCGCCGTCTTGGCCCCGCTGGTCAGGGTGGCGGTTTTGTTTTGCGCGAAGTGCTTTCCGCCGCTGCAACCACCGCATACATGATCGGCCTCTAATTAGCCGGAATGCGACCTATGTCGCAAATAAATTTGCGCTGTGGCCGCGTAGCCGATTGACAGCGCTAGGTTTTCCTGATGACGCTAGTCCGATCGCGACATCCTGTTCGCGTCATCCGGGTTTTGCGTGAGGCTGCCGTGAACGCAACAAAGCATCCCATCAAGCGCTCGCTTGTGTTCTTCCTTGTTCCCGATTTCACCATGATCGCCTTCGCGACGGCGCTCGATCCGCTGCGGTCGGCCAACCGCATGCTGGGCTATGAGGCCTATCGCTGGCGGCTTGCGAGTATCGACGGCAAGCCGGTCCGCGCCTCGAACTATGTCGAATGCGCTGTCGACACCTCCCTGGAGGACGAACGCAGGAAGATGTCGGGTCCTGACCGTCCGTCCATGGTGGTGGTGTGCAGCGGCGTCAATGTCGAGAAATATCAGAACCGGTCGGCCTTCGCCTGGCTGCGCGAGGAATACAATCGCGGCGTGGCGATCGGCGGGCTTTGCACCGGCGCACATATATTGGCGTCCGCCGGGCTCCTGTCGAACAAGCGCTGCGCCATCCATTGGGAAAACCTGCCGGGCTTTTCCGAAGCTTTCCCGAAGGCCAACGTCTTTGCCGACCTGTTCGAGGTCGACCAGAACATCTACACCTGCGCCGGCGGCACCGCCGCGCTCGACATGATGCTGAAGCTGATCGGCGACGATTTCGACGACAACCTCGTCAACCGCGTTTGCGAGCAGGTGCTGACCGACCGCGTCCGCAGCCCGACCGATCGCCAGCGGCTGCCGCTCAGGGCGCGGCTGGGCGTGCAGAACTCCAAGGTGCTGACCATCATCGAACTGATGGAGGCGCACTTGTCGGAGCCGCTGTCGCTGATCGAGATCGCCGACCATGTCGACCTGTCGCGACGCCAGATCGAACGCCTGTTCCGCACCGAGATGGGCCGCTCGCCGGCGCGCTACTATCTCGAGATTCGCCTCGATCGGGCGCGTCACCTGCTGATCCAGTCTTCCATGCCGGTGGTGGAGGTGGCGGTGGCCTGCGGGTTCGTCTCGGCCTCGCATTTCTCCAAATGCTACCGCGAGCTTTATGCGCGCTCACCGCAGCAGGAGCGGATTGATCGCAAGCAATTGCTGGCAGCTTAGAGACCTTTGATAATTCTACTCCGGCGGCCACCTGACGCAGTTTTCTCCGCTTCCGGTGCTCACGGACCCAAACGTCCGCTCCGGTTCTCGAAAACCACGCCATCTGGCTCGCCGGAGCGAAATTCTAAAAGGTCTCTTGGCTACTTCCCTTCCACGCTGCGCATTGCCTCCACGCGGATCTCCTCGGTCAGCCGCGCCTTCAGCGCCGAAAATTCCGGGCTCGTCTTGATCGTGTAGTGGCGCGGATGCGGAAGGTCGACCGCCACGTCCGACTTGATCCGGCCCGGCCGGGCGCTCATCACCAGAACGCGCGACGCCATGAAGATCGCCTCCTCAATGTCGTGGGTGACGAAGACGACAGTCTTTCGCTCGCGCTCCCAGATGCCGAGCAATAATTCCTGCATCAGCCCTCGCGTCTGGTTGTCGAGCGCGCCGAAGGGCTCGTCGAGCAGGAGGATTTCGGGTTCGTTGGCCAGCGCGCGGGCGATTGCCGTGCGTTGCTGCATGCCGCCCGACAATTGCTTCGGCCAGTGGTTTTCGAAGCCTTTCAGACCGACCTTGTCGATATAGGAGGCGACGATCTCGTCCTGCTGTCTGCGCGGCAGGCCTTTTTCGCGCAGTCCGAAGGCGATGTTCTGGGCGACGGTGAGCCATGGGAAGAGCGTGTAGGACTGGAACACCATGCCGCGATCGCGGCCTGGGCGTGTCACCACCCGCCCGTCTAGCTTGACCTGGCCGGTGCTGGGCTGGTCGAGACCGGCGACGATCCTGAGCAAGGTCGACTTTCCGCACCCTGACGGACCGAGGATGGTGATGAAATCATTGGCGGCGACCCGAAGATCAGCCGGTTCGAGCGCCCGCACCGGCGCACCCCCGTGCACCCCCGGAAAGGTGCGGGAGAGGTTTTCGACGACGAGCTTGCTCATGCCAGCCTCCAGGGGAAAAGCCAGCGGTTGAGCGCCTTGAAGGCGAAATCCGAGATCAGGCCGATGATGCCGATGACGATGATGCCGAAGATGATCTGCCCCGTAGCCAGCAACGCCTGGCTGTTGATGATCATGTAGCCGATGCCGGAGGAGGCGCCGATAAGCTCGGCGACGATGACGTAAGTCCAGGCCCAGCCGAGCACGAGGCGCAGTATCTCGGCGATCTCAGGCGCGTTTGCCGGCATCATAACCCGCCTGACAATGCCGGAATCGGTGGAACCCAGCGTATAGGCGGCTTCGACAAGCTCGCGCCTGGTGTTTCCGACCGCGACCGCGACCATCAGGATGATCTGGAACAGCGAGCCTATGATGATGACGAGCAGTTTTTGGGTTTCGCCAATGCCCGCCCACAGAATGAGAAGCGGAATGAACGCAGACGCGGGCAGATAGCGGGCAAAGGAGACGAAGGGTTCGAAGAATGCCTCGACGGGCTTGTAGGCGCCCATCATTATGCCGAGCGGCACGGCGACGACCGCCGCCAGGACGAAGCCGCCGACCACGCGCCAGATCGTCATGCCGATGTCGAACAGAAAACCCTGCTCGGCGAGCAGGTTCCAGCCGTCGGCGAGCATGGTCAGCGGATCGGCGAGAAAGGTCTGCGAGACATAACCCCCGAGCGTAGCCACCGACCACCCGGCGATGAAGAGGACAAAGAACGAGATGCCGAGCGCGAACCGGGCCGCTTGTCCGACGGGTTGCAGTGGACGGAACATCGATCGCTCACTTTATTGGCTCGTGAAAACCCGAAGGCCGCGCTACGGGCGCGGCCTTCGAGCAGGATGAGGTGATAGCGGCGTCAGTTTGCTCCGACAACGCTCTTGTCGACTATGCTGTTGATATCCGGCACTTCCTTGATAATGCCGATCTCTTTCAGGAGCGCCCCGGCTTCCTTGGAAAACGCCTGCAGTTCGCCCGAGAAAAACTCCTTGTTCTCCTCCGGTCCCTGCCAGCGCAGATATTGCGCCGATTTGCCGAACTGTTCGCCCGACTGCTTCACGTCCGCGCCCATGATCTCATATGCCTCGTCCTGCCTGGTCGCGATGAATTCCAGCGCCTCGAAATAGCTGGCGGCAAGCGCCTTGGCGGCATCCGGGTTGGCTTCCAGAAAAGCCGGCGTGCAGCCGACCGTGTCCATGATCATCGGATAGTCGAGCGTAGTGGCGATGATCTTGCCGGCTTCGGGTTTCTCGCGCACGCTCGACAGATATGGCTCGTAGGTCATCGCCGCGTCGGTCTGGCCGGCGAGGAAGGCCTGCGCCGCCGGTCCCGGCTCAAGATTGACGACGTTCACGTCCTTCACCGAAAGACCGTTCTTACTGAGGAACCAGGCGAGCGTGAAATAGGGCGCGGTGCCGGGCGCGGAAGCGGCGACGGACTTGCCCTTCAGTTCGGCGATCGAGTTGATATCGTTGCGAACGACCATGCCGTCGGCGCCATAGGATTTGTCGAGCTGAAAAATCTGCTTGGCGGGCACGCCATTGGCGTTCCACACGATCCAGGTCTCGACCGTCGTGGCGGCGCACTGAATGTCGCCAGACGCCATTGCGAGGTGGCGGCTGGCCTGCGGAATCTTCTTCAACGTAACGTCGAGCCCGTGCTTCTCGAAAATGCCGGCTTCCTTCGCCAGCGTCAGCGGCGCGAAGCCGGTCCAGCCGCTCAGGCCAAGTGTAAGCGCCGTATCGGCCATGGCCGGCAGCGGAATGCAGATCGCAAGCGCCATTGCGGCGCCGAAAATTGCGCTCTTCTTCATGGAGTTCCCCTTTGATTGGTTCTCTTGCGATTTGTCAGGATGGCCGCATGGTTGTCAACGCGTTCGCGGGAGCATCCTGATCTCGGCCAGGGAGCCGGAGGCGCTCACCTGTCCTCCCACATCCACGAGCGGTCGCGCCAGAGCTTTTCGCCGATCATGCAGTCATAGCCGGGCGCTGCCTGCGCCAATCGTACCGGCGGATGCGCGGCCTCCTCGCGCATTCGCTCCGAGGAGCCGCCGGCCAGTTCCAGCACCAGCTTGCGGCGCACCGCCTCGGGGAACTGCGACCAGTCGTTGACCGGGATCATGAAGGCGCCCGGCCCGCCGATCACGCAGTCCTGGTAGTAAAGATCGAGATTTTCGACGTCATAGGCGCTGGACAAGCCGGCATTGGTCATCAGCGGCAGGCCGTTGATGGTGATGCCTTGCGCGATCAGCGCGTCGCGCGCGCCGGTCACCGGCGAGCCCTGATTGTTGGGTCCGTCGCCGGAAATGTCGATGACGCGCTTCATGCCCTGAAAGCCGCTCTCGGCGAAGAGATCGCCGCCGAATTCCAGCGCGCCCGAAATCGAGGTGCGCCGCGCGCTGCTCGGCGGCTTGGCCGAAAGCTGGCGAACGAAGCGCTCGGCGTCTGACCGGGTCGCGATCGCCGTCCACGGCACAACGATCTGCTGCGTGGTCCAGCCTGCCCATTCGACGTAGGTGACGGCGATCCGGCCATGCACGCCCGCGGCGATCGCCTCGATAACGCGGTCATGGGTTAGCGCCGCGGCGTAGCCTTGGCGCTGGATCTCCAACTCGTCGGGCGACATGGAGAGCGAGACGTCGACGGCCAGAACAAGCTCGACGTCGACCTGCTCGGCGCTTTGTGCCTGGGGCGCAAGAAGAAGGCTCAGCGCAAAAGCCGCGCTGCCGAAAAGGCGCCGTCCTCGTGCCAGCCGAGACATGGCGCGAGGTTACGCGAAAAACGCCGGATGAAAAAGCTGCCTGGCGGAATTTGCCGGCTGGGCCTTTCACGATTTTGCGAGCGCTTGTGGCCGTCCCATCAGGTCCGCGGTTTCAGACTCTCCGGGTCGTAGAGCGGCTTGTAGCCGACCGCAGCGACCTCGACCGGATAGGTCTCGCCGAAATATTCGACAGCCAACCTGCGGCCCTCTTGGCAGTACGCCCATGGAAGGTAGGCGAGCGCGATGTTCTTGCCGATGGTCGGGCCGTAGGCGACCGAGGTGGTGAAGGAGCGGCGGCCGAGTTCGTCGACCAGCGCCTCACCGGTTTCGGGGTCCATCACCGGCATCGTGCCGACAGGATAGCGGGCGATGCCCTTGGAATCCCGATTGTCCGTCATGACCAGTGTGCAGAGCATGGCCGGCTGATGTTCGCGGGCGCGGTACTCCAGATGCTTTTCTTTGCCGCGGAAATCGGCCTCCTTGACCTTCGGGCGTGCAAGATCGGCCTCCAGCAGATTGTACTCGGTCAGCAGGTCAGCATTCTGCAGGCGCAGGCTCTTTTCCATGCGGCGCGAGTTGGCGTAGGTCTCGACGCCGAACGCCATTACGCCGGTCGACCGCAGCGCGTCCCAGACGGCAAGCCCGTCCTCGTAGCGCATGTGCAGTTCCCAGCCCTGCTCTCCGACATAGGAGATGCGGAAGGCCGTCACATCCTTGCCTGCGATCCTGATCGGCTTGATAGCGGCGAAGGCAAAATTCTCCGGCGAGAGCCCGTCCGGGTTCTCGACGACCTTCTGCAGCGTCGTACGTGCGTTCGGTCCCCAGATGCCGATGGTGACGTATTTTTCGGTCACATCGGTGACCGTAACGTTGAAACCTTTGTCTTCCGCCACCCTGCGGATGTAGTGGAAGTCGCGCGGCCCGGCGTCCGCGCCGTCAATCACGCGGCAGCGGTCGGCCATGCGGATCACGGTGAGATCCGCGCGCACCATGCCCTCGTCATCGAGGAAATGCGTGTAGATGCCCTTGCCGATATTTGCGTCGCCGCCGATCTTCGCTGCGCACAGCCACTCCATCAGCGCGACATGGTCCGGGCCTTCGACATCGATGATGGCGAAATGCGACAGGTTCACGATGCCGCAATCCTCGCTCATGGCGAGATGCTCGGCATTGGAGACGCGCCAAAAATGGCGGTTGTCCCACTCGTTTTCGCGCACCGGCACGCGGTTGCCGTACTTTTCCAGCAGATGCTCGTTGGCGGCATAGCCATGGGCGCGCTCCCAGCCGCCCAGTTCCATGAAGTATCCGCCGAGTTCCTTCTCGCGCTCGAAGAATGGCGAGCGGCGAATGCTACGGCCCTTGGAGAAGGGCTCGCGCGGATGCACCGCCGGATTGTAGACTTTCTGCGCCGTCTCCGTGCAGCGGTCCCAGATGAACTGCTCCGTCGTCTGATGCGGATAGAAGCGGGCGTAATCGATCTGGTGGTGGTCGATTTCGGTGCGCCCATCCGTCATCCAGTCGGCAATGAGCTTGCCCATGGCGGGACCGTCCTTGACCCAGATCGCGACGGCGTACCAGAGCCCCCTCACCTTCTGGCTCTCGCCCATGGAGGGGCCGCCATCCGTTGTCACCTGCAGCAGCCCGTTGAAGGAATGGCTCTCATTGTAGCCCAGTTCGGCCAGGATCGGCGTCAGCTCCATGGCGCGTTCGAGCGGCTCGATGATCTGCTCCATGTCAAGGTCGCGCTGCGAGGGCGAAAGGCGAGCCTGGTTCTTCTCCAGAATGTCGCGCGGATGGCAGAGGCGCGGGTTGGTCTCTTCGTAATAGCCCCACTCGATCTGCCCGCCTTCAGCGGTCTTGGGATCGCCGGTGTCGCGCATATAGGCCGAGTTGCCCTGGTCGCGCAGCAGCGGCCAGCCGATCTCCTTGCCGGTACCGGCGAACTCGGTATAGGGGCCGAAGAAGGTGAGCGGGTGGTCGATCGGCATCACCGGCAGGTCCTCGCCCGCCATTTCCGCGATTAGCCGGCCCCAGATACCGGCGCAGACCACCACATAATCCGCTTCGATTGTGCCACGGTCGGTCACCACGCCCTTGATGCGGCCGTTCTCGATGACGAGCGACCTGGCGGACGTGTTTGCGAAGGCCTTGAGCTTTCCGGAGGCCTCCGCCTGGTCGACCAGCTTGCCTGCAACCGTCTGCGAACGCGGGATGACGAGACCGGCATCGGGATCCCACAGGCCGCCCTGCACCATCTGTTCTTCGATCAGCGGGAATTTTTCCTTGATCTCGGCCGGCTCGATCAGGCGCGCACGAGTACCGAAGGCCTTCGCCGAGGCCACCTTCCGTTTGATCTCCTCCATGCGATCATCGTCGCCGACGCGCGCGACCTCGAGCCCACCGATGCGCGCGTAGTGACCCATCTTCTCGTAGAAATCGATGGAATAGAGCGTCGTCCAGCAGGACAGGAAGTCGTGGCTGGTCGTGTAGCAGAAGTCGGAGGCATGCGCTGTCGAGCCTATGTCGGTCGGGATGCCGGACTTGTCGATACCGACGATATCGTCCCAGCCGCGCTCGATCAGATGATGGGCGACGGATGCGCCGACAATACCGCCCAGCCCGATGACGACGACTTTCGCTCTTGACGGAAACTCTGCCATTTGCCCGCGACTCCGAGGTGTTTTGCGGCCGGACTATAGGGCGATGCGGCGGCAGGGTTGAAGCCTGTTTGCGACATTCGCAAAACGCCGCGCGACGACACGCCCGGCGTTTGCCGCGCGGGGTTAATCTTAACGGAACCTCAACGGCTCCGGTTAACTCTTTACCGGGCTTTCGGTGGTAGGAACGGTCCGGGCGGGAGGCGAAGACATGAGCATGGCAGCGCAGCAGGGAAAGATTGCCGGACGGGCGGCGTGGACCGCATCGCCGCTGATCATCATGGGGCTGGCGCTCGCGCTCGTGCCGGTCCTGCTCCTGTTTCCGCTGCGTGTCCCCATTGGGCCGATGTATTGGGACGTCTTCATCTACTACGACGCCGCCAACCGCATCTTCGAAGGCCAGGTTCCGGTCAACGACTTCTTCACGCCGGTCGGGCCGCTCGGTTACTACCTCTTCGCGGGCTGGCTCGCGCTGTTCCCCAACGGCGCGCCGACGCTGTTGGCGCACTGGTCGCTGCTTGCCGTAACCGCGCCGCTGATGGCGTTGGTGATCCGGCAGGTCGACGCGCGATCCCGCACGACCGCCTACGCCTTGCTGATTCCATTCCTGATCTTCGCGCTGCTGCCGTTCAACAGCCGTGAGTTCTACCCGTTCCCGGGTTCCGACGGCTTCGGCATCTACAACCGACAGATCTGTCAGATGCTCTACGTGCTGGTTGCGGCGCTGATGTTCGTGCGCAGCCCTCGCCTCCTTGCGCTGATCGTCGCCTTGGCGATGACGGCACTGTTCTTCCTGAAGATCACCGGCTTCGTGTCGGGTGCGATCATCTGCCTGTTCGCTTTCATGGCGGGCCGCGTTCCGCTCCGCCTTGCGCTTGCAGCCGCAGGCTCGTTTGTCGCGATGCTGGCGGCGCTGGAAGTCACCTCCGGGCTGGTCAGCCACTATATCCACGACATTCTGGCGCTGGTGGAGATGAACAGCGGCAGCCTGGCGCCGCGTTTTCTGCAGGCGATGTCGCATACGTTCGGCGTTCTTCTGCCCGGAGGAGCGCTGATCCTGCTTCTGATCTGGTCGGGCCGGGAAAAGCTCGCCACCCGCCTCGTCGCGATCCGCGCCGAGCGCAGCGCTGCCTCGATCGCAAAATTCCTCGACAACGACGCCTTCTGGCTCGCCGTCGTGCTTTTCGCCGGCATCACCTTCGAGACGCAGAACACCGGCAGCCAGGCGATGATCTTCGTCTGGCCGGTGATCCTTTCGATTGTGATGCGATCGGGCTCGCTGATGGCCAAGCCGAAACTTTTGATCGTGACTTTCGTGCTTGCGGCGGCTGTGGCGCTGCCGCCGGCCATCAACACGATCGAGCGCGCGGCGCGCGCCTATGCCGGGTCGGTCAAGAACTTCCCGCTGGAGCACACCCATTTGAAATCGCTCGGTGCGGTCTCTATGCGCGGCGATGTGCTTGCGCGTTCAGGAAACATGATCGACTTCTATCCGGCCCACCGCGCCGTCTATGAAGAAATCGTCCGGATGGGCGAACTGCCGAGCTTCATCCTCTATTCCGATTTCGACTTCCAGATCACGCATCTGAAGGCGATCGACCGCGCTGTCGACAGCATCAGGGCGCTGGAGGCCGAGAAGGGCGTGCGCTTCGAGACGGTCATGGCGCTCAACTTCGTCAATCCGTTCCCGTGGCTGATGGACAGGAGCGCGCCGAAGCACGTCGCCATCGGCGCCGACCCGACGCGCGCGGTGCCGCCGCCCGGCCCGCTGGAGGCGGATTCCATCCGCGAAACGGATCTGATCCTGCACCCGAAATGCCCGCCGACTACGGCGAATGCAGCGCTTCTGGAGCTCTACGCGCCAATGATGGCCGAGCACCCCAAGATCGCGCTCGATGCCTGCTACGACGCGTATGTGCATCCGAAGTTTGCGGGGAAGCTGTAGCGGGAAAATAGCACTCGGCAACCAGATCGTCCACGGTACCGGCCCAAAAGCAAACGGCCGGAGCATAGCCCCGGCCGTTCTCGCAACAGGTGAAATCCCGCCCTACTTCACCTGGCTTTTGACGAAATCCTTCACGATCGAGACGATACCGCGCGACAATAGGCTGTCGAGCGCGTCGACAAAGCGGTCGACATGTTCGGACTGGCAGATCAGCGGCGGCTCCAGCCTGATTACGTTGCGGTTGTATTCGGTAAAGGCAACGAGCACGTCGTAATCACGCAGCAGCAGCGCTCCGACGAACCCGGAAAGCGAGCCTTTCAGCTTGTCGTCGAGCACGCTGACGATCGGCCGCAGCACCATGGGCAGTGTCTGCGAGAAATCGTGGAACTCAAGCCCGACCATTAACCCCTTGCCGCGCACATCCTTGATGATCTTAGGATATTTCGCTTGCAGCGCCTGCAGCCTGTCCAGCAGATAGGCGCCGGTTGCGGCCGCGTTGTCGATCAATCCCTCGTCGTAAAGCACGTTGAGGGCCTCGATTGCGGTGATCGAAGCTTCACCGATGCCGCCGAAGGTAGCCGCCGCATGGATCATGGCGGTCTTCGGCGTGCCGTAGGCTTTCATATAGACCTCACGGCTGGCGATCATGGCGCCGACGGCCGACTTGCCGCCGCCCAGCGACTTCGCCAGCGCGGTGACGTCCGGCACGACGCCGTAATGCTCAAAGGCGTAGAAGCGGCCGGAGCGGCCGAGACCGCACTGCACTTCGTCTGCGACCCAGAGCACGCCGTACTGGTCGCAGAGCGCGCGCAGCTTCTGCCAGTATTCAGCCGGCGCCTGGACGATGCCGCCGCCGCCCTGGATGGTTTCAAGGACGATGACGCCGATCGCCGGATCGGATTTGAATGCCGCCTCGACCGCATCTATGTCGGCGAAGGGCACGCGCACCGTGTTGTCGGTCAGCTTGAAGTCGCCGCGGTAAAGCTGGCCGTCGGTGATCGAGAGCACGCCCTTGGTCTTGCCGTGGAAGGAATTCTCCGCATAGACGATCTTCGAGCGCTTCGGGCCGGCGGCGCGCTCGGCGACCTTGATCGCCGCTTCCATGGCTTCCGAGCCCGACGAGCCGAGGAATACCATGTCGAGGTTGCCGGGCGAGCACTGTGCGAGGTTATGCGCGAGTGCGGCTGCATATTGCGACATGAAGGCGATCGCAATCTCGTGGCGCTTCTCGTCCTGGAATTTCTTGCGCGCTTCGAGAATGCGCGGATGGTTATGCCCGAAGGCAAGCGAACCGAAACCGCCGAAAAAGTCGAGAATCTTGCGACCGTTCTGGTCGACATAGAACATGCCTTCGGCGCTCTCGACCTTCACCTTGTGAAAGCCGAGCAGCTTCATGAAATGCAGCTGCCCCGGATTGAGATGCGTCTTGAACAGCTCCGTCGTCGTGGCGAGGTCCATCGCCTTCGCGGCCTCGACGCTGATCAGGTCCGGCTTTGCGATAGCATCGGGCGAAAGCGAAGGTGCGTTCACCACCGCGCGGGGATAGCTCGTCTCAGGCTTGGTCATGATGTTCATCAGGCTCTCCTATTCGGCCGGAACTTGGGATGCGACCACTGCATGGCCGTCTTTCTTGGCGCGGTATTCCTTGTAGGCGGCGATCAGCATGTCCTCGTCGCGGTATTGCGGCACCCAGCCGAGATCGCGCTTGCCCTTCGACACGTCGAGCACGCACTCCTCGTCGGCGATGAGGTACTGCTCCGGATCCATCAGCGGCATGTTCATCAAGTCGAGCAGGTCGAGCGTGCGCTTGACCGCCCAGCCCGGTGTCGGAATGAGGATCGACTTCGAGCCTGCGTGCTTGACGAGATCGCCGAGCAACCTCTTCACCGGCGGCGGATTGAGCGAGCCGAGATTGTAGGCCTCGTTCGGCACACCGGCCTTCCAGGCGAGTCGAGCGGCCTCGGCACAATCGAACACAGAGATGAACTGGTATGGATTTTTGCCCGAGCCGATCATCGGCACCGGAAGGTTCCAGTCGATCAGCTTGAACAGCTTCTCCAGAATGCCGAGACGGCCAGGGCCGATGATCAGGCGCGGCCGGAACAGCGAGATGCTCATACCCTTCTCGCGCCACTCGGCGGCGAGTTCCTCTGTCTTCAGCTTCGACAGGCCATACTCGCCCAGCGGCGCGACCGGATGATCCTCAGTCATCGGAAAGGTGACCGTGTGGCCGTAGATCATGTCCGTGGTGAAGTGGACGAGGCGCGGTGCCCCGGCCTTGGACATGGCCTGGATGATGTTTTCCGTGCCGTGATAGTTCACCGGGAAGAAGAAGTCGTGCCGCTTGGCCCGCACCTGGATCGGCGACAGCATCTTGGCCGACAGGTTGTAGACCATGTCATCGGCACGGATGCCGACATTGGCCACGGAATCCGGATCAGTGACATCGCAGGTGACGAAACGGGCATGGCGGTAATGCGCCACATCGCTCTTGACGATGTCGGCGACGATGACCTCCTGGCCGTCGGCAAGAAGTTTCGGCGCCAGATGACGGCCGACGAAGCCGTCGCCTCCAAAAATGATGTGTCTCATTGCGCAAGCTCACTGGTTTGAAGGGGGGTTGAAGGGGCGGCGGCAAGCTCCTCATGGCCGCGCCCGCTCTGGGCGATCAGCACCGTGCCGACGCAGATGAAGCCGATGCCGGCGATGCGCCAGGCGTTGAGATCCTCACGGAAGACGAAATAGGCGAAGACCGCGACCGCCACATAGGCGAGGCTGAGGAAGGGATAGGCGAAGGAAAGCTCGACCTTGGACAGCACGTAGAGGTGCGACGCCATCGAGATGACGAAGGTCGCGAGGCCAAGGAACACCCAGGGGCTGAACACGATCTGCAACAGCTTGATCACCGGGTTGACCCCGGCGAACGAGATCGGACCGAGCGTCATCATGCCGTGCTTCAGCATCAGCTGCGCCGCGGCGTTGGTCATCACCGTGAAAAGTATGAACGCAATGTACTTCATGTCTTCATCAACCCTCGCCTTTGATGATTTTTGGAACAGCGCCTGACTGGAGGATGATCCAAAACGGGTCACTCGGCCGCATGCGCGAGCGCCTCACCCCTATCCAGCAAAACCCGTGCCGTCCTTGCCCAGAGGTCGGACATGAACGCCGGATCGCGAACCGCCTCGAGTTCGCGCCAGTCTGGAAACGATGCGGCGAAAACCTCCGCGCCCATGCGCGCGTCCTTGTAGGGATTGACCGCGCCGCCCGCGTCGACCGTGATGGCGTCGAGCTCCTTCAACAGAGCGAGCGTCGCGGCGCCGCGATCGGGAAAGTCGAGCGTCAGCGTGTAACCGGGACGCGCAAACGAAAGCAGGCCAGGCGAGCGTGCCGCGCCGAAACGCTTCAGCACCGTAAGGAATGAACCCTGCCCGGCCGCGCGAGCCGCGGCGAGCAGCGCCGGGATAACTGTCCGCGCCGCCTCGTCGGGCACGACGCTCTGATGCTGGAACAGCCCCCGCGGACCGTAGAGCCTGTTCCAGTTCGAGACGCCGTCGAGCGGAAAGAAGAAGCCTTGGTGACCCGTCTGCCACACGCCGCGGGCGCTCCCTTTGCGCCAGCGATAGGCTGCGTTGAATGCCGTAAGGAACGGACGGTTGAGCACGGTGAAGGGCGGCTGGAACGGCACCGAAAGCCTGGCCTGCGCCGTTTTCGCCTCGCGCGCGCCATATCTGGCGTGATTGCCGGTGATCATCAGCCCCCTGCCCGCCCCTGCTCCGCCTGCAAGCTGGTCGATCCAGGCGACCGCATATTCATTGTCGCGGTCTGCCGCTTCGGCGAGATCGAAATATTCGGCGAGGCCGCCGAATGACTTTATCTCCTCCATCACGTCGAGCGAGGGAACTGGCATCAGCCGGAGCCTAGCCGAGAGAATGATGCCGGTAAGGCCCATCCCGCCGATCGTGGCCGCGAACAGGCGCGGATTGGCGGACGCCGAGCACTCATAAGTTCTGCCGTCAGAACGCAGCAGCGTGAACGAGACGACATGGCAGCCGAAACTGCCGCGGCGGTGATGGTTCTTGCCGTGCACGTCGTTGGCGATGGCCCCGCCCAGCGTCACGAACTGCGTGCCGGGCACGACCGCGGGGAAATAGCCATGCGGCGCGGCGTAAGCGATGATCTCGCTGAGCAGCGTACCGGCTTCCGCTTCGATCACGCCGGTCTGCGGGTCGAAGCCAAGAATGCGGTTCAGCGACCGCATGTCGGCGACGCTCCCGGCACCGTTCTGGCAGGAATCGCCATAGGAGCGGCCATTGCCGTAGGGCAGTATCGCGCCCTCGCCCGCGCCGCCGCTTTTCAGGAGCGCAATGGCTTGCGCCGCCGACACAGCGCGCCGCGCCGGCGGGTTCGTCCGGCCGAAGCTATGGTAGGCTACGGCGCTCATGCCAAGCCCGCGATCAGGAGCATGGCGCCGCCGGCAGTGGCGACAAGTTGGCTGCGCCAGTCACGGATGATGAACACGACCGGATCGTCATGCATTTCGTCGCGCCGCGCCAGAATCCAGATGCGCATGGTGAGATAGAGAACGATCGGCGCCAGCGGCCACACCATCCACGGATGCGGATAGAGTTCGCGTACGGCGGCGCTGTCGATATAAAGCGCCAGAACCAGCGCCGACGAGAACGCCGAGGCCATGCCGGCCTGGGCGACTACGTCCTGGTCCTCGGCACGATAACCGCGCCCAGCGATCCGCTCTCCCTGCACAAGGTCGGAAGCGCGAAGCTCGACGAAGCGCTTCACCAGCGCCAGCGACAGGAAGAAGAAGGTCGAGAAAGCGAGCAGCCAGAACGACACATCGACACCGGTCGCCGCCGCTCCGGCGAGGAGCCGCATTGTATAAAGGAACGCGAGCATCAGGACGTCGAGCAGCAGCATGCGCTTGACCGACAGCGAATAGGCGGTGGTGGCGACGAGATACGCTGCCAGCACCGCCATGAACAGCGCCGGCAGGAACGCCGCGGTAGCAAAGCTTATGCACAAGAGCACGGCGACGGACGCCATTCCGAACGGCATCGACAAGACACCACTGGCGAAGGGGCGGTTGCGTTTGGTCGGGTGCTTGCGGTCGAGCGTCAGGTCGAAGAAGTCGTTGACGATGTAGATCGCCGATGCGGCGGTGCTGAACGACACGAAGGCCAGCGCGCAGGCGAGCAGCATCGGAATGTTGAAATATTCGTGCGACAGCACCATCGGCACCGCGATCAGTGCGTTCTTCAGCCATTGATGGACGCGCAGCATTTTAAGCACGGTCTTGAAGCTCGGCTTCTGGACGTCGATCTTCTCCGACCCGTGCGCGGCCTGCCAGCGGGCCGCATGCCGGTCCGGTGCGACGACGATCGCCGCGCGGGCGGCGTCGAAGACCTTCAGATCGTGACGGCTGTTGCCGGCATAGTCGAAGCCGCCGTCGCCATAGGCCTCCACGAGAGCCGCGCGCTTGCGTCCGGAAGTCAGATTGTGCAGGCCGTCGGTTGCCATCACGGCATCGAAGAGGCCGAGATGCGCGGCGATGGCGTCGGCAAATTTGCGCGGTGTGCCGGTGCACAGGATTATCATGCGGCCGGCGGCACGCTCGTCGCGAAGCCTTGAAAGCACGGTGTCGCGGTAGGGCAGAGAGGCCGGGTCGATGTCGACGCGGGCGGCGATCGCCTGTTTCAGCACCGCCGGGCCGCGCGCCGCCCAGAACGGCACCAGGAAGAGAAACAGCGGGTTCTTCCTGATGAGCAGGAACAACCCTTCCCAGAGCAAATCGCCGGCAATAAGCGTCCCGTCCAGGTCGACCGCAAGCGGCGCCGCATTCTTATCCGACCGCGCATCCATGTCAGAAAGCCCCGTTTGTTTCCCGCCGCGCCGTTTGCCGGCGTCTTGTGCGGGTATAGCGGCAACAGGGCTATGGAAGGTTAAACGGGCGGCGGTAAACCATTGCGTGCGCCGGTATTTCGGGCGTCGTGCTTAAGGTCGGGTTATCGGAAACGATAAAAAGGCCGGACAAAATTGTCCGGCCTCGAATTGAATGTCGGTGAGCATTACTTGACGCGGGCAACGCCGCCCGAAATCTCGATCGTCTCCGAGCCGGTCAGCGCCTGGCGGTCACCATTGGGCATGGTGACAAAGCAGCCGCCCTGGCAAAATTCGACCGTTTCGCCGCCGCCGAGCGCAAGCTCGGTCTTGTTGCCGCCCTCGGTGACGATCAGCGTGCGCGGCTCGGAGTCCAGATTGACCGCGCTGGCGCCGAAGGCCGTGGTGCCCAGGCAAAGAAGGGCGGCAGTTGCGATCACAGACTTCATCATCTCATTATCGGTGTTGCCACCGCCTCTGGTTGCATTGAGCAAGGCATTCCCGCTCTTGCAGCGACCTTATAGGAGTTCGAAGCTGAACCGCAACTGAATGCCGCATTCATGCCATGATTGCTGGCCGACCTAATTCGGGTCCGGCTTGCGGCGTTTGCGTCTCGACGCCGGCGGCGGCATTGCCTTCTCCTCGAGCGCCTTGGCCAGTTCGAAATGCTCAGCTTCCAGCTTGTCATCGTCGATCGGCCATTTCTCCGCCGGTGGTTCCCGTTTCAGGTGGACATCGCGCTGCGGGAATGGGATTTCGATGTTCTCGCGCGCGAAAGCTTCGAGAATCGCGAACCGGACATCGTTCTGCACGATGATGCCGTTGCTTACGTCAGCCAGGAAAACTCTGATCTCGAAGTCCAGCGATGAGTCACCGAAGGCCGAAAAGAGAACGAAGGGCTCCGGATTTTTCAGCACAAGCGGATGGTTGCTTGCAATGTCGAGCAAGATCTCATGGACCCGCTTCGCATCCGACCCATAGCCCACACCTACCGGAATCTCGATGCGTCCGAGCTTGTTGCGGTGCGTCCAGTTGCCGACAGCGCTATTGATCAGTTCCGAATTCGGCAGGATGACGGTCTGGCGCTGAAACGTCTCGATCTCGGTGGCGCGCACGCTGATCTTCTTGACCGTGCCGGAAACGGGGCCGGCCACGATCCAGTCGCCGGCCTTGAACGGACGCTCGGCGAGCAGGATCAGGCCCGACACGAAATTGGAGACGACGTTCTGCAGGCCGAAGCCGATGCCGAGCGACAGGCCGCCGGCGATCAGGGCGAAGTTGGAAAGATCGATGCCGGCAGCAGAGACGCCCATCAGGGCGGCGATTGCCAGACCGGCATAGCCGACCACTGTCCTTATCGAATTGCGAACGCCGGCATCCACCTTGCCGCGCGCCATGACCGAGCCGTCGAGCCATCCCTGGAACCAGCGGGTCAGGAAATAGCCTAGTATGAAAACCAGGATGCCCCAGAAAATTCCGGTGAACGAGAGGGTGAAGGAGCCAATCCGGATGCCGGTCACGGCCTTGTAGACCCAGGCCTGGATGTCGCCGGGCTGGAACCCCCAGAGGAACAGGATGAGCGGCACGCCAACGACAAGGATGAGAATGTTGATGGCGATGCTGACCACCAGCGCAAGCTGGTCCAGCGTCGCTGGGTCGAGGCTAAACCTGCTCTCGAAGCGCCGGCCAAGCGTGGTGCTGGCGAAAGCGCCCTCCTCCGCCACCGCCCCGGCGGACAGGAAGCCGATATACATGGTGGCGAGCACCGCGCCGGTGACCACGATCTGCGCCGAAAGAAAGCGGGCAAAGCCGATATAGCCTAGCAGGGCAGCCACGATGGTGACGCCGCCGAGCAGGAACAGGACGGCGCTCAGCAACGGATGCCAGCGCCTCGGCCGGCCGTCCTCGCCGGTGAAAGGCCGCACCAGCCCTATGAGCACGACCAGAATCCCGGTAAGCACCGTCGCGATCAGGCTTTCGCCGACGGTAAGCGACAGCGGCGAATCCAGAACGGAATAGACCGTGCTCAGGAACACGTCGATACCGGTGAAGATTGCGGTCGCCGAAACCAGCCACAGCAACAGCCTGGCGGCGTGGGTGTCGACCGCGATGAGCCGCCAGTTGGGCAGACGCGGCGAAAGCACCGAACTTCCGAGCCTGTAAACGAAGAAGACCAGCCCGATGACGATGAAGAGCGATGTCATCATCGTGCCGATGTCGCCCCACAGCACACCGAAATAGTCGTAGAGCAGATAGGTCGCGGCGAGGAAGACGGCCAAGGCTGCCGTCGGCACCAGCGTCGACCAGAACGCCACCGACAGACGACTGAGATAGGACGGCGTTTCGATGTCGCCGTCCGCCACGAACAGGCGGCCGAACAGCCTCCTGCCGCCGATCAAAAGGATCGCGGCCGCAAGCAGCGCGAAAAATGTGGCGAAGAGAACCGAACGCAGCTTGAACTGGACGACGAAGCGAAGCCAGGACGATACGGTGCGGTAAAGCTCCGTGATCTCGCCTCGCGCGGCCTCGGCCACCTCGCCCGCCAGCGCCGTACCTATGTCGTAGCGCCGAGTCAGCAGCCTTGAGAAGAGCTCTCGACGCATCTCCGTGATACGCGTGATCAGCGCGTTTATCCGGATCGACTGATCCTCGGCAACGCCGAGCGCTGCATTGATCTCTGCCTTTTCCGCCATCAGAGCCTGGCGCTCGCGGGCGACGAGATCCGGCTCAGGCGGCTGGCCCTCGGCCGGAGCCGGTCCCAACTGATCAAGACGGGCGTTGATCTCGGCCAGCCGCGGCCTGAACGCGACGCTGCTCTGGAGCAACTGGTGCTCCGCCTCTTCGAGCTGCAGGCGCGTATCGACGAGGCGCGCATCGTCTTCGGAATTTGCGGCGATCTGCTTTTCGAGCAGATCGGTTCGCTGACGCAGGCTGTCCATGACCGCCCGCTGTTTCGTGACGATCGCCGAGCCGTTCTGCGCCAGACTCTGCGAGCCAGTCGGAAACGCCAGCGCCGAAAGCGCCAGCAAAATCAGCGCGAGAAGGGATCGGGAAAGGAAAACCGGCATCATCTCCATGCGACTCAAGTGGGCCCGACAGTGATAGAGACGGCTGGCAAGCGCGGCAAGCGCGGCATCACGGCGATGGCAGGACAGCAATCGGGCGAAAGGAGTCGGCCTTATGAAAAGCCATGGCGCAATATTGGCTTTGACACACAAGCCGTGCCACTAGTGTGCGCCATCGCCCGAACCGGAAGACATGATCCATGGCGGAATATTCGGCCCTTTCGCTTCTCAAAAACGCGCTGACGGGAAACCGCGACTGGAAGCCGGCCTGGCGAAAGCCGGACCCGAAACCTTCCTATGACGTGATTGTCGTCGGAGGCGGCGGTCACGGCCTCTCGACAGCCTATTACCTGGCCAAGGAACACGGCATCACCAATGTCGCCGTCGTGGAAAAGGGATGGCTGGGGTCCGGCAATGTCGGCCGCAACACAACAATCGTGCGCTCCAACTACCTGTATCCGCAGAGCATCCGCTTCTACGAGCACTCGATGCGGCTGTGGGAGAACCTGTCGCACGACCTCAACTACAATGTGATGTTCTCGCAGCGCGGCATCCTCAACCTCGCCCATACGCCGGCCCAGTTCGACGACTACGCGCGCCGCGGCAACGCTATGCGTCACGGCGGCGGCGACGCCGAACTGCTCAATCCCGACCAGATCGCCAGGCTCTATCCCGGTCTCGACGTCTCGGCTTCGGCGAGGTTCCCGGTGGTAGGTGGGCTGCTGCAGCCCAAGGCCGGCACGGCGCGCCATGACGCCGTGGCCTGGGGCTATGCCCGCGGCGCGGACCGGCGGGGCGTCGACATCATCGAGAATTGCGAGGTCACTGGCTTCCTGCGCGACGGCGACCGCATCACCGGCGTAACTACGAGCCGGGGTGAAATCCGCGCCGCCAAGGTGGCGGTGGCAGTGGCGGGCAGTACTGGCCACGTCATGAAGCTAGCCGGGATCGACAAGCTGCCGATCGAAAGCCATCTGCTGCAGGCGTTCGTGTCGGAATCGCTGAAGCCGATCCTGCCCGGCGTCATCACCTGGGGCGGCGGACATCTTTACGTCTCGCAGTCCGACAAGGGCGGGCTGGT
The DNA here is from genome assembly GCF_040438645.1 of Mesorhizobium sp. WSM2240. Taxonomy (NCBI): domain Bacteria; kingdom Pseudomonadati; phylum Pseudomonadota; class Alphaproteobacteria; order Hyphomicrobiales; family Phyllobacteriaceae; genus Mesorhizobium; species Mesorhizobium sp. WSM2240. The sequence goes on from NZ_CP159253.1 coordinate 3,278,010, forward strand.
CTTCGGCGGCGACCTCGACGGCTACAATAGCTATGCGCAGCGCGGAAACCTGCCGCTGGTCGAGGAGGTGATGAGCGAATTGCTCGCCATGTTCCCGGCCTTTGCTCGGGTAAGGCTGCTGCGCTCCTGGGGCGGCGTCATGGACATGTCGATGGACGGCTCGCCGATCATCACCACCGGCCCCCTGCCCGGCATGTATCTGAATTGCGGCTGGTGCTACGGCGGCTTCAAGGCGACGCCGGCTTCCGGCTGGTGCTTTGCCCACACCATAGCCCGCGACGAACCGCACGAGATCAATGCGCCGTTCACGCTCGACCGTTTCCATCGCGGCATACTCATCGACGAAAAAGGCCAGGGCCCGACGCCCAAGCTTCATTAGGCACATCAGCAGATGCTCATAAATTGTCCTTATTGCGGCCCGCGCGACCTTTCAGAATTCAGCTATCAGGGCGACGGCTACCGCACCCGTCCCGATCCGGCCTCGACCGACCAGGCCGAGTGGAACGCCTATGTCTACGACCGGGTCAACGTGGCAGGCGACCACAACGAGATCTGGCAGCATGCAGGCGGCTGCCGGGCGCATCTGCGGGTCACGCGCAACACGCTGACCCACAAGATCACCAGCGTCGGTTTTGCCCGCGACGAACGCCACAAAAAGCCGCACGGCCACCGCCGGACGGGAGCGCATTCATGAGTCCGCGCCGCAGCCAGACCGGCGGTCGCGTCGACCGGATGCGCACGATCCGCTTCACCTTCGACGGCCGGCCGTTTACCGGGCACGCCGGCGATACGCTGGCCTCGGCGCTGCTCGCCAATGGTGTCACGCTGTTCGGGCGCTCGTTCAAATATCACCGCCCGCGCGGCGTGCTGACGGCCGGCGTCGACGAGCCGAACGCCTTGGTGACGGTGCTTCACGGCGAAGTGCGCGAGCCGAACATTCCGGCGACCATGCTGGAGATCTATGACGGGCTGACAGCAGTCAGCCAGAACCGCTTTCCCACGCTGGCCTTCGACCTCGGCGCGGCCAACCAGCTCGGCGGCAAGGTTCTCGGCGCCGGCTTCTACTACAAGACTTTCATGGGACCGGTGTTCGGACCGCTGAAGGGCACCCGCTTCTGGATGTTCTGCGAATATTTCATCCGCCGCGCGGCGGGCCTCGGCCGCGCCGGCATCGCCCGGGACCCCGCGCGCTACGAGCGCATGAATGCCTTCTGCGACGTCCTGGTGGTCGGCTCCGGCCCGGCCGGGTTGATGGCCGCGAAGGCCGCGGCCGACAGCGGCGCCCGGGTCATCCTGGCCGAACTCGAGCCGAAATTCGGCGGCGCCGCCAACTGGTCGGACGAGACGATCGACGGCATGGCCGCGGCGGAATGGGCAGCGACCATGGTGCGCGACCTGAAGGCGCGCGACAATGTCCGGCTGCTGCCGCGCACCACCGTCTGGGGCTATTACGACGACAACAACATGGCCGCGCTGGAGCGCGTCACCGACCACAAGAGCGCGCCCGGCAAAGGCGAGCCGCGCCACCGCCACTGGGCGATCCGCGCCGGATCGGTGGTGCTGGCGACTGGCGCGTTCGAGCGGCCGCTGGTTTTCCCGGGCAATGACCGCCCCGGCGTCATGCTTGCGGGCGCCGCCGAGCGCTACGCTAACGAATTCGGCATCCTGCCCGGCCAGAAGGTGGCGCTGTTCGTAAACAATGACGCCGCCTATCGCGCCGCTTCGACGCTGAGGAAGGCCGGCGCGGAAATCGCAGCGATCGTCGACGTACGCGATGAAATTTCGGCCGCGGCGCAGGAGATCGCCGAGAAAGCCGGCTGCGAATTGCTGCGCGGCCATGCCGTTGTCGCGACCGAAGGCGGCAGGCATGTCTCGGGCATCAAGGTGCAGAAATTCGATCTCTCGAACGGAGCGCTGTCGGGCGACGCGCGCCATCTCGATGCTGACTGCCTGCTGGTCTCGGGCGGCTGGTCGCCGGTCATCCATCTGGCGAGCCAGGCCGGCCTGAAGCCGGAATGGAACGAAGACCTGCAGGCTTTCCTGCCGCCGAAGCCGACGCAAAACTGGGTCGGAGCGGGCGCGTTCAACGGACGCTTCACCACCGCCGAGACGCTTGCCGAAGGCCTTGCCGCCGGCCTGTCGGCCGCCGGTTCGCCTGGCCGGATCGAATCCATACCCGAAGTCGAAGCGCCGGCGTTAGACCCGCAGCCGGCTCCGGTGTTCGAGATCAGGGCCAAGGGCAAGGCCTTCGTCGACTTGCAGCACGACGTGACCGCCGACGACGTCCGGCTCGCCTACAAGGAAGGCTTCGTCTCGGTCGAGCACCTGAAGCGCTACACGACGCTCGGCATGGCGACCGACCAGGGCAAGACATCCAACGTGCCCGGCATCGCCATCATGGCCGATGCGCAGGGCAAGCCCATCTCGGATGTCGGTACGACGCGGTTCCGCCCGCCCTTCGCGCCGGTATCGCTCGGCGCTCTGGCCGCCGAACGATACGGCGAGGTGAAGCCCGAACGGCTCACCCCGATGCATGACTGGCATGTCGAGAACGGGGCGTCCATGTATGCCGCCGGCCTCTGGCATCGGCCGGCGATCTATGGCCTCGCTGGCGAAATGATCGAGCAGGCCTATGTGCGCGAAGCGAAGACGACGCGCGAGGCGGCAGGCATCGTCGATGTCTCGACGCTCGGCAAGATCGCCGTGCAGGGTCCGGACGCCGCCGATTTCCTCGACCGCGTCTACACCAACGTGTTTTCCACGCTTGCCGTCGGCAAGGCGCGCTACGGCCTGATGCTGCGCGAGGACGGCATCGCGCTCGACGACGGCACGACCTGGCGGCTCGGCAACGACGACTTCCTGATGACGACCACGACCGCCAACGCTGGCAAGGTTATGCAGCACCTCGAATATCTGCTTGATGTGGTCTGGCCCGAACTCAGGGTGCAGCTTACGTCGGTCACAGATCAATGGGCGGGCGCGGCGATCGGCGGGCCCAGGGCGCGGGAAATCCTGGCGTCATGTGTCACCGGGACGGCGGTCGACAATGAGGCGCTGCCCTTCATGGGCATCGTGCATGGCGAGATTGACGGCGCGCCGGTGATGATCTGCCGGCTCTCCTTCTCCGGTGAGATGGCCTTCGAGGTCTATTCCGGCGCCGGTCACGGCATGCATGTCTGGGAAGCGCTGATCAAGGCCGGCAAGCCTTTCGGCATGGTTTGCTACGGGCTGGAGGCTCTCGGCACGATGCGCATCGAGAAGGGCCATGTCACCGGCGCGGAGATCGACGGCCGCACCACCGCGCGCGACCTCGGCCTCGACTGGATGCTGTCGAAGAAAAAACCGTTCGTGGGCTCGATGATGATGGACCGCGAAGGCCTCGCCGACGAGGACCGGATGCGTCTGGTCGGCGTCATCGCGCTCGACAACCGGCCGCTCAATGGCGGTGCGCATATCGTCGAGGAGGCCAACGAGGCCGAGCCGAGGAATTCGATCGGCCACATCACCGCGGTCTGCTATTCGCCGGCTCTTGGCAAGTATATCGGCCTGGCGCTGGTCAGGGGCGGCAAAAAGCGGATCGGCGCCCGCGCCTTTGTCTCCGACCCGCTGAGAAAACGCTTCGGCCCGGTCGAGATCGTCAGCAACCACTTCTTCGATCCCGAAGGGAAACGCATGCATGGTTGACCAGCTTTCACCGCTTGAGCCGGTCTGGCGGCCGGGCTCGCACGGCAATTTCGCCGCGGGCGTCGGCGTGATCCTGAGCGAAACCCAGCCGGGTTCTATCGTGCAGGTCGCCGCCTGGCCGGGCGAGGAAAAGGGTTTGATGGCTGCTATCCGGACCGTCGCCGGCCTGGCGCTGCCCGATGGCGCGGGCGGCGGCGTCTTCACCGAGGAGAAGGCGGCGTTCGGCTTCGCGCCCGGCAAATTCCTGGTCGTCGATCAGGCCGAGGGGCTCTTCGCAACGCTCAGCGCCGCGATCACCAGCGAAGTAGGAACCGTCACCGACCTGTCGCATGGGCGTACCGCGATCCGCATTGCCGGCCCGAAAGCCGAATGGGTGCTGGCCAAATTCTTCGCCATCGATTTTTCGCTGACCGCATTCCCGGTTGGCGCCGGCCGCTCCACCGTGCATCACGACATCTTCGCGCAGATCCAACGGACCGGCGCGAGCCAGTTCGACCTTTATGTCTTCCGCTCCTTCGCGCGGGCGCTCTGGAACGCTCTGTGCCACGCGAGCGAGGAAGTCGGCTACGAAGTGAGGTAGGATTTTTCCGCGTGCCGGCGGTCGTGGAGGCGAACCTGCACGGCTCGGATCATGCGGAAGATTTGACAAAGGTACTTCGAGAGGTCGCCGCTGATTGGCACCGATACCAGGTAGTGCTAGCATGGATTTTTCTTGCTTGAGGTGCAACCCACGAGATTAGTCGGACAAAAACGATGGCCAAGAGAAATGGATTTCCAACCTGTTTTCTCATGAGCATTGCCTTATTGACCATGCCGGAGATGGCCGCCGCCGAGCCAACCAAGGATATCGTCGTCTTCGATTTTGAGATGATGGATTCGAGTGCGGCATCCGGAATTATTCCTCAGGATGAACGCGATACAAAATACCTGGCCGAGTCTACGCAAGTCGCAAAGAATCATCTGCTGTCGACGGGAATATACAAGATTGTCGATGCAAAACCGGCTGCAGCGGAAATTGCCAAGGCCGGTGAGCTGAGGCGCTGTAGCGGCTGCGAAGCGGCGATTGCATCGAAGCTCGGCGGTGAACTGGCCATGACCGGTATCGTTAACAGGATCAGCCGGACCGAGTATGAGATGCTGATAAAGGTGGTGGACGCCGCCACGGGATCGCCTGTGGCCGTCGGCTATACGGGATTACGTATGGGGGCAAACTACGCATGGCCGCGCGGCGCCAAATGGCTGATGGAAAAGCGCGTTGTGGCCAGCCTGACCAACAAATAGAACTGCGCAGTTCGATCTGAGTGTTGGAGATCTATCCCGCGAACTTCACCCACTCTTCCTGCGGGGCGCGTTCCGTGCGCAGGTCGTTCTCGGGTTTGGTCGCGTCTTCGTAGCCTAGCGCCATGCCGCAGACGACGATCTCCTCGTCGGGAATGTTCAGCACCGGGCGGATCTGCCGATGATAAGGCGCGAAGGCAGCCTGCGGACAAGTGTGCAGGCCCCTGCCCCGCGCGGCGACCATGATGTTCTGCAGGAACATGCCGTAGTCGATCCACGATCCCTGGTTGAGGCGGCGGTCGATGGTGAAGATCATGCCGACCGGCGCGTCGAAGAAGACAAAGTTGCGGTCATGCTGCGCGCGCATCTGGTCGACATCGCGCTTGCCGATGCCGAGATGGCCGTAGAGCGCGAAACCGACGGCGCGACGCCTGGTCAGATAGGGTTCGAAGAACTGGTCGGGATAGTAGCGGTACTCGTCCCACTTTGCCTTTTCGGCGCGGATGCCGGAATTGAGGACTGCGTCGGCGATGCGCGCCTTCGTCTCGCCGGTTGTCACATAGACTTTCCAGGGCTGCATGTTGGTGCCCGAGGGCGCGCGGGCGGCGACCTCGAGGATGGCGCGGATTGTCGCCTCGTCGACCGGGTCCGGCAGGAAGGCGCGCACCGATCGGCGCGAGGTGATCGCTTCGTCAACGATCGCCGTCTCGTCCAGGTCCAGGGTTCTGTTTTCCGGCGCCAGCATGGATTGTCCCTTCGCAATGCGGCTCACATAGGAATTGAGCGCCGGATTTGCACCAGACCCGCGAGTCTCGCAAGCATTACCTGCATTGCGTGAAATAAAGCTTGAAAATTTCATTGTCCTATGGCTCATGAAATTTCGGCAGAAATTTTCATGGGCGCTCTGATGGAAGCCGACTGGCTGGAGACGGATGAACGAAGAATAGCGCGCTCCGACAGGATGCTTGCGGCCGACATCCGGGCGCTGCGCAAGGCGCGTGGCCTGACGCTCGCCGAGATCGGGCTGAAGCTCCGCCGCTCGGTGGGCTGGCTGAGCCAGGTGGAGCGCGGCCTCTCCGCGCCCTCGCTGGCCGACCTCCGCGCCTTTGCCGAATTGTTCGGCGTCCCCGTCAGTCTGTTCTTCGCTCATGACGCTCCCGACGACCGCGAGCGCGGCGTGATCGTGCGCGCCGGCCGCCGCCGTTCCCTTGGCACAGCCGAATCCGGCCTGGTGGAGGAACTTCTGTCGCCCGATCTCGGCGGTAGTTTCGAAGTGCTGCGCTCGGTGTTCGCGCCGGGCGCGGAGATGAAGGCCGCCGCCAACAGGCCGACCGAGGAGGCGGGATACGTGGTTTCGGGCACTTTCGACTTGGAGATCGCCGGAACATGGCACCGGCTTGGCGAAGGCGACAGCTTCCGCTTCGCCAACAAGCCGTTCCGCTGGCGCAATCCGGACGCTGAGCCGGCGGTCGTGATCTGGGTGGTTTCGCCGCCTGTCTATTGATTAAAGCGTTGGGAGAGAGAAATGGCCGAAATTCCATCGACGGCGCGCGTGGTGATCATCGGCGGCGGCGCGGTCGGCGTTTCGTCGCTCTACCATCTGGCCAAGGCCGGCTGGACCGACTGCGTGCTTCTTGAGAAGAACGAGCTGACCTCCGGCTCGACCTGGCATGCCGCCGGCAATGTGCCGACTTTCTCGTCGTCCTGGTCGCTGATGAACATGCAGCGCTATTCGGCCGGGCTTTATCGCGGGCTGGCGGCGGAAGTCGACTATCCGATGAATTATCACGTCACCGGCTCGCTGCGGCTGGCGCACTCGAAGGAACGCATGCGCGAATTTCAGCGCGTGAAGGGCATGGGCCGCTACCAGGGGATGGATATCGACGTGGTCGGCGTCGACGACATCAAGGGCCGTTATCCCTTCATCGAGACGCATGAACTCCAGGGCGCCCTATACGATCCGAGCGACGGCGACATAGACCCGGCACAGTTGACGCAGGCGCTGGCGAAGGGCGCACGCGACATGGGCGCTAAGATCGTCCGCTTCTGTCCGGTCGGCGGCGTGCGGCGCGAAAACGGCGAATGGGTCATCGAAACGCCGAAGGGCGAAATTCGTTGCGAGTATGTCGTTAACGCCGCTGGTTACCGCGCACGCGAAGTCGGAAAAATGTTCGGGCGCGACGTGCCGATGATGGTGATGAGCCATCAGTATATTCTCTTCGACGAAATTCCCGAACTGGCGGCACGGTCGAAGGAGCACGGCAAAAAACTGCCGCTGCTGCGCGACGTCGATACGTCATACTATCTGCGCCAGGAAAAGAACGGCATGAATCTCGGCCCCTACGAGAAGAACTGCCGGGCGCACTGGGCGACCCACAACGACCCGATGCCGGAGGATTTTTCCTTCCAGCTTTTCCCGGACGATCTGGAACGGCTGGAATGGTACCTGAACGACGCCATCGCCCGCGTGCCGATCCTTGGCACAGCGGGTCTCTCCAAGGTCATCAACGGGCCGATCCCCTATGCGCCGGACGGCAATCCGCTGATCGGGCCGATGCCCGGCGTGCCCAACGCCTTCGAGGCCTGTGTCTTCACTTTCGGCATCGCGCAGGCCGGCGGCGCGGGAAAAGTGCTGGCCGAATGGGTGACGGAGGGCCAGACCGAGTGGGACATGTGGTCTTGCGACCCGCGCCGCTTCACTGCCTTCGCATCCGACCTGGACTACTGCGTGGCCAAGGGCATGGAAGTCTACGGCCACGAATATGCAATCCATTTTCCGCACCACGCCTGGCCGGCCGGGCGCGGCAAGAAGCTGTCGCCGATCCATGATCGCATCGCCGCGCTCGGCGCGCAGTTCAACGCCTATAATGGCTGGGAGCGGGCTACATGGTTCGCAAAACCTGGCGACGATACGTCGGAGGAATCCACCCAGACATTCACGCGCGATGGGCCATGGCAGAAGCGCATTCGCGAAGAATGCCTGGCGGTACGCGACGACGCCGGAATTCTCGACCTGCCCGGCTTCTCCCGTTACCGGCTGCAAGGCCCCGGCGCGCGCGAGTGGCTGTCGTCGCTGATCACGGGCGTCGTCCCGAAACCCGGCAAGATCGGGCTCGGCTATTTCGCCGACGACAAGGGCCGCATCGTCACCGAAATGTCGATCATGGCGCTCGACGAGGATTTCTTCTTCCTCATCACCGCCTCGGTTGCGGAGTTGCACGATTTCGAGTGGCTTCAGAAGCATTTGCCGCAAGAGACTCAAATCACGCTGCAAAACTCGACCGACGCCTTCGCCTGCCAGATCCTGTCCGGGCCGAATGCACGAAAAATCCTGGCCGAAGTGACCGATGCCGACCTCTCGCTGCCATGGCTGTCGCACCAGTCCTGCCAGATAGAAGGCCGGTGGCTTCAGCTCGTCCGCGTCTCGTTCGCGGGCGAACTCGGCTGGGAACTCCACACCAAGATCGACGACACGGCGGCGGTTTTCGATGCCGTCTGGGCGGCCGGCCAGAAGCACGGACTAAAGCCGTTCGGCATGTTCGCGCTGGATTCGCTCCGGCTGGAGAAGGGTTATCGCGCCTGGAAGCAGGATCTTTCGACCGACTACACCATCCTGCAGGGCGGGCTGGAACGCTTTGTCAAATGGGACAAGCCGGACTTCATAGGCAAGGCGGCGCTGCAGAACGAGAAGCAGCAGGGCGTGAAAAAGCGGTTCGTCACGCTGGTGGTGGCAGCAGGCGATTGCGACGCGCCCTATATGTCGACGCTCTGGCATGATGGAAAAATCGTGGGCGAGACGACGTCAGGAGGATTTGGCCACATAGTGGACAAATCGATTGCGCTCGGCATGATCCGCGCCGATCTGGCCGTACCAGGGACGAGGGTCGAGGTGGAGATTTTCGGCGAGAATTTCCCTGCGGTCGTGCAGGAAGACCAGCCGCTCTGGGATCCGAGAAATGAAAGGCTGCGTGCATGACCAAAATAGTACTGACGGATGGCGGCATGGGCCAGGAGCTGTTGCGCCGGTCCAAAACACCGCCGACGCCGCTATGGTCGGCCAGGGTGCTGATGGACGAGCCGGACATCGTGCGTGACCTTCATGCCGAGTTCATTCGCGCCGGAGCCCGCGTCATCACGCTCAACACCTATTCGGCGACGCCCGAACGGCTGGCCCGCGAAGGCGTTGCCGACATGTTCAAGCCGCTGCAGAAGCGCGGGATCGATCTGGCAAAGGCTGCCCGCGACGAGGCGGGCGACGCGGCAATCGCAGGCTGCCTGCCGCCACTTTTCGGCAGCTATCATCCGGAACTGACGATCTCATTCGATGAAACCCTCGACATCTATCGCCGGATCGTCGCCGAGGAAGTCGACCACGTGGACCTGTTCCTGTGCGAAACCATGGCTTCCGCCGAGGAAGCGCGCGCCGCGGTCACCGCAGCCGTCGAAAGCGGCAAGCCTGTCTGGGTGTCATGGACGCTCGCCGACCATGGCGCGCCGCGGCTGCGGAGCGGCGAGACGCTTGCAGCGGCCTCGGCTGCCCTCCGCGACTTGCCGGTAGCCGCGCGGCTGATCAATTGCTGCCGGCCCGAAGTCGTGGATGCCGCGCTGTCCGATCTCGCCTCACTTGGCGGAAGGGTCGGCGCCTACGCCAACGGATTCACCTCCGTCGATGCCCTGAAGCATGGCGGGACGGTCGAGGTACTTCATGCGCGCCATGATCTCGACGGGCCTGCCTACGCGGAATTCGCTGTCGGTTGGGCGAAGGCCGGAGCCGCCATCGTTGGCGGTTGCTGCGAAGTCGGTCCCGAGCATATCGCCGCCCTGCGCGACAGCCTGCAAAACAACAATATCGAGATCGTCGGAGCATTCGATGCCTAAACCTTCGGAACGCATTTCCGGCATCACCCCCTCCGGCAAGGACGGCTGGGAGGTCCATTTCGCCGCCATGAATCGCAAGCAGGCCGGCGAGGACATCATCATGCTGTCGGTCGGTGATCATGATTTCGACACGCCCGCTGAGACCGTCGAGGCCTGCGTGACGGCGGTACGCGGTGGTCATCACCATTACACGCAGTTGCCCGGTATCCCGCGGCTGCGTGAGGCCATGGCGAAGATCTCGACTCAATGCACAGGGGTTGCCACCACTTCGGACCAGATCATCGCGACGCCGGGCGGACAGGCGGCCCTCTACGCGGCGGTTCAGGCCGTGCTCGACCCCGGCCAGCACGCGATCGTCGTCGCGCCCTACTACGCGACCTATCCCGGCACATTCCGGGCGGCGGGCGGGGATTTCACCGTCGTCGAGACCCGCGCCGAGGATGGGTTTCAGCCGCGCGCCGAGGACATCCTGAAGGCGCTGCGGCCCAACACGCGCGCCATCCTCATCAACACGCCGAACAATCCGACCGGCGCCGTCTATTCGCGCCAATGCCTCGAGGACATCGCGGAAATCTGCCGCGAGCATGATCTGTGGCTGCTGTCCGACGAGGTCTACTGGACGCTCGGCGGCGGCGAGCATCTCTCCCCGCGCGCCCTGCCCGGCATGGCCGAGCGCACGCTGGTCATCAACTCCATGTCGAAAAGCCACGGCATGACCGGATGGCGCATCGGCTGGCTGACGGCGCCCGCCGACCTCATTACGCTGCTCATCAGCCTCAACCTGGTCACCACTTACGGCCTGCCGGACTTCGTCAGCCGCGCCGCGGTCGAGGCATTCGAGAACGCCTATGGCGTGAAGGAGATCGCCGGGCGCTATGCAGCGCGCCGGAAGCTCTTCCTGGAGGAGGTGCGCGGCCTCAACAACGTCACGGTGCGTGGCTCGGAGGGCGGCATGTATGTCATGCTCGACATTCGTGCGATCGAGCCGGACTGCGAGAAATTCGCCTGGGCATTGCTCGAGGCCGAGAAGCTGGCGGTGATGCCCGGATCGAGTTTCGGCGACGCCGCCGCCGGCCATATTCGCGTCAGCCTCTGCCAACCAGAAGAAATCCTCAAGGACGCCGCAGGCCGGCTGCGCCGCTTCGTCGGCGCCTATGAAAGCAAAGCCGCATGAGCGAACTGCCCAGCAAAGCCCGCGCCGTTATCATCGGCGGCGGCGTCTCCGGCTGCTCGGTCGCCTACCATCTGGCCAAGCTCGGCTGGACCGACATCGTGCTGCTCGAGCGCAAACAGCTGACCTGCGGCACGACGTGGCACGCGGCAGGGCTGATCGGTCAGTTGCGCGGCTCCCAGAACATGACGCGACTGGCGAAATATTCGGCCGACCTCTACGTCAAGCTGGAGGCAGAAACCGGCGTCGCCACCGGCATGCGCCAGGTCGGCTCGATCACCGTCGCGCTGACCGAGGAGCGCAAGCACGAGATTTATCGGCAGGCGTCGCTGGCGCGCGCCTTCGATGTCGATGTCCGCGAAATTTCGCCGAGCGAAGTCAAGGAGATGTACCCACATCTCAATGTGTCGGACCTGGTCGGCGCGGTGCACCTGCCGCTCGACGGGCAATGCGACCCGGCCAACATCGCCATGGCGCTGGCAAAGGGCGCAAGGCAGCGCGGCGCGAAGATCGTCGAAGGCGTCAAAGTCACCGCCGTCCACCAGAAAGGCGGCCGCGTGACCGGCGTTTCCTGGGCCAAGGGCGAAGAACAGGGAACGATCGAAGCCGAGGTCGTGGTGAACTGCGCCGGCATGTGGGCCCGCGAACTCGGCCAAATGTCGGGCGTGACCATCCCGCTGCACGCCTGCGAGCATTTTTACCTCGTCACCGAGGCCATCCCGGGCCTTTCCCGCCTGCCCGTGCTGCGCGTGCCGGACGAATGCGCCTACTACAAGGAGGACGCCGGCAAGATGATGCTAGGCGCCTTCGAGCCGGTGGCAAAGCCGTGGGGCATGGAAGGCATAAGCGAGGATTTCTGCTTCGACCAGTTGCCCGAGGACATGGATCATTTCGAGCCGATCCTGGAGATGGGAGTGAACCGCATGCCGATGCTGGCCAGCGCCGGCATCCACACCTTCTTCAACGGCCCGGAAAGCTTCACGCCGGACGACCGCTACTATCTCGGCGAGGCACCGGAGCTTTCCGGCTACTGGGTGGCTGCGGGCTACAATTCGATCGGCATCGTCTCGTCGGGCGGCGCCGGCATGGCGCTGGCGCAATGGATCAACGACGGCGAGGCGCCGTTCGACCTCTGGGAGGTCGACATACGCCGCGTTCAGCCCTTCCAGAAGAACCGCCGCTATCTGAAGGAGCGCGTGTCGGAAACGCTCGGCCTGCTCTATGCAGACCATTTTCCCTACCGACAGGTCGTCACCGCGCGCGGCGTGCGCCGCTCGCCGCTGCACGAGCATCTGAAGGCGCGCGGCGCGGTGTTCGGCGAAGTCGCCGGCTGGGACCGCGCCAACTGGTTCGCTCGCGAGGGCCAGGAGCGTGAGTACCGCTATTCGTGGAAACGGCAGAACTGGTTCGATAACCAGCGCGACGAACACCTGGCGGTTCGCAACCAGGTCGGCCTGTTCGACATGACCTCGTTCGGCAAGATCAGGATCGAGGGGCGCGACGCGTTGGCCTTCCTGCAAAAGCTATGCGCGAACAATCTCGACGTGGAGCCGGGCAGGATCGTCTATACGCAGATGCTGAACCGCCGCGGCGGCATCGAGAGCGACCTAACCGTATCGCGGCTCTCCCCAACGGCCTTCCTGGCCGTTGTTCCCGGCGCGACGCTGCAACGTGACCTGGCCTGGTTGCGCAAGCATCTCGCAGATGAGTTCGTGGTTATCACCGATGTAACGGCGGCCGAAAGTGTCCTTTGCCTCATGGGACCTTACGCGAGAAACCTGATTCAAAAGGTGAGCCCGAACGATTTCTCCAATGAGAAAAATCCGTTCGGAACGTTCCAGGAAATCGAGATCGGCATGGGGCTCGCCCGCGCCCACCGCGTCACCTATGTCGGCGAACTCGGCTGGGAGCTTTATGTCACCACAGACCAGGCTGCCCATGTCTTCGAGGCGATCGAGGAGGCCGGCACGGAATTCGGGCTGAAGCTCTGCGGGCTGCACACGCTGGATTCCTGCCGCATCGAGAAGGCGTTCCGCCATTTCGGCCACGACATCACCGACGAGGATCACGTGCTGGAAGCGGGCCTCGGCTTCGCGGTGAAGACGGGCAAGGGCGATTTCATCGGCCGCGACGCGGTATTGCGCAAAAAGGAAGCCGGTTTGGACCGCCGGCTGGTGCAGCTCAGGCTGAGCGATCCGGATCCCCTGCTCTTCCACAATGAGGCGATCGTCCGTGACGGCAGGATTGTCGGCACCGTCACCTCGGGCAATTACGGCCACCATCTCGGCGGCGCGATCGGGCTGGGCTATGTGCCGTGCGGGGGCGAGAGCGAGGCGGATGTGCTTGGCTCGACATATCAGATCGAGATCGCCGGCGAACGGTTCGCGGCCGAGGCCTCGCTAAAGCCCATGTATGATCCGAAAGCGGAGAGGGTAAGGGTCTAATCCTCTTTCTCCGCACAAGCGGATAAGGACAGGCCCTCAAAACCGGGCTACCTTCCTCCTCACCTTTTTCAGAAAAGCCGCGCGCGATTCCGGCGTAGAGCGGTCCATGTCGTAATGCGCGACGTAGAGCGTGCGACTGCGCGGGGCGCAGAGCGCGCGCATGCCGCGCAGGATGGTCTTGCGGCCCGGCTGGCCCATGAGGAAGGAGATCAGCCAAGTCGCGCCGCAGGTGGTGACGACGCCGATGCGCGTGATATGCGGCACGAGCGAGATAATGCGTCCACCGTCGGGCGGCAGCTTGAACGCGACATCGGTCGCCCAGACGCGATCGAGCCAGCCCTTCAGCATCGCCGGCAGCCCGTACCACCAGGTGGGGTAGACGAACAGGATGGCCTCCGCCCATTTGAGGTTCTCGATATGCGGCGCGAGCGCCGGGTCGGTTGGTGCGCGGTCGTGGTAGTGCCGGCGTTCATCGGTACCCAGCACCGGGTCAAACTCTTCCGCATAAAGATCGACCAGCCGCACGTCCCAGCCGCGTGCGGTCAGCGTCCCAACCGCTGTGTCACGCACGGCTGCGCAAAAACTGTCCGGGACCGGATGGCAATAGACTACCAGCACCCGCATCAGAACGCGTCCATCTTGGCGGCGACTTTCGCCATAAAGCCTTTTCGCGATTCCTCAGTCGAGAGGTTCATCGAGTAATGCGCCAGGTAGGAAACCGGCGCGAAAGGCTTGATCGTCGAGCGCAGCAGCCGTGTGACCAGCTTTCGCGACGGATCGCCCATCAGGAAAGCCCGGAACCGGCTGCCACCATAAGTGGTTACGGCAGCGACTTTTCTGATATTGTGCAGCGAAGGGACGGCCTCGCCGTCGATCATCTTAAAGGAAACCCCGGGCAGGAAGACGCGGTCGAAAAACCCTTTCAGTATGGCCGGATAACCAAAATTCCAGACCGGAAAGGCGAGCACCAGCGCTTCCGCGCGGCGCAGCCGCTCGACATAGCGGCCGACCTCCTCGTTCGGCGCACCGCCGTCATGATAGGCGAGGCGCTCGGCGCGGCTCATGCGCGGTTCGAAATCCTCCGCGTAAAGATCGCAATCGTCAACGTTGTGGCCGGCGGCAGTCAGCCGCTCGACGATCAGCCGGTGCAGCGCCGCGTGGAAGCTGGTTTCCACCGGATGCGCGTAAAGCACGAGAACGTTCATGGGCTATCCCGCTTTCTGCAGCCCCTTGAACAGAAAAGTCTTCTCCGAACGGTAATCGTAGTCCGGGTTTTCCCAGGCGATCATCTTGCCGGGATTGAGCAGTCCCCGCGGATCGGCCTCGCGTTTGAAGGCGAGTTGGATCGCATCCGTCTGCTTCATGCCGCCCTCCTCCAGCGTATAGCGGTGCGGATTGAAGATCGGGCAGCCATTCTCCTCATGCAGCCAGATGATCTCTTCGAGCCGCTCTTCCGTGGTGAATTTCACCAGCGGCAGGCCGAAGCAGGTGATGTTGCCGTCGAAGCGCACGAATTCCAGATGCGAGAACACCTCGCCCGGAAACATCTTGTCCATTTTCTCGACAAGAGCGAGCTGATTCGGGAACGGGTAGAGCGACTGCAGATATGTCATCGCCGGATCGACACGCAGCGCCCTCAGCGTCGTGTGGTTCCAGGCAAGCTCGTAGGCCGGCGGCAGGCCCTTTTTGTCCTCCGGCGTGGCCGTCGCGGCGCTGTAGACGACCTCGCCGCCCTCGCGGCGGGTGAACGCCAGGAACGCGTCGAGCGCATGCGGCGCGACCATGACCACGCAGATGCTCTGCCCCTCTCTGAGGAATTTCTGGTGGCGCTTGAAATAGGCGAACGGGACGGGCGCCGCGATCGGCGTGATCAGCTTCGTCAATATGCCGTCCTGGCAGGCAAGCGCGTTGCCGTAGTGCGCCGACGCCATGAAGCTGTCGAAGCCGACAATGACGTCCACCCAATCATACGACGCCGTCAAAGGCATCTCGACTTCGGTGATGATGCCGTTGGTGCCGTAGGCGTGGGTGACCTTGTGCAGATCCTCGCCGGCAAGCTCCAGCACTCGCGGCTCGGCCTCCATGGTCACGACACGAAGGCTGAGGACATTGCCGAAATCGCGCAGGCCGCCGAAATTGATCGAGCCGACGCCGCCGGATCCGCCGGCGATGAAGCCGCCTATCGACGCCGTGTTGTAGGTCGACGGGTGAAGCCGCAGTTCCTGGCCTGAATGCACGCGCGTCGCCCGGTCTATGTCTGCAATGACTGCGCCCGGCCCGCAGACGACACGGCCGGGCGCGATTGACTTCACCTCGTTCATCTCGGCCAACGACAGCACGACGCCGCCAGACAGAGGCATGGCCTGGCCGTAATTGCCGGTGCCGGTGCCGCGCGGCGTCACAGGAATGCCGAGCCGGTGGCAGACGGCGAGCACGCGGATCACCTCCGCCTCGTTTTTCGGCGAGACGATCAGGTCGCCGGTCACATGCTCCAGTTCGCGCTTGAGCACAGGGCTATACCAGTAGAAGTCGCGGCTCTTCTGCTGCACGATCTTCTCATTATCCTCGACTTTCAGACCGTCGAGGTCGCGCTTCAGCGCCGCAATATCCATTATTCCACCATCAGATCGTCGAGTTCGGCATAGTCCGGGATGTCACGTGCGATCGCCCTGCCCGCGCGGATCACGATGCGATCCGATTCGGGCCGCGACAGCAATTCCGTCCAGTTCCTGCCCTTGAATACAATGAAATCCGCCACGCCACCTTGAGCCAGAATTCCGGCCCCATGTAACCGCATGATGTCGGCGGGAGTCGACGTCACTGTCTTCGGCCAATCCCCGACCGGATGGTCGAAATGCAGGATGCGCGTCGCCATGCGGTAGACTTCGAGCATGTCGAGATCACCATAGGCGTAGAACGGGTCGCGCGTATTGTCGGAGGCGACCGCGACCGGAATACCCCACGCGCGCATCTCGTGCAGCAGCGTCACGCCCCGCCAGCGCGGCGTCGTGCCGTTGTGGCGGCGGTCCTGCAGATAGAGGTTGCACATGGGCAGCGACACGACGGCGATGCCGGCCCGCGCGACTTTGTCCAGCGTGTCCAGCACATCGGCGTCGGGCTGACGCGCCAGGGAACAGCAATGGCCGACGAGAATTCGACCCTCGAAGCGATGCCTCAGGGCGGCTTCGGCGATCTTCTTCAGCGAGATGGCGGAGGCGTCAACGGTTTCGTCGGCATGGAAATCGAGGTCCAGGCCATGCTCGATCGCCGCCGCGAAAATGCGGTCGAGCAGCTCCTCGAGATCGGGAACCATGTAGGTGACCGTGCCGAGCACTCCTCCGGCCGCGACGACCCGTTTGGCGAGGCCGGCGAACCATTTCGCGTCGCGCGCGCCCTCTATGCCGAACAGGCAGACGCCCTGCAGCTCAATTCGTCCACGCCAGCGCTCGCGCATCTTTTCGAACACCGGCCAGGATATCTCCTCCTGTGGCGGCACGGAGTCGATGTGCGTCCGGAGGGCCTTCGTGCCGTGGGCATAGGAACAGCGCAGCGAGAAATCCATGCGCCGGGCCACATCGTCGGCGCTCCAGCGCGCGGCGCGATCCTCCGCGGTGGCGTTGAGCGCGCCAAGGAAAGAACCGTCGGGATTGGGCATGCGCGGCCAGATATGGCCCTTGTCGATGTGGGTGTGGCAATCGACGAAGCAGGGCAGGACTATGCGGCCCGCGAGATCGATGGCGTCGGCCGCCGGGGTGGGATCGTGCGCCGAAATGGCGGCGATCTTCCCGCCGGAGACGGCAATTTTGGTGAGGACGAAGCCCTCCGGGTCCGGTGGCGCGGCGAGGCCGGGCCTCAGCGAAGTGTGCAGGCGGGCGTTGGCGAGCGTGTAAGGGCCGGTCGAAGGCAACTGGATTTGCGTCATAGCCGCCCCTCACTCTTACCCTCTCCCCGTAAGGACGGGGAGAGGGAGGCGTCGGCATTGCGGCCAGCCCCCGTTCTTAACGGGGAGAAGGTCCCAGCAGGGGGATGAGGGGCAGCACCGACGATCCCGGAAGGTCATCACCGCTCCTGTTTCAGCGCGCTTTCGTGCCAGCGCCGCAGGATGAGATGCGAGACCAGCGTCAGCACCAGGAAAATCAGGATGCCAGTCAGCGAAATCAGGATCAGCGCCGCAAAGAGCCGCGGCGCGTTGAGCCGGTAGCCGGCCTCGATGATGCGCGAGGCAAGGCCCGACGACTGCCCCGACGAGCCGGCGACGAATTCGGCGACCACCGCGCCGATCAGCGACAGGCCGCCGGCTATCTTCAGGCCGCCGAGGAAGTAGGGCATCGCCGCCGGCAGGCGCAGATGCCAGAGTTCCTGCCAGCGCGTCGCGCCGTTGAGCCGGAACAGGTCCCGAAGATTGCGGTCGACGGAATTCAGCCCGAGCGTGGTGTTGGACAGGATCGGAAAGAAGGCGACGATCCAGGAGCAGAGCAGGAGCTTGGAGGTCTGGTTGTCGACATAGATGTTGATGAGCGGGAAGATCGCCACGATGGGCGTCACCTGCAGCACGATGGCGAAGGGAAACAGCGACATCTCCACCCATTTCGACTGGGTGAACAGCACTGCGAGCCCGACGCCGCCGACCACCGCAAGCAGCAGGCTGAGGAAGGTGATCTTCAGCGTCACCAGAAGCGATCCGAACAGCAGCGCAGCATCCGTGTGGAGCGTCTGCGCCACCACATGAGGCCGCGGCAGGATGTATTGTGGTATCGCGTTCCAGACGCAGATGCGGTCCCATAGCCATATGGCCAGAATCATTATGGCGAGCGGCAGGAGCCAGCTGCCGATGCGCTCCAGCCTTTCCTGGCGCACGCGCTTTGCTTCTTCCGGGTCAAGCCTCGCAGGCGCGGTTTCAATGGCCGTCATGGGACTCACTTGCCGAGTTTATCGCCGAGTTGAGCGCCTCCGACGCGCGCAGGCAGAACGCCGCATATTCGGACGATATGCGGAACTTCTCGTCCCTCGGATAGGCCGCGTCTACCATCATTTCGCCGGAGACGCGACCTGGACGCGCGGCCATGACGACGATGCGGTTCGACAGGAATACGCTTTCGAACACGCTGTGGGTGACGAAGACGACGGTGAAACGCTGGTCCTGCCATAGGTCGAGCAGGTCGTTGTTAAGCCTGAAGCGGGTGATCTCGTCGAGCGCGGCGAAGGGCTCGTCCATCAGGAGCAGGCGCGGCTTGGTCACCAGTGCGCGGGCGATCGAAACGCGCATCTTCATGCCGCCCGAAAGCTCGCGCGGCACGGCGTTTTCAAAGCCGGTCAGGTGAACGCGCTCGAGCAGTTCCGTAATTGTGGGTGCGGCCTTGGCCCGCGAGACGCCTTTCAACCTGAGCGGCAGCCAGACATTGTCGAAGACGCTCGCCCAAGGCAGCAGGGTCGGCTCCTGGAAGACGAAGCCGGTGCAATCGTCGGCCAGCGCCTTGTGCCAGTCGAGCGCGCCGGTGGTCGGCGTCGACAGGCCGGCAATCAGCCTGAGCGCCGTCGACTTGCCGCAGCCCGACGGTCCGAGAAGGCTAAGGAAATCGCCTTCCCGGATAGTCAGATTGACCTCGCGCAATGCCGCGACCCCGTTGGAGAAGGTCTTGCCTACATTGCGCAAGTTCAGAAGCGGCGACCCGCTTCCGTCCAGATCCGGCATTTGCGCGCCTGTCTTTTGAAGCATCGTCCGGGCGACGGTCACTTCTTGAGATCGAGGCCGACGCCCTTGTTGACGAAGTCGAGCGTATAGGCCTTCTTGATGTCGATGCCTTCCGGCATGACCTTGGCCTTCACCATCTTGTCGTAGAAACTCTGCATGCGCGCGTCGGTCATCGCGCCGATGCCGTGTTTTTCGCTGTCGCCGGAATCGACGATGCCGAACTTCTTCATCTGGGCGATGGAGAAGGCAATCTGCTCGTCGGTAATGTCGGGATTGTCCTTCTTGATCAACTCGTTGGCGGCTTTGTTGTCGCCGTAGAGGTAGTTGTACCAGCCCTTGGCCGAGCCATCGACGAAGCATTGGACAACCTCCGGACGCTTGTCGATCGTTTCTTGCATCGTCTCGATCGTAGTCGCGTAGGTATCGTAGCCATAATCGGCGAGCAGGAACTGGTTCGGCACGAAGCCGCCTTCCTTCTCGATCGCATAAGGTTCGGAAGTGACATAGCCCTGCTGGATCGACTTCGGATTGGCGATGAACGGCGCCGGGTTGAAGGTGTAGGGCACGCGCTTCGAGACATCGAAGCCGTACTCCGTGGCCATCCACAGCAGGAAGCTCTGGGCTCCCTCGTCGGCGATAATGTACTGCTCGGCCTTGGGCAGGTCCTCCCATTTGTCGAGCCCCTGGCCGGGATGCGACATGACAACCTGCGGTTCCTTCTGGAAGGAAGCGGCGACGACGCGCAGCGGAATATTCTGCGCAACCGCGTCAAACGCCTGCTGCATGTTGCCGCCCATGTAGAAGTCGATCTTGCCGGCGAGCAGCAGCGGACGGCCTGCAACCTGCGGGCCGCCTTGCTGGATAGTGACATCGAGGCCGCAGGCGGCATAGGTCCCATCGGCGACGGCCTGATAGTAGCCGCCGTGCTCTGCCTGGGCCAGCCAGTTGGTGCCGAAGGTGACGGCCTCGGCGGCGAAGGCTGCCGGCGCGCCGGCTAAAAGAAGCGCGGCCGCAGCTGCGGAAAACACGAAATTTCTCGTCATGAACACCACCCCTGTTTGCCCAGTGCGTTTAGCGCCTGGCTATGACATCAACGGATCGATAAGCAAGCTGCGTGCCATTGGTTTTGCGCCACAGCCGTCGCATCAGGCGGCTGCATTGGGCGGGACCGGGCGTCGAGCTTGCTGATCTCGGCTGCATCGTGCCTATTTTTTAAACCGCTGTCCATCTTGCGCACGAAGCCTGCACAGGCAACTTGAAGCTATGTCCGGTCGAACTCTAAGCTATGATTTTCAGGAGTGTTTGATGTTCAACTTTCTGACGCCCAAGACGATCAGGCCGCCCTTCGCGCGCTACAGCCACGGCGTCGAGATACCGGCGGGAAAACGGCTGGTCCTGTGCTCAGGGCAGCTAGGCATCAGGCCGGATGATCTGGTGCCCGACGATGCGGGCGAGCAGGCGAATCTGTGTTTCGCAAACATCGCCGCCATCCTCGGCGAAGCGGGCCTGACGCTCTTCGACATCGTCCGCATCAACGCCTACGTCACCGACCGCGCCTATCTCCGGGCCTATATGGATGTGCGCGACAAGCTGTTTGCCGATCCGGCCCCGGCCTCGACGCTGATGATCGTCTCCGGCTTCGCGCGGCCTGAGTTCAAGGTTGAGATCGAGGTTGTCGCCGCTGGCTAGAAATAGCCGCCGACGAGCAGCAGGATCGCGCCGGCCACAAAGAGGAGAATACCCGGCCAGTTCGTCCCGAAACCCATGAAGCGCATGCCGCGATGCGCGGGCTCGAGTGTGTTGCGCGAACCCAGCCCCGCCGGCCCCGGTTCGCTCATGCGCCCGCGGTAAATAGCCTGCCCCGCGAGAAGGACGACACCCGCGACGACGAGCAGCACGCCGAGCCAGATGACCAGCATTCTTGTCTCCTGATGCAAGGACCCTGCCTGGATAAATAGGGCGGCGCGTCAATTCGGAAATGCCGGCGCAAAAAAATGTACCCTTACAAAAAGTGCCCCGCTGAAATATTCAGGCTAGGCAATTCCGGTTC
Organism: Mesorhizobium sp. WSM2240; assembly: GCF_040438645.1. Lineage (NCBI taxonomy): Bacteria > Pseudomonadati > Pseudomonadota > Alphaproteobacteria > Hyphomicrobiales > Phyllobacteriaceae > Mesorhizobium > Mesorhizobium sp. WSM2240. The sequence continues at coordinate 3,299,207 of NZ_CP159253.1, forward strand.
GAAGAGGTCCGACGTGGCGAAACAGAACAGAAGGATCTGGTGGGGCGATTTCCCGACGACCGAATACGCCTCCATCGATCCGGAAGTAACGATCGCGGTGCTGCCCGTGGCCGCGATCGAGCAGCACGGCCCGCATCTGCCGGTTTCGACCGACACGGCGATCATGCAGGGCATGCTTGAAGCGGTCATCGAAAGGCTGCCGGCCGACCTCGACGCGAGGATTTTGCCGATCCAGGCGGCCGGCAAATCAAACGAGCACCTGCACGCGCCCGGTACGCTGACCCTGCCAGCGGCGACGTTGATCGAGGCCTGGACCGAACTCGGCGCATCCGTCGCCCGCGCCGGGGTTAAAAAGCTGGTCGTGGTCAATTCGCATGGCGGCAATGAGGAGATCATGGGCATCGTCACGCGCGAATTGCGCGTGCGCTTCAGCATGCTCGCGGTGAAAACGAGTTGGCAGCGCTTCGGCCGGCCCGACGGCATGTATACCGAACTGGAGGACCGCCACGGCATCCATGGCGGCGATGTCGAGACTTCGCTGATGCTGCATTTCCGGCCGGATCTGGTTGATATGGCCAAAGCGGAGAATTTTGTCTCCGGCATCGCCCGCGCCGAGCAGGAATTCGAACTGCTGCGCCAAACCGGCACGCACGCCTTCGCATGGATCGCCAGCGACCTGAACTCGCACGGCGTGGTCGGCAATGCCGCCATCGCCACGGCGGAAAAGGGCCGCTTGACCGCGGCGCATCAGGCCGACGGATTTGTCCGACTCCTGCAGGATGTGCGCAAGGCAAAGCTCGCCGACTGGCTGGCGTGAAGCGCGGCTGCGGCTCTAGCCGTCGATCCTGAGCACGAACGGCGTGCCTTCGAAGGCGTCCGCGCCGCGCCCGATCGCCGCGATCGCCGCGACCATGCGGCCCTCGCGACCGAGCATCTGGTCGGCCAACGCTACCAAACGTGGGTTCGGCGTGGCCGACGGCGACAAGGCACGCAAGGTCTTGGCGAGTTCAGCTTCGTCGCGCTTGGGCGAAAGAGCCGCGGCAATGATGTAAGCTGACGCCGTCGAGCGGCTTATGCCGGCATAGCAATTGACCACCAGCGGGCGCGTACGGTCCCATTTGCCGGCGAAATCGAGCAGGCTCTGAACATGGGCTTCGCCGGGCGGTGTCATGCCATCCCTCGCTTCGGCGATGTCGTGCATCGACAGGATGAGATGGTCCTGCTCCAGAATGGCGGCCGGACGTTTCATTTCGGTTCCGGCGGCAAGCAGCGAAAGGAGCCGCGCCGCACCCGAGGTGGCGACGGTTTCCTCCACTTTCGATAGCGGACAGACATGGATCATGATGCGATGACCTTTTTCGTGTGACTGTCGCGTGCGGCCCAGCCTTGCAACGCCCGCTCCAGCCGCAGCCATTCCGCTTCGCTGCCTGGGAGCCCGAAGCGTAAGGCGGTGCTGCTCCAGCTGAAATTCCGGACTAGTATGCCATAGCCGCCGAGCCAGGCGAACAGGTCGGCTGCGTCCGCGATTTCGGCATAGCGAAACAGCGTCGTGCCGCCGGCCACCGATATATGGAAGCGCTGCAGCAGCACATCCAGCCGCGCCGCCTCGTTTCGCAGCCGTTCGCGCATTTTATTCTGCCAGACTTGATCGCTGAGCGCTCTGACGCCGTATTCCAGCGCCAGACCCGCTACCGCCCAGGGCCCGAGTTCCGCTTCCAGGCGCTGCGCGACAGGTTCCGCCGCGATAGCGAAACCGAGCCGCAGCCCGGCGAGCCCGAAGAACTTGCCGAAGGATCTGAGCACGACAAGACCGTCCTGCCCGACGTCACCGGCCAAACTGTGCTCGCGCGGCCCGACATCCATGAAGGCTTCGTCGACGACCAGCAGCCCGCCTTTGGCATGCAGCGTGCTTGCCAAGCCGCGCAGCTTTTCGCGCTCCACCACTCGCCCGTCGGGGTTGTTCGGGTTGACGACGATGGCGAGGTCCGCGCCCGCGAGCGCGCCGAAATCCTTCACCTCCTCCACCGAATGGCCGGCGAGCGCGGCGGCGCGGGCATGTTCGGCATAGGTCGGCCCGAGCACGAACGCCCTGCCCGTCGCGACCAATCCCGCCACGCGCGGCAGCAAAATCTGCGTGCCCGGCGCGGCGGCGATATTGATGGCCGATGGCGCGCCGTAGGCCGCCGCTGCGATCGCGTTGAGTTCGCGGACATGCGCCGGTTCGGGCAACCGCGACAAGGCGGTGGCGGGCAGCTCCAAAAGCGGATAGGAGTGCGGATTGATCCCGGTCGAAAGATCCACCCAAGGCTCCGGCGCCTGCGGAAAAAGCGCCCGCGCCCGGCCAAGGCTTCCGCCGTGATCGGTAACCGCCGCCCCTTTTTCCCTTTCCAGAAGCGCCATGTTCGTTCTTACCGCTTTCCTGTCGCTTCTCGTCGAACTCGCTATCGGTTACCCCGACCGTCTCGTGCGCGCAATCGGCCATCCGGTGATCTGGATCGGCAATCTCATCTCTTTCCTGGAACGCAAACTGAACCGCTCTGCTGCCTCCGACAGTTTCCGCCGCTTTTCGGGTGGCGTCGCGCTGGTGGTGCTGGTCTGCGTTCCGGCGGGCATCGCCTATTCCGTTGAAGCGGCTTTTGGAGCCGGGCTGCTCGGCGTCGCCGCGACCGCCATCCTGGCCAGCAGCCTCATTGCGCAAAGGAGCCTTGCCAGCCACGTCAAGGCAGTGGCGGATGCACTGGATCAGGGCGGGCTTTTAGCCGGGCGAACCGCAGTGTCGCGCATCGTCGGCCGCGACCCCGAGCGCCTCACTGAGGCAGGCGTCAGCCGCGCTGCGATCGAGAGTCTGGCCGAGAACTTTTCCGACGGCATCGTCGCGCCGGCGTTCTGGCTCGCTGTGGGCGGGCTGGCGGGCGGCGTCGGCTACAAGGCGGCCAATACCGCCGATTCGATGATCGGCCACCGCACGCCTCGCCACGAGGCGTTCGGCTGGGCGGCGGCGCGCTTCGACGATCTCGTCAATCTGCCGGCCTCGCGCCTCACGGCGCTGCTGGTCGTCGCCGCGGCAGTTTTCGTGTCCGGAGCCAGTGCTGCATCCGCATGGCGGGCTGTGTGGCGCGATGCGAAAAAGCACCGCTCGCCCAATGCCGGCTGGCCGGAAGCGGCGATGGCCGGCGCGCTCGGCCTCGCACTCGCCGGCCCACGCGTCTATGGCGGCGTCACCGTCGACGACGCGGCAATGGGTGAAGGCGGACGCCGCGACGCCAGTGCCTCCGACATTCGCATGGCGTTGAGGCTGTACTGGGCCGCCGACCTCATCCTGGTCGCGCTATTCGGCCTGATCGGCCTCGCGATTTTCATGGCTCGATAGAGCTGGCGGCGTTGCTAACCGACAACTCAGCTTTGCGCTTGAGCGGAACCGAATCTCGTGATCATGGTTCCGGCTGGACCACCTCAAACCCGGAAGCATCATGAACCAGTTGACGCGGCTCGACAAATTGCTGTTCAGGCTCGAAGCGCAATATGCCTGCCTCGGCTGGGCATTTGGCGAAATCACCGGCCTTCCAGGAATCGTGTTCGAGATGGGGCTCGGCCACGGCCGTACCTACGATCATCTGCGCACCCACCTGCCGGACCGTGACATCTACGTGCTCGACCGCGAAATCGACTGCTTCGACGACTGTATTCCGCCCGACGACCGGCTGATTCTCGGCGACATAGGCGACACGCTGGCGGCCTCGGCGCACCGCTTCCCCGGACAGGTCATACTCGCTCATGCCGACATGGGCACCTATGACGAGGAGCGCAATATAGCCATGCGTGCGGTGCTCAGCCGGCGGCTGCCGGCAGTGCTCGCCCCGCGCGCCATCGTGCTCTCGGATATGCCGCTGGAATTGGAAGGAACGCAGCCGCTGCCGCTTCCATTAGGCGCGCGCGACGGCCGTTATTTTCTATATCGCAACGGGTGACGGGCACGATTCAAGGCCCCGTCCGGTAACGGTGCGCTCGGGGAGAGCGCTGAGTTCCGTGTGATCTCCCGAACGCAGCAGCCGTAAGAAAAATTCCAGGCACAGTTGTAGAATTCGACGCGTCCCAAACGTCTACAGAGCATAGACGGCGCAAAGTGCGGGAAGCCGGCGCCGAACGATCATCTCTGGGCCGTGAGGAGCAAGCTGATATGGGTCTTTCCTACCGTTGGGTGATTGTCGCGGCAGGCGGCCTTCTGGGCTGCGTCGCTATAGGCGCGATGTTTTCACTGCCCGTTTTTCTCCTCCCGATCTCGCGCGACACCGGTTGGTCCGTTACCGGCGTGTCCAGCGCAATGACCATCGGGTTTGTAGCGATGGCGTTAGGGAGCATGGCCTGGGGCAGCCTGTCGGATCGCTGGGGACCTCGCGCCGTCGTGTTGATCGGATCGGCCGCCCTGGCGGCGGCACTGGCTCTGGCGAGCCAGGCGACATCGCTTATCGGGTTTCAACTCGTCTTCGGGCTGCTGGTCGGCGGTTCGGCCGCCGCGATCTTCGCACCGATGATGGCCTGCGTGACCGGCTGGTTCGACACGCGCCGCAGCCTGGCCGTGTCTCTCGTATCCGCCGGCATGGGAATGGCGCCGATGACCATGTCTCCCCTGGCGGCGTGGCTGGTCACCGTCTACGATTGGAGAACGTCGCTCCTGATCATCGCCGGCATCACGGCGGTTGTGATGATCCCCACCGCGTTTCTGGTGCGCCGCCCTCCGGCTCTGGAAGCCCGCAATGCCGTCGCTTCCGCGGATCGTGAACCGCAATCGGAAATGTCCGTGGGGCAGGCGATCAAATCACCGCAATTTATCATACTGCTGCTGACCAACTTCTTCTGCTGCGCCACGCATTCCGGCCCGATCTTCCATACGGTGAGCTACGCCATCACCTGCGGCATCCCGATGGTTGCAGCGGTCTCGATCTACAGCGTGGAAGGACTGGCGGGCCTGGGCGGCCGTGTCGCCTTCGGCCTGTTCGGCGACCGGTTCGGCGCAAAGCGCACGCTGGTCTGGGGACTGTTCCTGCAGTCGTTCGCCGTGCTGGGATATGTCTTCGTCAGCCAGCTTGGCCCATTCTACGCTGTGGCGGCGCTGGTCGGCTTCATCTATGCCGGCGTCATGCCGCTTTACGCCGTGATCGCCCGCGAGAATTTCCCATTGCGGATGATGGGAACCGTCATCGGCGGCACGGCCATGGCCGGCAGCCTGGGCATGGCGACCGGCCCACTGACCGGTGGCCTGATCTACGACGCGTTCGACAGTTACGCGTGGCTCTATATCGGCGCCTGGGGCATCGGTATCGGCGCTTTCCTGATTGCTCTGACCTTCAAGCCCTTCCCTAAAACTCAGCTGGCGCTCGCCGGCTGAGCACCGACCTGCGCCCGAAGACGCGCACCGCAACGACGAGTAGCCATACAGCTCACGCGGCCTGAACTTTTTTCGGGACCCGCGCCCATTCCGGAATCCAGTCGCGGTGGGCGGCGAGCAAGTCATCGACGAGCGACCAGATCTGGTCGAGATCGAGCTCGGCGGCGGTATGCGGATCCATCATCGCCGCGTGATAGAGATGCTCGCGGTTCTCCGTCATCAGGGCCTGGACGGTCAGTTCCTGCACATTCACGTTGGTGCGGATGAGCGCCGTCAGTTGCGGCGGCAAGGCGCCGATGAAGGTCGGCTGGATTCCGGACGCATCTACCAGGCACGGCACTTCGGCAGCGCAATTCTCCGGCAGCGAGGTGATGCATCCATTGTTGCGGACGTTGCCGTAAATGACCGAAGGCTCGCCGGTCCAGACCGAGTTCATGATCGAGGAAGCATATTCATCGCTCTCCTCGACCTCGATGGTCTCGGCGCTCCGGTAGGCCGCCGCCTGCCCTTTCCAACGCTCGATCTGCTCGATGCAGCGCTTGGGATATTCGTCGAGCGGAATGCCGAATTTCTCGATGAGGTCGGGCCTGCCGTCTTTGATGAAATAGGGCGTGTATTCGGCGAAATGCTCCGAGCTCTCGGTGACGAAGTAGCCGAGCCGGGTCAGCATCTCGTAGCGAACTTTGTTCGGGCAGCGCGGATTCCAGTGGCTGGGCTTCGGGAAGCGCCCTTCGCGGTAGCCGCGTACGAGATCCGGATAGAGATCGCGATAGCTGCCATCGGCCTGCCGGTGCTCGAATTTCAGGTAGAAAGCCATGTGGTTGATGCCGGCGGCGCGGTAGCGGATTTCCTCGAGGGGAATTTCGAGATCGCGGGCGAGCTCGAAGGCCGTTCCCTGCACCGAATGGCAGAGACCAACCTGCCTGATGAGCGGATATTTTTCTGCGATCGCCCAGGTGTTGATCGCCATCGGGTTGACGTATTGCAGGAGGATGGCTTCGGGGCAGATAGCCATCATGTCTTCGCAGATTTTCCAGAGATGCGGAACCGTGCGCAAGCCCCGCATGATGCCGCCGACGCCGAGCGTGTCGGCGATCGTCTGGCGTAGGCCGTATTTCTTCGGCACTTCGAAATCGGTTACCGTGCAAGGTTCGTAGCCGCCGATCTGGAAAGCGACGACGACAAAATCCGCGCCCTCGAGGGCCTTGCGCTGGCTGGAATGCGTCTCGATCGTCGCCGCCACGCCAAGCGTCTTCACCAGCTTTCCAGCAACGATCTCGCTTTCCTCGAGACGCTGCGGGTTCAGGTCCATCAGCGCGATCGTCGCGGCCGAAAGAGACGGCCTCTGCAGCACGTCGCCGATGATGTTCTTCATGAAGACGGTGGAACCGGCCCCGATGAACGTGATTTTGGGTTGTCTCGTCATGTGTTGCGCCTCTTGTCTGCGATTAAGCGGCCACGTCGAACGCGGCCTTGACGAGCCGTTCGGTGTAGGCAGTCCTGGGATGGGAAAGAACTTCGTCGACCGGCCCTTCCTCGACTATTTTGCCGTGCTGCATCACCACCACCCGGTGGCAGAGGGCGCGAACGACCTTCAGATCATGGGAGATGAAGAGGTAGCTCAGCCCGCGCTCGTCCTGCAGCTTGCGCAGGAGGTCGATGATCTGGGCCTGCACGGACAGGTCGAGCGCCGAGGTCGGCTCGTCGAGCAGGATGAATTCCGGCTCAAGCGCGATTGCCCGGGCAATCGCGATGCGCTGGCGCTGACCGCCGGAAAACTCGTGCGGGAAGCGCGACAGGATATTGTGCGGCAGTCCGGCGCTCACAAGCGCCTGCTCCACGCGCTGCAACCGATCGCCTTTGTTTTCGCCGAGCCTGTTGACGATCAGCCCCTCCTCGATGATCTGGCCGACCGACATGCGCGGATTGAGCGAGGAAAACGGGTCCTGGAACACGATCTGCATGCGCGATCTGAGCGGCCGCATCTGGTCTCGCGTCCTGGCGTGGATCGGTTCGCCATCGAAGAAGATTTCGCCGCCGTCTGCCGTCAGGAGCTTCACCAGCGCCTGCCCGAACGTTGTCTTGCCGGACCCGGATTCGCCGACCAGCCCCAGCGTTTCGTGCCGGTGAAGCTTCAGGCTGAGGCTGTCGACGGCGACCAGTTCCTTGAGCCGCGACTTGAAGAACCCGCCATGCTTCAGCATGAACGACACCCGCACATTGCTGCCTTCGAGAATGACGGCGGAGTCGACCGGCGGCGGGTTGGCCATACCCCTGGGTTCGGACGCCAGAAGATGGCGCGTATAGGGATGCTGCGGGTTTTCGAAAAGCGCGGCGGTGGTGTTGTGCTCCACCACTTCGCCCTGGCTCATGACATAGATGTAGTCAGAAAACTGGCGAACGACGGTCAAATCGTGGGTGATCAGGATCACGGCCATGCCGAGCTTCTGCTGCAGGTCGCGGATCAGGTTGAGGATCTGCGCCTGCACAGTGACGTCGAGCGCCGTCGTCGGTTCGTCGGCGATCAGCACGTCCGGATTGTTGGCAAGCGCCATGGCGATCATGACGCGTTGGCGCTGGCCGCCGGAAAGCTGGTGCGGATATTGGTTGAAGCGGCTTTCGGGGTCCGGAATCTGAACCTGCCGCAACAGTTCCAGCGTCCGCTCGGCGGCTTGCCTGCGGCTCATCTTCTGATGCACCCGGATTGCCTCGATGATCTGCGAGCCGACCGTGTAGACCGGATTGAGCGAACTCATCGGCTCCTGGAAAATCATAGAAATGCGGTCACCGCGCAACGCCCGGCGTTGCCGGTCGGAGAACTTCAGCACGTTCTTGCCGTCGTACTCGATCCGCGAATGCCCGGCCACCATGGCCCGCTTGGTAAGCAGGCCCATGACCGTGCGCGCCGTCACCGACTTGCCGGAGCCGGACTCTCCGACCACCGCAATGGTCTCGCCGCGATAGAGCTGAAACGAGACGTCCTTGACCGCATCGACCGTGCCGCCCTCCACCTTGAAGGTCACCGCAACGTTGCGGGCATCGATGATTGGGCTGCCGGTTCTCGCCGCATGATCGTGGCGTTCGTCGGGCGCCATCGAGGTCTTTTCCGTCAGAGCCATGATCCTGGCCTCCTCAATAGGGATCGACGGCATCGCGAAGGCCATCGCCCAGCGCATTGAACGCAAAGACGGTGACCAGCACGAAGCCAACGGGGGCGAGGATCCAGGGATAGGACCCGATGACGGAGTATGTCGCGGTGTCCTGCAGCATCAGCCCCCAGGAGATCAGCGGCGGCTTCACCGCGAAACCGAGGAAGCCAAGGAAGGATTCAAGCAGCACGACATTGGGAATGGCCAGGGTCACAGCAACGATGACATGGCTCATGACGTTCGGGAAAATGTGCTGGAAGATGATCCGCCGGTCGGTCGCGCCGATCGCCATCGCCGCCCGCACATAGTCGATCCGCGCCAACGCCAGCGTCTTGCCTCGGACCTCGCGCGACATCTGCGCCCAGCCAAGCGCAGACATGACGAAAATGACGAAGGCCAGGAAGACGTTGGTCGGCGCCGTCACCGGGATCAGCGAGGCGAGCGCCAGATAAAGCGGCAGTTGCGGAAAGGCGAGCACCAGTTCGACGAAACGCTGCACCCAAGCGTCGAGCCTTCCGCCGAAATATCCCGACACCATCCCGACCGTCGTGCCGACGACCGTGACGATGAAGACCACAGTGAGCGCGATCATCAGCGAGATGCGCGAGCCGTAGATGATGCGCGACAGCACATCGCGGCCGAATTTGTCGGTGCCGAGGAAATTGACCGGGCTTCCATCGGTGGCGCCGAAGAAATGCCGCTGCGCCGGGATCAGGCCGAAAAGCCTGTACTCGAACCCTTTGACGAAAAAGCCCAGCGTCTGCGGGTTTTCGTAGTCGGGACCGACGATCGGCTGGAATGTGACCGGATCCAATTCGTCCGTTTCGCGGATCGGATAGGTACGCGGCGGAAAGACGAAGTTCCCGTCCCGGTCCGTCATGCTGATTGTCTGCGGCGGCGCAAACCCGACACCGGTCAGCTTCGGATCGACGGGGGCGAAGAACTCCGCGAATATCGTCATGATCATCAGGAGGCAGACAAGGATCAGACCTGTCATGCCGGTCCAGGATCGTTTCAGGCGGCGCCAGACAAGCGCGGTATAGGTCTCGTTTCCACGGCCTTTGGCCGGCGGCATGGAGGCGGAGACTACGGGTTGGACGTCGGCTTTCATGCGTCGGCCCCTCCCCCAAGGCGAACACGCGGATCGAGTGCGGCAAGCAGCATGTCGGCGATGATGTTGCCGACGATCAGGGTGACCGACAGAACCAGCATGAAGGTAGCCGTGACATAGACGTCGCCGACCCACATCGAACCGACGATGGCCGGGCCGACCGTCGGCAGGGCAAAGATGATCGCCGTCTCGATCTCGCCGGTCAGCATGTAAGGCATCACGACGCCCTGATACATGACGAGCGGATGCAGAGCGTTCGGCACTGCGTGGCGCATGACCACCGCGCGCTCGCTCAAGCCCTTTGCCCGGGCCGTTTCGACATACTGGGCGTTCAGCGTATCGAGAAGATTGCCCCGCATGACGCGCATGTTGTAGGCGAGCCCGCCCAAAGTGGCGATCGCGATCACCGGCCAGACATGCTTGACCAGATCGACGAACTTGCCCCACGACCAGGGCGCTCCGCCATAGCGGGCGGAATGGAAGCTGTTGATTTCCGTGACGTTGAAGTGGAACACCAGGATGTAGACGATGATCAGCGCCATCAGGAAGCGCGGCACCGTCATCCCGAGAAACGAGATGCCTGACAGCAGGCTGTCCACCCAGGAATATTGCCGGGTTGCCGCCAGAACGCCGAAGGTGATGCCGATAACCGACGCCAGGATGTGGCAGACCAGCGCCAGCGCCAGCGTTCGCGGCAATCGCTCGCCGACTACGTCGGCGACAGGCTTGTTATAGAAGAGGCTGTGGCCAAAATCGCCGCGGGTGATGATACCGGTGACCCAGTTGACGTATTGGACCGGCAAAGGCTTATCGAGCCCATGGGCGACCTTGTAGGCCTGCGCTTGGGCGTCGGCCTCCTCGAAGGACGCGCCGCCCTGATTGATCAGCTGCGAACGGATATAGTCGCTGTAGTCGCCCGGCGGCGCCTGGATGATCGCGAACGTCACGACGCTCAGGACGAAGAGAACCGGAATCGCCGACGCGATACGCACAAGCAGAAATCTCAACATGATCGTGTTTGCTTCTCTTGTGGCTCGTGGCTTTGCCGCTTCTTCACGAGGCGCGGTATCTCCACGGTTCAATTCGGAGCCTCTCCTCCAGCGGATGCCCACCGGAGGAGAAACAGACTACAGTCAGTTGATAGGGCCGCTTTCGCCGGGCTTGCCGGGAAGCTGCTCGGGGAACAGCTCGTAATCGCCCTGCTTGTCGGCCGCGACGAAGACTCGTTCGCGGATGATCGTGTCCTCGGCCCAGTTGAACATGAAGATCGGCGCGCCCTCGGGAATGTTCGAGAAGCGCTTGTTGATGATGAGCGCGCCCGGATATTCCGTCAGGCCAATGGTGTCGAGGTTGGTCGTCGAGACCTTCTGGAATTGCTTCATCAGTTCAGCGCGTTCGCCATTGTCATTGCTCGCGATGAACTTGTTGACGACATCCACCATCTCCTGCTCGAAGGGCATCAGATCGACCGTACCGTCCGTTCCCGCCCGGTGATGCCAGCTCGTGCGCGGGCCAGTCGGGGCAAGCTGCGTCGTATTCTGCACCACCGATGTCAGTTCCTGGTCGTTGCGGCGGACGAGCCAGTCGAAACGCCCGGCATACTGCGTTGCGTCACGCTTCACCCCGTCGACGGAGTTGAGCACGACCTTGAGACCAACCTGCTCCATCTGGCCGATTAGACCTTCCGCGAGATTGCGATCGGTGCTGTAGTCGGAATTCACTAGGAGCACGATCTGTACGTCCGAGCCACCCGCTGTCCCAGCAGGGAAGTTGACGACGCCATTGCCGTCCGTGTCCTTTAACCCGACCTTCTCCAGCAGCGCCTTGGCGCCTTGCAGATCGAACGGGTAGTACACCGTCGAGGCGCGGTCATAGAAGCTCGTGCCCGAGGAAATGCCGCCAGGATAGATTGCGGTGAAGGGCCCCTTGACCAGCGATTCGCCGAGCCTCTTGCGATCGATTGCCATGGTCACGGCCTTGCGGAAATCGACTTTGCGGTTGAGCTCGCGCACGGCCTGTGCCCGCTCGTCCGGCTCGCCCCAGCCATTGGCCGAAAAGTTCATACGTAGATTGTAGCCGATCAGACGGGCGCCGAAGGCCAGCCGCGCGGGAGCGGTTTCCTGTGCAGCGCGCTTCAGGGATTCGACGAAGTTTTCCGGCTGCTCCAGGTTGGAGAAATCGCCGGAGCCGGCGATCGCCTGCACGTCGCGGTCGGCCCAGGTCGACAGCTTGTAATGCAGTTCATTGAGATAGGGCAGCTGATTGCCTTCTTCGTCGACCTTCCAATAGTAAGGATTGCGGCGAAGTACGATGACGTCGTCCGAGCGGTATTCGACAGGCACCCAGGCGCCCATGACCGGCGTATTCAGATATTCCGGCGGAAACCCGTTCTTGTACTCGTTGTAGGTGGTGCCGGCATATTTCGGATGCTTGGTCTTCAGAATATGCGACGGGCCGGGGCAGAAGGTACCGTAGGCCATCGTATAGAGATGCTGGCGCGGGAACGCGTCCTTGAAGGTCCATTCGATCGTATATTTGTCGATCGCCTTCAAGGTAGTGCCTTCTCCAAACGTTTCCGGCGTCGCCCCGTTCAGCGGAGAAACGTTCGGATCAACGACGTTGTCGTCCCAGTAGAACATCACGTCATCGGCGTCGAACGGGTCGCCATCAGACCATTTTGCCCCTTCGATCAATTTCATCGTCAGGGTGTGGCCGTCTTCCGACCACTCCCAGCTCCTGGCGAGGTTCGGCAGCGGCTCGACGTCCTCGGCCTCCACCTGGAAGAGCGGCGCGGTACGCGTCAGGCATTCGAACATGCCGATATCGATGCCGCCCCAGCCTTGAGTCTGGCCGGCGCTGTAGTTCCAGCCCTCGGGCCGGCCGCCGATCACATGGCGCATTGTATCGCCATAGACGCCGATACCGTCGGGCATGTTGCCCGTCTTGAAGACCATCGGCTCCTTCGGCAGGCGCTCTGCCACCGGAGGCAGCTTTCCGGTCTTGACGAACTTTTCGGTGACCCATTCGGGCTCGCGATATTCCGGCAGCGCCTTGAACTCGAGGATCGAGTCACGCGCCACATATGCGATCTTGCCCTGCGCCGGAAACGGCGGCGGTTCGGGTACAACGGTCGGCTCGGAGGCCGAGGCATGGATGGTGAATGCCGAGACGCCAAGCAGAAGCGCGGCGGCGGCTTTCATTCGGCAAGAAATGTTCATTGTCCTGGTTTCTCCCTTATGCTTCAGGCCTGCCGCTATGGCATGGCCCTCCTCCAACAAGCATCGAACGAAGCGGTATTCCGCTTTCTTAAATGGCAGTGCGTTCGCCGCCGGGCGGCACATTCACTGAGGCGAGACTTCACCCGGTCCCTCCCCAGAGCATGGGCTTTAGTCATTGCAGCCACCGATTCAGCCAGCCGCGCGCAACTGTATGGCTTCCTTTTCGGCCCTGATCTCCTCGATGGACCGAATCTCGCGGCGGGCGGCGCCCTTCCATTCCCGCGTCTTCACTGTCGCGCGGCTCAGCCGTTCCTTGGCTCCCTCGATCGCATGGGCGTATTGCGGCAGCCACTCAGCCTGCGCCACGACCATCTCGTCGACCATCTGCCAGACCTCTTCCGGCGTGCAGATGGCGCCAACCAGCGGATCGTGCAGCACTGCCAGTTTCAGGAGGTCGATGTCTCCGGAGATCGCCGCGTGCACCGACATGCGCTGGACATTGATGGAGGAAATGCAAGTCGCGGCACAGGCTTCCGGAAGCGTGATGCCCGCGACCATGTTGATGCCGAAGCGGTCGACGAAACCGGGCGATTCAATGATGGCGTCGGACGGCAAGTTGGTGATGACGCCGTTGTTCTTGACATTGAAGTGCCCGCGATAGACCCGGCCGGTCTCGAGCGCCTCCAGTATGTGGCTGGCGTGCTCGTTCGAACGGCGCGCCGGATCGATGGGTTTTCCCGCGTCTTCAAGGAATTTCCGGAACTCGGTTTCGAACCAGTTCCGGGTTTCGGTCGAATGGCGCAGGTAGCCGCCCGTTTCGCCATGGATCCAGTCCGACATGTCGATCCACTTGGTGATCTCCTCCGGCCGCTTGCGGTACCAGGGTAGATATTCGGACAAGTGGCCGTTGCTTTCGGTCGAATAGACGCCGAAGCGCTTCAGCACGTCGATCCTGAGCTTCTCCTGCTGGGAAAAGACAGGGTGGGACTCGAAGGCGGCGACAAGTTCATCCCTGCCGACCTTGCGGCCCTTGACGCGAACGTCGACGAACCAGGTCTGGTGGTTGATGCCGGAGCAAACGTAGTCGAGTTCGCCTTCCCCGGCGCCGAGGACCTCGGCGATCTGCTCGGCTCCGTGCTGGACGCCGTGGCACAGACCGACGGTGTCGGCCTTCCCGTATTCGATCGCCGCCCAGGTGTTCATCGCCATCGGGTTGGCATAGTTCAGGAACTTCGCGCCCGGCTCGGCGAGTTCGCGGATATCCCTGCAGAAATCGAGGATGACCGGGATGTTACGCTGGCCGTAGAGAATGCCGCCGGCGCAGATCGTATCGCCGACGCACTGATCGACGCCGTATTTGAGCGGAATGCGGATATCGTCGGCGTAGGCGCCGAGACCGCCGACGCGCACGCAGCTGATGATGTAGCGCGCGCCCTCGATCGCCTTGCGGCGGTCAGTTGTGGCCGTCACCCTGGTGGGCAGCCTGTTTGCCTCCACGATCTTGTCGAGGATCGTCTTGATCATACCGAGATTGTGCTCGCTGATGTCGGTCAGCGCGAATTCGACGTCCGCGAATTCCGGCACGCATAAAATGTCGGTAAAGAGCTTCTTGGTGAAGCCGACACTGCCGGCGCCTATAATGGCTATCTTGAAGCTGCTCATGCCGTCCTCGTGTCTGCTCATCGGGTCGAAGTGGAGGACAGGGTAAAATCAAAGCACCGAAACCAGCGGCTACATGAGCAACCGCGATTATGTGCTTTCCTCCCTGTCAATGCCGTTTCGCCCGGCCATCTTGTCTTGTTGGGGATTAGTATGCGCATAATGCGAGGCCTAGCCTAGAGAGGTATTATGCTTTCACGGGTAATTCTGTGCTCACCAAATTGATCGACAACGGACCCGGCATGCGCACGGTTTCACTGCCGCGCGGCCGACACAGCCTTCACACGATGCCGACCAGCACGGGTTATGAAATCCGCACGGACGCCAGCTACAGCTGGGACGGCCGCAAGCGCGGGCAAACGCCGTTTACGGTGTTGCAGCACACGATCGCCGGCGCCGGCAATCTGCAATACGAAAGCCGCAACTACCGGGTTCGCGGGGGCGAAACGCTTCTGGTCCTCGTCCCGCACAACCATCGATACTGGCTGGAAGAGAACGGGCGATGGGAGTTCTTCTGGATTTCCATGAACGGCGACGAGGCCCTGCGCATTCACAAGGCGATCCTCGCCACGACAGGTCCAATCCTGAAACTGAAGCCGGAAACCGTAGAACATCTCGCGGATTGCAGCCTGCGCCTGATATCAGGCGGCGCTGACGCTCCAGGCAGCGCCTCGGCGATAGCCTATGAAGCGGCGATGGCGCTTTTCGACGACGTGTTCGGCTCGCATCCTGTCCTCAGCCTGGAATACCGCACGATGCAGCACGTGATCGATCACATTGCGGCCAATCTGGACCAGCCCCTCCCCGTCGGGGAACTGGCCAAGGTCTCCGGTCTCAGCCGCGCCCATTTCTCGCGCGTCTTTGCCGCCAGCGAGGGCATGCCGCCGGCGGAATTCGTTCTGCGCAAGCGGCTGCAAAGAGCGACCAAGCTTTTGACCAAGACGGCGGATCTCTCCGTCAAGGAAGTCGCCATCATGTCCGGCTTCGAGGATCCCAATTATTTCGCAAAGGTGTTCCGCCGCTTCTTTGGCGCCAGCCCAACTGAATTCCGCACAACCGGAATGTATGCGAGCGTTGCGACAGCCTCATAAAACCAGTGTTGGTTGGCCAATTAAACTGAAGGATGCCTATCGCTTGCCGCGCAGAGTTCTGGTGGTCTCCTACCTGACCGCCACCCGCCGGAAATCGGACGGCGACATTCCGGCCAGCTTGCGGAAGGATTTGTTGAAAGCGCTCAGTGAACCGAAGCCGCTCTCCATGGCGACCCGCAGCACATTGGCGTCTTCCTTCATCAGCAGGGCCTGCGCATAGCTGAGACGCAGCAGGTTGACATATTCGTTCAGCGTCATGCCGGTGGATTTCTTGAAGACGTTCATCGCATATTTCGGATGGATGTCGGCCGCCTCCGCAATATCGACGGAGTCGATCTCGTAGAGAAAATTCTCGGCGATGAAGTCGCACATGCGCCCGACATTGCGCGACGACTGCTGGTCGAACGGGCCGGCGGCGTCCTCGCCCGTCGAAGCTTCGGGTACAAGCTGATAGGGCTCGAACCGCACCCGTTCCAGCCGCAGCAGGAGTTCGTTGACAGCGTGCTGGGCTTTGACGGGATCGCCCGAACGCGCATAGCGATTCCAGCGCTCGAAATTGTGATCGTCGGATGGGTCGGTGGCGCTGGTCACAAGCGCTGCGCCGGTCATCAGGCGGTGCCGGATATCGGCAGGCAGGTGCAGCCGGAAGAAGTGCACCAGCGGCAGATGCGCACCGGCGTAGATGGCATCGTCCGATGCCTCGTCCATCTGGTGCGGCAGGCCGCCCCAGAACAGGCACATGTCGCCCGCCGAAAGTGAAATCTCGTGATCGTTCATGCGGTAGTGCACCCTGCCGCGCACAATGAAATTGACCTCGACTTGCGCATGCCAATGCGGCTTGAGCATCACCAGCGGATGATTGTGGAACATCTGCAGTGCCAGCGGCCAGCCTTCCACGCTGCTGGCGCCAGGCTGGTAGAACGGCCTTTCCGACATCTTACTTTCCGCCCACTCCACTTTCCCTTTGTCGAGGACAGCCCCGCTTTTCCGCCTAGTCTAGTCACGCTCACGCTGAGAGCAAACGAAATGGGAGGACTTCATGCGTATCAAACTGGCATGCGCCACGCTTATGCTTGCCCTGGGCTCCGGTCCGGTCTTCGCGCAATCGGGGGAAATCACCATCTGGAGCTGGAACATCGCCGCTTCGTCGCTGAAGGCCACGGTTGCTGGTTTCAACAAACAGTTCCCAGACGTGAAGGTCACGGTCGAAGACCTCGGAAACCAGCAGACTTTCGACAAGACGCTTGCAGGATGTGCCGCCGGCGGCGCAGGACTCCCGGACATCCTTTCTATCGAGAACCACGAATCGGAAATCTTCTGGAGCCAGTTTCCCGATTGCTTCGTCGACCTGACGACACTGGGCTACATCGACGAGATTGCCGCGAAATTTCCCGACTTCAAGCGGACGGAACTCGAGGTCGACGGCAAGCGCTACGCGATGCCGTGGGATTCCGGCCCGGTCGCCATGTTCTACCGCCGCGACTACTATGAAAAGGCCGGCATCGACCCGGCAACGATCGAGACCTGGGACGACTTCATCGCCGCCGGCAAGAAAATCCAGGAAGCCAATCCCGGCGTGACCATGACCCAGGCCGACATAAACGGCGATGCGGAATTCTTCCGGATGATCGCCAACGAGCAGGGCTGCGGCTATTACAGCAACGACGCCCAGTCGATCACCGTCAATCAGCCGGGCTGCGTGACGGCCCTGGAAAAGGTGAAGGCGCTGAAAGATGCCGGCGAGTTGATAGCCGGAACCTGGGACGAGAAGATCCAGGCCAGCAAGGCCGGCACGGTGGCCACCCACATGTACGGCGGCTGGTATGAGGGAACCATCCGCTCGACAGCGCCGGATCTCGCCGGCAAATGGGGCGTGTATCTGATGCCGTCCGCCAGCGCCGACGGGCCGCGTGCCGCCAATCTCGGCGGCTCCTCGCTCGCCATCACTTCCGCCTCCGAGAACAAGGAAGCCGCCTGGGCGTACCTCAACTACACGCTGGGGACCAATGAGGGCCAGGTGACTATGCTGAAGGAGTTCGGCCTGGTGCCTTCGCTGCTCAGCGCGCTGGAAGACCCGTATGTGAAAGCGGAGCAGCCCTATTGGGGCGGCCAGAAGGTGTGGGTAGACATTCTGTCCACACTGCCCAAGGTCAAGCCCAGCCGCGGCACGCCGTTCTTCCAGGATGCCGACAAGATCATGGTCGCCACACAGCTCAAATACCTGAACGGCGAGTATGCTGACGCGAAGGCAGCGCTCGACGACGCGGCCAACCAGATCGCGGGCGCCACTGGCCTGCCGATCGCCGAATAGAAGCGACGGCGCGATCGGGCGGGCTGCCAGCCCGCCCGGCCATCCAACTGCATCTGGAACCCGACCATGCGGCTGCGCACGCGGACGGCCTATGCCTTCCTGACACCTTATCTGCTCGTTTTCCTGGCGTTTTGGATATGGCCGATCGTCAACTCCTTCTGGCTGTCCTTCCTGAACACCCGGTCCGCCAACTGGACGTTCAATCCCCGCATGACCTGGGGCCGACTGCTTGTCGATCCGGCTTTCGCCAACGCGCTCTGGAACACCCTGCTGATACTCGTGATCCAGGTGCCGGTCATGATCGCGCTGGCGACAGTGCTGGCCGTCCTTCTGGATTCGCCGATCCTGAAAGCGCGGGGCCTGTTCCGCTTCGCCTTCTTCGCGCCGGTGGTGGTCGGCGAGGTCGCCTATGCCGCGATGTTCCGCCTGCTGTTCAACGAGTTCGGCATCATCAACAAGATGATAGCAGCCGCCGGCCTTACCACCATTCCATGGCTTTCCGATCCGAATGCGGCAATGGCGGTGATCATCATCGCACTCACCTGGCGCTGGGCGGGTTACAACGCCATCATCATCCTCGCCGGGCTGCAATCAATACCGGAGGACGTTTACGAGGCCGCGACGCTCGACGGCGTCTCGAAGATTAGGCAATTCTTCTACATCACCCTGCCGCTGCTGAAGCCCGTCATCCTGCTCTGCGTGGTGATCTCGGTCATCGGCACGATGCAGCTCTTCTCCGAGCCGTTCCTGATCACCAACCGGGGCGGCCCCGGCCAGGCGACGGAGACGCTCGGCCTCTTCCTCTACCGGCAAGGCTTCGGCGCCTTCAATTTCGGCTACGCCTCGGCGATCGCCTACACCATCGCCGCGCTCGCCGTCGCCATCTCGCTCCTCAATCTCTGGCTTGGAAGGGAACGCGAATGAGAAGCAAATCCTCTGCCGAATTCAGGCGCAGGATCGCGCTACACGCGGCGCTCTTTCCGCTTGCGCTGATCTGGCTCTTCCCGCTGTGGATGATGTTCGTCTTCTCGACTATGCCGGAAAACGGCATCTTCAGCCGTGACATCGTGCTCACCCCGTCCGACCAGTTCTTCGGGAATTTCAATCTTCTGGAAAGCGACACCGGCTTTATCCGGGCGACCACGATCTCGATCCTGGTGGCCGCGGCCTACACTTTCCTGTCCGTCGCCCTGACCTCGATGGCGGGCTGGTCGCTCGCTTGTTACCGGTTTGCGGGCAAGGGCGTCGTGCTGGCGACCATCCTCGGCACGCTGACGCTGCCTTACTTCGTCGTCGTCATTCCGCAATTCATTATGGTGGCGCGCGACTTCGGGCTTCACAACACCTTGTTCGCGCTGATCGTGCCGCCGCTGTTCAATTCCCTCGGCGTCCTGTTCATGCGCCAGACCTTCTCGATGATGCCGCACGAGCTGTTCGACGCCGCCCGGGTCGAAGGCGTCAAGGAATGGCGCATCTTCCTTTTCATCGGCCTGCCGTTGGCGCGGCCGGCGCTCGCCGCGCTGTCGATCATCCTCTTCCTGCATAGCTGGAATAATTATCTGTGGCCGCTGCTGATCAACAGTAAGCCGGCGATGATGACTGCGCCGGTGGCACTCGGCAGCCTGATCGGACTGACCAAGGTTTCCTGGGGCGGCATCATGACCGGCGCGGTGATGCTGACTGCGCCGATGCTGGTCCTGTTCGTCGCTCTGCAGCGCCATTTCGTCGCCGGCATCTCGGCCGGCGCGGTCAAATAGGAGGGGCCGCGTGGCCGCCGTTTCACTCAACAACGTCGTCAAGAAATTCGGTACGCTGAGCGTCGTCCACGGCGCCAGTCTGGAGGTTGCCGACGGCGAGTTCGTTGTCTTCGTCGGCCCCTCGGGTTGCGGCAAGTCCACCCTTCTGCGCATGATCGCCGGGCTCGAGGATATTACGGACGGCGAGATCGTGATCGGCGGCAAGACCGTCAACGACGTCGAGCCGGCCGAACGCGGCATCGCCATGGTGTTCCAGTCCTACGCGCTCTATCCGCACATGACGGTCCAGCAGAACCTCTCCTTCGGGCTGCGCATGACCGGCAACGACAAGGCGGACACGGAACGCCGGGTCAGCCGCGCCGCCGATATCCTGCGCATTTCCGAACTCATGCACCGCCGGCCGCGTCAATTGTCCGGCGGCCAGCGCCAGCGCGTCGCCATCGGCCGCGCCATCGTGCGCAACCCGCAGGTTTTTCTCTTCGACGAGCCTCTCTCCAACCTCGATGCCGAATTGCGGGTGCAGATGCGGGTCGAGATCGCGCGCCTGCACAAGGAACTCGGCGTCACCATGATCTATGTGACGCATGACCAGACCGAGGCAATGACGCTGGCTGACAAGATCGTCGTGCTGCGCGCCGGCAACATCGAACAGGTGGGCAGGCCGCTGGATCTTTATGACAATCCCGATAACCAGTTTGTCGCCGGTTTCGTCGGCTCACCGAAGATGAACTTCCTTCCCGCCCATGTCGTCGAGCGCGACACAAGCGGCGTCACGGTTGAGTTCGTCGGAGAGAAGCGGACCCGCCTCACCCAGCCGCTTTCGGGGCCGGCGCCGGAACCGGGAAGCCGCGTCGTGGTCGGCGTGCGGCCTGAGCATTTCGGAGATGCCGGAAAGGGCAACGCCGACTTGCCCGTGAGTGTTGACATGGTCGAGCACCTGGGCGGCACGAGCTTCATCTACGCCAGCACGGCAGGGGACCACGAGCTTGTCATCCAGCGTGACGCGGACCGGGTCGCCGACGCCGGCGAGATCACCGTCTCGATACGCAAGTCCTACTTGTTCGACGAAAGCGGATTGCGGCTGCGCTGATCGAATCTTCATCCAGCACACAAGGCTCGATGGGCGCCATGCCCGGAGCCCTCAAGGAGAATGAAATGAGTTCCAATGCATCTGTCCGCTGGGGCATTCTCGGACCCGGCAACATCGCCAGAGCGTTTGCCGGCGGCGTCGCCCATTCGCGAACCGGCAGATTGGCGGCCATAGCCACCCGCGATCCACGTAGGCCCGGCCTTGCCGAGGCTTTTCCGGGCGCGCGCATCGTCGAGGGTTACGAGGCGCTGCTTGGCGATCCCGACATCGACGCCGTCTATATCGCGACGCCGCATCCTAGCCATGCCCAATGGGCGATCAGGGCCGCCGAAGCCGGCAAGCACGTGCTTTGCGAAAAGCCGATGGGGCTGACCGCCTTTGAGGCCGATGCGATGATCCATGCCGCGCGCAAGGCCAGCACTTTCCTCGGCGAAGCCTTCATGTACCGCCTTCATCCGCAGACATTGAAGCTGGTGGAACTGGTCAAGTCCGGCGTCATCGGCGATATCAGAATGATCAAGTCGAGCTTCGGCTTCGCCATGCCGGGTTTCATGCCCGAACACCGGCTCTATTCCAACGATCTCGCGGGCGGCGGCATTCTGGATGTCGGCGGCTATCCCGTCTCGATGGCGCGGCTGATCGCCGGCGCCGCCGCCGGGCAACCTTTCCTGGAGCCGGACAAGGTTCGCGGCGCAGCGCATCTCGGCAAGTCCGGCGTCGACGAATGGGCGTCCGCGGTGCTGCGTTTCCCGAACGGGATCGTCGCGGAAGTCTCCTGCAGCATCTCCCTGACCCAGGACAATGTGCTCCGGATCTTCGGCTCAACGGGCCGCATCGAAGTCGCTGATTTCTGGTACGCCGGCGGCAAGGAAGGCGGCACTGGAAAAATCAACATCATCCAGCCGGGTAACGGCAGCGAGGTCGTCGAGGTGGCCGAAAGCCGTTGGCTCTACGCCTTCGAAGTCGATGCCGCGGGCGAGGCCATCTTGGCCGGAAAGCAGGAATTCGCCTGGCCTGGCATGGGCTGGACCGACAGCATCGGCAATCTACGCGTACTCGACAAATGGCGCGCCGCCGTTCGCCTCGAATATGACGTCGAGAAGGCCGAACGGCGGGTCAACACGATCTCTGGGCGAAAGCTCGGCGCCAATGGAACCGCTATTCCCAAACGCCAAATCCCTGGCCTTGCCCGACCCGCATCGGTGCTGGCGCTCGGCTTCGAGGATTTCCGCACCTTTTCGTCGGGATCGATCCTGCTCGACGCCTTCTACGAGGCCGGCGGCAATCTCTTCGATACCGCCTTCGTCTATGGCGTGGGCAAGACCGAGGCGTTGCTGGGCGACTGGCTGAAGAACCGCGGCGTGCGCGAACAGTCCGTCGTCATCGGCAAAGGCGCGCATACGCCCGTCTGCTATCCCGACGTGATCGGCAAGCAGCTCACCCAGTCGCTCGACAGGCTGCGGACCGACTATGTCGACATCTACTTCATGCACCGCGACAATCCGGACGTGCCAGTCGGCGAATTCGTCGACGCAATGGATGCCGAGGTGAAGGCCGGCCGGATCCGCGGACCGTTCGGCGGCTCGAACTGGACGCGCGAGCGCATGGACGAGGCGATCGCCTATGCGGACCGGAACGGCAAGCAGCGGCCCGGCGCGCTCTCCAACAATTTCTCGCTCGCCGAGATGCTTGAGCCGATCTGGCCCGGCTGCATCACGTGCTCCAGCGACGAATGGAAGGCCTGGCTGACTGCCCGGCAGATGCCTAACTTTGCCTGGTCGAGCCAGGGCCGCGGCTTTTTCACCGAACGCGCCGGGCGCGACAAGCGCAAAAACGAGGAACTGGTGCGCGTCTGGTACTCCGAGAAGAACTTCGGCCGTCGCGACCGCGCGATCGAGCTGGCAGCCAGGCTGGGCAAGAGCCCGATTCATGTGGCGCTTGCATATGTACTGGCGCAGCCGTTCCCGTCCATCCCGCTCATAGGCCCGCGCACGCTCGGCGAAATGGACGACAGCCTTCAGGCGCTCGACATCGCGCTTTCGCCGGACGACCTCGCATGGCTGGATGGAGACTCACATCGGCGCAAATGACTCCGGAACGTGAGTTGCCTGTAGCGGAGCCTCGACCTGCGTTCGGCGGCAAAGATCAGACGAGCTGCCGAAACGCTGACGTTTCGTCCAAAGCTCAGCCTCCACGCCAGCTATATTGTGGCTGGTAGCCGAGGAGCCGCCTCGCCTTTTCGATCGAGAGCAGCGTCTCGTTGCCGCTTGCGCCTTGCGCCAGCGGCACGCCGGGATAGACCTCCGCCATCAGTTCCGCATTGGGCCGCGACATGACTGTGTCGGCGTTGGCGATGACGAAGATTTCCGCGCCCCTAATCGGCGCTTCGAGCGCCCTTCGGATAGCCTGCGAGGCGTCGCGTGCATCGATATAGCCCCAGAGGTTCCACTTCCTGAGAAGTGCGTCGGCGTCAAATGAAGGAAATCGCGCGTAATCTCCAGGCTCCATGACATTGGAAAAGCGCAGCCCGATGATCTTCAGCTCGGGATCCCAGCGGCAGAATTGCTTCGCCATTTCCTCGCCGAGCAGCTTGGAAAGCGAATAGGCGGTCTCGGGCCGGCCTGCGTAATCCTCGTCCACCGGGGCATAGGGCGGCGGGTTGTCGAATGGCAGACCGAGCACGGTTTCGCTCGACGCCCAGATGACATTGCGGATCTTGAGGCGTCGGGCGGCATCGAAGACGTTGTAAGTGCTGAGCGTGTTGACCTTGAAGGTTACGGCGTTCGGCTGTTTGCCGGGCGCCGGGATCGCTGCCAGATGCACGAGCGCTTCGATCTCGCCGAGCCGGTCGTCCACCCCCGCCAGAACTTCGAGTGCCTGGCCGAAATCGGTCAGGTCCGCCTGTACGAAGGGGCAATTTTCCCTGACGGGCGGCACGGTGTCCACGTTCAGAACCTCGTAGCCGTGGCTCAGCAGGTCCTCCACGCATGCTCGGCCGAGCTTACCGCTACCGCCTGTTACGACCACACGCGTCATTTGCCATCTCCTGCGTTTGAAACTGCCATCGGGTGTAGTGATAATGATTAAGGTTTATGGCCATTGTTGCGGCAGGCCCTGCAGGGTGCCTACCCCTCTTGCAGGCGCAAACCGAGATAGCGATCCAGAATGTCGGGATGGTCGAGAAGGTCCGACGACTGTGCGCAGTGGGCAATGATCCCACGCTCGATCATCACCGCCTCTTTTGTGAGCCTGAGCGCCACCTCGGCATGCTGCTCAATCAGGACAAGCGCAATTCCCTCCTCGGCCATCTGGCGGATCGCAACGGTGAGTTCCTCAATAATGATGGGCGCGAGCCCTTCCAGCGGTTCGTCCAACAATAGGACAGCGGGATTTGTCATCAGCGTGCGCGCGATCGTCAGCATCTGCTGTTCACCGCCGGAAAGCTGATTGCCCATATTGGCGCGCCGTTCCTTCAGCCGGGGGAAGAGCCCATATACTGCTTCGAGATTCCATCGACCGGGCCGCCCCGCCACCGTCAGGTTCTCTTCGACTGTAAGCGAAGGAAAGATTTCGCGCTCCTGCGGCACCCAGCCCAGGCCCATCAACGCGCGCTTGTTCGGCGGAACGTGCGAAATGTCCCTGCCCTTGAACAGGACCGAACCGCGCACCAGAGCGACGAAGCCCATGGCGGTCAGAAGCAGCGTCGTCTTGCCGACGCCGTTGCGGCCGAGTACGGCGAGGCTGCCATGCGCCGGCAGCGTGAAGGACACGCCGTCCAGCACGACGGCCTCGCCATAACCGGAGCGCACATGGCGGAATTCTAGCAGCGGCTCAGACATGTGCCGCCTTGCCGAGATAGACTTCGCGAACCCTCGGATCGCTGCGCACGATTGCGGGCTCGGCCTCGAGCAATACGCTGCCCGAAACCATAACGATGATGCGCGAGGCGAAGCTGAAGACGATGTCCATGTCGTGCTCGATGAAAAGCACCGAGATGTCATCCGGCAGCGCGGCGATGACGCTGAAGAGCGCCGCACTCTCGCCCTTCGGTACGCCCGCAGCGGGTTCGTCGAGGAGCAGCACCTTGGGTCTGGTGGCAAGCGCCAGCGCGATCTCCAGCAACCGCTGCTGGCCGTAAGGCAGCGCGCGTGTCGGCCGGGTCGCGACCTCGGCCAGCCGCAACTGGCGCAGGATCTCGAAGCCTTCGTCGATTGCCTCACGATGAGTGGTCAGGCTTTTCCAGAACTGCCCCGCCAGCCGCTCGCGTTCGCAGATCGCCAGCGTGACCGCCTCGATCGGCGCCAGGTCGGGAAAGAGCGTGTTGATCTGGAAAGTACGCGTCAGCCCGTGGCGCACCCTCGCCATCGTTGGAACGTGAGTGATGTCCTTGCCGTCAAGCAATATCCGCCCGGAATCGGCGCGCATCTCGCCGGTGATAAGGTTGATCAGCGTGGTCTTGCCGGCTCCGTTCGGGCCGATCAGCGCATGGCGCGCGCCGCGCGGCAGCTCGAACGTGACGTCACGCGCCACTTTGAGCGAGCCGAAGCTCTTGCACAGCGCTTCCGTGCGCAGAACGGGCTGCCGCGTCTCCATCAATCGCGCCTGCCCACGAGTTGCGCCAACCCGCCAAGTATACCTTTCGGCATGACCAGGACGACAACCATCAGCAGCAACCCGATCCAGAAATACCAATATTGCGGGTTCATACCGGCGAGTTGGTCGCGCGCAACCATGAAAATGATGGCGCCGATCACAGCACCGTAAAGACGCCCGGTGCCGCCGAGGATCAGCATCACCACCACATCGGCGGAGCGCTGGAAGCTCAGCGTGTCGA
This sequence comes from Mesorhizobium sp. WSM2240, assembly GCF_040438645.1. Classification (NCBI taxonomy): domain Bacteria; kingdom Pseudomonadati; phylum Pseudomonadota; class Alphaproteobacteria; order Hyphomicrobiales; family Phyllobacteriaceae; genus Mesorhizobium; species Mesorhizobium sp. WSM2240. The sequence goes on from NZ_CP159253.1 coordinate 3,324,813, forward strand.
GCGATACGGTGTCGGTGGTCTGGGTGAGCAACGCCCCGGCGCAGCCGGCTATGGCGGCCGAGATCGTATAGATCTTCTGCAGGTGGCCGCGGTAGTCCGCACCGATCGCCGGCATGCGTCTCATGTTCTCGCGAATGCCGCGAAGCGAAAGACCGAAGGAGGAATGGACAATCCGTCGGCTGAGCACGAGCCCGAGGAATAGTGCGGCAAGTGCATAGCCATAGGCGGCGTAGCCCCACAGATCGAAGCGGAAGGTGCCGAGGATCGGCCAGGTGTCGACGCCCTGGAGACCATCCGTGCCGCCGGTCAGCCAACTCATCGAATTGGCCAGTTCGTAGGTCAGGAAGCAGAGGCCGAGCGTGATCATTATCAGCGCCAGATGCTGGACGCGCACGATGATGAAGCTCGCGATGTAACCGACCAGCCCGGCGAAGGCCCCGGCAAAAATGAGGCCCGTCAGCGGTTCGCCCCAGCCGGCCTTGCTGATCAGGCCGGCCGCGTAGGCGCCGAGCCCGAAAAACATTGCGTGGCCGAGCGTGATGATGCCGGCATAACCAAGCACCAGATCGACGGAGATTGCGAAAAGCGCGGTGATGGCGATCTGGCTGGCCAGCGGCAGATAGGTCTGGAACAGAAAGAACGGCAGCAGGGACGCGGCCCAAAAGGCTATCTCGAAAACCGACCAGCGGCTCTTGCGCCTCAGCCAGTCATGCGGATCAGCGAGAGTGGACGCCTCGACCGTCATTGCGCAGCTACCGCCTCCCGAACAGGCCAAGCGGCCGCACGAACAGGATGCCCACCAGCAGCAGGTAGATCAGGAACGAGCCGATCTCCGGCACGAAATATTTGCCAGCCACGTCGCAGATTCCCAACAAGGCAGCGCCGAAGAATGACCCCGCTACCGAGCCGAGACCGCCGACGGATACCACGATCAGCACATAAACGAGATAATGGAATCCGAAGGACGGATCGAGACCTACGATCTCGATCGCCAGCGCCCCGCCGAGGCCGGCCAGCCCGCTGCCGAGCGCGAAGGTGACGGCGAATATCTTCTCGACGTCGAGGCCAAGCCCTTGGGCGACGCGCTGATTGTCGACCGCGGCGCGTATGCGAGCGCCGAGCCGGGTGCGTTCCAGCCCGAACACGAGAAGGGCTGTGACGGCCAGCGCCACGGCGATGATGAATATCCTGTAGGTTCCGAGCCGCAGCCCTGCTACTTCGACCGAGCCGCGCAGCCAGCCGGGAATCTGGATCACCTGCTGGACGGTGCCGAAGGCATAGGTCGCCATTGCAGTGGCGACGAAGACCACGCCGATGGTGAACAGCACCTGGTTGAGTTCGCCGGCCCTGTAGAGCCGGCGAAAAAGCGTCCGCTCGAGCAGGACGCTGATTGCCGCCGCCGCGACGAAGGCGGCCGGCAGGGCGGCAAGGAAGGGCAGGCCGAGCCCGCGCATGGCCGTCACGGCGACATAGCCGCCCAGCATTCCGAACGCACCGTGGGCAAGATTGATGAAGTTCATCAGCCCGAGCGTAACGGAGAGGCCTACGGACAGGACAAACAACAGCATCCCGAAGGCGAACCCGTCGAAGAGAACGATGGCAAGCTGGCTGATCACGATCCGTCCTTGGACCCGGTCGTGCTATTTCGCCCCGTGCAGCGGATCCTTCACGTTCGGGATTTCGTGGATGATGACGTTCTGGAGCTCCCCGTCAACCTCCTTTACCTCGCGGATGTAGACGGTCTGCACGACGTCGCGCGTCTCGGGGTCGATGGACATCGGCCCGCGTGGGCTGTCCCACGACATGCCCTTGGCAGCCTCGACCAGGGCGTCGCCACTGGTGTCGCCATTGGTCTTCTTCAGCGCCTCGTAGATGAGGTGCATGCCGTCATAACCGCCGATCGAGAACAGGTCGGGGCTGCGCCCGTTATTGGCCTCGCGATAGGCCTTCACATATTCGTTGTTCAGCGGATCGTCGCGCTCCAGCGTGTAGTGGAACGTCGTGATGATGCCCTTCGCCGTCTCGCCCATGCTTTCAAGCGCTTCGGGGTGCGTCAGCTCGCCCTGGCCGAAAAGCTTCACGTCGGGCGGCGTCAGACCGCGGTCGGCGAGCGCCTTGCCGAGGGCCGCCGGCTGCGCGCCGCCGGGAATGAACACGTAGACGGCTTCAGGATTGGCATCCTTCACGCGCTGGACGAAGGCCGAGAAATCCGGATTGGCGACCGGAGTCTTATCGGAGCCGATGATCTTGCCGCCGGCCTCGGTGAAGCCCTTCGAGAAGGAGCTTTCGGCGTCATGGCCAGGCCCGTAGTCGGAGACTAGCGTGTAGGCTTCCTTGATGCCCCCCTCCTCCGCAGCCCATTTGCCGAAGACATAGTTGACCTGCGGGATCGTTACCGATGTGCGGACGATATAGGGTGACTTCTCGGTGACGACCGACGTGGCGGCGTTCATCACCACCATCAGTTTCTGCGCCTCGGCGGAAACGTCTGCCGCGCCGAGCGCTTCCGGCGTCAAGGCAAAACCGGCCAGAATATCGACTTGGTCGCGCACCACCAGCTCCTGGGCGACGCGCTTGGCGACGTCAGGCGCCGGGCCGCCGGTATCCTTGCGGACGATCTCGATCTTCTTGCCGGCGACTTCGTCGCCATTCTGCTGCATATAGAGCTTGATGCCGGCTTCGAGCTGGTTCGCGGCGTCGGCGAACGGACCAGAATAAGGCAGGATGACGCCGATCTTGACGGTCTCCTGCGCGAATGCTCCCGAGGACAAGCTCAGGCCGAGCCCTAGGGCCACTGCGGCTGCTGTTCTTATCGACATGCCAAAATCCTCCCTTACTTCGCGAGCCGTGAGCGTTTCATGGCTGCCAGCTGAATGTATACAGGTGTTACCTCATAAGCCAAGAGGCGCAGGCAGGGGGACCGTCATCACCTTGCGCCGGCAAGAGCCGCCCTGCGTCCATTGGGCCGGAGCGCAACAGCTCGGCCTCGGGGAACGCGAAAAAGAGCGTTTTGTGCCTGACAACCATGGAGCGTACCCTCTTTCGCGGCCCAACACCGCTTTGCTTCGGCTGGTGGCAATCACGGCCATGTCGCCCATATCTGATAGGAATCGGCGACAGGCCTTTGCGAGTAAGGCGTCGACCGGCGGGACGCTGTTGACACTCTGGAGGCGGCAGAACAGTATACAGACTGTATTCATTGAGCGGCCAGTCTCATAAATGACAATCTGGAGCGTCGAGAAAAATGAGCCAGGTAGCGGAGTTTGCTTCGGCATCGGAAACCGACAAGGGCCAGTCGCGGACCGTAAAGGTCCTGCTCATCATTCGCGAACTGATCCTTGAGGGCGTGCTCCCGCCAGGGAAACGCATCTCCGAGCTTTCGGTCGCGGAGCGAACCGGGATTTCCCGCACCCCGATACGCGCTGCGCTGCAGCGGCTCGAAGAGGAAGGTCTCGTGGAAACCATTCCTTCCGGTGGTTTTGCGGTGAAATCCTTCTCGCAACAGGATGTATTCGATTCCATCGAGATCCGCGGAACGCTGGAGGGCCTGGCCGCGCGACTTGCGGCGGAGCGCGGCTCGATGGCGCGACTTGGGCCGCTCAATGCCTGCCTGCAGGAGCTCGACGAGGTGGTCGAATCCGCCATTGCCACCGAGGAAGGGTTTTCCCGCTACGTGGCCGCAAACGCACGCCTTCACGCGCTCATCGTCGATATGGCTGAGAGCCCGACGCTGGAACGGCAGATCGAAAGGGCGGTTTCGCTGCCGTTCGCCTCTCCCAGCGGCTTCGTCATGGCCCAGGCGTTGATGCCGGAATCGCACAGGGTCCTTTTTGTCGCCCAGGACCAGCATCGCTGCGTGGTCGAGGCCATAACCAACCGCGAGGGCGCTCGGGCCGAAGCGATCATGCAGGAACACGCTCGGCTCGCCGGCCGGAACCTGAGGCTTGCGCTGCGCCACGAGAAGGCGCTCGAACGCGTGCCTGGCGGCGCTCTCATCCGCAAGGTCAGGTAGCAATGAGCTGGTCGCCCGCCCGCGCTGATGCGAACCGAACTGCCCGTATTCCGGACCGTGAAGCGCTGGCGCAGTTGCTGCGGAGCTATTCAGTCGAAGTCACGGCGCGCGACGCCGACGCAGTGGCGCATAGCTTGCCGCCGGGCGCGGAGGTTTTCATCGCCAATCTGCCGAAGGATAGCCATAATATGCTGGTGACCGCCGCCGCCCGATTGCGCCGGGCGAGACTGGTCCCCGTCCCTCATATCGTCGCACGCAAGATTCGCGACCGCCGGGAATTCGACGATCTCATCGGACAATTGGCTGGCGAAGCGGGAGTGGACAGGGTGCTGGCGATCGGCGGCGACCGCGACCGGCCCGCCGGCGCATTCGACGCAAGCCTGCAATTGATCCGGACCGGATCGTTTGAGCGGCATGGCGTCCGGCAGATCGCGATCGCCTGCTATCCCGAAGGGCATCCGCGCATTGCAAGCCAGGCGCTGCAGGAAGCTTTGGCGGCAAAGCTCGCCGCCATCGCCGAACGAGGCCTTGCAGCGCGCCTTGTGAGCCAGTTCGCTTTCAGCCCGGAACCGGTGCTGGACTTCGCGCGCAAGCTTCGTTCAGCGGGCATTTCGGCGCCCTTGCGGGTGGGCGTGGCCGGCCCTGCCCCGCGCGCCAAACTGGTGAAATACGCCATGCGCTGCGGCGTCGGCGCTTCCTTGCGCGCCTTTACCGAGCGCAGGCACTTGGTCGGCAGCCTTTTCGGCGCCGAAAGGCCCGAAAAATTGCTGACGGCAATCGCCCTTGCCCATGGCGAAGATCCGTCGCTTCGCATTGAAGGCGTCCACTTCTTCACATTCGGCGCGCCGGAAAAATCCGTCGAATGGGCGCAGGAACGAGCTAATGACCGCGAAGGCTTTGCTGCGGCGAAATATTGAAACATCAGGGAGGCCTTGAGCCATGACGAAGAAGAATCTTGAGCAACTGCTGCGCGAAACAGACAACACCGTCGACATGCTCCGCAATTCCCAGATCGGGGCCTACATCTATCCGGTGGTTCCCAACGAGTTCACCAGCTGGCGTGACGAGCAGTGGGCCTGGCGCAACACCGCAGTGCTCTTCGATCAAACACATCACATGGCCGAGTTGATGATCGAAGGGCCGGACGCTCTGAAGCTCGTCTCGCATCTCGGCATCAACAGCTTCGCCAATTTCCCGGTGAACCGCGCCAAGCAGTTCGTGCCGACGAGCTACAGCGGTCACGTCATCGGCGACGTCATCCTGTTCCATCTCGCCCAGAACCAGCTGCTGATCGTCGGCCGCGTGCCGACCATCAACTGGGTCGAGTTCCACGGCAAGACCGGCGGCTACAATGTCCAGATGGAGCGGGACGACCGTTCGCCTGCGCGGCCCGGACCGAAAGCCGTGTTCCGCAAGCGCTACCGCTATCAGGTGCAGGGGCCGAACGCCTGGAAGATCCTGGAGAAGGTGAACGGCGGTCCGATTCCGGACGTCAAGTTCTTCACAATGGATGCGATCAACATCGGAGGCCGCAAGGTGCGCTGCCTGCGCCACGGCATGTCCGGTGCGCCCGGGCTCGAAGTCTGGGGTCCGTATGAGGAGGCGGAAGAAATCCGAGATACGATTTTCGAAGCGGGCAAGGAGTTCGGGATGCGGCTGTGCGGCTCGCGCGCCTACGCCACCAACACGTTGGAATCGGGCTGGATCCCCTCGCCTCTGCCGGCCGTCTACACCGACGAGCGGATGAAATCCTATCGCGAATACCTGCCCGCCGAGGGCTATGAAGGAGGCGGCTCGATCGGCGGCAGCTTCGCCTCGAAGAACATCGAGGACTACTATGTCACGCCTTACGACCTTGGCTATGGCCCATTCGTCAAGTTCGACCACGACTTCATCGGGCGGGAGGCGCTCGAAAAAATGGCCGGCAAGCCGCACCGCAAGAAGGTCACTTTCGCGTGGAACGCAGACGACGTGGCGAAGGTGTTCCGCTCGTTTTTCGAGCCGGGCATCGAGAACTACAAATATATCGATGTGCCGAACGCCAATTACGCGTCCGCCAATTACGACATGATCCTGAACGGCAGCAAGATGGTCGGTTTCTCGATGTTTGCCGGCTATTCCTACAACGAGCGTTCATACCTGTCGCTTGGCATCGTCGATCCCGATATCCAGATCGGCGATGTGCTGACGCTCGTCTGGGGCGAGGAAAACGGCGGCACGAAGAAGACGACGGTCGAGCCGCACAAGCAGACGGAAATCCGGGTGAAGGTCTCGCCGGCCCCCTACTCGCGCGAAGTGCGCGAGAATTATGCCGACAGCTGGCGCAAGCACCAGGCGGTTTAGCGTCATCGAGGCGCGTCCTCGGACGCGCCGTGTCGTCGCCGGCGGACTAATGTATACAGAAGTTTGCGCTCGGAAGGCGTCTATGAAGAGAGCAATCAATTGACAGAAGAGCGCTGCTTCGACGTAGCACATCTCGGCCATCTCGAACTGCTGACGAACAGGCCCGAGGAAAGCCTCGACTTCTTCGTCAATGTCTACGGCCTGACGGAAAGCGGCCGGGAAGGAGATTCCGTCTATCTGCGCGGCTGGGACGACTATGAATTCCACACATTGAAGCTGACGGCATCGAACACGACCGGGATGGCCCATGTCGGGTACCGGACCTCGTCGCAGGCGGCGCTGGAGCGCAGGGTAGTCGCCATCGAGGCAATGGGCTGCGGCATCGGCTGGAGCGAAGGCGATCTCGGCCACGGCCACGCCTTTCGTTTCAGAAGCCCCGACGGCCACGTCTTCGAGCTCTACTACGATACTCGCAAATACGAGCCGCCAGAGAGCGAACGGCCGGCGCTGAAGAACGTCGCCCAACGCTTTCACGGCCGCGGCGTGGCAGTGCGCCGGCTCGATCATTTCAACCTGCTCGCGACCGACGTTTCGCAGATGCGCGACTTCATGATCGGCGCGCTCGGCAGCCGCGTGACCGAGCAGATCCGGCTCGACAATGGCCGCCTCGGCGGCTGCTGGTTCACCGTCAACAACAAGAGCTACGACATGGCCGTGACCGAGGATCACTCCGGCGCGCATGGCCGATTCCACCACATCACCTATGCCGTCGACCAGCGCGACGACGTGCTGCGCGCCGCCGACATCTTCCTCGAGAACGGCGTCTTCATCGAGACCGGCCCGCACAAGCACGCGATCCAGGGCACTTTCTTCCTTTACGTCTACGAGCCTGCCGGCAACCGGGTCGAGGTGGCGAATGCCGGCGCCCGGCTGATCCTGCAGCCGGATTGGCAGCCGATCACCTGGACCGAGACCGAACGGAAGAAGGGTCAGGCGTGGGGGCTGAAGACGATCCCGAGCTTCCATTCCCACGGCACGCCTCCGGTGGAAACGCAGGAATAGACGTCAGAGCTATTGGCGGGCTCGGCCGAACTGGCCGGGTTTTACGAGGAATCATCTTCCCAGGAAGTAGTTCGGCAGAAAGGTGGTCAGAGGCGGCCAAAGCGATGCCACGACAAGCACTGCCAGGAGCGGGATCAGCCACGGCACGATAGCGCGCGACATCGCTTCGAAGCTGATGCCAGCGATCTTCGATGTGATGAACAGCACCACACCCACCGGCGGGGTTATCGTTCCGAGCATCAGGTTGAGCACGAAAATCAGGCCGAACTGGATCGGGTCGATGCCGAGTTGCGCCGCAACCGGCGTCAGGATCGGGATGAGGATGAGCATCGCCGCCAGTGCTTCCATGAAGCAGCCGATGAACAAGAGCAGGACATTGACCATCAGCAGGAACAGAAGCGGGTGGCCGATCGAATCGACGATCAGCGGCGTCGCCATTTGCGGGATGCGGGCGATGGAAAGGCACCAGGCAAGCGCCGCCGCCGTCATCACCAAGGCCAGCACCAGTCCGGTCGTTTCCACCGTATCGACCACCAGTTTCGGCAGTTCCCGGATATCGAATTCTCGGTAGATGAAGAGCCCCAGAAACAGCGCATAGACGGTCGCGATCGCCGCGGCCTCCGTCGGGGTCATGATGCCTGCCATCATCCCGCCAAACAGAATGACGGGCGTCATCAGCGCCCAATGCGCCCGGCGATAGGCGCGCCACAGATCGCCAAAGCCGGGGAACGGATGCCGCGCCATGCCGCGGCGGGTTGCGACGACGGTCACCAGCGCCGAAAGCGCGCCCGCCATCAGCAGGCCCGGAACGATGCCGGCCAGAAACAGGCCGCCGATAGAGACGTCGGCGCTGACGCCGTAGATGACCATGGGCAGGGATGGCGGGATGATGGGGCCGATCGTGGCCGACGCCGCGGTGATTGCCGCGGCGGTCTCCGGGTCGTAGCCTTCCTTCTTCATCGCGCGGATCTCGAGCGACCCGACGCCGCCCGCATCGGCCACGGCCGAACCGGACATGCCCGCAAAGATGACGCTGGCCATGATGTTGGCATGGCAGAGACCGCCCCGAACCCAGCCGACACAGGCGGTGGCGAAGGTGAAGATGCGGTCGGTAATGCCGGCCGAGTTCATGATGTTGCCCATCAGTATGAACAACGGCGCGGCCAGCAGCGGGAAGGAGTTGACGGACTGCGCGATCTTCTGCGGCACGATGTCGATGGGCATGCCGTTCAAGGCGACGAAAGCGAAGGCCGCAAGACCCATTGAGGCGAACATCGGCACGCCGAGCATCAGCGCGGCGAACCAGACCGCCAGTATCTGCAGCATCGAGGCGGTCAAAGCAGCAATTCCTGGCTGGCATCCGCATCGGCTTTGCCGCGCAACGCCTCGATGGCTTGCAGCGCCGCCTGCAGGATGACGGCCAAGCCCGCTATCGGCATCGGTATGTAGACCAGCGCGACCGACAGCGGCAGGCTTACCCATTCCACGTCGGCATTACGTCCGATCAGGCCGAAGCTCTTGATCAGCAGAACGACGCCAAGCGTGGCGACCAGCATCTGGATCGCCACCTCCACCAGCCGCCGCGGCAAGCCTTTCAGGCGGTCGACGATCAGGCCGATCCGAATGTGCGAGCGTCGGCGCGACGCGATAATCCAGCCCGTAAAAGCAGTCCAGACGAGCAGATACTGCGCCAGTTCGTCCGACCAGGCGAGCGGCTCGCCGGCGAGGCGGAAAGCCACGCCGAGAGAGACGGTCGCCAGCATGGTCAGCAGCAGCACGACGGCTGCGGCTTCGACAAGTCGGTCCGATATTCTGCCGGCGGTCTTAAGCATCAAATCTCTCGATCATGGAGCCGCGCTGCGCTCGCGGCCCCATGCGCGGCCTCAGAGCGCTGCCAGGGCATCCCAGGTGCCCTTGCCCCATTTCTCTTCGAACAGGGGCGGCACTTTTTCGAGCACCGGCTTGCGGAAGCTTTCCAGGTCGGGCTCGATCACCGTCATCCCGGCTCCCTTCAGCGTGCCAAGGAGTTCCGCCTCCTGCCTCGCCAGCTCCGCGTCCTGCCAGGTTATCGCCTCGGCGATGGCCTCGTCGAGAATGGCGCGGTCGGCCGAATCGATCGCCTGGAGCGCCGCCTCGTTGGCGATGATCAGGCGCGGCGTGATGATGTGGCCGGTCAGGATCAGATATTTCTGCACTTCCTGCAGCTTTGCGCTGGCGATCGTCGGCAGCGGATTCTCCTGGCCGTCGACGGCTCCCTGGCTCAATGCGAGATAGAGTTCGTTGAAATTGATGGGCGTCGCTTTGGCGCCCCATGCCTCGGCCATGGCGCGGAAGGTGTCGACCGGCGGGACGCGCAGCTTGAAGCCCGCCATGTCCGCGGCGCTCTTCACTTCCTTCGCGCCGGTGGTGAGGTGACGTATGCCGTAATAGGTCACGCCCAGCATGCGCAGGCCTCGTTTGGCGACGAGGTCGTCGTTCATCGCGGCGAATTGCGGGGACGCCCCGACCTTCGACATGTGCGCGGCATCCCTCCACAGATACGGCGCCTCGATAACCGAGAGCTGCGGCAGGAGTGAGCCGAGTGCGGCAGCCCCGTCGGTGGTGAAGGTCAGCGCACCGGAAACGACGGAATCCATCATGTCCTTGCCCGAGCCGAGTTGGCCATTGGGGAAGCTTTGGATATCGATGCGGCCGCCCGACTTTTCCCTGGCTGTGTTGGCGATGCGGTCGACCATCTGCACCTGCGGATGGGTCGTGGCCAGCATCTCGCCCCAGCGGATGGTGGTTGCCTGCGCGCGCAGCACGGTCGGCATGAATACACCGGCGACTGCTGTGGCGCTGCCGGCAACGAAGTGGCGTCTGGTCAAGCTGCTCATGGACTTCTCCTCCCTGGTTGTCTCATGCGGCGGCGTGGGCGGTGTTCCTCAAATGTTGACCGCTCTGCGCCGGGCAATTCCTATGTGGTCGGCAATGGCGCGCGCCGCCTCGTCCTCGTCGCGGCGCTCGATGGCTTCGATGATCCTCATATGCTCGCCCATAACCGACGGGATCATCGGCACGTAGAGCCGCGTCTCGGCGAGGCGGATCAGCTTGATCTTGATCCAGTTCACCCGGTACGCATTGCTGATGATCTCGTTGCCGAGGTGATCGATGATCGCCTCGTGGAGCATGAGGTCGGCGGCCTCCGCCTCCTCCATCAGATCCTTATCGTCTCCGGAAATGTGGCGGGCGATGACGCGCTCATGTCTCTGCCGCAACTCGGCGACCAGCTCCGGCGGGGCGGTGCGCGCAAAGATGCGGGCGGCCGGCTCCTCCAGAAAGAGCCGGAACTGGAAAGCATTGCGCACCAGATTGATATCAACCTGCGGAACCTGCATGCCGCGATGCGGCGCGGTGCGGATCAGGCCCTCCGCTTCCAGCCGCGGCACGAGTTCACGGATTGCGCCGAGCGGCAATCCGGTGATGGCCACCAACTGGCGCTGCGTGATGAACTGGCCGGGCTTGATCTCCCGCGCGAACAGGCTGCGCGTATAGCCTTCATAGGCCTGCTCGCGCAGTTTTAGCGGTTCCGTGTTCGCGTCTTCGCTCATGCGAATTTCCGGATGGCTCCACCTGCAAGAATGGCGTCGAAAGCGGAGGCGAGTTCTACCCGTCGGGCGCATGGAAGGTCGGTCAGAGGCGGACGCATCGCCACGAAACCCTCGTCGCCGTGAATGTGCGCGACCAGCGCCTTGACGGCGGGAAGCACCGGATAGGAGACGATCAGGTTCACCAGCGGCGTCAGGCGCGGATCTTCCGTGCCGTCATGGATCAGCGTGCGCAGCATCTCCGGCTGGAGATTCGCAAGGCCGCAGATCGAGCCTTCGGCGCCCTTGGACATGGCGCGTGCAAGCTGCCGCTCGTCGCCCACCAGAATCGAGAGTTCGCCATGGGCGGCCAGGAAAGCTTCCGTCGTCGCCCAGTCGCCCGAGGAGTCCTTGACGCCTCTGATGACGCCCGGAAACGCCCGCTTTAGTCGATCGACGAGATTGACCGAGAGCGGCACCGCCGTCTGGCCCGGAATGTGATAAAGGATGACGCCGCGTACTGATGCGCCGATGCCCTCGATGGTTCTGCAGAACCAGGCGTATAGACCGTCTTCGTCGGGATCCTTGAAATAGTAGGGCGGCGCCAGAAGCAGGCCCCGTGCGCCGTGATCGAGCGCAAGACGCGACTGTTCGACCGCTTCATCGACGGCGGTGGCGGAAACCCCGGCATAGATGCGGGCGGCCTCCACGCCGCCGGCCGACACTGCGTCCAGCATGGACGCGCGGTCGCGCATTCCGATCGAGAAGCCTTCGCCGGTGGTCCCGAACAGCGTGATGGTGTCGCATCCGCATGCGAGCACATGCCGGGCATGGCCGGTCAGGCGTTTGAGGTCAACCGCGCCGTCGGCCCCGAAAGGCGTCACCATAGCGGCCGAAAGGCCGAAAATCGTCTTCTTAGTCATGGGTGTCCACGCAGCCGCATCTGACTAACATGTTGCTGAGTTTTTGCCATGCGTCAAGGCTTGAGTCGGCGTTTGACTTGTGTAACTTTGATGTGGTGCACGCCGGCAAAGGGACCGGGCGGGATTACCAGGGAGGAAAAGATGAACAGCAGCAATATCACCCGCCGTGGCGCATTGGGCGCGGTCGCGCTCGGATTGGCCGGCGCCACACTCGGCCTGGACCTCGGCAGCGCTTTCGCGCAGAACAAGATCAAGCTGCGGCTCTCGTCGCCGGCGACCCCGACCGACCAGCGCGCCGTTTCGCTGACCGAAGTCTTCGGACCGGCGGTCGCCGGTTTTGCCGATTTCGAGCCGCACTGGAACGCTTCGCTGTTCAAGCAGGGTACGGAACTCGAGGCGATCGCCCGCGGCAATCTCGAAATGTCGATCGCCTCTGCGCAGGAACTCGCGACGATCTACCCGGAATGGTCGATTTTCGCGGCCGGCTACCTGCATCGCGACGCCGAGCACCAGAAGAAGGTGTTCGCCGCGGATTTCATGAACGACATGAAGAAGAAGGTCGAGGACGAGCTGGGCGTCAAGCTCCTGACCGTGATGTATCTCGGTCGCCGCCAGCTCAATCTTCGCGTCGACAAGGAGATCAAGAGACATGGCCGGCATCAAGCTTCGCATGCCGGGCACCGATGCCTGGCAGTTCCTCGGCTCGGCGATCGGCGCCAACCCGGTGCCGATCGCGTTCACCGAGATCTACACGGCGTTGCAGACAGGCGCGGTCGACGGCCAGGACAACCCCTTGCCCTCGACGAAGGATTCCAAGTTCTACGAGGTAACCAAGCAGATCGTGCTGACCAGTCATCTCGTCGATCTGAACTACCTGGCTTTTTCCAAGAAGGTCTGGGACGAATTGACCCCGGAGCAGCAGGCGACAGTGCAGAAGGCGGCCGACGACGCGGCCGAACTTGGCCGCCAGCGGCAACTCAAACTCGAAGGCGAGCTCGAACAGTTCTTCAAGGACCAAGGCCTGAAGGTCTATACGCCGGACGTCGACGCGTTCCGCGCGCATGTGCAGAAGGCCTACCTGGAGTCGGATATCTCCAAATCCTGGCCGGAAGGCATGGTCGACAAGATCAACGCGCTCTGACCGGAGGCCTCCTCGATGCGAGCAGCCGTCCGCTGGCTGCGGTCGCGGGCTGACAATGTGGCGGCGGGCCTGCTCGCCGCCATGTTCTGCGCCTTCATACTGCAGATCGTGACACGGTACGTGTTCAACAACCCGTTGAGCTGGACGCAGGAAGTCTGCGTCACCACATGGCTATGGCTCGTGTTCTGGGGCAGCGCCTTCACGCTGGGCGAGCGCGATCAAGTCCGCTTCGATCTGATCTACCACTGGGTCGGGTACCGGACCCGGCGTTGGTTTGCGATTGTATCCGCCGCAGCGCTGTTTGCGGGGTTTCTGGCGTCCTTCCCGGCAAGTGTGGACTACATCACCTTCTATCGGATCAAGCGCAGTCCCACGCTCGGCATCCGGCTCGACGTTGTCTTTAGCGTCTATGCGCTTTTCGCAATTGCGGTGATCGTGCGCAGCGGCTGGGAAGTCTGGCGGCTCCTCCGTGGCGGAAAATTGCCCGAGGAACAGCCCGAGGTTCCCACCATATGAGTTTCCCTTTCCTCCTCTGCCTCGTGACTTTGTTCGCGCTGGCCGGCATCGGCGCGCCGATCGCTCACTCGATGATCGTCGCTGCGGTCGTCTACCTCGCTGTCGCCGGACAGGATCTCGGGCTCGCCGCCGAGCAGATCATCCAGGGCATCTACGACAGCTTTATCATTCTGGCGGTGCCGCTGTTCATCGTCGCGGCCAACATCATGAACGAGGGCGCGATCAGCGACCGCCTGCTCGCCTTCTGCAAGGCCGTGGTCGGCCGCTTCCGCGGCGGGCTGGCGCAGGTCGACATCATGGTCAGCCTGATCTTCTCCGGCATGTCGGGCTCGGCGGTCGCCGACGCCGCTGGCATCGGAAAAATCACCATCAATATGATGGTCAAGAGCGGGCATTATTCGCCCGGCCTTGCCGCTGCGGTTGTCGCTGCCTCGGCGACGATCGGGCCGATCATCCCGCCGTCGATCCCGATGGTCATGTATGCGCTCGTTTCGGATGCCTCGATAGGCTACCTCTTCCTTGGCGGCGTCGTTCCCGGCCTCATCATGACCATCGTGATGATGGCGATAACAACATGGATCGCCCACAAGCGCGATATTCCCCCGGAGACGAAGGTCCCGGTACGGAAATTGCCCGGGATCACCTTCCGGGCGATGCCCGCCCTTTTGATGCCGATCATCCTCCTGGCAGGAATCTACGGCGGCGCCACGACGCCTACCGAAGCCGCCGCTGTCGCCGCGGCCTATGCGCTGCTGATCGCGGCCTTCCTCTACCGCTCGGTGACGTGGGCGTCCCTTTACAACGTGTTCTCCGAAAGCGCCCGGTCCTCCGCCTCAGTCGGTCTGGTCATCGGCAGCGCGCTCATCTTCAACTACATCGTCGCGGCCGAGAACGTTCCGGCCTCGATCGCATCCATGCTGGACTATTTGGACCTGCAGCCATTGGCGTTCATGCTGTTCGCCAATCTGCTGTTCCTGTTGCTAGGCTGCATCCTCGACGCGACGACTATCATCCTGGTGATCGTCCCGCTGTTTATCCCCGCCTGTAGGGTGCTGGGGATCGATCTGGTCTATTTCGGCGTGGTGATGGTGGTGAACGTCATGATCGGGCTGATCACCCCGCCTTACGGCATGCTGCTCTTTGTCATCAACGGAGCCACTGGGATACCGGTCCGCGACATCGTGCGCGAGATCATGCCCTACATGCTTTCCCTGTTTTTGGCGCTGCTGGTCCTGATCCTGGTGCCTGATCTCACGCTCTGGCTTCCACGGCAATTCGGATATCAGGGATGACCTGATCCGAACCAAAATATCCGTTACGCAAATACCCGTCCGTCGAACAATTTGCGCGCCGTGCGCACGAACGATGCCTGACCGAGGCCGTAGGGCTGCGTTGCGTCAAGCCGGAGCAATATCTCCATCTGGCCGGTCGGATGCTCGACCGCGACGGTTTTCTCTTCGCCGTCCGGAAGCGTTGCCAAGGCAGCGGCCGGGCTTTCGGGAAACAGGCACGCCGTCGCGACACTCAAAGCGCCGAACACGCCGATCGACGCATGCACGCGATGCGGGATGAAGCTCCGCGTCATGATGGCTCCGCCGTCTCGTGGCGGCGCGACCAGCGTCATCTTGGGAACGGATTTCTGCGACACGTCGCCAAGATTCATGAGCGGTCCGGCTGCCAGCCGGATCATCTCGATCCGCGCCTTGACCTCGTCCGCGGCCTCCAGTTCGGCCCGGCTTTCATAACCCGTCAGCCCGAAATCGGAAGCCCGCATCACGACGACGGGCATGCCGTTATCGATCAAGGTACAGGCCACACCATCGATTACCGTGAGCGCAGTGCCGGTCGGCAGGAGCGCGCCGCAGCTGGAACCGGCCGCGTCCGCAAAGCTCAGAAACACGGGAGCAGCCGAGTTTGGCACGCCATCTATACGGACATCGCCGTCATAGAAGGGCCATCCATTCTCCGTACGGATTGTCGCGACGGCCGTTTGTGCCGTGTTCTCCATGTAGATGCGCACCGGCGTTTCGCCTTCGGCGGGCTTGACCAGTCCGCGCTCGATGGCGAAGGCGCCGATGCCGGCGAGGATGTTGCCGCAATTCTGGCTGTCCGACACCAGCGCCTGATCGACGAACACCTGCAGGAAAAGATAGTCGACGTCGATCCCGGGCCGCTCGGACTTGCGAACCACCGCCACCTTGCTGGTCAGCGGATCGGCGCCGCCGATCCCGTCGATCTGGCGCGGATCGGGCGAGCCCATGATGCGCAGCAACAGCGCGTCTCGCTGGGCTTTGTCGGCCGGCAGGTCGTCGGCGAGGAAGTAGGCGCCTTTCGAGGTGCCGCCCCTCATCATCATGCAGACAATGCCGTCAGGGTTCATGTCCCAATACCTATTTGCCCAAGGCGCGTGAAAGCACCGGCACAAAGCCGCGATAGCCGTCCCCGACGTTCAGGCCCTTGTCCTTCATGGCGGTGTGGGCGGCTCCGATCGTCCGGCACGCCGCCCGCGACATATGCGGCTCCAGGCCGAGCGAGGCGATCGTGTCGGCGGCCTCGGTCATCTCGGTGACGCGCCGCGCGCCGTGCTCGAAGGTGCGAGAAAGATAGTAGTCGGCAACCTCGCGCCAGTTCAGGCCGGGGAAAGTCTCGTGTACCGAGTCCAGAATGCGCTCGGTCACGCCGGCGCGTTCGGCCGAGGCCAGCGCCTCGATCAAGAGGGCCTCGATCCCCTTGATCATCACGGAGCGGATCATCTTGAGCGCCGAGGCCTGGCCCGGCTTGGTGCCTACCGCTTCAAAATTCATCCCAAGACTGTTGAGGCGTTCGGCGATCTCGCCTGAGCGCTCTCCGGCTACCAGGACCGGCACCTTCTCGGCATAGGGAGGCACGCGCGCCATCACCGCGCCTTCGACAAAACTTCCCCTGCCCCGCGCGATTTCCTTCGCCGCAAGCGCCTTGGTTTCGGGGCCGACCGAGTTCAGATCGACATAGATAGCGCCGTCCGACAGATGCGATGCGGCCGAAGCGGCGACACTGCACGTCGCCGCGCCGACGACCAGCGACATCACCACGTCGGCCGAGGCGATCCCCGAAATATCCTCCAGAAGTGTTACGCCGCGCTCGGCTGCGGCGCGTACAAGCGAATCGGCTGCGGCCGGATCCGAGAAGCGCAGGTCGAACGCCTTCATCTGCAATCCCGCCCGCCCATTCAGGCCGCCGGCGATCGACTGCGCCGCTTCGCCAAATCCGATAAAAGCAATAGTGGTGGTCATGTATCCTCCCGGGCGCTGACGGACTCCTCAACCCGGCCCATGCATCAATCGATGTATTTCAGGCCCTTCGCAGCGAGCGCATCGCGCATTCCGTAGATGTCGAGCCCCAATTCTCCGGCAGCGAGACGTGCACGCGTGCGCGCCTCCTTCTCCAGCCGCGCGCGCGAAGCGGACAAGGCCTCGCCGGCCTGTTCACGCGGCACCACCATGACGCCGTCCTCGTCGGCGATGATCACATCGCCCGGGTTCACTTGCGCTCCCGCGCAGACGATCGGCACGTTCACCGAACCGAGCGTCGCCTTCACCGTTCCCTGCGCAGATATCGAACGGGACCAGGCCGGAAAGCCCATATCCTCGAGCTCGATCACGTCGCGCACGCCCGCGTCTATGACCAGACCGCGGACGCCGCGCGTCTTCAGGGAGGTCGCCAGAAGTTCGCCGAAATAGCCGGCGTCGCTCGGCGAGGTCGGCGCAACGACCAGGACATCGCCGTCCCGGCACTGCTCCACCGCGACATGGATCATCCAGTTGTCGGCCGGCGGTATCGAAACCGTGACGGCGCTGCCCGCAATGCGAGCGCCGCGCCAGATCGGGCGCATATGCGACCGCATTAGGCCGATGCGGCCCATGGCTTCGTGAACGGTCGCGACGCCGCACTCGGCGAGCGCATCGACGATTGCAGGCTCGGCTCGGGCAATGTTGCGGCGAACGACGTTCATGCCAGCGCTCTATGGCCAAGCGTGCCGGTGACATGCGGGAAGACCGCCTCATACCCCTCGCCATAGCTGATCTTGTAGTCCGAGTTGCGGGAGGCCTGCGCGCCGCGCTGCAGCGCCACGCGGGTATAATATTCCCAAAGGTGCTCCTGCCCTTCCATGCATTTGATGGCGGCCAGCTTCTTCTCCCAGACCGCCGTGATATCGAGCAGGAAATCTGGCTTCCAGTTGCATTGTTCGGGTTGGTGCGGCTCGAAAAGATAGACCGGAGGCGCGCCAAGAACTTTTTGCTCGGGCTTATGCCCGTGAGCCTGGGCGATTACCCGCGCGTGCTGCGCAAACTCGGTCGCCATCGGATGATCGAAATTGTAGGGGTCCTGCCGCGAATGCGTCAGCACAAATTCCGGCCGGACTTCCCGGTAGAGATCGACCAGTTTGTCGAATGCATCCGGCGTGATCTGCATCGGGTAATCGCCAAGATCGTAGAAGCGGATATCGTGCACGCCGAGCGCTGTCGCGGCATTCTCGGCCTCGCGGCGGCGATCCGCTTTGACCGTGTCGAGCGTCATTCCGGCTTTGCGCCATAGCTTGGCGGACTCGCCGCGCTCGCCAAATGACAGGCACACGACCGTGACCGCATAACCCTGCTCGGAATGGGCGGCGATCGCTCCGCCGGCCCGCCATACGAAATCCGCCGAATGCGCGCTGACCACCAGCGCAGTCTTCTGGGGCATTTCCGCTCCTCCTCCAAACTTTCGGCGCGAGAACTGGCACGGATCGAGTGACCGGTGCTAATACGAAAGGCGCGCCAGGCTATAGATTTGTTTGAATCGATCTTTGGTTGACGATGGAAGAAGCGGATCTCAATCTACGCCATCTGCGTCTATTTTCCCGGATTTGCGAACTGGGCAGCCTCAACCGTGTAGCCGCCCAGCTCAATATCTCGCAGCCTTCGATCTCTGTGGCGATTGCCGGCATCGAGGCGCAGTTCGGCGCAAAGCTTCTGTCGCGGCACGCGACGGGCAGCCAGCCGACGCCTGCAGGCGAAGTCCTCCGGCGCCGATTTGACCGCATGGACAACCAATTCGCCGCCGCCCTCGGCCAGGCTCTCGGCACGGCAGCGCAACGCGACGCGACGCTGGTGGCGAGATGTCTCGACCGGATAACCATGAGGCACATCAAGGCCCTGATCGCGCTTGCCAATGCCGGATCGATCACGGAGGCTGCCCGCCGCAACGACATCTCTCCCGGAGGGCTGCACCGGCTCGTGCAAGGTTTGCAGGCGAATGTCGGGCGGGCGATCTTGGCTCGCGGACCGACCGGCGTGACCCCCAATGCGATCGGCCGGAATTTGGCGCTCCGTTGGCAGGTGGCGCTGACGGAGATCGACCAGGCACGGGACGAATTGCACGAACTCGAAGGACGACTGGAAGGCCGCATCAAGGTCGCAAGCCTGCCGCTGGCGCGCACGCTGCTTCTGGCGCGAGCGATCAACCCGCTGCTTGCGGCGCATCCCAACGCCAGGATAGAGGTCGTAGACGGCTCCTACGAGTTGCTTTCGCAACAATTGCGGGCGGGCGCCACCGACATATTGATCGGCGCCCTGCGTTCGGGCGGCGATCTTCAGGGCCTGCACGCCGAGCCGCTGTTTAATGATCCCTACGCCATCGTCGGCCGTCCGGGCCATGCGTTGCTTGGACTCGGCCGGGGGGCGGAGCTCGATGAACTTGCCTCGATGGACTGGGTGGCTCAGCGGCCCGGCACGCCCATCCGCGCCGCCTTCGACGTGTTGTTCGAAGAGTACCCGGCGCCGCCAAGGGCAAATGTCGAAACCAGCTCGCTGGTCCTGACACGCGCAATCCTCATGGAGAGCGACCGCCTGGCAATGCTATCGCGGCGGCAGATCGCCATCGAAGACAGGGAAGGAATCCTTCGTTGCATTCCGGTCTCGCCAGACGTCGAGCGCCTGCTCGGCGCCCGTACCATCGGCGTCACAATGCGCGAGGATTGGCTCCCGAGCCGCCTGCAACGCACATTTCTCAAGCACTTGCGCGCGGCCGGCGACGCGATCGCGAAATAGTGCAAAGTTCAGGGTATCTGCAGCTCGCCATGGCCGCTGCGCGCAAGCGCCTCGCCCATGAAGCCATTTGCCTTCAACTCAGCGACAAAGGCATTGAGGTATTCGAGCGCCCGCGGTTTGCCGACCTTGATGCCGATGGCCTGCCGGATGGACATGAACGATGAATCGATCAGCCGGAAACCTGCATGGCCTGCGCGAAACGCCTCCATTGCCTGCCGCACGCCCGCGAGCGCGTCGGCCTCGCCGCTCAGCATCGCGGTCGCCGCGTCTTTCACGGTCTTGAATTCGAGGATCGTGGCGCCCTTCGATTCCCGAAGCAGGTGGAGTGAGTAGGCGCTTCCCGAGGTCAGAGCCACCCTCAACCGGAGCCGATCGATATCGGCGGGTTCCATCGCCGGCGATGACGACGGCACCACGAAATTACCGTCGATCGCCACATACGGGTCGGTGAAGGCGATTTCACGAGCGCGGAGCGGGTCGATCGCGAGGAAACAGATATCCCACTCATCCGAGCCGGTCCCGTTGGCCACATCGCCGGCCTTTTCATAGTGAACGAAGCTTGCCGCCACGCCGAGGCGGCGCGAAAGCTCATGGGCGAGGTCCACGCTTATCCCTTGGACGGCGGCCCCGTCCGGCCCTCGTTGAACCAGCAACGCATTGCCATGGTTGAGCGCAAAGCGTAGCGAGCCGCCAACAGTCAGCTCCGCCCTTACGCGCGCTAAATTTTCGGTAGACTGTATCATGGTCGAGCCTGCCGTTCCGAACGGAACAAGAAGATGCCGATCACTTGTCCGCGCGATCTTGCAGCCTTTTCGGCCACGTGGTCGACTAACTCGCGGAAAGTGGTGGGTGCGACAGGGATCGAACCTGTGACCCGCTGATTAAGAGTCAGCTGCTCTACCAACTGAGCTACGCACCCACACCATCGGACGACCGATGCAGGCGCGATATAGCCATAGCTCCGGGGCTGTCCAGCCCCGGGACGTTCATTTGCGGCAAATCGTCAGCCTGTGCCATTCGGTCACGCGTAGAGTACGCCTTCGGCGACCATTACCGCATTGCCGCCGATGCGGGCGGCGGCAATCACGCTGTTCTCCACGTCGATCTCCAGCCTTATGCGCGAGGGACGCCCCATTTCGACGCCCTGCTCGATCCAGAATCGCGACGGCCCGTCGGTCGGTGCGTCGAACTGCATGATCACGCCGGCGAAGGCCGCCGCCGCCGAGCCGGTCGCGGGATCCTCGTAGGAAGGGTTGCCCGGCACGAACATGCGCGCATGGAACGAGTTTTCGCGGCTGACGGTCTCGCGGCAATAGATATAGGCGCTGGCCCTTTTGCCGTCGCCGCGTTCGGGCGAAAGCTCCTGCCACGCCTGATTGTCGAGCCGCGCCCGCCGCGCTGCGTCGAGGCCGGAAACCGGGATGGTGATATAGGGAACGCCGGCCGACCACAGGCCGACGCGGTGGTTCTCGAAACCGATCTCGTGCGGCGCAAGGCCGACCGCCGCGCCGATCGCTGCTGCATCCGCCGAAAGCGCCAGCTTTTCAGGCAGTTGCGGCAGGTCGAATTCAGCGAAGGTGGCCGGCTTGCCGTCGGTGACGGCGCAGCGCACCGGGCCGATATTTTCTTCCAGCACGAAGATTGCGGCGCCCTCGCCCGCTTCAGATTCATGGAGCGCGATCGCGGTGCCCACCGTCGGATGGCCGGCGAACGGCATCTCGTAGACCGGCGTGAAGATGCGCACGCGGGCGCGGTGCGAGCCGTCCTGCGGCGGCGTCACGAAGCTCGTCTCGGACAGGTTGAACTCGCCGGCTATGCGCTGCAAGGCGGCGGTGTCGAGCCCCTCGGCCTCGAGCACGACGGCGAGCGGATTACCGGCCAGCCGCTGTCCGGTGAACACGTCGTAGATAACGTATTTGCGTCCCTGCATCGTAATCGTGCCTCACGAGGTGAGAGAATTCTTGCAATCCCCCCTTGTCGACCTACCGAGAGGGATTTCGTAAACGCATGAGGGTCCCGCAAGGACCAACTTGTCAACGGGCCAGCAGCCGAAACCCCGCGTTTCATCGAGCGAAGGTTGGCGCTCGGTTCGACCGGCGTGCTGCGGCATGAGTAGCATCAACGCTGCGCATAAAAATGCCATTCGACGAGCGGCTTCATGTGCGGCATCAGCCCGTCCGGCAGGTCGTCGCTTCCGCGTATGATCACCGGCCCGCTGATCTCAGGGTCCGGTTCGCCGGCCACGAATGTCTCGATGCGCCGGGCGATCTCGTCGGCATCCTCGGCCAGAAAGTAGCGGCGGAAGAGCACGGTGCCGCGCTCGGTCGACAGCGCATAACAGCGCTCGCCGCGCGGAACGGACGAGATATCCAGGCCGGTTTCCTCGGCCACTTCGCGGATCATGTTGAAGTCGACATCGGCCGCGCCGTCGGCGAAATCCACCGGCTCGAACGATCCGGCAGCGAAATAGACGCGGCCGGCATTGACGGTGTTGGCGGCCATCCTGATGGCGACCAGCGCATTGTCGCGCGATACCAGCATGGCGTGTGCAAACACATGTCCCGCCGCGGTGTTGGCGCGTTCGCGCCGCCAATGCATGAAGGTTGCATAGCGAACGGCGTGGCAGCGCCCCTCGAAGCGCCCATCGTCATAGGCGAGGCGCGACAGAAGCACGACGGTGCCGTCGAACAAAGACGGGTTGGCCAGCGTCTCCGCGCGCCAGTTCTCCTCGATCGCCGCCGCGTTGGCTGTCTCGAAGGGATGTGGCTCTGGATCGAGCCTGACGTCGACCACGTCGACCGGTACGATAAGGTTGCTCGGAATATCGAAAGTCACGGCCCGCTCCGCTCAGGCGATATTCAAGGTCACGACGACCGGGCAATGGTCGGATGCCTTGGGCCGGTCCCAGCCGGTGCGCGGGTAACGGCCGGTCTCCTGGCCGGGCGGGAAGATGGTCCGGTAAGGCTGGCCGCCGCGAATGATTTCAGGAATTGCGCGTGAATTGCGGCGCGCCAGCGCCGGCGACAGCAGGATGTAGTCGAGCTGGCACAGATGCCGCTCCTCCGGCCCGCGCGTGTGATAGAGCGTCCAGCGGTCGAGTTCGGGCCGCCTTTCGACGACGTTCTCGGCAAAGCCGTCGGCGAGCAGTGCGTCCAGGCTGGACTGGGCCTCGTCGACGACCTCGAATTCATAGCCGCCGCCATGGTCGCTGCCGCCGATCACCACGCGCTGGCGGTAGTCGTTCATGTCGCCGCAGATCGCCCAGTGGCGATTGCCGGCATGATTCTTGCCGAAGCGTTTTTCGATGATCCGCCGCACCGCCGTGGCTTCAGCCACGCGGATCGGCATCGAGGAATCGCGGCCGGGAACGCCGTTGCGCGCCGAACCCATCGACTTGAAATGCACGGAATAGATCGTCAGCGGCCTTCCGCCGACCTTGACGTCGATCTCCAGGCAGTCACGCCGGAATATCCTTTCATGCGCCTCGTTGCCGAGCTCCGAAAGCTGCGGATTGTGCAAACCGAATTCCTCGAAGGTGATGTGGGCGTGGCTGGTCATGCGCACGAACTCGATCGGTTGCCCGTCTTCCGTTTCCTCCCGCATCATCACCGCCACGTCGATGCCGCGGGAATCGTTGCCGGTGCTGGTGTATTTGTGGCGATAGCCGTGCCCGACCATCTTGAACAGATAACCGTATTCGAAGGCCTTCAGCGCTTCGATATTGTCGACCTCCTGCATGCACAGAATATCGGCACGGGTTTCGGCTATCGCCAATGCGGTCAGCTGGCGCATGTCGTCGGCATGCGCGATCGCGCGGCCCTGTTCGAGCAGCCGGTATTCGGCCTCGTCCTTGATATGGAACAGAGACAGCGTCCGATCCTGATGCAACTGGTTGCGGAAGCCTGAATAGTCGAACCTGTTCATCAGGTTCTCGACGTTGAAGGTGGCAAGGCGCAGCGACATGGCGCGAGCTTTGCCCGCTCGGCGGGCCGATGACAAGGCCCGGCGGCGGAGAGCGTGACCGGAACCATCCCGTTCATCCCCCGTTCATCCGTCCAACGGCAATCTGTGCCTACTCCTCGAACAATGGGGCATGGGGCCAACCGTTTCGTTTCTGGAGACAGGCAATGACACCAAAACTTTCGTCCTTGCTTCGCTCGGGCCTGATCGCGCTCGGCGTCGCAGCAGGCGTTTCAGCAACACCGGCCTACGCGGTTCCGATCGCCGCTGGGCTCAATCCGGCGGTACAGCCAGCGCTGCAGACTGACGCGGGAATAACATTGATACAGGATGGCCGGGCCTGGCGGCGTCATCGCGGTGACCGCGACCGCTGGCGTCACCGGCGTCACTGGAGGGACGGCGACCGCTGGCGCGACCGCCGCCATTTCAGGCGGGACTGGCGCCGCTACGACCGGCGGCCGAGCATCTATCTCGACTTCTCCATTCCGGCCTACCGCTACTATGAGCCGCGCTACTATGCTCCGCGCTACTACGCGCCGCGCCGGGTGTACCGGTCCGGCCGTCTGTCGAGCGCCCATGTGCAATGGTGCTACGACCGCTATCGGTCCTACAGAGCCTATGACAACACCTTCCAGCCCTACAACGGGCCGCGCCGGCAATGCTGGTCGCCCTATAGCTGAGACGGCCTGACATCCGGCAGATATCAAAACGGCGCCTTCGCAGGCGCCGTTTTGATTCTATTCGAATTTCATGCCTATCGCGGTCATCGACCGCCAGCGCACCCGCGCCCTTCGCAACGTGTCCTCGCCTGAGATCAGCAAGTCGAATTGCGCCGGAAGCGAAAATGTCTCGGCAAGGGACAGCAGCGCGCCCTCCGCCGACTGGTTGCGCAGAACGCATTCAAAGGCGCTGAAGCCCCTGTTGAAGGTCAGCGTCGCGCCCTTCAGCACGCGGCGGCGCAGTGCCGCTCGGCGTTCGGAGAAGACTTGCCCGTCAACGCCAATGGATTTCTCGGTGATCGGATTCATCGTACACCTCCTCAAATTATAAGGCATACGATGCAAAAGGCGCGCCAGCCGGCCGTCCTGGAATGGGACAAGGAGCGGCGGCAGGCAAAGGACGCGAATTCCTGCCCGCCGTCTCGGCCTCCGCGCGGCCCCATCGGGATACGCGGAGGCAGAATTGCCGGTCGTCAGTTCTTGGCTTTGTCGACCAGCTTGTTCTTGGAGATCCAGGGCATCATGGCGCGCAGCTTCTCACCAACCTCTTCGATCTGGTGGTTGTCGTTCATGCGGCGTATGCCCTTGAAGCGGGCCGCGCCCGAACGGTATTCCTGCATCCATTCCGAGGTGAACTTGCCGGTCTGGATGTCCTTCAGCACCCGCTTCATCTCGGCCTTCGTCTCGGCGGTGATGATGCGCGGGCCGGAGACGTACTCGCCCCATTCGGCGGTGTTGGAGATCGAGTAGTTCATGTTGGCGATGCCGCCCTCGTAGATCAGGTCGACGATCAGCTTCACCTCGTGCAGGCACTCGAAATAAGCCATTTCCGGCGCATAACCGGCTTCCACCAGCGTCTCGAACCCGGCGCGGATGAGCTCGACCAGACCGCCGCACAGCACCACCTGTTCGCCGAACAGGTCAGTCTCGCACTCTTCCTTGAAGTTGGTCTCGATAATACCGGAGCGGCCGCCGCCGACGCCGCAGGCGTAGCTGAGGCCGAGCTCCAGCGCATTGCCCGAAGCGTCCTGATGCACGGCGACGAGGCACGGCACGCCGCCGCCCTTCTGGTATTCGCCGCGCACCGTATGGCCGGGGCCCTTCGGCGCGACCATCAGCACGTCGACGGTCTTCTTCGGCTCGATCAAGCCAAAATGCACGTTGAGGCCGTGCGCGAAGGCGATTGCAGCGCCGTCGCGGATATTCGGAGCGATCTCGTCGCGATAGATGTCGGCCTGCAGCTCATCGGGCGTCGCCATCATCATCAGGTCGGCCCATTTCGCGGCCTCGGCAACGCTCATCACCTTCAGGCCATCGGCCTCGACCTTCTTGGCCGTCGCCGAGCCTGCCTTCAGGCCGACCGCAAGTTCCTTGGCGCCCGAATCCTTGAGGTTGAGCGCATGCGCCCTGCCCTGGCTGCCATAGCCGATGATGGCGACCTTCTTGCCTTTGATCAGATTGAGATCGGCGTCACGATCGTAATAAACGCGCATGTCTTCTTCCTTCCCGTTTAAAATCAGGAGCTGGCCTTGCCCGCCCCGGTTTGAGCTCCGTAAAGAGCGAGAAACTGCTGCGTAGCCAAGGCCGCATCCCGGCCAATCTCCGCCTCAGTCAATTTGAGCCTGTCGCCGAGCAGCAGTCTGATCTGCACGTCGCGAGCGACCAGCCCGAAGAAAGTCCGGAACGCCGTTTCGGCGTCGTCGAATGCAAGCAAGCCCTTGTGGAACGCCGCTTCCAGCACCGGCTTCAGCCGCCGCGCGAGCGCCAGCCTGCCATTTTCGAGAACGATCGCGCCAAGCCCGTGGCCGTCCGATCCGGCGCGGGCGATCGCCACCCTATTGAGGGCGATCGAGGTTTCCGACGAAATCACTTTCAGCCAGTCGGAGGCGAAACCCTCCAGACTTGCCGTCAGCGACGGCAGGTCGATGCGAGCGCGATCGACTGGCGCGACTCGCACCTTCGACGCCTGCCATTGCACCGTCGCGGTGAGCAGCCCGTCGCGGTCGCCGAACCATTTGTAGAGCGTTTCCTTCGAGCAGCTGGCGCGCCGTGCAACAGCGGTCATGGTCAGCCGGTCGCCTTCCTCGACGAGCAGGCGCAGAGCCGCGTTCAGAACGTCCTTTTGGCGTTCCGTCAGCTCGCCGCCGCCATCGACTTCCAGGCTTGCTTCCATGTCCTGCCCGTGTTCGGCAAATTGCCGTACCGTACGTTACGGTTCGGCTCTATGCAGCATATTTTGCCGCGGCGCAAGCACCGTTCGGACGTTCAGCGCCGCGCCGGCTCGAAAAGCTCGATCGCGTTGCCGGAGGGATCGTCGAGCAGGATCTGCTTGCCGCCGTTCCCAATGATGATGTCGCCGCGGAACCGGCATCCCTTCGCGCGCAAGTCGGCGACCATCGCTTCCAGATCGGCGCATTCGACCTGAAAACGGTTCCAGCCGCCCGGCGCAGGCGTCGCACCTTCAGGCATGGATTGCCCGGCTCCGCCAGCTCCCGGCCGGTTCAGAAGCAGCCTGAGGTCTCCGCGTGAAAGCGCTGCAAAACCGGGCGCCGGATGAAAATCGACGTTGAAGCCGAGCATATCCCTGTAGAAGCCGATCGCTTGGTCGACATCGTGCACGATATAGCGGATCGAAACAGCCATGGCCTTCCTCCTTGTACACACCCCGTGAATAGCGGCGTTGCACTGCAACCTGCGTGCCGATCGCGACCACGCGCCCGGTCGGGATCTGGAATACTCGGTGGCATCGGCCGCGGTGCGCGCCAGGCCGATGAAGAGCCGGTCCTGCCATGGCGGCATGCCGGAATTCGGCGAGGTCTTCAAACAAGCCCTACCAGCCGCAGGCCTTCAAAAATCTCCGTACGGTTTCCGCCATTCCGTGCTCCAGCGCATCCGCCGTCAGGCCGTGGCCGATAGACACTTCGGCCAGTTGCGGGACGCGCTTGGCCAGCGCCGGCAGATTGCTGACCACCAGATCGTGCCCCGCATTCACCGCGAGCCCGGCGGCAAGTGCAGCATCCGCGGCTTTGCCCAACCTTTCCAGCTCCTTGCGGGCTTTTTCCGAATCCGAATGACAGTTGCCATAGGGGCCGGTGTAAAGTTCGATGCGATCGGCCCCGATGTCACGCGCAACGTCGAAGCCGACCGGGTCTGGATTGGCGAATAGCGACACCCGGAAGCCGCCCTTCTTCAATCTTTTGACTATCGGCGTCAGGAAGATGGCGTTCGCAGCAAAATCCCAGCCATGGTCGGACGTCGCCTGCGCCGGATCGTCCGGCACAAGCGTCACCTGCTCCGGCTGGTTTTTTTCTACCAGGTCCAGGAACTCTTCCGTCGGGTAGCCTTCGATGTTGAACTCCGCTTGCGGAAATTCGTCATCGATCAGCGCGCGCAGTTCCGGCAAATCGGAATAGCGCGTGTGGCGCTGGTCGGGCCGCGGGTGCACCGTCAGCCCGTGCGCGCCGGCGGCGAGGGCGATGCGCCCCAGTCCACTGACGCTCGGCCATGGCAGGTCGCGCCGGTTGCGCAGCATGGCGACGGCATTCAGATTCACGGAAAGCTTTGCAGGCATGGGGGTTCTCGATATTTGTTGTTGCGCCTCTATAGCCGCTCCGGCGGGAACTGACACGGCCATTCATGTGTTCCAGTGGAAGACTTCCCCTCGAAAGGACGCCTCATGCATCCGCTCGACCCTGTGCCGGCCATCCGCCGCATCGACACCACCCGCGAGGATTTGTGCGCGCTGGAAATTGTCGGACGTTTCACCGCAGCCGATCTGGAAAACGCCTACGGCCTGCTCGAGGGCGCCTACGCAGTGCACGACAAGGTCGATCTTCTGGTGAGCGTCGCGCGCTATGAGGGCTTCGACTGGAGCGCGGCATTCACCGATGCCACGATCCGCGGCAAGACGCGCGCGCTGCGCCACATCCGCAAATATGCGGTGGTCGGCGGGCCTGCATGGTTGCGCACCGTGATCGGCATATTCGGCCCGCTCACCTCCATCGAAACCCGCTATTTCGACGCTGACGAAGAAGCGGCGGCCTGGGAGTGGCTGGATGCAAGGCCCGTCGCTTCGGCCTGATCAGCGGACGATCGTCAGCGTCTGCGCTGCCCGGGTGATGGCCGTATAAAGCCAGCGCTGGCGGGTTTCCTTGAACGCAAAACTCTCATCGAACAGCACGATGTCGTTCCACTGCGAACCCTGCGCCTTGTGCACGGTCAGCGCATAGCCGTAGTCGAAATCGTCGAAGCGCTTCTTCTGTGTCCACGGAATGTCGGCGTCGGGATCTTCGAAGGCCGCCTTGAGCAGCTTGATCTTGGCGACGCCGCGATCGGGATCGTCCTCCTCCGGCGAAACCAAAAGGTTGATGCCCGGCTTCACCGTCTCGCGAGACGAGGTCATCACCTTCCACAGCGAGCCGTTGAGCAGGCCTTTCGCCGGATCGTTGCGCAGGCAGACGAGCTTGTCGCCGGCCTGCGGGTAATTCGCCGTAAAGCCCTTCAGTTCGCGCAGGCGGGCATTGTAGCGGCGCCGTGTGCGATTGGTGCCGACCAGCACCTGATCCGCGGCAAGCACCAGTTCCTGCGTTACCTCCTCCTTGCCGATCACCTTTGCCGTGCCGTAGTCGCCGCGCATGAATTCGCGGCCCTCGCGCACGTCGAGCGCCAGCCGGATAATCGGATTGTCGCGCGCCTGCCGGTGGATTTCGGTCAGGAGGATGTCGGACTCGTGTTCGGTGAAGAAGCCGCCGCCCGAGATCGGCGGAAGCTGCGCCGGATCGCCGAGCACCAGCACCGGCGTGCCGAACGACAGCAGGTCGCGGCCGAGCTGTTCGTCGACCATCGAGCATTCGTCGATGATGACGAGCGCCGCCTTGGAAATCGGGCTTTGCCGATTGAGCGCGAAGGTCGGCGACATCGACGTCTTGCCTGTCGCCTCGTCGGCCACCGCCTCCTCGCCGCGCGGCCGATAGATCAGCGAATGGATGGTGCGGGCGTTGACCGCGCCCTTGGAGCGCAGCACCTGCGCCGCCTTGCCGGTGAAGGCAGCGAACTGCACCTGCCCGTCGACATGCTCGGCGAAATAGCGCGCCAGCGTGGTCTTGCCGGTACCGGCATAGCCGAACAGCCGGAAGACCTGCGGCCTGCCCGACTTTAGCCAACGCGCCACCGCCTTCAGGGCATCGTCCTGCTGGGGAGAAAAATCCATCCGGTTGACTGACAGGATTCGGCGGCTAAGGGCAAGGGATTTGGGTTGACGCTACCTGTGCGAAATCACCTCGCTCACCTTGCAAGGCGACGCTCCGGATCATTCTCCAGCAGTATCGGCCTGCCGTGCGGCGTCGCATGCGCGGCCCGTTCCCATGCCGCGGCGAGCGCATCAATTTCGCTTCGGCCGGCCACGTCCTTTGCCGCAAGCAGCTTTTCCAGCGCCCGAAGCCAGCAATCGTAGTAATCGCTGCCGTCCTGCGCAGCGCCCGGCCCTTTCACCTCGTCCGAAAGCGCATCCGCCCACTCGCTCCACGAAAACAGCCCGCATTCATGGAGCGCCACCACCATGGCGAAGGCTTCGGCCTGCCAGGGTTCGGAAAATGTCGAGCTGTCCTTCGGAAGCGCACCATTGGCGGACTCGCCTGGCGTCTTCGACGGCCCCGAGCCGGCGTCATGCCGGCTCAAGATAGCTCTCCCACGCGTCGATCGAAACAGTCAGCGTCGGGTCGGCGCCCTCACCCCATAACTCGGCGGCCGAAAACGCGACCGTATAGACCCGTTGCGGGCTTTCGCCTCCGCCATGGGCGTTGGTATCGGGAAAGACAAACCCGTCCCGCACCGCCTCGACCACGCCGTTCTTGCCGCGCGCGTAGCGGGGCAGCCGCGTGTGGCCGCTCGGGTGAAAATTCTTCGTCCGCACCCGGTCGCCCGGCGCGACCCGCGCCGGCGAATCGACAGGCCTGTCGCATGGCCCGCCTTTGGCGAGCACGGCCGCGACGTTCTCCGCCTTCAGCACCCGCTTCGGCGTCGCTCCTGCGTCCAGCGCCGTACCCGCGGCCAGTTCCTCGGCCGTGACGAAGCCATGGCGCTTGAGCAGCGTCTCCAGCGCTTTGATCCAGATCTCGTAATAGCTCGATGAATAATAATCGGCCGGATGCAGGTTCTCGCGTGCGTGGCGGCTCTCGTCGATGGTCCAGTGGCCCATGGCGCCGGCCGTCAGCGTAACGCCGAGCGCCCGCTTCTCCCATTCCGCATGGAAATACGGCTCATCCTTCTCCGGCGCGACCAGCCCGAATCCCATCTGCCCGCCAAGATCGTGCGGCCCGTTCATGAGGCTTGCGGCTCCAGCGCCAGTCCCGTGCCGATCATCGCATCGCGCGTCACCAGTTCGGCCAATCCTTCTTCGCTCCAGCCTTCAGTCCCCTTCGGCCGCAGCGGCACCACGAGATAGCGGAGTTCGGCGGTCGAATCCCATACGCGGATCTTAGTCTCCACCGGCAGGCTGACGCCGAATTCGGCCAAAACGCCGCGCGGATCGATCACAGCCTTCGCACGATAGGGCGGCGATTTGTACCAGACCGGCGGCAGGCCGAGCACCGACCACGGATAGCAGGAGCACAGCGTACAGACGACGAGGTTATGCGTATCGGCCGTGTTGAACACCGCCTGCATGTGTTCGCCCTGCCGCCCTGTGAAGCCGAGCGAGGCGATCGCCGCGGTTGCATCCGTCTTCAGCCATTCGGCGTAAGCGGGATCGCTCCATGCCTTGGCGACCACCTTGGAGCCGTTGCGCGGACCGATCTTCGTCTCGTAGGTCTCGACAATGGCATCGATCGCCGCCGGGTCGATCAGCCCTTTCTGCGTAAGGATCGTCTCCAGCGCCCTGACCCGCGCGGCCATGGGGTCGAGTTCATTATCGTGATGATGATCGTGATCGTGGGACATGGCCGGAAACTAGTCCCAGCCGCCGAGGCGCGCAAGCAGGCCAGGACTCATCGGAGCATCGGCCACAGCGTTGCTGCGAGCAGAACGCCCATGGCGATGTTGAACCATTTCAGCCGGGCCGGGTCGGCCAGAAAGCCGCGCAACGCCATACCGAAGCCGGCCCAGACCGACACCGACGGCAGATTGACCACGGTGAACGCGAATGTGACCAGCAGCATGGACAGGAACGGCGCCTGCGGGTTTGTGTAGACGGCCATCGCCGTCACCGCCATTACCCAGGCCTTGGGATTGACCCATTGGAATGCGGCGGCTTGCAGGAACGTCATCGGCACGGCCTTCACCTCGCCCTTCGCCGCCATCGACCGCGACATCGCAATTTTCCAGGCGAGATAGAGCAGATAGGCGCCGCCGGCTATTTTCAGCGCCAAGTCAAGCGCCGGATAGGCCTTGAGCACCGCGCCCAGGCCCAGGCCGACTCTGAAAAGCAGCGTGGCGAATCCGGCCGCAATGCCGAACATATGCGGCACTGTGCGCCAGAACCCGAAATTCACGCCGGACGCCAGCAGCATGAAATTGTTCGGCCCCGGCGTCACCGAGGTCACGAAAGCGAAGACCAGCAGGGCTAAGAAAGCTTCGGGAGACATGGAGTTCGCGTCAATACGTCAATAATATTGACCTATAAACGAAATCCCGGCGGCTACGCTCCGGCCATGGCCGTCAGCCGCTTATGCCAAGAATTGAACCGACAATCGCGCGGACGTCGGCGAGAACCTCGTCCGGTGCGTGTTCGATAAAGCGGAAACCTCGTTCGGAGCGATGAAGGGTTCTGATCTGGTCGGCGAGAACAAAACCCTGTGTCTTCATCGTTTCAGGCAACCGGATTTTCGTTGGCCAAAGCCCCGGATTGCGTGTGACAGGACAAACCACAGCCTTGGCGGAAACCTGATGAAACTCCAAAGCGGTGAGCACGATTGCCGGGCGGACGCCACCCTGCTCGCTTCCTCTAATTGGATCAAAATCCGCCCATACGACGTCACCGGCGCTTAAAGATGTCATCGAGCGTTATCTCGCCACGCGAATACTCGTCATCGATCCGTTCTCCCGGCCTATCAGGTCCCCAATCGACAAGCTCGGGCTCGTTTTCAGGCCCTAGCCGATCCATCTCGGAGATGATCCACTCGAGCGTGATCTTCTTCGGCTTTGCCGGTTCGATGATCGCCTTGCCGTCCTTGACGGTCAGTTGCACGCTGTCGCCCTGCTTGATGCCGAGTTCATCGAGCACTGCCTTTGAAAGGCGTATTCCGGAACTGTTGCCCCATTTGCCAACCTGTAGCACGGTCATGGCCAAATTCCTGCTGATGTATATCCCATGTATATACATCAGCCGGCGCTGATCTTCAACCGGTTCCTACATCCCCTGCGGGCCGCGGTTCATCGCGGCGACACCGGTGCGGCAGACCTCGACTAGGCCGAGCGGCTGCATGATGGCGATGAACTGCTCGATCTTCGACACCTTGCCGGTGATCTCGAAGATGAAATGTTCGGTGTTGGCGTCGATGACATTGGCGCGGAACGCCTCGGCAAGGCGAAGCGCCTCCACCCGGTGATCACCCGTGCCCGAAACCTTGACCAGCGCCAGTTCGCGCGCCAGTGGCTTGTCCTGGCCGAGTTCCGCGGCGCGCACCGACAGGTCGACCACGCGGTGCACAGGCACGATCCGCTCCAGCTGATGCTTGATCTGCTCCAGCACATGCGGAGTGCCGCGTGTCACGATGGTGATGCGCGACAGGTGCTTCTCGTGCTCGGTTTCCGAAACCGTCAGGCTTTCGATGTTGTAGCCCCGGCCTGAAAACAGGCCGATGACCCGAGCCAACACGCCCGGCTCATTGTCGACCAGCACCGACAGCGTGTGGATTTCGGGCTTTTCCGTCTCCTTGGCGATGAAGTAGGCGGAGCCGGTCGGTTGAAGGTGGGCGCTCATGGGATTCTCGATCTTCAAAAATTGCTACGCTGACGCTCTGATTTAAGCGGCTCTGATTAAAGTCGCGTCACACCAGTTCCCTGCCCCTCGCGTCGATCGCATTCGCCACCACTTCGTCCGTCGCCTCGTCGGGCAGCAACATCTCGTTATGCGCCTTGCCCGACGGGATCATCGGGAAGCAGTTGGCGAGCGCGGCGACCCGGCAGTCGAAGATCACCGGCTTCTTCACCGAGATCATCTCCTTGATCGCGTCGTCGAGATCGCCCGGTTTCTCGCAGCGTATGCCGTGGCCGCCATAGGCTTCCGCCAGCTTGACGAAATCCGGCATCGCCTCGGTATAGGAATGCGACAGCCGGTTGCCGTGCAGCAGCTGCTGCCACTGCCGCACCATGCCCATATACTGGTTGTTCAGGATGAAGATTTTTATCGGCGCTTCGTATTGAACCGCGCAGCTCATCTCCTGGATCGTCATCTGCACCGAGGCGTCGCCGGCAATGTCGATGACCAGCGAGTCCGGATGGGCAATCTGCACGCCGAGCGCCGCCGGCAGGCCATAGCCCATCGTGCCGAGACCGCCCGAAGTCATCCAGCGGTTCGGCTTCTCGAAATGGAAATGCTGCGCCGCCCACATCTGGTGCTGGCCGACCTCGGTGGTGATATAGGTGTCGAGATGCTTGGTCAGTTCGTAGAGCCGCTGCACCGCATATTGCGGCATGATCACCTCGTCGTTCGGCCGGTAGGCGAGTGAATCGCGGGCGCGCCAGCGGGCGATCTGCTCCCACCAGGGATGGAGCGCCTTCTTGTCGGCTTTCGCGGTCGCGCGCCACAGCCGCACCATGTCCTCCAGCACGCGGCCGACATCGCCGATGATCGGCACGTCGGCGGGGACGTTCTTGTTGATCGAGGACGGATCGATATCGATGTGGATCTTCTTGGAGTTCGGCGAAAACGCGTTGAGCCGGCCGGTGATGCGGTCGTCGAAGCGCGCGCCGATGCAGATCATCACGTCGCAGTCGTGCATCGCCATATTGGCTTCGTAGGTGCCGTGCATGCCGAGCATGCCCATCCAGTTCTTGCCGCTCGCCGGATAGGCGCCGAGCCCCATCAGCGTCGAGGTGATCGGAAAGCCGGTCAGGTCGACCAGTTCGCGCAAAAGGTGGCTGGCTTCCGGACCGGAATTGATGACGCCGCCGCCCGAATAGATGATCGGCTTCTTTGCGTCGGCCATCAGCGCGACCGCCGCCTTGATCTTGTCGAGGTCGCCCTGGACCTTGGGCTGATAGCTGGTGCGCGGCGCGGTCTGCGGTGGCGTATAGATGCCCTTCGCGAACTGGACGTCCTTCGGAACGTCGACAACGACCGGGCCCGGCCTCCCCGTCGTGGCGACATGAAACGCCTCGTGCAGAATGCCTGCCAGTTGATTCACGTCCTTCACCAGCCAATTATGCTTCGTGCAGGGACGCGTAATGCCGATCGTATCGCATTCCTGAAAGGCGTCGGAGCCGATCAGTGAAGTCGGTACCTGGCCGGTGATGCAGACCAGCGGGATCGAATCCATCAGCGCGTCCTGCAGGGGGGTCACCGCATTCGTGGCGCCGGGGCCGGAAGTCACCAGCAGAACGCCCGGCTTCCCCGTCGAGCGGGCATAGCCCTCGGCGGCGTGTCCTGCGCCCTGCTCGTGCCGCACCAGGATGTGCTGCACCTCGTCCTGCTGAAAGAGTTCGTCGTAGATCGGCAGGACCGCGCCGCCGGGATAGCCGAAGAGATGCTTGACGCCATTGTCCTTCAGCGCCTGCACGACCATTTCGGCGCCCGTCATTTCGCGCCGTCCGGTCTCGTCCTGTCGGTTGCTCATCGATCTGTCCCGTTTTTTGCCGCCCGCGGGGGCGATTGCTGGTCGTTTAGTCTTGTTTCGGCCAATAAAAAAGGCCCCCGAGGGAGCCTATGTCTTAGCGCATGGGAGGTTTCCGCCCGGCGGTTACACCGCCTTGCCCACGCGCCTTCCTACTACGAGAATGCCTGTCATCTTCATGGGCGCGGAGACTAATTGCCGCAAAGGCATGGTGTCAA
Organism: Mesorhizobium sp. WSM2240; assembly: GCF_040438645.1. Lineage (NCBI taxonomy): Bacteria > Pseudomonadati > Pseudomonadota > Alphaproteobacteria > Hyphomicrobiales > Phyllobacteriaceae > Mesorhizobium > Mesorhizobium sp. WSM2240. Next base: position 3,360,110 of record NZ_CP159253.1, read on the forward strand.
TGGGCAAATTCAACACCTCTGCTTATCGGCCTGGATTGCCAAGGAAGCGGCCGAGAACGTCGGCCGTCTGTTCGGGAATCTCTTCCGGGAAAAAGTGGCCGCCTTCAAGCTTCTTCCCTTGAACGTCATCCGCCCAGGCCTGCCACAGCGCGATCGGTCCGGACTCTGCGGCATACCAGGTGTCGATTGGTCCGTTGGCACTCCAAATGGCGAGCAGTGGACAGAGTATCCGGCGCCCACTGGCCCGATCCGCTCTGTCGTGCTCGCGGTCAATCGTCGCTGCCGCTCGATATTCCTCGCAAATTGCGTGGATGTGGTCGGGATCGCCAAGGGCGTCGCCATAGGCTGCTCGGACCTCAGCGGAAAATGCGTCGGGCGACGAGCCCCATTCTCCGAATGCATTGTCAATGATGGCATTGGCGGCTGCCGAGAGAATGCGCTCGGGCAACGGCTCGGGCTGTGCCAGCAGCGACCATGGCCAGAAGGCCAATGCAAGCCTTGCATCGGCTCGCTCCCATGTCGTCTCCGTCGGCAGGATGTCGAGTACGGCGAGCCGGTCGATACGGTCAGGATGGTCGAGCGCCATGCGATAGGCGACGCGTCCGCCGCGATCGTGTCCGGCGACCGAGAAGCGCTGGAATCCGAGTTGCTCCATGACGGTCACCATGTCCCGCGCCATGGCGCGCTTGGAATACGGCGCATGGTCCGGCGCGGAAGCCGGGCAGCCGCTCTGCCCGTAGCCGCGAAGATCGGCGCATACGACCGTGAAATCCCGGGCAAGCAGCAGCGCGACCCCGCGCCACATCAAATGCGTCTGCGGAAAGCCGTGCAGCAAAAGCACTGGAGGCCCTGAGCCTCGCCAGCGCACGAAAATTGTCGTTTCGCCGGTGTCGATTTCAGCGGCTGTGAAGTCATCCATCATTTCCGCCGTCTCGTGACAGTCCGTATGCGGGGTTCTCCGGGAACTAGTCGACAACCGTCTGTTTTCCAGTCGCCCGTTGGAGGCTGAAGAGCATGTTGTCAACGGACCGGTCGCGCCACGGGTTGCGCTCTGCTGTATGGTCCAGCGGCAAGCCCTTCTTCGCGCGCGGCCTGTCGCTCAACCTCGAGCCACTCGGCACGGAGCGGCTGCCGCAGGATGTGATCCTGCTGCGCTATGCGCCCGCCGGCTGATCCGGCTGCCTCTCAGCTTCGCCGCCTGCGCTTGGGCTTTGCCTTGATCTTGGCAATGCGCCCTGCATCCTCCTCGCTGAGGTGCCGGCCGCGCTCCAGGATCTCCAGCGTGTATTCCTCGTAGGTAAGGCCGAGCTTCTCCGCCTTGCCGAGGCGGAACAAGGCGACATCGCGGCTTGCGGGCTTCCATGCCGCGCGGTGAGCGTTGCGCCAATGCAAAAACCGATGCGGATCGCCCTTGCCCCAGGGTGGTCCCTCGTAATCGTCAAGCGGCGGGCCGCCATTGTCGTTGCGCCGGATACGCCGCGTCATTGGGCGCCCCGCATCAGTGCGACGAGATAGGTCGCGGCAGCAGGTCCGGGAGCGTGAAAGGTACAGTCGCTGGGTGGGCCGAGCGCCAGGCAGTCGCCCTGCTCCATGAGGTGGACGACATCGCCTTCCGTGAATTCCAGGCGCCCTTCCATCAGCCATATCTGTTGCCTGATGAAGGCGTAGGACTCCGCCGGCAAGCTGACCTTCGCGCCGGCGGGCATTTCGACCCTGATCAATTCGAGCGGCATGTCGGATGCGGGCGAAAGGTGGCGGCGGATATAGCCTGTATCGGGATCCCGCCAGACCGGCTGGTCCCTCTCCCGCAGGAGGCCCCCTCCGCGCAGTTCGGCTCGCGCGATGAGCGAAGACAAGGTCATTCCGAACGCCGAAGCCACACGCACCAGAAGGGCGGCGGTCGGGCTGGTCTCGCCGCGCTCGATGGCGCTCAGCATGGCCTTGGAAACGCCGGAGCGTTCGGAAAGGCTGGCCAGCGACCATTCCCTTTGGCTGCGCTCCGCTCGTATCCGGTTCGCGATCCCTCGCGAAAGGTCGTCTTCTATATAGGTCATTTGGCCAACATAGCGGAACAACCAACGGTGTAAATATGCGTTTCATCGAATTGCGGCAGTTTCCTTAACCGCGCCTATACCATCCGCTATCACGCGGCCTTAACCCCAACGCGGTTACGGTCCTGCGGCAGAGGGATTGTCGGGGGCGAGGGTCCATTCAGATGTTCGTAGAGCGGGAAAAATCCGCCGGTGAAGCAACGTCGCAGGAACGCCGCGACGCCGCGCAGAACGATGCGCGAATTCTCGGCCATGTCGTGCAGTGCGATGGCGCGCGCGCCACCATCAGCGCGTTCGCCGATACCGGCGAAGGCGCGGTGACGGGCTTGTGGACCGTCGGCAAGATGATCTCGATCAATCTTGGCTCCTCGCGCACGGTCGGCCTCGTCTACGCCATCGGCAAGGCCGACGGTACCTGGCACAGCCACGAACAGAACGCCATCGAGGTTAGCGTCGAGCTGATCGGCGAGGTCCGCGACAGCGTCGCGCCGGCCAAACCGGTCTTCGATCGCGGCATTACCACCTATCCCCATATCGGCGCGGTCGCGCACCGCATCCGCAACCGCGACCTTCAGGCGGTCTACGATCTGGCGGGACGCCATTCGGTGACCATCGGGACGCTGTCGCAGGACGAGACGATCGACGCCTGCATCGCCATCGACGACACGTTGGCCCGCCACTTCGCCGTGGTCGGCACCACGGGCGTCGGCAAGTCGACTGCCGTATCGTTGCTGCTGCGCAAATCGATCGAGGCGAGGCCGGATCTCAGGGTCCTCATCCTGGACCCGCACAACGAGTTCGCCGCCGCCCTGCCCGACAATAGCGTCAAGGTCGACACCTCGACGCTCGACCTGCCCTTCTGGCTTTTCCGGCTGGAGGAATTCGCCGAGGTGCTGTTTCGCGGCCGCGAGATCGTGCCGGAGGAATTGGACGTGCTGCGCGACCTGATCCCCGCCGCCAAGAACCTCTACCGCAATCCGGGCGCCGGAAGCTTCGTCCGCCGCGGCGGCGATTCGATGACCGCCGACACGCCGGTTCCCTACAGGATCGCCGACCTCATCAAGCAGATCGACGAGCGCATGGGTCGGCTCGAGAGCAAGGACTACCGTCCCACTTACCGTTCGCTCAAGACGCGCATCGAATCGGCCATCAACGACCCGCGCTACCGCTTCATGTTCGCCTCGCGGCTCATCGAGGACACGCTGCACCAGACCATCGGCAACATCTTCCGCATTCCGCATGGCGGCCGGCCTATCACCTGTTTCGAAATGGCCGGCATGCCGTCTGAAGTGGTCAATTCGGTCTGTTCGGTGCTGGCCCGGCTGGCCTTCGATCTGGCGCTGTGGAGCGAAGGCAAGCTAAAGCTTCTGGTGCTGTGCGAGGAAGCGCATCGCTACATGCCTTCCGATCCGCGGCTCGGCTTCGCGCCTACCCGGCACGCTCTGTCACGCATCGCCAAGGAAGGCCGCAAATATGGCTGCTATCTCGGCGTCGTCACCCAGCGGCCGGGCGAACTCGACCCAACCATCCTGTCGCAATGCTCGACCGTGTTCGCCATGCGGCTTGCCAACGAACAGGATCAGGCGATCATCCGTTCCGCTATAGCCGACTCGTCGGCTTCCACCCTGTCGTTCCTCTCCTCGATGGGACAGCGCGAGGCCATCGCCTTCGGCGAAGGCGTGGCGACGACCATGCGGCTGAAATTCGAGCGACTTGCCTCGAACCTCATACCCGGCGCAGGCAAGCGCCACGCGACGGACGCACCGGTCGGCAATGGCGAGAATGTCGATCTGGTCTCCATCGTAGAGCGTCTGAGAAATGTGCCGAAGCCGCAGCAGAATCTCGGGTTCGCCGAACCCGTGGACATGCAGCGCCAGGCCGGCGATTCCGGCTATCGCAAACCGGTAATCGAGGCCGCGCCGCCGCCCGCTCCCGAGGATCTCGACGTCAGCTTCGGCCTGAAGCCCACCACATTCGGCCTGCGCCCGCGGTCGGACTAAACTCAGGCCGTCGCTTCGGGTTGGTCGCTACTGCGCATCCATGAGGAGCTTGGGAAGAATTCTGGCTGGAATTCGTCAGGCTGAGACTTGTGGCGCAGGTTTCGAGAACCGGAGCGGAGCGGACATTCAAGTCCGCGAGCACCGGAAGCGCAGAAGGCTGCGTCAGAAGGCCAGCATCACGAATTCACGCTGAATTCTTAGAGCATGGTCCCGAAAAGTTGCAGACTTTTCGGACAAGATCATGCGGCAAACAAAAGGTTAGAGCCCCATTCCGATTCTATCGGAACGGATCAGGCTCTCAGGCGCTGACGCGATTGCGTCCCTGCCGCTTTGCCTCGTAGAGCTGCTTGTCGGCGCGCCGGAAGAACTCCTCGGCGCTTTCCTTGCGGTCCCACACGGCAAGCCCGACGCTGGCCGTGATCTTCAACCGCACATTGCCCGACAGGATTGGCATGGCGGCGATGCCCTTGCGGATGCGCTCGGCGAGCTTGACCAAGAGGTCGTGATCCATGTTCGGGGCCACCACCGCGAATTCCTCGCCGCCCAGCCGCGCCACCACGTCGTGGTAGCGCGTCATGTCCTTGAGGCAACCGGCGACGGCGCGCAGCACCTCGTCGCCGACATCGTGGCCATGCGTGTCGTTGACCTGCTTGAAGTGGTCGAGGTCGAAGATCATCAGCCCGACCGGCTTGTCGATGCGGCGGAACTCGTCGAGATATTCCTTCAGCGCATCGTCGAAATAGCGCCGGTTCTGCATGCCGGTCAGGCCGTCGGTCAACGCCGCGTGCTCCAGTGTCTCTGAGCGCGCGCTGAGCGAGGCGGTCATTGCCCTGAGCTTGCCCTCTTCCTTCACCTGCGTTCGGATCAACGGAAAGATGAAGAAAATTCCGAAGAACAGCGCGGTGGCAAGCAGCACGCCCGTTGCGAACAGGAGCTTTGCCAGATAGGCGACGCCTTCGATCCGCTCGGGCTGGTACAGTGAATTGGCATCGTCGCGAAGCACATCATAGGCGTGGAAGGTCACGAGTCCGGCCGCAAGTATGACTGCGATGAACACGAAAAACGCAGATTCGGACTTGTGGAACCGCATTTGCTCCCCGTTGAGCGGCCGTCGTCTTCCCTTATGGCATGGGCGGCCTTACGGAGGGTTAACGAAAGCAACTTCGGCGCGAAACTAACGTTAACGTGAAGTTGCGAATTTGCTAATAAACGTCCGTCGGCGCGTGGTTTTTGACGTCAATTGCTGTCGATCCGCCGCCATTCCGGGCCGAGCTGATGGCGGAACCAGGTTGACTGCCGCTTGGCGTATTGCCTGGTTGCAATCTTGGCGCGCGCGATCGCCTCGGGAAACGACAACTCGCCGGCATCGGCGGCAGCCAGTTCGCGCACGCCGATCGCCTTCATGGCCGGCAGCGCCGGATCGAGCTTAAGCGCCAGCAGAGCGCGCACTTCGTCCAGCGCGCCGGCTTCCAGCATTCGGTCGAAGCGGCTGTCGATGCGCGCCACCAGCGCCGCCCGCTCCGGCTCGATCACCAGGAATTCGGCGCTGTCGCGATCGATCAGCGGCTTCCCCTTTTCGGCCTGCCACTTCAGGATCGAGCGGCCCGAGGCCTCGAGCACCTCCAGCGCCCGAGCGATCCGCTGTCCGTCGCTCGGTCGCAGGAGTTGCGCTGCTTCCGGGTCTTCTCGCCAGAGGATCCGGTGCAGCCGCTCCGGCCCGTCCTCGTTGAGATGGTAGCGCCAGCGGTCGCGCACGGATTTCGGAATATCCGGCATCTCGGAGAGCCCTTCGACCAGCGCCCGGAAGTAAAGCCCGGTGCCGCCGACGAACACAGGGATCTTGTCCTTGAACGCATCTTCGGCCATCAGCCGCTTCACGTCGCGCAGCCAGGCGCCGGTCGAATAGGCCGTCTCCGGATGGATGTGGCCGTAGAGGTGGTGTGGCGCCCGCGCCATTTCTTCGGCGGTCGGCCGAGCCGTCAACACGTTGAGGATCGAATATCCCTGCATGGAATCGGTGTTGACGATGGCGCCTCCCCTGCGCTCGGCTACATCTAGCGCCAGAGCCGACTTGCCGCTGGCCGTCGGCCCGGCTATCAGGACGGCATTCTTCAGCCGCCCTTCGCCGCCGCCACCGGATTTTTCCATGCCGCTCGTCGCCACGCTCATATCCCATCCGGCCAGGCGTTCCATCTCGCAGCCGCTGGCGAAGCTGGCTTCGCAAGCTGTCGCTGCGACCGCGGCCGACTGGCTCGCCGATCAAGTCGCCTGCGACCTTGCTCTGCCCGCCGGCCTTGACACTCCGGAAGCCCTCGCCGCCCTCCGCGAAGCGGTCGCGTCCGAGCCGGTCGATGTCGTTGTGCAGCAGCGCGAGGGACGCGCCAAGAAAATTCTGATCGCCGATATGGATTCCACCATGATCGACCAGGAATGCATCGACGAACTCGCCGACGAGATAGGCGTCAAGGACCATGTCGCCGCCATCACCGCGCGTTCCATGAACGGCGAGATCGCCTTCGAGCCGGCGCTGCGCGAACGCGTGGCGCTGCTGAAAGGACTGGATGCCGAAGTGATCGACCGCATCATATCCAGCCGCCTGACGCTTGCCTCGGGCGGCCGCGAACTGGTGGCGACCATGAGAAAGCACGGCGCCTGGACCGCTCTGGTTTCGGGCGGCTTCGACGTGTTCACCTCGCGCATCGGCAACATGCTCGGCTTTCACGAAAACCGCGCCAATCGCCTTGTCGTCGAGGCCGGCGGGCTGCTCGCCGGAACGGTCGTCGAACCAATCCTGGGGCGCGCCGCGAAAGCTCAGGCGCTGCTGGAAATCTCCGCGCGGCTGGGCCTGACGCCAGCCGACGCCATTGCAGTCGGCGACGGCGCGAACGATCTCGACATGATCCGGCTGGCCGGCACGGGTGTCGCCTTGCATGCCAAACGGGCGGTTGCTGCCGAGGCCGGTTTCCGGATCGACCACAGCGATTTGACGGCGCTGCTCTACATCCAGGGATATCGACGCTCGGAATTCGCGTCATGATAATTCGCACCGGACGCCTGATCCTGCGCAACTGGGAGGATCGCGACCGCGATCTGTTCTTCCGTATCAATTCCGATGATCGCGTGATGGAGTTCTTCCCGTTCCGCCGCGACCGCGCACAGGCAGACGCCGTGATGGATCAGATGCGCGATGAGATCGTGCAGAATGGCTATGGCTGGACTGCGGCCGAGATCGCCGCCACCGGCGAGTGCATCGGCTTTATCGGGCTGCATGCCACGGAGGTCATGTCAGTGCTGCCGGCCGGTGTCATGGAGATCGGCTGGCGTCTCGCGCCCGAATTCTGGGGGCGCGGCTATGTCACGGAGGCCGCGAGGGCGCTGGTCGATTTCGGCTTCGAAAAGCTCGGACGCGACGAGATCGTTTCCTTCGCCGTCTGGAACAACTTCCGCTCGACAGCAGTCATGGAGCGCCTCGGCATGAAGCGCGATCCGTCAGGCGACTTCGACCACCCGAACGTCCCCGACACGCATCCGCATCTCAGGCGTCATGTGCTTTACCGGCTGACAAGCGCGGAATGGAAGAAACAGAAAAGAGCGGCCCTGTAGCCGCTCTTTTCGTTTGCGATCAGCGATTTGCGGCGGTTTTCGGATTCAATCCATCCGAATGGTCACGAAGCGCAGTTCGCCCGTCTTCGAGGCCAGCATCAAAAGCGCATTTTTGCGGCCCTGTTCCTTCAGCCCAGCAATGCGGTCCATCACGTCCTTGGGTGAGGAAACCGATTCCTGCGCGATTTCGGTAATGACCTCGCCAGCGAGAATGCCGCGCTCGGCGGCAGCGGAGTCGGGCGCCACTTCGTTGACAACCACGCCCGAGATGTCCGCACCGATGCCGAACTTGGTCCGCGCCTCGTCATTCAGCTCGCCAATGGTCATGCCGAGCACGGTCGCCGAGGCGACGGCCACGCCTTCCTCTTCGGGCTGGCCCTCGGCGTTTTCGGCGAGCTTTTCGCCATCCTCGAGCCGGCCGAGCGTGACCTTAACCGTCTGCTCCTTGCCTTTGCGCACGATCACCACGTCGACCGCCTTGCCGACCGGGCTTTCGGCGACCACGCGCGGCAGGTCGCGCATTTCGTCAACGTCCTTGCCGTCGAATTTTATGATCACGTCGCCGGGCAGGATGGTGCCATTGTCGACCGGGCCACCCTTGATGATGCCGGCCACCAGCGCGCCCTTGGCGATCTTCATGTCGAGCGTTTCAGCTATGTCGTTGGTGACCGGCTGAATGCGCACGCCGAGCCAGCCACGGCGGGTCTCGCCGAATTCGGTCAACTGGCTGATCACGCCAATGGCCAATTCCGACGGGATGGAGAATCCGATGCCGATCGAACCGCCCGACGGCGAGATGATGGCGGTGTTGATGCCGACTACCTCGCCCTGCATGTTGAACAGCGGTCCGCCGGAATTACCGCGATTGATCGCGGCGTCGGTCTGGATGAAATCGTCGTAGGGCCCGGAATTGATGTCGCGGTTGCGCGCCGAAATGATGCCGACCGTCACCGTTCCGCCGAGTCCGAACGGATTGCCGATCGCCATCACCCAGTCGCCGATCCGCATCTTGTTGGAATCGCCGAACTTGACCGCCGTCAGCTTCTTCAAAGACGGATCGATCTTGAGCACGGCTATGTCGGTCTTGGTGTCGGTGCCGACGAGTTCGGCCTTAAGCGTCGAGCCGTCGGAGAAATTGACCTCGATCTCGTCGGCGTCGGAGATCACGTGATTGTTGGTAATGACGATGCCTTTTTCGGCATCGAGGACGAAGCCCGAACCGAGCGACTGCACCCTTTGCGGGCCGCCCGGACCGCCGCGGTCCTTGAAGAAATCATCGAAGAAATCCTGGAACGGCGAGCCCTCCGGCAGTTCGGGCATGGGTACTGCGTCCCGGCCTTCCGCGCCCTTCACGTTTTGCGAGGTGGAGATGTTCACGACGGCGCCGAGCAGCCCTTCGGCCAGGTCAGCGACCGAATTGGGACCCTGGCCCTGCCGCAACGGTTGTAGCTGTGGATGCGGCTGCTGCAATTGCAGCGGCGGCTCTGCTTGAGTCTGCGGTTGCGGTTGCGTTTGCGCCAGGGCCGGCGCGACGGAGGACGGTGCAGCCACTGCGGCGGCAAGGATGGCAGCGGTCGCCGCCGGCAATATCCTTCGCACCGCGGGCAGGATGATCTTGGTCGCCATGGAAATGCCTCCGGTGTTTGGAATGACGTGCCGCCTGGTCGGGGTTCACGCCATGTTCTGAAGAAATAAGGCGTGTTTGCGACCTTGCCTACAGGCATGGCCACAAACTTGCGTTACCCGCGCACCAGCCAGACGATGCCGACCCCGATGGCGATCGCAGCAAGGCCGGCAGTCCGAAGCGCGCTTTCCGGCGTAGACAGCACCTCCGACGCTAGCCGCTTGGCCAGCGTCGGAAAGCCGCCATAGACCAGGCCTTCCACGACCAGCACCAGACCCAGCGCGGCCAGGAAGTCGGCCACCGGCGCTTACTGGCCGGCGTCCGGCTGCGTAGCGCCCGTGGTCGTGCCGTTGGGGGCTGGCGCCGCCTCGGGCGCGCTGGCCGCCGGACCTGCATTCGGCGCCGTCCCGGGAGCGCCATCCCTCGCCGAGGCGGCGTTCGGACTGCGGAAATACCGGAAGAATTCAGAATCCGGCGACAGCACCATCGTCGTGCCGGTGGGATCGAGTGCTGCGGCGTAGGCGATCATCGAACGGTAGAATTCGAAGAAGTCCGGATCGCGCTGGAAGGCGTCGGCGAACACCGCGTTGCGCTGGGCTTCGCCCTCGCCTCGCAGGATTTCCGACTCCTTGCGCGCCTCGGCGATCGTTTCGACCACCTCGCGGTCAGCCCGCGCCCGGATACGCGCTGCCGCTTCCCGGCCGCGCGCGCGCAGCCTTTCGGCTTCCGCGAGGCGTTCCGCCTTCATCCGGTCATAGGTCTGCTGCGAGACTTCGGCCGTCAGATCGGTCCGGCGGATGCGGACATCCTCGATCTCCAGCCCGAGCGAAGTCGCGTCGGGACGCAGCTGGTCGCGGACTTCGGTCATCATGGAGGCGCGTTCTTCCGACAACGCCGCCTCGAAACCGCGTACGCCGTAGACCCGGCGCAGCGCCGCGTCGAGACGAGTCCTGAGCCGCTGCTCGGCCAGCTGTATGCTGCCGGACACCGTCTGGCGGAACCTGCGCGGATCGGCGATGCGATAGGCGACGAATGCATCCACCTCGTAGAACTTGCCGCCCGAGACCTGGACGCGGATGTCGTCGAGATCGAAACGCAGCACGCGGTCCTCGATGATCTGGACGTTGTCGGCCTCAAACATGCCGAACGGCGCCTTGAAATAGATGCCCGGTTCGGACTTCACGTCGACGATTTCGCCGAAGCGCAGAACGATCGCCTGCTCTCGCTCGTTGACCACGAAGATCGACGAGTAGACGAGCAGCAGGATGACGGCGACGATGACGCCGATAATTGGGAGACGGTTGGCCATCAGTTGCTTACTCCTTCCGCGGCGGCCGCGGGAGCCGGGGCGCGTTTTTGCAGTTCCGGCAGCGGGAGATAGGGGATAACGCCCTGCCCGTTTGCGCCCTGCTCGACGATGACCTTGTTGGAATCCTTCAGCACCTTCTCCATGGTTTCGATGAACAGCCGCTGGCGCGTTACGTCGGGCGCCTTGGCGTATTCCTCGTAGACCGAGATGAAGCGTTGCGCCTCACCCTCGGCTTCCTGCACTACCCGGTTCTTGTAGGCTGCCGCTTCTTCGCGCACGCGCGCCGCTTCGCCGCGCGCCTGGCCCAGCTTCTGGTTGGAATATTGGTTCGATTCCTCAACGAAGCGGTCTTCGTCCTGTTCGGCGCGCTGCACCTCGTCGAAGGCATCCGCCACTTCGCGCGGCGGCGCTGCGTCCTCGATCGAGATTGCATTGATCGTCAGCCCGGCGCCGTAAGCGTCGAGCGTGCCCTGGATGATCTCGCGCACCGCATCGGCTATGCCTTGGCGGTCGTCGCGGAAGATGTCTTGCGCCGGCCGGCGCCCGACAGCTTCGCGCATGGCGCTTTCGCCAATCTGGCGCACCATTTCGTCGGGATTGGAGACATTGAACAGATAGGCCTTGGGGTCGGATACCTGATAGGCGATCGAGAATTTGACGTCGACGATGTTCTGGTCGCCCGACAGCATCAGCCCCGACGAGGTGCTGCCGCGGACTTCGCCGAGGTCGACCAGCTTTTCCGCCGTGTTGGCGATCTCGACCGTTTCGATCGGCCACCAATGGAAGTGCAGGCCCGGACCGGAAAGCTCTTCCTTCGGCTTGCCGAAGCGCAGTTCCACAGCCAGTTCATCGGGCTGCACGGTATAGACCGACTGGAACACCCAGAACGCCAGCAGGGCGAGCGCAATCAGCCCGAACAGGGCCGGGCTTGCCGCGCCACCGCCAGGCAGTGCGTTCTTCAGCCGATCCTGGCCACGGCGAATGATGTCTTCCAGGTCGGGCGGCGATCCTTGCGGGCCACTCGGGCGCGGCCCCTGGCCCCACGGCCCCCCGCTATTGCCGCCGCCGCCCCACGGGCCGCCGCCGCCACCGCTCTGATTGTTCCAGGGCATGAAAGTCCTTTCGATTACGAAGTCGGTGCGCCAGGGCTTACCGGCGCGTGTTGCCTGACCTCTTCTATAAGGATGCCAGAGCGCGCTTTCAACGCGACGGCTGCGCAGAAGGCCGATTTCGAGGAGGAAGCGGCCCTAACCTATCCTCAATGCACGCTGCCGCGCCTTTCGTAAACGGTATAACGCGTCGCATGACTATCCTTCTCGCCCGCAGGCACGTCAACGACCCGGACAGCCTGCCAAACATCGCTGTCGATGTCGGGAAATCGCGTATCGCCCTCCACCTCGGCCAGCACATGCGTCACGTGCAGGCGGTCGGCCAGCGGCAGCGCCTGCCGGTAGATCTCGCCGCCGCCGATCACGCAGATTTCATCCGCCCCGGCCATGCAGCGACCGCGCGCCCTGGCCAGCGCGATCGCCTCGTCAAGCGAATGCACTGTCTCGGCGCCTTCGGCGCGAAACGTCGGATCGCGCGTAACCACGATGTTCAGCCGCCCCGGCAATGGCCGCTTCGGGAAGCTCTCCCAGGTCTTGCGGCCCATGACGATCGGCTTGCCCATCGTGTCGGCCTTGAAGCGCTTCAAATCGCTCGACAATCTCCACGGCAGCCCGCCCTTGCGCCCGATCACGCCGTTTTCGGCGATGGCGACATAGATTGCGATATCCATCGTCATACCGCGATCGGCGCGCGGATGGTCGCGTCGGCGACGTAGTTCTCGAGCCGGAAATCCTCGTAGCGGAAGGCGAACAGATCCTTCACCTCAGGATTGATCCACATCGTCGGCAGCGGTTTCGGCGTGCGCCGAAGTTGTTCGCGCGCCTGCTCGAAATGGTTCGAGTAGAGATGCGCGTCGCCCAGCGTATGGACGAAGTCGCCGGGCTTCAGCCCGACCACCTGCGCCACCATCAGCGTCAGCAGCGCATAGGAGGCGATGTTGAACGGCACGCCCAGAAAGATGTCGGCCGAGCGCTGGTAGAGCTGGCAGGAAAGTTTCCCGTCCGAGACGTAGAACTGGAACAGGCAGTGACAGGGCGGCAGCGCCATCGCATCGACCTCGGCCGGGTTCCACGCCGAAACGATCAGCCGCCGCGAATGAGGATTTTTTTGCAACTGGTTCAGAAGATTGGCGATCTGGTCGATCTCGCCGCCGTCCTGCGCCGGCCACGAGCGCCACTGTTTGCCGTAGACCGGGCCGAGATCGCCATTCTCGTCGGCCCATTCATCCCAGATCGTCACGCCGCGATCGTTGAGGTATTTTATGTTGGTGTCGCAGGCCAGGAACCACAGAAGTTCATGGATGATCGACTTCAAATGCAGCTTCTTGGTCGTGGTGACGGGAAAGCCCTGCGCGAGGTCGAAGCGCATCTGGTAGCCGAACACCGAGCGCGTACCCGTGCCGGTGCGGTCGCTGCGGTCCGAGCCGTTTTCAAGGACATGGTTTAACAAGTCGAGATATTGACGCATCGCTGCCGCTTCGATTCGAGGTTTTGGCGATCATAGCCGAGGCCAAATCCGGCGCATACGGCATATCGCCGATTGAGGCCATTGCGGCCTTCCATTTTCGCCCGGGGCTTCCTATATTCATCGAGCCGGCTTGTCCGGCTATGGCGATAAACAGGCGATGCAATAAGCCGTTCGGACCCGGGGGCGGTACCCGGCGCCTCCACCAAAAGCCGCTTTTCGAGAGCGGTTTCTGATGGGGGCGAAATAGGATCGACGAAGGTGTAAAGATCGTGCTTTCGCCCGGCATTGTACCACCGTTATCGGGCTAACCTAGTAGTTGCAAACGACAACTATGCGGAAGCACGTCTCGCCGCTTAATGCGGTGCGATAGCTTCAAATCAAGTCCTAGGGGTTCGCACTTCTAGGCGAGGTTCGGAGGTACCTGGCAACAGAAACCTCCACTTCTCTCTCCCCATTCCATCTCTATTTGGCCGACACGGCGCAATGTGCAGCATTTGCTGCGTGCGCCTGCCTGTCGACCTGCGCCTCCCTTCATATTCCGGAGACAAGCATGCCTGGCGATTCCGATCGATTCTTCGTCCTGACCGGCGGCCCCGGGTCGGGCAAGACTACTCTTATCGAAGCGCTGAAGGCGCGCGGATATGCTACCACCGAAGAGGCCGGCCGCAGTATTATCTGCGAAGAAATGCGCGATAGTGGTGGCGGATTGCCTTGGGCCGACCGCTCGCGTTTCGCCGAACTCATGTTCGATTGGGAGTTGAGGTCATACCGCGACGCGGAGCGGCAGGACGGCCCGGTAGTGTTCGACCGGGGCCTCCCCGACACGATCGGCTATCTGCGGTTGGAGGGCCTGGAGGTGCCGGCCTGGATGGAGGAAGAGGCTTGGCGCCTCCGGTACAACAAGCGCGCGTTAATCGCGCCGCCGTGGCGGGAGATCTTCGGCAATGACAAAGAGCGTAGGCAGAGTTGGAGCGTGGCTGTCCGGACATACGAGATCATGGTCGAGACCTACACGGAAATGGACTACGAACTGCTTGAAGTCCCCCATGCGCCTGTCGCGGAGCGGGTCGAATTCGTGATCCGCAAAATCCGGCGTTCCGAAAAATGATGAAAAGGCCAGGGTCTTCCCGGCCTTTTCAGTCAGAGTTGACGGATCTAAGATTACTCCGCCGGCGCTTCCGCCGCCGTCCGGCGTCCGAGCGTCACCTGCGTCAGGCCGAAGGCGATCACCGCACAGGCTGCGATGCCGATCACCATGGGCAGCGGAGAGCCGTCGAAGAAGACGCCGGCCACCGCCATGGCGACCGCGCCGGTGGCGAAATGCAGCGTTCCCATCAGCGCCGAGGCGGTGCCCGCGATCTCGCCATGGTCGTCCATCGCCAGCACCGAGGTCGACGGGATGACCAGGCCCAGAAAGCCGTAGCCGACGAAGAGCAGCGGCGCCATCACGGCGAGTTGGTCCAACCCGGAGGCCATCACCGCGAGCAGGATGACCATCACGGTGGCGTAGCTTGAAACCGCCACGCGCACGACGCGTCTCAGCCCGAAACGCTCCGCAAGCATGCCCGTCATCTGCGACATCGCGAAGAAGGCGACCGCGTTGATCGAGAAGAACACGCTGTAGACCGAGGGCGACAGGCCGTAATGGTCGATCAGCACGAAGGACGAACTCGCCAGATAGACGAAGAAGCTCGATATGCCGAAGCCGCCGATTAAGGCCAGCCCGAGGAAGTTGCGGTCTCCCAAGAGGAATTTGTAGCCGGCCAGCGCACTGCCGAACGAACTTCCGACACGATGGCCGGCCGGACGCGTTTCCTTCAGGCCGAACGCCAGAAGCGCAACTGCGATCAGCGCGGCGATGGTCACCGCCCAGAACACGGCGCGCCAGCCGAACCCCTCAATGATGAAGCTGCCGGTCAACGGCGCCAGGATGGGCGAGATCGAGAAGACCAGCATCAGGAGCGACATCAGCCGCGCCGCTTCCGTGCCGGTGTGGAGGTCGCGCACCACGGCACGCGGCACCACCATGCCCGCGCAGGCGCCCAGGCCCTGGATGAACCGGAATGCGATCAGCCAGCCGATATCCGGCGCCAGCGCGGAGCCGATGCTGCCGGCGACGAACAGCGCCAAGCCGAAATAGAGCGGCGCCTTGCGGCCTACTATGTCGGAAATCGGCCCTACCACGATCTGGCCTAAACCCATGGAGAGAAAGAACACCAGAAGACTCATCTGCACGGCGACGGTGCCGGCGGCAAGGTCCTGCCCGATGGTCGGCAGCGCGGGTAGATACATGTCGATGGCGAAGGGGCCGATGGCGGACAACAGGCCGAGAATGACCGCCGTGCGGAGGAAGTTCGTCGTCATGACTTGATTCTCTTGGCTCGAGTGATTGTTGGAGCCGCGCTTCGTCTAGGACGCGCGAAAGACGCTCTAAAACTTTGAATCTGCGCATGATCCTTTCCGAAACCGATCCGGGATCATGCGCCAGAGCCGAGCGCCGGGGGCTGCCCTCGACCTTCCCTCGCGGATCGGCCGGCTCCTCCAAACCACCCGCTCCCACAAGGAACTGTCCAGAAAATTAGACAGTCTTGTCTAAATTGTCAATCACGACTATCTTCTTTTCATGCCAGCACCTGACATGACGCTCCTCGAGCCGGCCGCCCAGCGCGGCCATATCGCCAAGCGCGTTTCGATCCTCGACGCGGCCGCCAACGTGTTTTGCCGCGAGGGCTATGGCGGCGCCAATATCGACATGATCGCCGCCGAGGCAGGCGTATCGCGGCAGACTGTCTACAATCACCACGGCGACAAGACCAATCTGTTCGTCGCCGTCGTCCGCGAGATCACCGAGCGCACCAATGCCGGCGTCTTCGCCACACTCGCCACCTTCCCGGACCAGCCGCGCGACCTCGAAGCCGACCTGATCGACTTCGCCATGCGCCTGAACCGGAACTGCGTCTGCAATCGCGATGGTAAATTCTTGCGCAAGCTGATCCAGACCGAGGGCGAGCGCTATCCGGAACTGTTCGAAACGTGGCGCACCGACGGTCCGGGCAAGACCTGGGCAGCGCTTGCCGCCCGCTTCGCCCGCCTCGCCCATGCCGGTTTTCTCGAAATCGACGACCCGGACGTCGCAGCTCGCCAGTTCCTGGCGCTGGTCAACGCCGACCTGCAGACGTCCTTCATGCTGGGCATCACACCCTCGG
Organism: Mesorhizobium sp. WSM2240; assembly: GCF_040438645.1. NCBI lineage: Bacteria > Pseudomonadati > Pseudomonadota > Alphaproteobacteria > Hyphomicrobiales > Phyllobacteriaceae > Mesorhizobium > Mesorhizobium sp. WSM2240. Next base: position 3,376,480 of record NZ_CP159253.1, read on the forward strand.
AAGAGGAACTGCGCATTGCCGCCACCAACGCGGTGCGAACTTTCCTGCGCGCCTACGGCAAACCAGGCCGGCAGCGTACCGAAAACGCTCCCTCCCCGCCTGCCTGACAGCCGCATTGCGCTTATGCGGAGGCTTGCCGCGTTGGCAGGTCAGTGCGGTTGTTCTATATCCGGTTTACGGCGGCGCGAAGCTTGATTAGAGGTAGGGCTGACGATTCACCGGAACTGCTTACAATATGGCCGAGGACCACATCCGCTACGACATTCTTGCCCAGGAGGCATTGCGCGGGGTGATGCGCAAGGTCCTGGCGGAAGTCGCGCGCACCGGCCTCCCCGGCAGCCACCATTTCTTCATCACTTTCCTGACCGGAGCGCCCGGCGTACGCATCTCCAGCCGCCTGCGCGAGCGCTACCCGGAACAGATGACGATTGTCGTGCAGTTCCAGTACTGGGACCTGAAGGTCTCCGAAACCGGCTTCGAAATCGGTCTGTCCTTCTCCGACGTTCCGGAAAAGCTGGAAATCCCCTTCTCGGCCGTGCGCGGCTTCTATGATCCTTCCGTCAATTTCGAGCTCGAATTCGACGTCAAGTCCGAAGGTCCGGCGGAGATCGCCGACCAGGCGCTGCCGCCGAAGCCCGAAGCCGCGCCTGCCCCGGCAGCGGGCGGCAAGAAGGCAGAGCCGAAGAAAAAGCCGGCCGAAGCGGCGAAAGATGCGGCGGCAGCCGCTGAAGCCGGTTCGGCCAAGGGCGCCGAAGTCGTTTCGCTCGACGCTTTCCGCAAGAAATAGCCATGGCCGACATCGTCAGCCTCCGGCAGGCGCGCAAGCGGAAGGCGCGGGCCGACAAGGAGCACGCGGCCGAGCAGAATCGCGCGCTCCATGGCCGCAGCAAAACCGAGAAGGCTCGCGACACTGAGGCTGCAAGGAAATCCCATAGCTTTCTCGAAGGCCATCGCCGCGAACGCCCGGCCGGAGACAGCGACGCGTGAACCTGGTGCGCAAGCGTTCGGTTTCGATCCGGGGCCATCGCACCAGCTATTCGCTCGAACAGCCCTTCTTCGATGAACTCGTCGCCATCGCGGCCGGGCGGCAGATCGCGCTCGCCGCACTGATCGCCGAGATCGACGCATCGCGGCCGCGCGAGGCGAACCTGTCCTCGGCGCTTCGGCTGTTCGTGCTGGACGAGGTAAAACGCAAATCGGTCGAGGCGTTGATGTCGGCGAGATAAATCGAGCCAGCCGCCGCGACGGATTTCGCGGCGGCTGTAAGGACAACTGCCCGGCCGAAGCGCGGGCGTCTGTTACGATTTCACCTCGATGCGGCGCGTCTTGTCACGACCGGCAGGGTTCTTCGGCAATTCGACCGACAGAACGCCGTTCTTGAAATTCGCCTGAACCTTGTCGGCATCGACTTCTGCGTCCAGCGGGAGGGAACGCATGAACCGGCCGTAGCTGCGTTCGGCATAAGTCCGGCCGCCATTTTCTTCCTTGTGCTCCCGCCGCTTTTCACCGCTGATGATCAGGGAGTTGTCACGCAGGGTGACTTCGACATCCTTCTGCTCGAGCCCCGGCAGTTCGGCGGTCACTTTATAGGCCTTGTCGGTCTCCTCGACATCGACGCTCGGCCATACACCGCCGCTATCCTGCTCGGGTGCGAGGCCGCGGGTGCTATCGAACGGCGTCAGAAAATCGTCGAACAGCCGATCGATCTGCTGGCGGAAAGAGGTGAATGGATCGCGCGCGAAAGGAGCGATTCCGCGGGACCGCGTCCAAGGCGCAAGGTCACGATTTGGCATGACTTTTCTCCTTGTCTTTTTGGGTTGGACGGGTCGCCGCCCTGGTGGTTCGGCGACGCAATTTAACGTTTTTGTTCGACTGATGTTCCGCAAAAACGGCAGGAAAGCCGGCGTGCAAAAGGCGGGCGATGGGAGTTCTATTCCGCGTTCTGCAGCGACCTGATGAAGCTCTCGATCGTATTCGGCGCGGGCCTTTTCGGCTCAGGCGGAATTATTGCCGCCGGACCGTCGGCTCTTGGCTCCGGCAACGGCGTACGCTCGATCTCCGCAGGCGGTGGCGTCACTGCCTCGCGACGCGCTTTTTCATCCGCTGCCCGTTTCGCCGCCTGTTCCGCCCTTTCCTCGGCCTCGGCTTTCAGCCGCGCTTCTTCCTCGGCGCGCGCTCTGGCTTCAGCTTCGAGCCTGGCCCTTTCCTCGGCCTCGGCTTTCAGCCGCGCCTCTTCCTCGGCGCGCGCTTTGGCTTCGGCTTCGAGCCTGGCCTTTTCCTCGGCCTCGGCTTTCAGCCGCGCTTCTTCCTCGGCCCTTGCCGCCTCGGTCAGAGCGCGCAGGCGTGCTTCCTCCGCAATCCGCGCCTGTTCGGCCGCGCGCTCGCGCTCTGCCTGCAGCGCAGCAAAGTAGCGCACCTCGCGCCGCAGCCTCTGCTTTTCCAGAAGCTCTGCCTGCATTGCTTCCACCCGCGCCTGCTCCCGTTCCAGCGCCCGCTGCGTCAGGAATTGAGCCAGCGGCTCGCTGTCGAAAACGCGCTCCGCCTCGCCTGGCCTGCCTTGCAGGTGAAACCGCAGCAACGGCTCGGAACCGGCCAAGGCTTCGTCGCCGGGTTTGTAGGCGATCGTGCCCTCCACCGCGACTTCCCTTGTGTTGAGGTCGGCGCGGATATCCGCCGTCACCGCCGCGTCTTGGTTTTCGAGGCTGACCGGCGGCGCCCGGAGCACACCTCCGGCGACGGTGAAGGCGATCTCCGCCCCTTCCGCCGAAAAGCTGCCGCCGGCCGCGATCTCCGGCGCGAAGCCTGCCGTCTGCGCCGCGTCTATGTCGCGGCCGATCGCGTCTGCCCTGGCGATGAAAGCCGGGAACGCCTGGCTGTTGAGCCCGGCGATGGTCAGGTCCTTGAGCGCGGCGGTGCCTGAGCCCGACAGCGCCGCAACCATGCCGCCGACCGACTTGCCACTTGCCGAAAGCGCGGCCGAGAAGTCGCCGGCTCCCGAAAGCCCGACGCCCGGCAGCGCCGTTTCGAGATCGGCGCCGGTGAGCGACAACTGGCCTGAAAACAGCCCGGTGCCGCCATTGTTCTTGAGTTCGAGCAGGCCTGCGAGATCGCCGCCGAACAGCTTTCCCTGCAGGTCCGATACCCGCATGCCTTCCGCGTCGAGCCGGAAGGCCATCGTCGCATCATAGGCGCTGGCCGCCGCGCCCGCCGAAAGCGTTCCGGCGGATATGTCCATTTCGGCGGTGAACGGCGCCGCCGATTTCGGCTGGAAGGGCACGGATGGCCATCCGCCTTCCGCCGCGGGCGCCATCGAGTTTTCGCCGAGCAGCATCGCCGCCACCGGTTCGAGGTCGAGTGCGTCGAGCGCCAGCGCGCCGGTCAGGTGCGGCGCCCCCTCGCGGATCTCGGCGTTGACGTCGCCCGACACCGCGTTTTCGTTCACCGTGCCGTTGAGGCCGGCAAGCACCAGCAGGCCATCGGCATAGTCGGCTTCAGCCGCGAGCGCGACCGGCATGCCCAGTCCCATTCCGGGCAGCGACACGCCGCCGGTCATCAGCCATGGCTCCAGATCCGCGCTTTCGAGTTGGGACTTGCCCTTCGCAGCCAATCCCTGATCGCCGAAGCTGGACGTGCCTTCAAAACTGGCGAGAAAATCGTCCCCCGAAAGCGCGAACGCCGTTTCCATGCCCTCGGCTGGTTCGCCCTTGGCCGAAAGCGTCATTTCGCCCGGCCCTACCGCGCCCAGCGGCAGCACCGGCAGGCCCGCTAGCGCCATCAGCGACGTCGCATCATCGTTGCGCGCGGAAAGCGACAGCGACATTTCACCCTCGCCAATCGCTCCGGCCTTGGCCGAGCCAGACAGCGCCGCCGAAATCGCCGATCCGCCGGCGTCGCCCTGTAGGCTGAGCGCCAGGCCCGTCGTGCGATTATCGTTGGCTGCGGCGCTGGCGATCAGGTCGATGCGGGTGTCGGCCAGCAAGCCGGAATAGGCAGCCGCGCGCCTGTCCAGCCCCGCGAGCAGCGGGTTGTCCGGGTGGCGCGCCGCCGCCAGCGAAACCAGCGGCGCCAAGTCGACAGCCACCACCGAGGCGTCGAGATTGCCTGTGGGGTTCTCGGGAAAACCCTTGATGGTCCCGGTCGCGCTGACCGACGCGCCGGCAAGCCCCCCGATCGCCAGCCGGTCTATCTCCAGCACGCCGCTGCGCAGCCGCAGCGCGGTGTCGACGGTCTCCGCCGTCAGCCCGCCGGCGCTCACTGGTCCTGCCGTGATCTGGAAATCGAGATCGCGGTCGGCGAAGCGGTTGGCCCCCTCGTCGCTGACGAACAGCGACGCGAACGCCGTCAGCCCGTCCACATCGAGCGCCTCGCCGTCGAGCTTGAGCAATACCGAAGGCCGCAGGTCAGCCGGCTGGCGGCTGTCGATGGCTCCGTGGAAGACCGCATCGCCGAGCACCAGCTCCAGATCGCTGAAAAGCTGGCGCTGCTTCGTCATCTCCACTTCGGCCTTGAACCCTGCCGCAGGCAGCCGCCGGATCGCGTCGTCCACGTCCTTTGCCACCCAAGCCGCGAAGCCCGAAGGCTGGTTGATGGCGAGCAGCAGCGATCCGTCGAAGCCGAATTCTCCTTCGGTGCGCAAAAACCCATCGGCTTCCAGCGTCGTGCGTCCCGGCAGCGTCGCGCCGAGCGAATTCAGGTTCCAGCCGCCGTCGGCCGGCTCGGCGGAAAGGCGCACATTGCGGATTGTCGTGTCGCCGACCACGACCGCCGGCAGGTTGACCTTGACCGCACCCGGTATCGCCGGCCTCGGCAGGCCGGTCAGCGCCGTCTCCAGTGCCGCGATTCGCTGCGACAGCGACAGTTTCGCGCCCTCCTCCGCCCCGACCGCCTCGTCGAAGCGAACCTGTGCGCCGCTGGTCTCCACCAGGAAGCGCGGCTCAGCGCCGATCTCCACGAAGGCCGTCCCATCGGCCGTATAGGGATTGTCCAGCGGACCGGTCTCGAACCGGAATTCGTCTATGCCGAGCCGCTCGTGGTCCAAGGTGAATCGTCCGTTGATCCGGTATCCGGGATCGTCCTCCAGCGCACCGACCTTCACCGGCTGGCCGTCGCTGCCGCGCAGGCTCTCGGCCTCGCGTTTGCCGCCCGCGATCTTGAACACGCCGGTATAGACCGCCGCGCCTTCCTCTATGCGGACATTCCCATCGGTTTCTATAGCGATTCCATATTGTTGCGGCTCAGCCTTGATTCTAAGCCGCATCTGGCCGGCATCGTCGGCGACACCGGTCGAGACAGCCAGCGCGACCGGCATGCCGTCCATTCTCACCGTGCCGTCGGCCCGCCACGGACCGGCAAACGAACGCGCAGAAATTTCAGCGTTGATTTCCGACAGCGCATGCGTCCGACCGCTCGCCGCATGCCGCACTATCACCTGGCCATCGGTGACGGTCAGCCTTTCGAGCGATATCTGACTCGCCTTGAACGGCGTCGATGGCCGCACCGTCCAGTCGACGGTTCCATCGGCGGCCACGTCGACCGTCGCCTTCGGCCGCACCATGCGCATGTCGAAGATCAGGAACTCGCCGCGCAGGAACGGCGCCAGTTCGGCATCCATCGAAAATGTCTCGATGGTCATGGCCGGCGCGGCTGACGATCCACCGCCCACCGAAACGTCCGAGAACGTCACCGACGGAAACGGCAGCAGCCGCGCACTCGCGTCCCCCTCCACCGTCACCTTGCGGCCGAGGATGGCGCTAGCCTCGCGCTCGAAATCGGCGCGGTAGGATGTCCAGTCGACGAAATACGGCCCGACCAGCGCCGCCGTCAGCACCACTACGATCAATCCGCCGATAATGACAAAAAGCCGCGCCAGAATCAGTTCCTCACGATGGATTGGAAACGGGTTTGCACTCTACCGTCATCAGTCCTGGCATAAAGTGGCAATTTTGCCGAAGAGTTCCGATACGTGTCCGCTGGGGCTTCGGCTCGCAGCCCAAGCGGACAGTGCAGCAGCCCAGGGATCGGTCAGGTGCCATTGTCCGCTCGCTGGTCGCCCATGCTAAGCTGAGACGCCGCTCATGCACGGAGGAAGCAATGGCAGAAAGCTTGGAAAATGGCGGCGGACGCGCAAACCGTTGGAGGATAGCCGGCTGGAGCGCCGCGGCGCTCGTCCTGCTGCTGCCCTTTGTTGCGATGCAGTTCACCGATGAAGTGGTCTGGGACAGGACCGATTTCATTATCTTCGGCGCCATGATGGTCGCCGCTGGCGGCAGCTTCGAGCTGGCAGCAAGGATGACGGGCAATAGCGCGTACCGCGCCGCCGTCGGCGTCGCGGTCGCCGCAGCATTCCTCCTCGTCTGGATGAACCTCGCCGTCGGCATTATCGGAAATGAAGACAACCCCGCCAACCTGATGTACGGTGGAGTGCTCGCTGTCGGGATCATCGGCGCCGTCGTCGTGCGTTTCCAGCCGCATGGAATGGCGCGCGCGTTGGTCGCGACAGCGTTAGCTCAGGCGTTGGTCGCCGTGATCGCCCTGATTGCTGGCGAGCACCAGTCGCCGGTTAGCTCCGTGACGGAGATCCTTGGGCTGAATGGGTTCTTCGTCGCGCTGTGGCTCGGATCGGCCTGGCTGTTTCGGAAAGCGGCGCGGGAGCAAACTCCCTCCGATTGACCGATAACGTCCACCCATAGCCGAAATTCAAACCGAAACACTATCGGTTCCCGGTCGATATTCATGGGCGCCCTTTCGTGCTATTCTTTCGGGTCCGGTTTTTCGATCGGTCAAGGGAGGAAATCATGGCATCCGCGGACTGGAGATTGGAAGGCGAGTGGCTCAAGAATTGTAACTGCGCGTTCGGCTGTCCCTGCGATTTCAATGCGAGGCCGACCAACGGCGAATGCGAAGGCCTCGTGGCCATGCGCATCACGAAAGGCCATTTCAACGACGTAAGCCTGGACGGACTGCATTTCGCCGTCACGGTCCATTTTCCCGGACCGCTCCATGAGGGCAATGGCGACGCCCAACCGATCCTGGACGAACGCGCCAGTCCCGAGCAGCGCAACGCGCTGGCCGCTATACTGTCGGGCGAGAATTCGGCGGAAGGAACCCTGTTCCACATCGTCAGCGTCATCGTCGCCAGGATGCACGAGCCGATCTTCGCACCGTTCGAATTCAGCTTCGATATGGAAGGCCGCACCGCGCGGATGGTGGTGCCTGGCGTTCTCGAAACCGAGGTCGAGCCGATCAAGAACCCTGTGACCGGAGAGCCGCACCGCGCCCAGGTCGTCATGCCCGAGGGCTTCGAGCATCGGATGGCGGAGATCGCCTCGTCCGGCACACGCAGCATGGGCGCGATCAAGTTCCAGACCAGCGGGGCGCACAGTTCGCTGGCCCACGTGGTTCAGACGCCGCAAGGCGTCGCTGCCTGACGGCGCCTGAAATGCAGTTTCTGACGGCGCTGCACCGGCACGACCGGACGGTCCTGGTCGCCATCGTGGCGGGCGTCGTGCTCGCCTCGTGGGCGTATCTGCTCCTGGGCGTCGAGATGCCCATGCCGGACATGCCGGGCATGGACATGCCCATGGCCGAGCCGGTCTGGACCGCCGGCTACGCCGCGCTGATGCTTCTCATGTGGATGGCGATGATGACGGCGATGATGCTGCCCAGCGCCGTGCCGATGCTCCTCTTCTACGATTCCATCGCGCGCAAGCGCAGCGGCGGGGCAAGCACGATCGGGCCGACCGGCCTGTTCGGGCTCGGCTATCTCGTCATATGGGCAGCTTTCAGCATCGCCGCGGTCCTGCTTCAATACGGCTTCGACAGGGTCGCCCTGCTTTCGCCGATGATGCAAACGACCAGCACGGTCCTTGCCGGGATCGTCCTGGTCGGCGCGGGCCTCTACCAATGGACGCCGTTCAAGCAGGCGTGCCTGCTCCAGTGCCGCTCGCCGCTCGATTTCGTTATGACCCAATGGCGAAGCGGCAAGACCGGCGCCTTCGCCATGGGGCTGCGCCACGGCGCTTACTGCCTCGGCTGCTGCTGGCTCCTGATGCTGCTTCTGTTCGTCGGCGGCGTCATGAACTTCGCCTGGATCGCCGGCATCGCGCTGTTCGTGCTGGTCGAAAAGCTCAGCCCCGCCGGCCACTGGATCGGCAAGGCCGCCGGCGCTGCGCTGATCGTCTGGGGCGGAGTTGTGCTGGCTGGTCTCGGTCCGGTGCTTTAGCGCGCGTCGCGCCTTGCCTGCGCCACCTTGGCGGCCTGTCGCTGCCGTCCGAGTTCCATCGGCCGGATCAGGTTCTTGCGCTTTCGGCTCTCCACAGCGCGCATGCCCTGATGCGCGTGGCGGGTGTTGAATTCCGCGCCGCTCTCCGAAGCTCTTTGCTTCAGCGTCAGCGCGTTGCGCGCTTTTTCGGCGAGATCGAGCTTTGCGGCGAGGCGTCGCCTGCGTTCATGCTCGCCGTTCAGCCGTCGCATGCTCATGGCGAGCACTTCGAGCTTGGCTTGCGTGCCTCGATCCTTGGTTGCGGGTTGGGCGCCTTTCGGCGACGCCTTTCCCCGCATCTCGCGGCGTTTCCTGTACGCCTCCGTCTGCGCCCGGTCGCGTCGCTCGCGCACCGACTTGATCAGGCCGATCAGTTCGGCATCCGGCAGGTCCTGCACCGCCGGATGATGCGACATCTGCACCAGTTGCCATTCGTCTTCGCTCAGCGCCCGAGCCTCTTGCTTGCGCGACACCGCCATCTGTCTGTCCTCGCCTTACCGATCGGATCGCCCACCGCTTGGAGAATCTTCAACCCAAGCCGCAGTCAGGTCAAGCGTGGCAGACAGGGCTATTCCATCGGCGCTGGAAGTATTTTCCCCGGATTGAGGATGTTCTGCGGGTCTAGCGCTGCCTTGATGGTGCGCATGATGTTGACGCCGTGGCCGAGTTCGTGCTCGAGAAAGCCCATCTTGCCCTGGCCGATGCCGTGCTCGCCGGTGCAGGTGCCCTCCATCGAGATCGCCCGCATGGTCAGCCGCGACACGAATTTTTCGGCGAGCGCGATCTCCTTCGGGTCGTCCACGTCCATCAGCACCAGCGTATGGAAATTGCCGTCGCCGACATGGCCGACGATCGGTGCGATCAGGCCCATCTCGGCGATGTCGGCCTCGGTCTCGGCGATGCATTCGGCGAGCCGCGAGATCGGCACGCAGACGTCGGTCGACAGTCCCTTGGCGCCGGGACGCAGCGTCAGCGAGGCCCAATAGGCGTCGTGCCTGGCCTTCCACAGCTTCGCCCGCTCCTCCGCCACGCTGGTCCACAGGAACGGCCCGCCGCCATATTCCGCGGCGATCTCGCCGAACGTCTCGGCCTGCTCGGCGACCCCTGCGTCGCTGCCGTGGAATTCTACGAACAGGCATGGGCTTTCGGGATAGTCGAGCTTCGAATAGTTCTTAAGCGCCCGCATCTGCAGCGCATTGACCAGTTCAATCCGCGCGACCGGAATGCCCATCTGGATGGTCGCGATCACCGCCTGGCACGCCGTCTCCACGCTCGGGAACGGGCAGACGCCGCCTGAGATCGCCTGCGGGATGCCGTAGAGCTTCAGCGTCAGCGAAGTGATGATGCCGAGCGTGCCTTCCGAGCCGATCAGGAGCCGCGTCAGATCGTAGCCGGCCGAGCTCTTCTTCGCCCGTCGCGCCGTCGTCACCATGCTTCCGTCGGCCATCACCGCCTGCAGCGCCAGCACATTCTCGCGCATCGTGCCGTAGCGCACGGCATTGGTGCCGGATGCCCGCGTCGCCGCCATGCCGCCCAGGCTCGCATTCGCGCCGGGATCGATCGGGAAGAACAGGCCAGTGTCGCGCAGATAGGCGTTGAGGTCCTCGCGCGTCACGCCGGGCTCCACCGTGCAGTCGAGATCCTCGGCATTGACCGAAAGCACGCGGTTCATGCGCGAGGTGTCGAGCGAGATGCCGCCGCCCGGCGCGTTGACCTGGCCCTCCAGCGAGCTGCCGACGCCGAAGGCAATCACCGGCACGCGATGCTCGGCGCACACCTTCACGATCTCCTGCACTTCCTCGGCCGTTTCCGGAAAGGCCACGCCGTCCGGCGCCTGCGTCGGTATGTAGGTCGTGGTATGAGCGTGCTGCCCGCGTATGGCGGCGCCCGTCTGGAACCGCTCGCCGAAGCGCTGCTTCAATATGCTGAGCGCCGCCTCTATGCCGGCCTCGTTGCGTTCAACCGTTCGCAGGTCGCTTAGCGCCATCAAATCCTCCGCGAATGGACCAGTGCCGGTCCTTGTCTCATGATTATGGTCCTAATCTGCCGGCCAGCTTCACTTGTCCAGTGCCAACTTTGAGGACCGTTCATGCCCATTCCCGCCCCCTTCGTCTCACGCGTCATGGAACTGGAGAAGGACTGGATCGACTATAACGGCCATCTCAACATGGCTTATTACAACGTCCTGTTCGACCGCTGTTCCGACGACGCCTTCGAAATCATGGGGCTCGGTCCCAATTACGCCAAGGAGCGCAGGCTGACCATCTACACGGCGGAAGTCCACATCTGCTACGTCCAGGAACTGCATCTCGGCCACAATGTGACGGTCACCTTCCAACTCCTCGACCATGACGAGAAGCGGCTGCGCGCCTATCAGGAGATCCGCCATGTCGACGGCTGGCTCGCCGCTACCTCGGAATCGCTCTCGCTGCATGTCGACATGGCTGGCCCCAGGGTCGCGCCCTTCCCGGCCGACATCATGGCGAAAGTGGAGACCATGCGCGCCGCGCACGCCGCTTTGCCCATGCCCGAGCGCGCGGGGCGCTCGATCGGCATCAGGCGCAAGACCGCTTGAGCAAGGCTCCAATGCGCCGCCGTTAACCTTAACCGATTTTCACTGTGAACAATAAACCTGTCGGGTTGTTTGGTTCCTGCGACTCGGGAAAGAAAGGGACTGAAGCGGAATGCAAGCGGGCGGGCCGGGGCTTAAGTCGCTTGAGGACGGACTATGCGAATCGATATCGAAACGGCGTCGGACAAGCTCGCCGACGATCCCCGCCTGACCGATTACGATTTCTGGCGCACGCTGAAGAACCTCAACAACGAGATTTTCCACATCGCCAACAACAACGATCCGATTCCGCTCGACATGATCCGCTGGCGCGTGATCCTCAAGCAGGCGCGGATGAAGCGCGGTTACGGCTGAGGCCGCTACCGGTCAATCCGCCGGCTGCCGCCAGATCTCGGCCACCCCGTCGGCGTGGCCGGTGATCGGGTCGGTTTCCGGCAAGGCAAGAGCCGCGATCGCCTGCGCCGCAAGCGCTAATTCGATGTCGCCCGGTTTCACGATGTCGCCTTGCTGGCCCGGCGGATAGCCGCCAGCCATCTGGAAATCGGCGGACGCATCGAGCCGCTTGTGGCCGACGCCTGCGGGCACGATGCAGACATCGCCGATGGAAACGTCCGCCGCGATGCCGGCATCTCCGCCGAAGCCGATGCGCGCGTTTCCCGATACGCAGGCAAGCACTTCGTGGCCGAGCGTGTGGAAGTGCCAGAACGGGTACACGGTATAGACCCAGGTGCCGCTCCAGCCGTTCTTCTCGTAAAGCGCGCAGACACTCCGGCCGTCACGCGCTTCACGAGGAGTGCGGTCCCGCCAGATCAGCAGCGGCAGCGGATTGTTGGGAATGCCGTCCGCCGGCTCGAAAACATGCTTTTCTGGAGCATCGGTATTGATCATCACGCTGTGCCTCATCCGAGGACGTACCGAGATTCAGGTCAGGCCGAGTCGAGAATGGTGGATTTCGAGAACCGGAGCGGAGCGGACATTCAGGTCCGTGAGCACCGGAAGCGCAGAAAGCCGCCATTTGCAGACTGGCATCACCTGAATCTACGCCAGTTTCTCCTTGAAGAACTCAACCGTCCTCCCCCAGGCTAAATCAGCGGCCTCCTTGTCGTAGCGCGCCTCGGACGTATCGTTGTTGAAGGCGTGCTGCGCGCCTTCATACATATGGATAGTGACTTCCTTGCCGGCGGCCTCGAGCGCGGCTTTGTAGGCGTCGATGCCGGCATTGATGCGCTCGTCCTGCCCGGCATAGTGCAGGAGCAACGGCGCCTGGATCTTGGCTGCGTCCTCCGCCGCGGCCTGCCGCCCGTAATAGGCGACGGCGGCGTCGAGGTCCGGAGCGTTGACGGCCAGGTCGTTGACCGCGCCGCCGCCCCAGCAAAAGCCGACCGCGCCGACCTTGCCGTTGCCCGCTTCATGGTTTTCGAGGAACGCCACGGTCGCAACCCCGTTTGCGATGGTCTGCGCGGCGTCGAGCTGGCCGATCATCTCGCGCGCTATGTCCTCGTCTTCCGGAGTGCCGCCCAGCGGCGACAGGAAATCCGGCGCCAGCGCCACGAAACCTTCCAGCGCCATGCGCCGCGCCACATCGCGTATATGCGGGTTGAGGCCGCGATTCTCGTGGATGACGATCACCGTCCCGAGCTTGCCGCTCGCGTCCTTCGGCCTCACGAGATAGCCCTTCATATCGCCGCCCGAACCGGGATAGGTGATGTCCTCGGCGGTGAGCCGCTCGTCGTCCTCGGCGACGATCGCCGCCTGCGCCGAATTCGCCGCCAGCAGAGGCGCGATCATCGCCGCAGCCGCGCCCGATCCGGCAAGCTTGGTCAGCTTCTCCATGAAGCCGCGGCGATCCAGCGTCAGATGGGTGTATTCGTCATAGGCGTCTATCATCGCCTGGGTGATGGCCGGTGTCGTCATGCTGTTCTCCCGATACTGCTTGCGCCCACCCGGCAAAAACATAGCGGCCGGCGGCCGGCGGTCCAGTAACGCCTCGGTGAGATCGGCCGGGACCGGCCGGCCGAAGCAACGCCGCATTTTCCACTTTGACGCAAAGTAATTCTCAACTATGGTCGCCAGGCTTTTGGCTTGGGGGGAATATTGCCGATGGTTTTGTCACGCAGGAATGTCGTGCTCGGCGGCCTGGCGCTGCTCGTCGCGGGTGCAACGGGCAATATTGCTGAGGCCGCCGCTGCAAAATCCTTTTTCGCCGGCACCGCCAGCGACAACAACTTTGTCTACCGCAAGACGAATTTCGCCAGGATCGACAAGCGCTGGCATCGCCAGATCGTCAAATATTTCAGCAGCGAGCCCGTCGGCACGATCGTGGTCGATACGCGCAACCACTTTCTCTACGTGATCATGGAGAACAAGACGGCGATCCGCTACGGCGTTGGCGTCGGCAAGGAAGGCTTCAAATGGTACGGCCGCGCGACCATCGACCGCCGCGCGCTGTGGCCGCAATGGGTCCCGCCCCCCGAAATGCTGAAGCGCAGGCCTGACCTGCCGCGCTTTGTTGCCGGTGGCGCGCCGAACAATCCGCTCGGGCCGCGCGCTCTCTATCTCCACCGCAACGGCGCCGACACCGGCTATCGCCTGCACGGCACGCTCGAGCCGTGGAGCATCGGCACGGACGCCTCCAGCGGCTGCATCCGCATGTTCCCGGAAGACATCATCGACCTCTACCAGCGTTCGCCGATAGGCACCGCGGTGCAGGTCCTGCCGCACATCGCCGACCAGGCCTCAACCGCTGTCGAATGAACCGTCCATGAACCGCATGATCCGAAACACGCAGCGGCTGCTCGCCGCCGGCCTGCTCACGCTGGCCGCATCCTGCTCGACCAGCAACACGCTGGCGCCCGCCACGCCCAACGTCACCAACGCCGAGGTCGCCGGCTTCCAGAGCGTGCAGCCGGGCAGCGAGGAGGATTTTATCCTCAATGTCGGCCGCCGCACCTATTTCACCCAGGGCTCGGCCACCCTCGATTCCGTCGCCAGGGCCACCCTCGACACGCAGATCGCCTGGCTGACAAAACATCCGCGCTGGCTGCTCAAGCTGCAGGGTTTTGCCGACGATCCCGGCTCCAGCGAAGTCGCCCTGTCGCAGCAGCGCGCCGACGCGGTGATGGCCTACCTCGCCGCCGGCGGCATAGACCGCAACCGCATGTGGGCCAAGGGCTACGGCAAGGACCGCCTCGTCCGCAACTGCCCCGACACCGCCTGCCGGTCGCAAAACCGCCGCGTCGTCTCGAATTTGCGGGATGAGAGGGACGAGCCGTAGGAGGTGGGCGCCTAGCATTCGCGAAACGGGCTTGACCCAGCGCCGGCCTCGACAGGGCATATTGTTGATGTCCGGAACCCCTTATGCTCGCGACATCGTTATAGGCTTGTATTCGCCGCCATCTCCTGTCGAGGCCCGGACGCGGTGCGTATATTAGCAATAGCTGGAACTTTTCAGCGAATATTCCATTGCTGTTGCGCCGACTATCAGGCTGCACCATCGGACGGGGAAAAACGTGTCGCCCCCACGATATTCGCTCGTGATCCCTATCTGCAACGAGGAAGAGGTGCTGCCTCGACTAATCGGGCGGATCAAGTTGCTGCTTCACCGGCTGGATGGAGACGCGGAGGTTATCTTCATTGACGACGGGAGCCGGGACGGAAGCGTCAACTGCCTTCGGGAGGTCATCGCCGCTGAGTCGGGTTTTCGGCTGATCGAGCTTTCCCGCAATTTCGGACACCAGATCGCGATCACGGCCGGCATGGATGCCGCCAAGGGCGACGCCGTGATCGTGATGGACGCCGACCTTCAGGATCCGCCGGAGGTCGTTCTAGATCTGGTGGCGAAGTGGAAGGAAGGGTTCGAGATCGTTTGTGCCCGGCGCGTCAGCCGGCAGGGTGAAACCTGGTTCAAGCGATTCACCGCTCGTGTCTTCTACCGTTTGCTGAGGCGGATGACGACCGTCGACATTCCGCGCGATGTCGGCGACTTCCGCCTGGTGGGTCGCAAGGCCTTGGAAACCTTCAAGCACATGCCCGAACATGATCGTTTTGTCAGGGGCATGTTCGGCTGGATGGGTTTCAACCAGGCTGTCGTACCCTTTGAACGTCCGGCGCGAACAATGGGTGAGACCAAGTACCCATTCTGGAAAATGGTGCATCTTGCGGTTCACGGCATCGTCAGCTTCTCGGAAAAGCCGCTACACATGGCGCTCTGGGGCGGATTGATCATTTCGGCGTTTGCCGCGCTGCTTGGCGGTTATGCGATGTTCGCCTGGATCTTCGAGACAGGGGTCGTTGCCGGCTGGACATCCGTCGTAGTGGTAGTCTCGCTTCTGTGCGGCATCAATCTCTTCATGACGGGCGTGGTTGGGCTCTATGTAGGCAGCATCCATGCCGAAGTGAAACGCCGGCCTCTTTATGTGGTCGAGCGGGTCACGGGCTTCGAGGAGCCGAACCCCGCTGCCGTCCCCGGCAAAAGCCGTGGCGTTCTTTCGCTGAGCCCGGATCGGAAGCTCGGTTGATGGCCAGCCTGTTCGACGACTACCGGAACGGCTACCGGGAGGCAGTTGAGGGATCGATCGGATTTTCCGGGCTGGGGCATGATTTCTTTCTGAAAGCAAAGGCCGACCTGCTGCGGCGCCTCATGGTCGAGAGGGGTATCGAGCAAGGCGGCGCGGGCGTGCGGGCCTTGGACATTGGCTGCGGCATCGGTTCGCTTCATCGTCATCTCAAAGGTGTCTTCGCGAGCCTGAGCGGCTGCGACGTTTCGGAACAATCGATCCTCCGCGCGCGCACTGACAATCCGGACCACGCCTACAGCGTCTGCGCGTCCGCCGTCCTGCCTTATGGCGATGGCTCCTTCGATCTGGCGTTCGCCAGTTGCGTTCTCCACCACGTTCCGCCAGCCGCGTGGCGCGAATTCTTTCGGGAAATTCGCCGCGTCCTGCGGCCGGGAGGCATGGCCTGCATCATCGAGCATAATCCCTGGAATCCGCTGACGCGCCTCGCCGTTCTGCGGTGCCCTTTCGACAAGGACGCCGTCCTGCTTAGCGCTGGCAAGGTTGAGGCGCTCTTCCGAGCAGCCGGCTTCGGGGAAATCCGGTCGGAGCATTTCCTCCTTTTGCCGCGGGCCGGCCGTCTGGCCAGGAGGTGGGAGCGCGCGTTCGCCCCTCTTCCCCTGGGTGCGCAATATGCGTGCAGTGCGCGCGCCTAGACCGATCGCTGGCTTCGGGCCGAAGCTCGTGCTGCGCTTCGTGCTGGTCGGCATCGCGGCCACGGCGCTGTACGCCATCCTGGCCACGCTATTCATGAACCGGGTCGGCTTGAGCGCCGTCCCGGCCTCCCTCGCCGCCTACGCCGCGGCCGCGCTGTTTTCCTATCTCGCCCACAAATCCGGGACCTTCATGTCGCGCAGACGGCATCGGGCGGAGGCCCCGCGCTTTGTGCTGCTGACGGCGGTGGGGCTCGCGGTGGCCTTTGCAGCGCCGGCGCTGCTGACAGGCGTGCTCGGCCTGCCGGGCATCGTACCCGTGCTGGTTACGTGCATACTGATCCCGACACTCAATCTTCTGGCGCTCGATCGGTGGGTGTTTGCGCGGCGGAAGCCGGATCGGTAGCGCCGGCACCCTCGGTGACCGGGTCCAGCCTGAACGACATCAGCTTGATCGCGCGATCATAGATGTTACTTGCGACCGGCGTCTGCCGAATAGAATCGGGATAGTCGAAGGCGATGTCGAGCACCTCCGCCCCCGCGAGAACCGCCTGCGGGATTACGAAGGAGACCTTTTGAGGCTCATCGCCCGAGAGCGTCGTTTCGTGCAGGCGAACGCCGTTCACCGAGATGATGACCGTCTGCGCGGTTTGCGGCGGGCGAAGCATCGGCGCCATCTCCAACGTGGCCGTCAGACCGCTGGGGATTTCCGGGATTTTTACGCGCAGCCGCGAGGTCTCGCCCAGCGAATATGTGCCGTCGCCGGTCGGCCCGGTCCAGCCGCACACCTTCAAGCCCGCCGCGCGCTTCATCCGCTCCGCCTGCCGCCCCAGGTGCAGAAATGAAACCGTCTCGCCGAGTCTATAGCCGCCGATGCGGTCGCGGTTGAGGCAGGTGGTCGTCTCGTCGATGTAGAAGGCGCGGTAGTCCGGATGCACCCGCGGATTGAGAGCCAGCCCGAGGATAAATATTTCCGCGCCGGCCAGCAGCGCCGCCAGCACATAGCCGCCGGCGAACGCCGCGCGCCGATGCGGCGCCGGGATTCTAGACCAGGGCAAGGTAGCCTCTCATCCACGCGATCGTGGTGAAATAGCAGGCGACCGGCAGCAGCACCAAAGCCGCATAATAGGTCACTCTGTATGTCGCCAGCAGGCTCATGGACAATACGATCAGCGGAGCCAGTCCGACGACATATCTCACCATCGACGCCAGGTTCGTCAGCAGCGGCAGGACGATGCCGAGCGCGCAGAAAAGTGCCGCGCCATACTGCCTGCGAAACGCCAGCACCGCCGAAAGCGCCAGCCCGGCCACGCAGGCGAACGCGCTCCACTGCGGAGCGGTCGGCAGCCATCCGCTCGCCGGCATCGCCGAGAGCCCGTCCCACAGGAACTGGAGCGGATTGCCCGTCACCCGCCCGAAGGCGCGCTGCACGTGGACGAAGGCAAAACCGTCCCCGACGGTTAAATAGAGATACAGCATGTAGGCGAAAAGACCGGCGGGCGAGATGAGGATGGCGACGAGGAGATCCGGCCGCGAAAGCACCCGGCGCGGGAAGGACAGGGCCGATCCGCCATGCGCCCGATGCTCCTGGAGCATCCGGGTCACCGTCGCGAAGACGACGAAGACCCCGACCAGCCGCGTGGCCGACAACAGTGCGGAGAAAGCGCCTGCCCGCAGATAGCTGGACTGTTTCAGCGCCAGGAAGACACATAACGTTAGAAGCACGAATAGGGGCTCGGAGAGGAAAGTGGTGAAATAGAAGGAAAACGGGCCGCTGAGCAGGAAAGCGCAATAGAGCACGTAGGCGCGCATGTTCCTGTCGAGAAGCTGCCAAGCGACCAGGCAGGAGGCGTAGCTCAATGCGATCGACGTGGCGATCGCGACGACCGCCGTGGAAAACGGGAAAACGGCCCTGATCCCCGCAACCAGCATCGGATAGAGCGGAAAGAAGCCCCAGCGCCCGACATTGCTTTCGCCGGGGATCGGAAAGCCTTCATAGCCGTGCTCGGAAATGCCCACATACCAGGAGCAATCCCACCTGCACAGCGATTGCAGATAGGGCTGCAGGCTATGGTCCGGCCAGACCTGCGTGAATGCGGCATAGCGGATCAAAATTCCGCTGATGACGAAGAAAAGCGGCACCACCGCTATGGTCAGCACCGTCAAGCGACCGGCATTCGCGTGCGCAAGGTCATCCAGCACCAAGTCTGCCTCTGCCCATATCGAGTTGCGGCGCCGCTCTCCGCCTGAATCAACCAGTTACGCTGGCTGGTTCAAAACGTTCCGTTCCTTCACGCCAATTTGCGCGCGGGCCAGCGATAGACCTCCATCGGCCCGACCCTGGCTCGGCGCCAGCTCCGCATGGATGTTTTGTTCAAAGTCGGCCCAAGGCGTCGCCCGCTCCGCCACACCCGGCCGGGGGAACAAGCCGGGCAATAAGGGGTTGTAGGAGCGCTTTGCGGTGCTCCTCAAAGGGACGTGGCTATGACAAACAAGCCTTTCGACCGCCCGATCACGGTGGATGACCCTGACGTCGGCAGGATAGAGATCGCTTCGGTTCGCGAGGCCATGGATTATCTTTCCGCCGTGGATTGGCCCTTCGAGGATTTGCTGGAGAAAGCGATACACACCGCCGAAGCCGCCCTTGAGGGAACCTGCTCGACAAGCGATGCCCGCGACGCGTTTCTCAAGGCCGCTCGCGCGGCAAACGTCGTCATCTTCGATTGACGATGGCGTCCGCGCACGATCGGAAGCCCTGCCCGGGAAACTACTTCTCGCACAGCCTCCGCGGCCCGCTATAGGGCTGGAACGTGCAATCCTCGGCCCGGAACGAGCGATAGGCGCGCGAGCATGCCCGCACATTGCACGACACCGGCGTCTCCTCCCCTTCCGCAGTCGCGGTCACCGCCTCCGTCGGCTCCCGGGCCGTATCGCGGGCCGCCGACATGAAATTCTTCCAGATCGCCGCCGGCAGCGAGCCGCCGGTGATCTCGTTCATCGGACTGTCGTCGTCATTGCCGACCCAGACGCCGGCCACCAGCGGCTCGTTGAAGCCGATGAACCAGGCGTCGCGATAATTTTGGCTGGTGCCGGTCTTGCCGGCGGCGAACCCGTCGAGGCTGGCGGCCTTACCGGTGCCGCGGTCGACCACCAGCTGCAACAGCCCGACCAGGTCGCGCTGCGCGCCGCGCAGATCGACTTCGGGCTGCTTCGACGGCCCGACCCGGAACGCCTGCGGCTGGCCCTCGCTCTGGAACGAGACGATGCCCCACGGCTCGATCGGCGCCAGCCCGGCCCGCACCGAGGCGTAGGCGCCGGTCAAGTCGAGCAGGCTGACCTCCGACGCGCCCAGCGCCAGGGCCGGCGTCTCGGTCAGCGGCGCGTCTATGCCGAGCTCGCGTGCCGCCGCCACCACGTTCTTCAGGCCCACCTCCTGCGCCAGATTGACCATCGCGGCGTTGAGCGAGCGCGCGAAGGCCTCGGCGATGGAGACGCGGCCATTATACTCGCCGCCGAAATTTTTAGGCGTCCAGCCGTTTATCTCGACCGGCTCGTCGCGCACCCTGTCGCGCGGCGAATAGCCGGCCTTCAGCGCGGCGTGCAGCACGAACAGCTTGAAGGCCGAGCCCGGCTGCCGCATCGCCGCCGCCGCCCGGTTGAATTCGCTGCCGGCATAGTCGCGCCCGCCCACCATCGCCACCACCGCGCCGTCCGGCGTCATGGCGACCAGCGCCGCCTGCCCGACGCCCGCGGCCTGCTCCGAAGCGAGCCCCTTACGCACTGCCTCCTCCGCCAGCGCCTGCAGTTTCGGCACGATGGTGGTGCGCACATTGATCGTGCCGCGATACGGCCCGGCGATCTCGCGCGCATCGTCGAGCACCCAGTCGGAGAACCAGCTGCCGGCGCGGTGCGCCGGGCGCGCCGGGTTGAGCATTGCGGTTTGCGTCCGCGCCGCCCGCGCTTCCGCCTCGTCGATCGCGCCACTCGCCACCATCACGTCCAGCACGGTCTCGGTCCGCTCGGCAGCGCCCTGCGGGTTTGTGAGCGGGCTGAGCTGCGAGGGCGACCTTATGATGCCGGCCAGCAGCGCCGATTCGGTCAGATTGAGCTGGTTTACCCTCTTGTCGAAATAGATGCGCGCGGCCGCCGGCACCCCGGTCGCGCCGGCGCCGAGATAGATGTTGTTCAGGTAGCGCGTGAGGATCTCGTCTTTGCCGAACCTGGCCTCCAGCCAGAAGGCGATGACCAGTTCCTGGATCTTGCGCTTGAAGGTGCGGTTGCTCTCCAGATAGAGGATTTTTATCAGCTGCTGGGTGATGGTGCTGCCGCCCTCGACCACCCCGCCGGCCAGCAGATTGCGCCAGATCGCCCGCCCGACGCCGCGAAAATCGATGCCGTAATGCTCGTAGAAGCGGCGATCCTCCACCGCCAGCACCGCATCGACCAGATGCGGCGGAAACTCTTCGCGCTTGGCGTAGGCGCCCTGATACGGCCCCTGCTGCACGATTGCCTCGCCGTCGGCGCTTTCGAGCACCACCACCGGCTTCAACGAGCCTTCGGCGATCTCCTGCCAGGGCACGTCGCGCAGCGCCCACCACAGCACGCCGACCGAGACCACGATGAAAGCCAGCACCGACAGCGCCGCCGCCTGCAGCCAGGAATAGCGCCTGCGGCTTTCGACGGCCTGCGGGGAGCCCGGCTCGACACCCGCCTCTCCTGCCCGGTTCCGCCAGCGCTCAGCCAGTCCCGGCAGGCTGCGGATCGAGCCGGCCAGCGCGCCGAGCCGCGCCTCGATCCCTGAATAATCGGCCTCGCGTGTCCGTCTGCCTAGCCGCCTCGCGCCCGCCGCAATGGCCCTCCCCGAGCGGCGTGCTGCGATGCCGAAATCATGGCGCAGCGCCCGGGCGAGTGCCGCCGCCGCCCTGGCGCTGCGGCTGAACGCCGGCCGGCTTTCCTCCACGGGCGCTTCATCCGCCGCGCCGAGTTCCACCTGCGGCTCCGGCGCGGCGGACTGCCCCTCATGATCGCCGATGCTTTTCCCGGCCTTCTTCCTGCCTGCCATGAATGATCTGTCGTTCGCATGTCCCTGCTTCTCGAACTAGCGCGAGCGGCGGCTTCGGAAAGTGCGCTCCCAGGCATTTGAAGCGCCGCGTTGCCCCGCCGCCACGCCCGGTCGGCCGCAATGCCTTGCGCCGGGCCAAACGCCGCGCCTTGCGGCACAAAACGGAAACGCTGCTGGTCTTTCGCCCCCGAATCACTACATTCGGTGTCAATGTCAGGTTTCCCGGACGACATGCCCTTTTTCGACGAGCCGAGCGCCCCGCCCGCCCGCCCGGCTGGCGGCCACGCGCCTTCGGGCATCGCCGCGCGCGCCATGGCCGCGCGCCAGGCTTCCGCGCCCGATTACCTCGCCGGCCTCAACCCCGAGCAGCGCCTCGCGGTCGAGACCACGGAGGGTCCGGTGCTGGTTCTGGCCGGAGCCGGCACGGGCAAGACGCGCGTGCTTACCACCCGCATCGCCCATATCCTTGCCACCGGCCGCGCCTTTCCCAGCCAGATTCTGGCCGTCACCTTCACCAACAAGGCCGCGCGCGAGATGAAGCAGCGCGTCGGCATGCTGGTCGGCGAAGCCATCGAGGGCATGCCGTGGCTCGGCACCTTCCATTCCATCGGCGTAAAAATGCTGCGCCGCCACGCCGAGCTCGCCGGCCTGAAATCCGGCTTCACCATCCTCGACACCGATGACGTCGTGCGCCTGATCAAGCAGTTGATCCAGGCCGAGGGGCTGGACGACAAGCGCTGGCCGGCGCGCCAGTTCGCCATGATGATCGACGGCTGGAAGAACAAGGGCCTCGGCCCCTCGGAAATCCCCGAGGGCGACGCGCGCTCCTTCGCAAACGGCCGGGGCCGCCAGCTCTACCAAGCCTACCAGGAGCGGCTGCAGACGCTCAACGCCTGCGATTTCGGCGATCTCCTGTGCCACCCCATCCGCATCTTCCGCGCCTATCCGGACGTGCTGAAGGAATATCACCGCCGCTTCAAATACATCCTCGTCGACGAATACCAGGACACCAACACCGCGCAGTATATGTGGCTGCGGCTCCTGGCGCAGCGGCCGGAGGAGCCGCGCCGCCCCTCATCCCCTGCCGGACCTTCTCCCCGGGAAAAACGGGGAGAAGGAGGAAGCTCCAACGCTGATGCCCCCCTCTCCCCGTCCTTACGGGGAGAGGGTAAGGGTGAGGGGCAGCGCGACTTTGCGGCCGTGAGCGAAAACAAAAGGCAGCAGATAAATATCTGCTGCGTCGGCGACGACGACCAGTCCATCTATGGCTGGCGCGGGGCCGAGGTCGACAACATCCTCCGCTTCGACAAGGATTTCCCCGGCGCGACCATCATCCGGCTGGAGCGCAACTACCGCTCCACCGCCCACATTCTCGGCGCGGCCTCGCATCTCATCGCCCACAATGAAGGGCGGCTGGGAAAAACCCTGTTCACCGAAAGGGCCGACCCCGACGACGCCAAGGTCCATGTCCACGCCGCCTGGGATTCGGAGGAGGAAGCCCGCGCCGTCGGCGAGACCATCGAGCAGGCGCAGCGCGAAAAGCACAATCTGAACGACATGGCGATCCTTGTGCGCGCGTCCTTCCAGATGCGCGAATTCGAGGACCGGTTCGTCACGCTCGGCCTCAACTACCGCGTCATCGGCGGCCCGCGTTTTTACGAGCGCCAGGAGATCCGCGACGCGCTCGCCTATTTCCGCGTGGTCGCCCAGGGCGCGGACGACCTCGCCTTTGAGCGCATCGTCAACGTGCCCAAGCGCGGCCTCGGCGAAGCCGCCATCCGCCAGGTCCACGACACCGCCCGCGCGCTTGGCGTGCCGATGCTGGAAGCCGCCGAAAAGCTCGCCGAAAGCGACGAGCTGAAGCCGAAGCCGCGCGCCGCACTCCGCGAAGTCGCCGCCAATTTCGCGCGCTGGCAGGCAGCCCTCGACCACACGCCCCATACCGAGCTTGCCGAGACCATTTTGGAAGAGTCCGGCTACACCGACATGTGGAAGAACGACCGTTCGGCGGAAGCGCCGGGCCGGCTCGAAAACCTCAAGGAGCTCATCCGCTCCGTGGAGGAATACGAGTCGCTGCGCTCCTTCCTCGAGCATGTCGCGCTGGTCATGGACGCCGAGCAGCAGGAGAACATGGACGCCGTCAACATCATGACGCTGCACTCGGCGAAAGGCCTCGAATTCGAGACCGTCTTCCTCCCCGGCTGGGAGGAAGGCCTGTTCCCGCACCAGCGCTCGCTCGACGAGGGCGGCCGCTCCGGGCTGGAGGAAGAGCGCCGCCTCGCCTATGTGGGCTTGACCCGCGCCAAGAAGAATCTGCACATCTGGTTCGTCTCCAACCGCCGCATCCACGGCCTCTGGCAGTCGACCATCCCCTCGCGCTTTCTCGACGAGCTGCCCGAAGCCCATGTCGAAATCGACGAGGGCTCATCCTCCTATGGCGGCTACGGTTCGGCCTATGGCGGCGGCAGTTTCGCCTCCGGCCGCGGCGCCAAGGGGGCGGGAAGACAAAATCCCTACGGCGCCTCTCGATTCGACAATCTGGGGGGCGGTTCCGGCGCGGGCGGTGGCTCTTTCTCCAGCACCTACCAGACGCCGGGCTGGCAGCGCGCGCAGCAGAACCGCACCGAGGCGACAGACCGCAATTGGGGCACGCGTTCCGGCCATGCCGTCGAGCGCATCGGCTATGGCGAAACCGATAGCGGCTACGGCGCCGGCCGCGGATCGGTAAAAGGCCGCACCATAGACGGCGAGCTCGTCGCCAAATCCGTCTCCGACACCCCCTCCCCGTTCACGGTCGGCGACCGTGTCTTCCACCAGAAATTCGGCAACGGCAACGTCGTCGCCATCGACGGCAACAAGCTCACAATCGACTTCGACAAGGCCGGCCAGAAACGGGTGCTGGACGGGTTTGTGACGGGGGTTTGAACTTGACTCGTTGCAATAACTCGAAATCCAGATAATCATAGTTTACGTCTCGTTTATAGCTGCAAATCAATGCCTCCATCCGACTTCACAACCATCGGAAATCCAAGAAAAATCAAAATTATGGATTCTATACCGGCGTTGTAGCCGCGCAAAGCGTAGATCTTTTTAACAAACAGGGTGGAAAAATAACTTACAAAGAGCTTAGAAGGATTCCTATTTTTAAATAGCTACTCCGTCTACATTCCGGTTTCCAGTCAGGAGAACATCTCAGAGGGTTCTTGTCATGGTGTTTTTGCTTTAAACGGCATCGTATCCATACATATATTCAATATTGGATTGACTGCGCATCCATCTTCTCTTGTGCCTCGGATCCCTACCCTTCCAGCACCTCTCTGATCACCACCGCCTGGTTGTGCTCCTCGTCCTTGGCCGAATAGACCAGCGTCAGCCGGCCCTTCGCCGCGTGGGCGCGCAACTGGTCTAGCAGGTCGCGCTTTGCCGCGAGCTCATCGCGATAGCGCGTGCGAAATTCATCCCAGCGCTCAGGCTTGTGGCCGAACCATTTGCGCAGCCCCGTCGACGGCCCGATCTCCTTCATCCAGAGATCGACCGCCGCCTTCTCCTTTGTCACTACGCGCGGCCACACCCGGTCGACCAGCACGCGGAACCCGTCGCTCCTCTCCGGCTCGTCATAGACCCGCTTGATCGCAATCCCTGTGCTCACCAGTCCGCTTCCCTTCGCTCCTCTCGACCGCAAATGTGGATAGAATCCGCGTTCCTTCCGGCCCGATCAAAAAATTCGCCTTTCATATCAGCAGGATAGAAGATTTTCGAATAAATTTGGAGCAGCGTTTTGTCCATCGATGCCTCTCCCTCCCGCATAATGGCCTCACCGTTCTTGCGGGAAATCCGGTGCGCACCGGGTATCGGATGAGAGCGGCGGCGCCGGGCCGGTCATGCTGCGGTGGCATGGCTGGGTGATGAGCCCCCAGGTCCGGGCCCGAAGGGAAGGACAGCGTGCGCCAATGCACCCTCCTTCCCAGGGCAAGACGCCGGCGGGGCGCGGGAAACCGGGCCACGTTTACTTTTAGGAGCACGGCCTCGCGCCCCGCTTCCCGACTACTCCTCGCAAATGGGGAGCGTTCTTTGACAATGGCCAGACGCGAGAGCGGGCGTGGCAATGATGAACCGCGCCAACGCCCTACCTCCCCTCGAGGGGAGGTCGGCGAGCGCAGCGAGCCGGGTGGGGTGAATTCCAGATGGCGACGAAGCCCTTGGCCTCCGCTTCGCCCCTACTGCACGTAAACCGTCAGCGCGCCGTCGGCCTCGATCTCTGTCGCCACGATCCTCGGAACCTCGACCTGCTTCTTGTCGAGTTCGGCCATCAGCGCCGGATTGGCCTCGACGGCGCTGCGCAGCTTGGTCAGATCGTCCTGGTGTTCGGTCAGCGCGGTCTGCAACTCGGTCGCGCTGCCGGCCAACTCGCTGATTTTCACCACCTTCACCTCCCCTATGGCGGAGATGGTGCCGATTTGGGTAGCGCTGGTGTCGGTGGCTTTGACCGCCTGAATCACGTCTGCGATCGAGGGCGGCGCGGTCGTCGTAATGGCGCCGGTCGTGTCGATATCGGGCGGCAAGACGCCCGTCGCGGCGCCGCTCTCGGCGCCCGGCACTGGCTCGCTCGTATCCTGGGCAAAAGACGGCGCGGCCAGGCTCGCGATGGCCAACGATGCAGCGGCAAGGGTGATCATGCGTTTCATGATGAATTCCTTTGGCTAGCTTGCCCTTCGGTTGGAAAACAGCCGCCGGCGCTGATGGTTCCGGTTCCCTCGACGCGGAATATGCGAGTTGAACGCGGCGCAGCGCGGTTCCGGGAGGGAACGGTCAGTGGAGCCTGTCGGCTAGGATTGTTCCCAACGTTCGAGAAACGCCTCGATCGACAGCGCCTGCATGTCGGGAACCGCATCGGCGAGTTTTGCGACCGGCCAGTCCCACCACGCCAGGCGCTCGATGCACGCCGAAATCTCTGGCGGAAAACGCAGCCTGAGCCGCCGGGCCGGAACGCCGGCGACGATTTCATATGCGCCGACATCGCGCGTCACCACGGCATTCGTGCCGATCACCGCGCCATTGCCGATCGTCACCCCCGGCATGATCACCGCGCCATGCCCGACCCAAACGTCGTGGCCGATGGTCACCGCCTTCGCCTGCCGCCTTTGTTTGAAAGCAGCGTCGACCCCGAGATAGCGGAAATATTCGTTCGGCCGGTAGCTCACCTTATGCGTGGTCAGCCGTTCCAGCGGGTGTTCCAGCGCATTGATCCTGGTGTTGGCGGCGATCGAGCAGAACTTGCCGATCGTGGTATAGATCGCCTCGGCGTGACGCTCGAAATAGGAGAAGTCGCCAAGCGTCACCTCGCGCAATATGACGCGCTCGCCGACGATCGAATAGCGCCCGAGCCGGCACGATTTGAGCTCCGCCGTCGGGTGGATGCGCGGCTCCGGCGATTTGAAGCGGATGTCTTCCGGCTCGTCCATGGCAGCGGCTTTACGCCGCCGCCGCCCGCCCGGCAAGCAGCGCTATTTCGGCTTGCCGTTGGTCCAGGCCACTTCCTGGCCGTAGAGCGGCACCGTGGTCAGCGACATTTTCGCCGAACCGTCCTGCACCTGACGCGAATGCGAAAGATAGACCAGCGTGTCGTTGGCCTTGTCGTAGATGCGGTTCACCACCTGCTGCTTCCAGATCAGGCTGATGCCCTGGTTGAAGATCTCCTCGCCTTCCTCGTCCATCGAGATGTCGCCGATGGTGATCGGCCCGGTCTGCCGGCACGAGATCGACGAATCGGACGGATCCTCGAACCAGTTGCCCTTCTGCAGCCGGTCGACCATGCCGCGCTCGAAATAGGATACGTGGCAGGTCACGCCCTGCACCTTCGGGTCCGGCACCGCCTCGATGATGATATCATTGCCGAGCCAGTCGACGCCAACCTCGCCGACCTGCTGGGCGAAGGCGGGCAGCGCCGCGCTGACGGCGAAAAGGGCCAAGACCGCAGAAATGCCAAACCGCATCGAAATCTCGCTTCTGTTGAGAACTGCCCGTTCCAATTGGGACCGAGCACCGGACCTTGCAAGAAGAAATCGTCGACGAGTCTCGGATGCGCCAACGGACAGCGGCATCATGGCCTCTTTCTGCCGGGGCTTGGCCGTACTATGTTTACGGGATGAAACAACCCGTTTCGATGCCGGTCGGCACGGCCGCGAAGATACTGGCTGGCGCAGCGCTTCTCGCTGCAGCCACAGGCCTTGCCTTCGCGTCCTGGATCGACCACGGCGCCGCCATCTTCATGACGATGGTCGAAGCGGGCATCTCCTGGTGCTTCTGATCCCCACCGCGCCGGGCGCGTAACAAATCCGATTGGCGAAACCACCCATGATGCGATCCATTCTCGTCGGCATACTCGTCCTGATGGCCGCCGGCATCGGCTGGCTGACCTTCGACTGGTACCGCTCGCAAAATGTCGGCGAACCCTATGGCGGACCGTTCACACTGGTCGATCAGAAAGGCGCCGAGATCACCGAGGCGGCGTTCCGCGGGCATCCCTCGGCGGTCTTCTTCGGCTTCACCCACTGCCCGGAAGTGTGCCCGACCACCCTTTTTGAACTGGACGGCTGGCTGAAGAAGCTGGGTGACGAGGGCAAGGACATCCGCGCCTATTTCGTGACCATCGACCCGGAGCGCGACCGGCCGGAGATCATGAATGCCTATGTGAGCAATGTTTCCGACCGCATCACCGGCATCACCGGCGATCCGGAAAAGGTTGCAGCAATGGCCAAATCCTTCGGCATCTATGCGCGCAAGGTCGATCTGGAAGGCGGCGACTATACGATGGATCACACCGCCTCGATCCTGCTGCTCGACGGCAGCGGCGATTTCGCCGGCACCATCGCCTATGGCGAGAGCGCCGATGCGGCGATCGCCAAGCTGAAGCGGCTGGCGGACGAAGGCTGACGCCGCCCGTTCGCACCCCGCTTACCTCGCTCTCATCGCGAAAAGAAATCCATGACGCAGACCCGCCTTTACCTGACGACCGGGCGCACTGACGCCGCCCGCATCTTCGCGGCCTTTGAGGCAGCGTTCGAGGAGGACGGGTTTCCAATTGCCGTGCTGGAGATGGACGAGGCGCGCGACATCCAGGAGATATCGCTCTACGCCGATGGCGACATAGACGAGATAGAGCAGCGCATGCATGCGGGCTTGGGCGAGCTTTCGCTGCCCAAGGCAATCGAGCGCGAGATCCTGCCGGACGTCGACTGGGTCGCGCGGTCGCTCGAAGGCTTGAAGCCGGTGCGCGCCGGCCGTTTCTTCGTCCACGGCTCGCATGACCGGCAAAAGCGCCGCAGCGGCGATATCGCCATAGAGATAGAAGCAGGCCTGGCCTTCGGAACAGGCCACCACGGCACCACGGCCGGCTGCCTTGAAGTGCTGGAAGAGGTCGCCCGGCGCGAACAACCTCGGAATGCGCTCGACCTTGGCACAGGCAGCGCCGTGCTTGCCATCGCGCTGGCGAAGTTTTCGCACATCCCGGTGCTGGCGACCGACATCGATCCTATCGCGATCAAAGTGGCGACCGACAATGTCCGGCTGAATGGCGTGTCGTCGCTGGTCGAGACGGCGACAGCGCCCGGCTTTCATCATCCGGTGTTTTCGCGGCGCGGGCCCTTCGACCTGATCGTCGCCAACATACTGGCGAGGCCGCTGATGCGGCTTGCCCCGCAAATGGCGCGGCACCTGACGCCCGGCGGCTCCATCGTCCTGTCGGGCATTCTGGCGCGTCAGCGCAACGCGGTACTCGCCGCCTATGCCGGCCAGAAGTTCCGCCACCTCCGCACACTGGAACGCGAGGGCTGGGTGACGCTGCATCTCAAGCGGTAGATACGAAAAGGCGGCCCGGAGGCCGCCTCGAAACCGTTCAGATGAAGTAGGCTCTGCTGCGCTTGGACAGCTCTTCGCGGCTGTAGCCGCCAGCCTTCAGCGTCTTGTCGTCGAGCGCCAGCAACGCGCCGGTGACATAGCGCTCAGCCTGGCGCTGACGCGCTTCGACGAAGGCGTTGAAGGCGGATTTGAAGAAGCCGGATTTTGCACGGGTGGTCATATACGCTCTCCTTTCAGAGATCGGAATTTGTCCTCCCGTGCAAAGAGATAGGCTGTGCCGGCCCGTCCCGGAATAGACCGAAATGCATGGCTCCCATACGATTTTGCACGTGCGAAGACAGAGTGTGCGTTGCAGCAATCACTATCTGGCCCAAGCTCGCCGCGTTGCAAGCCGCTTGGCCGGAAGTTAGGGTTCGCACTCCCGATTTCATAACTGAGGCGTGCCCGAATGTTCCAGTCCTTCGACGATGTGAGCGACGCAACGCTGGGCGCGGCGCGCGTGGCGGGCCTGCGCGAATGGCTCGCCGCCAACGGCCTCGACGGCTTCATCGTGCCGCGCTCCGACGAGCATCAGGGTGAATATGTCGCTCCGGGTTCCGAGCGGCTGAAATGGCTGACCGGCTTCAGCGGCTCGGCGGGCGTTGCGATCGTGCTCGCAAAACAGGCCTACATCTTCGTCGACGGGCGCTATACGCTTCAGGTACGCGATCAGGTCGACCTCGGCGTGTTCACGATCGAAAGCCTGATCGAGAACCCACCGCCATCGTGGATCAAGAACAATCTCGGCAAAGGCGCCCGGCTCGGCTTCGACCCGTGGCTGCACACGATCGGCGACGTGAAGGCGCTGAAGGCCGCCGCTGAAAAGACCGGCGCGGCCCTCATTGCGGTCGAGCGCAATCCGATCGATCAGCTTTGGCAAGACCGGCCCAAGCCGCCGCTGGCGCCGGTGGAGATCCACCCGATCGCTTTCGCCGGCGACCTGGCCAAGGAAAAGCTGGCGCGTCTGGCGGCGGCCATCGAAAAGCAGAAGGCGACCCACGCCGTGCTCACGGACCCGTCGTCGATCGCCTGGGCCTTCAATATACGGGGCAGCGATGTTCCCCATACGCCGCTGGCGCTGGGTTTTGCCATTCTTGCCGCCGACGGCGCGCACCAGCTCTTCATGGACAAGCGCAAACTTCCCACCGAACCCGAGGCCTATCTGACCCAGCTTGCCGACCTGCGCGCGCCCGGCGGGCTGGAATCCGCGGTCGTCGAACTGGCCAGATCCGGCGCCGCCGTCTCGCTCGATCCGGTGCTGGCCGCCGAACGTCTGCGCGCGTTGGTGGAGGACAATGGCGGAACCGTCATTTCCGCGCCCGACCCCGCCCGGATCCCGCGCGCCACCAAAAACAAGGCCGAAATCCAGGGCGCGCGCGCCGCGCACCGCCGCGACGGCGCGGCGATCGCGAAAATGCTGTGCTGGCTCGACGCCCAGACGCCCGGAACCATAGACGAGATCGCAACAGTCAGCCGGCTGGAAGAAATTCGCCGCTCGGTGGGCGAAGAAACCCAGATGCCGCTGCGCGACGTCTCGTTCTCCACCATTTCCGGATCGGGGCCGAACGGCGCGATCATGCACTACCGAGTATCGCGCGCGACCAACCGCAAGCTGGGCAACGGCGAATTGTTCCTGCTCGATTCCGGCGCGCAATATCAGGACGGCACCACCGATATCACTCGCACTATTCCGGTCGGCCAGCCGACCGAAGAAATGCGCGAGCGCTATACGCTCGTGCTCAAAGGTATGATCGGCATTTCGCTGCTGCGTTTCCCGGCGGGCACGCGCGGCGCCGACATCGACGCAATTGCTCGCCTGGCGCTGTGGCGGCACGGGCTGGACTACGCCCACGGCACCGGCCATGGTGTCGGCTCGTATCTGGCGGTGCATGAAGGGCCGCAGCGCATCGCCAAGACGGGCACGGAAAAGCTGCTCGAAGGCATGATCCTGTCCAACGAGCCCGGCTACTACAAGCCCGGCCACTATGGCATCCGGCTGGAGAACCTGGTCATCGTCACCGCCGCGGAACAGCTGCCGGACGGCGACATTGCCATGCACGGCTTCGAGACGCTGACGCTTGCGCCGTTCGACCGGCGCATGCTGCGCACTGATCTGTTAATGCCCGAGGAACTCATCTGGCTGGACACGTACCACGCCCGCGTGCTCTCCGAGATCGGGCCGATGGTGGATGGCGAAACGCTGAAATGGCTGGAGGCTGCGACCGCGCCGCTGGCGTAAGCGTTGGGGTTCAGCCCATCACTTGCCGCAGCGCGATCAGCACGGCGGCGCCGGTCAGGAACATCGGCATCATGCCGGCCCTGAGCGACACCAGTCCGGCGACCAGAAGCGCTATCGCCTCCGCTGGACCGGCAGAGACCGCAGCCGGCGCTACCAGCGTGGTCAACACGGCCGCAGGCACGGCGTTGAGGCCGGCCTCGACGCGCGGATGGATCCGTTCGAAACGCGACAGCACCAGATGGCCGCCAATGCGGGTCAGGTAGGTCATGACCGCGCCCCCAAGGATGATCCAGACGGTCGTGCTCATGGCCTCTTTCCTCCGTTGGCTCTGCCGGGCATTGCCGCCGCAAGCAGGATGCCGGTGATGGCGCCGACGGATACATGCCAGGGCGAGCCGATCGTCTTGTACGCAAGGATCGAGGCGGCCGCGCTGGCTATCACGATGGGCAGCCAGAGCGGCCTGTTCCGGAATCCCATGACCAGCCCGAGAAAATAGATCGGCAGCAGGAAATCGAGCCCCAGCGCCCGCGGGTTGGCAATCATGTTGCCGAATGTCGCGCCGAGCCATGTGTCCGCGATCCAGCAGATATAGATCGGCAGAGCCATGCCCATGTACCAGGCGAAGGTTATCTCCTCGCCTCGCTCGCCCTTGGTTTCCGCCTCGGCATATTGCGGGTCGACCAGGAAAAAGAACGCGAATGCCTGGCGTGCGAGCGGCCAATGGCTGATCCGCCGTCCGACCACCGCCGAATAGAGTATATGTCGGAAATTGACGGCAAAGATGGAAAGAACGATCAGCCAGGGCGCCACCTTCTGGCCGAAAAGTTCGATGCCGACCATCTGGCTCGCGCCGCCATAGATCGTCGCGCTCATCAGCATGGTTTCGAAGACGCTGAAGCCGTTTTCGACGGCAAGCGCGCCGAACAGCAGGCCGAAAGGCGCCGAGGCCACCACAACGGGCAGGCCCACCCGTGCGCCGCGCCAGAACGCGCTTGGGGCCCGGGCCTCATCTTCTATCGCTTCGGCGGACATGACGGCTCCAGGGAAAGGGGGCCTGTGTATGTCAGCCGGGCCGCACTGTCATATGAATTCGCTTGAGCCAGCAATCAGCGTAAGTGAAGAGAGCGTTGGCATGCGTCCGGTGAGCGGCGCTAGCGTCGCTACGCCCCCTGCCCCACCCTTTCGAACCACTGATCCTCGTCGATCACCTCGATGCCGAGTTCAGCGGCCTGCTTCAGCTTG
This sequence comes from Mesorhizobium sp. WSM2240, assembly GCF_040438645.1. Taxonomy (NCBI): domain Bacteria; kingdom Pseudomonadati; phylum Pseudomonadota; class Alphaproteobacteria; order Hyphomicrobiales; family Phyllobacteriaceae; genus Mesorhizobium; species Mesorhizobium sp. WSM2240. The sequence continues at coordinate 3,408,957 of NZ_CP159253.1, forward strand.
GTCCCTGCCCCCGGCCCCGCCACGACGAGATCGGTCTTTTTCGACACAGAGCCCGCGACCTTGGCGCCGAATTTCTCCGCCATGGCCTTGGCCTCGTCGCGCGACATTCTCTCCAGCGAACCGGTGAACACCACCGTCTTGCCTGAAACCGGCGACGACACTTCGCCGAAGCGCGCCTCGTCGAGCGGCGTGACTTCCTTCAGCAGCGCGTCCAAGACTTCGCGATTGTGCTCCTCGGCGAAGAATTCCACGATGGCTTCCGCCACCACCGCGCCGATGCCGCCAACGCCGTTCAGCTCCTGCCAGGCGGCGTTGCCGGGATCGCCCTTGCCCTCTGGAGGCACCGCGCCCTCCGCGATCTCGCGAAATGTCGCGAAGCTGACGAAGTGCCGCGCCAGCCGCTTGGCGTTGGTTTCGCCTATGTGGCGTATACCGAGCGCATAGAGGAAACGGGAGAACTCGACTCGCCGGCGGTCATCTATCGCCGCGAACAGCTTCTTCACCGAAGTCGTGCCGAAGCCATCTATGTTTTCGAGCTTCGCGAGCGACTTTTCCTGCCGCGCCTTCAGCGTAAAAATATCGGCGGGCGAGCGTATCCGGAGCGCCGGGTCCTCTGAATTGAAGAAGAACTCGATCTGCTTTTCGCCGAGGCCTTCGATGTCCATGGCTCCGCGCGCCACGAAATGGCGCAGCCGTTCGACCGCCTGTGCAGGGCAGATCAGGCCGCCGGTGCAGCGACGCACCGCCTCGCCCTCCTCGCGTACCGCATGGCTGCCGCAATGCGGGCAGGTTTCCGGGAATTTGTATGGCGCGGCGTCGGCCGGCCGCTTTTCCATGACGACGTCAAGGATCTGCGGGATGACGTCGCCGGCGCGCTGGATGAGAACGGTGTCACCGACGCGGATGTCGCGGCCCTCGCGGATCGGCTGGCCGCTATTGCCGATACCCTTGATGTAATCCTCATTGTGCAGCGTGGCGTTGGTTACCACGACGCCGCCGACCGTCACCGGCTGCAACCTGGCCACAGGCGTCAGCGCCCCCGTACGGCCGACCTGAATGTCGATCCCTGTGAGAACGGTCGTCGCCTTCTCCGCTGCGAATTTGTGCGCCGTTGCCCAGCGCGGGCTGCGCGAGCGAAAGCCAAGCCGCTCCTGCAGGTCGAGCCGGTCGACCTTGTAGACGACGCCGTCGATGTCATAGGGCAGCGACGCGCGCTCGGCTTCGATCGCGTGGTAGTGCTCGATGATCGCCTCGACCGAAGAACAGCGCACCATCCGCTCGTTGACCGGAAAGCCCCAATCGGCGAAGCGCTGGACCACCTCGAACTGCGTCTCGCCGAGCGACGCGCTGGTCTCGCCCCAGGCATAGGCAAAAAACCGCAGCGGCCGCGTCTTCGTCACGGAAGGGTCGATCTGGCGCAGGCTGCCGGCGGCCGAATTGCGTGGATTGGCGAAGACGCGGCCGGTCTCGGCCATGCGCTTGTTCAACTCCATGAAATCGTCGCGGCGCATATAGACCTCGCCGCGGATTTCGACCACGTCCGGCGCGTCCTTTGGCAATTGCTGAGGGATTTCGCGAATGGTGCGGATATTGGCCGTCACGTTCTCGCCGGTCGTGCCGTCGCCGCGGGTCGCCGCGGTAACCAAGCGGCGGTTCTCGTAGCGCAAAGACATCGAAAGGCCGTCGATCTTCGGCTCCGCCGTGAACACTAGTCCCCGGTCCGCCGGCAGCGCCAGGAAGCGGCGCACGCTTGCCACGAAGTCGATCACGTCCTGGTCGGAAAAGGCGTTGTCCAGCGACAGCATTGGCCGCGAGTGCACCACCGGCCCGAATGCGCCGGCGGGCGCTGCGCCGACCTTGAGCGATGGCGAATCCTCCCGCACTAGCTCGGGAAATTTCGCCTCGATTGCGGCATTGCGCAGCCTCAGCGCATCGTACTCGGCGTCGGAGATGGTCGGCGCATCCTCGGCATGGTAGCGCCGGTCATGCTCGGCGATCTCCCGCGCCAGCTTTTCAAGCTCCGCGGCAGCCTCGGCTTCGGTCAGGTCGTCGATGGGTTTTTCTGCAAGCAGCATGGGTATTTTCTCGAGAGAGAACAGGCCGCAAAGTCTTCGGCAAATTGCCGAAAAAAGTAAACCACCCCGCTAAACTGCGTTCTCGCTGAGCAGGCGGTTCGCTGCCGCCCGCGCCTCTTCGGTAATGGTCGCGCCGGCCAGCATGCGGGCAATCTCCTCCTGCCGCGAGCCGCGGTCCATTTCCGCAATGCTGGTCGAGACCTGGCTGGCCCCGCCCGATTTGGAGATGAGGAAGTGTGTGCCCGCCCGTGCCGCGACCTGCGGCGCATGGGTCACCGACAGCACCTGCACCCGTGCCGACAGCCGAGCCAGCCTCTGCCCGATGGCGTCGGCAACAGCCCCGCCAACACCAGTGTCGATCTCGTCGAACACCAGCGTCGGCGCCGAGCCGCGATCTGCGAGCGCCACCTTGAGCGCCAGAAGGAAGCGCGACAGCTCGCCGCCTGACGCGACCTTCATCATCGGGCCGGCTCGCGTTCCGGGGTTGGTCCGCACCCAGAACTCGACCTGGTCGACGCCTTGTTCCATTCGGTTGTCGGGTTCACTCGACATTTCCACGATGAACTCGGCGCGTTCCAGCTTCAGCGCCGGCAATTCGGCCATCACGGTCTTCTGCAGGCCGACCGCCGCGCCCTTGCGCAATTCGGAAAGCCGCTGGGCGATCTCGTCGTAGGCATCGCGGGCGACCGCCGCCTGCTTTTCCAGGGTGCGAAGCCGCTCCTCGCCTGCATCGAGATCAGCGAGATCCGCCGCCATCGTATCACGCAGCTGCGCCAGATCGTCGACCTGCACATTGTGCTTGCGGGACGCGGCGCGCAGCGCAAACAGCCGCTCCTCGGCCCTTTCAAGCCGCTGCGGATCGTATACCGTCGCGCGCATGGCGGCCTCGACGGCCGATTGCGCCGCGTCGAGCGACAGCATCGCTTCGTCGAGCGAAGTCACCACCTCGTCGAGCAGGCCCGGAACATCGCCGGCCTTCCGCTGCAAGCGCCGCAGCAGGCTCGCAAGCTGCGGCAGCGGCGATTGCGGACCCGAAAGCACATCCTGCGCATCCTGGATCTCGGACGCAATCTTCTCGGCCCGCATCATGCTGGTGCGAATTTCGGCAAGCTCGGTTTCCTCGCCGGGCTGCGGATCGAGCTGCGCGAGTTCGGCAACGGATGCGCGCAGATAATCGGCTTCGCGGGCGGCCGCCGCCACCTTGGCGCGGTGGCGCGCCAGTTCCTGCTCGCTTTCACGCCAGAGCCGCCACGCTTCGCTGCAAGCCCGGAGCTCGCCAAGCAGGCCGCCGAACGAATCGAGTAAGTCGCGATGCGCACCGGGGTCGACCAGCGCCCGCTCGTCATGCTGCCCGTGGATTTCGACCAGCGCCCGGCCTATGTCCCGCATAAGCGTGACGCTGGAAGGCTGGTCGTTCACGAAGACGCGGGTGCGCCCATCGGCCGTCTGCACGCGGCGCAGGATGATGTCGCCGTCATCGTCGAGCGCATTTTCGGCAAGCAGCATGCGCGCAGGATGGTTGCGCGGCACGTCGAAGACGGCAGAGACCTGGCCTTGCGCCGCGCCGTGGCGCACGAGCGATGCATCGCCCCGCGCCCCAAGCGCCAGCGAAAGCGCATCGAGAAGAATGGATTTGCCGGCGCCGGTCTCGCCGGTCAGCACGGAAAGGCCAGGCGAGAAATCGATGTCCAGCCGTTCGATCAGGACGATATCGCGGATCGACAGTCTGGAAAGCATGAAAGCCTGCTTAGGCGCCGGTAATCAGCTTTCCGGCCTTGGATATCCACGAACCGGCATTTTCGCGCGGCTGAAGGCCGCCTGTCTGCAACAGCGCATAGGAATCCTTGTACCACTGGCTGGCAGGATAGTTTTGCCCCAGCACGGCCGCGGCGGTCTGCGCTTCGGACGTCAGGCCCATCGCGTAGTAGCTTTCGGTGAGACGGGCGAGCGCCTCCTCGACGTGGCGCGTGTTGGAGTAGTTTTCGACCACGTACCGAAAGCGCTTGACTGCGGCTATGTATTCGCGCCGCTCGAGATAATAGCGGCCGACCTGCATCTCCTTGCCGGCGAGCTGGTCGCGGGCGAACCGCACTTTTTCGCGGGCGTCGTCGACATATTCGGATTCGGGCCAGCGCTGCACCACCTCTTCCATCGCTTCGATGGCGCGGCGCGATTCCTTCTGATCCTGCGTCACATCGCGAATCTGCCGGAAATAGCTCAGGCCGACGATGTACTGCGCGTAGGCCGCGTCTTCGGTCGATGGATAGAGCGAGACGTAGCGTTTGGCCGAGTTGATGGCATCGTCGTAATTGCCCTGGCGGTAATTGGCGAAAGCGCCCATGACCATCGATTTGCGGGCCCATTCCGAATAGGGATGCTGGCGGTCGACCGCGTCGAACTTGCGGCTGGCTTCCTTGAGCCGGCCGGCATTGAGGTTGGCCAGGCCCTGATTGTAGAGCACGTCCGCCGGCTCGGTCTGGTCCACATAGGTCGCCAGATCGATGTCGTCTTCCGTCGACATGCAGCCTGACAGGACCGCCGGCGCTGCCAGAACCGACAAGGCCAGCAAGGCCGCCCGCAAGGGCTTTTTCGCTTCAGCAGCGCGCTGGAGAATCATGATCGGAACGGCCCCTCTCGGCGTCATTTCACTTGGAAATTTGCAGCCATAAACCATAACTGCTTCTGCACGGCAAACGCTATCGCCCGGCATTGGCGCATTTTTGTGGCGCACCCTCTGCGGACAAAGGCGGCGACAGTGCCGCCGCCTTTTCTCTGGATCAGAGCATCCAGGGTGCGAAAACCGGCGCGTTGACGGCGATCATTTCGGCCGAACGGCCGCGCTCGCGGCGGGTCGTTTCGACGATCTCAAAAGCCGAGCGGTCGGAAAGCAGACGGCGCAGCGCCGATGCGTTGAGCTTATGGCCGCCGCGATAGGAGCGGAAGCAGCCGATGAAACGGGCGCCCGCGAGCGCCAGATCGCCCATTGCATCGAGCGTCTTGTGGCGCACGAATTCGTTCGAATAGCGCAGCCCCTCGACATTTATGACGCGGCTGTCGTCGCCGATCACCACCGAATTTTCGAGCGACGACCCGAGCGCGTATCCGGCGGCCCACAGACGCTCGACATCCTTCATGAAGCCGAAGGTGCGCGCCCGCGCAATGTCGTGACGGAAAACGTCGGCATCGATGTCGGCGGCGTAGGACTGCCGACCAATCGCAGGACTGTCGAAGTCGATCTCGATCTCGAAACGCGTACCGCCATAGGGACGAAACTCGGCCCAGGACGCGCCGTTCTCGATTCGCACCGGCTTCAGGACGCGGATATAGCGCCGCTTGACCGCCAGCGTCTCGACGCCGGCCTGATCTATGGCATCGACGAACATTGCGGCGCTGCCGTCAAGGATCGGCACCTCGGCCCCGTCGATCTCGATGGAGAGATTGTCGATGCCAAGGCCGAGCAATGCGGCCATGACATGCTCGACGGTCGCTACATGATGGCCGGACGGATCGCCCAGAACCGTGCACAGCGCCGTACCGCCAACCTCCGAGACCAAGGCTGGCAGTTCGCGGCCGGGGCCGCCCTCACCCGTATAATGGAAAACGATCCCGGTGTCGGGATCGGCCGGATGGAAATGCATTGAAACTTGTTTTCCGCTGTGAACGCCGATGCCCGACAGCGTCACGCGCGATTTGAGAGTTGTCTGATAGTCGTGCAAGTCGATCCCCATATGCCCAATTGATCCGTCCGCTACACGATCCCAAATGTGTGCGGCTCTTGATTTTGTCGGTCTGCAGGACATCATCCCCAAAACTCCCTGCAGCCGTTTCTTTCGGCGGCGAAGATAGTATTCCGGCGAAGAGACTCCAAATCACGGATTCTTACCCCGTGTTACGCATGCCTCGCTTGCATCTCTTCGCCCAACCTTCTGATTTTTCTATCATTTCAAACGCCGACGGGCGGGCCAAAAAGCGCCCGCCCGTTAAGCTTGATTACCGTCCGTTAACGGTCAGTTGGCCTGGCGGCGTAAAAACGCCGGAATCTCCAGCTGATCGTCTTCCTGAGTCGCCCTCGGCTGCGGCTGAAGCCGGCCATGTTCGTCGAGTTGGCCGCGGCGCGGCGCATAGAGCTGCGGGTCCTGGCTGGCGATTCGCCGCGCTTCCGGCGCGGGCTGGCGCAGCTTCGGCTCGCGCGGCTGGGCCGGCTGCAAGCGCGCCGGCTCCTCCTCGCGACGCGACAGGCCGTTGGTCAGCCGTTTGAGCAGCCCCATCGGCCCGCTGCTCTCATGGTCGGCCGGGCGGCTCTTGGCCTCAACTTCCGCCTTCACGACCGGCGGGAAGTCCTCCACCCGCGGCATGCGCGGCTGGACGGCTGCCGGCTGCATCTCCCGCACCGGCTGCGGAGCCGGAGCCATCATCTGCGGCTGTGCAGGCTGCGCGACCTGTTCGGCCGGCGGGGCCTGGAACAGCTTGCTCTGCGGACGGAAGTCGTCCTGGACGGCTACCGGGCGCGGCGCGGCCATGGCGGCGGCGTTCTCCTCGGCCATGCGGATGGCTTCTGCGACCGGGTCGGCGGCGCGCACCTCCATCTGCGGAGCCGATTGCACCGGGACCGGCGCAGGCCGCGCTTCGGCGGCCGGGCGCGGAGCCGGCTTCAGCGGCTGGCGGATGGCGATCGGCGCGGCGGCGATTTCGGCCGCCGTCTTGTCGATGCCCGTCGCAACCACCGAGACGCGAATGACGCCTTCGAGTTCTTCGTCGAAAGTCGCGCCAAGGATGATGTTGGCGTCCTGATCGACCTCCTCGCGGATGCGGGTCGCCGCTTCGTCGACTTCGAACAGCGTCAGGTCGCGCCCGCCGGTGATCGAGATCAGCAGGCCCTTTGCGCCGCGCATCGTCGTTTCGTCGAGCAGCGGATTGGCGATCGCGGCTTCCGCGGCGGCCATTGCGCGACCTTCACCCGAGGCTTCGCCGGTGCCCATCATCGCCTTGCCCATCTCGCGCATCACCGAGCGTACGTCGGCAAAGTCGAGATTGATCAGGCCTTCCTTGACCATCAGGTCGGTGATGCAGGCGACGCCTGAATACAGCACCTGGTCGGCCATGGCGAAGGCGTCGGCGAAGGTGGTCTTGTCGTTGGCAAGGCGGAACAGGTTCTGGTTCGGGATGACGATCAGCGTATCGACGCACTTCTGCAGTTCCTCGATACCGAGGTCGGCCGTCTTCATGCGGCGCTGACCCTCGAAGTGGAACGGCTTGGTCACCACGCCGACTGTAAGGATGCCCTTTTCCCGCGCCGCGCGGGCGACAACGGGAGCAGCGCCGGTGCCGGTGCCGCCACCCATGCCGGCAGTGACGAAGCACATATGCGTGTTGGACAAATGATCGATGATCTCGTCGATGCACTCCTCGGCGGCGGCGCGCCCGACTTCCGGCTGCGACCCGGCGCCGAGACCCTCGGTGACGTGAGCGCCGAGCTGGATCAAGCGGTCGGCCTTCGACATGGTCAGCGCCTGCGCATCGGTGTTGGCCACGACGAATTCGACGCCACGCAGCCCCGCCGTGATCATGTTGTTGACTGCGTTGCCGCCGCCGCCCCCGACACCGAACACGGTGATGCGTGGCTTAAGCTCGGTGATGTCCGGCTTCTTCAGATTGATCGTCATTGTCTTCGTCCTTTGCCTTTCCCGCCGCTTCGCCGCTGCGGCCGCCTATGGGGCTGTCCCCGTCGAATATCTAAAAACTGTCTCTCAACCACTGACTCATGCGATGAAACTTTCCCCCTGTCCCGGTCATCCGCAGCCGGGCGAAACCGCCCGCCTGGGCGCTTTCGAAACTCGCCACCTGCGGATAGATCAGAAGACCGACCGCCGTCGCAAAAGCCGGCCCCTTGGCCGCCTCGGGCAGCCCGGCCACGCCGAGCGGCCGCCCGATGCGAACGTTGCGGCCGAGAATTCGGCGAGCCGCTTCCGGCAGCCCGGAAAGCTGGCTAGCTCCGCCTGTGAGCACCACGCGCTTACCGACCGCGTTGCCGTAGCCGGACTTGTTCAGCCGGTCGCGCAATATCTCGAGCGTTTCCTCGATGCGCGCGCGGATGATGCGGGTCATCACCGAGCGCGGTATCTGCAGGGGCGCCTCGCCATCATCGCTGCCGATCGGCTGGATCGAGACAAGGTCGCGATCGTCGGCGCTGCCTGGCAGCGCCGAGCCGTGCATCACCTTCAGGCGCTCGGCATCCTCGAGCCGGGTCGACAGCCCCTTGGCCATGTCCATGGTGACATGGCTGCCGCCGACGGGGATGGCGTCGCCATGAACGAATTTGCCGTCGGCGAAGACCGAGATCGTCGTCGTGCCGCCGCCCATGTCGATGCAGGCCGCGCCCATTTCGAGCTCGTCGTCGACAAGGGCCGCAAGGCCGCTGGCATAAGGAGTCGCCACCATGCGCTCAACCGACAGATGCGAGCGATTGATGCAGAGTTCTAGATTGCGCAGCGGCGCAGCATCGCCGGTCAGGACATGCATGTCGACGCCGAGCGTGTCGCCGACCATGCCGCGCGGATCGCGCACGCCGCGCTCCGCATCGAGCGAGAAGGCAACCGGCAGCGAATGCACCACTTCGCGCTCCGCCTTCAGCGCCTGCTTGGAGCCAGCCGCAAGCACGCGCTTGATGTCGGCTGCATCCACCTCATGGCCGCCGAGATTGATCGTCGCCGAGAACGACCGGCTCTTCAGCCTGCCGGCTGTGAGGTTGACGATCAGCGAATCGACCGTCAGCCCCGCCATCCGCTCGGCGGCGTCCACCGCCAGCCTGATGGCGTGCTCGGCGCGATCGAGATCGACGACCACGCCGGACTTCACGCCCTGAGATTTCTGGTGGCCGATGCCGATCACGCGCGCCTGGTGAGTGCGGCCCTTGAGCAACTGCCCTTCTTCCCGCGGCTTGAGCTTGGCCACCACGCAGCACACTTTGCTCGACCCGACGTCGAGCACGGTAACGATGCCGGAGCGACGCGTCTGGGCGTCCTTGCGACCGGAGAGCCAGCTCATATCTTCTTCTCCGGCTTGATCTTGAGGCCCTTGAAGCGGTCGCTGAGCGCGGCGTTGCGGCGCACCGTCGCTTCCGGCGTAAGCTGCACCACCAGGCGATCCGGCAGCCGCATGTCGACGGAGGCGATATCGCGCGACAAAAGCCCGCTCTCGCGGTCCATCTGCAGAAGGTCGGCGATGGCTTGGTCCTCGCCGGCCTCAGGAAGCTTTATGGTAATGCCGTTTTCCAGCCGCAGATCCCAGCGCCGCTCCGACACCCGGATAAAGCCCTTCACCCGCGCCGCCAATTCGGGAAACTGGCGGATCTTGCCGACGAAACCCGAGGCATGATCATTCGCGCCATAGCCGATGACCAGCGGCAGCATTGCGTGGCGGCCGCCAGAATAGGGCGCAATGACATTGCCCGCTTCTCCGACGATGGCGAGTTGGCTGCCATGCTGCCAAAGTGCGAAGGGCTTGCGCTCCTCGATGCGTACTTCGAGCGTGTCGGGATAGACCTTGCGCACCGAGGCGACCTCGACCCACGGCAAGCCCGCAATGCGCGCACGCGCCTCGTCGGCGTCGAAGCCGATCAGCGAGGTCCAGCCGTCAAGTTCGAGCTTTTCCAGTATGTCGATCTCGGATGTTTCGTAATGGCCGGCGACACGCACCTCGTCGACAGCGAAGCCAGTGCGGGCGGTCACAGCCTGGACGAAGGCCGGCATATGGCCGCCGAGATAGGCACCGTAGAGGCTGCTCGCCCCCAGGAAGACGGCGGTCATGATGGTCGCGCAGAAGGGCGGCGGCGTGAAGTCGCCACTGCCGAGACGGGCGGCGACGCGCGCCGGCCGGCGCAGCCAGCGCGGCAGCACGAAGTGCGGCGCTGCAAGCCAAGCGCCGACGACGCCCGGCGTGGCCGCGTCCGTCCTTTGGGCTTGTCCCAACTTCAACGCGAACACGAAGCGTCCTCCACCATCCAACTCAATAGCTCGCCGAAGGAATGTCCCGCTTCCGCGGCGATCTCGGGCACAAGCGATGTCGGCGTCATGCCCGGCTGGGTGTTGACCTCGAGCCAGACCAGCTCGCCATTTTCGGAATGACGGTCGTCGTAGCGGAAGTCCGACCGGGTGACGCCCCGGCAGCCGATTGCTTGATGTGCCTTGAGAGACAGTGTCTGTATTTTTTGGTAAATATTTAGTGAAATTTTAGCGGGGCAGACGTGTTTTGAGCCCCCCGGAACGTATTTTGAATCATAGTCGTAGAAGGAATGGCCGGTCGGGATGATCTCCGTCACCCCGAGCGCCACGTCGCCCATCACGGCGCAAGTTAGCTCCCGTCCGTGCACGTAGCGCTCGACCATCACCGTATCGCCGTACTTCCACTCCGCCGAGCCGATCACTTGCGGCGGATGCGACTGGCCCTCCTTGACGATGACGACGCCGAAGCTCGATCCCTCATTAACCGGCTTGACCACATAGGGCGGCTTCATCGGATGCTTGGTTCCGATCGAAAATCGGCTCATCACCCTGGATTCCGCAACGGGGACGCCGGCGACCTTGGCGATTATCTTGGACTGCTCCTTGTTCATCGCCAGCGCCGAGGCGAGAACGCCCGAATGGGTGTAGGGAATGGCGAGATATTCAAGGATTCCCTGGATCGTGCCGTCCTCGCCGAACGGCCCATGCAGCGCGTTGAACGCCACGTCCGGCTTTAATTCCGAAAGGACCCGGCCAATATCGCGCGTAACGTCCACGCGCGTCACCCGATAGCCTTCAGCCTCCAACGCATCTGCGCACGAATTTCCGGAAGACAGGGACACGGGCCGCTCGGAGGAGAACCCTCCCAACAATACGGCGACGTGCTTTTTCGACATGCTTCCGCAATCCCCATGCGAACCGGCTACACACACGTTTCCTGAAGTTGAATCCGAGTCTTCCGGCGGTTGCCCCCCAGACGGAAAACGCGTCATCGACTCAAATCAGGAAACGCTTTTGTCCAAAGAATCAGAGACTGGATTCCGTGGCAAGCCCTGAGGATTCAATCAGATTCACTTTATGTAAAAAGAGTGCGGTTGTGGCCGAGATGCACTGCGAAAATCGCCTAGGGCCTCTGGATGCGGCTTGCAACCCGTTGCGGACTTACACCCTTCGCGCGAGAATGCGAACTGACGACGAGGCTTTCATGAGGGAGAGCGCTATTTCTGGATATCAAGATTTCTCTCCTCCCGTCATCCGGAGGGGATCATTGGCGGATATTCAAAGCCTCGGCATCATCGGACCAGCTGCCTATGCGGCCGCGTATGGATACCTGTGGGACAACAGCGCAGCCTTGGAACGGCAGCTCGCAACATTTGGTGCTGAAGCATTCGCAAAGCTGTTGGAGCGGGCCGATGCCAGACTATGGATCGCACAGGCAGACGCGTCGATCTTGGGCTTTCTCACTATGGTCGTCGGTTCCGCCAATCCCGTCACCGAGGAAGCCAACGGTGCAGAAGTACCAAGAATCTACCTCCTGCCGGGGGCTCAAAGGCTTGGATTAGGAAAGAAACTCCTTAGTTCAGCAATAGCTCAGGCACGAGATGAGAACCTTGGTCACATCTGGCTCGATGTCATGGCGTCAGCTGAGCACGCCAGGGCAGCCTATCTGAAGTGGGGCTTCTCAGAACTTGGCTCTAGGAAGTTTGACAAGCCGGTCAAGGCCGAGCTCGCGGACATGGTGGTACTAATAAAACATCTCAAATGAGGCGATCCTAATGGAAAGGAGCGCTTTTCGCTACGTGCCCAAGTTCACGCCGGCCATTAACGCCAAACGCGATGCATGGCTTTGAAACCTACAGCAACTGCCCCAGAAACTCCTGGACCTCATGCCCCGGCTTGAAATTGCCGATGCGCTTGATCTCCCACTGCAGCCTTATGCCGGAGTGTTCGAGCACCCGCGCTCGCACCGTTTCCCCCAAAAATTCAAGGTCGTAGCCGGTCGCGTTACCAGTATTGATCATGAAGTTGCAGTGCATCGGCGACATCTGCGCCCCGCCGATCATCAGCCCGCGGCAGCCTGCCTTGTCGATCTCCTTCCACGCCGAAGTGCCTTCCGGATTTTTGAAGGTCGAGCCGCCGGTCTTCTCGCGGATCGGCTGCACCGTCTCGCGATGATGCTGCACCGCGTCCATTGCGGCCTTTATCGTTGCCTTATCTTCCGGGTAGCCCTCGAACAGCACCGAGGTGAAGATCAGCCCGGCGGGCGCGGAGGAATGGCGGTAGGCATAGCCCATGTCGGCGTTGGTCAGCGTGTGGCCCTTGCCTTTGCGGTCGAGCGCGCGCACCTCCACCACCCGCTCGCGCGTTTCGACGCTGTTGGCCCCGGCATTCATGCGCAGCGCCCCGCCGATGGCGCCGGGAATGCCGTGGTAGAAATGGAAACCACCTATGCCGGCTTCCAGCGCCACGGCCGCGACCCGCTTGTCGGGCGTGGCCGCGCCTGCCCTGATCTGTGTCGCTGAAATCGCCTCGGCCTCGCCGAAACCTTTCGCCGAAAGCCGGATGACGAAACCCGGAATGCCGCCCTCGCGCACCAGGAGGTTCGAGCCGATGCCGACCACCGTCAGCGGGATTTCTGCCGGCACAGCCTTCAGGAAGGCGGCGAGATCTTCCTCGTCGGCCGGCTGGAACAGCGCGTCCGCGATGCCGCCGGCGCGGAACCAGGTGATCTTGTCCATCTCGGCGTTGGGTGTGATGCGGCCGCGAATCCCGGCGAGCCGATCGCCGAGCCCAGCCAGCAGCGCCTCGCTGCGGTTCATGTTGCTTCCCCGCCGAGTTCCTTCGGCAGCGCGTAGGCCCATTGGGTGATGTTGCCGGCGCCCAGGAACACCACGAAATCGCCTGGCTTGGCTATATCCAGCACGATAGGCGCAACCGCCGCAGCGCCCTCTATGTAGCGCGCGTCGCGATGTCCGCCAGCGCGGATGCGGCCAACCAGCGCGTCGGAGGTGACGCCGTCGATTGGGTCCTCGCCCGCCGCATAGACCGGCGCGATCATCACCGTATCGGCATCGTTGAAACAGGCCGAGAAGTCGTCGAACAGGTCGCGCAGCCTGGTGAAGCGATGCGGCTGCGCTATCGCAATGACGCGGCCGCTGGTGGCGTCGCGCGCCGCCCTCAGCACCGCCTTGATCTCGACCGGATGGTGGCCGTAGTCGTCGAATATCTGCACGCCGTTCCATGAGCCGGTCAGCGTGAAGCGCCGCTTGACGCCGCCGAAGGACGACAGGCCGCGCTTGATCGCTTCGGCCGAAAGGCCGATTTCATGCGCCACCGCAATGGCCGCCGTGGCGTTGGCGACATTGTGGCGGCCGGGCATGGGCAGCCGCAGACCGCCGATCGTCTCCTCCGCGCCGGTCTTGCGGTTGCGGATGATGACGTCGAACTCCGAGACCGCGCCGTCCATGCGATGACGAGCGAAACGCACATCGGCCTGAGCATTCTCGCCATAGGTGATGACACGGCGATCCTCGATGCGCGAAACCAGCGCCTGCACTTCCGGATGGTCCGTGCACATCACGCCAAAACCGTAGAACGGGACGTTCTCGACGAACTGGCGGAACGCCTCGCGCACCTTGTCGAAGGTGCCGTAATGATCCAGATGCTCGGGATCGATATTGGTGACCACGGCGATGTCGGCCGGCAGCTTGAGGAAGGTGCCGTCGCTCTCGTCGGCTTCCACCACCATCCATTCGCCCTCGCCCATGCGAGCATTGGTGCCGTAGGCATTGATGATGCCGCCATTGACGACAGTCGGGTCGAGCCCGCCTGCATCGAGCAGCGTCGCCACCATCGACGTCGTCGTCGTCTTGCCATGCGTGCCGCCGATCGCCACCGCCTGCCGGAAGCGCATCAGTTCGGCCAGCATTTCGGCGCGCCGCACGATCGGAAGCAGCTTCTCACGCGCGGCCATCAGTTCGGGATTGGATTTCTTGATCGCGGTGGAAACGACCACTACTTCGGCGTCGCCTAGATTTTCGGCGCGATGGCCGACGAAGCACTCTATGCCCTTGTCGCGCAGCCGCTGCACATTAGCGCTTTCGGCCTGGTCGGAGCCCTGCACGCGATAGCCGAGATTGTGCAGCACCTCGGCGATGCCGCTCATGCCGATGCCGCCAATTCCGATGAAATGGACGAGGCCGATCGTCTGAGGCATCTTCATGGCCGCGCTCCCTTTTTGAATTCGGCTACCGCTTTGCCCGACGCAATAGCCTCTGTCAGGTCGGCGAGCAACCGGGCGGCGTCCGGTCTACCCGCCAGCTTGGCGGCCGCGGCCATGGAAGCAAGCTTGCCCGGGTTCTCCATCAGACCGCCGATCAGCGACATGAGAGCCTTTGCGGACAGCGTCGATTGCGGATGCACCTGCGCGCCGCCGGCACCCGCGAGTGCCGCGGCATTGGCCGCCTGGTCATGATCCAGCGCATGCGGATAAGGTACCAGCAGCGCCGGACGGCCGATCACTGCTATCTCCGAAACCGTCGATGCGCCGGACCGGGAAATGACGAGATGCGCCGCCGCCATCCTTGCCGCCATATCGGTGAAGAACGGCAGAACGTCGGCCTCCACCCCGATCTCGTGATAGGCTGAGCGAACTCGCGCAACGTCTTCCGCTCGCGCCTGCTGCGTCACCTTCAGCCGGCTGCGCTGGCTTGCGGGAAGCGCTGCGATCGCCGGCGGCACCGCCTCTGAAAAGAACTGCGCGCCCTGGCTGCCGCCGAAAACCAGCAGTCTGAAAGGCTCGAAAGGACGGGAAGGCGCGTAAGGCGTCTTCGCCGCCTCGGTGACTGCAGGCCGCACCGGATTGCCGGTGATTGCGATCTTGGCGCCGGCGCCGCCCGCATTTTCGCTCAGGAAACCGCCGGCAATGGCATCGACGCGGGCGGCGAGCGCCTTATTGGCGCGACCCATCACGGCATTCTGCTCGTGGATTATAGTGAGCACGTGCCGCCTGGTCGCCGCATAGAGCGGCGGCAGCGTCGGATAACCGCCGAAGCCGACCACCACTGCGGGTTGGATTTTGCGGATGACTTCGGAAGCTTGCCTGACGCCGCGCCAGATGGTCCAGAATGCGCGCGCCAGCGCCAGCGGATTGCGCGAGCCGAACGTGGCCGAGGCAATCGGATGAATGTGCGCCGCCGGAAAATGCCCGGCGTAGCGCTCCGCCCGCTCGTCGGTCGCCAGGTCGATCCGCCAGCCGCGCTCGATCAGTTCGTGCGCCAGAGCCTCGGCCGGAAACAGATGGCCGCCGGTACCACCGGCGGCGAGAAGGATCGTGCCCTTGGCCATTCTATTCCGCCGGCGCGGGCCGCCGCGAGAGCTCGGGGAAACCCAGCTGCTTGCGTTTCTCCGGCTTCTTGCGTGTCAACGCCAGAACCATGCCCATCGAGATGGCGATGGCGATCAGCGACGAGCCGCCATAGGAGATGAAAGGCAGGGTCATGCCCTTGGCCGGCATCATCTGCAGGTTCACGCCCATATTGATGATCGACTGGAAGCCGAACACCACGACCAGCCCGGCCACCGCATAGCGGGTGAAGTCGTCATGTTCCTTGAGCGCGGTGTTCAACCCGCGCAGGACGATGAACGCGAAGATGCCGAGGATGAGGAAGCAGAGCACGATGCCGAACTCCTCGCCGGCGACGGCGAAGACGAAGTCGGCGTGGCTGTCGGGAATAACGCGCTTGATCGTGCCCTCGCCCGGCCCGACGCCGAACCAGCCGCCCTGCACCACGGCCTCACGCCCCATATCGACCTGGAACGTGTCGCCCTCGCCGGTCAGAAAGCGGTCGATGCGGCCGGCGACATGCGGGAAGATCGTATAGGCGCTGATCGCGCCAGCAGCGCCGATCGCGCCGATGACGATGATCCACAGCCAGGGCATGCCGGCCATGAAAAACATCACGCCCCAGGTGCCGACGACCAGGATCGTCTGCCCGAGATCGGGCTGCGCCACCAGCAGCGCCACCACCAGGCCGAGCAGGATCACCGCAAACAGATTGCCGGGAATGTCGGGTTGCCGCGCATGCTCGGCAAACAGCCATGCGCAGACGATGACGAAAGCGGGCTTCATGAATTCCGACGGCTGGACCGAAATACCGAAGAACGAGATCCAGCGATGCGCGCCCTTCACTTCGACGCCGATATAGAGCACCGCCACCATCAGCAGGAGTGAACCGCACAGCATTACCAACGACAGCCGCCGTACCTCTCTCGCTTCGAGGAACGAAACCGAGATCATCGCCGCTAGAGCCGGGATCATGAAGACGATCTGGCGGGTCGCGAAATGGAAGCTGCCGAGGCCGATACGTTCGGCGACCGCCGGACTCGCGGCAAATGACAGAATGATGCCCAGCCCCATCAGCGACAGGAAAGCCGCAAGAAACCAGCGATCAACCGTCCACCACCATGTTGCGACAGGGCTCCTGTCCAGCCGGCTAGCCATCAGTTCAGTCCTCCAATGGGTCTGACACCCTCGATAGCATTCACAGCTTGCCTGAAGGCTTCGCCGCGAATCTCGAAATTTTTGAACTGGTCGAAACTGGCGCAGGCCGGCGACAGGAGCACCACTGCCTCGCCGGCATCGTCCAGTGCCGCGTCGCGCGCCGCGTGCTCCACGGCCGCCGCCAGCGTGCCCGCAATTTCGTAAGGCACCGCCTCGCCGAGCGTGGCGGAGAACGCCGGCGCAGCCTCGCCGATCAGATAGGCCTTGGCGACGCGCGGGAAGAAGGAGCGCAGCGGCTCGATGCCACCCTCCTTCGCCAGTCCGCCGGCGATCCAGTAGATGCGCGGGAAGCTCGACAGCGCCGGCGCCGCGGCGTCAGCATTCGTCGCTTTGGAATCGTTGACGAAAAGCACATGGCCCTTGCGGGCGACCTGCTCCATGCGGTGCGCCAGCCCCGGAAAGCTTTCGAGGCCGGATTGTATCTCGCCGAGTTCGAGCCCGACCCTCACGCACGCCGCGACCGCGGCCAGCGCATTTTGCGCATTGTGCTGACCGCGCAGCGAGCCGATGCCTTCGAGGAAGGCGATGCGGCTGTAGCGCCCGTCTTTCGCTTCCATCAAATCGGTGCCGTCTGCGAAATAGCCGTCGGTCAGCGGCAGCCGCTTGGAAATCCGCACGACGTCCTTCCCGACCCGTTCGAGCCGGTCGGCGATCTGCGCGCAAAAGACATCGTCGACGCCGATGATCGCGGTATCGCTGCCCGAGACCAGCCGTTCCTTGATCGAGGCGTAATGCTGCATCGTGCCGTGCCGGTCGAGGTGATCGGGCGTCAGGTTGAGCAATATGCCGGCCGTCGGATTGATCGAAGGGCCAAGGTCGATCTGGTAGGACGAGCACTCGACGACATAGTGCCGGTCGGGCTCCAGCGGATCGAGCGTCATCACGGCGCGGCCGATATTGCCGCCCATCTGGGCGTCGCGCCCGGCTGACTTCAGAATGTGCGCGGTGAGCGCCGTGGTCGTCGATTTGCCGTTGGTGCCGGTGATGGCGATGAAGGGCGCGTCGGGTGCCTGGAGGCTCCTCTCGCGCGAAAACAGCTCGATATCGCCGATCACCTCGACGCCTGCGCCGCGCGCCAGCTCCACAGCCCAGTGCGGCTTTGGATGCGTCAGAGGAACGCCGGGCGACAGCACGAACGAAGAAAAGCCCTGCCATTCGGCGGAATGCAAATCGCCGGTGGCGATCGAATGCGAATTGGCCTTTGCCACGCTTTGGGGATTGTCGTCCCATGCCAGAACCTCGGCACCGCCCTCGATCAAGGCGAGCGCCGTCGCGATCCCCGAACCGCCAAGCCCGAAGAGTGCAACACGTTTTCCGCTGAACGACCGCGCTGGAATCATCGCGTCCCCTATCGCAGCTTCAGGGTCGAGAGCCCGACCAGCGCCAGAATGACGGCGATGATCCAGAAGCGGATCACCACCTGGCTTTCCGTCCAGCCGAGCTTTTCGAAATGATGATGGATGGGCGCCATCAGGAACACGCGCCGGCCGGTCATCTTGAAGAAGCCGACCTGTATGATAACCGAAAGCGCCTCCATAACGAACAGGCCGCCGATGATGGCCAGAACTATTTCGTGCTTTGTGGCGACAGCGATCGTGCCGATCAGCCCCCCCAGCGCCAACGAGCCGGTGTCGCCCATGAAGATTGCCGCCGGCGGCGCGTTGAACCATAGGAAACCAAGCCCCGCGCCGATGACCGCGCCAAGGATGACCGCCAGTTCGCCGGTTCCGGGCACGAAGTGGATCTGCAAATATTCGGCGAATACGGCGTTACCCGAAAGATAGGCGATGACGCCGAACGAGGCGGCGGCGATCATGATCGGCACGATCGCCAGCCCATCCAGCCCGTCCGTCAGGTTGACGGCATTGCCGGCCCCGACGATCACGATGCAGGCGAACGGAATGAAGAACCAGCCGAGATTGATGAGGAAGTCCTTCACGAACGGAAAGGTCAGCGACGATGAGAACGGCTCCTGGCCGTTGTGCATGATCGCCCAGGCGGCGATTGCCGCGATCATGAATTCGATGCCGAGCCGCGCCTTGCCGGAAAATCCGAGATGCGACTGCTTGGTCACCTTCAGATAGTCGTCGTACAGCCCGATCGTGCCGAAGCCCAGCGTCACCAGAAGCACCACCCAGACGTAGACGCTGGTAATGTTGGCCCACAGCAGCGACGAACCGACGATGCCGGAGATGATCATCAGCCCGCCCATCGTCGGCGTGCCGGCCTTCTTGAAATGGGTCTGCGGCCCGTCGGCGCGGATCGGCTGGCCCTTGCCCTGGCGGATGCGCAGCGAATTGATGATCATCGGCCCAAAGATGAAGACCATCAGCGCCGCAGTTATCAGCGCTCCGCCTGTCCGGAACGTGATGTAGCGGAATATGTTGAAGACCGAGACCTGGTCCGCAAAATTGACGAGCAGCGTTAACATGCGTCCCCCGGATACTGCGCTCAGCCTGGCGTCGCGCGTCCGGCGTCAGCCGGAAATTGTTTGATCAGCGCATCGACCAGCTTGGCAAAGCCGATGCCCTTTGATGATTTTACCATCACTACGTCGCCCGCGCGGATATTCTCGAACACCACCGGCCTGAGTTCTTCTGCGCTGGCGCGGTATTCGCTCGGGATCGCATCCGGCAGCGCTTCGGCGAGCGCCTTCATGTCGGGCCCGCCCATGAGCACCAGATCGATGCTGGCGTCGGCAATGGGTTCCGCAAGCGCGGCGTGCAGTTTGGCGGAATGGCCTCCGAGTTCAAGCATATCGCCCAGCACCGCGACACGCCTGCCCTTGCCCGACACCGGCGTAGCGGCGAGAAGGTCGATCGCCGCCTTCATCGACGCGGGATTGGCATTATAGCTCTCGTCTATCAGCGCGAACGGGCCGTCCGAATGCTGAAGCGTATGCCTCTTGCCGCGGCCGCTTTCGGCCGCGAGGCTGCCGAGCGCGGTCGCGACCTTGTCCATATCCGCCCCGACCAGTCGCGCCGCGCCCAGCACGGCGAGCGTGTTCTGCACGATGTGCCTCCCCGGCGCGCCGATCTCGGCCGTGATCTCCTTGCCGCCTATCTTGACCGCAATGGTCGAATGGTCGGGGAAGAGCTCATGCCGCATCAGCTTGAAGTGTGCGCGCGCGTTCTCGCCGAAGCCGACGATGTGGGCGACACCAGCGTCTTTCGCCAGCTTTTCCAGAAGCTTCCAGCGCTGATCGTCACGGTTGATCAGGGCATAGCCGCCCGGCTCCACACCCTCGAATATCTCCGCCTTGGCGCGGGCGATTTCGTCAAGATTCTTGAAATGCCCGAGATGGGCCGGAGCGACCAGCGTGACGATGGCGACATGCGGCCGAACCATCCTTGCCAGCGGACGAATTTCACCCGCATGGTTCATGCCGATCTCGAAAATTGCGTAGTCGCAATCCTCGGGCATCCGCGCCAGCGTCAGCGGTACGCCCCAATGATTGTTGAACGACTTGTCCGACGCATGCACCTTGCCGGCCGAGGACAGCACGTGCCGCAGCGCTTCCTTGGTGGTCGTCTTGCCGACCGAACCCGTCACCGCGATGATCTTGGCCTGCGTTCGGGCACGCGCCGCTATTCCTGCCTTTTCGAGCGCAGCAAGCACGTCGGGCACCACGATCATCGGTGCGGTCAGTCGCCCGAGCGCCGGCAGCTTGCCTTCCGCGACCACAAGCAGCCCGGCGCCCGCCTTGACGGCCGCGGTCGCGAAGTCATGTCCGTCCATGGCCTCGCCCTTGATCGCGAAGAAGGCTTCGCCGGGCTTCAGGCTGCGGCTGTCGATGGATATCCCGGCGACGCCTTCCGGCATGTGGCCGAGGGGCCGGCCGCCCATCGCTGCCACCAGCGCGTCCGAGGTCCACAAATAGCTCATATGGCGCGCTCCTCCAGCGCCTTGCGCACTTCCTCATGATCGGAAAACGGAAACGTCTCGGAGCCGATCGTCTGGCCCTCTTCATGGCCTTTTCCGGCGATGATCAGCGTATCGCCCGGGTGCAGCATCGCGACCGCCTCGTGGATGGCGGCGCGGCGGTCGGCGATCTCGATGGCGCCCGGCGCGGCAGCGAGTATCGCCGCACGGATCCTTTCCGGCACCTCGCTGCGCGGGTTGTCGTCGGTGACGATGACTACGTCGGCCAGCCTTGTGGCGATCTCGCCCATGATCGGGCGCTTGCCGCGGTCGCGATCGCCGCCGCAGCCGAACACCACGATCACCCGGCCCGTCGTGAAGGGACGCACCGAAGCGAGCACATTCTCGAGCGCGTCTGGTTTGTGGGCATAGTCGACATAAACCGGAGCGCCGTTGGCCGCGGTTCCAACCAGGTCGAGCCGGCCAGGCGCGCCCTTCAGCCGCTCGAGCGCAACGAGCGCGCGGCCAATCGGCGTGCCGGTGGCGATCGCAAGGCCGGCCGCGACCAGCGCATTGTATATCTGGAAATCGCCCGCGAGCGGCAGATCGATTTCGTGAATGACGCCATCAGCTTCCACTTCCGCACGCTGGCGGAAGCGCTCGTGCTCGACCCGCTTCAACTGCAGGAAAGTTCCATGCCGCCCAACGGTCAGCACATTCAGCCCTGCCGCCCGAGCCGACGAAATCGTCGGCTCCGACCATGGATCGTCAGCGAAGATCACCGCAGGCGCATCCTTGGCCAGCAGGGAATCGAACAGGCGGAGCTTGGCGCGATGATATTCCTCGATCGTCGGATGATAATCCATGTGGTCGCGGCCGAGATTGGTGAATCCGCCGGCCGCAAGCCGCACGCCGTCGAGCCGGCGCTGGTCGAGGCCATGGCTGGAGGCTTCCATGGAGACGTGCATGACGCCTGAATCCGTAAGCTCGGCCAAGAGTTTGTGAAGCGCCACCGGATCGGGCGTGGTCAGTGAGCCGTATTCGTTGCGGCCGGGCGCCACGACGCCGGTCGTGCCGATACTGGCGGCCGCCAGGCCTGTCTGCTCCCAGATCTGTCGCGTGAACGCCGCCACCGAGGTCTTGCCGCTGGTGCCGGTCACCGCCACGACGGTTTCGGGCTGGTTCGGGTAAAACTTCGCAGCCAGCAGCGCGAGTGAGAGCCTCGGGTCGTCGACGCCGATCACCGGCACCGGCAGCCCGGAAAGATTGCCGCCCTTGGCCGCGACGATAGCCGCAGCACCCCGGCCTGCAGCATCCTCCGCGTAGGTCGCGCCGTCAGCCTTGGTGCCGGCGACGGCCACGAAGACCATGCCGGGCTTGATCAGCCGCGAGTCCGATGACACGCCGCTGATTTCCAGTTCGCCGGACTGATCCCGTTCGACAGGCAGGATACCGGCGAGGTCCTTGAGTTTCATCGCATCCCGTCGTCGCAAACAAATGGCGCGCTCTCGCCGGCGCGCCTCGAGAATCATTGGTACGAAACCAGCGTAGCCTTACTTTCATGGCTGAATTCTGGCTTCACGCCAAGCAGGGGGGCAGAACGGCGAATTATATTGGCAACGATCGGGGCGGCATTCAGGCCGGATGTCGCGGCCATGCCCGGTTTTTCAGGCTTCGGCTCGTCGATGATGCTCAGGACGATATATTGCGGGTCGTCCATCGGAAACGCAGCAAGGAAGGCGTTGAACCGCACAGTCGACGAATAGCGGCCGTTGACGACCTTTTCGGCGGTGCCGGTCTTGCCGCCAACGCGGTAGCCCGGAACCTCGGCGCGCTTGCCGGAGCCTTTTTCCGCGTTCAGACGGTAGAGATAGCGCATGTCTTCGCTGGTCTTGGGCTTGATCACCTGCTCGGCGATTGCATCGGCCTCGGCCTCGCTGCGTGGCAGGAAGGTCGGGTCGATCAACTTGCCGCCGTTCATCAGCGCAGCGGCCGCTACCGCTGTCTGCAGCGGCGTGGTCGACATGCCATGGCCGAAAGCGATGGTGATCGAATGGACCTTCTTCCAGACCTTCGGTTCGCTGGGCCGCGCCACCTCCGGCAGCTCGGTGTTCATCCGCTCCAGGAGCCCCAGGCGGTGGAGGAACTCGCGGTGGCCTTCGATGCCGACCACGTCGGCCTCGCGCGCCGAGCCGATATTGGAGGAATAGATGAACACCTCCGGCACCGTCAGCACCCTGCCCTTGCCGTGGAAATCGCGGATCGTCTGGCGGCCGATCGTAATGGGCCGCGACGCGTCGAAGCGGCTTTCGAGCGTCACCTTGCCTGAATCGAGCGCCATGGCCGTGGTGAAGCTCTTGATCGTCGAGCCCATTTCGTAAACGCCCGCCGACATGCGGTTCAGCCGGTCCTTGTCGTGCGCGTTGTAAGGATTGTTGGGATCGTAGTCCGGTACCGACGCCATCGCCATGACCTCGCCGGTCTTGGCGTTGAGGACCACCGCGCCGGCAGCGATTGCATGGTATTTCTCCATAGCGCGGGAAATTTCGTCGCGCACGATGTGCTGGACGCGCAGATCGATCGACAGCCTGACCGGTTTGAGATCCGTGGCGACGGCGAGACCGGTGGCCTGCAGGTCCGCGAGCCCCTGATCGTCAATGTACTTTTCCAGACCCGAAATGCCCTTATTGTCGATATTGGTCAGCCCGACAATGTGAGACGCCGTCTCGCCCCCCGGATAGAAGCGGCGCTTTTCGGTACGGAAGCCGATGCCCGGAATGCCGAGCTGCATGATGTCGTTCTGCTGCTTGGGCGTGAGTTGGCGCCTCAGCCACACGAAGCCCGCCCCGCTCTTCAGCTTATGGTAGGTCTGCTCGACCTGGATATCGGGCAACACCAGCGACAGCTTTTCGATCACCTCGTCGGGATCTACGATGCGCCGCGGCTCGGCGAACAGCGAAGCCGTCTTGATGTCTGTCGCCAGCACCTCGCCGTTGCGATCAACGATGTCGGGCCGCGACGCGGTGATGCGGCTCTCCGGCCCCGAAGATGCTTCGACATCTTCGAAGCCGAGGTAGACGAGCCGGCCCGCGATCGTGGCGTAGATGCCGAAGAACACCGCCATGGTCATCACCACGCGGGTCTTGGCGCGCCCGCCTGTCGACTTGCGCGCGCCGTCGACGACGATCGAGGCGGTCGAAGCCTCGGCTTGGGAAGCGCGTTTGCGCCAGAGCTTCATCATTGCACCACCGCTCCGGTTACCGTCTTGTCGGTTTCGCTTTCAGCCATGCCGCCGAGACGCTGCGTCGAGAAATCCTGGATTTCCATCGGGCGCGACGGCAGTTCGTCGAGGCCGACGATCTGGTGCGCTTCGACCGGCTGCAGTTCCAGTTCGGCCGCGTAGATGTCGGCCAGCTTCTGCAGCCGCGAGGGCTGGGTCAAAAGGCTCCAGTCGGCCTTCAGGAGGTCGATCGAATCCTCCTCGAACCGGATCTGCGCCTCGATCTTGCGCACCGTCGCAAGCTGGTCTTCGGCCTCGTGCTTGGTCTTGTAGGTGAAGGCCGCGGCCGAAACCATGACGGCGATGAGCACGATGTCGCTGGTGCGGAACATGATCTATTTTTCTCCGGACTGGCGGATTTCGGGAAGCTTCGGCAGGCCGAAGATGGAAAAATCGGCCTGACGCGCAGGCGCTTCGGTGCGCAGCGCGGCGCGCAGCTTGGCCGAGCGGGCGCGAGGGTTGGCCTCGGTCTCGGCCTCGCCCGGCGCTACAGCGCCGCCCCGCTTCTGGAAGGTCGGCGCTTTTTCCTGCGCTTCAGGCATGTGACGCGAGCCTGCCGCCTTGCCGGAGCGGTCGGCGATGAACCGCTTTACGATCCGGTCTTCCAGCGAGTGGAAGGTGACGACAACCAGCCGGCCCCCGGGCTTCAGTGCACGCTCGGCCGCAAAGAGCGCGGCTACCAGTTCGCCGAGCTCGTCATTTACGAAGATGCGCAGCGCCTGGAAAACGCGGGTTGCGGGATGGATTTTGTCCTTGGGGTTGCGCCCGACATGGTCGGCGATCGCCTCGGCGAGGTCGCGCGTGCGCTCGAAAGGCCGTGTCGCCCTGCGCTTCTCGATCATCCGCGCTATGCGGCCTGCATGCCGTTCCTCCCCGAGGAAGCCGAAGATGCGGGCGAGATCGCCTGACTTGAAGCGGTTGACTACATCGGCCGCGCTCAGGCCCTCCTGCGCCATGCGCATGTCGAGTGGGCCGTCACTGCGGAACGAGAAGCCGCGCTCGGCCTGGTCCAGCTGCATGGAGGAAACGCCGATGTCGAGCACAACCCCGTCCGTATTCTGCGCATGCTCGTCGAGATGCGAGAACGGCGCGTGGACCAGTGTGAGGCGCCCACCCGACGCCCGTTCCATCGCGCGTCCAGCGGCGATCGCGTCGGGATCGCGGTCGATCGCCACGACCGATGCGCCGGCCTCCAGGATCGCTTTGGTATAGCCGCCAGCGCCGAACGTGCCGTCGACGATCATCTCGCCCGGCTTTATTTCCAGCGCGGCAAGCACCTCGTTCAGAAGCACCGGAATGTGGCGGGCCGGTCCGCCAATCGCGGGCTCGTCCCCGCCGTGGCCCGCGATCATTCCGCGCCCCCCGAGGCTTTCGCCCCTAAACCCTGCCGCAGCTTCAAAAGCCGCGCGCGCGCCTCGGCGCCATAAGCCGCGAGCCGGCCCGGCTCCCATATCTGAAAGAAATTGCCGCGTCCCACAAAAGCCACTTCCGCCGAAATGCCGGTGTGCTCGCGGATAAACTCCGGCACGGTGATGCGGCCGTCCTGGTCGAGCTTCAGGAATGTCCCGTCGCCATGGCAAAAGAACGACATGTCGTCCGCCGTCTGCAGGAACGGATCCTCCTGTGCAATCCGTTGTTCGTAGCGGTCGAGAAGGTCGAGGCCACCGACATCCATCGCCGGAATGTCGAGAGCACGAAGGGCGTAGAGTTCCGAATAGCCGCGTTTCTGCACAACGGAACGGAAATGCGCCGGCACGGAAACCCGCCCCTTGGCGTCGATCCTGTTCACTGCATTCGACAGAAACCGGTCCATCACTCGATACAGCCGCTTCCGCCGCCGCGCCCCTTTTCATTGCTGCGTCCACGCCGTCGTCGCGCGGCCCTTTCTCGAAAATCCATGCGTTCCAAGGGTTGAAAAACCGCCCCACGCAGCCGCCCCGACTGCATGTCTGACGAACGCTTTCACCGGAACCGGAACAAAGACTTGATTGTCGAAATGGGATACCATGGGGCAATATGGGCGTCAACGGGAACAGGTGGCACAACTCGTCTGCGCGGGCCCCTAAACTCGGCTTTGGCAGCTTCCCCAACTTTATCGTGCATTAAGGCTAACGAACCGTTTAGAACCGGCGGCCGCGGGCCTTTCCGCCTTGCCCGGCAGCCGTCGCGGGCATAGCTTGCAATCCGTCATCTCCGCGAAAGAACAACAACAACATGACCGACAACGCACAAGCACGCGCCGCGCGCCTCATCCACCTGCGCCGCAGCAACTATTCTCTCGGTGATCCGGTGCCGTTGCCGCTGACGATGGCGGCGACCTATCACTCGCCCGGCGATGCGACCGGCTACAACCAGTATGGCCGCTTTTCCAACCCGACATGGGATGCGGTCGAAAAGGTGCTTGCCCATCTGGAGGATGCGTCTTGCGTCGCCTTTCCATCCGGCATGGCGGCAATCGCCTCGACATTTTTCGGCTTGCTGCAGGCAGGAGATCGCGTCCTCCTGCCGTCGGACGGCTATCACACCACGCGCAACCTAGCCGACCGTTTCCTTGGAAAGCTTGGCGTCAGAGTCGATGTCAGGCCGACAGCGTCATTTCTGGACGGCGGCTTTGCCGGTTACCGGCTGGTTTTCGTCGAGAGCCCGTCCAATCCCGTCCTCGATATTTGCGACATCGCGGCGGTTGCCAATGCTGTCCATGCGGCGGGTGGAATTCTCGCCGTCGACAACACCACCATGACGCCCTATGGCCAGCGCCCGCTCGATCTCGGCGCCGACATCGTCGTTGCGGCCGATACCAAGGCGCCGAACGGCCATTCCGACGCTCTCTTCGGGCACGTCGCCAGCCGCGATGCCGAAATCATCTCCGCCGTCGCTGACTGGCGCGAGACTTCAGGCAGCATACCAAGCCCGTTCGATGCCTGGCTTGTCCATCGCGGGCTGGAAACGCTGGAGGTGCGCTTCGATCGCATGTGCAGTTCGGCCGAATTGATCGCCCGCCGGCTGAAAGATCATCCGGCAGTGCACGGGCTGCGCTTCCCAGGGTTGGATGGCGATCCTTCCCACAATCTCGCGCAGGTCCAGATGCAGCGCTTCGGCTTTCTGATCAGCTTTTCGCTGGCGTCTGCCGAACAGGCGGACGATTTCATCGCTGGCTGCGCGCTGATACAGCCGGCGACCTCTTTCGGCGGCGTTCACACATCGGCCGAACGCCGCGCCTGCCGAGGCGACGCGGTCGGCCCAGGCTTCGTACGCCTCGCCATCGGCTGCGAACCGGCGGAGGAACTCTGGCCGGCGATCAAGGATTCGTTGGATAGGCTATCCGCATAACTGGTCCGCTGAGCGCTACGCCTAGTGATGCCGATTTGGCGCCCGCCACATGACGCATTCGGTGAAACGCGTTAGAATATCGCTATGAACCGCACAGAGATAATACGTCGCCTTCGTTCGGTTGAGCCCAGCTGAAGCCGCTATGTGTCGAGGCGCTTTATCTTTTCGGCTCCTATGCCAGAGACGAAGCGCGCGTCGACTCCGACGTTGATGTGTTCATCGACAAGGCGCCCGGAAAAAAGTTTGGGTTCGAAGAGTTCATGGCCGCCTACGATTTGCTGAAAGAAGCTCTGCCGGATGCGGATATTCAGTATGGCACCCAGGAAGGACTCTCCAGTACATTCGAGCTGATGTCGAGCGCGAAGCGATTCGTATCCTGTAATGGCTGCGGCGAAAAATCCGCTCGTGCGCCTTTATCACATTCGCGATGAGATCCAGGGTGTGACCCTAACGCTGGCTGACGTCGATTTCGACAGCTATGCGGCAAGCTATTCACTGAAGCGCACCGTCGAGCGTGCTTTGCATATTATTTCAGAAGCCGTGAAGGCGCTGCCGGACGATTTGCTCGATCGCTATCCCACACCGGACTGAGATCGCATCCGCCTGGGCAATTTGCCATGAATGCCATCATATCGATCTTGAGCAGCTTTGGCTGATTGCCACCGAAAAGCTCCCGGAATTGCGCCCGATCGTTGCTATGATGATTGCCGATCTCGAACGTTGACCGGAAAAACTGCCAGCCGGCCTGTAAGCCGGGTTCTGTATGGCCTTCGCGCCTTGCGGCGCGAAAACGTGGCGGCCATTCGTCTTGGGCGCATGTCGCCATGCGCCTCACGCAACCTACCCGGATGGCGGGGCCGGAAACAGCCCTGAGGTTTCCCTCGTACCATCCCTATTCGGTCTTGCTCCCGGTGGGGTTTACCGTGCCGCTCCTGTTGCCAGTCGCGCGGTGGGCTCTTACCCCACCCTTTCACCCTTGCCACGTTGAACGTGGCGGTTTGCTTTCTGTGGCACTTTCCCTGGGGTCGCCCCCGCCGGTCGTTATCCGGCACCGTGTATCCATGGAGCCCGGACTTTCCTCACCCGCAGCCTTTCGGCATTTGCTGGTGCGGCCGCCCGGCCGGCTGGCAGTGCGTATAAAGGCATTCGCGCGTCAAAATGCAAACAAAAAGCCCGTCCCGGAGAACGGGTTTCCTGTCCGGCAACTCGCAGTCACACGCCGAGGAAGCGTTTGACTTTGGTGCAATAGGCCGACGACACCGGATTCATGCGCTTGGCGGCATGGCCGGCATTGTATTTCAGGATCGTGCCGCAGGTGGTCCCACCACCGAGCTTATGTGCCTTGGCGAGATACTTCATCCCGAACTTGATGTTGGTTTCGGGATGAAACAGGCCCTGCGTGCTGCCGCTGTAGCCCATCATGCGGGCGGTCGCAGGCTTGATCTGCATCAGGCCGACCTCGCCGGCGCTGCCGCGAGCGTCCGGCTGATAATTGCTTTCGACCTGAATGACGGCGTGAGCCAACGACACAGGCACGCCGTAAGAAGCGGCATATTGCGCGATGATTGCGCCATATTCGCCGCCGGCGCCCTTCATGGTCTTCGCCCCCTTGCCGCCGATCGCCGCAGTCTCGATCAGGTCCAGTTCCACCGACTCCTTCACAGCCACCTGCCTGTCGCCACCGTCTCGAGGCTTCGACGCGCTCTTTTCCGCAATCTCCTCGGCCTTGGGTGCGCTCTTTTCCGCAGCCTTCTCAGCCTTCGGCGCGCTCTTTTCAGCGACCTGCTTGGTTTTCCGCGTTCTCTTTTGGGATGTCTGCGTTGCTTTTGACGCGTTCTTGTTAGCGACCCGCTCCCGCTTCGGCTCGTCCGTTTTGGCTGCCCGCTTTTTCTTGGGCTCGGCCTTCTCCGCAACCTGCTTCTTCTGCGCCCTTTTTCCGGCGACGCGCTTGCTCTTCGGCTGCCTTTTTTCCGCCGTCTGATTGTTCTCGCCCGCCGCATCCCTGATGATGAACAGCGGCGTCTTCACGATCTCGGCCCCGGCACTCCCCTTCTTCGGCTGCCCCGTCCCGGTCCTGGTGGTGGTCTTTTCCTGCTGCTTGGTGTCCTTGGCCCCGCTTTTGTCTTGCGCCTTCGCTACCGGAGCGCTTTCGGACCCCTCACCTCTCAGGCTGTGGCTCGGATGCGGCGCTGAATTTGCGGCAAAACTCGTCAGGCCGGCAGCAAATGCTGCCGCTAAAACGGTCAGTTTCTTCATATTATCCTAGTTCTATGTAGAGCCGCACGAAAGGTCTTCGCACGGCAGCCCAAACCTCAATGACGCTGTTTTTCAGAACAGCTTCGTCATCTGCACAGAAGTGCCTTTGACGATCGAATGGGTAGCTAAAAAGGCACTGGAAGTAACATTATGTTACAGAATGTGGCCTTGTCCGTATTGGCAGCCTTTCAGACAAGACTGGGCGGCAGGGGCGCGAGCAGGCGGCGCAAGGTCGCGATCGTCGCGCGGTCAGCAACGCCGTCGACCTGCTTCGGCCGAAAATGGCGCTGGAACGCCGCCACCGCGATTTCGGTCTGGCGATCGAAAAGCCCCGTGATTTCCACGCCGTAGCCATACAGCGCGAGCATCGATTGCAGTTCTTCGACAGGCTCTCCGCTGTCGCCCCAACTCGATATGGCGCCGCCACGAAACCGGGCTGGCTCAACAAAATGGCCGATCCCGTGGCGCGCCAGAAGCCGCCATGGAAATTTTTCGCCAGGGTCGATCTTGCGACCAGGCGCCACATCCGAATGGCCTAGTATCATCTCAGGCCGCACGCCGTGCCGATCGGCAATGCCACGGCAAAGCTCGATCACCGCAAGCATCTGGACCTTCGGGAATTCCGGATAGCCGAACTCGTGGCCTGGATTGACGATCTCGATCCCGACAGACTGCGAATTTATGTCGGTCACCCCGCGCCAGGAGCTCTTTCCCGCATGCCAGGCGCGATCGCTTTCGCGCACCATCTGCACGATGCGGCCATCCTCATGCACGAGGTAGTGCGACGATACTTCGCTTGCCGGATCGCACAGCCTGGCCTCTGCCGCCGCTCCCGTCTCCATACCGGTATAGTGGAGCACGATCATATCCGGTCGCACCCCGTCCGGGCGTGGTCCGAAATTAGGCGAAACCCGCACCTCTGCGCCGGAATGATCGGGCGCAAATCCACTCATAGATGCCGAAAGCCCCGTTCGATCATCTCGTAGGCGGCGTTGATTGCGGCGATACGCGTGGTGGCGATGGCGATGAATTCTTCCGGGAGCCCGCGCGCGATCAGCTTGTCTGGATGGTTGTGGGCCACAAGCTTGCGATAGTGCTTGCGCACTTCCTCGAACGGCTTGCCGCGCTCTATTCCGAGCACCGTGTAGGGATCGGCCTCGCCGAGTTCCAGATGCCTGGCCAGGATGCTCTGGTAGTGCTCGTCGCTGATTTGGAATATCTGGGCCACGCGGTGAAGGTACAGCCCCTCGCGCTCGTGCAGCAGGCCGTCGGCCTTCGCTATGTGAAACAGGCCGTCGATCACGTCCTCCAGCATGGCGCAGTTCGGCCGGCCCGATCCGCACAGCCGGGCCATGCGTTCGGCATAGGCCTCGAAGCCGGCGACGTCCGCCTGCGCCAAATCATAGAGCCGCGCGACATTGCGCGTCTCCTTCTGCGGGACCGAAAAGATCTGCTGGAAAGCGCGGATTTCGTCCTGCGTAACGATGCCGTCCGCTTTTGCCATTTTCGCCGACAGCGCAATCATGGCGATCGAGAAGGAGACGCGGCGTTGCAGTTCGGCGTCGCCTTCGAAAATGGTGCGCACCGCTTCCACCACATCAGCAACGCCCGTCGCGGCGGTGGAGGTTACGCGCGTGACGAATTCACCAATGCGGTCCCAAATCGACATGCCGCTTCTTAAACCATGATTTGACGGATTGGCGAGACGCAATACGCCGCGGCTGGGAGCTGCGAACGCGACTGATTTGCCTGTACCAAGTGATTTTGCGCGACGTACGCGTGTCCCGCCCTTGTCCGGCGGCCATGAGCATCCGTTGAACTCTCTTGCAAACCGGCCATATCGCGCGATACCGCGGGGGTGGCGCTTGGCGTGCTCGGCGTCGTCATCTTCGGCGGCGCGCCCCGCGACCCGCGTGGCGCCTGCCGGGTTGGGCGCAGCAAAAAGGCCGGGCGAACCCGGCCTTTTCGAGAAGGGTCGCCCTTACTGGGCAGGCGCCGGCTCTGTGGTGTCGGCGGGCGGCATTGCCTCAGCAGGAGGCGTCGCCGGCTGCGTGGCGTCGGCAGGCGGCGTGGTGCTCTGGGTCGTTGTATTGTCGGCCGTATCGCTGCATGCCGCGATGGCGAAAAGAGCGATCGCGGAAGCGGAAGCCAAAAGCAATTTCTTCATTACAGTCTCCTCGTGATTACCCCCGGTCGCGCTATTAATACATTTGGCGCCGTCGGGTTTCGTCACGTCTGCTGTCATCGAGTAACAATC
Source organism: Mesorhizobium sp. WSM2240 (assembly GCF_040438645.1). NCBI lineage: Bacteria > Pseudomonadati > Pseudomonadota > Alphaproteobacteria > Hyphomicrobiales > Phyllobacteriaceae > Mesorhizobium > Mesorhizobium sp. WSM2240. Next base: position 3,440,578 of record NZ_CP159253.1, read on the forward strand.
CGTCAGAAAGCGACGCGCAGCATAGGATAGCAACGACATGTGGCATCGTTGCGGCCTGAGCTGCGAGCCAGTATATGCCGACGCCTGATTTGCCGCTGGCCGGGAGAGATTACTATGACAAAGTGGGACTTCTGGATCGACCGCGGCGGCACCTTCACCGACATTATCGGCCGTAGTCCCGAGGGCGGATTGCATCCCCGCAAGCTGCTGTCGGAAAACCCGGAAGCCTACAGCGATGCGGCGATCCAGGGCATTCGCGACCTGCTCGGCGTGAAGTCCGGCGAGGCGATGCCGTCACATCTGATCGGCGACGTCAAGATGGGCACGACGGTCGCCACAAACGCCCTGCTGGAGCGCAAGGGCGATCGGGTTCTCCTGCTCATCAGCAAGGGGTTTCGCGATGCGCTCAGGATCGCCTACCAGGCCCGCCCCGACATTTTCGCCAAGGAGATCATTCTTCCTGAACAACTGTATGAAAAAGTTATCGAAGTCGACGAGCGCGTAGGCGCCGATGGCCTTGTGCACAAATTGTTGGATATCGCTGCAATCAAGCCCTCGATCGAACAGGCGAAAAACGATGGCGTCGACGCCGTCGCCATCGTTTTCATGCACGCCTGGAAGTTTCCCGAGCACGAGCGCGCCGTAGCCAGGCTCTGCCGCAAGCTCGGCTTCGGCCAGGTCTCGGTCAGCCACGAAGTCTCGCCGCTGGTCAAGCTCGTCGGCCGTGGCGACACCACGGTCGTCGACGCCTATCTGTCGCCGATCCTGTCGCGCTATGTCAGCCGCGTCGCGGGAGAGTTGGGGATTGAGACTGAGCGGGCAGAGCCCGCAAGCGCGACCGCGCACCGGCCGTCGTCGGCCGCCCTCGCGGAGGCCAGCGCGGAGCGCGATACGGCCGTGAGCGAAAAAACAAGATTGATGTTCATGATGTCGTCCGGCGGCCTCACCGCAGCCGACATGTTCCAGGGCAAGGACGCTATTCTGTCCGGGCCGGCGGGCGGCGTCGTCGGCATGGTGGAGACCGCAAAGCTCGCCGGCTTCGAAAAAGTCATCGGCTTCGACATGGGCGGCACCTCGACCGACGTGGCCCATTACGACGGCGAATATGAGCGCGCGTTCGACACCGAAGTCGCCGGTGTGCGCATCCGCGCCCCGATGATGCGCATCCACACGGTCGCGGCAGGCGGCGGCTCGATCCTGCATTTCGAGGCGGGCCGCTTCCGCGCCGGCCCGGATTCGGCCGGCGCCAATCCTGGCCCAGCCTGCTACCGCCGAGGCGGCCCGCTCGCTGTCACCGACGCCAATGTCATGCTGGGAAAACTCCAGCCCGATTTCTTCCCGGCGATCTTCGGCCCGGCGCAGGACCAGCCGCTCGACACGGCTGTCGTGAAGCAGAAGTTCGAAGACCTCGCCGCAGAGATCGGCGACGGCCGCAGTCCCGAATCTGTCGCCGAAGGCTTTATCACCATCGCGGTCGAGAACATGGCCAACGCCATCAAGAAGATCTCCGTCCAGCGCGGCTATGACGTCACCGAATATCTGCTCAACTGCTTCGGCGGCGCCGGCGGCCAGCATGCCTGCCTGGTGGCCGACGCGCTTGGCATGGAATCCGTGCTCATCCACCCCTTCTCCGGCCTGCTGTCGGCCTATGGCATTGGGCTTTCGGGCGTGTTCGCCTCGCGCCAGCAGGCGCTGCTGAAGCCGCTCGCCGACGAATCCCTTCCGGCAATCGACGAACTCATAAATGCCCTGAGCGACGGCGTGCGCGGCGAGTTGGCCGGTCAGGGCGTGCCTGCCGAAGCGGCGGCGCTGCGTCCCGTCCTGCATATCCGCTACGACGGCACCGACACCGCCCTGCCCGTCGGCTTCGCGGCGCGCTCCCTCGACCAGGCGCGCATCGACTTTGAGACGGCGCACAAGGCGCAGTTCGGCTTCGTCTATGAAAACAAGCCGATGATCGTCGAAACCGTCGACGTCGAAGGCGCGGACGGGCGCATGCGCGGACGCGGCGAAACCGACCTCCCGCTGGCCTCAGATGCGGCCCAGCCCGGCGAAACACGAAAATTGTTCAGCGACGGGGCGTGGCGGGACGCCGGCATTTTCCGCCGCGAGACGATGAGGCCCGGCCACAAGGTTTCCGGACCGGCGTTGATCATCGAGAGCCATCAGACCATCGTTGTCGAGCAGGGCTGGCAGGCGGAGATCACCCAAAAGGATCACGTGCTGATGCGGCGTGTCGAGAAGAAGCGCCGGCAGGCGGCCCTTGGCACCGAGGCCGACCCTGTCATGCTGGAGGTCTTCAACAACCTCTTCATGTCGATCGCCGAGCAGATGGGCGTGACGCTGCAGAACACCGCCTATTCGGTCAACATCAAGGAACGGCTTGACTTCTCCTGCGCCGTCTTCGACCGCAACGGCGCGCTGGTCGCCAATGCCCCGCACATGCCGGTGCACCTCGGCTCAATGGATCGCTCCGTCGAGACCATCATCCGGCTTAACGAGGGCGACATCCACCCGGGCGATGTGTTCGCGCTGAACGCGCCGTACAATGGCGGCACGCACCTTCCCGACATCACGGTCGTCACCCCGGTGTTCGACGACAGTGGCAACGAAATTCTGTTCTACGCCGCCTCGCGCGGCCATCATGCCGATGTCGGCGGCACCGCGCCCGGCTCGATGACGCCGCTCGCCACGACGGTCGACGAGGAAGGCGTTCTGATAGACAATTTCCGCCTCGTCGAGCGCGGCCGCTTCCGCGAGGAGGCGCTGCACACCCTCCTGACCGATCACCCATACCCCGCAAGAAACCCTCATCAGAACATCGCCGACCTCAAGGCGCAGATCGCCGCCAACGAGAAGGGCGTCGCCGAGCTCTGCAAGATGGTGACGCATTTCGGGCTGGATGTGGTCGAAGCCTATATGGGCCATGTCCAGGACAATGCCGCCGAGAGCGTGCGCCGTGTGCTGGAGCGCCTGCCGGACGTCTCCGAATACGAATACCCGACCGACACCGGCCAGATCATTAAGGTCAGGATCACCGTCGATCGCGAAAGGCGCGAGGCGACGGTCGATTTTACCGGCACCTCGCCGGTGATGACGAACAATTTCAACGCCCCCGAACCGGTCGCCCGCGCCGCCGTGCTCTATGCCTTCCGCGTCATGGTCGAGGACATGATCCCGATGAACGCCGGCTGTCTACGGCCGATCAACATCATCATTCCCGAAGGCTGCATGCTGCGGCCGAGTTATCCTGCGGCCGTCGTCGCCGGCAATGTCGAGACCTCGCAGCACGTCACCAATGCGATCTTCGGCGCCATGGGCGCGCTCGCCAATGCGCAGGGCACGATGAACAACCTGACCTATGGCAACAAGCAATATCAATACTATGAGACGATCTGCTCAGGTTCGCCGGCAGGCCGGATGAACGATGGCCGCGGCTTTCACGGCACATCGGGCGTCCATACCCACATGACCAATTCGCGGCTGACCGACCCCGAAATCCTCGAACTACGCTTTCCCGTGCTGCTGGAAGACTTTCACATCCGCGAAAATTCCGGCGGCAAGGGCAAATGGAACGCCGGCGACGGCACGCGCCGCACCATCCGCTTCCTCGAACGAATGGAATGCGCGATCCTGTCCTCGCATCGTTCCCACCCGCCGCGCGGGCTCGAAGGCGGCGGCGACGGCCAGGTCGGCAAGACCGAAATCCGCCGTAATGACGGTTCCGTCCAAACCCTGAAAGCCTGCGACCAGACGGTTCTGGAATCCGGCGAAGCGGTGATCGTCACCACGCCGACGCCGGGAGGATTCGGGCGTGGCTGAACCGCCGCGCTTCCTATTCGAGGTTGGTCTGGATCCAGCGTGGCGACAGGTGAATGTCGAGCGTCTGGAGGCGTCCGGGTCCCAGATTGACGAATCGGTGCGGCAGCCCGGCAGGTCCTAGCACCGTCTCTCCGGCCTCTGCATCGATCGTCTGGTCGCCGACGAAGAACCGCGCGCGGCCCTGCTGGATAACGAAAACCTCGTCATAAGGATGGACATGCAACACGGGGCCAGTCCCCGGCTCGTCGTTGCCATAGGTGAGCACCGTTATCTGCGTTGCCAAGGCCTCGCCGTTGATCGAGCCGCGATAAGGACCGTCGCGGGTGCCGTCGAAAAGCCTGGCCTTGGCAGGTGGACGACCGTCCGGGGTGACGGTCGCAGGATCGAAGTCGCGCCGGGTCATGAAACCTCCTGATTGAACCACGAGGATGCTCGGCGCGAGAGATGTGGGCAAGCCCCGTGGGGCCTTAAGCCGCCAGTTCCCCCTTTTCTGCCATCTCGTCCAAACGCGCATAGCTCGCCTCCATGCCCTGGTCCATGCCGGTCGCGAGCATCGCCTCCCGCGTCTCCTTGTCCGGCAAGGTCATGCGCATGGTCATCAGCGTGCCGGAGCCGTCCGGCTCGAAACGCGTTTCGACATGGTTGTCGGGCGTCTGGTCGGGAATGAACATCCGTTCGACATGAACGATGCGGCTGTAGGGTTCGACCTCGATGTATTCGCCGGTCAGATGAACCGCATGGTCCTGCCACCTCCACTCGAAGCGGATCTTTCCGCCGGACTTGGGCTCGCTGATGCAGACCGGCATGGTGCCGCCTTCGGGGCCGAGCATCCATTTCTGAAGGAGCGCCGGCTCCGTGTGGGCGCGGAACACCGCCTTGGGCGGCGCAGCGAAACGACGGGTGACGACGACATGCGTATCGCCTTCGGTCTTCAGCGTCAGCTTGCTCATGATCTGTCCCTTCCTTCCTCGTTTTCCATTTCGGCCAGAACACCGTCCAGCCGGTCGTAATTGCGCGCCATCGCTTCCCTCAACCATTCGAGCCACCGGTCGATTTCGGTGATCGCCTGCGGCGCCAGGCGGCACGGGCGCTTGGTGCCCTCCACGCGCCGTAGGATGAGCCCGGCTTCCTCGAGCACCTTCAGGTGACGCGAGACGGCGGGCTGGGTCATCTCGAACGGCTCGGCCAACTCCATCACCGTGGCTTCGCCAAGCGCCAGGCGCGCGAGAATCGCACGCCTGGTCGGATCGGCGAGAGCCGAGAATGCGGAGTCGAGATCGAGCATTTGCGGCAGATCCATTTATATAATATGCTTGTTATATAACAAGCTTGTTTTGTCAAGCCGCATCGATAGCTGCCGCCTCCCTGCTTTGGCAACGCCAAAGCCGCAACCGTCATTCTCCCGTCATCGACATGTCATCCGCGCGTCATCGCCATGGCTTAGCCGGGACACGGTCTCACAATGAGGGAACCGCGGCATGACCGACCTTTCCGCCGAACTTGCACCGCGCCGCAAGCGGCCGATCCGCGATGCGGTCTACCAGAACCGCGCGCTCTCCAAGGCGGGCCTGTCGGAGCGCCTGTTCACGCTCCTTTTCTCCGGCCTGGTCTATCCGCAGATCTGGGAAGATCCCGAAATCGACATGGAGGCGATGGCGCTCACCGAGGGCCACCGCATCGTCACCATCGCATCGGGCGGCTGCAACGTTCTCGCCTATCTGACACGCTCGCCGGCGCGGATCGACGCGGTCGACCTGAACACCGCCCACATCGCGCTGAACCGCATGAAGCTCGCCGCGATTCGCCACCTGCCATCCCAGGCCGATTTGTTCCGCTTCTTCGGCGAGGCAGGCAACCGCCACAATTCCGCGGCCTATGACCGCTTCATCGCTCCGCACCTCGACCGCGCCAGCCGGGACTATTGGGAAAAGTGCAATTGGCGCGGCAAGCGCCGCATCGCTGCCTTCGAAGGCAATTTTTACCAGCGTGGCCTGCTAGGCCTGTTCATAGCCGTTGGCCATCGCGTGGCGCGGCTCTATGGTGTCGATGTTAAGGAGATCATGACGGCCGAAACGCTCCAGGATCAGCGCGCCTATTTCGAAAGGCGCCTGGCTCCGATTTTCCGCCGCCCGCTCTTGCGCTGGGCCACCTCGCGCAAGGCCTCGCTGTTCGGCCTCGGCATTCCGCCGGCGCAGTATGATTCGCTGATAACCTCCGGCGACGGCACGATGGCCAGCGTACTCTCGGCGCGGCTCGAAAAACTCGCCTGCGACTTCCCGCTGAAGGAAAATTATTTCGCCTGGCAGGCCTTCGCCCGCCGCTATCCCGCGCCCGGAGAGGCCGCCCTGCCCGCATATCTCGACGCGGCGAACTACGCCGCGATCCGGCGCAATCTCTACCGCGTCTCAATCCACCATGCGAATTTCACTGAACTGCTGGCTGCCAAGGGCGCGGGCCAGGTCGACCGCTTCGTGCTGCTCGACGCGCAGGACTGGATGACCGACCGGCAGCTCAACGATCTCTGGACCGAGATCACCCGCACGGCGGCGCCCGGCGCGCGCGTCATCTTCCGCACGGCAGCCGAGCCCAGCCTGCTTCCCGGCCGTGTCTCCCAGGCATTGCTCGACCAGTGGAGCTACGAAGCGGAGACTTCGCGAGAACTCTCCGCCCGTGATCGTTCCGCCATCTATGGCGGTTTCCACCTCTATGTGAAGAAGTCCTGATGAGCGCGGGCGAAACCGCCCATGCCGCGCTGATGGACGGCGTCTATCGCCATCAGCGCCATGTCTACGACCTCACCCGCAAATACTATCTCCTCGGCCGCGACCGGCTTATCGAAGGGCTCGGCGTTCCGCCGGGCGGAACCGTGCTGGAACTCGGCTGCGGCACCGGCCGCAACCTGGTCCAGGCGGCGCGGCGCTATCCCGATGCCCGCTTCTTCGGCATCGACATTTCGCTCGCAATGCTGGAAACGGCCTCGGCGGCAATCGCGCGCCACAGCCTTTCCGGACGCACGGCGCTTGCGAAGGGCGACGCCACCGATTTCGACGCAAACGTTCTTTTCGGCCGACCGGCCTTCGACCGAATCTTCATCTCCTATGCGCTGTCGATGATCCCCGGCTGGGAGAAAACCATCCCGGCAGCGCTCGCCTCGCTTGCGCCCGGCGGATCGCTGCACATCGTCGATTTCGGCCAACAGGACGGCCTTCCGCACTGGTTCCGCTCGGGCCTGCGCACCTGGCTGGCAAAGTTCCACGTCGAGCCCCGTGATTCTCTACGCGAAGTTCTGGAATCGGAATGCCAGCGGACCGGCGCAAGCCTTTCGTTCGAAACGCTTTATCGCGGCTACGCGGTGCGTGCCGTCGTGACGCGAGCAAGCTGAGAACGCCCTACTCAGCCCCCTGTGCCAGGGCCTCAACCAGCGCCTGCGGCTTATAGCCGAGCTTCGACGGCGTTAGCCCGAGTCGCACCACGACCAGGCGCTTTGAAGGCAGAACCGCGATCGACTGGCCGTCATGGCCGAGCAGCCAGAATGTGTCGTCCAGCAGGTCGAAACCCGCGTCCGGATCCTGCCCCGGAGGCGTTCCAGCCAACGGTCCGTGCAGCCAGAGCTGCCCGCGCCCATATTCGCCCTTCGAGGCCGGCGCCGGCTCCCGCATCCATGTCGCGAATCCCGGCGGCAGGAGTTCTTCCCCGCTCCAGACGCCGTCCTGAGCCAGGAACTGCCCGAACCGCGCCCAGTCGCGCGCCGTCGCATACATGTAGGACGAGCCGGCGAAAGTGCCGCGCGCATCGGTTTCAAGGACGGCGCTGGTCATCCCCAGCGGGCCGAACAGCGCTTCCCGCGGCCATGCCAGCGCCTGTTCCGGGTCGCCCACCGCATCCTGCCACAGCCGCGACAGCAGCACCGTCGTGCCGCTCGAATAGCTGAAGGTCGTTCCTACCGGCTGGATCAGCGGCTTTGCGGCCGCAAAGCCTGCCATGTCGGGTTCCAGATAGAGCATTCGCGTCACGTCGGTGACGTCGCCGTAATCCTCGTTGAATTCGAGCCCGCTCGACATCGCCATCAGGTCTGCGACGCTGATCTCGGCTCGCCCATCGTCTACCCAGCCCTCGAACAGCCCTCGCCGGTTCACGTCCATCCGGCCTTCCCTGACCAGCGTGCCGATGATGGCAGCGGTCACGCTCTTGGTGATCGACCAGCCGAGCAAGGGCGTCTCGGCTGAAAACCCTTGGCCGTAGCGCTCGCCGACGATACGGCCGTCCCGCACCACCACGACAGCGCGCATACCCGGCCCGGTCATCGCAGGGTCGTCGAGGATCGCCGCAATCCCGGGATCCTGCGACGACTCGACCCGGTTTCCCTCCGGCCATAACTCATCCGAAAGCTCGGGCAGCGTCTGCATCGCGATGTCGGTCATCTGCGCCGACGCCAGATCGCCGTCCGGAACCGCCGCACAGCCGAAGCCGGTTCGGTCGACCGCCAATGCCTTGCCGAACACGCCGAACAGCCCCGCCGAGACCGTCCCGGCGCTTCCGTCGACAACAACATTGATCAGCTTCAGGATCGGATGCCCCGGTGCCTGCACGTCGGCCTGCAGGACCTCACCGGCATTGCGCCCGGCCACAAATACATTGGAGCAGACGATCTTCGCTGAATAACCCGCTGCCACCCGGATCATCGCCGGGGGCGCGAAATAGAGCCACGCCGCAAGCCCGATCAGCGCGACAACGGCCAATCCCGCCAGCCATTTCGCGATTTTCAGCGCAATTCGCATTCCGCCTCCACGTAGCCGCCATCGTTCCGCCGCAATTCCTCACGGAAATTTCGCGGCCTGTCGAGCGGGATCAACCGATTGTCAACCATGATCGGCCAATACTGGGATATTCCGGCCGGTCACGAGAGGGCGGCCCGACGATTGCACCGGCTGCGCGTCCAAGGGGGACACGCATAAATATCCGGACGGGCTAAACCCGTCCAACAGGAGACGCGATGCGCCGATTTCCGGCTCTGATCCTGCTGGCGCTGCTTGCCGCCTGCACGACCATGGACGATCTCGCGCCGGTCGCTACCGGCGAGGACTCCGGCCCCAGCTCCGCGGTTTCGGTCGGCTACCCGCGCTTCGACGACAGCGACCCGCATGATTGGCAGGGTCGCACGCCTTGGAACCACGCCGTGCACGGCACCGACGTGTCGAAATACCAGTCGTCCGTCGACTGGCAGACCGCCAAGGCAAGCGGCATATCCTTCGCCTTCATCAAGGCGACCGAAGGCGGCGACCGCATCGACAACTATTTTGCCGAGCATTGGCACGGAACAAAGGCTGCCGGCGTGCCGCGCAGCGCCTATCATTTCTATTATTTCTGCCGCCCCGCCACCGAGCAGGCGGCCTGGTTCATCCGCAACGTGCCCCGCGACCGCTCGGCTCTGCCGCCGGTGCTCGACATGGAGTGGAACCCGCAATCGCCGACCTGCAAGCTCCGCCCGCCCCCTGCTACGGTGCGCAGCGAGATGAAGACATTCCTGGATATCGTCGAAAGACACTACGGCAAGAAACCGATCATCTACACCTCGATCGACTTCTTCGAAGATAACGGCCTCGCCAGCTTTACAGGCTATCCCTACTGGCTTCGCTCGGTCGCCGGCCATCCGAGCGACCGTTATGGCGCACATCCTTTCGTGTTTTGGCAATATACGGGAACCGGCGTCGTTCCTGGCATCAAGGGCAATGCCGACATCAACGTCTTCAACGGCAGCCCCTCCGCCTGGAAGAAGTGGCTGAAGGCGAATACACACTAAGCGCCGACCTCGCCCGCTTTTCGCCACGACTTTTGGGCAGACGACTGCCTGGAATCAGGAGCATTGAATGATGAAATCGCGAACGACCGCGCTCGCGCTGCTGGCCACCTTCGCGGCTGCGCCCGCCATGGCCCAGGAGTGCGGCGGCGATTTCGACGCGTGGCGCGCGGCTGTCGCGACCGAAGCCAGGGCTGCGGGGGTCGGCGACACCGGCCTTGCTGCGCTGGAGCGGGCGAGCGTCGACCGGAAGGTGCTGGAGCGCGACCGCGCCCAAGGCGTCTTTACCCAGAGCTTCATCGAGTTTTCCTCCCGCATGATCTCCGACTACCGGCTGAAGCACGGCGCAGCCAATCTCAAGAAATACGCCGATGTCTTCGCCCGCGCCGAACAGGAATTCGGCGTGCAGGGCCCGGTTATTGCCGCCTTCTGGGCGCTGGAGACGGATTTCGGCGCGGTTCAGGGCGATTTCGACACGGTCAATGCGCTGTTGACGCTCGCGCATGATTGTCGGCGGCCGGAACTGTTCCGCCCGCAGGTGGTGCCGCTGCTCACCCTCATCGACCGCGGCATTCTTCCGGCAGGCGTCAAGGGCGCATGGGCCGGCGAAGTCGGGCAGACGCAGCTCCTGCCCTCCGACTATCTCGCGCGTGGGGTCGATGGCGACGGCGACGGCCGTGTCGACCTGCGCAACAGCGCGCCCGACGTGATCATGACCACGGGCAACAAGATCCTGTCGCGCGGCTGGAAACGCGGAGAGCCGTGGATCGAAGAGGTCCGCGTGCCAGAAGCCATGCCATGGGAACAGACCGGCCGCACGAACAAGCTGCCTTTGTCGCAATGGACCGAATGGGGTGTGACCCGTCGCGACGGCTCGCCGCTGGCCGATAACGGCCTGAAGGCCGGACTGGTCCTGCCGATGGGGCACAAGGGCCCGGCTTTCCTCACCTACGACAATTACGACGTCTATCTCGAATGGAACCAGTCGATCACCTACACGCTGACCGCCGCAAACCTCGCCGCCCGGCTTGCCGCCGCGCCGGCCTATGACAGGCGCAATCCCGAGCCGGGCCTCGACGGCGACCAGATGAAGGAACTGCAGCACAGGCTCCAGGCGAAAGGCTATGATGTCGGCGGAATAGACGGCATCCTCGGCACCAACACCCGCGAGGCCGTAAGGCAGGAGCAGATGCGTCTTGGTCTGCCAGTCGATGGCTGGCCGACGCCGGCCCTGCTCGCAGGGCTGAAAGGGAGTAGGGAGTAGTAGCCCCTACTCCCTACTCCCTACTCCCTACTCCCTACTCCCTACTCCCTACTCCCTACTCCCTACTCCCTACTCCCTACTCCCTACTCCCTCACCACTCACTCCGCCGCCATGGTTTCCATGCTGGCAAGGCCCTGCGGTGCGTCCCCCGCCTCGAACGGCGTCGTGACTTCGACGAAGGTGTCGGGATAAAAGCCGTTGAACCGCGTCCTGAGCGATAGCGAATAGGCGCCGATATGGCCGATCTCGATCCAGTCGCCAGTGTCGATCGTCTCAGGCAGCCAGAACGGCCGTGACAGTATGTCGACCGAATCGCAGGTCGCGCCGCACACCCTGAACGGCACGATGTTCTGCTCCGAGCCATTGCGCGAGCGGATCGCCGGGTCGGGAATGAAACGGGCCGGCAGCGCCAGCTTGCCAGTCCAGGAGTCCGACAGCGACGCCCAGATGCCGTCGTTGATGTAGATGCGGCGACCTTTCCTCAGCAGGACGCGTACGATGAGCGAGAAGGCGCGCGCCACGATGACGCGGCCGGGCTCGGCGACAAGCGGCATCTCGTCGAACTGATATTCTTTCAGGTCGCCGCGCAGCCTTGACATGATCTGGCCGATCGACGGCATTTCCGGCTTCTTGCTGTTGGGATCGCTGCCGTAATCGGCGGGAAAGCCGCCGCCGACATCGAGCCCGGCAATGTCGAAGCTGACGCGGTTTCGCACCCAGTCGGCGGAGGCGAGCGCCCGCTCGTAGGTGTCGGGGTCCTGGATCTGGCTGCCGACATGGAAGCACAGCCCGACCTTGTAGCCGTTGCGGTTCAGCCGCTCGGCGAGTTCGACCGCATAGGCCGGCCCTGCGCCGAATTTCTTCGACAGTTCGTATGCCGCCGAGCCCTTGGTCTGGATGCGCACGAACACCGTGATTGCGCCGGGATCGATGTCGAGCGCGCGCACCACCCGCGTCAGCTTAGTGATCTCATCCTCATGGTCGATCGCGATCACCCTGATGCCGTATTTCTCCAGTGCCAGCCGAATGTCCGACTGCGCCTTCACCGGATGCATGTAGAGCATCTCGGCGTCGGCCGAGACTGCCCGGACAGCCGCGAATTCGCCGGGCGATGCCACGTCGAATGCCGTCACGCCGGCCTCGACCAGCGTCTCCAGCACCATGTGCTCGCCATTGGTCTTCACGGCATAGGCGGTCTTGCCGGGAAACATGTCCATGAACTGCCGGCAGTCGGCTTTCAGCACCTCGGGGCGAAAGCAATAGATCGGATCGTCGGGACGAAGGGCGAGAGCGGCCTCTTTCGCATTCTCGAATCGCTGCATCGGGTGCTCCTCGACCATCGCCGATACTTAGGACAGGTTCGCCGCAAAGGGAACGATTCTGTGCCTCTCGCACCGTTCCATCCATGGCAGGAGTAAAGCCGCGCCGCGCGGGAATCGGGTGGCTGTGGCAGCCGAATGCCGCTAAGGCTTGGCGCGGACAATCAATCCAGAGGCTTCGATGACTGCGATTCCCGCGCCGGTTTCAGCGCAGAAGATCATGACGGCCCGGGATTGGGCGCAGCTTTTCCTGCTGGGCGCGATCTGGGGCGGATCGTTCTTCTTCGCGCGCATCGCAGTCGCCGAAATCCCGCCGCTGACGCTGGTGCTGTTCCGCGTCGCCATCGCCGCCATCGCGCTCCACCTCTATCTTCTGGCGCGAGGCCCGTCCTTCAAGCTCGCTCTGCCCCATGCGGCCAGCTTCTTCCTGCTGGCGCTCTTGAACAACGTCGTCCCCTTTTCGTTGATCTTTGCCGGCCAGACCGTGCTAGGCGCCGGCCTTGCCTCGGTGCTCAACGCGACCACGCCGTTCTGGACGCTGATTGTGGCCAACATGTTGACCAGCGACGAGAAGCTGAGCTGGAATAAGGTTGCCGGCATCCTGCTCGGCATCGCCGGCACGGCGGTGATGATCGGGCCGGGCCTGATCGCGGGCCTGGGCGGTCCGGTCTGGGCCAAGTTCGCGCTTGTCGGCGCTTCGCTCTCCTACGCCTTCGCACTGATCGTCGCCCGCCGTTTCAAGGGCGTGCCGCCTGCCGTTGTGGCGACCGGCCAGCTGACCGCTTCGACGGTGATGATGCTGCCCGTCGTGCTCGCCATGCACGGCACAGCGGGCCTGTTCGAAGCGAGCGCCCCGGTGTGGACCGCGGTTCTTGCGCTGGCGCTCGTCTCCACCGCCTTCGCCTACATCCTCTATTTCAATGTCATCGCATCCGCCGGAGCCACCAACGCCTCGCTGGTCACGCTGATCGTGCCCGCAAGCGCCATCCTGCTCGGCATCGCCTTTCTCGGCGAGCGGCTCGATCTTTTCGAGCTGGCCGGCATGGCGCTGATCGCGTTCGGCCTGGTCACGATCGACGGCAGGCTGCTGCGCCGGTAACGCGATTTGCACTTTTATTCACAGGCCGTGAAGCTGATTTTAGCCGAGTATTTTCAAGGGCTAGCACGACGCAGTTGGTCGGATTTTTCACATTCCTGCCGCATTGCAGCACGTTTTCCGCTTGCCTGTTGCCTAAAGTCCCATAGACTCGTCGTGCAGCTCTAACAAGGAGGCTACGCATGGGACTTACACGGCCAATCAACGCATTGATGATTTGTGCTGCGTTCGCCTTTATCGGCGCCCTGATCATGGGAGTTCTTCCTTAAGCCACCGAAGCTTGGAGGAGGCCAGCGCAGCTGGCAAGGATAGCGAAAAGGCCGGGTCCAATCGCCCGGCCTTTTTCTATGCCGCCGCGAAGCCTTCAGCCGCAACTGTCGTGTCATGAGCGCGGATGCCGATCATGTGGCAGATCGCCACGACGAGGTCGGCACGGTTCATCGTATAGAAATGGAAGTCGCTCACGCCGCGTTCGACCAGGTCCATCACCTGCTCGGCAGCAACCGCCGAGGCAACCAGCGCATGCGTCTGCGGATCATCGTCCAGCCCTTCGAAGCGCTCCGCCAGCCAGGCCGGGACATGAGCCCCCGCCCTTGACGAAAAGTTCGCCACCTGCCGGAAACTATGGACCGGCTGGATACCCGGCACTATGGGGATATAGATGCCGGCCCGACGTACCCGCTCGACATAGCGTTCGTAGATATCGTTGTCGAAGAAGAACTGAGTGATCGCGCGCGTCGCGCCATTGTCGACCTTGCGCTTCAGCATCTCGATGTCCGTCGCGAAGTCCGGGCTCTCCGGATGTTTCTCGGGATAGGCCGCGACGGAAATGTCGAAATCGGAGATCGCCCGCAGGCCCGCCACCAGTTCGGCGCCGTTCTCGTACCCTCCCGGATAGGGAGTATACGCCTGGCCGACGCCGGCCGCCGGGTCGCCGCGCAGGGCGACGAAGCGTTTGATGCCGAGCGCATCATATTCGCGGATGACTGCATCCACCTCCTCTCTTGAGGCGCCGACGCAGGTCAGATGCGCCGCTGCCGGAATGCTCGTCTCGGTCAGGATGCGCTTGACCGTGCGGGCGGTGCGCTCACGTGTCGATCCGCCGGCGCCATAGGTCACCGAGACGAATTTCGGCTGCAGCGGCTCGAGCCGCGTCACCGTATTCCAGAGCCGCGCCTCCATTTCGTCGGTCTTGGGCGGGAAGAACTCGAACGAGACACGGATCCTGTCGCCAATGTCGGGGCGGCGCGAAAAGCGGAACTGGTTCATCAGGCGGTTTCCCTCTGCTCGGCGTTTCGCGCCGGGTCGGCAATCAGCATCCGGCGGTCGCGCCCGAGCCATAGCTTCACGGTAAGCTTCGCCTCGGTTGCGGCGCGTGGTTCGAAATCCAGCGTCTCCTCGAGATCGAGCCCTGCCTCCGCGAACCATTCCGCGATCTGGCGGTCGGAAAAGCCGAGCCTGATATGGGCATGCTCCTCGCGCAGGAATTCCAGCGCATGCGGTGCGAAATCGACGATGACCAGTCTGCCCGACGGCCGCAGCAGGCGCGCCGCTTCGCGGATGCCGGTTGCCGGATCGTCGAGATAGTGAAGAACCTGGTGCATGGTGACCAGATCGAAGGCGTCGCGCTCGACCGGCGGCGCGAAGATGTCGCCCTGGCGCACCTGTGCGTTCGACACCCCCGCTCTGTCCAGATTGGCGCGGGCGACCGTCAGCATTTCGCGCGACATGTCGATGCCGACGCCTCGCCTGTATAGCGGCGCGAAAAGCTCCAGCAGCCTGCCAGTGCCGGTGCCGAGATCGAGCATGGCCTGGAACGGCCGTTTGCCGACGAGCTTCAGCAGCGCCGCCTCGACGGCGCGGTCCGGCGCGTGCAGCGAGCGTATCTGGTCCCAACTCGCGGCGTTGCGGCTGAAATAGGAGGCCGCGCGCTCCTGACGCTTGCGCTTGACGCTGGCCAGCCGCTCCAGATCGCGCTCGATCTGCGGATCGCCATCATGCACCCGCGACACCAGCCCGTTTACGAAATCGCGGGCCACGTCGTCGTCCGTCAGCCGGAAAAACGCCCATGAACCTTCCTGGTATCGCTCGATCAGTCCCGCTTCGAGCAACAGCTTGAGATGGCGCGAAACGCGCGGCTGCGACTGGTTGAGAATCTCGGTCAGGTCCGAAACGGTGAGATCCCCTCGCGAAATCAACGCCAATATCCGCAAACGGCTGGATTCGGCCGCCGCCTTCAATGTATCAACCATCAGGTCCAGGGTTACGCGCATGACTGTTGATTTATCCAAAAAGACATAAACATATCTTTATGTGAAAAATGGAGGCCTTGCAACCGCAATGTCGCGGACGGGCCAGAAAATGACGCGACCGTTTCGGGAGGCGCCGGCATGTTCGAAAAGCGCGACGGCGAGATTGCGCTCGCCACCGATCCGGCAACGATGCCTCCCAACGGCCATGTCGTGTTCATCGGCCGCATCCGCTCGCCCTGGAAATCGCGTGCCGACTGCCCGAAGAACATGGCCGCCGCGCGCGAGCGCGGGCTGCCGGCGACCGTCGAGATCGGTGAGGCTTTCCGGCCGGGACTGGAAGGGCTCGGCGGCGCGAGCCATGTCGTCATCCTGTCCTGGTTTCACCAAGCGCCGCGGAATCTGATTCTCCAGAAACCGCGCCATGCCTCTGAGGCCAAAGGCGTTTTCGCGCTGCGCTCCCCTGCCCGGCCGAACCCGGTCGGTCTGCATGTGGCGAAGCTGCTCGCGCTCGATGTTGCGGCCGGCCTGCTGACGCTGGACGCCATCGATGTGCTGGACGGCACGCCGGTGATCGACATTAAGCCCTATTTCGCGTCGATCGACGCCTTTCCGGACGCCACGATCGCGCGTCGCGAAAGCGGCGAATAACCATGGCCACCGGACGCCAGCGGGCGATCGCCAAGGCGCTGACCGCGCTGCTGCCGCTTGCGCCCTATGCCGATACCGAAAAAATCCGCGCCGAGGCCGGCGCCCGGCATTTGAAGACGATGCCGCCGGCGATCGCCGTGTGGCTGGCGGCCATCGCCCACATTCGCCACGAGCATACCGATTACGAAAAGCTGCTCGCCGAGGGCTATGACCGCGATTCGGCGCGCTTCTTCGTCGTCGACCAGACCAATGCCGTTCTCACCCGCTGGCGCGCCACGCGCCTGCTCGATCCGGACGAGGAGGAGTAACCGTGCGTCCTTCGAGGCTTCAGGCCCCGTAGATCCACTGCTCCGGCACCCGCACCGAAACTCCTTCGCCGGACGCGATAATGCCCGGCTTCTCGACCCAGGCGACCAGCCCGCGGAGGCGTTTCGCTGCCTTGGGAAACAGGAGCGAGCCGGCTTCGATGTCGGGCATGTTGGCGCGCTCGGCGATCTGGCGGCCCGCGACCCGGCACGGGCCGTTCTGCGCATCCACTTTCAGCGTCGCGCCGCCCTTGAAGAACAGCATTGTGCCCGAAGGCAGCATCGACAGTTGCGGAACGCCGGCGATGAGCAGGTTTGCCCCGATCCACTCCGGCCTGATTTTGGCAAGCGCCATGCGCTGGGCGACTGTCGCGAGTTCGTCCGGCGCCACGATCGACAATTGCCGCTCGTTGCGCATTTCGGTGCCGCGCGGATACCAGGGCTCCCGCCCGCCGGACCTGCGCGTATATCCTGCGTGGATATCGCCCTTGATGCCCTGGAAATCGAGCGCCAGTGTCTCTGTCGCGACCGTCTCGAAATGGTCGGTCGGCGCAACATAGACGCCGGCGACCTTGCCGGCGAGCTTTCTTGCGGGAAGGATTTGCGGCTCACCATTGAGCGGAGCGAGCAGGTCGAGCATGGCGGTTTTCCGGTTGCGGATGGCGATAACTGCCGTCGAACGGCCGCCGCGTCCAGCCAAAAAGCCTGATCGGTTCATGACAGTCGCTGATGCAATGCAACGCCTTCGCGCTACTACTATCACAGCTTTCTCAACAGCGCGCCGCCGATCGAATACCCCGCGCCGAAGGCGCAGAGCAGGCCGTAATCGCCCGGCTTCATGTCCTCGTGGTTTTCCTTGAACGCGATGATCGCGCCGGCCGCGGCGGTGTTGCCGAGCCGCTCCAGCACCATCGGCGCGCGGTCATGGCCGACATCGTGCCCGAAGGAGAGCTTCAGGATCATGGCGTTCATGCGCGCATTGGCCTGATGCAGCCAGAACCGTCTGATGCCGTGCGGTGTCAGGCCGTGCTCGGCGAGAAAATCGACGATGAAGCGGTGGCCGGCCACCGTCACTTCCTTGAACACCTTGTTGCCGACCTGCTTGATCATGTTGCCGCGCATGTCGATCGCGGAAGTGTCCTCCTGCCCGGCCCTGAGCAGAAAGCCGAGATTGGTGCGGATATTGTTGGAGAACTGCGTCCAGCCGCGCGTGTCGAGCACCTCGAACTTGCCCGGCCGGGTCTCGCCCTCTTCCAGCGCCTCCACCACCATGGCGGTCGAGGCGTCGCCGAAGATGAAATGCGTCTGCCGGTCGCGGAAGTTCAGATGCCCGGTGATGATCTCGGGCGTCACCACTAGCACCCGCTTCTGCCCGCCCGCCCGCACCAGGTTCGACGCCACGTGCAGCCCCGCCGCCGCCGACGAGCAGCCGAGGCCCATGTCGAAGGCCGCGCCCTTGATGCCCAGTGCATTCTGGATCTCGATGCCGATCGCCGGATAGGGCCGCTGGTGATGCGAGGCCGCGCAGATCACGAGGTCGATATCTTCGGGGCCGAGCCTGGCATCGGCCAGCGCGCGCCGTGCCGACGCCACGCCGAACTCCGCCATCACCGACAATTCGTCGTCGCCACGCGGCGGGATGCGCGGCGTCATACGCTCCGGGTCGAGAATGCCGTCCAGCACCAGCACGTGGCGCTTCTTCACTCCCGACGCATAGACGATGAAGTCGGTGTCGGACTTCGCCAGCTTCTCCTCGCCGGTCCCTTCGCGGCGCGCGTTCTCGGCGTCCACCCAGGTGTTGAAACTGTCGACGAGTTCCTCATTGGTGATCGAGGCCTCGGGGATGACGACGCCGACGCCGCTGATGATGACGCGATGCATGCTGCTAAACGATCCCCGTGCGGTTGCCGCGACCCTGCCCACGCACGCCCTACAGTTTCGCGGTCTCCCGGTCGACACTTTTGCCGTGTAGCAGTTTACGCCGGCTTAAGCGCCACGACCGCGGTCCTGTCAAGCGCCACGCCGATCCTTTCGGCCGACGCCGACGCTTTACGCTCACACTGGCCAGGCGTATCGTCGCTGCGGGCCGGGAAGAGGCAATGCGTCAGGAGGGTTCACGATGCGCGCGACTTCCATTGTTCCTGCAATTATGTCGATTCTGGGCTTTGCCGCGCCGGCCATGGCGGCCGACGTCTCCTGCAACGGCCTCGTCACCTCGGGCGACACCATGATCTGCTCCGGCTTCGAGCCGAACTGGGCGGTCGAGTTGAGCTGCGTCGGCGGAACTATGCAGTCCGCCTTCATCGACGCGTTTTCCGGCGACGGCATCCAGACCACGCCCGGAACAGTGACGTTCTCCTCGCAAGACCCGTGGACCTTCGAGACCAGCCACGGCATCCGCGGCACCATTGCCGCGACGCCGGGCGGCTGCCGCGACGAGAGCGACGCGGTGCGCGACTACACCTTCACGCCCGCCGCCGTGCCGGGGCTATCGGGGCCGTTCTTCCCGTTCTGCTGCCGGATGCGGTAAGGCATCCGGCGGCAATTCTGCTTATCGCGTCAGCCGCTTATACGTCATCCGGTGCGGGTTGATCGCGTCGGGGCCGAGGCGCCTGATCTTGTCCTGCTCGTAATCTTCGAAATTGCCCTCGAACCACTCGACATGACTGTCGCCTTCGAAGGCGAGGATGTGCGTCGCCAGACGGTCGAGGAACATGCGGTCGTGCGAGATGATGACGGCGCAGCCGGCATAGCTTTCCAGCGCGTCTTCCAGCGCGGCCAGCGTTTCGGTATCGAGGTCGTTGGTCGGCTCGTCGAGCAGCAGCACATTGCCGCCGGTCTTCAGCATCTTGGCGAGGTGCACGCGGTTGCGCTGGCCGCCTGAAAGGTTGCCGACCTTCTGCTGCTGGTCGCCGCCGCGGAAATTGAACGACGAGCAATAGGCGCGGGTGTTGACGTCGTGCTTGCCGAGCTTGACCACCTCGGCGCCGCCGGAAATCTCCTCCCACACCGTCTTGTTGGGATCGAGCGCGTCGCGGCTCTGGTCGACATAGCCGAGCTTGACCGTCTCGCCAATGCGGATCGTGCCCTCGTCCGGCGTCTCCTGGCCGGTGATCATGCGGAACAGCGTCGTCTTGCCGGCGCCGTTCGGGCCGATCACGCCGACAATGCCGCCGGGCGGCAGCTTGAACTCCAGATCCTCGATCAGCAGCCGGTCGCCATAGCCCTTCGACAGGTTGGAGACTTCGATCACGACATTGCCGAGCCGCTCGCCATGCGGGATGACGATCTGCGTATCCGACGGACGCCGCTTGTCGGCCTGCTCCAGCAGATCCTCGAAGGCCTTGATGCGGGCCTTTGATTTGGTCTGGCGCGCCTTGGGGCTGGAGGCGATCCACTCGCGCTCGCGGCTGATGGCGCGCTGGCGCGCGTCGTCCTCGCGGCCTTCCTGCTTGAGACGCTTGGCCTTGGCTTCGAGATAGGCGGTGTAGTTGCCCTCGTAGGGAATGCCGCGGCCGCGGTCGAGCTCCAGGATCCAGCCGGTGACATTGTCGAGGAAGTAGCGGTCGTGGGTGATGATCATCACCGCGCCCTTGTAGGCGCGCAGGTGTTTTTCCAGCCAGGCCGTGGTTTCGGCATCGAGATGGTTGGTTGGCTCGTCGAGCAGCAGAAGGTCGGGCTCCCGCAGCAGCAACTGGCACAGCGCCACGCGGCGGCGCTCGCCGCCCGAAAGTTTGGTCACATCCGCGTCCTTCGCCGGGCAGCCCAGCGCTTCCATCGCCATCTCGACCTGCTGTTCGAGATCCCACAGGTTCAGCCGGTCCATCTCGTCCTGGAGCTTGGCCGACTCGTCGGCGGTCTCGTCGGAATAGTTCATCATCAGCTCATTGTAGCGCTCGATGATGGCCGTCTTCTTGGCCACGCCTTCCATGACGTTGCCGAACACGTTGAGCGCCGGGTCGAGCTCCGGCTCCTGCGCCAGGTAGCCGACGGTCGCGCCCTCGGCGAGCCAGGCCTCGCCGCTCCATTCCTTGTCGATGCCGGCCATGATCTTGAGCACGGTCGATTTGCCGGCGCCGTTCGGGCCGAGAATGCCGATCTTGGCGTCGGGATAGAAGGAGATGTTGAGGTTCTCGAGAACCTTTTTCGTGCCGTATGCCTTGGTCAGGTCGGCCATGTGATAGATGAACTGGCGTGCCACGCGCGCTTATCCTGTAATCTGTTGAGGAGAGTTGGGCGCTATGTAAGCGAAGCGGCCCGCAACGGCAATGCTTTCGCGGCGGTTGGGTCGCCTTGCCGCGCCGCCGCTCACGCCGGCCCTATCACCTCCCCGATCAGCTTGCCCGGCCGCGCCTCGCGCTCCAGTTGCTCGAAGGTGCATTGTCGCGGCGCCTTGTCCGGCCGCCAGCGCAACAGCTTGGTGCCGTGGCGGAAGCGGTCGCCGGTGACGTGGTCGTAGCGCACCTCGACCACCAGTTCCGGCCTCAGCTTTTCCCATTGCGCCGAGCGCTCTGTCGACCAGCGGCTCGGCCCGCCCGGTGCGCGGCCGGTGAAGCCGGACCCGCCCTTCAGCGCCTCCAGCTTCTCCGTCAACTCATGCCGCTCCGCATCGTAGATCGTCGAGGTGAAGCCGACATGGTGGAGTAGGCCGTCATCGTTATAAAGCCCGAGCAGCAGCGAGCCGACGAGCGTGCTTGCCGAGCCGTAGCGGAAGCCGCCGACCACGCAATCCGCCGAGCGCAGCCGCTTGACCTTCAGCATTGCACGCTCGCCGCTCTCATAAATCCCGTCGAGCCGCTTGGCGACGACGCCGTCAAGCGCCCCGCCCGCCCGCGCCAGCCAGGCCGCCGCTTCCTCGCGGTCGCGCGTGAAGGGCGAAAGGCGCAGCCCCGCCGTGTTCGTTATCCGGGCGAAGAAGCTTTCCAGCTTCGCGCGGCGCACGGTCAGAGCCGCCTTCCCCAGGCTTTCGCCGCCGGGCGCCATCGGCATGTCGAACAGGATGAACATGGCCGGAGTCTCCCGCGCCAGCTTGCGTATCCGGCTTTCGGCGGGATGGAGCCGCATCTGCAGCGCATCGAAGGACAGCGTGTCGCCTTCGGGAATTGCGAGTTCGCCGTCGAGCACGAAATCCTCTCCGGGCAGATTTTTGACAGTCTCGACCATCTCCGGAAAATACCGCCCGAGCGGCTTGCCCGATTTGGCGTAGAGCTCGACCTTGCTGCCCGTCTTGACGGCGAGGCAGCGAAAGCCGTCCCATTTCGGCTCGAACTGCCAGCCCGGTTCGTCCGGCAGTTGGTCGACCTGCTTTGCCTCCATCGGCTCGATTGGCGACGGTGCGGGCGATGGCCTGATGTCGGCGGTTTCGGGCATCGTTGCTCCTTGCTTGCTTAACCGGACGCGCACTGCCTGGTTCCGCAGGCCACGAGTAGCTGCGGCAGCGCGGGTTCTACCTTCCCCCCTTGAGAAGGGAGAGAGGCGCGCGCCCCGCTGGTTAGCGCAGGGGACAGTTTACTTTTTTCCGCCCGCGCGACCTCTCGACTGCCGCCGCCTTTCCGCGGAAAGTAAACTGTCCCCGGCACGCACCTCTCCGTTGCCACGCTGCCTTTCGGCCCTGGCTATTGCGAGAAAGGTCGGGAAGCGGGGCGCATGGCCTTGCCTACCGAAACTTAAATACGTGGCGCAGCTTCCGCGCCCCGCCGGCGTTCTTGCCCTGGGAAGGAGGGTGCATTGGCGCACGCTGTCCTTCCCGTCGGGCCCGGACCTGGGGGCTCATCACCCAGCCGCGTCACCGTTTCACGCGGCCGGCCCGGACGCCGCCGCCCTCACCCGATACCCGGTGCGCACCGGATTTCCGCGAGAGCGGTGAGGCCATTATGCGGGAGGGGCAGGCATTGATGGACAAAATGGCGTGCGAAAATTTTCAGAAATCCTCCATCCGATTGATCGGAAAAGATAATTTCATTGCCTTGGCCAAAACAGGCGACGATTCTGTCCACACATGCGGCCGGCCACGAACCTTGACGCCCCTGCCCGCCTTCGCCAACAGTTCTCGCCGAGGGGGAGAAATCATGCCGTTCGACGATCAACGTACGCTCGCCTCGCCGACCGGCGCGGCGCTCAATCTCTACGTGAAGCAGGCTGCCGGCCCGGCGCGCGGCGTCGTTCACATCAGCCACGGCCTCGCCGAGCATGCGGCGCGCTACGCCCGCTTCGCCGATTTCCTCAGCCGCCGCGGCTTCCATACCTACGCGCACGACCATCGAGGCCACGGCTTCACCACCGCGCCGGACGCGCCGCAGGGCATGTTCGGCAGCCCCGATGGCGGCGCCAAGGTCCTGGCGGATATCGGCGCGGTCCATGATCTCATCGCTCGCGAGCATCCGGGCCTGCCGCTGATCCTTTTCGGTCATTCCATGGGCGGCATCGTCGCGCTCAATTTCGTGCTCCGCCATTCCGCGCATCTGCATGCCGCCGCGATCTGGAACGCCAACTTCTCCGCCGGCCTGCTCGGCCGGCTGGCGCAGGCGATCCTTGCCTGGGAGCGGTTTCGGCTCGGTTCCGATGTGCCCTCCCGCGCCCTTCCCAGAATGACCTTCGTCGATTGGGGAAAGAAGGTGCCGAACCACCGCACCCCGTTCGACTGGCTGTCGCGCGATCCGGAAGAGGTCGACAAATACATCGCCGACCCGCTCTGCGGCTGGGACGCTTCGGTGTCGCTCTGGCAGGATATCTTCCGCTTCGTCATTTTCGGCGCGGACGACGCGAATTTCTCCACCGTGCGCAGGGACATGCCCTTCAGCCTCGTCGGCGGCGAAAAAGACCCGGCGAGCGACGGCGGCAAGGCGGTCGAGGCGCTCGCCGCCCGCATGCGGCGGATGGGCTTTTCGAATCTGGTTTCAAAGGTTTACCCCGAAACCCGTCACGAAAGCCTGAACGAGGTGAATCGAAACATCATCATGGAGGATTTTGCCGCGTGGGCGGACGCAATCCTGCCCAAGCCTGCGTCATCAAGTGCTGGCGCAACGCAATGAGATGACAGGCCGGGTCGAGACCTGTTAGAGCCTTGCGCCGAACCTGTTCATCCACGGTATTCCATGCCCAATCCCCCGCTCCACGGCGTCCGCGTCATCGAACTCGCCCGCATCCTGGCCGGCCCCTGGGCGGGTCAGTTGCTTGCCGATCTGGGCGCTGATGTCATCAAGGTCGAGAGCCCCGAAGGCGGCGACGACACCCGCAAATGGGGACCGCCCTTCGTCATCGGCAAGGACGGCGATAACCTTTCGGCTGCATATTACCACGCCTGCAATCGCGGCAAGCGCTCGATCGCCATCGATTTCGCGAAACCCGAAGGGGCCGAGACGGTCCGCAGGCTGATCGCCACCGCCGATGTCCTCATCGAGAATTTCAAACTCGGCGGATTGAAGAAATACGGGCTCGACTATGAAAGCCTGAAAAAGATCAACCCAAGACTCGTCTATTGCTCTATCACCGGCTTCGGCCAGGACGGACCTTACGCGCCACGCGCGGGTTACGATTTCATCATCCAGGGCATGTCCGGCTTGATGTCGATCACCGGCCCCGCCGGCGGCGAGCCTCAGAAAGTAGGCGTCGCGGTCACTGACATCTTCACCGGCCTGTATTCGGTGATCGCCATCCAGGCGGCGCTTCGCCACGCGGAAGCCACCGGACAGGGACAGCATGTCGACATGGCGCTGTTTGACTCGCAGATCTCCGTGCTCGCCAACCAGAACCTGAATTTCCTGGTTTCCGGCCAGCCGCCGGTCCAGATGGGCAACGCCCATCCCAACATCGCGCCGTACGAAGTGCTGCCGGTCAGCGACGGCCATTTCATCCTCGCCGTCGGCAATGACAGCCAGTTCCGCAAATTCTGCGCGGTCGTCGGGCTGGAAGAGCTTGCCCGCGATGCGGCCTACTCGACCAATGAAGCGCGCGTCGCCAATCGCACCGCCCTGCGCGAACTCATCGTTGCACGCCTCGCCGCCTTCGACCGCGCCACCCTGCTCACCAGACTTGAAGAGGCCGGCGTGCCGGCAAGCCCAATCAACGACATCGGCCAGATGTTCGCCGATCCCCAGACGATCGCCCGCGGCATGCGGCTCGACCTCGACGACGGCCACGGCAACAGTCTGCCCTCGGTGCGCGCGCCGATGGTGATGTCTGAAACGCCGCTCGTCTATGAACGCCCCTCGCCGCGGCTGGGTGAGCACACGGCCGAAATCCTTGCCGAACTGGAGAGAACCAGATCATGAAAACCGGCGGAAAGCTGATCGTCGAAGCGCTCGAGGCAAACGGCGTCGACCGCATCTATTGCGTGCCCGGCGAATCCTTTCTCGCCGTTCTCGACGCGCTGCACGATTCGAACCGCATCCGCACCATTGTATGCCGGCAGGAGGGTGGTGCGGCGATGATGGCCGATTGCCACGGCCGGCTGACCGGCAAGCCCGGCATCTGCTTCGTCACGCGCGGCCCCGGCGCCACCAACGCTTCTGCCGGCATCCACATCGCGATGCAGGATTCGATCCCGCTGATCATGTTCATCGGCCAGGTGGCAAGCCACGCCAGGGAGCGCGAGGCCTTCCAGGAGGTCGACTACCGCGCCTTCTTCGGACCGCTCGCCAAATGGGCGACGGAGATCGACGACGCGGCGCGCATCCCCGAAATCGTCACCCGCGCCTTTTCGGTAGCCACCTCCGGCAGGCCCGGTCCGGTGGTTATCGCGCTGCCTGAGGATATGCTGACCAGCCTTGCCGAGGCTCCCGACTCCCTGCCCTTCACGCCGGTGGAGACCCGTCCGGGAGCCGAAGAAATGGCCCGGTTGGAGGAGCTTCTCGGCAAGGCCGAACGCCCATTCGTCATTCTGGGCGGCTCGCGCTGGAGCGCCGAGGCAAAGTCGTGGATCGAAAAGGCGGCAGAGGCTTGGGCGCTGCCGGTCGGCTGCTCGTTCCGCCGCCAGATGCTGTTCGACCATCTCCACCCCTGTTATGCCGGCGATGTCGGAATCGGCCCGAACCCGAAGCTCGCCGCCTATATCAAAGAGGCCGATCTTGTCCTGCTCATCGGCGGCCGGTTCGGCGAGATGCCGTCCTCCGATTATTCGCTGATGAAGAGCCCCTATCCGGACCAAACACTGGTGCATGTGCATCCGGATGCCGGCGAACTCGGCCGCGTGTATCGGCCGGCTCTGGCGATCAATGCCTCGCCCGACGCATTCGCCGAAGCTTTTGCCGATACGGCACCGGAAGCCGCGCCCGACTGGTCGATCGAGACCGAGCAGCTACACGGCTGGTATCTCGACTGGTCGACGCCGCCCGCGACCGGGCCCGGCGCGGTACAGATGGGCCCGATCATGAGCTATCTGGAATCGGTGCTGCCGGATGACGCCATCCTGACCAACGGCGCGGGCAATTACGCCACCTGGGTTCATCGCTTCCACCGCTTCCGCCGCTTCGCCACGCAGGGCGCGCCGACCTCCGGCTCGATGGGCTACGGCACGCCGGCGGCGGTCGCGGCGAAGGCGCTGTTTCCGGAACGCGAGGTCGTCTGCTTCGCCGGCGACGGCTGCTTCCTGATGAACGGCCAGGAATTCGCCACCGCCGTGCAGTACGATTTGCCGATCATCGTCATCGTCGTGAACAACGGCATTTACGGCACGATCCGCATGCACCAGGAGCGGGAGTATCCCGGCCGCGTGGTCGCCACCGATCTGAAGAACCCGGATTTCGCAGCCCTGGCCCGCGCCTATGGCGGCCACGGCGAGACGGTGGAGACCACCGCTGAATTCGCCCCCGCCTTCGAGCGCGCGAGGGCGACGGGAAAGCCGGCGATAATCGAGATCAAGCTCGACCCCGAAGCGATCACGCCGACGCGGACGATGACCGACATCCGCGAGAAGCGATGACAATAAAAGGGAGGCGGTCGCCCGCCTCCCTTGTCCACCGGTCAGAACCGCATGCTACATTGCGGATTTTTCCACCTGGCCGCGGATCTCACCGTCGGGATACGCCGCGGTGTGGATGTTGACGTAGTATCTGCCCGCCACGAGGTCGGCGGCCTGCGCATCGGTCAGCGTCGCCGTCCCGGTCGCACCACTCGTCGTATCCTCTATCGGCACCGCCACGCCGGCGTTTTCGCCTTTCGGCGCCGGTCCATGGAAATGCGCTGCCGTCGCATCGCCGGTCAGGCCAGAATATTCGATCGTCCAGTCGAGCTTCTTGGATTCGGTGTCGAAGGTGATGTCGGCGGTACCCTGGCCGGCGCTGTCGTTTGGCGGCACCACCTGGGCGGCGTCCAGCGTCGCCGACATTTTCACCATTTCGGCAAGCGCCGGCGACGCGGCGAAGATTGCGGCGGAGATCGCCAGGCCGGCGGCCAGCGGCGAGAGATGGATACGCATTTCGTTCCTCCCTTCATGGGGTTTGCAAAGCCGCGCAGCATTTGCCGGCGGCCACTCTGCAAACGAAGCACATGCAGGGAAGTTTCCCGGCCCACGAAAAAGGGGCGGTTTCCCGCCCCTTTCAAGCTCTGCAATCGGGCAAGTGCTACTGGATCGCCTTGTCCGTCACCGCCGACGTCCAGGCGCCGGTCGGTTCCTTGGAGATGATTTTCTGGTCGAGCAGCGCCTTGGCGGTGCGCTCGTAGGCCGCTTCGATCAGCTTGCCATCGGCATTGTCGATAAGCTTGGCGACCTCGCCCATCATGCGCTTCTGGTGGTTCTCATCCTGCCCGCCATTCTCGACGACGATCTCCGCCGCTTCATCGGGATTCTCGATGGCGTACTTCCAACCCTTCATCGAGGCGCGTACGAAGCGGACCATCTTATCCTCGAAGGCCGGATCCTTGAGTTTGTCCTCCATCGCGTAGAGGCCGTCCTCCAGCAGGTCGTTCCCCATTTCCGAATAGTTGA
This sequence comes from Mesorhizobium sp. WSM2240, assembly GCF_040438645.1. Taxonomy (NCBI): domain Bacteria; kingdom Pseudomonadati; phylum Pseudomonadota; class Alphaproteobacteria; order Hyphomicrobiales; family Phyllobacteriaceae; genus Mesorhizobium; species Mesorhizobium sp. WSM2240. Next base: position 3,468,005 of record NZ_CP159253.1, read on the forward strand.
AGACGATCAGGTCTTCCGGCTTGTAGCCGGCGTCGATGAGCTGCCAATACTCATTGTAGGTCATGACCGAGATGCAGTCGGCCTGCTTCTGGATCAGCGGCTGCACGTCGAAGCTTTGCTTGAGCACCGTCACGCCGTCGGCCCCGCCTTCAGTCGAAAGGCCGAGCTTGTTCATCCAGGCGAAGAACGGATATTCGTTGCCGAAGAACCAGACGCCGAGCGTCTTGCCCTTGAAGTCGGCTTCGGTCTTCACCGGACCATCCTTCGGGCAGACGAGCTGCATGCCCGCCTTCTTGAACGGCTGGGCGATATTGACCAGCGGCACGCCCTTTTCGCGAGCGGCCAGCGCGCCGCCCATCCAGTCGACGATGACGTCGGCGCCGCCGCCGGCGATCACCTGCTCGGGAGCAATGTCGGGGCCGCCCGGTTTGATCTCGACTTCGAGGTTCTCCTCCTCGTAGAAGCCCTTGTCCTTGGCCACGTAGTAGCCGGCGAACTGGGCCTGCGTGACCCATTTCAGTTGCAGGGTCACCTCATCGGCGGCCCATGCCTGGACGGCAGCCAGCGACATAGCGCCGGCAAGCATGGAAACAATTAGTTTTTTCATTTTTTGCCTTACCCTCTGAAGTACGCCTATCCACCACGGACAGACGGATGCCAAAACGTGGTGGCCCTTTCGATCAGGGCGATCACGCCATAAAAGACCGAACCCGCGAGCGCCGCAACCGCGATTTCGGCCCATGCCATATCGACCCGCAAGAGGCCGATCTCGGTGGAGATGCGGAAGCCCATTCCCACGACCGGCGTGGTGAAGAACTCCGCCACGATGGCGCCGATCAGCGCCAGCGTCGAATTGATCTTCAGCGCGTTGAAGATGAAGGGCGCGGCCGCCGGCAGGCGCAGCTTGAACAGTGTCTGCCAATAGCTCGAAGCGTAGGTGCGCATCAGGTCGCGCTCCATATGGCCTGACGCGGTCAGGCCGGTCACCGTATTCACCAGCATCGGGAAGAACGTCATGACCACGACCACGCCCGCCTTGGACGGCCAGTCGGGGCCGAACCAGGTGACCATGATCGGCGCAACGCCGATGATCGGCAGCGCCGACATCATGTTGCCGATCGGCAGCAGGCCACGCCGGAAGAAGGCGATGCGGTCGGCCAGAATAGCCACCAGGAACCCGGCCGACCCGCCTATGACATAACCGGTCAGTGCCGACTTGAAGATGGTCTGGTTGACGTCTGCGGCGAGCATCGGCAGGGAGGTGACGATGCGGGCTGCAATCGCGCTAGGCGGCGGCAGGATGATCGCCGAAACGCCGGCGCCTCTGACGATCGCCTCCCAGAGGATCAGTATCCAGACGCCGAAAAGCAGCGGAATGGCCAGCCGCACAAAGGTCCGGCCCTGCGCTGTAACGGGGCGAAGGTGCGAGAGAACGCTAACCGTGCGCCAGGCCAGCAGCCACGTCGCCGCCAAAAGCGCGAAGTACGATAGCCGCGCAGCGCCTTCATTGCCGGCGAGACCGGAAATCAGCAGCCAGGCCGCGGCATGCGTCGCGGCGAATAGCAGGAGCACAGAGGTCGGCCGGAAGCCGCTTCCCGCCGAAAAGACTATCGCGGCGAGTATCAGGGCAAAGATTTCCGCAGTCACTGTCGCGCTCATGCCCGGCTGGGCTTCGAACAGGGGCAGACCGAAGGCCGCGCCGATGCACAGGGCGAGCGCCGCAAGCGACTGCCAGGATAGCCCAAGACGGGTCATGCCGGCCGCCCTCCCATACCCTTTTCAACCTGCCGGCCGGCAAAGCCGACCAGTCCGACCAGGATGAGCGCCACGATCGAGCCGGCGATCAGCGCCGCCCATATGTCGATTGACTGGCTGTGATAGGCGCCGATGAGCAGCTTCGCGCCGATGCCGGCGACAGCACCGGTCGGCAGTTCGGCGACGATCGCGCCAACCAGGCTGGCGGCAATGGCCACCTTCATCGAGGCGAACAGAAACGGCACCGAGGCAGGCACGCGCAGCTTCCAGAATGTCTGCGACGGGCTGGCATTGTAGGTGTGCATGAGGTCGAGATGCATGATCTCGGGAGAACGCAGGCCCTTCACCATGCCGACCGCGACCGGGAAGAACGACAGATAGGTCGAAATCAGCGCCTTAGTCACGATGGCCGGCGTGTTGAAAGGGCCGAGCAGCAGGATAACCATCGGCGCCAGCGCGATGATCGGGATGGTCTGCGAGACAATGATCCAGGGCATCAGGCTCCGGTCGAGCGCTGTTACATGCACGATGCCGACCGCGATCAGAATGCCGAGCGCGGTGCCGAAGGCGAAGCCGAGCAGTGTCGAGGAAAGCGTCACCCAGCCATGATAGACGAGGCTGCGGTTGCTGGTGATCTTTCGCATGAAGGTGTTTTCGAAGAAATTCTGCGCCACCTGATGCGGTGCGGGCAGCGTCGGTTTTGGCTGCGACAGCGTCTTGCCGACAAATTCTGCGAAGCCCGGCGTCTCACCCGCGCGGCGGTCGAGATCGCGCTGGAACGGCGTGTTCATGAGAATGGCAAAGCCGTACCAGACGACGACCAGCGCTGCGAGGATGGCTGTGACCGGGATGATCTTGTCGCGCAGGCGGTCCATCTCCGGGCTTAGTCCTCGTAGGAGTGGCCGGCGCGCAGGCCATCGCGCACGCGCGCCGCAATCGCCAGGAACTCGGGCGTTTCGCGAATGTCGAGCGGGCGCTCCTTGGGCAGCGTCGATTCGATCACGTCGGTGACCCGGCCCGGCCGCGGCGACATGACAACGATGCGCGTCGACAGATACACCGCCTCGGGAATGGAGTGGGTGACGAAGCAGATCGTCTTATTGGTCCCCCGCCAGAGCTCCAGCAATTGCTCGTTCAGATGGTCGCGCACGATCTCATCGAGGGCGCCGAACGGTTCGTCCATCAGCAAAAGGTCGGCGTCGAACGCCAGCGCGCGGGCGATCGACGCGCGCTGCTGCATGCCGCCGGAAAGCTGCCACGGATATTTCTTCTCGAAACCGGTAAGGTTGACCAGTTCGAGCGTCCGTTGGACGCGGGCCTTCTGTTCCGCCCTGGAGAGCCCCATGATCTCCAGCGGCAGGGTCACATTGCGCTCTATCGTGCGCCACGGAAACAGCGCCGCGGCCTGAAACACGTAGCCATAGGCACGGCTCTCGCGCGCCTGTTCCGGCGTCATGCCGTTGATTTCGATCGTGCCGTCGGTGGGTTTTTCGAGATCGGCGATCACCCTCAGAAATGTCGTCTTGCCGCAACCTGACGGTCCGATGAACGAAACGAACTCGCCCTTGCCGATGGTCAGATCGACATCGGAAAGCGCCCGCACCGGCCCGTCGCTGGTTTCGAAGGTCAGGCCGAGCCCCCTGGCGGCAATGACGGTTCTGGTCGGATCGGTCATCGCTCGAGGAGGTTCCTGCTGCACGGTCGAAAGCATCGGGCTATGATAGGCGAGATTGCCGCTTGGCATGCAAGAAATCCAGTTCCTGGTTGTGGAGAAGCCGCAATGGACGCCTCATCGAAGCCCACCTGCCGCGTCGTTCGCCCCGGCTCCGCTTATGACGGCAGCCAAGGGCTCAGCTACTTCGAGGGAATCGCCGCCGAAACAGTGGGTTCCAGGGCATTGTGCATGCACGTGGTAACTATTCCGCCGGGCGCGCGGGCCCGAGCGCATCTGCATGAAAGCCACGAATCGGCCGTCTATGTGCTCTCCGGCGAGGCGCGAACCTGGTTCGGCGAAAGGCTGGAGGAGTTCGCCGACATGAAGGCCGGCGACATGATGTATATCCCGGCTGGCGTCCCCCATCTGCCGGCCAATCTCGGCGACGTACCCTGCACGGCGATCATCGCGCGTACCGATCCCGGCGAACAGGAGAGCGTGGTGCTGCTGCCGGACCTGGATGCGCTCGCGAAATAGTCTCACGGACATTTCCTGACCTCGCCCCAAGGCTCCCCATTGGACGCTCGGATGCGGGGCAGCGTCGGATCGGTCATGTCCTTTTCGATGATGAAGGTCTCGACCGTCCGGTAGTCCTCGCCTTCGTGGCCACAGAGCCCAGTTGCGACCTGAGTGCCGTCCTTGGCCGACGACACCTGCAGCCATTCGCATCCTGTCTCGTAGCCCTCGACGCTGTCGGCCTTCAGCACTAGCATTTCGTCATTGTTGTAATTGCTGTCACGCATGAATTTGCATCCGGCCTCGTTGCCCCAGACACCCTCCAACGCAAGGGTTTGTGCCTGTGCCGGGCCAGCTACGCTGGCGACGATCGTTGCAACGCAAGTCAACCGCATCAGCAACGCCAAGCTCACACTCCCGCCGGAATGCCGGTGCGCTCGACTTTGCGCGGCGCGACGACCTCTTTCCACTTTGACAGAGCGCGGTTTACCGCGGCATTCGGCTCGCGGGCGACGAATTCGCCGTGGCCGGGCTTCGCCAGCACGTCCGATTCCTGGATGACCAGTTCGCCGCGCGACAGCACGAAGCGCGGCAGGCCAGTCACTTCGAAGCCTTCGAAAACGTTGTAGTCGATCACCGACTGCTGGTCCTTTGCCGAAATCGTCTTCTTGCGCTTGGGATCCCACACCACGATGTCGGCGTCCGCTCCTTCGACGATGGCGCCCTTTTTCGGGTACATATTCAATATCTTGGCGATGTTCGTGGAAGTGACGGCGACGAACTCGTTCATGGTCAGCCGGCCGGTATTGACCCCCTTGGTCCACAGCACAGGCATGCGGTCTTCGAGCCCGCCCGTGCCGTTCGGGATTTTTGTGAAATCTCCGACGCCGAAGCGCTTCTGCTCCGTCGTGAAGGAGCAATGGTCGGTCGCGACCACCTGCAGAGACCCTGCCTGCAAGCCGGCCCACAGCGAATCCTGGTGCAGCTTGTTGCGGAAGGGCGGGCTCATCACACGGCGCGCCGCATGGTCCCAATCCTTGTTCATGTACTCGCTTTCGTCGAGCGTCAGGTGCTGCACCAGCGGCTCGCCGAAAACGCGCATGCCCTTCTGCCTGGCCCTGCGGATCGCCTCATGCGCCTGCTCGCAGGAAACGTGCACGACGTATAGCGGCGCGCCCGCCATATCGGCGATCATGATGGCGCGGTTGGTCGCCTCGCCTTCCACCTCCGGCGGCCGCGAATAGGCGTGCGCCTCCGGGCCATCATTGCCGGCGGCGAGCAGCTTTTGCTGCAACTGCGCGACCACGTCGCCGTTTTCGGCATGGACCAGCGGCAACGCGCCGAGGGCTGCGCAGCGCTGGAACGACGAATACATTTCGTCGTCGTCGACCATCAGCGCGCCCTTGTACGCCATGAAATGCTTGAACGAGGTGATGCCCTTGTCGACGACGGTCGCCATCTCGTTGAACACCTGCTCGCCCCACCAGGTGATCGCCATGTGGAAGGAAAAATCCGCGCAGGCCTTGGAGGTCTTGTTATCCCACATCTGCAAGGCTTCGAGCAGCGACTGGCCCGGCGACGGCAGGCAGAAGTCAACCACCATGGTCGTGCCGCCGGCGAGTGCCGCGCGCGTGCCGCTCTCGAAATCGTCGGCCGAATAGGTGCCCATGAACGGCATTTCGAGGTGAGTGTGCGGATCGATGCCGCCCGGCATCACATAACAACCGGTGGCGTCATATTCGTGGTCGGCATGCAAGTCCGGCCCGATGCCGATGATCTTGTCGTGCTTGATCAGCACATCGCCCTTCCAGGTGCGGTCGGCCGTGACAATGGTGCCGTTCTTGATGACTTTGGACATGTCTTGCGTTCCCTGTTCTGTCGCGCGCTTTTCCAAGCGCCAAAGCCGATATGAAGCGAAGGCAGATCAGTCTACGATCACCGCTGTTTCCACCACCGCGTGGAAGAGCACGTCGCAGCCGGCCGCGGCCCATTCGGGGAAAATCTCCTCGGCCTCGTTGTGGCTGAGCCCGTCGACGCAGGGGCACATCACCATAGCCGTCGGCGCCACCCGGTTGATCCAGCAGGCATCATGACCGGCGCCAGAGACGATGTTGCGATGCGAGTAGCCGAGCCTTTCAGCCGCGTCTCGGATCGCTTTCACGCAACCTTCGTCGAAGGTCACCGGATCGAAATGGCCGACCTGCTCGATTTCGAATTTTATGTCCAGCGCCTCGCAGATAAGCGCGACGCCGTCGCGGATGCGAGCGTCCATCTCGTCCAGCACGTCCTTGTTGGGGGAGCGGATGTCGATGGTGAAGACCGTGCGTCCGGCGATGATGTTGCGCGAGTTCGGATAGGCTTCCATGTGGCCGATCGCGCCGACCGCGTCGGGCTGGTAGTCCATCGCGATCTCGTGCACGAGTTCCGTCACCCGCGCCATGCCGAGCCCGGCATTGCGGCGCTTCGGCATGGGCGTCGAGCCGGTATGGCTCTCCTTGCCCGTCAGAGTGACCTGCAGCCATTTCAGCCCTTGGCCGTGGGTGACGACGCCGATGTCGATCATCTCGTCCTCGAGGATCGGCCCCTGCTCGATGTGGAGTTCGAAGAATGCCTTCATCTTGCGGGCGCCGACTTCCTCGTCGCCCTTCCAGCCGATGCGCTCGAGTTCGTCACCGAAGCGCTTGCCCTTGGCGTCGACCCGGTCGTAGGCCCAATCCTTGTCGTGCACGCCGGCGAACACGCCGGAAGCGAGCATCGCAGGCGCGTAGCGGGTACCCTCCTCGTTCGTCCAGTTAGTGACGACGATCGGATGCTTCGTCTTGATGTCGAGCTCGTTGAGGGTGCGGATGATCTCCAGGCCGCCCAGCACGCCGAGCACGCCGTCATACTTGCCGCCGGTCGGCTGCGTATCGAGATGGCTGCCGACATAAACGGGCAGCGCGTCCGGGTCCGTGCCTTCGCGTCGGGCGAACATCGTGCCCATCTGGTCGACGGCCATTTCGAGGCCGGCTTCCCTACACCATTTCTGGAAGAGATGGCGGCCCTCGCCGTCCTCGTCGGTCAGCGTCTGGCGGTTATTGCCCCCGGCAACGCCGGGGCCAATCTTCGCCATCTCCATGATGGAATCCCACAAACGGTCTGAATTGATTCGCAGATTCTCGCCTGGGGCGGCCATGTATTCGGTGTCCTCTCATTCTCTATCGCGGAAAGTCCGGCGGTTCCCGACGCCAGCCTTCCCGCTTCTTCGGTACGTCAGTCCACGAGGCGCAGCACCTCGCGCACATGGTCGATCAGCTCGTCGATCTGGCCCTTGGTGATGATGAGCGGCGGCGACAGCGCGATGATGTCGCCGGTCGTGCGGATCAGCGCGCCGCGCTCGAACGCCTTCACGAAGGCCGAGAAGGCGCGCTTGGTTGGGCTGCCGGCGATCGGCGCAAGCTCGATCGCTCCGATCAGGCCGATGTTGCGGATGTCGATGACGTTCGGCTCGCCCTTGAGCGAATGCAGCGCCTCTTCCCAGTAAGGGGCGAGTTCGGCGCCGCGGGTGAGCAGGCCCTCTTCCTTGTAGGTGTCGAGCGTGCCGAGTGCAGCGGCGCAGGCGATCGGGTTGCCCGAATAGGTGTAGCCGTGGAAGAACTCGATCATGTGCTCCGGGCCGGTCATGAAGGCGTCGTGGATTTCCTTCGTGACGAACACCGCCCCCATGGGGATGACGCCGTTGGATACGCCCTTGGCCGTGGTGATGATGTCCGGCGTGACGCCGAAATAATCCGCCGCGAACGGCGCGCCCATGCGGCCAAAGCCGGTGATGACCTCGTCGAAGATCAACAGGATACCGTGCTTGGTGCAGATCTCGCGCAGCTTCCGCAGATAGCCTTTCGGCGGGATCAGGACGCCGGTCGAACCCGCCACCGGCTCGACAATCACCGCGGCGATGGTCGAGGCGTCGTGCAGCGTCACGATGCGCTCGAGTTCGTTGGCAAGTTCGGCGCCATATTCCGGCTCGCCGCGCGTAAATGCGTTCTTCTCCGGCAAATGCGTGTGCGGCATGTGGTCGACGCCGGTCAGCAACGTGCCGAACATCTTGCGGTTGGTGACAATGCCCCCGACCGAGATGCCGCCGAAATTCACGCCGTGATAGCCGCGCTCGCGGCCGATGAGCCGGGTGCGCGAGCCCTCGCCCTTAACGCGCTGATAGGCCAGCGCGATCTTCAGCGCCGTATCGACCGATTCCGAACCCGAATTGGTGAAGAAAACGTGGTCCATGCCGGCCGGCGCGATGTCGACCAGCCGGTTGGCCAGTTCGAACACGATCGGGTGGCCCATCTGGAAGGCTGGCGCATAGTCGAGCTCGGCCGCCTGGCGCTGGATCGCCTCGGTGATCTTCGGCCGGCAGTGACCGGCATTGACGCACCAGAGGCCGGCCGTGCCATCGAGAATCTTGCGGCCGTCGCTGGCCGTATAGTGCATGTCCTTGGCCGCGACCATCATGCGCGGCGCCTGCTTGAACTGCCGGTTCGACGTGAACGGCATCCAGAATGCGCTGAGGTCGTTCGGCGCTACATTCGTTCTGTTGGACATGACCAAGCCTTCCCTTGAATCCCCTGTTTCGATACGGCCAACGCTTGGTCTTGGCTGCGTTTTCGTGCTACGCAAATTTTTGACCGATTGGACAAACGTTAGCACCGCCAGATCGGCGGTCAAGGAAATAGTAGCGGAAATGGGCGGGCGAAATCGCGCTCCACAAGGCAGGTTAAACTGGTCCAGCCGATTGGTCCACAGAACCGGTTTTGCCATATCGCGGGGAGCGGCATAGCTATGGACACCAAGGCGCCCCGCCCCAGGACACGCATCCAGACGGAGAAGCGCGAACTCATCCTGGAGGCGGCGCTCGAGGTTTTCTCGGCTCACGGTTTTCGCGGCTCGACCATCGACCAGATCGCCGAAGCGGCCGGAATGTCCAAGCCGAACCTGCTTTATTATTTCCGCCGCAAAGAGGAAATCCACGAGACGCTGATGCAGCGCCTTCTCGACACTTGGCTGGCGCCGCTCAAGGAACTCGACGACATCGGCGACCCGCTGACCGAGCTGCGCAGCTATATCAGGCGCAAGCTCGAAATGGCGCGAGATTTCCCGCGCGAAAGTCGGCTCTTCGCCAACGAGATCCTGCAGGGCGCGCCGCGCATCATGCCGATGCTGGAAGGCGAGTTAAAAACCCTGGTCGACGAGAAGGCCGAGGTGATCAAGGGCTGGATGCGGGCAGGCAAGATCGTCAGGACCGATCCCTTCCACCTGATCTTCTCGATCTGGGCGACGACGCAGCATTATGCCGATTTCGATGTGCAGGTGCGGGCCGTGCTCGGCCCCGATCGCGGCGGCGAGGGCCGCTTCGAAGATGCGGCGCGGTTTCTGGAACACCTGTTCATGGAGGGACTTCGTCCGAGGGCGAACTCCTAGCGATCCGTGACCGCAGCCCCCTGATCCAGCCGCTCGTCATGATGCTCGGAAGAAGTTGCTGCGGCGCGGTTCATGGCGAGGCGCTCTTCCGCCATCGCCTGCACCGCGGCCCGCACCGCCGGATGACGCGACATGAAGAGTCTGAAATCGCGCAGCGACAAGACGAGGAAGTTGCAGTAATCGACCGCCGTCACATCGGCGGTGCGCGGCGCGCCGGTCAGCAGTGCCATTTCGCCGAAGAAGGAACCCGCGTTGAGCTGAACCTCGGTGCCGTTGACGTCGACCTCGACCGTTCCCGAAACGACGAAGTACATGGCGTCGCCTCTTTCGCCCTCGCGCACGACGCGCTCGCCTGGCGAGGCAGCCTTGGGGACGAAGAGCAGAAGCAGTTCTTCCTGCGCCTCGGCATCAATCGCCGCAAAGAGCGGGAAAGTCTCGACGAATTCCGTGATCTTGCGAGCCTGCTCGTTCTCGCGCTTCTTGGCCTGGGCCCGGATACGGTCGAGCTCCACGGCCAGCACGCGTTCCCGGCGCCTGCCGAAATTGGTCGACCATTGCGGGAAACGGCTGCTTATCCACCGCTCCAACGCCTCCGCCGCGGCGAATGCAAGCGGATTGATGGTTATGGCCAGGAGCGCGGCGGCGAGGATGAGGCTCTGGCCTTCCTGGGTCACCAATCCGTAGGTTGCGCCGAGGCCGGCGAGAATGAAGGAAAACTCGCCAATCTGGGCGATGCCCGCCGCGATGCCGAGCGCCAGCCGAACCGGATAGCGCAGGACAAGTATGATCAGGAAAGCATTGATCGGCTTTCCCAAGGCCGCGAGCGCTACCACCGCGAGCACCTCAAGCGGCTTCTCGACGAGGATGGTCGGATCGAACAGCATGCCGATCGAAACGAAGAACAGGACCGAGAAGGCGTCCTGCAGCGGCAAGGAATTGGCGGCGGCGCGATGGCTGAGCTGCGACTCGCCCATGATCACGCCGGCGAAGAACGCACCGAGCGCGAAAGACACTCCAAAAGCGGCGGCCGAACCGAAGGCGATGCCAAGCGCCATGGCCAGAACAGAGAGCGTGAAGAGCTCGCGTGAGCCGGTGCGCGCCACCTTGATCAGTATCCAGGGCATAACCCTCGGCCCGATCAGGCCCGCAACCAGCGCAAAGCCGGCGACTTTCGAGAGCGTGAGGAGAATGGTGAGGGCTATCGGGGCGCTTGAAGCACCGCTGTCCGCTTCGGCATGCCCGCCCATGGTCTCGGCGAAAACCGGCAAAAGCACCAGCGCCAGCACCATCGCGAGATCCTCGACGATCAGCCAGCCGACCGCGACCCGTCCTTGCATCGAATCGACGAGGTTGCGCTCCTCGAGCGCCTTGAGCAGCACCACCGTGCTCGCCACCGAAACGCACAGTCCGAAGACAATGCCGTAGCCGATACTCCATCCCCATAGCCAGGTGAGGCCGACGCCGAGCAGGGTCGCAAGCAGTATCTGGCCTAGAGCGCCCACGACCACCACGCCGCGCACGGCAAGCAGGTCGGAAGCCGAGAAATGCAGGCCGACGCCGAACATCAGGAGGATGATGCCGATTTCGGCGAGTTGCCCCGCCATATCCGCATCGGCCACGAAACCGGGGGTGAACGGTCCGATAAAGATGCCCGCGACGAGGTAGCCAACCAGCGCCGGCAACCGCAGCCTGTCGGCCAGATAGCCGAAGATGGACGCCAGCACGAAACCGACGGCAATCGTCGCGACAAGGTTCACATCATGCGGCAAGGCTCGACCTCGGCAGTCTTGTTCCCCTTCTGTCGGTGCAAGTTGGTGTAGTCAAACAGTTTTCGCCCCCAAAGCGAACCCCGAATGCGAAAATCTCGGCGGCCAACTGGCGAGCGGATTATTGCAGGCGAACCGGCAAGCTTGCCAGGGCGCGAATGCCAAGCCGCTTGCGCCAAACAATTTTCGCCGGATCGACAGCTAATCGCATGGATGGAAACCGCGACAACAAGCGCTCGAACGCAATGGCCGCTTCGGCGCGGGCAAGCTGGAACCCGAGACAGAAATGCACGCCCGTGCCGAAGGAGAGATGCGGGTTGGGATGTCGCGCGATGTCGAAGCGGTGCGGATTCTCGAACTTCGCCGGATCGCAGTTCGCCGCCGAAAGGAAAGCCGCGAACATGTCGCCGCGTTTGAACGTAAGGCCCTGCCACTCGATGTCCCGCGCGGCGAAACGCGGCTTGGTCATCTGCACCGGCGAGACGTGGCGGAGGCATTCCTCAACACAGGTCGGCATCAGTGACGGATCGGCCTGCAGGCGCCGGCGTTCTTCCTCATGGGTGAGCAGGGTGTAGAGGCCGCCGGCGATGAGATGCGTTGTGGTCTCCTGCCCAGCGCCGAAGAGCAGGAAGATCATCGAGACCATCTCGTCCTCGGTCAGCCGCCCGCCCTCCATCTCGACTTCACCGAGTGCGGCGATCAGACCCTCCGGCAACGCCCCGCCGCCGGGCCGCGAGACGCGGCGAAGGTAGTTGACCACACTCCACACGCCGGGGACGGCGCGGAGGACCGCCCAGACATTGGCCGTGTCGGCGAGCCCGCCCAGCCATCTCTTGAAGCGATCGTGATCCTTTTCCGGCAGGCCGAGCATCGCGCAGATGACGGACAGCGGCAGGTCGCGGCAGAACTCCGCCATCAGGTCGACTTCCACCCTGCCCTCCAGCCGGTCCAGCAGTCCGTCGGCCACATCGGCGATCATCGGCTTCATTGCGGCAATGCCCCTGCGCTGGAATGCCTGGTCGACGAGACCGCGCAACCGGCGATGCTCGGGGTCGTCGTGGCCCAGCATGTTGAGGGCGAGCAATCCGAGCGTTCGAGGAAGAACCCTGAGGACCCGCTCTTGCGTCTTGCTGCCGGCGTTGCCGGAATCGCGGACGAAACTGCCGTGGTCCTTCAGCAATTCCACGCAGGCTTCATGCGTAACGGCAAGCCAAGTGCGTCCGACGATCGGCAGCCGCATCTGCACAACCGGATCTGCCGCCCGCATCCGGTCGAGTTCCGGAAACGGGTTCGCGTGGAACTTCGGCGAGAGAATGTCGAAGTCGCGAGTCTCATTCATGGCGTGCCTTTTCGCGCCGCCTCGCCCGAGACTTTTTTAAACTACTCCGCAGCGACCTTCGGCGCCATCGGGTTGTTGGGGTGTTGCGTCCAGTTCGCGTAGACGGGCGAGACCGGCATGCCGGTGCGCTCGTCAATGACGCCGGCCGCCAGCGGCTCCATGGTGATGCAGCCGTCAACCGGGCAAACATTGACGCAGAGATTGCAGCCGACGCACTCAGCCTCGATCACCTCGAAATGGCGGGCGCCGTCGACCATGGAGGTGATGGCCTGGTGCGAAGTGTCTTCGCAGGCGATGTGGCAGCGGCCGCATTTGATGCAGAGATCCTGATTGATCTGCGCCTTGGCGACGTAGTTGAGGTTGAGATACTGCCAGTCGGTGACGTTGGGCGTGGCGCGTCCGATGATGGCGTCGAGATCGACGTGGCCCTTCTCGTCCATCCAGTTGTTCAGGCCATCGATCATCTCCTGGACAATTTTGAAGCCGTAGGTCATGGCGGCGGTGCAGACCTGCACATTGCCGGCACCCAGCGCCATGAATTCGGCCGCGTCACGCCAGGTCGTGATGCCGCCAATGCCCGAGATCGGCAGGCCGTGGGTTTCCGGATCGCGGGCGATCTCGGCCACCATATTGAGCGCGATCGGCTTCACCGCCGGGCCGCAATAGCCGCCATGCGAGCCCTTGCCGTCGATCGAAGGCTCCGGTGAGAATGTGTCGAGATCGACCGCGGTGATCGAATTGATCGTGTTGATCAGCGAGACCGCGTCGGTGCCGCCGGCAAGGGCGGCTCGCGCCGGTTTGCGGACGTCGGTGATGTTGGGCGTGAGCTTGGTGATGACCGGCATGCGGGTGTTGGCTTTGCACCAGCGCACCACCATCTCGATGTATTCCGGCACCTGGCCGACCGCGGCGCCCATGCCGCGCTCCGACATGCCATGCGGGCAGCCGAAATTGAGCTCGATGCCGTCGGCTTCGGTTGCCTCGACCAGCGGCAGGATCGCCTTCCAGCTCTCCTCGACGCAGGGCACCATCAGCGAGACGACGATGGCGCGATCGGGCCAGTCCTTCTTGACCTGCTTGATCTCGCGGAGATTAACGGAAAGGTCGCGGTCGGTGATGAGTTCGATATTGTTGAGACCGAGCAGTCGCCGGTCCGCGCCCCAGATTGCGCCGTAACGCGGCCCGTTGACATTAACAACGGGCGGGCCCTCTTCGCCGAGCGTTTTCCATACCACGCCGCCCCAGCCCGCCTTGAAGGCGCGGACGACGTTGTAGGCCTTGTCGGTCGGCGGCGCGGAGGCCAGCCAGAACGGGTTCGGCGATTTGATGCCGACGAAATTGTTGCGGAGATCTGCCATGGGTCTGCTCCCTAAGCCGAAACTGCAACTGGCGCAGCGGCCACGGCCGCCAATGCGCGATGGATGCTCTCGGCCGCATCGCGGCCCTGCGCGACAGCCGAAACGGTCAAATCCTCGCCGACGCCGACGCAGTCTCCGCCCGCCCAGACTTTTGGCAGCGAAGTGCGGCCCTCGGCGTCAACTGCAATCTTGCCGCCTTCCAGGCGGATCGTGGAGCCGGTGGCGTTCAGGCTCGACAGATCGAAGGTCTGGCCGATCGCCTTGAAAATCTGGTCCGCCTCGATGTGGACGGTTTCGCCGGTGCCGACCAGCTTGCCTTCGACGAACTCGGTGTATTCGAGTTCGATGCCGGCGGCCTTGCCGAACTGCACCACGACGCGTTTCGGCTGCAGCCAGTGGCGGATGACCACGCCCTTGGAGGTCGCCAGATCCTGCTCGAACTCCGAAGCGTTCATGTGCTCCTTGCCGCGGCGGTAGCAGATCGTCACCTCTTCGGCGCCGAGCAGCTTCGACTGGACCGCGGCGTCGATCGCCGTCATGCCGCCGCCGATGACGACGACGCGGCGGCCGACCGGCAAATCGGACAAGTCCTCAGCCTGTCGAAGGGTGGCGATGAATTCGACAGCATTCACGACGCCTTCAGCGTCCTCGCCCTCGACGCGGAGCCCGTTGATGCCGCCAAGGCCCATGCCAAGGAAGACGGCATCGTAGGTGTTGACCAGATCAGGCAGGAAATAGTCGCGGCCGAGCGCCTTGCCCTCCACGATGTCGATGCCGCCGATGGCGGTGACGTAGTCGACTTCGGCCTGGGCGAAATCGTCGGTGCTCTTATAGGCGGCGATACCGTATTCGTTGAGGCCGCCGGCCTTCGGCCGCGCCTCCAGGATCGTCACGTCATGGCCGTAGCGGGCCAGACGATGTGCGCAGGCGAGGCCCGCCGGGCCGGCCCCGACCACGGCGATCTTCTGCCCGGTCGGCTGGGCGCGCTTGTAGAACTGTTTTTCCATCGTCATCGCGACGTCGGTGGCGTAACGCTGCAGCCGGCCGATCTGAACCGGCTTGCCTTCGGCGACCTCGCGCACGCAGACCTCCTCGCACAGCGTCTCGGTCGGGCAGACGCGCGCGCACATGCCGCCCAGAATATTCTGGTCGAAGATGGTCTTGGCCGAGCCGAGCGGGTTGCCGGTGGCAATCTGGCGGATGAACAGCGGGATGTCGATCGAGGTCGGGCACGCATTCATGCACGGCGCATCGTAGCAGAAATAGCAGCGATCCGCCTCGACCAGCGCCTCGTGGCGGTCGAACGGCGGATGCAGGTCGGAAAAATTCTCTGCGTATTTTTCGGGCGGAAGCCGGTCTCCGGCTATCCCTTCCTTGAACTGGCCCTCTGGCATCGTCGCAGTTCCCCTTAGCTGGCTTTGTCGCTGGCTTATTTTTCAGGAAGGCTAGCACGTTTTGATTTTTTATCAATCGGTCAAATATTGGAGAGGGCGCACCTCTCCGTCGCCACGCCCGCTCTCGCGTCTGGCCATTGTGGGGAGCGGCGCATGGCAACGACGCCTAATCAATTTAGTTAGTTGACGCGCTGCCATGCGCCGCCGGCGTTTTCTCCCCTGATCGCTGTCCGGCCCATCGCTCCTGTCCCGTATGCTGGGACGGAGCGCGGGCGCACAGGCGCGACCCGGGGCCGGAGCGATCCGCGCGACCCAGCGGGTATCTCTCCGGCGCCACACTTGCCTGGATGCCGGTCGTGTACACCCGTCCCCACCAGCAAGCTGCCGGGACGGAGTATGCGGGCAGCGCCAGGGGGTGTGGACAAATCGGAGGAAAACATTCCTGACAGATGCTGACAGGTGGAGTGGAGCGGTCGTCCTTCTCCCCTTGTGGGAGAAGGTGGATCGGCGCGAAGCGCCGAGACGGGATGTTGGAAGAAACGCCACCTTCTCCCACAAGGGGACGAGGGAGAGGCGCTGGGCTACCCCCGCATCCGACCCTGATTGGCGTCGAACAACGGCGCGGGCTGTATGCGGGTGGGGTAGCGCTTGCCGAGCAGTTCGATCTCGAAGCCGCCGCTTTCGTCGGCGATCTCCTTCGGCACGTAGCCCATGGCCACGGACGCATTGGAGCCGTGGGCGTAGCCGCCCGAGGTTACCCAGCCGCGCACCTCGCCGGAAAACCAGATCGGCTCGTCGCCGATGACGTCGGCGTCGTCGGTTTCGACGATGAAGGCGCGGAGCCGCAGTCTGCCGCCCGAGGCGCGCTCGGCCAGCGCGCCGGCCTTGCCGATGAAATCGGCATCCTTGCCATAGGCAACGAAGCGGTCGAGCCCGGCTTCAAGCGGGCCGTAGATCGGTCGGTATTCGCGCGCCCAGGAGCCGTAATTCTTTTCGAGCCTGAGTGCGTTGAGCGCCCTGCTGCCGAAGAGGCCGATGCCGAGTTCCGCGCCGGAGGTCATCAGACTGTGGAACACGGCGCGCTGATATTCCGGCTCTATCCAGATCTCGTAGCCGAGATCGCCGGTGTAGCTGACGCGGCCGACCAGGCAGGGCGCCATGCCGATGTCGAGCTTCTTCACATCCATGAACTTGAAGGCGGCATTGGAAACGTCCGCGCGCGTGACCTTTGCCAGCAGGCTGCGGGCATTCGGCCCGGCGATCGACAGGCCGGTTAGCTTTGGCCCGAGCGCCTCGATCGTCACCGAACCGTCCTTCGGCAGGTGCTTTTCGAACCAGCGCATATGATACTGCTCGGCAATGCCTGAGCCGGCGATAAACCATTCTCCATTGCCATTGCGGTCGGGGCCGAGATTGGCCAGCGAAAAATCACCGATCAGCTTGCCGTCTTCCTTGAGCATCGGCGCCAGCGTCATGCGGCCAGGCTTCGGCAGCTTGCAGGCAAGCATCCTGTCCAGCCAGGCTTCGGCGCCCTGCCCCTTCACGCGGTATTTGGCGAAGTTCGATATTTCGGAGAGGCCGACGCTTGTCCGCACGGTCCGGCATTCATTCGCCACATGCTCGAAATCGGTCGAGCGCCGCCAAGAGAACTCATCCCTGGCGCCTTCGGGCGCGAACCAGAGCGGCACTTCGAGACCATAGGATACGCCCCATTGCGCGCCTCTGGCCGACAGCAAATCATAGATCGGCGTCGTCTTCAGCGGCCGCCCGGCGGGCAGCTCCTCGTTGGGGAAGCGGATGGAGAAGCGGCGTGAGTAGTTTTCGCGCACTTTTGCGTTGGTATAGGCCATGGACGCCCAGTCACCGTAGCGCGAGACGTCCATCGCCCAAATGTCGGCGCCCGGATCGCCGTGGATCATCCAGTTTGCGAGCGCCAGTCCGACGCCGCCGCCCTGGGAGAAACCCGCCATCACGCCGCAGGCGACCCAGAAGCCCGGCAGGCCGCGTACCGGCCCGACCAGCGGATTGCCGTCCGGCGCGAAGGTGAAGGGGCCATTGATGATCTGTTTTATCCCGGTGTTCTGGAAGGCCGGAAAATGCCGGAAGCCGACTTCCAGCGACGGCGCGATGCGGTCGATGTCCGGCTCCAGCAGCTCGTGGCCGAAATTCCAGGGCGTCTCGAATTCCGACCAGGGCTTGGCGGCCTTCTCATAGGTGCCCATCAGCATGCCGCCGCGCTCCTGGCGCAGATAAAGCTCGCCGTCGAAATCGATCGCGTGGATGATTTCCGTGCCGGTTTTTGCGTTCCAGGCGGCAACTTCCGGCATATCTTCGGTGATGAGGTACATGTGCTCCATGGCGAGCACCGGGAGTTCCAGCCCGACCATGCGGCCGACTTCGCGCGCCCACAGGCCGCCGGCATTGACGACATGCTCGGCAACGATCTCGCCCTTGTTGGTAACCACACGCCAGAGCCCGTCCTCGCGGCGAACGATGTCCTCGACCTTGGTGAAGCGCTCGACCTCCGCCCCGAGCGCGCGGGCGGCCTTGGCATAAGCATGGGTGACGCCGGACGGGTCGAGATGACCATCGACCACGGTGCGGACCGCACCGACGAATTCCTTCGGGTCGAGCAGCGGCATGATCTCGCCGGCTTCACTGGCGGAGATCTCCTCGAGCTCGATGCCGAGATAGCGACCCTTGGCGACCAGGCCGCGCAGCCAGTCCATACGCGCCTGCGTGGCAGCCAGCATGACGCCGCCAGTCAGATGCACGCCGGTCGCCTGGCCGGACAGCGCCTCGATCTCCTTGTAGAGCTCGATCGTGTATTTCTGCAGCTTGGCGACGTTGGGGTCGCCATTGACCGTGTGCATGCCGCCGGCGGCATGCCAGGTCGAGCCGGAGGTGAGTTCGTCGCGCTCCAGAAGCACGACGTCTGTCCAGCCGTGCTTGGCCAGATGGAACAGCACCGAGCAGCCGACGACGCCTCCTCCGATGACCACGACCTGGGTGTGCGATTTCATGATTTCCGTTCTCGTTCAGTGGGTTGGGGGAAGCGGTGGAATCGGGATGGGAGGGAGGTGATTCAGTTTGAGAAGTCCACGCTAAGCCTCACGGCTCGCCTGCCCCGATTTCTTCCTTGCGCATGGTCACATAGGCCTCCAGTTCCTCGCGCACGGAAATGTCCATCGTGGGCTCGACATATTCCTCCAGCGCCTTCTTCCACAGCCGCGTGGCGCGGGCGGTGGCGTCGAGGCCGCCGGCTTCCTGCCAGGCTTCGTAATTCTGCCAGTTGGAGAGCAGCGGCTGGTAGAAGGCTGTGGAATACCGCTCCAGCGTGTGCTGCTCGCCGAAGAAGTGGCCGCCTGTCGGCACGCGGCCGAGCGCATCGAGCGCCAGTTCGCCGTCATTGACCTCGATGGGCTTCAGGAACTCCATCATGTGCTGGATCAGCTCGACATCGATGATGAACTTCTCGAAGGACGCGGTCAGCCCGCCCTCCTGCCAGCCTGCGGCGTGATAGACGAGATTGCCATGGCCGAGCACCGCGCCCCAGAGCGCCATCATAGTTTCGTAAGCTCCTTGAGCGTCGGCGGCGTTGGAGGCCGAGCCGGGCGTCGTGCGGTAGGGCAGACTGTAGCGTCGGGCGAGCTGGCCGGACGCGATGTTGGCCTTGGTGTTTTCCGGCGTGCCGAAGGCCGGAGCGCCCGAGCGCATGTCGACATTGGAGGTGAACGCGCCGTACATCACCGGCGCGCCGGGGCGGACAAGCTGCGTCAGCACCACGCCGAAAAGCGCCTCGGCGTTCTGCTGCGCCAGCGCGCCCGCGAGCGTCACCGGGCTCATTGCGCCCATCAGCGTGAACGGCGTGACGGCGACCGACTGCCCATGCTCGGCCATGGCCATCAGCCCTTCCGCCATGAACTCGTCATAGCGGCGCGGAGAGTTGACGGAGATGACCGTGGTGACGCCCGGGTCTCGCGCCAGTTCGTCGAGCGTCAGCCCGCGCGAGATCGCCATCATCTTGATGCCGTCCAGCGCCCTGCCCCGGCCGATCGCCGAGACATGGAACGCTTTGTCGGTCAGGGTCAGGTTGGCGAAGTAGGTGTCGAGATGGCGCGAATTGGCCGGTAGCTCGACCGGCGCGCAGACCTGGTTGCCGATCAGATGGATGCAGTTGAAATGCTGCGCCAGCCGCACGAGATCGGAATAGTCGCTTAGATTGCCGGCGCGGCGGCCGCGCTCCATGTCGTGGACGTTGGGGGGGCCGGCGACCAGGGTGAAGTTGATCGTGTCGCCGCCGAGATGGATCTTTCGCTCGGGATTGCGCGGCGCCAGCGTGTAATTCGACTGGGTAGTCTTGAGCGCCTCGTCGACAAGTCCGCGGTCGAGCCAGACAGTCTGCGCGGCGTGGTCGACCTTCGCCCCGGCCTTCTCGAACAGAGCGAGAGCGCGGGAACTCATCAATTCGATGCCGAAATTTTCCAATATATGCAGCGACGCTTCGTGGATCGCCTCGATCTGGTCGTCCGACAGAAGCGCCATCGGCGGATACGGATTGCGCACGCGGCGGAGCGGCAGTTGCGGGATTGCGGCTGGTCCGCGGTTGCCGGTCCGCTCGGCGCCGCGCTTTCGTCTGGGTTCTGTCATGCCCGCATCAATACGCCGCCGGGGCAGGCGGGCTGTCAAGAATCCGGCATGTGCGGGCGTGATTTTAACCACAGCGTCATAGCTGGGCCGGATCGGGAAGAAAAGCGACGCCAATAGTCGTATTATCTACAATACGACTACGAACCGGCTAAATGCGGTTGCCGAATTGGTTAAGGCTGGCTGCAACATTCCTTTTATGTTTTCGGCCTAAAGCTTCGCCGATGCATGCGTCGGGTTTTAGTAAAATTGTACCGATCGCCCTCGTGCTGGCGCTTTCCGCCTGCGCCAGCGCACCGAACCACATCAATGATGTCTGCGCCGTGTTCGAGCAAAACGATGGCTGGTTCAACAACTGGCATAGCGCAGCAAAGAAGGCGGAACGCAAGCACGGCGTGCCAGTACCCGTGCTGATGGCGACGGTTCGCAAGGAATCCGGCTTTAAGAGCAATGCCAAGCCGCCTCGCACCAAGCTGCTCGGCTTCATACCGTGGAAGCGCAAGTCCAGCGCCTATGGTTATTCGCAGGCGCTGGACGGCACCTGGGCGCAATACAAGACGGAGACTGGAAACTTCGCCGCCCGGCGCAACAGCTTCGCCGACGCGGTGGATTTCGTCGGCTGGTACCATTCAAAGACCGCCGACACCTACGGCGTCGCCCGCAACGACACCTTCAATCTATACCTGGCCTGTTATTCCGGCTGGGGCGGCTACAAACGCGGCGACTGGCGCAGCAATTCCAGCCTGCAACGCTACGCCCGCGATACCGAGGCGATGGCGCAGAAATATGAAGCACAACTGGCGCGGTGCGGCGGTTAGGTGAGGATTTGGGCACGTCCTTCGAGGCTCGCTCCGCTCGCACCTACTTCTTCTTCTCCGCCTCTTCCTCGTTTTCCTCTTCGGTCGGCTCGAAGGCCGAGGGCACGTCGGCGTCGTCGGCCTGACGGCCGTCACCCACCTGCAGCGGGGTGGCGGGGAGCGCCGAGGAAGGATCGGATGGGTCGATATCGGCGCCCTGGCCGCCACTGTCGTCGCGGACTTCCTCGCGGCGGGTGCGAGCCGCGGCTTCGGTTTCCTGGGCTCCGGCGCCGGCCATGCCGGCTTCTGGCGTTGCGAGCTTGCCGTGCGGGCGCTGCGGCGGCCGGCCGGCGAAGCCCGGATCCGCACCGTGGCCTTCGGGCCGGAGCGGCGCGTCGGCGGGAATGGCGTCCGTTGCGGGCGCGTGGTCGTCACCGCCGGAGAAGCTGATCACCGGCTCCATCGTTGCCAGAACCTCGTCGTCGAGCCAGCACAGGCTGCGATGGCCGTTGCCGAGATCCTTGAACGGCGGCAATTGCGTCTCGCAGAGATTGTCTGGAACGAGATATTTGCGCGGGCAGCGGGTCTGGAACGGGCAGCCCGAGGGCGGGTTCATGGCGGAGGGAATGTCGCCGTCCAGCACGATGTGCTTCTTGACCACGCTGGTATCGGCGATCGGAATCGCCGACAGCAGCGCCTCAGTATAGGGGTGATAGGGCGGCGAAAAAATCTGGTCGGTCGTGCCCTGCTCGACGATGTGACCGAGATACATGACAACGACGCGGTCGGCGATGTAGCGCACGACCGACAGGTCGTGGCTGATGAACAGCATCGTCGTCTTCGACTCGCGCTGTATGTCCATCAGCAGTTCGGTGACGGCCGCCTGGACCGAGACGTCGAGCGCGGAGACCGGCTCGTCGGCGACCACCACTTGGGCGCGGCCGGCGAAGGCGCGCGCCACCCCGATGCGCTGCTTCTGCCCGCCCGACAGCTGTCGCGGCATGCGCTCGGCGAAAGCGCGTGGAAGCTTTACGAGATCCAGCAGTTCCAGCATGCGTTGCCGCCGCTCGCCGGGGTTCCTGCCGATGCCGAACTTTTCCAGCGTGCGGATGATCTGCGAGCCGACCGAATGGCTGGGGTTCAGCGTGTCGAACGGGTTTTGGAACACCATCTGGATCGACGAGACCGTCTTCACGTCGCGATCCTCGATGCCGGTCGACTGGATCTGGCTGTTTCCGAGCGTGACCGTGCCGGAACTCGCCGTCTCCAGCCCGAGCAGCACCTTGGCGAGGGTAGATTTGCCGCAGCCGGATTCGCCGACGATGGCGACGGTTTCGGATTCGCGCGCCTCGAAGCTGATCGCCTCGTTTGCCTTGACGACGCGGCCTTCGCCGCTGCCGCCGAAGATTTCGTTGGCGGATACCTTGTAGTACTTCTTCAGGTCGTTGATCTTGAGCACGGGCGCGCCGGGCTGGACCGGCTCCTTGTGCGTCTTGGCTCCTTCAGGCACGGCCGACCAGTCAATGTCGTTGAAGCGCACGCAACGGCTGAAATGATTGTCGTGGCCCGCGACCGGGATCATAGGGATCTCGGCGGCGTTGCAGACGCCTTCGACGAAATGGTGGCAGCGCGGCCCGAAATTGCAGCCCTTCGGCCGCTCATGTGGCAGCGGCAACTGGCCGGGAATCGAGATTAGCGGCCGCGAATTCTTGTCGGCGCCGGGCAGCGGGATCGAGCGGAACAGCCCCTGCGTATAGGGGTGACGCATGCGGTCGAAGACGTCCTTGATGTTGCCGGTTTCGACGGCTTCGCCCGAATACATCACCGTGATGCGATCGCAGGTCTCGAGGATCAGGCCGAGATTGTGCGACACGAAGATCATCGACGTGCCGAACTCCTTGCCGAGCCCCTTGACCAGTTCGACGATGCCGGCCTCGACGGTCACGTCGAGCGCAGTCGTCGGCTCGTCGAGAAGCAGCAGCGCCGGCTTCGACAGCAGCGCCATGGCGATGACGATGCGCTGCTGCTGGCCGCCCGAAAGCTGGTGCGGGTAGGATTTCATCATGCGCTCGGGATCGGGCAGGCGCACCGATTTCAGCATGGCGAGCGAGCGGTTGTAGGCTTCTTCCTTCGACACCTTGTCGTGCAGCAGCGGCACTTCCATCAACTGCTTGCCGACCTTCATGGCCGGGTTCAGGCTCGCCATCGGCTCCTGGTAGATCATCGCGATCTTGTTGCCGCGGATCTCCTGCAACTCCTCCTGGGTCATATCGCCCATGTCGCGGCCCTGGAATTTGATCCGGCCGCCGACGATTTTGCCGATGTTCGAGAGGTCGCGCATGATGCCGAGCGAGACGGTCGACTTGCCGCAGCCGCTCTCGCCGACGATGCCCATCGCCTCGCCGGGCATGACCGTGCAGGAAAAATCCATGACGGCCGGTATCTCGCCGCGCCGCGTGAAGAAGGAGATGGAGAGGTTCTCGATTTCGACGATCGGTTGGGCAGGGTTCCTGACAGCCTCGTTCATATCGATTTTCTCCGTCAGTCTTTCATTGACTGTTCGCGCAGCGCGTCAGCGAGAAGATTGAGGCCGAGCACAAAGGACATCAGCGCGACCGTCGGCGGCAGGGCCGGATGGATGAAAGAGCGCAGAAGCCTGCTGGCGTCCTTGATTGCGGTGCCCCAGTCGGGGCTTTCCGGCGCAAGGCCCAAGCCGAAGTACCCGAGCGTGCCGAGCAGGATGGTCGTGTAACCGATGCGCAGGCAGGCATCGACGATCAGCGGCCCGCGCGCATTGGGCAGGATCTCCCAAAGCATGATGTACCACGGGCTTTCGCCGCGCGTCTGGGCGGCAGCGACGTAGTCGCGCGTCTTGATATCCATGACCAGGCCGCGGACGATGCGGAACACGCCCGGGCTCGATGCGAACACCACCGCCACGAAGATGTTGAGCTGGTTCGGCGCGATGGAAACGATGCCGAGCGGATCGGCATTGAAAACCAGGCCGGCATAAACCCAGCCGCCTATGACGAATGTCAGACCGAGCAGCAGATAGAGCCGGTCAGGCCGGCTCTTGAAACGCGTGTAAAACAGCGTGGCGAAGAAGATGATCGGGAACAGGAAGAACAGCCCGGCCATGCCGTAAGGGATCGGTGTTTCCATGATGCCCGGCGTCACCAGCAGGTAAAAGAGCAGGATGACGGGGAAGGCCAGCACCAGATTGGCGAGGAATGACAGCACTGAATCTATCCGCCCGCCATAATAGCCGGCGGGCAGGCCGAGCGTGATGCCGACCATCAGCGCGAATGCGGTCGCCGCCGGTGCGATGATCAGCACGATCTGGCTGCCAAAGACCATGCGGGAAAACACGTCGCGGGCCAGCTTGTCGCCGCCGAACAGATAGGCCTGGCCGGATGCGGCGTCGATCGCGCCCGGCATCGCGTCCTTCATGATCGGGATCTGCGCCAGCGGATTGAAGGGCGCGATGGTGCCGGCGAAGATCGCTGTGAACAGCCAGAAGAAGCAGATGCCGACGCCGACTATGCCGACGCCCGAATCGAACAGTTGCCCATAGAGGCCGAGACGCTTCTTGTAGACGAAGCTCGCCCCCATGACGATCACCAGCGCCAGCCAGACCGGCCAAAAGCGGGCGAGAACGCCGAGAAAGATCTGGAATCCCCCGATATGCTCCATGCCTACTGCACCCTTATGCGTGGATTGAGATAGGCATAGCCCACGTCCGAGATCAGCTGCGTGAACAGCACCACGAACACAGACACCAACGAGCAGCCGAGCAGGAGGTCGATGTCGTTGTTGCCGGCGGCTTCAACCAGCGTGTAGCCGAAGCCTTGGTAGCGGAACATCACCTCGACGATGACGACGCCGGTGAGCAGCCATGGGAATTGCAGCATGATCACCGTGAAAGGCGCGATCAGCGCATTGCGCAGCGCGTGCTTGATGACGACGCTGCCGAAGCTCAGCCCCTTGAGCCGAGCCGTGCGGATATACTGCTGCGTCATCACCTCGACCATCGAGGCGCGAGTCATGCGGGCGATGTAGCCGATGCCGTAGATGGCCATCGTCATCACAGGCAGGGTGAAATTATAGAAGGTGATGCCCTGCCCCGTCGCCGATGCGGCCGAGCCGTTCAGCCAGCCGAGCCATGAGGCGAAGATGACCGTGAAGATGACGCCCGACACATATTCAGGTGTGGCGGTAGTGGCGATCGACGCCACAGAAAGACTTCGGTCCGTCCGGGTTCCCTCTCGCATGCCGGCGATGATGCCGATGAGCAGCGAAATCGGAACCATTGTCACCATGACCCAGAACATCAGTATGCCGGTCGCGCCCAGCGCCGGGAACAGCTTGGCGGAGACGGTCGTCTTGAATTTGGTCGAGCAGCCGAAATCGCCTTGCAGGATGCCCGAGAACCTCGTCTCGGCTGGCTCGTTGCAAAAGGTGAAGCGCGGGACGGCCTGGCCGGTCGCAGGATCGATGTTGGGGTATTTGGGCCAGACGCCCAGCCACTGGCCGTAGCGCACGAAGAAGTTCTGGCGGTAGCCGTTCTTGACCAGCCAGCTTTCGATATGCTCGTCCGACGAGCGCATGTCGAGTTGGCTGATCGACAGCTTGCGCAGGTTCGGCTCGAGATTGATCATGAAGAACACGACCATCGTCAGGCACAGCATGGTCAGCGCCATGGTGCCCATCCGGCGCAATATGAAAGCAAGCATGTTCGCCCCCTGCCAAGCGGGTTGGGGTCAGATGCGATCAACCCGTGAGAGTGTGGAGGGGGGCGTGAAGCTCCCCTCGCGACAATCGTTGCGGATCAAGCTTCGTCGAGCCAGACCTTGCCGAAATCATGTTCGAAGGTCGGGTGCATGCCATGGTTCTTCACCGCCGGCACCGAGTGGTTGTAGAGCTTGCGCCAGTAAGGCTGGATGATGATGCCGGAATCCTGCAGGATCTTCTCGATATCGGCCATGACCACCTTGCGCTTCTCGGCGTCCGCGATCGAGAGCGCCTCGCCGATCTTGGCGTCAAGCTCCGGATTGGAGTAGGCCGCCTCGTTCCAGGCCTCACCGGTGCGGTATGCGATCGAGACGACCTGGATGCCGAGCGGACGCATGTTCCAGTTGGTCATGGAATATGGATATTTCGTCCAGTCGTTCCAGAAGGTCGAACCCGGCAGAACCGTGCGCTTGACCTTGATGCCCGCCTCGCGAAGCTGGGCGGCGATCGCATCGCCGGTGTTCTTGTGCCAGTCCTCGTCGACCGTGATCAGCTCGTGCTCGAAATCCGCCTGTCCGGCTTCGGCCATCAGCGCCTTGGCCTTCTCCGTGTCGCGAGCGATCTTCGGCAGTTCGGCGTACTCGGGATGGATCGGGCAGACATGGTGGTTCTCGGCCACCTCGCCGGCATTGCCGTAACCGAGCTGAAGCACGACCGCATTGTCGACAGCGAGCTGAAGCGCGTTGCGGACCTTCTGGTCGTCATAGGGCTTGTTGGTAACGTTGGTGCGCGCCACGATGGTCGATGCGGTCACCACTTCCGAGGTGATGGCGCCGACGCCTTCGAGAATCGAAACGTAGTCGGCGGTGGTTTCGTGGTTGGTGTGAACCTCGCCGGCTTCGTACGCCGAGACCATGGCCGAGGGATCGGTGCCGTAGTCGATGAACTCGACACCGTCGAGCATGACCTCGCCGCCCCACCATTTGCCGTCTTCGCGGCGCTTGTAAACGACCTTCTGGCCGACATCGTAGGAGACCAGCTCGAAGGGTCCGGTGCCGATCGGATGCTGGACGAAATTGGCGCCCTTTTCGTCGAAGGCGCGGTGCACGACCAAGCCGGGATAATCGCAGAGATTAGGGATGAGGCCGATGTCCGACTTGGTCAGGGAGAGCTTGACCGTCATGTCGTCGACCTTGGTGACCGAACCTTCACGCAGCTTGCCCGAAGCCTCGTCGACCAGCGTGCCGAGGCGGCCGGGCATGGAGTTGCCCTCGGCGCTCTTGTCGGCCCAGCGGGAGAAATTGTAGATCACGTCGTCGGCGGTGAACGGCTCGCCGGTAGACCAGGTCACGCCGGGGCGGACGTTCAGCGTGTATTCGGTCGCGTCGTCATTCACTTCCCAGCTTTCCAGCAGGTACGGCTCGAAGGTGAAGTCGCGCGTGTACTTGACCAGCGGCTCGAGAGCCTGACGCTCGGCGTTGGCGATCTCGGACCAGTCGGCGGTACGCGGATCCTTCGGATCCTTGATCGACATCGAGACCTTGATGATGCCGCCTTTCTTAGGCGTCTCCTGCGCAACGGCAGGCGTCGGCGCGGCAAGACCGATCATGCTGTAGGCCATCGCCGTCGAGGCGCCGAACACGCTGGCCATCGCAAGAAATTCGCGGCGATCTACCCCGCCCGCCTTAGTGCTTTCCGCCATCTTGACGATGTGATCCGGAACGCGATCCCCATTACTCTTGTAGAACGTCATCACAAACTCCCATTGTTGGCTTTCCGCCGATTATCATTCCGCATCCGACCAACCATGTCAAAAGAAGGCCGGGTTGGGAACCCTGCTGCGGAATGTGCAACTTTGATCGGGAGGCGGTTCGCGCGAATGCGACAATCTTGGCGCAAAATTGCTATTGCGCGGCGGATTCGGCGGGAATCTTTCGTCAAATTAAACTGTGACATTCGCGGCGGTTCCGACAGCGCCAGAACGGCTCGCTGCATGATGCCAATGCGCGGCCGGCGCTGGCCAGGCAGCCGGCCTGCCTCCACGTCCCGAGGCTCGAAGCACAACCGATGCTTGAAATAAACACCCGCCGGCCCGCCGCCCGTTCGCAAAGCGGCCACAATCGGCCAAACAGAAATTTCCCGTATGGCGGGAGCGGAGTGCTGTCCCCTCTCGAATTCACAAGCTATACTGAAACTATTCATGCCGGTTCACGGCAGCAGCATACGGAGGGGAATATGTCACTGCGCGCGGCTCGTGGTCTTTCTGCTTTCCTTGTTTTCTTCTTCTCCTGGCTGGCCCCGGCGCTGGCGCTAGACGCGAGAACGGTCGTAACGACCGAGAATCAGGACTATTTCGGCTTCGACCTGAGATCCGAGCAGAACGTCACGCTCGACCAGTGCAAATCCACCTGTCTCGGCGATTCCGCCTGCCGCGCCTTCACCTACAACGCCAAGGCGAAATGGTGCTTCCTGAAGTCGGATTTCGCGACGCTTAAGCCCTTCAACGGCGCCGTCGCCGGCAAGATCGTCAAGGTGGGCAGCGATCCCGACATCGGCGCGCCGCCGGAACTGACCTTCCTGCCGCAATGGCTGATGGACGAAGCTGCCCGTTATCGCGACCGGCTGACCAACGGCATGGATGCAATCGGCGAAGAGGGCCTCGCGGCGCTGACCGAGGCAGGCGAATACGCCATGCTGACCGGCGATCCGCGCGACGCCGCTCAGAAATTCCGCGCCGCAATCGCGATTTCGCCCGACGACGGCGCGCTGTGGGCAAGCCTCGCTCACGCGATCATGACCGTGCCCGCAGCCGACGGTTCCGAAACCGCCAACCGCGATCGCGACTTCACAGACGCGGCACTGAACGCCTACAAGCTTGTGCGCACCGCCGCCGCGCGCGCCGATGCGCTTGCCTTGCTCGCCGCCGGGCTCGAGCGACGCGACCTCTACCGCCCGTCGCTCGAGGCCTATGAGGCGAGCCTCGCTCTGGTCAATTCGGCCAATGTGCGGGCCGAGTACGAAGACCTGAAGGCGCGCAAGGGCTTCCGCATCGTCGATCATTCGATTGACGCCGATAGCGCTTCGCCGCGTGTCTGCGCCCAATTTTCCGAGGAACTGGTCAAGACCGGCGTCGACTATGCGCCCTTCGTGACGATCGACGATGCAGCCCCCAAGGCCGTCGAAGCCAAGGACCGGCAGATCTGCGTGGAGGGCCTGGAGCATGGCCGCCATTATCGCGTGGCGTTCCGTCCCGGCCTGCCGGCCGCGATCGGCGAGGTGATCGAATCTCCGGTCGTGCTGGAGGTCTACGTCCAGGATCGCGCGGCGTCTGCCCGCTTCACCGGCGACAGCTTCGTACTGCCCTCCTCCGGCCGGCGGGGCATTCCTCTGGTCACCATCAATATGGAGGCGGCCGACCTCAAGCTGTTCCGCATCGGCGACCGCTCGCTCGCCCAGCTTCTCACTGGCTATCAGTTTCTGCGCCAGCTCGACGGCTACGACATCACCAATATAGCCGACCAGATCGGCGAACCGATCTGGTCGGGCGAGATCGAGGTCACCAGCACGCTGAACGAGGAGGTCACCACCTCCTTCCCGGTCGACGAGGCGCTGCCGAATCGCGAGCCCGGTGTCTATGTGTTGACCGCGCAGCCCAAGAACGACACGCGCGACACCTGGGAATCGCGCGCCACGCAATGGTTCGTCGTTTCGGACATAGGCCTCTCCACCTATACCGGGCAGGACGGCCTCAATGTGTTCGCCCGCTCGCTCGGCTCGGCCAAACCGCTCGCCGATGTTGAGCTGACACTGCTCGCCCGCAACAACGAAATTCTCGGCACCGCCACCACCAACGCCGAAGGCCGCGCAATGTTCATGCCCGGCCTGACCCGCGGCGATGGCGGCATGGCGCCGGCGGTGCTGATGGCCAGCCAGGGCGAGAAGGATTTCGTCTTCCTCGACATGACCCGCGCCGGCTTCGATCTGTCGGACCGCGGCGTCATGGGCCGCCCCGCGCCCGGCGCGCTCGACGTGTATGCGTGGACCGAGCGCGGCATCTACCGCGCCGGCGAGGAGGTGCATGTCGCAGCGCTTGCCCGCGACGATACGGCAAAGGCGGTCGAGAACCTGCCGCTCACCTTCATCTTCTCGCGCCCGGACGGCGTCGAGGACCGCCGCATCATTTCAGACGGGGCCAATGCCGGCGGCCATTCGGTCGACCTGACGCTTTCGCCCAACGCCATGCGCGGCACCTGGACGGTGAATATACACACCGATCCGAAGGAAGCAGCGGTCGCCAGCCATATGTTCCTGGTCGAGGATTTCGTTCCCGACCGGATCGAGTTCACGCTCACCAGCGACAGCGACGAAATTGCCGCGGGCGAGACAGCCAACGTCACCGTCGACGGCCGCTTTCTATACGGCGCGCCTGCTGCCGGCTTGGCGCTCGAAGGCGAGATCACGCTTTCCACGATGCGCGAATGGAAGCGCTTTGTCGGCTATTCCTTCGGGCTTGCCGACGAGCAGGAAGGCGACGCCACCCGCATTCCGCTGACCGGCCTGCCCCTGGTCGGCGATGACGGCAAGGCCACCTTCCCGATCGAAATCGACCAGTTGCCCTCGACGACGCGCCTGCTCAACGCCGCAGTGACGGTGCGCATGCGCGAGAGCGGCGGCCGCGCGGTGGAGGAATCCACCGATATCAAAATTCGTCCGACCGGCGCGATGATCGGCATCAAGCCGGAATTCTCGGCCGGCGAGTTGCCGCAGGCCTCGACCGCGAAATTCAGCGTCATCGCCGTCGATCCGGACGGCAATCGCGAAGCGCTGGCCGGAGCCGAGTGGTCGCTGGTCAAGGTTGAGCGCAATTACCAATGGTACCGCAGCGGCAATTCCTGGAACTACGAGCCGGTGACCTTCACCAAGGCCATCGCCAACGGAAAGGTCGACATTCCGGCCGACGGTGCGGCCCAGGTGGCGGTCTCCGTCGACTGGGGCCGCTACAGGCTGGAAGTCGAGACCGCCGACCCGGCCGGTCCGGCGACGAGCGTCGAGTTCGAGGCAGGCTGGTATGTCGAAGCTTCGTCGACTGAAACGCCGGATGCGCTCGAGATCGCGCTCGACAAGGAAACCTATGTTGCTGGCGACATCGCCAAACTGCAGGTTTCCCCGCGCTTCGCCGGCGAGCTTCTGGTCACGGTTGGCGCCGACAAGCTCCTGACCACGGTCACCGCTGCGATTCCGGAGGGCGGCACGACTGTCGACATTCCGGTCGGCGCCGACTGGGGCGCAGGCGCCTACGTCACCGCCACGCTCTACCGTCCCGGCGAGGCGCAGGAATCGCGCATGCCGGCCCGCGCCATCGGAGTGAAATGGCTGAAGGTCGATCCCGGCGCGAAAAAGCTCGCCGTCGCGATGACGACGCCCGAAAAGACGTCGCCACGCCAGACCCTGTCGATCCCGGTCGCAGTGACGGGCGCCGCTCCGGGCAGCGACGCCTATGTCATGGTCGCCGCAGTGGATGTCGGCATCCTCAATCTGACGGACTACAAGGCGCCCGATCCGGAAGCCTGGTTCTTCGGCCAACGCCAGCTCGGCCTCGAACTGCGCGACCTTTACGGCCGGCTGATCGACGGCTCGCTGGGCGCCGCCGGAAGACTGCGCACCGGCGGCGACGGGGCTGCGATGACCGCCGAAGGCAGCGCACCGACCGAAAGACTGGTCGCCTTCTTCTCCGGTCCCGTAAAACTCGATGCGGAAGGCAAGGCGACGATTGATTTCGACATACCGCAATTCAACGGCACCGTGCGCGTGATGTCGGTGGCCTGGACGAAGGAGGCCGTCGGCCACGCCTCGGCCGACGTGATCGTGCGCGATCCGGTGGTCATCACCGCCGGCCTACCGCGCTTCCTGGCGCCCGGCGACGCCGCCGTGATGCGCCTCGACGTCGCCAACACCGACGCGCCCGACGGCGATTATTCGCTCGCCATTGAAACCACTGGCGATCTCTCCACCGGCAGCGCCGCCCTGCCGGACAGGCTGCAACTGACGGCCGGCAAGCGCCAGACGCTGACCGTGCCGCTGATCGCGCAGACTGCGGGCGACGCGGGCATCACTATCCGCCTCGCCCATGCGAGCGGACTGACCGTCGAGCAGAACCTCTCCATTCCGGTTCGCCCGGCGGCGATGCCGGTCACCACTCGAATGGTCGTCGATCTCGGACCGAACGGCAGGAGCCTGCGCGTAGACCGCGAATTGCTCGCCGCCAGCCTGCTGCCCGGCGCCTATGTCAGCGTCGGCGTCTCGCCTTCATCCGCCTTCGACGTGCCGTCGCTGCTGATGACGCTCGACCGCTATCCCTATGGCTGCGCCGAGCAGACCACCAGCCGTGCGCTGCCGTTGCTCTATGTCAGCGAGCTTTCGGCCGCCGCTGGCATGGAAATCGACCCGGGGTTGCGCGGCCGCATCCAGGACGCGATCTACCGCGTTCTCAACTACCAGTCCTCGTCGGGCAGCTTCGGCCTGTGGTCACCTGGTTCGGGCGATCTCTGGCTCGATTCCTACGTCACCGACTTCCTGACGCGGGCGCGCGAGCAGAATTACGACGTGCCGCGGCGGGCGATGGAGCAGGCGCTGAACAACCTGCAAAACTCGCTGTCCTACGACATCGATCTACAGGACCGCGGCAGCCAGATCGCCTATGCGCTCTACGTGCTGGCCCGCAACAAGAAGGCTTCGGTCGGCGATCTGCGCTATTATTCCGACACGCAGATCGAGGCGTTCTCCAGCCCGATGGCGGTCGCCCAGCTTGCCGCGAGCCTTGCGCTTTATGGCGATCCGCAGCGCTCGCAATCTGCATTCACGACCGCGCTGCAACTGGCCAAGTCCAATGCCGAACACAACTACTACCGCTCGGACTACGGCTCGCGCCTTCGCGACGGCGCGGCGATGCTGGCGCTGGCGGCGGAAAGCCGGCCGATGCCGGCCGTCGTCCCTGAACTGGTCAGGCTGGTCTCGGCCGAGCGGCGCGCAGCGTCCTACACCAGCACCCAGGACGAAGCCTGGATGCTGCTCGCGGCCCGCGCCATGAAGGCCAACAGCGCGGCGATCAGGCTCACAGTGAACGATGCACCGCACACCGGCGCCTATTCCGAGCGCCTGACCGGGACGGAACTTCTCGACAACCCGCTGGTCATCGCCAACACCGGCCCGGACCCGGTGCAGGCGGTGGTGACCACCGTCGCTGCCCCGGCCCAGCCGCTGCCCGCCGGCGGCAACGGCTTCACCATCGAGCGCACTTACTACCGCCTGGACGGAACCGAGGCCAACGTCACCCAGGCGACGCAGAACGAGCGCTTCGTGGTGGTGCTGAAGGTCGAGGAACTGAGCAGCTGGCCGTCGCGCGTCCTCGTCACCGACCTCCTTCCGGCAGGCTTCGAGATCGACAATCCGCGCCTGATATCGAGCGCCGAACTCGCCAATTTCGGCTGGCTTGCCCGGACGGAAGCCGCCCACCTCGAATTCCGAGACGACCGTTTCGTCGCGGCGTTCAACCGCGACGCGGGCAGCGACCGATCCGTCAGCATGGCCTATGTGGTGCGCGCGGTGACACCCGGCGTCTATGCGCATCCGGCAGCAAGCGTGGAGGACATGTACCGCCCGCAATTCTCGGCGCGCACGGCGACGGGCATGATGGAGGTGAAGGCGCCGTGAGGTGCCCAAGAAACTTGCGAACATGACGCTGCCCCTCACCTGCCTGCCGGCATCCTCTCCCCGTAAGAACGGGGAGAGGAGACACGGCCGCAACGCTGACGCCTCCCTCTCCCCGTTCTTCACGGGGGTCCGCAGGACGGGTCGAGACAAGCGGCTCGACCCAGGGCGCGGGTAAGGGTGAGGGGCGGCGCCATGCCGGTCCGGGGAAGCCTGAGAAAAGCAGCCCTCGCCTGTGCCGCTGGCGCTGGCCTCCTCGCCTCGGTTATCGCAGGCTTAAACAGCCTCGACCGCGCCTTCCCGCCGCCGCTGCCGGAAAAGCTCATCGTCTCGGCCGAAGTCGTGGACCGCGACGGCGCATTGCTGCGCGCCTTCGCCACGCCCGACGGGCGCTGGCGGTTGGCGGTTGGCCTCGACCAGGTCGATCCGCAATTCGTCGACATGCTCATCGCCTACGAGGACAAACGCTTTCACGACCACCAAGGCGTCGATCCGCTGGCGCTGCTGCGGGCCGCGGGACAATTCGCCGGCAATGGCCGCATCGTCTCCGGCGGCTCGACACTCTCCATGCAGCTTGCGCGCCTCATCGAACCGCGTGCGAGCCGCAGCATCGCCTCGAAGCTGCGCCAGATGGTCCGCGCCATCCAGATCGAGCGGCGGCTGACCAAACGCGAAATCCTCGAGCGCTATCTGACACTGGCCCCCTATGGCGGCAACCTCGAAGGCGTGCGCGCCGCCTCGCTCGCCTGGTTTGGCAAGGAACCGAAGCGGCTGACGGTCTCGGAAGCCGCGCTGCTCGTCGCCTTGCCGCAGCTTCCGGAAAGGCGCCGGCCCGATCGCCATCCCAAGGCGGCGCACGCCGCGCGCGACCGCGTGCTTTCCCGAATGGTGGCCGCCGGGCTGCTCGGCGAAAGAGAGGCCGCGCGCGCCGCTCTGGGAGAGCCGCCGGGCAGACGCCTTGCGCTGCCGGCGCTCGCCGCCCACGCAGCCGATGCCGCGTTACGCGCCGCGCCCGCCGAAACCCGCCACCAGTTGACGGTGAAGAAGAGTGTCCAGCAGGGGCTGGAGACGGTCGCCCGCGACGCGGCGGCAAAGCTCGGGCCGCGCATCTCGGTCGCGATGGTGCTTGCCGACGCCCGCACCGGAGAGATCCTCGGTGAAGTCGGTTCAGCGAATTATTTCGATGCCAGCCGCTCCGGCTGGATCGACATGACGAACACGCGGCGCTCACCTGGCTCCACTTTGAAGCCCTTCATCTACGGTCTGGCGTTCGAGCAGGGGCTGGTGGCGCAGGAAACGCTGATTGAGGATCGTCCCACCGATTTCGCAGGCTACCGGCCGAAGAATTTCGACATGAGGTACCAGGGCGATGTCAGCGTCAGACAGGCGCTGCAGCTTTCGCTCAACGTGCCGGCGGTGCGGCTGCTCGACGCCGTCGGCCCGGCGCGGCTCGTGGCGCGGTTCCGCCGGGCCGGCGTGACGCCCGAGCTGCCGCCCGGCGAGACGCCCGGCCTCGCCATCGGGCTCGGCGGCGTCGGCGTGTCGCTGCGAGATCTGGTGCAGCTTTATACCGGCCTCGCCAATGGCGGGCGGGCAAAGCCGCTGCGCGACCGGGCGGAAGGCGGAGAGTCGTCATCGGCCGAGGGCCTCATCCTGGAAGCGCAAGCCGCGTGGCAGGTCAGTGACATGCTGGCCGGCGTCAGGCCGCCGGAGGGCGCAGCCCCTCGTGGTATTGCCTACAAGACCGGCACCTCCTACGGCTACCGTGACGCATGGTCGATCGGCTATGACGGCCGTCATGTCCTCGGCGTCTGGGTCGGCCGCCCCGATTCCGGCTCGGTGCCTGGCCTGTCCGGCTATGTCTCGGCAGCGCCCATACTGTTCGAAGGCTTCGCCAAATCCGGCCTCGCCGCCGTGCCGCTGCCCCGCGCGCCGGCCGGTGTCTTCCACGCCAGGCGCGAGGATCTGCCGGTCACGCTCGAGCGCTTCGGTCCGGGTGGAGACGGAACTGCCGTCGCCGCGATCTCCGAACCCGCGCCGCAGATCGTCTTTCCGCCAGACGGCGCGCGCGTCGAACTCGGCGCGGCCACGGCTGAGGCGACACCGCTGGTCCTGAAATTGCAAGGCGGCCGCGCGCCCTTCCGCTGGCTGGCCAACGGCAAGCCGCTGACCGAGACGATCCGCCGGCGCACGGCGACGTGGCAGCCGGACGGCACTGGCTATTCGACGCTGACCGTGATCGACGCGGCGGGGCGCGCGGCCAGTGTCAGGGTGTTCGTGGAATAGCGGCGCGACCTCCTCGCCCGCGGAACCAACAATTCCAGCGGCTTGTCTCCCTTTCCGGAATCAACTTGGCAACTGCCGGATTCTTTGCGTCAACAACCCGAGCAGCCCCGGACACAAAGCGTTTTCCCGAAATATTTTTGTGATCGATTCCCGGTGCGGCAAGACCGGAAAAATCCGCTCAGATGCGCGCCGCGACACGAATGGCTGGCACGACCCGCCGGCCGCGCCATATAATTTCGCGCCGATGTTCTTGCAGCTTTGAAAGGGCCCGCATCTGCCCATCAGGAGAGATCGGCAGGGGTTGATCACCGGTTGCGGCGGTGGAATGAATGGCTTGCAGCCACCCGTCCTTCGGCTCGGAGTATCACGGATGCCCCAGAAAAATGTGCTCAGCCTCCACGTTCCGGAACCGGAAGTGCGGCCGGGCGGCACGCCCGATTTCTCCAACGTTCCGATCCCCAAAGCTGGTTCCGTTCCGCGACCCGAAGTCGATGTCGATCCGCGCTCGATCCGCGACCTCGCCTATTCCATCATCCGCGTGCTCAACCGCGAGGGCGAGGCGGTCGGACCATGGGCCGGTACTTTGAGCGACGAGGAACTGTCCGAAGGCCTGCGCCACATGATGACGCTGCGCGCCTTTGACGCTCGCATGCAGATGGCGCAGCGCCAAGGCAAGACCTCCTTCTACATGCAGCACATGGGAGAAGAAGCGGTGAGTTGCGCCTTTCGCAAGGCGCTACTGCCCGGCGATATGAACTTTCCGACGTATCGCCAGGCAGGCCTGCTGATTGCCGGCGGCTATCCGATGGTCGACATGATGAACCAGATCTATTCAAACGAGCTCGACCCGCTGAAGGGCCGGCAATTGCCGGTAATGTATTCGTCGAAGGAGCACGGCTTCTTCTCGATCTCGGGCAATCTGACGACGCAATTCATCCAGGCGGTCGGCTGGGCGATGGCGGCGGCGATCAAGAACGACACCAAGATCGCCGTCGGTTGGGTCGGCGACGGCGCGACGGCGGAGAGCGATTTCCACGCCGCCCTGGTCTTCGCGTCGACCTACCGCGCGCCGGTCGTGCTCAACATCGTCAACAACCAGTGGGCGATCTCGACCTTTCAGGGCATCGCGCGCGGCGGCTCCGGCACGTTCGCGGCCCGCGGCCTCGGTTTCGGCATCCCTGCCCTGCGCGTCGACGGCAACGACTACCTTGCCGTCCACGCCGTCGCCAAATGGGCGATCGAGCGGGCGCGTAGAAATCTCGGGCCGACGCTGGTCGAATACGTCACCTACCGCGTCGGGGCGCATTCGACTTCCGACGATCCCTCCGCCTATCGGCCAAAAGAGGAATCGGCGGCGTGGCCGCTGGGCGACCCGGTGTTGCGGCTAAAGAACCATCTAATTGTCCGCGGCCTGTGGTCGGAAGAGCGCCACAAGCAGGCGGAGGCCGAAATCCTCGACACGGTGATCACTGCGCAGAAGGAGGCCGAGAGCCACGGCACGCTGCATGCCGGCGGCAAGCCCACGGCGCGCGACATGTTCGAGGGCGTCTATGCCGAGATGCCGCCGCATCTGCGCCGCCAGCGCCAGCAGGCGGGGGTGTAGTTCATGCCGCGCAAGACCATGATCGAGGCGATCCGCGACGCGATGGACGTGTCGATGGGCAAGGACGACAGTGTCGTCGTGTTCGGCGAGGATGTCGGCTATTTCGGCGGCGTCTTCCGCTGCACGCAGGGCCTGCAGCAAAAGTACGGCGTCACCCGCTGCTTCGACACGCCGATCAGCGAACTCGGCATCGTCGGCGCGGCGATCGGCATGGCTGCCTATGGCCTGCGTCCGTGCATCGAGGTGCAATTCGCCGACTATGTCTATCCGGCCTACGACCAGATCGTCTCGGAAGCAGCGCGCATCCGCTACCGCTCCAATGGCGGGTTCACCTGTCCGATCGTCATCCGCATGCCGACAGGCGGCGGCATCTTCGGTGGGCAGACCCACAGCCAGAGCCCGGAGGCGCTGTTCACCCACGTCTCGGGTCTCAAGGTGGTGGTTCCCTCCAATCCGCATGACGCCAAGGGACTGCTGATCGCGTCGATCGAGGATCCCGATCCGGTCATCTTCCTTGAGCCGAAGCGGCTTTATAACGGCCCCTTCGACGGCCATCACGACCGGCCTGTGACGCCGTGGTCGAAGCACAGGCTGGGCGAGGTGCCGGACGGGCACTACTCCATCCCGCTCGGCAAGGCCGAAATCAGGCGGCAAGGCGCGGACGTGACCATCCTCGCCTACGGCACCATGGTCTATGTCGCAGAAGCGGCGGCCGAGGAGACCGGCATCAATGCCGAGATCATCGATCTGCGCACGCTCCTGCCGCTGGACCTCGATGCCATCGTCGCTTCGGTCAGGAAGACCGGCCGTTGCGTGGTGGTGCACGAGGCGACGCTGACCTCCGGCTTCGGCGCGGAACTGGCCGCGCTGGTGCAGCAGCATTGCTTCTACGAGCTGGAAGCGCCCATCGTCCGCGTCACCGGCTGGGATACGCCATATCCGCACGCGCAGGAGTGGGATTATTTTCCGGGCCCGGCCCGCGTCGGCCAGGCCCTGCGCGAAACGATGGAGGCTTGAGATGCCGAAAGCCTCGCCAGGAACTGGCACGAACCTGTCCGACAAAGGGGCCCGCAATGGGTGAGCACACGATCAAGCTGCCCGATGTCGGCGAAGGGGTAGCGGAGGCGGAACTCGTCGAATGGCACGTCAAGATCGGCGATCTGGTGCGCGAGGATTCAATCCTGGCCGCTGTCATGACCGACAAGGCTACGGTCGAAATCCCCTCCCCGGTCGACGGCGAGATAACCTGGCTGGGCGCAGAGATCGGCGACACGGTCGCCGTCGGCTCGCCGCTGATCCGGCTGAAGGTCGAAGGCGGTGCAGAAATTCCCGCTGTGGAAGCGGTGCCGGTGGAAGCGGTGCCGGTGGAAGCGGCCATGAATGACGACCAGGAGGAAGCGCCGCTCGCCGACGGCATGGCCGAAGAGGGCGAACGCATCCCGCCGCCTCCTGAAAAGCCCGCGACTGCGGCGCCGGCCAAGGCGCCGGCACAGTCCGCCGTAGCGGCCAGGCCCGCTGCGCGGCCCGCAACCGCCGGCGCGCCGCGCCCCGAAGGGGAAAGGCCGCTCGCTTCGCCGGCGGTCAGGCTGCGCGCCAGGGAATCCGGCGTCGACCTGCGCCAGGTTCCGGGCAGCGGGCCGGCCGGCCGCATCACCCACGAAGACCTAGACGGCTTCATCGCGCGCGGCTCGCAGACGGCGCGTCCAGCCGGCCTGCAGCGCAACGACGCGGTCGAGGACATCAAGATCGTTGGGCTGAGGCGCAAGATCGCCGAGAAGATGGCGCTGGCCAAATCGCGCATCCCGCACATTACCTATGTCGAGGAAGTCGATGTCACGGCGCTGGAGGAGCTGCGCGCGGCGCTCAACAAGGGCAAGCGCGCCGACCAGCCCAAGCTGACGGTGCTGCCCTTCCTGATGCGGGCAATGGTCAAGGCGATCGCCGAGCAGCCCGGCATCAATGCCATCTTCGACGACGAGGCCGGCATCATCCACCGCCATGGCGGCGTCCATATCGGCATCGCGGCGCAGACGGCGTCGGGACTGGTGGTGGCGGTCGTCAAGCACGCAGAGGCGCGCGATCTCTGGGATTGCGGCGCCGAGGTCAACCGGCTGGCCGAAGCGGCCAAGGCCGGCACGGCGACGCGCGAGGAATTGTCTGGCTCGACTATCACCATCACCTCGCTCGGCGCGATGGGCGGTGTGGCGACGACGCCGGTCATCAACCATCCTGAAGTGGCGATCATCGGCGTCAACAAGATGATGGTCCGCCCGGTCTGGGATGGCACGCAGTTCATTCCGCGCAAGATGATGAATTTGTCGTCCTCATTCGATCACCGCGTCGTCGACGGCTGGGATGCGGCGGTGTTCGTCCAGCGCATCAAGACGCTGCTGGAAACGCCGGCGCTGATTTTCGTGGAGGGGTGAGATGACGTTGGTAGCGCTCGAACTGTTGTGGTTGGGATGAAAATCTCAAGAGGATTTTGGATCGCGGCGTTGTGCCTCGTAGGGCTGCCATCGTTGTTGTTCGTGACTAATTTTGTGCTCTCTGGCCCTGCATATGAGTTTTCGAACGGAAAAATTTTGGACCAAGACACAGGAGTGGTCGTAGACAGCTTGGAGCACGTGAGGTTCGTTTGCCTTATCGGTACGCCGATGGCTGAAATCGTCGGCAAGGTGGACCAGCGAGATATAAGCGGCTGTCCAGCGATCAAGGACCAAGGCATCATAGTGAGGAGAGACGACAGCTGCTCATTCTATGAGATTCATAGCCACAGGGTCCTCGATGAATATGACTACCAGTGCAGGGACGACATACAGAACTTAAAGCGATTCAATCGCTACGGAGTCTACACGCTTTACTTCGACGACCCCGTTTAATCCGCTGAGGGCTTAGCCCCCGAGGGCCAACCAGACATGAAAGAAATCTCCTGCAAGCTTCTGGTCGTCGGCGCGGGTCCGGGCGGCTATGTCTGCGCCATCCGGGCGGGACAGCTCGGCGTGGACACGGTGATCGTCGAGGCGAAGAAGCCTGGTGGCACCTGCCTGACTGTAGGCTGCATCCCCTCCAAGGCGCTGATCCATGCGGCGGAGGAGTTCGAGAAAGTCGCCCATATGGCAGGTGGCAAGAACCCGCTCGGCATCTCGCTTTCAGCGCCCAAGCTCGACCTCGGTAAAACAATCGCATGGAAGGACGGCATCGTCGGCCGGCTGACCGGCGGGGTATCGGGGCTTCTGAAGAAGGCCAAGGTGAAAACCGTCCATGGCTGGGCGAGATTCCGCGACGGCAAGACGGTGGAGGTCGAAACCGAGACCGGAATCCAGGTCATCCGCGCCGAGACTGTGGTAATCGCCACCGGATCGGTCTCCTTGGAACTGCCGTCCCTGCCCTTCGGCGGACCGGTGATTTCATCGACGGAAGCGCTGGCGCTGACGAAGCTGCCGGAACGTCTGGTGGTGGTCGGCGGCGGCTATATCGGGCTCGAACTCGGCACCGTCTTTGCCAAGCTGGGCTCTCAAGTGGCGGTGGTCGAGGCCGAGCCACGCATCCTGCCGCAATACGATTCCGAGCTGACCCGGCCAGTCGCCAAGCGGCTGGCGGAGCTCGGCGTCGACGTCTTGACCGGCGCCAAGGCCAAGGGCCCGTCGCCGAAACGCGACGCCTTGCTGGTCGAGACCGCCGATGGCGCGGAGAAGAAGCTGCCGGCGGACAAGATACTGGTGACGGTCGGGCGCAAGCCGATGACCGAGGCCTGGGGGCTGGAAGAGCTGGTCCTAGACCGGAACGGAAGATCCGTCCGCATCGACGACCAGTGCCGCACCTCGATGCGCGGCGTCTATGCGATCGGCGACGTCACCGGTGAGCCGATGCTGGCGCATCGCGCCATGGCGCAGGGCGAGATGGTCGCCGAGATCGTCGCCGGCCACAAAAGAAGCTGGGACAAGCGCTGCATCCCGGCGGTGTGCTTCACCGACCCGGAAGTGGTGACGGCCGGCCTGTCACCCGACGAGGCGCGGAAAGCCGGCCGCGAGATCAGGGTCGGGCAGTTTCCGTTCTCGGCCAATGGTCGCGCCATGACCAAGCTTGGCGAGGAAGGATTTGTACGGGTCGTCGCCCGTGCCGACAATCATGTCGTGCTCGGCATCCAGGCGGTCGGACATGGCGTTTCCGAATTGTCGACGGCCTTCGGCCTGGCGATCGAAATGGGCGCGCGGCTGGAGGACATTGCCGGAACGATCCACGCGCACCCCACGCAGGGCGAAGGTTTCCAGGAAGCCGCGCTCAAGGCGCTGGGGCACGCGCTGCATATTTGAGATCGTTTGCGGCCGCAACCTACTCCCCGTACCCGACGATCCCCTTGGTCTCGAGGAAATCGTGGATGGCCCAGTCGGCGTATTCGCGGCCATTACCGGACTGCTTGTAGCCGCCGAAGGGCGCGAACGTGTCCCATTCGGGGTAATTGAGATAGACCGAGCCCGCGCGCATCCTGCCCGCGACGCGGCGGGCGCGCTCCAGGTTTTCCGACTGGATGTAGGCCGCGAGGCCATAGACCGTGTCGTTGGCGATGCTGACCGCATCCTCTTCGTCCTGGTACGACATGATCGAGAGCACCGGCCCGAAAATTTCCTCGCGCGCGATGGCATCTCGGGCGTGACGTGGCCAAACACGGTCGGCCGGACATAATAGCCGCGATTGAGGGTCTCGGGACGGCCCGGACCGCCCGTCACGAGAGTTGCGCCTTCCGAAATGCCGCTTTCGATCAGCCGCTGGATCTTGTCGTATTGCAACTGGCTGACCACCGGCCCGAGCTTGGTGTCGGGCGAGCGCG
The DNA here is from genome assembly GCF_040438645.1 of Mesorhizobium sp. WSM2240. Lineage (NCBI taxonomy): Bacteria > Pseudomonadati > Pseudomonadota > Alphaproteobacteria > Hyphomicrobiales > Phyllobacteriaceae > Mesorhizobium > Mesorhizobium sp. WSM2240. Next base: position 3,509,843 of record NZ_CP159253.1, read on the forward strand.
GATCGCCCACATTGTGGGCTTCGGCCGCTTCTTTGGCCATTGCGAGCGCCTCATCGTGGCGGTCGGCGGGAACCAGCATGCGGGTCGGCGCGTCGCAGGACTGACCGCTATTGCCGAAGCATCCATTGACGCCCTCGCGCACCGCATGAGCGAAATTCGCGTCGGGCAGGATTATGTTGGCAGATTTGCCGCCGAGTTCCTGGGCGACACGCTTAACCGTGTCGGCGGCAGTCTTGGCGACGATTATGCCGGCGCGCGTCGAACCGGTGAACGACACCATGTCGACGCCGGGATGGCCGGCCATGACCTGGCCCACATCCGGGCCGGTGCCGTTGACGAGATTGAACACACCCTTGGGAACGCCGGCCTCGTGCATGATCTCGGCAAATACGATGCCGCTGATCGGCGCGATCTCGGACGGCTTGAGCACCACCGTGCAACCGGCGGCGATGGCCGGCGCGACCTTGCAGACGATCTGGTTGAGCGGCCAGTTCCACGGAGTGATCAGGGCGCAGACGCCGATCGGCTCCTTCACAACCATGGTCGTGCCGCGCTTCTCGCTGAATTCGTAGTCTTCCAGCGCCTTGATCGTGGATTCCAGATGCGCCCGGCCCGCCCAGGCCTGCGCCTCGCGCGCCCAGGTGATCGGCGCGCCCATCTCCTGCGAGATCGCCTGCGCCACGTCCTCGTAACGCCTGTTGTAGACTTCCAGGATCTTGCGCAGCAGCGCCAAGCGCTCTTCCCTGGTGGTCTCGGAGAAAGCCGCGAATGCCGCGCGCGCCGCAGCGACGGCCTCGTCGACATCGGCCTTCGAGCCGACGAAAATCGCGGTGTAGGCCTCCTCGGTCGACGGGTCGATCACGTCGAGCGTTGCCGGGGCCACCGGAGAAACCCATTTGCCGTCAATGTAGAAATTGCGATGGTTGCTCATGCTGGATGCTCCGGGGTGGGGTTCTCAGGGACGTATGGCCGAGATAGCGCCATCTCGATGGCTTATATCCGCCGCAAGGTTTAGGAAAAAGGCCTCCGCATGTCAGCGTTCCAGCGCATCGAGCGCTCGATACCAGGCGATTGCGGCCGCAACGCCGACGCGGCGGAACCGATGGAATGGGATCGGCCGGATCGGCGAGACTGGAAAGGGCGACGCCGCCGGATCGCGTGTTGCAACGTAATCGGCGATGCGGGCACCGAGCGATGTCATCAGCCCGATGCCGCGGCCCTGGCAGCCGATGGCGGCGATCAGTCCGTCTTCCGGCTCGTGCAGATGCGGCAGGTGATCGGGCGTCATCGCCACGCGGCCGAACCATCGCCGTTCGACGGCGATCCCTTCCAGCGCGGGAAACAGCCGCGTGATAGTGCGTTCGAGATGCGCCCAGTCGGCGGCGCTGCGCGGCAAGCCCATACGCCCGCGCCCGCCGAGCATCAGCCGGCCGTCGGGGCTCTTGCGGAAATAGATCAGGATGCGCCGCGAATCCGAGACGGCCTGACCGCCGGGCAGGATGCCCGACGCAATTGAAGGCAGCAGCGGCGCGGTTGCGATCTGGAAGGAGTGCAACGGCACGATGGTGCGCGCCAGTTCCGGGATCAGCCCGTCCGAATAGGCGTTGGTCGCCGCGACCACTGCCTTGGCGACGAGCGAATTTCCGCTGACGGTCCCGACGCGCCATGCGCCTGCGTGACGGGTCAGCCGCGTCACGCGCTCGTTGGTTGCGATGCGTGCGCCGGCCTCTGTGGCGATGCGCGCCAGCTCCAGCGTGTAGGCGAGCGGGTCGATGACGCCGGCGCGCCGGTCGAACCAGCCGCCGACATAGCCGCGCGCACCGGTCTTGGCGGCGATTTCGCCGGGGCCGAGGATCGACGCGTTGACGCCGCGCGCGCTCCATTGCTGCGCCCGCTTCTCGGCGGCCTGCAGCGCGGTGTCGGTATGCGCCGCCTGTATCCAGCCGTTTCGCGCATGGGGAACGTTCAGGCGCTCGTTCCCGATCAGGTCGAACACGCTGTCGGCCGTGCCGGACGCAAAGGCGATGATCCGTTCGCCGCGCTGCTCGCCGAAATGCTCGATCAGCCAGTCCGGATCGTATTTCAGGCCGGGGATGACCTGGCCTCCATTGAGGCCAGATGCACCCTGCCCGATTTCCAGGGCCTCGACCACCCGGACCGAAAGGCCGCGGCGCGCCGCATGCAGCGCCGTCGAGAGCCCCATGATGCCGGCCCCGACAACCACCAGGTCCATATGCTCGCCATCGTCCAGCGCCTGCGAGACCGGCGTGATGTCGGCCGCAGCCTGCCACAAGGGCGTATTGAAGGTGGCTGCCTGCCGCGGCATGAAGGCTATTTCCGTTTGGCTTCAGGAGACCTCAGCGGCCCTCGAAGCCGGTGAGTACGCCGACGGCGTTTATACCGATCTCGTCGACCGCATAGCCGCCTTCCATGACGAACAGCGTCGGCAGGCCGAGTGCCGCGATCCTCCTGCCGATCTTCGGATAGTCGGCGCTTTTCAGCTTGAACTGGCTGATCGGATCCTTCTCGAATGTGTCGACGCCGAGAGAAACGACTACCACGTCCGGCGCATAGGCCCGAAGCTTGCCGCAGGCGTCCTCCAACGCCGCGCTCCAGCTTTCCCAGCCTGTGCCGAAGGGCATGGGATAGTTGTGGTTGAAGCCTTCGCCCTCCCCCGCTCCGCGCTCGTCGGCATGGCCGAGGAAGAACGGATATTCGGTCATCGGATCGCCATGCAGATTCAGCACCTGTACGTCGCCGCGCTGGTAGAAAATCTCCTGCGTGCCGTTGCCGTGATGATAGTCGACATCGAGGATCGAGACACGCGCCGCACCTTGGTCGCGGAACCACTGCGCTGTAACCGCCGCATTGTTGATGTAGCAATAACCGCCCATGAAACCCGCCCCGGCATGGTGGCCGGGCGGGCGGCAAAGCGCGAAGGCCGAGCGCTCGCCGGCCTTGACGATGCCGGCTGCCGTCAACGCCACGTCGTAGGACGATTTGATCGCCTCCCACGTGCCCTTCACGAAACTCGCGCCGCCGTCGAACGAGTAGAAGCCGAGCAGCGCGTCGATGGTTTTTGGCCGGACATCGCCGCGCAGGCCCCGCGTCGGCCAGGTAAAGGGGATCGCCGAGCCGGATTTCCCGGACGCCTCCCAGAGCGGCCAGACGGTCGGCAGGAAATCGAGATAATCCTGCCGGTGGATGCGCGCCGCGGCAGCGAGATCGTGCGTTTCGGGCGCAAGGATCGGCCCAAGCTTCTCAGATTCGACGCGAGCCCTGACGATCTCGGCGCGGGACGGCTTTTCGAATCCGGGAACGATCGCCCCTGCCACCAGTTCCATCTGCCCGCCATGGCCGGCATGCAGCGGCGAAAATACAGTCTTCATGGATGTCCTCTCGGCTATTCGCCGCGAACCTAGCCGCAGGCGCTGGCACTTCACAAGCGCCGCTCTTGGGCCAAGACCGATCTTCCGGCTGGTCTGGCGTTCGGGCACGAGGCAGTGCTAGCCTCCCGGCAACGGAGCCATGATGCCAGTTTTCGCCGATCTGATCGTGACCAATGCGCGCGTCCTCACCATGGACAGCGAAAACCCCGCCGCCGAGGCTATCGCCGTCAAGGACGGCTTGATCCTGTCCGTCGGGGACCAGAGTTCGGTCCTGGTGGCGCGTGGACCGGAGACCAGGATGATCGACGCCGGCGGCGGCTCGGTCATTCCGGGTTTCATCGAAGCGCATATGCATCTTTTCTCCGGCGCGGCCGAACTTGCGCATCTGCACCTTGCCGGCATTGCCGGTTTCGATGCGCTGCAAAGCGCGATCCGCGGCTACGCGGCTTCCAATCCGGACCGGAAAATGCTGGTCGGCCAGGGCGTCGACTATACGGTGCTGGGTGGTGAGCGCGTCACCCGCCACCATCTGGACCGCATCCTGCCCGACCGTCCCTTCGTCATGGGCGCGCCCGACCATCACACAATGTGGGCCAACACCAAGGCGCTGGAGATGGCGGGCATACTGCACGGCAGGGCGCTTGGGCCCGGCAATGAGATCGTCATGGGCGCTGATGGCCTTGCCGAGGGCGAGTTGCGCGAAGGCGAGGCGTTCGGGCCGGTCGTGGCGCTGGCCGGCGAGGAGCGCGCGCGGCTCGGCCTGTCGACCGGCGGCGAGCCGGATCCTGCCCCGACGCCGCAGGAACGCGCCACGGACCGCGACATCTTGCGGCGCGGCCTTGCCTGGTGCGCCAGGCACGGCATCACCTCCATCCAGAACATGGACGGCAACCTCTACCAGCTCGAACTCCTCTCAGAGATCGAGGCGGAGGGCGGGCTGGCCTGCCGCGTCAAGATCCCGTTCCACTACAAGAACTTTATGACGCTCGACATGCTTGGCAAGGCATCCGCCATGGCCGAGCGCTACGACAGCGAGTGGCTGTCGTCCGGCATGGTCAAGGTGTTTTACGACGGCGTGCTGGACTCGTGGACCGCTGTGATGATCGATCCCTATGCCGACCGGCCGGACTGGCGCGGCGAGCCATTGTTCACACCGGAGCAATTCACGGAGGTCGCGGTCGAAGCCGACCGGCGCGGCCTGCAAATCGCGGTGCACGCCATCGGCGACGGCGCGGTGCGCGCCGTGCTCAACGGCTACGAAGCTGCGCAGCGAAAGAACGGCAAGCGCGACAGCCGTCACCGCATCGAGCATATAGAGGTGACCACCGAAGCCGACGTGCCGCGCTTTGCCGAACTCGGCGTGATCGCCTCGATGCAGCCGCCGCATCCGCCGGGCGCCATGGGCCTGCCGCTCGAGCCGACGATTTCGCGCATCGGCCGCAAGCGTTGGCCGCTGAGTTATGCCTGGCGCACGCTGAAGGATGCCGGCGCGCATGTCGTCTTCGCCTCCGACTGGCCGGTTTCGCCGATCGATCCGATTGCCGGCATCCAGGCGGCGGTGCTGCGCAAGCCTTGGGCAGAAGGCATGCCGGACCAGCACTTTTCGCTGCACGAGGCACTGGCCGGCTACACCGTGGAAGGCGCCTATGCCGGCTTCATGGAACACCGCAAGGGCGTGCTGAAACCTGGCCATCTGGCCGATATCGCCGTGCTTTCCGGCGACATCGAAGCGACAGCGCCCGAGGCGCTGCACGCAATCCGCGTAGTGACCACGATTTGCGGCGGAAGGATTACCTGGCAGCATTGATGGCACGGCGATTGCATGGCGCAAGACGCGTTGAAGCGCAGCTTGGAAGGCCGATTGCCAAGCGTGCCGGCATGTGATGACAATTGAACGGGAACACCGCCCGGCCGCAAAGAACCGGGACGGACAATGAGTGGGGCGATTTGTGCCGGCAGCACCGGGTAGGAATGCGATTGAAGTTCGCGGCGTCAGCAAGCTGTTTGGAACCGGCGAAGCGCAAGTGGCCGCGCTCGACAATGTTTCGGTAGCGATCCGCGAAAACGAGTTCTTCACCCTGCTCGGGCCGTCAGGATGCGGCAAGACAACGCTTCTGCGGCTGATCGCAGGTTTCGACTATCCAACCGAGGGTGAGATACTGCTTTACGGTGAGGACATCGCGCCGCTGCCGCCCTTCAAGCGGCCGGTCAACACGGTATTCCAGAGCTACGCACTGTTCCCGCACATGACCGTCGGCCAGAATATCGGCTTCGGGCTCGAAATGCTCGGCAAGCCGAAAGCCGACGTCGAAGCCCGGGTTTCGGCCATGCTCAAGCTGGTCAGGATGGAGGCGCTGAAGGACCGCCGCACCAGCCAGATTTCCGGCGGCCAGCAGCAGCGCGTAGCGCTCGCCCGTGCGTTGGCGCCGCAGCCCAAGGTGCTTCTGCTCGACGAGCCGCTGTCGGCGCTCGACTATAAGCTGCGCAAGGAGATGCAGATCGAGCTCAAACGGCTCCAGCACGAGACCGGCATCACCTTCATCTTCGTCACGCATGACCAGGAGGAGGCGCTGACGATGTCCGACCGCATCGCAGTGATGTCTTCGGGCAAGATCCTGCAGGTCGGCTCGCCCTGGGACATTTACGACCGCCCGGCAGAGCGCTTCGTCGCGGATTTCATTGGCGAGACCAATTTCCTGCCGGCCTCCGTCAGCGCCGTTGAAAACGGCATTGCGCGGGTTACGCTGCGGTCGGGAGCGGAGATCTCCGCCACGGTCGCCGAGGGCTACCAGCCGAAGGCCGAAGCCACCGTCGCCGTCAGGCCTGAACATGCGACGGCGGTGAGAACGGGAGGACAACTGCTGGGAACGGTGGAAACCGTCGTTTATCTCGGCACGGATACGCACATCCATATCAATCTGGACAGCGGCGGCAACTTCATGGTGCGCCAGCAGAACATGCGCAGCCAGTCCTGTGGTTTCGAGGTCGGTGAGCGCGTGGGTGTGCAGATCGCGGCGGACGCCGCGCAGGTTCTGAGGGACTGATGACGGGCGCCGCCGAGATCGCCAGACAGGCTGGGCGCAAAAATGTCCATGCGCGATGGCTGCTTTCGGCGCCCGCGCTGCTGATCATCTTCTTCGCCGCCGTCGGACCGTTGTTCGTCATGCTGGCTTACTCCGTGATGGTGAAGGGCGACTATGGCGACGTGAAGTTTGGCGAGTTCTCGCTGGACGGCTGGTTTTCCGTCTTGTTCCAGCGCGATATCTTCGACGACACGGTCGGCCTTGCCGACGCCCACCTGTCGATCTTCTGGCGCTCGGTGAAGCTGTCTTTGATGACCACCGTGCTGACGCTGGCGCTGGGTTTTCCCACCGCCTACTTTATCGCCACGCGCCCGCCGCAGACGCGGGAGGTCTGGGTATTCCTTGTCACCATTCCGTTCTGGACGAACCTGCTGATACGCACCTTCGCCATGCAGGAGGTGATCCGCAATGAAGGCCTCCTCAACACAATGATGATGTGGCTGGGGGTGATCGATCAGCCGGTTCAGCTCATGTACACTGACGCCGCAATTCTCTTCGGCATGGTCTATGTCTACCTGCCGCTGATGGTTCTGCCGCTCTATGCCAGCATGGAAAAGCTGGACTTCCGCCTCGTCGAAGCCGGCTATGACCTGTACGCGACACGGCTGCGGGTGCTCTGGCGCATCATCATCCCTCTGGTGCGGCCCGGCATCATTGCCGGTTCCATCCTGGTGTTCATCCCGTCGCTCGGCGCCTATGTCATTCCGCGCGTGCTCGGCGGCGGCAAGAACATGATGCTGGGCAATTTGATCGAACTGCAGTTCGGCGCCGGCCGTAACTGGCCGCTCGGCGCGGCCATTTCCATAACCCTGATGTTCATCGTCATGCTGGCGCTTCTCGTTTATGTGCGCAACGCGGCGCGCTCGGGAGCGCAGCATGGCTAGCAGACGCACCTTCGATCTCCGCAGTCAGCCGTCCTTCGCCTTCGTCGCGCTATTCACCTTTTTCATGCTCTACCTGCCGATCGCGGCTCTCGTCATGTACGCCTTCAACGCCGGCAGTTCGATGACGACCTGGGAAGGTGTATCGCTACGATGGTTCTACGAGGCTGCCGGCAATGAGCGCGTACAGGAGGCTGCGTTGCGATCGGCGGTCATCGCCCTGTTCGCCGCCTTTATTGCAACCATCGCCGCCACCATGGCCGCCATCGCCACCACCCGTACAAGGCCCTATCCGGGCCTCACCTTCAAATACGCATTCATCAATCAGCCTTTGATGGTGCCCGAAATCGTGACGGCGGTGGCGCTGCTCATCGTCTTCTCGCGGATCAAGGTGTGGACCGGCTATTCCGGTCTGGGCTACCTCATCGCGGCGCATTCGGCATTCTGCATTCCCTTCGCCTATCTGCCGATCCGCGCCCGGCTGGAGAATATGGATCTGTCGCTTGAGACGGCCGCCGCCGATCTCTACGCAACCGGATGGCAGGCGTTCCTCTACGTCACCTTGCCGCTGCTGAGGCCAGGCATCATCGCCGGCTTCATGCTGGCTTTCGTCATTTCGCTGGACGACGTGGTGATCACCGAGTTCGTAAAGTCCGGCGGCCAGGATACCTTGCCGACCTACATGCTTGGCCAGCTTCGCCGCGAAACCACACCGGAGATCAACGCGATCGCGGTGGTGTTCCTGCTCTTTTCGGTCATCCTCGTCACGGCATTCTTTTTCATCAACCGCCGCAAGGTGTAACTCGCTCAAGGGAACCAAGGGAGAAAACCATGAGACAAAAGCTAAGGACCGCAACCGCGGCGACGGCGCTGCTCGCCTTCGCCGGCATGGCGCATGCGGATGGGGAACTCAACATCTACAATTGGGGCGACTACACCAACCCCGACCTGATCAAGAAGTTTGAGGAAGCCCACAACGTCAAGGTGACGATTACCGACTACGATTCCAACGACACCGCGCTCGCCAAGGTCCGCGCCGGCGGCCATGGCTTCGACATCGTCGTCCCTTCGGCGAACTACGTGCCGATCTGGGTCAAGGAAGACCTGCTGCTCGAGGCGCGTCCGGACCAGATGGAGAACTTCAAGAATGTCGATCCGCGCTGGGTGGACGTGCCGTGGGATCCGGGCCGCCACTACTCCGTGCCGTGGCAGTGGGGCGTGACCGGCATTGGCGTCAACACAAAGGTCTATGGCGGGGACATCAACACCTCGGCGATCTTCCTTGATCCGCCGGCCGAACTCGTCGGCAAGATCAATGTGGCGCCGGAAATGAACGACGTGCTCTACGCCACGATCAAATATTTCGGCGGCGACTGGTGCACCGAGGACAAGGAGCTGCTCAAGAAAGTGCGCGACAAGCTGGTCGAGGCCAAGACCAAGTGGCTGGCGATGGACTACAGCGTCACCGACAAGCTTCCCGCCGGCGACTATTCCGCCGTCTATTATTGGAACGGCGCCATCATGCGCTCACGCCTGGCCAATCCGGACATCAAGTTCGGCTATCCGAAGGAAGGATACCCGATTTTCATGGACAGCGTCGCGATCCTCAAGGACGCGAAGAATGTCGAAAACGCCAAGCTGTTCATGAACTTCATCATGGAACCGGAGAATGCGGCTTTAATCTCGGCATTCGCGAAGTATGCGAACGGCATCAAGGGATCGGAGCAGTTCATGCCCGAGGACATGAAGACTGCCCCGGAACTCGTCGTTCCGGCCGAGTTCGAGAAGGCCGGCGAGTTCCTGGTGTCCTGTTCGCCCGAGGTCGTCAGCCTCTACTCGCGAATCTGGACCGACGTGCAGAAGTAAGCCTTTTGGGCGTGCGACCCGGCGGGCGACCGCCGGGTCTTTTTGCGCGTGGCGCATGGCAGGGGATTGACGATGGACCCTACGGCATTCGAACGGCGATACGGCTTTCGCCGTGACGAGGTAACGCTCGGCAACTGGCGTACGCGCCCCTATTCCTCCTGGTCGTTCCAGAATGTCGGCGAGTTGGTGCCGTCAGCCGTGATCGCCTGCGCCGATAGCCAGGTTGAATCTCGCTTGGCCGATCCGGGAAGCCTGCTCGCGCAGTCGGTCGACTTCGAAGGACGGTGGGAAACCGTCGCGGATTTCCTGCTGCGCTCGCACACGGACGCATTCGTAGCGATGAAGCGTGGCGAGTTCGTCGCCGACCATTTCGCGCCGCACATGAATCCAGGCGCCGCTCACATCGTCTTCTCGATCAGCAAATCGCTGACCGCCATTCTCGCCGGCTCGCTCCAGGCGGAGGGGCTACTCGATCCAGCCGCGCCCGTCACCCGCTACATTCCCGAGGCTGAGGGATCTGCCTATAGCGACGCGTCGGTGCAGCATCTCCTCGACATGACGGTCAGCGTCGACTTTGACGAGGCTTATCTCGACCCTGCGGGCGCCTTCGAACGCTACCGCCGCGCCATGCTGTGGAACCCTGGCGGCGGCGATGAGCCGCTGCTCGCCTTCCTCCTGACTTTGCAAAAAGGTCCGCATCCGCACGGCGGACCGTTCCGCTACCGCTCGCCCAATTCCGACCTCCTCGGCGTCATTCTCGAACGCGCGTCCGGCCGCCGCTATGCCGAACTGATGCGGGAGCGCCTCTGGCTGCCGCTTCGCGCGAAAAGCGCTGCCTCGGTAACAGTCGACGGGGAAGGTACGGCGCGCGCCGCCGGCGGCGTGTCGGTCACAGCTCGCGACCTCGCCCGCGTCGGCGAGATGATGCGACTTGGAGGGGTGCTCGACGGCCGGCGGATCGTGCCGGAAAGCTGGGTGCGCGACACGTTGACCGGCGGCAGCCAGGCCGCCTGGAAGGCCGGCGACTTCGCCCATCTGCTCGAGAACGGACGCTACCGTAACAAATGGTACCAGACCGGCTTCGACAGCGGCGCCTTCTTCGCGATCGGAATTCACGGCCAGTGGCTCTATGTCGATCCGGCGACGGAGGTCGTCATGGTCAAGATGTCGTCGCAGCCCATTCCCGTCGACGACCCGCTCGATCGGCAATGCGTCGCCTTTTTCCAGGCAGTATCGGCCATGCTGTAGGGCTCAGTTCAACGGCCAGACCAGCATCAGCATCGGCACCGCGACCAAGACAACGATGAAGGACAGCGGCAAGCCCAGCCGCGGATAGTCGCTGAACTTGTAGCCGCCCGGGCCCATGACCAGCGTGTTGCACTGATGGCCGATCGGAGTCAGGAAATCGCAACCGGCGCCGATCGCCACCGCCATCAGGAACGCTTCGGGCCGGAAGTCGAGGCTGGCGGCGAAGCCGGCCGCTATCGGCGCCATCACCAGCACGGTTGCGGCGTTGTTGAGGAAGGGCGTGATCGCCATCGCCACCACCAGGATAAGCCCCAGCGCACCATAGGCCGGCAACGTGGCGCCGACACTCGCCAGCCAGCCCGCGATGACGTCGGTGGCGCCAGTGCTTCGCAGCGAATCGCTGACGGGAATGAGCGTGGCAAGCATCACCAGGATCGGCCCGTCGACCGCCGAATAGATCTCGCGCGTGGGGATGACCTTGAACAGGATCATCGCCACGGCAGCGGTGAAGAAGGCGATCTGCACCGGCAGCAGCCCGAGCGCGGTCGACCCCATGGCGCCGGCCAGGATGAGCACCGGGACGATGCCGCGCCGCACCGTGCCCAGCAGGATCGGCCGCTCGGCAAGCGGCAGCAGGCCTAGATCGCGCAAGATCTCCGGCAGCGCCCGCCGGTTGCCCTGGAGAACGATGACGTCGCCCAGCCGCAGCGTGATAGCGCCCAGCCGCTGCGTCAGCCGTTCGCCTTTCCTGCTGACGGCCAGCAGATTGACGTTGAAGCGATCGTAGAGCGCCAGGCGCTGCGCCGACCATCCGATCAGGATCGAATGTTCGCCGATAACCGCTTCGATTGCGTCCACCTCCTCCGCTGCGCCCTGTTTGCTGGCCGGCTTGCGTTGGTCGGTTAGGCTGAGTTTGGCCTGCGCCACCAGCCGGTCGAGTGCTTCCGGCGCGCCTTCCATCAGCAGGATGTCGCCCTCGCGCAGCACCGCGTCGGGCAGCGGTGTGATGCGAACGTCTCTGGAACGCACGATCGATGTGACGATCGCGCTGCCGTCGGACATCTTCAGGAGCTCGCCCACGGTCTTCCCAAGCACCGTCGATCCTTCCACGACCTTGCCTTCGGCCATGTAGTTCTTGATGTCGATCGCCTCGTTCATGGAAACGTTTTCGCGCTGCCGTGGGGGCACGAGGCGGTAGAACAGGACTAGAAAAATGGTGCCGACGGCCGCAAGCGCCGCGCCCACCGGCATGAAGTCGAACATCCGGAACGCCTGACCCGTGATGTCGTCGCGAAGCTGCGACACGACGATGTTCGGCGAGGTGCCGACCAGCGTCATCAGGCCGCCGAGCAACGACCCGAACGCCATCGGCATCAGGAATACCGAGGGCGACGCGCCGGACCGCCGGGCGAACTGGAAAGCGATCGGGATCATGATCGCCAGCGCGCCGATATTTTTGACGAATGCCGATAGCACCGTAACCACGATCACCAGCAGGGCCAGTTGCGCCCTGACCGACGTAACGCTCGGCGCATAGCGCTGGATGGTGAATTCCATGATGCCCGACCGGGCGACGCCCGCGCTGACCAGAAGCGCACTGCCGACGATGATGACGATGTCGTTGCTGAAGCCGCTGAACGCGTCCTCGTAGGGCACCACGCCCAGCGCCAGCGCCACAAGCAGAGAACCGGCGGCGACCAGGTCGTAGCGGAAGCGGCCCCACACAAATGCCGCCATCATTGCCGCGATGACACCGATCGATAGTATCTGGTCAAGTGTCATTCGTGGAAGGCCCCCGGCCGCCGCGGCGCGGCAAAACGGAACGCGCCGGCCGCGACTTGGTTGCGCGGCCGAAGGTTCAGGCCGCCGAAGTCCGCATCTCCCGCTGGCTCGGCAAGAAGATCGTCAGCAATCCGAGCAGCGGTAAATAGGAGCAGACCAGGTAGACGAATTCAATACCTCTGGCGTCGGCCACCACGCCGAGCACGGCTGCGGCTATGCCGGCCATGCCGAATGCAAAGCCGAAGAAGATGCCGGCGATCATGCCCACCCTTCCCGGCACCAGTTCCTGCGCGAACACCACGATGGCCGGGAAGGCCGAAGCGAGGATCAGGCCGATCAAGCCGGTCAGCACCATGGTCCATTCGAGATTTGCGTAAGGCAGCGCCAGCGTGAAGGGCAATACGCCAAGGATCGAGAACCAGATCACGAATTTCGGTCCGAAACGGTCGCCGATCGGCCCTCCCGCAACGGTGCCGACGGCAGCCGCGCCGAGGAAGATGAACAGCATCAACTGCGACTGCTGCACCGTCACGCCGAATTTGTGGATCACGAAGAAAGTGAAATAACTCGAGAGGCTGGCGAGATAGATGTTTTTGGTGAAGACCAGCAGCGCCAGCACCACCAGCGCGATCACGATCTTGCGGCGCGGCAATGCGACCGTGATGGCGCCGGCCGGGCGTTTTGCGCTGCGGATCCGGTAGCGGCTGTACCAGTTGCCGACCTGCCAGAGAATGATCATGCCGAGCAGGGCCGCAGCCGAGAACCAGGCGACGCTACCCTGCCCGCGCGGTACGACGATGAAGGCAGCCAGCAACGGCCCGAGCGCCGAGCCGAAATTGCCGCCGACCTGGAATAGCGATTGCGCCAGGCCATAGCGCCCGCCGGAAGCAAGGCGCGCCACACGCGAGGATTCCGGGTGGAAGATCGCCGAGCCGATGCCGATGAAGGCCGCGCCCATGATCAGCAGCGCATAATCGGAGGCGAAGGCCAGGATGAACAGCCCGACCATTGACGAGCCCATGCCGACGGGCAGCGAGTAGGGCATCGGCCTTTTGTCGGTGACGATGCCGATCAGCGGCTGCAGCAGCGAGGCGGTAACCTGGAACGTCATCGTGAGCACGCCGATCTGCCAGAAATCGAGACCGTAATCGGCCTTAAGCATCGGGTAGATCGCCGCCAGCAGCGACTGCATCACGTCGTTCAGCAGATGGCAGAAGCTTACCGCCAGGATGACGGCGTAGGCCGTAGTATCGACCTGGATGCGGCTGGCTGTCGCCGAGGCGTCGGTCATGGTCTCATTCCGTGAACTCGGACGGGACAAAAGAGTCCTGCCCGCCGAGCACATAGACCGTGCGAACCGATGCTCCTTGGGTCAGACAGCCGTTCTTTGTGGCGCAGGTGCGCTCAGCCCTCGCCGAGGTCGCGTACCGCGCCGCGCGAGGCGCTGGTGGCGAAGGCGGCATAGGCCTTCAACGCCGTGGTGACTTTGCGCTTGCGCTGTTCGGCGGGTTTCCAGCCAGCGGCATCCTGCTCTGCGCGGCGGGCGGCGAGCATCGCCTCATCGACGGCGAGATGGATGGTGCGGTTCGGGATGTCGATCTCGATCCGGTCGCCTTCGCGCACCAGGCCGATGGTTCCGCCCTCGGCGGCTTCCGGCGAGACATGGCCGATCGAAAGACCGGACGTGCCGCCCGAAAAGCGCCCGTCGGTGATCAGCGCACAGGCCTTTCCCAGCCCCTTCGATTTCAGATAGCTGGTCGGATAAAGCATCTCCTGCATGCCGGGGCCGCCGCGCGGGCCCTCGTAGCGGATGACCAGCACGTCGCCTTCCTTGATATGGCCGGAAAGGATCGCCTTCACCGTCGCGTCCTGGCTCTCAAACACGCGCGCCGGGCCGGCGAACTTCAGGATGCTCTCGTCCACGCCAGCGGTCTTCACGATGCAGCCGTCCACCGCGAGATTGCCGCTGAGTACCGCAAGTCCGCCATCCCTTGAGAAGGCGTGCTCCACGTTGCGGATCGCGCCCTTTTCACGGTCGAGATCGAGCTCGTCCCAGCGCCGTTCCTGGCTGAAGGCGACCTGGGTAGGCACGCCACCGGGTGCCGCCATGAAGAATTTGCGCACGCTTTCGCTGTTGCTGCGCGAAATATCCCAGCGGTCGAGCGCGTCGCCTATCGTTGATGTGTGCACGGTCGGCAAATCGCGGTTGATGAGGCCGGCTTTGTCGAGCTGGCCGAGAATCGCCATGATGCCGCCGGCGCGGTGGACATCTTCCATGTGCACGTCGGCCTTGGCGGGTGCCACCTTGCACAGGACGGGCACGCGGCGCGACAGCTGGTCGATGTCTTCAAGATCGAAATCGATCTCGCCCTCATGCGCCGCAGCGAGGATGTGCAGAACGGTGTTGGTCGAGCCGCCCATGGCGATGTCGAGCGTCATGGCGTTCTCGAACGCGCCCTTCGACGCGATGGTGCGCGGCAGCGCTGTCTCGTCGTCCTGCTCGTAATAGCGCTGGGCGAGATCGACGATGAGGTGTCCCGCCTCGACAAACAGCCGCTTGCGGTCGGCGTGGGTGGCGAGCGTCGAGCCATTGCCGGGCAGCGACAGGCCAAGCGCCTCGGTCAGGCAATTCATCGAATTGGCGGTGAACATGCCCGAGCAGGAGCCGCAAGTCGGGCAGGCGGAACGCTCGATGGTCTTGACGTCCTCGTCAGAGACCCGGTCGTCGGCGGCCGCGACCATGGCGTCGACAAGGTCAAGCGCCTGCGTCTTGCCGGCCAGCACCACCTTGCCGGCCTCCATCGGACCGCCGGAGACGAAGACGGTCGGAATGTTAAGGCGCAGCGACGCCATCAGCATTCCGGGCGTGATCTTGTCGCAATTGGAGATGCAAACCATGGCGTCGGCGCAATGCGCATTGACCATGTATTCGACGGAATCGGCGATGATCTCGCGCGACGGCAGCGAATAGAGCATGCCGTCATGGCCCATGGCGATGCCGTCATCGACGGCAATGGTGTTGAATTCCTTGGCGACGCCGCCGGCCTTCTCGATCTCGCGTGCGACGAGCTGGCCGAGATCCTTCAGATGCACATGGCCCGGCACGAACTGGGTGAAGGAGTTAACCACGGCGATGATCGGCTTGCCGAAATCCGAATCCTTCATGCCGGTGGCGCGCCACAAGCCGCGCGCGCCGGCCATGTTGCGGCCATGGGTTGTGGTGCGGGAGCGATAGGGCGGCATAGCGTGGTTCCTGGGTGGTCGGCTTACTTATGTGTGGGCGCGCGGCCTTTGCCGCAACCATTTCCCTTGCTGATAGCGAAAAGCGGCGGTCGCGTCACCCGTAATGTGTGCTGGCGCATCTTCCCTTCCCCCTGATCGCGGAAGCGGGAAAGGCGGAATAGCTCGGCGGTCGCCCCCTCCACCACGCTTCGCGTGGTCCCCTCCCCCGTAAACGGGGGAGGATCTGCTACCTCACCCCACCGGCACGACATCGACCGACTGCTCGCCCGCCTGGCCGCCAGTGGTCTTCAACACGCCGACGATCGGGGCTACGTCGGAATAGTCGCGGCCATAGCCGACGGTGATGTGGTCGTTGCCGGCACGCATGGCGTTGGTGGGATCGAATTCCTGCCAGCCCATTTCCCTGCCGCACCAGACTTTTACCCAGGCGTGCATGGCGTCCGACCCTTCGAGCCGTTCCTTGCCCTCCGGCGGGATGGTGCGCAGGAAGCCCGAGACATAGCCGGCCGGAATGCCCAAGCCGCGCAGGCCGGCGATCATCACATGCGAAAAATCCTGGCAGACGCCTCGCTTCAGCCTGAACGCATCGGCTGCATGGGTTGCTACGGTGGTCGCCTCATTGTCATAGGCGAATTCGTCGTGGAGACGTCGGCAGAAATCGTTGGCGACGGCGAGCACCGAGCCGGAGGAAAGGCTTTCCGCCGCATAGGCGGTGATCGCCGGGTCGATGCCGGCATGGTCGCTGGAGGCGAGGAAATGATGCGGCGCGTCCGGCGCGAGCGACAGCACCTGCCGGATCTCCTCGCTGAGCGCCGGCACGGTCGGCGAGACGTCGAGGCCGGGTTCCGACCGTTTGACCGCGACGCGCGCGCTCATCTTCACGTCGAGCGTCTCATGCGCGTCTCGATAGGCGATGGAAGCGGCGTGATTGCCGAAGAAATCGCTGAATTCCGCGCGCTCTATCGGCTCGGGCGAAAACGACAGGCTTGCTGCAATCACCCGCTGCACGCCGGGTATGGTCTGCGGCATGACGCGGACCTGATGCCTGCCGCCGCCGGCCCAGGATTCGTAGTCATAGTGGAGGGTCAGCCGGATATCGTAGTGCATGGGAATAAGTCCGCTTTGTCGATGCTAACCTGTCAAAATCGGCGCCGCCCCTCACCCTTACCCTCTCCCCGTGTAGAACGGGGAGATGGGTCGTCAGCGTTGCGGCCAGCATCCTTCTCCCCGTCATACACGGGGAGAAGGGCCCGGCACGGGGATGAGGGGCAGTTTCATTCTTACCCGAAATACGTCCTGGCAAGCGTTTCGTAGAGGCCGCCAATATCCCATGCCAGCGTATCGAGCGCTTCCGGCGTCATCTCCGCCGGCTCCCGGATCGCGAGCGAAGTATGCAGGCGCAGGACCTCCTTGGCGGCGGGGGAGAGATGGCCGGCAGCGCCCCTGCCCGGCAGATGGTCGATCTCCGTCTTCAGCCGTTCGAGCTGGAACAGCACCGAGCGCGGATTGAGTGGGTCGAGCGCCAAGAGGTCGACCACGGTCAGCCGGCTTGAGCGGACATGATACTGGCGGCGGTGGGTCATGACGCTGTCGCCGATCTCCAGCATCATGTCGAGAGCGCCGTCCGGTGCGTCTTTATACGTCGCGCGCGCGAGCGTGCGGGCGATCTGGATGGCGCGTTCCAGCCGCCGGCCGATTTCGAGGAACCGCCAGCCAGTGAAGCGGTACATGTTCTCGTGCAGCAGGCCTGAAAATCCCGCAAGCTTGCGCAGCAGGACCGTCATCGCCCGCGTCGCGTCGTCGCCGGGCGCAACAGTCGCGGCGAACTGGTGCACGGTCTTCGACAGATCGCGCAACGCCAGCCAGCCATCCGGCGAGAAGCGGTCGCGGATCTGTCCGGCGCTGTAGACGGCGCTGTCTATATTGGCGATCAGCCCGGCCGGAATGGCGGCCTCGAGATCGATGCCGAACGGTTCGAGATAGTCGCGGACGTCGGAAAGCAGCGGCAGGTCCGGATCCGAGGTTTCGGCGAGCCGCACATGGTACGCGCGCAGTGTGCGAACCGTGTCTTCCGAGCGTTCGATATAGCGGCCGAGCCAGGTCAGGTTTTCCGCCGCGCGGCTCGGTAGGCTGCCTGGAATGCTGCGCACGAAATCGTCGCCCTCAGCCGGCAGCAGCGTGTCGCGCTCGACCGGCCGGTTGCTCACAACCCAGACGTCGGCGGCCTGGCCGCCGCGCTGCATGGCGATCGCCTTCGCATCCAGCGTGTCGCCGACACGGGCGAAACCGCCGGGCATCACCACCCAGCCGTCGGCCGTGCGCGCCAGATGGACCCGCAAGATGGCAGGACGCGGCTCCAGCCGGCCGTTGACGAAGACCGGCGTGGTCGACAGCGTCACCGCTTCCTGACCGACAAAATCGCCCCCATTTTCCGTCAGATCCGCCAGCAGTTGCTGTCTTGCCTCCGGACCGAGCGAGGCGCCAAGCATGGTCGCATCGTCGTCCTCGAAGGCCAGCCGCGTCGACAGGGCCGGGCCGACCATCATCCGATCGAGGTTTCCCTTGACATGCCGGCGTTCCTCGTCCTGGCCGCACCACCATGTCGCAATGCTCGGCAGGAAAAGCTCCTCGCCTCGCAGCGCCCTGGAAATTCGAGGCAGAAAGGCCAAGAGCGCGCGGGTCTCGACGAACCCCGAGCCGAGTGCGTTGACCAGGGTCACCGAACCATGCCGCACCGCCTCGCTGAGGCCTGGCGTGCCGATGTGGGAATCCGGATTGAGTTCGAGCGGGTCGGCGAAGGCGGCGTCGAGCCGCCGCCACAGCACGCTGATCGGTTTCAATCCGGATACGGTTCGCACCATCAGCCGGCCGCCGGAAACGGTCAGGTCCTCGCCTTCGAGCAGCATGATGCCGAGATAGCGGGCGATGTAAGCGTGCTCGAAATAGGTTTCGTTGAGCGGCCCGGGCGTCAAGATTGCGGCGCGGCCGTCCCGATCGCCGATCATGCCGATGAGCGTGTCGCGGAAGCGGCGGAAGAAGCCGGCAAGCCGGTGCACATGCATGTCGCCATAGATGTCGGACAGAGCGCGTGTCGTGGCGACGCGATTCTCCAGCGCGAAACCCGCGCCCGACGGCGCCTGCGTTCTGTCGCCCAGCACCCACCACTGGCCGCCGGGACCGCGCCCGAGCTCGAAGGCGCAGACATGCAGGAAATAGCCGCCAGCCGGCTTCACGCCGGCTACGGGGCGCAGATATTCCGCGTTCGATGCGACGAGGCCGGGTGGCAGCAGGCCCTGCGCGACCAGCCTGTTGTCGCCGTAAATATCGGCGACGATGGTTTCCAGGAGGTCGGCGCGCTGGATCAGCCCGGCGCTGATGGCGGCCCACTCATCTTCGTCGATGAGAAGCGGGATATGGGCGAGCGGCCATTCGCGCTCCTTCACCCCCACCTTGTCGTAGAAGCGGTAATAGACGCCGGCGTCGCGCAGATACTGGTCGGCGCGGGCAAAGCGCTGCGCAAGCTGCTCAGGGCCGATGTCCTCGAGCGCGGCGATGAAATCACGCCAGACGGGCCGCGGATTGCCGGCCTCGTCGACCATCTCGTCGGCGACGCCGGCCACCGGCCGGTAGCCGTCCAGCAAAATGCCGGGGCTCGGCCCTGCCCTCTCGCGCTTCTGATTCCCCTCAGCCATCGCCAATCACAATCTCGGCGGCCGCCTGAGGTCAAGCGTCAGCGGAAATTCGTCCGATGGTTCCTCGGGCCGGATCTCGAACGCCGACGGCGTGTGGCCGCGCGGCTCGAAGCGGGCGAGCCGCCGCGCCTCGGCCTCGTTGGCGTTGACCGGGAAGGTCTCGTAATTGCGCCCGCCGGGATGGGCGACATGATAGACGCAGCCGCCGACCGAGCGGCCGGACCAGCGGTCGTAAATGTCGAAGGTAAGCGGGGTGTTGACCGGCAGCGCCGGATGCATGCCCGAAGACGGCTGCCACGCCTTGTAGCGCACGCCGGCAACCGCGATCTCGCGATTGTCAGTTGCCTTCATCGGCACGACGCGGCCGTTGCAGAGAATAGCGTGGCGCTCGGGATTGAGGCCTTCGGCTTTGACCTGCAGCCGCTCGACGGAAGAATCGACAAAGCGCACCGTACCGCCAATCGTGCCCTGTTC
Source organism: Mesorhizobium sp. WSM2240 (assembly GCF_040438645.1). Taxonomy (NCBI): domain Bacteria; kingdom Pseudomonadati; phylum Pseudomonadota; class Alphaproteobacteria; order Hyphomicrobiales; family Phyllobacteriaceae; genus Mesorhizobium; species Mesorhizobium sp. WSM2240. The sequence continues at coordinate 3,529,501 of NZ_CP159253.1, forward strand.
ACCCATCACATGCCACGGCTCCAGCGCCTGGCGGAGCTCGAGCTTTACGCCGGAGTATTGAACTTCGCCGCAGAAGGGGAAGCGGAATTCGAGCTGCGCGTCGAACCATTCCGGGCGGAAGGCAAAGCCGTGCTGCGCGAGATCGTCGAGCACGTCGAGAAAATCGGCCCAGACATAGTGCGGCAGCATGAAGCGGTCGTGCAGCGCCGTGCCCCAGCGGGTGAAACGCCCGTCGAGCGGAGCTGTCCACAGGCGGGCGATGATGGCGCGGACCAGCAATTGCTGGGCGAGGTTCATGCGCGCATTGGGCGGCATTTCGAAGCCGCGGAATTCGACCAGCCCCAGCCGGCCGGTCGGGCCGTCGGGCGAAAACAGCTTGTCGATGCAGATCTCGGAGCGGTGGGTATTGCCGGTGACGTCGGTGAGGACATTGCGGAAAAGGCGGTCGACCAGCCAGGGCAGCGGCGGGTTGCCCTGGTCGGGACGCGGCACCTGCGCCAGCGCGATCTCCAGTTCGTAAAGACTGTCGTGGCGCGCCTCGTCGAAGCGCGGCGCCTGGCTGGTAGGGCCGATGAACAGGCCGGAAAACAGATAGGACAGCGCGGAATGGCGCTGCCAGTGCAGCACCAGGCTCTTCAACAGGTCCGGCCGGCGCAGAAACGGGCTGTCGTTGGGCGTGGCGCCGCCGACCACGACATGGTTGCCGCCGCCCGTGCCGGTGTGGCGGCCGTCAATCATGAATTTCTCCGCGCCGAGCCGGGTCTGGCGCGCTTCCTCGTAGATAGCGGTGGTGGTGGCAACGCAGTCGCGCCAGCTCGAGGCCGGATGGATGTTGACCTCGATGACGCCGGGATCGGGCGCGACGCGGATGACGTTGAGCCGTGGATCGTGCGGCGGGCCGTAGCCTTCGATGTGGACCGGCAGGCCGGTCTTCTTTGCCGCGTTCTCGGCCGCCGCGACAAGGTCGAGATAATCTTCCAGCGCTTCGGTGGGCGGCATAAAAACGCAGAGCCGGCCGTCGCGCGGTTCGACGCTGATTGCGGTGCGCACGGCGCCGCCGATCTCGCCAAGCTCCTGCTCGACCCGGTTCTGCTGGCCGGTGACGGCGGTGAAGGACGCCGCAGCCTGGCGGCGCGCCATTTCGTCCGCGCCGGCCGCTTCCGCAGGAGACGCGGCGGCTTCGCGCGGCGGCAGCGGCCCGCGCGGCACTGACGGGTCAACAGGCACGATGAACGGAAATTGCGACGGCGGCACATAAGGCAGCGTGCCGAGTGGAAGGCGGTAACCGACGGGGGAGTCTCCGGGTACCAGGAAAAGCCTGCCGCGCCGCGTCTGCCATTTCTCCGACCGCCAGCGGTGGCCGGCGGCTTCGGCATTCCATCGCTGCACCGGCAGTACGTAGCCGGAGGGCTGCGTCAGCCCACGCTCGAAGACGCGCGCCATGCGGCTGCGCTCCTCCGGATCGTTCAGCTTCGAGTCGGATGGATCGACGTTTTCCGGCAGCTTGCCTTCCTTGAGCAGCCATTCGGCCGGATCCTCATAGGCCTCTGCGACCATGCCGGTATCGATGCCGAGTTCGCCGGCGATCGCGGTGAGCAGCGTTTCGGCCTGCTGCGGCGTCGTCTTGCCGTCGGCCTTCTCCGTGGCGATTAGCGACGGATCCATCCACACCGGCTCGCCGTCGGTGCGCCAAAACAGTGAAAAGGTCCAGCGCGGCAGGGATTCGCCCGGATACCATTTGCCCTGCCCGTAATGGAGAAAGCCGCCCGGTGCGAATTTTTCACGCAGGCGGCGGATCAGCAGATCGGCCTTTTCGCGCTTGGTCGGCCCGACAGCGGCGGTGTTCCACTCCTCGGATTCGAAATCGTCTATCGACACGAAGGTCGGCTCGCCGCCCATGGTGAGCCGGACGTCTTCCTTTTGCAGCACTGCGTCGACCTCTTCGCCGAGCGCGTCGAGCGCCTGCCAGGAGGCGTCGGAAAACGGCTTGGTGATGCGCGGATGCTCGGCGACGCGATCGACGCGCATGTCGAACTTGAAATCGACATTGGCGAAGCTCGCCATGCCCGAAATGGGCGCGGCGTTGCGAAAATGCGGTGTGGCGGCAAGCGGCACATGGCTTTCGCCGGTCAGCAGCCCCGACGTCGGATCGAGCCCGATCCAGCCGGCCCCCGGAATATAGACCTCGCACCAGGCATGCAGGTCGGTGAAATCGTGCGTCGCGCCGGCGGGGCCGTCCAGCGCGACCAGATCGGGCTTGAGCTGGATCAGATAACCGGAGACGAAGCGCGCGGCGATGCCGAGATGCCGAAGCACCTGGACAAGCAGCCAGCTCGAATCGCGGCACGAGCCCTTGGCCAGCGCGAGCGTTTCTTCCGGCGTCTGCACGCCGGTTTCCAGCCGCACGATATAGGCGACCTCGCGCTGGATCCGTGCGTTGAGCGCGACGATGAAATTCACCGTGCTGGTCTCGGAACGATCGATCGTTCCCAGGAAGGCCGTGAGCAGCGGCCCGGCCGGCTCGGGCGTGCGGTAGATCGCCAGATCATCGCGGATGTCTTCGGGATATTCGAACGGGAACGCTTCCGCCGAGGGTTCGACGAAGAAATCGAACGGATTATAGACCGTCATGTCGGCGACGAGATCGACCTCGATCTTAAGTTCTGTCACCGGCTCCGGAAAGACGAAGCGCGCCAGGAAATTGCCGTAGGGATCCTGCTGCAGATTGGTGAAATGATTGGCGGGGCCGACCTTCAGCGAGTGGCTGAGCACTTTGGTTCGGGAATGCGGCGCCGGCCGCAGGCGGATTATTTGGGGCCCGAGAATGACCGGCCGATCATAGACATAGTGGGTCAGGTGATAGACGGCTGCCAGAATTGCCATGTGCGCCCGGTGCCTTTCGTCGGAAGGCCACCTTTCCACACTTCGTCTCGGGCCGCCAAGAATTTATTGCACTGCGAAGAAGGTCTGCCTTATGCGAGTTGAACGCCAGCCATGGTGTACAGCACGCCACTGGCTTGCTGACCTCTTCCCCCGCCCCGAGGGAGAAGACGGCTAAGCGCCGGGTACCGCTACTCGTCCTTCGGCTTTTCCTCGCCGCCGTCGGTTTCCGCCTGCTTGGCCCCTTCCTCAGCCTGGCGGCGAAGCACCTCGTCGGTGCCGACGATAGTCGTTTTGGTGGCGATGGTGGTGGATACCACGGAAACTGGGTCGCTGGCGGGGAACGTATCCTCCAGCCCTTCTTCGAGCTGCTCTTCGAGCGTCTCGGGATCCTGGGCCCTGCCCTCTGTTTTTCGCCCCATTTCCTCGGCATGCCGCTTCCGCTCCTCGGCCTGGCGCCGCTCCTCGGCTTGACGGCGGAGCACCTCGTCAGTGCCGACGATCTTCTTTGTTTTGCTGGCTATGGTCGTGGAGACGACAGAAACCGGGTCGCTGGCAGGAAAAGTATCCTCCAGCCCCTCCTCCAACTGTTCGTCCAGAGTGGTGCGGTCTTCAGCCCGGCCTTCGGTTCGGCGCGGTTTGTCGTCGTCGCCTTCGTGGGCCTTGCCTGTTCGGTGTTTGCGCGCGTCAGGCATGACTTTGCTCCATCCCTTGGCATGATCCAGAAATCATGCCGACTACTCAACATGTTGGAGCCATTTCCATCCCCGTTTCCGTGGGAATGGTAGAGCTCTGATGTCCTCGAAAACGAAAGTCAGCCGATAACGTTCCGCTTTGCCGCATTCGGTGCAACAATGCTGCGGGGGCGCAATTCGACTGGTGAGTGCGATGACTTCAGGATTTCGTTTCGTGGTGATCATGCTTGCGGCAATGCCGGCATCGGCCTGCTCGTCGCTTCCAGCCGCGATCGAGGCGGAAGTGGTGCGGTCGACCCTCTATGACGACATCCCTTGCGGAACACTCCAGGCTGAGCGCGCCGCACTGGTCAGGCAATATGGAGACCCTGAAAAGAATCCCGACAAGAGGCAGCCGGGCGACCCGGTGACGCCGACCGGCCTCAGCGTAGTCACGCCGGATTTCCGCTCTGCGGCGGAAAAGGAGCGCGGGATTGCCTGGGGCAAGATCGTGGCGATGAATTCGTCGATTAAGCGGCGGTGCAGCGCGTAGCGTCAGGCCGCAGAATACTGCGCGTCGGTGACATGCTCCAGCCATTCAACGGAGACACCGTCGAGCGCCTCCTGCATGGCGATATGTGTCATCGAATTGGCCGGCGCGGCGCCGTGCCAATGCTTTTCGCCCGGCGCGAAAAAGACCGTGTCGCCGGCGCGGATGTCCAGGACCGGCCCGCCCCAGCTCTGCACCTTGCCGAAGCCCGAAACGACGTAGAGCGTCTGGCCGAGCGGGTGCATATGCCAGGCCGTTCGAGCGCCGGGCTCGAAGCTCACCACCAAAGCCCGGATACGCGCCGGCGCCTCGGCTTCGACGATCGGTTCCTGCCACACCGTCCTGGTGAACCATTTGTCCGGCGCCCGGCGCGACGGCAACGAGCCGCAGGGGGTAATTTTCATGGCTTTTCTCCAAAGGCGGTGCTTTGCGCCTCAACATAGAGCGGCCGCGGCTTGGAGGGAAATGCCGATCATCGAACGCGCGGAATGCCCTTCTTTCTCACCTTCGCCAGAGGAAAAAGGCCTGCACGGATTCAATGAAGCTCGTCGATGGGCTTTTTCTGGCGGACGATCTGGCCGGCCTTGTCGACGGTTGGCTCGACGCTGTTGCTTCGCGGACCGGGCTCCACGTCGCCGGAAATCTCGGGATCCTGCACTTCGGAGACGCGGCTGCGCGTAGTCGAATCGCGGTCGTCTCGGCGCTTTACCGGCTCGCCGTCCGGCGGCGTCGGAAGCTTTTTCCTGGGTCCATCGGCCATGGCTTTCCCTTTCGCATGGATCGAAGGAAAAACGCCCGGCCGGTGGATCGGTTGCAGGGTTTGCGGGGCTCCCCTCCCCGTCGGGGAGGGATATCGCCTTACTCCACCACCGCCAGAACTGCGGCGCAGTCGCCGGCCTTGACCAGGCCCGGAAAATGCCGCGCGGCGAGCACTCCGGACATCTTTGCCCGGATCTCCTGCAGCACGCCACCCGTGCGTCCGACCGGGTAGATACGCGCCACGACCTGGCCCGCCTCCACACTCTCGCCGAGATCGATCATGGTTTCGATCAACCCGTCATTCTCGGCGAAAGAGAAACAATCGCCGGACGGCATATCGAGCCAGCGTGTAGGCTGCGCCTCTACGGCGCCAGAGACGATGCCGGCATGGCGCAGCACGTTGAGCGTGCCGCGCCGCGCGATCCGTACGGTTTCGGCGCGAGAGGTGCCGCCGCCGCCGAGTTCGGTGGTGACGAAAACCTTGCCCATCTCCTCAGCGGCCGTGTCGTACATGCCCACCGTGTCAATCTCGATCATCCGCATCGAATAGGGCGCGGAAAACGCCGCGACTGCGGCAAAGGCCTTCCGCTCCTGCTCCTTGTCTGGCAGCACATGGGCCGCGCAAAAGGGCAGGAAATCGAGCGTTTTGCCGCCCGAATGGAAGTCGAGCACGATGTCGGCCCGGGGCAAAAGATGCCGCTGGAAATAGTCGGCTATCTTTTCCGTCACCGTGCCGTCCGGGCGGCCCGGAAAGCTGCGGTTCAGGTTGCCCTTGTCGATCGGCGAGGTGCGCGTACCGGCCCGGAACGCCGGATAGTTCATCGCCGGCACGATGATGACCGTGCCTGAGACGTCCTTCGGATCGAGCGTACGGGCCAGGTCGTAGAGCGCCAGCGGGCCTTCATACTCGTCGCCGTGATTGCCGCCGGTGAGGAGCGCGGTCGGCCCCTCCCCGTTCCGGATCACGCAGACAGGGATCATCACCGATCCCCACGCCGAATCGTCGCGGCTGTAGGGCAGCCGCAGAAAGCCGTGCTGCACGCCGTCCGCGTTGAAGTCGACGGTCGGGGCTATAGGCGAAGGCCGAAGATTTGGCATCAGCATGGCTCAGTTCTTCACGAAAAGCTGGCGCGGGACATTGGCGAGGCACTCGACGCCGGTCTCCGTGATGACGATGCTCTCGGTGATTTCGAGACCCATCGTCTCCAGCCACAGGCCGGTCATGAAATGGAAGGTCATGCCGGGCTTCAGCTCGGTGCGGTCGCCGGGGCGCAGGCTCATGGTGCGCTCGCCCCAGTCCGGCGGATAGGAAAGACCGATCGGGTAGCCGGTGCGGTTGTCCTTGACGATGCCGTATTTCTTCAGGACCGCGAAGAAGGCGTTGGCGATATCCTCGCAGGCATTGCCGGGCTTGGCCGCCGCCAGCCCCGCTTCCATGCCCTCCAGCGTCGCCTTCTCGGCATCCAGGAACTCCTGCGTCGGCTTGCCGAGGAAGACGGTGCGTGAGAGCGGGCAGTGATAGCGGTTGTAGCAGCCGGCGATCTCGAAGAAGGTGCCCTCGCCCCCCTTCATCGGCCGGTCGTCCCAGGTCAAATGCGGCGCGGACGCGTCGGCGCCCGACGGCAGCAGCGGCACGATCGCCGGATAGTCGCCGCCTATGCCGTCGACGCCGCGCGTGCCGGCGTCATAGATCTCGGCGACGAGATCGCATTTGCGCATGCCGACCTCGATCTTGTCGACGATGCGCTGGTGCATGGATTCAACGATCCGCGCAGCCTTGCGCATGTAGTCGAGTTCCGTCGGGCTCTTCACCGCGCGCTGCCAGTTGACCAGCGCCGTCGTGTCGACGAAGCGCGCGTTGGGCAAATGCTTCGTCAGCGAGGCGAAGGCCGCGGCCGAGAAATAGTAATTATCCATCTCGACGCCGATGGTGAGCTTGCCCCAGCCCCTGTCGGCCAGCACGGTGGACAGGTAGTCCATCGGGTGCCGCTCCGTCGACTGTACATAATGATCGGCGTAGCCGACGATGTTGCTGTGGTCGAGATAGGCGGTGCGCTTGGCGCCGTTGGCGTCCTGGCCGCGGCCGAACCAGACCGGCTCGCCCTGCGGCGGCACGATCACCGCCTGGTGCACATAGAACGACCAGCCGTCATAGCCGGTCAGCCAGGCCATATTGGACGGGTCGGTGACGATCAGGAGGTCGACGCCCCTGGTCTCCATCGCCTTGCGCGTCTTGGCGAGGCGATCCGCATATTCGCCGCGCGAAAACTTCAGGATTGGTCCGGTCATTTTCTTGAAAATCCTCGTTTGTTGGGCCTCGCGGCCGGTCTTTCAGCTTTCGAAAATCGTCCCGGCGTTCGCCGCCAGTGCGCGGTCGCGCGCCAGCGTGGCGATGGCCGTATCCTGCACGCCGGTTCCGGTCAGGTCGGCGAGCGTGATCTGGTTGGGTGAGGTGCGTCCCGCGCGCAGGCCGGCGACGATCTGTCCAAGTTCCGGGAACTCCGCCTCGGCCCCGACCAGCCCTGCCTTGATTGTGTGGTGCAGTTCGCCGAGCCGTCGCGTCTGCTTCAGGCTGTCGGCAACGTAGAGGCCGGCCTTCGCCACAAGCGCCGGCTCGATCTCGTTCTTGTGCTCGGCATCAGAGCCCATCGCGGTGACGTGCTGGCCCGCCGAGAGCCACTCGGCTTTTAGAATCGGCGTCTCCGACGGGGTCGTGGTGACGATGACGTCCGCGCCTTTGACGGCCTTGGCCGGATCGCTTTCGGCGCGAACCATGATGCCCAGCCGCTCGCGCAGCGCTGCTGCCGCGGCTTCGGCCTTGACCATGTCGCGAGCCCAGATGCGTGCCTCGCGGATCGGCCGCACCAGCGTGAGCGCCTCGAGCTGCAGGCCGGCCTGCACGCCCGCTCCGAAAATGGCAGCCACGCTGGCATCCTCGCGCGCAAGGTGCTTTGCAGCGACAGCACCGGCCGCTGCGGTGCGCACGTCGGTCAGATAGCCATTATCGAGCAGCAGCGCCTCGACCAGCCCAGTGCGCGCGGACAACAGCACCATCATGCCGTTGACGCTCGGCAGGCCGAGCTTGGGATTGTCGAAGAAGCCGGGGCTGATTTTTATGGCGAAGCCGTCGATGCCTGGCACATAGGCGGTCTTGACGTCCACCTCGCCGCGATGCTCGGGAATATCGAGCCTGAGAATTGGCGGCATGGCGACAGGCAGTGTCGCCAGCGCCTGGAAAGCCCCCTCGACGCAGGCGACCGCATCAAGGTCCAGCCGCACGATCTCGCGCAGTTCGGCTTCGGTGAGAATGGTCATGCGGCTCATATGTCGCCCTCCCCAGGCAGCGGCGCCTCACCGCAGATGACCCGGCGATGCAGCGCCATATCGATGTTGCGGCCGGAAAGGAGGATCACAATCGGCCCTTCCGCGGCGATCTTGCCCGCGAGCAGAGCGGCGATGCCGACCGCGCCTGCCCCTTCGACGATCTCGCGCTCCTCGTTGTAGGCATGGTCGATCCCGGCGGCGATCTCATCCTCTGTGACCAGCACGATCCCGTCGAGAAGATCACGGACCATGGAAAAGGTCAGCCGATTTTCGAGGCCGACGCCGCCTCCGAGCGAATCCGCCAGCGTCTCCATTTCCTCGACCAACACCGGCTTGCCAGCCGCGAGACTGGCCTTCATGGCCGCGCCCCGCTCCATCGAGACGCCGATCACCTTGACCGACGGCTTTCGGCCTTTGACGGCAGCGGCGACGCCGGCTGCGAGCCCCCCGCCCGAAACCGGCGTCACCACCGTCGCGGCGTCCGGCACATCGTCGAGCATTTCCAGCCCGACGGTACCCTGACCCGCGATGACCGCCGCATGGTCGAAGGGGGGCACCATCGTGAGCCCTTCCTCCGCAACCAGCCGATCGACTTCCTCCTGCGCGTCGTCCTGGGATTTCCCGACGATGCGGATGTCGGCGCCGAGCCGGCGGATTTCCGAAACCTTGTTCTCCGGCACCAGCCGCGACATGCAGATCACCGCACGAATACCTTCGAGCTTTGCCGCATGCGCCAGCGCCCGTCCGTGATTGCCGGTCGAGGCGGCGATCACGCCTCGGCGCTTGTCGTCGGCGGAAAGCGAGGCGATGGCGTTCGACGCACCGCGCAGCTTGAAGCTGCCGGTGGTCTGGCGATGCTCCAGCTTCAGGTGAACCGGCACGCCTAACCGCTCGGAAAGACTCGTCGAAAGCACTGTCGGCGTGCGCGCGATTTTTCCTCCGATACGCTCGTGCGCCGCCTGGATGTCGGAGAGGGTGACGGTTTGATTTGTCATGGCAAGCTCAGCCTCGGCATGGTCATCAGCCGGCCGAACTCGGGCCGTGGTGCGTCGTCGCCGCAGAGGCGGAGACACGACCAGGCGCTCGCCAGATTGCTGGAGACCAGCGGCCGGCCGGTCGTCTTCTCGATCTCGGCGGCCGCAAGGGCGGCGCGCACCGCCGTGCATGAGATGAACAGCGCATCTGCGTCATCTGCCATTGCCTCGCGGGCGAGTTCGACCAACGCGGCCGGTGAAATCCGGGCCATGTCGCGGTCGTCGTCGAGCCCCAGGCAGGTAAAGCTGGCGATCTCGAAGCCGTGCTCCGCGAAATAGGCCGCCATCGGGCGGCTGGTCTCGACCGTGTAAGGCGTCAGCACGCTGATCCGCCGCGCGCCGAGCGCCCGCAAGCCGTGGACGCCGGCCAGCGGCGGCGTCACGACCGCGACGCCGGGTTTTGCTTCGCGGATCGCCGCTTCGATCTCGGCATCGCCGATGACGACCGAGGCCGAGGTGCAGGAATAGCAGATCGCGTCCAGTTTTTCTCCCGGCAGGATTAGTGCTGCCGCTTCGGTCAGCGACGGCTGCATGGCGCGCAGATTGTCCGGCGTCACGGGGTTCGCGAATGGGATGCGCGCGACATAGACGCCGATATCCGGCCCGGCCACCATGCGCTGGAAATCAGGCTCGGTCGTATGGTCGGTCGAAAGGATGATCAGCCCGACGCGCTTCTTAAGCGGCCGCGCGTCGAGAGCGGGACGCACCGGATGCAGACGGATTTCGACGGGTGGCTTCATGAGAGCGGACATGGTTTGGGTTCTAGCGCTCGATCCGGCCGTACCGTGCTTCCAGCCAACGCAGCAGGATAACCGAGAACAGGCTGATGACGAGGAAGAACGCTCCGACCAGCGTGATCGGTTCGATGTAGCGGTAGCTGGAATTCGCGACGCTTTTTGCCTGGTTCATCAGTTCGAGCACGGTGATGGCCGAAAGCAGCGGCGTTTCCTTGAACATGGCGATGAAGTAGTTGGCAAGAGCCGGGATCATCGGCGGCAACGCCTGCGGCAGGATGATCCGCGTCCAGGTCTGTGCAGCGCTGAGGTTACAGGCTTTCGCCGCCTCCCACTGGCCGCGCGGCACATTCTCGATGCCGGCGCGATAGACCTCCGCCGTGTAGGTGCCGTAGTGAAGGCCAAGGCCGATGACGCCCGCCACCAGCGGCGAGAGCAGGATGCCGATGTCGGGCAGCACGAAGAAGATGAAATAGAGCTGCACCAGTAGCGGCGTGCCGCGGATGAACTCGGCAAGGAAGCCAACGGTGCGCGACAGGAGTCGGTTCGGCGAGCGCCGTGCCAACGCAATGGCCAACCCGACGATAGCGGCCAGCGCCGAGCCAAGCACTGTGGCGAGGATGGTTATCTTCACGCCCTCGACGAGCGTGGGAAAAATCTGCCAGACGAAGTTCCAGTCCCATTCCATCAGGCTCGAACTCCGTCGAGGCCGCGCGCCATGCGGCGTTCAAGCCCGCGCACGCCCCATGAGATGACGAGGGCAAAAGCGAAATAGAGAAGCAGGATGGTGGTGAACGGCACCAGAGTGTTTCCGGTCTGGGCGCGCACCACCTGCGCCTGAAACGTCATGTCTGTCAGCGAAATCAGCGACACCACCGCCGTCGCCTTCAGCAGCTCGATCGCATTGTTGCCGAAGGTCGGCAGCATCACCAGGAGCGCCTGCGGCAGGATGATGTGGCGCATGCATTGCCAGCGGCCGAGATTGAGCGCGGTGCAGGCCTCGTACTGCTCGCGGCCGACCGATTTGATCGCGCCGCGCACCACTTCCGCGCCGTAAGCGCCAACATTGAGGCCAAGCGCCAGAATGCCGGCCTGCAGCGGCGTCAGCGAGATGCCGAAGAAGGGCAATACGAAATAGGCCCAGAAAAGCTGTACGAAGATCGAGGTGCCGCGGAAGAATTCGATATAGACGGTCGCCAGCGCACGCACCGCGAAGAAGCGCGACAGCCGGCCGAGCCCGGCCAGGAACGCCATAACCAGCGCCAGCGCCGATCCCAACACGGTGAGCTGGATTGTGACCAGCGCGCCGTCGAGGATAAGGCCGATATAGCCGGACCATTGGGTCATGAAGGGGTTCTATCGCTTCCTGAATTAAGGTGAGCGCTGCCCCTCACCTGCCTGCCGGCATCCTCTCCCCGTATCCTTCGACAAGCTCAGGACGGGGAGAGGAGAGACGGCCGCAACGCTGGTGCCCCCTCTCCCCGTACTTTCACGGGGAGAGGGCAAGGGTGAGGGGCGATTCTGCTACTGCGCCGCGCAGAGCTTTTCGCGCGAGGTTGACATAGCCGCCGCGGCCGAGAAGCCGTAGGGCTCGATGATCTTGGCGAACTCGCCCGATTCCTTCAGCTTGGCGAGCTCGACGTCGAATGCGTCGCGCAGCGCTTCGTCGCCCTTCCTGAAGGCGGCGCCATCGCAATAAACGGGAGCGCCCTCGACAGGAGCGACCACTTCGAGGTTCGGGTCATTGGCCTTGCTGGCGAGGTCGTTGATCGACAGGACTGGCAGCGAATAGACGTCGATGCGGCCGTCCTGCAGCATCTTCAGGCCGCTCTGGCCATCCGGCACCACGATGACGCGGTCGCGCGGCACACCCGCTTCGAGCGCCAGCTTCTCTTCCGTGCCGCCGCCCGGCGCACCGATCGTGCCGGTCGGATCCTTGGCGATGTCGGCGAAACTCTTGAAGCCCTTCGGATTGCCCTTCTTGAGCAGGAATGCTTCGGCGTCGCAAAGCACCGGCTCGGAATAGGCGACGGCGGCGCAGCGCTCCGGCTTCATGAACAGGCCGGCGGTGACGGCGTCATGACGGCCGGCCTGCAGGCCAGGGATCATCGCGCCGTATTCCGAGATCGAGGCGACGATTTCCGGAACCCCGAGGCGCTTGAATATCTCGCGGGCCACATCGGGCGCGGCGCCCGAGACCTTGCCGTCGGCGCCGACTGCCGTGAAAGGCGGCTCATTGGCGATGGCGACGCGGGCAAAGCCCTGCGCCCTCAGCTCCTCGAGCTTGTTGTCGTCGGCAGCGCTAGGGCCGGAAGCCACGAATGCCGCCAAAATGGCCGCGGCCGCCACGCCGGCAGTGCCGGCCAGAATTGCTATTTTCTTCACTGTTCCCAACTCCATGGTTTTCTTGTGTGGTTCACTGCTTGCGGCATTTTCGCCGCGCCATTGCGGTCAGACCCGATGTCCGGCCGCGATGATCTTTTTCAGGAAGGTCTGCGTACGCTCCTGCTTCGGATGCCTGAATATCTCGTCGGGCTTGCCCTCCTCGACGATCCTGCCGCGGTCGAAGAACAATATCCGGTCGGCGAAATCGTGGGCGAAGCCCATTTCGTGCGTGACGAGCAGCATGGTCATGTCGGTCTCGGCGGCGAGCTTGCGCATGACGTTCAGCACCTCCTCGACCAGTTCCGGATCTAGCGCCGAGGTCACCTCATCGAACAGCATGATCTTCGGCGACAGCGCCAGAGCGCGGGCGATGGCGACACGCTGCTTTTGCCCCCCGGAAAGCTGCGCCGGCATGGCTTTCGCCTTGTCGGCCATGCCGACCATGTCGAGGAGTTCCATCGCCCGCTTCTCGGCCGCGGCGCGCGGCATGCCCTTGGTCAGCATCGGCGCCAGCGTGACATTGTCGAGCACGCATTTGTGCGGAAACAGGTTGAAGAGCTGGAAAACCATGCCGATCTTCTGGCGCATCCTGGTCAGATGGCGCTCGTCCGCCGGCAGTAGCTGGCCGTTGCGCTCCATGTGGTAGAGCTGTTCGCCGTCGACCTGGATGTGGCCGCTGTCGATCCGCTCCAGCGTCATCAGGATGCGCAGGATCGTCGTCTTGCCGGAGCCCGATGGGCCGATCAGCGCCAGCTTCTCGCCCGGCATCACCTGCAGCGACAGGCCGTCCAGCACCTTAAAAGAGCCGAAGCTCTTGGAAATGTTATCTATTTTTATGATGGGCGCGGGCATGCGTTTCCCTGTCGGAGGCCGATTGCCCGTGACGATGGGGAAGTTACAAAATCATGTCAATTGCGAAAATAAAATCATGACAATTATTTAGCGAAGCCACTGCGATCCTATCCGATCAGCTCCGCCACCGGCAGCGCCATCTCCTCCTTCACCGTCTTGGTAACGATGTAGGTGAAATAGCGGTCGATGCCGATCTCGCGCTCGAGCAGGCCGTCGACCAGCCGCTGATACGCGTCGATGTCGCGCGCCATGACCTTCAGCATATAGTCGACTCCGCCGCCGACAGACCAGCAGGCGACGACCTCGGGAATATCGCGTATCGCGCGCTCGAAACGGTCGAAATCGGCCTGTCTGTGGGCACCTAGCGTTACCTCCATCAGCACGGTGGCCACCGGCGCGATCTGGCGCATGGCGATCTTTGCATGATAACCGCTGACGATGCCTGCCTTTTCCAGCTTCCTCAATCGCATCCAGCAGGGCGTGGGCGACAGGCCGACGCGCTCGGCCAGCGCCAGCTTGGTGATGCGGCCGTCGCGCTGGATGGCGTCGAGGATGCGCAGGTCGATCGGATCGAGCTTCATTCCGGATATGGACGGGAGAATTGTCATGCGCCAAGCATGATCCCGCATTTTTTCGATTGTCAATTGCACTGATTCTGATCTCATATGAGTCATGACATTGTGGCGCCCAGATCCGGACCTCATCAGACGCCCCGCCTATCTCTCGCTTGCCGAGCAGATCGCGCGGGCGATCCATGACGGGCGGCTGGAAAGCGGCGCGCGGCTACCGACCCACAGGCGCATGGCCGACGACCTGCAACTGTCGGTACAGACGGTCAGCCGTGCCTATGAGGAACTGATCCGGCGCGGGCTGATCTCGGGAGAGATCGGCCGCGGCAGCTTCGTGCAGACGCGTCGCCGCGAACCTGACCCGCCCTATCTGCCGGAACGGCTGGGCGAGGTCATCGACCTGTCGATCCTGAAGCCGGTCTGCGAGCCGATGCACCTCGACAAGATGAAGCGCGCTCTGGGCTGGCTGGCGGAGAACCTGCCGCCCAGCTCGGCTCTGTCGTTCCGCCCGAACGTGGTGTTTCCGCGCCACCGGGCGGTTGCGGTGGAGTGGCTGAAGGCCTGTGGGCTCAGCGCTTCACCGCAGAACATAAGCCTCACCAACGGCGCCACGGCCGGCATGACCGTGGCGCTGATGAGCGTCGCGCCTCCCGGCTCCACGGTGGCGACCGAGGCTATCGGCCATCACACACTTATCCCGCTCGCCACCTATCTCGGCTTCAACCTCGAAGGACTGGCGATCGACGATCAGGGCATGATCCCTGAAGCGCTCGATGCAGCCTGCCAGGAATCGCCGATCCGCGCGGTTTTCCTGCAGCCCTCGGTGATCAACCCGACTTCAACCCTGATGAGCGCCGAACGGCGCAAGGCGATCGCGGCGGTGGCACGCAGGCATGATCTGGCGATCATCGAAAACGACGTGCTCGGCCCGCTGGTCGAGAACAGGCCGCCGCCGGTGGCGGCTTTCGCGCCCGAACGCACGCTCTACGTCACCAGCTTCACCAAGATCGTCGTGCCGGGATTGCGCATCGGCTATCTCGCAGCGCCCGATCGTTTCGTGGCGGCGGTCGCCAACCGTCACCTCGTTTCGAACTGGATGGCGACGCCGATGGTTGCGGAGATCGCCACCAAATGGGTGGCGGACGGCACCGCCATGGAACTGGTCGAGTGGCAGCGCGAGGCGCTGAAGCGGCGGCACGCCATCGCCGCCGAACTGTTCGCGAACGTGCCTTATCGCGCGCACCGCGATGGCCTGCATGTCTGGCTGCCGCTGAGCGGCGAGCGCTCGGAAGAGGGTTTTGTCGCCCAGGCGAGGCTGCAGGGCGTGGCGATCGCGCCTGGCGCTTCGTTCAGGATCTCGCAGGCCGAATGGCAGCCGGCGGTGCGCATTTCGCTCGGCTCAACGACCGAAGGCGAGCTTCGCGCCGGCCTAGGGGTGGTGGCGCAGCTGCTTCTCGGCGACCCCGAACATCTGCTGCTGGCGATCTGACGGTCAACCTGGCGGAAGAACGGATTCTCTCAACACGGCGTGGTCCGGAGAGAATCTCTCTACTGCCGTGGCCATCAACAGCCTCTTTCTCCGGCAGCTCGAAATAGACTCGCCGCACCTTATCCAGGGGAGGCTCCCATGTCCGCGCATTTCGCACGACCGCACCGCCACGACGCTCTCGACCGGCTTTCCGACCGCCGGCTGCTGCGCGAACTCGCCTATGTCGACGGCCACTGGACGGCGGGCGAGGCCGGGCACGGCTTCGCCGTCACCGACCCTGCCAGCAGCGAAACCGTCGCCTGGGTCGCGGCGCTCGACGCCGGTCAGACCAAAACCGCGATCGACGCCGCAGCCAAGGCATTCCCGAAATGGAAAGCGCTGCTGCCGCAGCAGCGCTCGGCCATTCTACGAAAATGGTTCGAGCTGATTCTCGCCGCCAAGGAGGATCTGGCGCTGCTGATGACACTGGAACAGGGCAAGCCGCTGGCGGAATCGCGCGGCGAGATCGACTATGCCGCTTCCTTCGTCGAGTGGTATGCCGAGGAAGCAAAACGCCTAAACGCCGAGAGCGTGACCAGCCACCTGCCCGGCGCCGAAATGATGGTGCGGCGCGAACCGCTCGGCGTGGTCGGCGTCGTCACGCCCTGGAATTTTCCGTCCGCCATGCTGACCCGCAAGGCCGCCGCGGCGCTGGCAGCCGGCTGCACGATCGTCGCCCACCCCTCTTCCGAGACGCCGCTGTCGGCGCTGGCGCTGGCCGAGCTCGGCGAGCGCGCCGGCCTGCCGGCGGGTGTGTTCAACGTGGTCACCGGTGACGCGGCGACCATTGTGGGCCGGATGTGCGAGGATAGCCGCGTGCGCGCGCTTTCCTTCACCGGCTCGACCCAAATCGGCCGCCTGATCGCGGCGCAATGCGCCCCGACCATGAAGCGGCTGGTCATGGAACTGGGCGGGCATGCTCCGCTGATCGTCTTCGACGACGCCGATCTCGACCGCGCGGTTAAGATCGCCATCGACGCCAAGTTCGCCACCTCCGGCCAGGATTGCCTCGCCGCGAACCGCATCTACGTCCAGCGCGGCATCTACGACGCCTTCTGCAAGGCCTATGCCGAGCGGATCGCCGCTCTGAAGGCTGGCGCAGGCCTCGCGGACAATATCGACATCGGCCCGCTGATGCATGAGCGCGCCGTGGTCAAGGTCGAGGAGCAGATCGCCGACGCCATCGAGCGCGGCGCCCGGCTTGTCACCGGCGGCAGGCGGCACCCCGCTGGCAAATTGTTCTTCCAGCCGACACTGCTCGCCAATGTGCCGGATGACGCGCTGATCATGCGCGAGGAGACGTTTGGGCCGGTCGCGGCCGTCACGCCCTTCGACACGGAAGCGGAAGTCGTCGCCCGCGCCAACGACACCGAATACGGCTTGGTCGCCTATGTCGTGACCGAGAACGGCGCACGGCAATTGCGTATGGGCCGCACGCTGGACTACGGCATGGTCGCAATCAACCGCGTCAAGATCACCGGCGCGCCGATCCCGTTCGGTGGCGTGAAGCAGTCCGGCATCGGCCGAGAGGGCTCGCGCCATGGGCTCGAAGCCTTCACCGACCTGAAGTACCTTTGCCTGGATGCGGCGTGAGATTCCGAATGCCGCCCAAGGCGCAGCGCGAGAATGCGCCCTCATCTGAATGAACTGGAGTACCTGATATGCTCGACCGCTCGAACGAACTTTCCGCCTGGGATCGCGACCACTTCTTCCATCCCTCGACCCATATGGGCACGCACGCTCGCGGGGAGTCGCCGACGCGGGTGATTTCGGGCGGCGAAGGCGTCTACATCACCGACACCAACGGCCGCACCAGCCTCGACGCGTTTGCCGGGCTCTATTGCGTCAATGTCGGCTATGGCCGCCAGAAGATTGCCGACGCCATCGCCGAGCAGGCGAAGAACCTCGCCTACTATCACGCCTATGTCGGCCACGGCACGGAAGCCTCGATCACGCTTTCCAAGATGATCGTCGACCGCGCGCCGAAGGGCATGTCCAGGGTCTATTTCGGCCTGTCCGGCTCGGACGCCAACGAAACCAATATCAAGCTGATCTGGTACTACAACAACGTGCTCGGCCGGCCGGAGAAGAAGAAGATCATCTCACGCTGGCGCGGCTATCACGGTTCGGGCGTCATGACCGGCTCGCTCACCGGCCTCGACCTCTTCCACAACGCCTTCGACCTGCCGCGCGCGCCGATCCTGCACACCGAAGCGCCTTATTATTTCCGCCGCGCCGACCGCTCCATGAGCGAGGAGCAGTTCTCTCAATACTGCGCCGACAAGCTCGAGGAGATGATCCTGGCCGAAGGGCCGGAGACTGTCGCCGCGTTCATCGGCGAGCCGATCCTCGGCACCGGCGGCATCGTGCCGCCCCCGGCGGGCTATTGGGAAAAGATCCAGGCGGTGCTGAAGAAGTACGACGTGCTTCTGGTCGCCGACGAGGTCGTCACCGGCTTCGGCCGCCTCGGCACCATGTTCGGCTCCGATCATTATGGCATGAAGCCGGACCTGATCACCATCGCCAAGGGCCTCACCTCGGCCTATGCGCCGCTTTCCGGCGTCATCGTCTCCGACAAGGTCTGGCAGGTGCTGGTCCAGGGTTCCGACAAGCTCGGCTCGCTCGGCCATGGCTGGACCTATTCGGCGCACCCGATCTGCGTGGCGGCCGGCGTCGCCAATCTCGAACTGATCGACGAGATGGATCTGGTGAAGAATGCCGGCGAGACGGGTGCATATTTCCGTGCCGAACTCGCAAAAGCCGTCGGCGGCCACAGACACGTCGGCGAGGTGCGCGGCGACGGGCTGATGGCGGCGGTGGAATTCGTCGCCGACCGCGACGACCGCGTGTTCTTCGATCCGGCCCAGAAGATCGGCCCGCAGATCGCCGCCGCCCTTGCGGAGCGCGGCGTCATCGGCCGTGCCATGCCGCAGGGCGACATTCTCGGCTTCGCCCCGCCGCTCTGCTTGACCAAGCAGGAAGCGGATGTGGTGGTGGAGAAGACGGCGGACGCGGTGAAGGCTGTGTTTGCCACGTCTAATTCTGAATAGGTCCCGCAGCCCCTCACCCTTACCCTCTCCGGTAAGAACGGGGGAGAGGGGGCGTCAATGTCGTGGGCAGCCTTATCCTCCCGCAATCCTCGGGAGGATAAGGAACAGCGCTGGCGACTCCCTCTCCCCGTCTTTCACGGGGAGAGGATAAGGGTGAGGGGCAGCGCCCAAGCTTGCAAAGTGAAACGTACATGACCACCAATCCCCTTCCCTCCACAATGGCCGCCGTTCTGCTCACGGGACATGGCGGGCTCGACAAACTCGAATACCGCACCGATGTCCCTGTCCCCTCGCCCGCGCCGGGCGAGGTGCTGGTCGAGGTGACTGCCTGCGGCATGAACAACACCGATGTCTGGGTGCGCCAGGGCGCATACGGCACCGAGGAAGACGCCACGGCGGTCTCGACCTGGCGGCGGCAGGGCAACACCCTGACCTTCCCGCGCATCCAGGGCACCGATACGGTAGGCCGGATCGTAGCCGTCGGCGAAGGCGTGCCGGAGAGCCGCATCGGCGAGCGCGTGATGGTCGATTTCTCGATCTACAACCGCGACGATGATTCCCTTGCCGACATCGACTATATGGGCCACGGCCGCGACGGCGGTTACGCAGAATACCAGACGCTGCCAGCCGAGAACGCCCATGTCGTCCGCACCGATCTCTCCGACGTCGAACTTGCGACTTTTTGCTGCGCTTATCTGACCGGCGAGCAGATGCTGGAGCGCGCCGGCCTGAAGGCCGGAGAGCGCGTGCTGGTCACCGGCGCTTCCGGCGGGGTGGGCTCGGGCATCGTCCAGCTTGCCCGCGCCCGCGGCGCGATCCCCTATGCGATCGTCGGTCCCGGCAAGGAACAGGCGGTGAAGGATATCGGCGCGGAAGCCGTTATCACGCGCGGCGTTCCCGACCTGCTAGCGGCGGTGAATGAGGCGGCCGCTGGACAAGTCATCGACGTCGTCGCCGATCTGGTCGGCGGTGCGATCTTCAACGACCTGCTGCGCATCCTGCGCCCGGAAGGCCGCTACACGACGGCCGGCGCAATCGCCGGGCCGGTGGTGCAGTTGGACCTTAGGACGATGTATCTGAAGCAACTGCAACTGCACGGGTCGAGCCAGGGCACGCGGGCGGACTTCCGCCGCATCGTCCGCTACATCGAGGAAGGCAAGATCAGGCCGCTGGTCGGCGGCGTCTATCCGCTGTCGGATTTCCACCGCGCGCAGAGCGACTTCATGGCCAAGGATTTCGTTGGCAAGCTGGTCGTCGTGCCGGACAGAAAGCGCGTCTAAACCGCTCGTCTGACAGCCTTCAACCGCCTTTGGCGGCAGCCGTAGCTTTGAGGAATTCGGCGGCCTCGGCGACAAGCTCCGCTACTGGCCGCGTGCCGTCGAGGGTCAGCGCGGCCTCGTCTCCTGTCGGCGGCTCGAGGTCGGCGAACTGGCTGTCGACCAGCGTGGCCGGCATGAAATGCCCCTTGCGGCGGCCGACGCGCTGCCTCGCAGTCCCTTTGTCGATCGCCAGATGGATGAAGACGAGGCCTGGGCAGAACCGCCGCAGGCGGTCGCGATAGGATCGCTTCAGCGCCGAGCAGGCAGCGACGCCGCCATTTCCGGTTCGCGCCGCCTTATTCAATTTCGCGCCAACCGCGTCGAGCCAGCCAGCGCGATGCGCGTCGGTCAGCGGCTGGCCGCCCGCCATGCGAGCGACGTTTTCGGGCGGATGCAGTTGGTCGCCTTCAATGAAGCGGCAGCCGAGCGCTTCGGCGAGCGCGGCCCCAACCACCGACTTGCCGCACCCGGAGACGCCCATCACTACCACGGCCGGCGCGAGGCCGGCCGAACCCGTCTGATCGGGCGCCGGTTTCATTTCCATTTTCGAACTCACCTGCTGGCCGGCGCGCGCCCGTAGAGCAGCAGCATGCCGATGATGACGACGCCATAGATCACCTGACGTCCCGCTTCGGGCATCTGCATAACCGACAGGATCGACTGCAGCAAGGTGATGAGGATGACGCCGGCGACGGTTCCGAGATAGGAACCGCGGCCGCCGAGGATCGAGGTGCCGCCGAGCACGACGGCGGCGATGGCCGGCAGCAGGTAGGCGTCGCCCATGGCCTGCGCCGCCTTGGAAGCATAGCCGGCCAGGAGCACTCCGCCGAAGGCCGAGAGCCCGCCGGAGACGGCGAATGCGATCATGACGATTCGCCGCGTGTCTACGCCGGAAAGATAGGCGGCGCGCTCGCGATTGCCGATGGCGTAGACCGCGCGGCCGAATGTCGTGCGGGTCAGGACGAACACCATGGCCGCGCCGACGATCGCCCACACCACGACGGCGTTGGGTACGCCCGGCAGAAGAAAGCCGGTGGCGAGCCAGCGCATCGCGGCCGAGGCGGAATCCTGCGGCGAAAATCCGCCGGTATGGACGACCATCAGCCCTTGCGCGACGGCGTTGGTGGCGAGCGTGATGATCATCGACGGGATGCGCAGATAGGCGACGCCGATGCCGTTGACGAGGCCGATCAGCACGCCGCAGGCGATTCCGAACGGGATGGCCAGTACCATGCCGGCAGTGCCGTGTGCGGCGGCCGCGCACGCCATCATCGCGCCGACCGCGACCACCCAGGGCACGGACAGGTCGATCTGGCCGAGCAGGATGACGAGCATCATGCCCGACGCGATGACGCCGAGAAAGGACGCCACCTTGAGCTGCTGCAGCAGGTATTCCGGCGACAGGAAACTGGTCGAATAGAGGCTGCCGAAAATCAGCAAGAGGATGATGCAGGCAAAGGCGGTGGCGACCGCAGGATCGGCGCGGCGCAGGAAGCCGGGCATGCGACTGGCGATGCGGGCGGTGGTAGTATCTGTCATCCGAACCACTCCAGCCGGTTCTTGACCCTGAACAGCGCGAATGCGCCGACGCTGACCGCCACGAGCAACACCACCCCCTGGAACAGGGGCTGCCAGAGCGGATCGAGATCAAAGACGAACAGCAGGTCGCCGATGGTGCGGAACGCGAATGCTCCGAAGATCGCGCCGATGGCGCTGCCCTTGCCGCCGAACAGGGACACGCCGCCGAGCACGACGGCGGCAATAGAAAACAGCGTATAGGCGTTGCCGCTGGCAAGCGCCGCCTCGCCCGTATAGGTGAAGAAGGTCAGGAACAGCCCGCCAATCGAGGCCAAGAGCCCGCCAAGCGTGTAAGCCATGAACTTTGCCCGCCGGATCGGCACACCCGACATATAGGCCGCGACTTCGGAGGAGCCGGCGGCATAGGCCGCACGACCGGTCAGCGAACGCCGGAACGGGATCCAGACCACCAGCACGACGGCAATCAGCGTGACCAGGCTCGCCGGCACCACGCCGAAAAGGCGGCCGGTCAGCGCGTCGGCCAAATCCTCGTTGACGGAGCCGCCGGGAAACGGCCGCAGCATCAGCGCAATGCCAAAATAGACGGCACCGGTAGCGATGGTCGCGACGATCGGCTGGAGCCGGCCGAAGATGACGATAGCGCCGTTGATCGCGCCGCAGAGCACGCCGACGAGGAGCACGGCCGCGACGCCGAGGGCGGTTTCCATCGGCGTTCCGACGACCAGCCACGAGGCCAGGCAGTTCGTCAGGATGAAGATCATCCCGACCGAAAGATCGATGCCGGCGGTGATGACCACAAGCGTCTGCGCCATCGCCACGAAAGCGAGCAGCACGCCCTTGTTGGAGGCGGTCTGCACCACATTTGCGGTCAACCCGGCGGGGTGGTTCGCCGTGTAGAGAATGAACATCGCGACGAAAATGCCGAGCGCGAGCAGCGTGCCGCGCTGTTCGGCCGCCCAGTAGCGCCAGTCCTTCATGCGCCCGCTCCCATCGCCACCCCGGCCTCCGCACCCTTGATGTTGAGCGCGCTGGCGATCAGCGCCCGCTCGGTGATCTCATCGCCCGCCAGTTCGCGCTTGATGGCGCCGTCATAGAGGACGAGCACACGGTCGCAGCAGCCGATCAGTTCGTCATAGTCGGTGGAATAGAAGATGATCGCGGCGCCGGCGTCGGCAAGCTGACGAAGCAGCTGATAAAGCTCCTGCTTGGTGCCGACATCGATACCGCGCGTCGGATCGTTGAGCAGGATGATGCGCGGTTTGCGCATCAGCCATTTGGCGATCACCACCTTCTGCTGATTGCCGCCTGAAAGCGCGCCAACCGGAATGTCGACGCCCGCGGTGCGGATGGCGAGCAGGCGAACCATCTCGTCGATCAGCCGCTGCTCGGCGTCGCGGTCGATGACGCCGCCGCTGGAGACGCGGTCGAGCGCGGCGAAGGAGAGGTTCTCGCGCACGCTCATCGGCAGCATCAGGCCCTCGGTCTTTCGGTCCTCCGGGATCAGCGCCATGCCGATCCCTTCGGCGCGGGCCGCCGAAGGACTGGAGATCGACGCCGGCCGGCCGTCTATCAGTATCTCGCCCGAAACGCCGCGCAAAACGCCGAACAGGGCCAAAAGCAGTTCGCGCTGCCCCTGCCCGTCGAGCCCGCCGAGGCCGATCACCTCGCCCGCCCTGACCGACAGCGAGATATCGCGCAGCCGGCCGTTCCAGCCAAGATTGCGGCATTCGAGCACCGGCGGACGACTGTCGTCGGCGGCCGGCGGCTTTGGCGGGAAGATGTGGCTGTATTCGCGGCCGATCATCAGTGCGACGACTTCGTTGTCGGACTTGCTGCCGGCCTTGTAGGTGGCGACGTTACGCCCGTTGCGGAACACGGTGCATTCGTCGGCGAGTTCGGCGATCTCGTGCATGCGGTGAGAGATGTAGAGAAGCGCGAGGCCCTCCGAGCGCAGCCGCTTCAGCACGGCGAACACCTTCGACACGTCGGCCGCAGTCAGCGCCGAGGTAGCCTCGTCGAGGATCAGGATGCGCGGCTTGCGCGCCAGAGCCTTGGCGATTTCCACCATCTGCCGGCGCGAGAGCGGCAGGTCCTTGACCAGCGCGTGCGGATGGATGTCGGCCGCACCCGCACGCGCCAGCGCTTCCTCGGCGATTCTGCGCTGCGCCTTGCGGTCGATCATCCCGAACTTTCTCGGCGGGTCGGAAATGACGATGTTGTCGGCGACGCTGAGATCGGGGATCAGCGACAATTCCTGGAAGATACAGGCGATTCCCGCTCGGTTGGCCTCGGCCGGAGAGGCGAAGGAGATCTCGTTGCCGGCCAGTGTCATGCGGCCCTCGTCCGGCGCGACGACTCCGGCCATGACCTTGATGAGCGTCGACTTGCCGGCCCCGTTCTCGCCCAGGATGGCATGGATGCGGCCGGCATAGACGCGAAGTTCGGCCTGTTCCAGCGCCCGAACGCCGCCATAGCGTTTCGAGACGCCTTCCATCTGGAAGAGCGGAACGGCAGCCTCCGCCGGACCTGCCTCCATCAAAATCCCCTCCCGGTCGCGCCCTGCGCATCGGGCGCCGCGGTTTGTCCGTGACGCCCGATCGTCTGGATGGCAGTTACTGGTTCGCTTCCGTCTGGCCCATGATCTCCTGCGCGGTAAAATTGATGCCGCAGGTCGGGAAGGAATTGCCGACGAAGAAATTGTCGGACTGGTCGGGGAAGTAGTCCTCGTTCTCCTTGAAGTTCGGATCCTCGACGATCGCCAGCGGCAGCTTGACCGACTGGGGAACGACATTGCCTTCCAGGGCCGCGATGGCCGTTTTGATGGCGACGGCGACCTGCGCCGGCCCGGTGCCCGCAGAGGAGCACTTCAGACCATCGGCCGAGAATTTGGCGCAGAATTTGCGGAAGCCGTTTTCGGTCTCGGCGCCGATCGGCACCCAGGGATGCTTGGCGTCGATCATCGCCTGCACCACGCCGGTATCGCCGCCCTGCGCGGTGATGCCGTCGAACGTCTTGTGCACGGCGATCGCGTCGGCTGTCGCCTTCTGCGCTGTCGGGTCGTCCCACTTGCCGAGCACCTCGACCACTTCCCACTTCTTGCCGGAGGCCGCGAAGGTCTCGTGGATGCCGTTGTGGCGGTCCGTGTCGACCGAAGTCCCGGCGACGCCGCGCACTTCGAGCACCTTGCCGCCTTCCGGCAGATGCTTGATCAGCCAGTTCGCCCACAGCACGCCAAGGCCCTTCTGGTCGACATTGACGTTAATGGCGTCTTCCGTGTCGAGGATGTTGTCGAAGGCCACGAGGACAACGCCCGCATCTTTTGCGCGCTTGATGACGGGCGCGAAGGCGGTCGGGTTCTGGGCGTTGACGACGATCGCGTCATAGCCTGAATCGATGAAGTTGTTGATCGCCGAAATCTGCGCCGGCACGTCCTCGCCGGTGGAGACGACCTTGAACTCCTTGAGCTTGGCCGCGACCTCCGGCTGCGCCGCATAGGCCTTGGCCGTCTGGATCATCTGGATGCGCCAGGTGTTGGCGATGTAGCCGTTGGCGAGCGCGATCCGGAACGGGCCTTCCTTCTTCGGGTATTTCAGGAATTTGGTATCGGCAGACCATGGAGCGAAACATTCCGGCTCGGCGGACGGGCCGCTCACGATTTCCGGCTCGGCCATGGCCGTCGTATTCAGCATGACGAGTGCAGTGGCGGCAACGATGCCGCCGAGAACGGTTCTGATCATCGATATTCCTCCCAAATGCAGTTCTGGTTTGACTTGTAGTCCCTGCGAATCTGGCCTCCTGCGGCGGCTGCGCTCCCCCCGCTGAACGTCCGTGGGCAGCTCTCCTCCAGCCGACCGCATTTGGCCTGATTTATCAGACAATATCAATACCGCAAGCCGTTCGCCACGGTCAGAAGCGCGAGCTTGCAGCAATGATGGTAGCGCTACCATCTCAGGCTGTAAAGCAGCTTTCCGCTACGTAAGCTCCCGTCAGCCGGCCCGTTTCGTGCTTTTGCGCGGCATCAGCTCGAAGCCGACATCGACCACTGGTTGCGGCGGCCGCTCGCCCGAAATTGCCGCCCGGGCCATGCTCACAGCCCGCCTGCCGATTTCGTAGCGGTGCGTCCTGACGCTGGTTATCGGCGGAAACGCAGCCTGCATCATCTCGAGATCGTTGAAGCCGGCGATGCCTATGGTGGCGGGAACCGCGAGCCCGGCGCCGTGGCATTCGAAAAGCACGCCGAGGGCAAGATCGTCATTGTTGCAGAAGACGGCGTCGAGCGCCGGCATCTTCGCCCGCGCCTCGCGAAGCAGGTCGCGCCCGAGCGACACGCTGGAGGGTGAGGCCGTGGTGGTGACGAGCCGCGGGTCGAATATGCCGGCGTTCTCCATCGCCGCCCGGTAACCCGCCAGGCGGCGCTGCGAACGCGGATCCATCCGCGCTCCGATGAAGCCGATATTTCGATAGCCGGCCTCGGCCAGGTGGCGGGTCACTGCCCGCCCGCCTTCGAAATGCGAAAACCCGACCATCATGTCGACCGGATCGGGGCCGGTCTCCATGATCTGGACGACCGGGCAGCCTGCGTCTTCCAGCAACGCGCGGGCGGTCGGCGTCTGGTCGATGCCGGAGACGATCAGCGCCGACGGCCGCTGGCTGAGAAATACCTGCAGCAGGCGCTCCTCTTCCAGCCCGGAATAATGCGTATTGCCGATCTGGACCTGAAGATGGCTATCGCCCAGCCCGTCATAGATGCCGCGCACCACTTCCGCGAACACATTGTTGGTGAGCGACGGCACCAGCACGCCGACGACGTCGGCGCGGGCGGAGGCCAGCGCGCGGGCGTTGCGGTCAGGCACGTAGCCCAATTCCGCGACGGCGGCGGCAACCTGGCTGCGCAATTCCGGCGAGACGCGCCCCGGCTCGCGTAGCGCCCGCGAGACGGTGATGGCGCCGACGCCGGCGCGTAGCGCCACATCGGCAATGGTTGGGCGGCCGCCGCCGCGGCGAGCGCGCGGCTTCACCAGTTCTGCGTCCGGCCCACTCTCATCCTGCGGCATGCCCACCCCGCGACCAGTCGTACCAGCCGAGCATGGCCGGCACGAGCAATGGGGTTGCGCAGCGCCTGCACTATGTCAAGCCAAGACCGGCGCTCATCGCAACCGGGTGAGGTCGGCCGCCCTGTTCTCGACGATAGCTTCCATGGAAAAGAAGCCGGTCACCGTGGCGAGGTCGAAATTGGTGATGAGCCGCTGGTAAAACGCGTCGTAGCCGGCCATGCCCCTGGTCACAACCTTCACGAGATAATCCCAGTCGCCGCCGATCCGGTAGAAGTCTATGACTTCCGGCAGGCGTTCGACGTGCTTGCGGAAGCTGTCGGCCCACTCCTTCGAGTGATGGCGAGTGCGGATCATGACGAAAACCGTAAGGTCGAGGCCCAGCGCGGCCAGATCGATATTGGTCCGCGAGCCGAGAACGAGGCCGCTGGCCTTCAGCCTCTGCAGCCTGCGCCAGCAGGCATTTTGGGAAAGACCGACCCGATCCGCCAGGTCCCGCTGCGAAATGGTTCCGTCATTTTGCAGGCAGGTCAGGATTTTCAGATCAAAGCTATCGATGTTTTCCATATTACCGATCATCTGACACAAGGCATCAGCCAAATCGCAGAATTTCGATAAGGTTTCAACTCGATTGTCGCGGTATTCTCATCGGCATAGCTTTATGGAGGCATGCCATGCCCATGACACGAGTAGATCCAGCCGCCGACCCGGGCCTGCTCCGGCAGTTCAGGGCGGCGCTTTCTTCGGGCGACGTGATGGAACGGCTGCGGGCTGGCCTAATCGGCAACGATGCCATGATCGACGGGCCGTTCGGACGCAAGCCCCTCGTCTATGCCGACTACGTGGCCTCCGGCCGGGCGCTGATGCAGGTCGAGGAATTCGTGCTGGCAAAGGTCCTGCCCTTCTACGCCAACAGCCATACAGAGGCGTCCTACTGCGGCGGCTTCATGACCAGGCTGAGGCGTGTGGCCCGCGCCGTTGTCGGCGAATGCTGCGGCGCGACCGGCGAGCACGCCGTGATCTTTGCGGGATCGGGAGCGACCGCCGGCCTCAACCGGCTGGTGTCATTGCTCGGCGTCGCCGAGGCCGTGGCTTCCGGCAGGCGGGCCCGCATCATCATCGGCCCCTATGAGCACCATTCCAACATACTGCCCTGGCGCGAAAGCGGCGCGGAAGTGGTCGAGATCGCCGAAGATCCGCTCGGCGGCCCAGATCTCGATGCGCTCGACGCGGCGCTGCGCGACGCCGACGGAATGGGATGCGTGGTCTGCGCTTTCTCCGCCGCATCCAACGTGACCGGCATAGTCACCGATGTCGCCGCGGTCACGCGCAAGGTCAAGGCGGCGGGCGCCAGGATGATCTGGGATTATGCCGGCGCGGGACCCTACCTGCCGATCGCCATGTCTCCCGCGGCGGGCGCCCAGATCGACGCAGTCGTGGTTTCGCCGCACAAATTCATCGGCGGTCCGGGAGCGTCGGGCGTGCTGATCGTGCGCCGCAAGGCGGTGACGGCGACGAAGCCGTCCTGGCCCGGCGGCGGCACGGTGCGGTTCGTGTCGCCTACGAGCCACGATTACAGCGACAGCCTCGAGGCGCGGGAGGAAGCCGGCACGCCCAATGTCGTGGGCGACATCCGCGCCGCACTGGCCTTCCTGGTCAAGGATGCCATCGGGGCGGATGCCATGCAAAGCCGCAATGCCGACCTCACCCAGTGCGCAACCACGGCATGGAGAGAGGTGGAGCAGATCGAACTGCTCGGCTGCCAGGCAGCGCCGAAACTGCCGATCTTTTCCTTCAGGGTCAGGGACGGCAATGGCGGCTATGTCCACCAGCAGCTGGTGACGCGCATGCTGAGCGACCGCTTCGGCATCCAGGCGCGAGGCGGTTGCGCCTGCGCAGGTCCCTATGTGCACCGCCTGCTCTCGATCGACGCGGCGGAATCCGAGCGGATGCGGCAGGCGATCCTGGCCGGTGCGGAGATGGAGAAGCCGGGCTTCACCCGGCTCAATTTCAGCGTTCTCCTGCCGGACGACAAGGTGAGGTTCATTCTGGACTCCGTCGCCGAACTCGCCCGCGATGCGGGGAAGTTCGCGCCGCGCTATGATGTAGATGCCGGCCGGGCGATCTTCTTTCCGCATGCGGCCTAAACCGAGCAGAGGTTCCCACATGCAACGCCCCGACGTCGCCGGCTTCTACGATCCCCGCACCTGCTCGATCCAGTATGTGGTCAGCGATCCGCGCACGCGCAAATGTGCCGTTATCGATCCCGTCCTCGACTTCGACGAGAAATCGGGTTCGACGGCGACCTACAATGCGGACCGGCTGCTCGACTTCATCCGATCTCAGGATCTCGACCTTCAGTGGATCCTGGATACGCATCCGCATGCGGACCACTTTTCCGCGGCAAGCTATCTGAAGTCCAGGACCGGCGTCCCGACCGCCATCGGCGCGCATGTCGTCGACGTCCAGAAGCTCTGGGCGGGCATATACAACTGGCCGGAACTGCGCACCGACGGCTCGCAATGGGACCGGCTGTTCGCCGAGGGCGAGACCTTCCGGATCGGCGACATCGACACGCGGATCCTGCATTCGCCCGGCCACACGCTGGCATCGATAACCTACATAGTGGGGGACGCGGCCTTCGTGCATGACACGATTTTCATGCCGGATAGCGGGACCGCGCGCACCGACTTTCCCGGCGGCAGCGCCAGGGCGCTATGGGCGAGCATACAGGAAATCCTGGCGCTTGACGGAGAGACGCGGGTGTTCGTCGGCCACGACTATCAGCCTGACGGGCGCGAGCCGCGTTGGGAAAGCACCGTCGCGGAAGAGAAGGCGCGAAACACCCACCTGACGCGCTACCCCAGCGAGGAGGCGTTCGTGGCGTTCCGCAACGAACGCGACAGCACGCTGGCCATGCCGAAGCTGATCCTGCATGCCCTGCAGGTCAACATCAATGGCGGCCGCCTCCCCGAGCCGGAGGCAAACGGCAGACGCTATCTCAAATTTCCGATCGACGCGCTCTCCGGCGCTGCCTGGGGCTGACGCAGCAACAGGCGGCGACATCGAGTCGCTTTTGATGGCGAGAGCCGGTTCTCGCGGTTCGGGCTCGGTAGATAGTGGAAGATCGTGCGATCGGCGGGACAGGTTCTTGTGCTGGTCCGCGCGATCTGATTCTCTTGGGTACTCCGATTCGGGCCGGGGCGCGCACAGGACCGGATGGCATGACGAACAGCAACAAACCCGAATTCACCGAAATGAAACCGCGGCTGACGGTCGTCGGGGTCGGCGGCGGAGGCGGCAACGCGGTCAACAACATGATCGCGGAAGGCTTGGAGGGTACCGAGTTCGTGGTGGCGAACACCGACGCCCAGGCGCTGACCATGTCGAAGGCGTCCCGGCTGATCCAATTGGGTTCGCTCGTCACTGAGGGGCTGGGCGCCGGATCACTGCCGGAGATCGGCCAGGCTGCCGCCGAAGAATCGATCGACGAGATCATGGACCAGCTGGCCGGCACGCATATGTGCTTCGTGACGGCCGGCATGGGCGGCGGCACGGGAACGGGCGCGGCGCCGGTGATCGCGAAGGCAGCGCGCCAGGCCGGCATCCTCACCGTCGCCGTCGTGACCAAGCCGTTCGTGTTCGAAGGCAAGCGCCGCATGCAGATGGCCGAACAGGGCATCGAGCTCCTGCGCGAATATGCCGATACCGTCATTGTCATTCCGAACCAGAACCTCTTCAGGGTCGCGACCGCCAGCACGACCTTCGAGAACGCGTTCGCCATCGCCGACAGGGTTCTCTTTTCCGGCGTCAGCTGCATTACCAACCTCATCGTCAAGGAGGGCCTCATCAATCTGGATTTCGCGGATGTGAGGACGGTGATGAAGGATATGGGACGGGCGATGATGGGCACCGGCGTCGGCACCGGCGAGCACCGGGCGAAGAAGGCGGCCGAAGCTTCGATCGCAAATCCGCTGCTTGACGAAAAATCGATGAAGGGCGCGCGAGGCGTGCTTGTGTCCATGTCGGGCGGCTCCGACATGACCTTGTTCGAGGTCGACGAGGCCGCCACACGCATCCGCGAGGAGGTTGGCGATAATGCCGACATCATCATAGGCGCCATCTTCGATGACCAGCTCGAAGGCCAGTTCAAGGTATCGGTGGTCGCGACCGGACTGGAAGGAAGCGAAGCTGAGGCCGGAGCCGAGATGATCCTCAGGTCCGGAACCGGCTCGGCCGAGATTCCGGGCCATACGCTCCAGTAGGTCGGGTTTGCGGCGAAAGCCCTCTGCGAGTACAGCCCGCGGGGATCGCCGTCGGCTTTCAGGCCAATTTATTAAAACCCAGATCATTTGGAGCCTTTCATGGCCACTTCATCGGACAGATTGCGTATCGCCGTGCTCTTTGGCGGACGCTCCGCCGAACATGACGTTTCGGTGCTTTCGGCAACCAATGTCATGCGCGCGCTGGAGCCCGCGAAATACGACGCCGTTCCCGTCTTCATCACCCGTGAAGGACAATGGCTGCTGAGCAGCTTCGAGAGCGGCACGCTGGCGAAACCTTCGAGCGGCGCGGAAATCTGCCTGGTGCCGGGCGGACAGGGGCGGATGATGGCGATCCCGACCAATGGCGCACCCTACGAACTGCCGAAGATCGACATCCTCTTCCCGGTGCTGCACGGCCTGCATGGCGAGGACGGGGCGGTGCAGGGGTTGGCGGAAGTGGCGCGCGTGCCGCTGGCCGGCTGCGGCATTCTCGGTTCGGCAACAGCTCTGGACAAGGACATCGCCAAGCGCCTGCTGAACGAGGCGGGCGTGCCCACAGCGCGATCCGTCACGATACACCAAGCCGCCGCACCGGCTTTTGCAGAACTGCAGAGCGCGCTTGGGCTTCCGTTTTTCATCAAGCCGGCGCGGCAGGGCTCCTCTGTCGGCGTGAGCAAAGTCTGGACCGAACGAGACTACGAGGCCGCGCTTACAGAAGGCTTCAGGCACGACCACAAGCTTTTAGCAGAAGAATTCATTCGAGGCCGGGAGATCGAATGCAGCGTGCTGGAGGACACGGAAGGCGGCCTCTTCGTTTCCCGTCCCGGCGAGATCGTGCCGGCGGAGAGCCACGGCTTCTACAGCTACGACGCCAAATATGTCGATGAGCACGGAGCGGCGCTGAAAATCCCGGCGGAGCTGCCGAAAGAGATCGAAGACAGTATCAGGGCGATGGCGGCAAAGGCCTTCCGGGCGGTCGGCTGCGATGGCATGGCGCGCGTCGATTTCTTCGTGACGCCGCAGCTGCGCATCCT
The DNA here is from genome assembly GCF_040438645.1 of Mesorhizobium sp. WSM2240. Lineage (NCBI taxonomy): Bacteria > Pseudomonadati > Pseudomonadota > Alphaproteobacteria > Hyphomicrobiales > Phyllobacteriaceae > Mesorhizobium > Mesorhizobium sp. WSM2240. Next base: position 3,561,048 of record NZ_CP159253.1, read on the forward strand.
CATCAACGAGCTCAACACCATTCCCGGCTTCACCGATATCAGCATGTATTCCAAGGCGATGGCGGCAAGCGGCGTCAGCTATTCCGAGATCATCGATCGGCTGGTGGCGCATGGCCTGGCCCGCGCCGGTCGATCAACCTGATGGTGAACCCCGGGGCCTGATAGCCAGTTTCACCTCACCGGCGGAACCGGGATAGGACCGGGCGGTGGCGTCGGCTGCGGCATCGGGTCCGGTGCGGGATCGGGGCCAGGGAAAGGCTGAGGCGGAATGGGCTGCGGCGGGATCGGCTGCGGATTTTGCTGATTGGTGGAGTTCAACATTTCGTGTCCCTTCGGGCGCTTGTTCCAAGTCCGTTTCAGGACCGTGGGGTCGTACCTCAACCATTCGGGCCTCACCTTGTTCCAACACGCGAGGCGGCGCCCGGCCCCTGTTCGACCGAGGCCCGGCGCAGCGCTTTCATTGGCCAGGAGATATCGCTGTTGGGAAAAAAGTGCCGCGTCCGAGAAGCGCCATGTTCGTCAGGCATTCATAAAGATGGGCTGCAAGAAAGCGGGTGCGACGCTTTAACCGGGCCTTAACCCGCGACTCATGCTAACATCGGATCAGAGAGTCAGGCTCGCGCGACACAGACTCTCCGGGATGTGAAGGAACCACAGGCCCATTCCGGAAGTTGAAGTTACGCTGGCCGCAGGCAACCAGACCGGCCAAAGCGCGAGGGTGTCATGCAAGGAAAAACATCCGACGTCTTCGACCTATTTTCGGAGATTTACACGGATACGGCTCGAGAGGAGATGAGCCTTCAGCAATATCTCCTCGCATGTTGCGAGGACAGTTCGATGTATGCCTCCGCCCCTGAGCGGATGGTAGCGGCCATAGGCAAACCTAACCTGGTCGACACCAGCAAGGATGAGCGCCTCGGCCGCATTTTCGCGAACCGGACGATCAAGATTTATCCTTCGTTCGCGGACTTCTACGGCATGGAGGACACGATCGAGCGGATCGTCGGCTATTTCCGCTATGCCTCCCAGGGGCTCGAGGAGCGCAAGCAGATCCTCTATCTCCTGGGTCCGGTCGGCGGCGGCAAGTCGTCGTTGGCGGAGCGGCTCAAGAAGCTCATGGAGGAGCGCCCGATCTACACGCTGAAGGTCGGCAACGAAATCAGCCCGGTTTTCGAATCGCCGCTCGGGCTCTTCAATCCGGACCGTATGGGCGACCTGCTGGAAGAAAAATACGGCATCGCACGTCGGCGTCTGAACGGCCTGATCTCGCCTTGGGCGGCCAAGCGACTGGATGAATTGAAGGGCGATATCTCCAAGTTCAGCGTCGTCAGGCTCACGCCTTCCCGGCTTCGCCAGATCGGCATCGCCAAGACCGAGCCGGGCGACGAGAACAACCAGGATGTTTCCGCCCTGGTCGGCAAGGTCGACATCCGCAAGCTCGAGGATTTCAGCCAGTCTGATCCCGACGCCTATTCCTACAGCGGCGGCCTGAACCGGACGACGCAAGGCCTGCTGGAATTCGTCGAGATGTTCAAGGCGCCAATCAAGGTGCTGCACCCGCTGCTGACGGCTACCCAGGAAGGCAGCTACAACGGCACCGAAAGCTTCGGGGCCTTCCCCTATCAGGGCATCGTGGTGGCCCATTCCAACGAGTCGGAATGGCTGCAGTTCAAGAACAACAAGAACAATGAGGCGTTCCTCGACCGCATACTGGTGGTCAAGGTTCCCTATTGCCTGAGGGTCACCGAAGAGAGGCAGATATACGAAAAGCTGCTGCGCGAAAGCGAGCTGGCCAACAGCCCCTGCGCTCCCGAGGTGTTGGACATATTGAGCCGGTTCACCGTCTCGACGCGCCTGGCCGAGCACGACAATTCGCCGCTCTACACCAAGATGCGTGTCTATGACGGCGAGAACCTGAAGGAGATCGACCCGAAGGCAAAATCGGTTCAGGAATATCGCGACGCCGCCGGGGTCGACGAGGGCATGACTGGCGTCAGCACGCGCTTCGCGTTCAAGATCCTGTCGCAGACGTTCAACTACGACACTGAGGAAGTGGCCGCCGATCCGGTGCACCTGATGTACATACTGGAGCAGGCGATCAAGCGCGAACAGTTCCCGAAGGAAACGGAGTCCGACTATCTCGATTTGATCAAGTCGGAACTGGCCACGCGATATGCGGAGTTCATCGGCCACGAGATCCAGAAGGCCTATCTGGAATCCTACAGCGAATACGGCCAGAATCTGTTCGACCGCTACATCGCCTACGCCGATGCCTGGATCGAGGATCAGGACTACAAGGACCCCGACACCGGCCAAAACCTCAATCGCGAGGTGCTGGATAACGAGTTGTCGCAGATCGAAAAGCCGGCCGGCATCGCCAATCCCAAGGACTTCCGCAACGAGGTGGTGAAGTTCACCTTGCGCGCGCGCGCCCGCAACCATGGGCGCAATCCGTCGTGGACGAGCTACGAAAAGCTGCGTGAAGTCATCGAAAAGCGGATGTTCGGACAGGTCGAGGATCTGCTTCCCGTGATCAGCTTCGGCTCCAAGCAGGACAGCGTGACGGAGAAGCGGCATACGGAGTTCGTGCAGCGGATGGTCGAGCGCGGCTATACCAAGCGCCAGGTGCGCCGGCTGGTAGACTGGTACATGCGCGTCAACAAGGCGGGTTGAAGCCGGCCCGATAAATTGGGTCAGGACCCATCATGCCGATCTTCATCGATCGCCGACTGAACCCGAAAGACAAGAGCCTTGGCAACCGCCAGCGCTTCCTGCGCCGTGCGCGCGAGGAGTTAAAGCGCAACATCAGGGATCAGGTCCGAACCGGCAAGATTTCCGATGTGGACGCCGAGCATACGGTTTCGATGCCGGCCAGGGGTACCAACGAACCGAGATTCGACGACGCTAAGGATAGCGGCCGGCGTCAGCACGTCCTGCCGGGAAACAAGCATTTTGCCCCCGGCGACCGGATTCCGAAGCCCAGCCAGGGCGGTGGGATCGGAAGCCGGCCGGGCAAGCGGATTTCCGAAGACGATTTCCGGTTCGTGCTTTCGCGCGAGGAGGTGCTCGATCTTTTCTTCGAGGATCTCGAATTGCCGGACATGGTCAAGCTCAACCTCAAGGAGATCGTCGCATACAAGCCGCGGCGGGCAGGCTTTACCGTGACCGGGGCTGCGACCAACATCAATGTCGGGCGCACAATGCGCCACAGCCATGGCCGCCGCATCGCGCTGAAGCGTCCCAAGCGGCAGGAGGTGGAGGCGGTGGAGCAGGAGCTTGCCGCGCTTGAAGCGGCACCGCCAAGTGCGGCCGCTAGCCAGCGCATAGCCGAGTTGCGCGAGGAGTTGGAACGGCTGGAGCGCCGGCGCAGGCTGATCGCCTTTGTCGACCCGATCGACATCCGCTTCAACCGCTTCGACCCGCAGCCGGTGCCTAACGCAAATGCGGTCATGTTCTGCCTCATGGACGTGTCGGGCTCGATGGGTGAGCGCGAGAAGGATCTGGCCAAGCGGTTCTTCGTTCTGCTCCATCTTTTCCTGAAGCGCCGCTACGACCGCACCGAAATCGTCTTCATCCGCCATACCCACGAGGCGCAGGAGGTTGACGAGGAAACGTTCTTCTACAGCACCCAAAGCGGCGGCACGATCGTCTCCACCGCGCTGGAGGAGATGCGCCGTGTCATCGACGAGCGCTATCCCAGCAAGGAATGGAACATCTATGCCGCGCAGGCATCGGACGGCGACAATTCGGTCACCGATTCCGAACGCTGCATCTCCCTGCTCGACGGCGAGATCATGCGACTCTGCCAGTATTTCGCCTATGTCGAAATCATCGACGAGCGCGAGAGCCACATCTTCGGCTCGACGGACAATGGCACCTCGCTGTGGCAGGCATACAGCACTGTCGACGACAATTGGCCGAACTTCCAGATGACCCGCATCGCCAAGGCCGCCGACATCTATCCGGTGTTCCGCCGACTCTTCACCAAGCAACCCGTCCTTCAAAAGGGCAGGTGAGAGCAAAGGTCGATGTCCATGGACGCAGGCATATCCGGTTTGCTGTTTTCCGGCTCGGACTGGGATTTCGCAACGTTGTCGCGCGCCCACGACGCCATCGAGAAGATCGCGACCGAAGAGCTTCACCTCGACGTCTATCCAGTGCAGATGGAGATCATCTCGTCAGAGCAGATGCTCGATGCCTATTCCTCGATCGGCATGCCGCTGATGTACCGCCACTGGTCGTTCGGCAAGCATTTCCTCTACCAGGAGCTCTTGTATCGCAAGGCTGGCCGCGGGCTCGCTTATGAGCTCGTCATCAACTCCGACCCATGCATCGTCTACCTGATGGAAGAGAACACCATGCCCTTGCAGGCCCTGGTGACTGCGCATGCAGCCTTCGGCCACAACCACTTCTTCAAGAACAATTATCTGTTCCGTCAGTGGACGGATGCGGGCTCCATCCTCAGCTATCTGGATTTTGCCAAGAGCTACATCACGCGCTGCGAGGAACGCCACGGGCTGGCCGCGGTGGAGGAGATCCTCGATGCGGCGCACGCATTGATGGAGCAAGGCGTGTTCAGATACCGGCGCCCGCCGAAACTGTCGACGGAAAAGCAGCGCGAAGGCATTCGCGAGCGGCTGGAGTATGAAGAACGGACATACAACGATCTATGGCGGACGGTTCCAAAATCGAAGAGCGGCGAACCGGCCGACGAGGCGGAATCCAAGATGGCGGAGCGCAAGAGATCGCTGCACCTGCCGGAAGAAAACCTGCTCTATTTCCTGGAGAAGAACAGTCTGATCCTGGAGCCCTGGCAGCGCGAGATCATCAGGATTGTCCGCATCATCGCGCAATATTTCTATCCGCAGCGCCAGACGCAGGTGATGAACGAAGGCTGCGCCACCTTCGTGCACTACACCATCATGAACACGCTTTTCGACCGGGGCCAGATCAGCGAAGGCGCCATGCTCGAAATCCTGCGCAGCCATTCGAACGTGGTGTTCCAGCCGGCTTTCGACGACCCTCGCTATTCCGGCATCAATCCCTACGCGCTCGGTCTCGACCTGATGCAGGACATCCAGCGCATCTCGATAGAGCCGACCGCCGAGGACCGCGACTGGTTTCCCGACATTGCGGGCAATGGCGACTGGCGCGAAACCCTTCTTGAGGCCTGGGCCAACCACCGCGACGAATCCTTCATCCGCCAGTATCTGAGCCCGACGCTGATACGGAAATGGCGGCTTTTCACCCTCAACGACGCTGCCAGCGAACCGCATTACCAGGTCGCGTCGATTCACAACGAACGGGGATACGAGAAGATTCGCTCGGCGCTCGCCGACAGCTATGATGTCGGGACGAGCCGGTCGGACATCCAGGTGGTCGATCTGGATCTCCTCGGCGACCGGCATCTGCGTTTGCAGCACAAGGTCAGGGACGGCATCGTTCTGGAGGAGGAGAGCCGGGACGCGACGTTGCGCCATGTCCGCAAACTCTGGGGCTACGATGTCAGCCTGCAGGGAGTGGACGCCGAAACCGGCGCTTCGGTCTACGAATGCTCGACACGCCAGATCGGAGAGTGACCAGGCGCGGCTACGCGGAAGAGACCCATTGTTTGGGTTAGACCGTTAGGAACTTTCGTACCTGCGGCCTGTCGAGGTCCTCGGCCGGACCGGTATGCACGATCTGGCCGCGATCCATGATATAGACCTCGTCGGCGAGTTCTCGGCAGAAATCGAGATATTGCTCGACCAGCAGCACGGCGATGCCCGCCTGGTCGCGCAGATAGCGGATGGCGCGGCCGATATCCTTGATGATCGACGGCTGAATGCCCTCGGTCGGTTCGTCGAGCACCAGCAGTTTCGGCCGCATTACCAGCGCACGGCCGATGGCGAGCTGTTGCTGCTGGCCGCCGGACAGATCGCCGCCGCGCCGCGACAGCATCTGGCTCAGCACCGGGAAAAGCTCGAAGACATGTCCGGGAACATTGCGGTCGGTCCGTTTGAGCGAGGCGAAACCGGATTCGAGATTTTCCTTCACCGTCAGCAAGGGGAAGATTTCCCGCCCCTGCGGCACGAATGCGATGCCCGACCGGGCGCGATCGTACGCCGCGCTCCGGTCGAGCGCCTTCCCCTCGAAGGCTACGCTTCCCGACGTCAGCCGGTGGTGGCCGACGATCGATCTCATCAGACTGGTTTTGCCGACGCCGTTACGGCCGAGCACGCAGGTGATCTTGCCGGCGTCCGCCTTGAGCGAGACACCGCGCAGCGCCTGGGCGGCGCCGTAGTGGAGGGTGGCGTTGGAGACTTCCAGCATCAGAAGCCTCCGCAAGAGGTCAGGAGGCTTTCGACCCGACCAGCCACAGCTTGGGCCGGGGCTTTCTTGTTTCTACGGTGATGGTCTTGTGATGGCAGCTGAACGAGACCCGCCAGCACTCCCGCGCACCGGAAGCCGTCTGCGTCTCCCACATGCCTTTCAATTTGAAGGGCGGCGCGCCGGCGTCGCCGCGCCACTCGACATTCCCGACTTGAAACTGGCCAGCCTTCAAGCCGGCGCGCAAACGCGTCCAAAGCTCGCGAGAGTTCATTGCAGTCCCTACCGCCCAAGATACACCTCAATTACTCGCTCATCTGACGAGACAAAATCAAGTGTTCCTTCGGACAGGACCGCACCTTCGTGCAGACATGTGACTTTTACGCCAAGCTCTCGCACGAAATGCATGTCGTGCTCGACGACGATGATCGAATGAGTCTGGTTGATGTCCTTCAGGAGGCGCGCGGTTTCTTCGGTTTCGGCGTCGGTCATGCCGGCAACGGGTTCGTCGACCAGGAGCAGCTTCGGATCCTGCGCCAGGAGCATGCCGATCTCCAGCCACTGCTTCTGGCCATGAGAGAGACTGGCTGCCGGCTTGTCGCGCTTGTCGCCGAGCCGCGTGACGCCGAGGATGTGGTCGATGCGGCGCGCGTCTTCGGCTGAACGCCTGTGAAACAGCGCGGGAAAGATCGAGCGCGGACCGCTGAGCGACAGCACCAGATTATCCTCGACCGTATGGCTTTCGAACACGGTCGGCTTCTGGAATTTTCGGCCGATGCCCATCATGGCGATCTCGGCCTCGTCGTGGCGTGTCAGGTCGACTTCCCCGTCGAAGAACACCTCGCCCTCGTCAGGCCGTGTCTTGCCAGTAACGATATCCATCATCGTCGTCTTGCCGGCGCCGTTGGGGCCGATGATCGCCCGCATCTCGCCCCTGTCGAGCACCAGCGAGAGCTTGTTGATGGCGCGAAAGCCGTCGAAGGCGACCGAGACGCCGTCGAGATAGAGGATAGTGCCGGATTTCGACATCTTCTACTCCGCCGGCTGCGGCTCGGGGCCGCCACTCGGTTTCGTCCAGTTTCCCGCTTGGACGCCGGCCTGCGGACGGGCGACCGGGGGCGGCGGGTCGACATCGGTGCCGGCCTCCGCCGCAACCGAGACTTCCCGCTGCGCTCGCGCATCGCGCCACTGGTCCCACAGGCCCAGAATGCCCTTGGGCAGGAAAAGCGTGACGGCGACGAACAACCCGCCGAGCGCGAACAGCCACAATTCCGGCAGCGCGCCGGTGAACCAGCTCTTTCCGGCGTTGACGAGCAGCGCGCCGATGATCGGGCCGACAATCGTGCCGCGGCCGCCTACCGCGGTCCACACCACCACCTCGATAGAATTGCCAGGCTCGAACTCGCCCGGATTTATGATGCCGACCTGCGGCACGTAGAGCGCGCCGGCGATGCCTGCCATCACCGCCGACACGGTGAAGGCGAACAGCTTCACGTTCTCGGCCCGCCAGCCGAGGAAGCGGGTGCGGCTTTCGGCGTCGCGCACGGCGATCAGCAGCTTGCCGAATTTCGAGCTCACGATCAGCCATGTGACGAAGACGCCGAGCGCCAGCGCGATGGCGCTCGCGGCAAACAGCGCCGAGCGCGTCGCATTCGCCTGCACGTTGAAGCCGAGTATGTCCTTGAAGTCGGTCAGGCCGTTATTGCCGCCGAACCCCATATCGTTGCGGAAGAATGCCAAGAGCAGGGCATAAGTCATCGCCTGCGTAATGATCGACAGGTAGACGCCGGTGACCCGGCTTCTGAAGGCGAACCAGCCGAACACGAAGGCGAGCAGCCCCGGCACGAGCATGACCATCAGCGCCGCGAACCAGAACTGGTCGAAACCGTACCAGAACCACGGCAGTTCCTTCCAGTTCAGGAACACCATGAAATCGGGAAGATCGGGGTTGCCGTAGACGCCCCTCGAGCCGATCTGGCGCATCAGATGCATGCCCATCGCGTAGCCGCCGAGCGCAAAGAAGGCGCCGTGGCCGAGCGAAAGGATGCCGCAATAGCCCCAGACGAGGTCGAGCGACAGCGCCAGCAGCGCATAGCAGAGATATTTGCCGACCAGCGCCACCATGTAAGGCGGCATGTGGAAGGCGCTGCCGGCCGGCACGACAATGTTGAGCACGGGTACGACCATCGCCGCCGCGACTAGGAGCACGATGGCAATGAAGATGCGGCGGTCGGAGCCGAAGAAGCGGGCAGCGATCATGCTTCCACCGCCCTGCCCTTCAGCGCGAACAGGCCGCGCGGACGCTTCTGGATGAACAGGATGATCAGCACCAGGACAAGAATTTTTCCGAGCACCGCTCCTGCATAGGGTTCCAGGAATTTGTTCAGCACGCCGAGCGAGAAGGCGCCGACCAGCGTACCCCACAGATTGCCGACGCCGCCGAACACCACGACCATGAAGCTGTCGATGATGTAACCCTGTCCGAGATTGGGCGAGACATTGTCGATCTGCGAAAGCGCCACCCCGGCGATTCCGGCTATACCCGAGCCGAGTGCGAAGGTCAGCGCATCGACCCATGGCGTCCTGATGCCCATCGACGAGGCCATGCGGCGGTTGGCCGTCACGGCGCGCATCTGCAGGCCCCAGGATGTCCGCTTCATGATGAAGAGCAGCAGGAAGAAGACGGCCAGCGAGAAGGCCAGGATCCAGAGCCGGTTCCAGGTCACGGAAAGCTCGCCGAGTTTGAAGGCTCCAGACATCCAGGACGGATTGCCGACCTCGCGGTTGGTCGGACCGAAGATCGAGCGCACCGCCTGCTGCAGGATCAGCGACACGCCCCAGGTGGCGAGCAGCGTCTCCAGCGGGCGGCCGTATAGGAAGCGAATGATGCCGCGCTCGATGGCGAGCCCCACCGCGCCGGCGACCAGGAAGGCAAGCGGCAGCGCGATCGCCAGCGACCAGTCGAACAGGCCGGGGAATGAGGTGCGGATGACGTTCTGCACGACGAAGGTCGTGTAGGCGCCGAGCATCACCATCTCACCATGCGCCATATTGATGACGCCCATCACGCCGAAGGTGATGGCGAGCCCGATCGCCGCCAGCAACAACACCGAGCCGAGCGACAGGCCGTACCAGACGTTTTGAGCGGAAGCCCAGACCGCCAGCGTCGAATTCATTCGGGTGACTGCTGCCGAAGCGGCGTCCTTCAGTATCCCCTCGGCGCCGGCTTCATAGCCGGTGAGCAGCGATAGCGCGTCACGGCTGCCCATGCCCGCGATCATGTCGATCGCGGCGAGCTTCTCGGCATCGGGCAGATCGGATACGAGCACCGAGGAGGCGCGCGCCTGCTCCAGTTTTAGCCTGACCGAGCCGACCGTTTCCTTGGCGATGGCAGCGTCGAGCGTTTCGATATTCGCGGCGGCAGGCGTTTTGAACATGGTGTCGGCGGCGACGATGCGGGCGTTGGAATCGGGCGAGCCGAGCGTCAGCCCGCCAAGTGCATCGCGGATGGATCGGCGCAGCGCGTTGTTCACCTTGATCTTGGCGACGGACGCCTTCGGTTCTTCACCCGCCTCGGCGCCGGTCAGCGGGTCGGTGAGCTTGATCGCCCGACCCGCCTCCGCACCGATGAAGACGGCGGCGTCGGATTTGCGGAAATAAAGGTCGCCCTCGGCAAGTGCCGCAAGCGGGCGTTCAACGGACGGGTCGCCGGTCGCGGCCAGTTCGCTGACGATCTCTTCGGTGGCCCTGAAGTTCTTCGCGATCGCGAACTTGCCGACGATTTCGCGCAGCGCGGCTTCATCGGCGTGAGCAGGCTGAGCCACGGAAAGAAGCGACAGAAAAAGCGAGACGATCGCTAGGAATGCGCGCATGCGGAAGATAGCCTTCGAAAAAACGCCCCGGGCAGGTATAGGGAACCCTGCCCGGGGCACGCGGGCCGCCTGGTAGGACGCGACGTCAGTTGATGCCCTTCCCGCCGCATTTCCCGGTGGCGACGTTGAAGTTTCCGCACGAGAGCGGCGCGCGCCAGTCGGCGATCAGATCCTTGGAGTCCGGCAGGTAGTCCGACCATTCGTCGCCGACTACGAGGCCCGAGGTCTCCCATACGGTTTCCATCTGGCCGTCGGCCTGGATTTCGCCGATCAGCACCGGCTTGGTGATGTGGTGGTTCGGCATCATGGTCGAGAAGCCGCCCGAGAGGTTCGGCACCGACACACCGACGATGGCATCGATCACGGCGTCCGGATCGGTGCTGCCGGCCTTCTCGACCGCCTTCACCCACATGTTGAAGCCGATCACATGGGCTTCCATCGGGTCGTTGGTGACTCTGCTGTCGTTCTTGATGAAGGCGCGCCAGGCCTCGATGAATGCTGCGTTTTCCGGCGTGTCGACCGACTGGAAGTAGTTCCACGCGGTCAGGTGCCCGACCAGCGGTGCGGTGTCGAGGCCGGCGAGTTCTTCCTCACCCACCGAGAAGGCGACGACCGGGATGTCCTCGGCCTTGATGCCCTGGTTGCCGAGTTCCTTATAGAAGGGAACGTTGGCGTCGCCGTTGATCGTCGACACCACGGCGGTCTTCTTGCCGGCCGAGCCGAAGTTCTTGATGTCTGTCACGATCGTCTGCCAGTCGGAATGGCCGAACGGCGTGTAGTTGATCATGATGTCTTCCTTGGCCACGCCCTTGGATTCCAGGTAGGCCTGCAGGATCTTGTTGGTCGTCTGCGGGTAAACATAGTCGGTGCCGGCAAGCACCCATCGCTCGACGCCTTCCTCGTTCATCAGATAGTCGACCGCAGGGATCGCCTGCTGGTTCGGGGCCGCGCCGGTATAGAAGACGTTGCGCTGGCTCTCCTCGCCCTCATACTGGACGGGATAGAAGAGCACCGAATTCAGCTCCTCGAAGACCGGCAGCACGGATTTGCGCGACACCGAGGTCCAGCAGCCGAACACGGCCGAAACCTTGTCGACGGCGATGAGTTCGCGCGCCTTTTCCGCGAATAGCGGCCAGTCCGATGCCGGGTCGACCACCACGGCCTCGAGTTTCTTGCCGAGCAGCCCACCCTTCTTGTTCTGCTCCTCGATCAGGAACAGCATCGTATCCTTGAGCGTCGTCTCCGAAATCGCCATCGTGCCCGACAACGAATGCAGGACGCCGACCTTTATCGTCTCTTCCTGGGCTAATGCCTGCGTTGCGAGACCGAGGCCTGCCGCGACAGCGCTCGCGGACAAAAAACTTCTGAATGTCGAGAAATTACCCATCATGTTGAACAGCTCCGAACAGGGTTGTTTTGCCGCAATAATGCAAAGCAACCGACGTGCCAGTTCGGGGCAGGCCTTATGCAGAGGAATTAAGATAGGGTTATCAACCGCTTAGAGGATATCAACGAAACTCGAGGTGGGGCCTGCGCCTGCAGCCGCGAAGAATTGGGCTTGTTTTGAGCAGTCGCAACCAGAACTGATTACAATTTCAGCAAACCCGAAGTCTGCATAAAATTCGCTCACATGGTGGATGCGAGTCAGCCAGTTCACGATGTCGCGATCTGGCCGTCTAACCGCTTGTTGGCTTCCCGGCCTGACCCTAACCTATCTGAGTACGCCTCGCGAAAACGCCGGCCGCCCCAGCCGGATGAGGCGCAACCCAATTAGCCAGCCCCAACAAGGAGAGCCAGCCATGGTCGCTTTCACCCTCAATGGCGAATCGCGAACGCTCGACGTCGACCCGGAAATGCCACTGCTGTGGGCGATCCGCGAGATCGTCGGGCTGACAGGAACGAAATTCGGTTGCGGCCTCGCGCAATGCGGCGCCTGCACGGTCCATATAGACGGCGTGCCGACGCGCTCATGCCAGACCGCGATCAGCGACATCGAAGGCGCCTCGATCACCACCATCGAAGGCCTGTCGGGCAAGGTCGGCGAGACGGTGCAGGCCGTCTGGGCCGAGCTCGACGTGCCGCAATGCGGCTATTGCCAGTCGGGCCAGATCATGTCCGCCGCCGCCCTCTTGGCCGAGACGCCAAACCCCACCGACGACGACATCGATTCGGCGATGAGCGGCAATCTCTGCCGCTGCGCCACCTATCAACGCATCCGCACGGCGATCCACAAAGCCGCACACCGGCTGGAGGCATGACCATGTTGCAATTTCGCGCAAAGAAAGAAGCGGTGCAGGCGACGCGCCGCCAGTTCCTCATCGGCACGGCAGCAACCGCGGCCGGCCTCGCGGTCGGCTACCGGCTGATCGCCGCCGGGCCGGCGGCCGCGCAAGCCGCGCCCGCGGCCGCACAGGCCAATCCCTTCCAGACCTATGTCGAGATCACGCCGGAGAACCGGATTATTATCCACTCCTCGCAGTTCGAAATGGGGCAAGGCTCCTATTTCGGCATCGCGACGCTGGTGATGGAAGAGCTTGACGGCGACTGGGCGCAGGTCGACGTGATCGGTGGCTCGGGCAATACCGCCCTGTTCGGCAATCTCGCCTGGGGCGGCGCCTTCCAGGGTACCGGCGGCTCCACCTCCATGACATCTTCGTGGGAGCGCTACCGCAAGGCCGGCGCTGCAGCCCGCGCCATGCTGGCCGCGGCGGCGGCGAAGGAGTGGAATGTACCTACCGGCGAGATCACCGTGGCTTCCGGCGTGATCTCCCATGGATCGGACAAGCGCGCCACATTCGGCGAACTGGCGCAAGCCGCGGCCGGCATGCCGGTTCCCGATGATCTTGTGCTCAAGACGCGCGAAAAATGGACCCAGATCGGCTCCGACAAGCTGAAGCGCTACGATTCCGCCGGCAAGACCAACGGAACCCAGCCTTATACGATCGACCTGAAGATGGACGGGCTTTTGACCGCCGTCATGATCCATCCGCCGAAATTCGGGGCCGAGGTGGCGAGCTTCGACGCAGCCAAGGCGAAGGCGCTCGACGGCATCGTCGACGTCGTCCAGACGCCGCGCGGCATAGCGGTGGTCGGCGAGAATATGTGGGCGGCGCTGAAGGGCCGCGACCTCGTCACCGTTGAATGGAACGAGGCCAAGGCCGAGCAACGCGGCACCGCCGAGATCATGGCGGAGTACAACAAGCTTGCCGACGGCCCGGCCAAGGCCACGGCCCGCAACGACGGCGATGTCGCTGCGGGGCTGGCCAGTGCGGACAAGGTGGTCGAGGGGCACTACGAATTCCCCTATCTCGTCCATGCGTCGATCGAGCCACTGAACGCCGTTGCCCGCATCGGCGAAGACGGCACGGTCGAGGTGTGGGGCGGCCACCAGATGCCCGACCTCTACCAGGCCGCCGCCGCGCAGGTTGCCGGAACCACGCCGGACAAGGTGAGGCTGCACGTCATGAAGACCGGCGGCAGCTTTGGCCGTCGCGCGGTCTCGGACGCGGATCTGATCGTCGAGTCGGTTGCAGTCGCCAAGGCGCTCGGCCCCGGCAAGCCGGTCAAGGTGCAGTGGACGCGCGAGAACGACATGCGGGGCGGCCGGTATCGGCCGGCCTATGTCCACGCGATCAAGGCGGGGCTCGACAAGGACGGAAAGATCGTGGCGCTGCACGACCATATCGTCGGCCAGTCGATCATGGCGGGATCGCCCATGGAGGCGATGATCGAGAACGGTGTCGATGCGACTTCGGTAGAAGGCGCGTCAAATCTTCCTTATGCGATGCCTAACCTGAAGATCGACCTGACGACGACGGACGTGAAAATCCCGGTGCTGTGGTGGCGCTCGGTCGGCTCGACCCACACCGCCTATGTCATGGAGACGTTCATCGACGAACTCGCCGCGGCCGCCAACCGCGACCCGGTCGAGTTCCGCCTGTCCATGCTCGAAAAGCATCCGCGGCACGCTGCGGTGCTTCGGCTCGCCGCGGAGAAGGCCGGCTGGGACAAGCCCCTGCCGGAGGGCCGCTTCCGCGGTGTGGCGCTGCATGAGAGCTTCCACACCTATGTTGCGGAAGTGGTGGAGATCACCTTCAACGGTGGTGCCGACTTCACCGTCGATCGCGTCGTTTGCGCCGTCGATTGCGGCATCGCGATCAACCCGGACCAGATCCGCGCCCAGATGGAGGGCGGCATCGGCTTCGGGCTCGGCGCGATCCTGCAGGAGGAGCTGACGCTGACCGGAGGCGTGGTCGACCAGGAGAACTATGACACCTATACGCCGCTGCGCATCGACCAGATGCCGAAGGTGGAGGTGCATATCGTACCCTCCGACGAGCCGCCGACGGGCGTCGGCGAGCCGGGCGTGCCGCCGATCGGTCCGGCCGTCGCCAACGCGCTGCGCGCCGCGACCGGCAAGACGATCCGCAAGCTGCCGATCGTCAAGAACCTGTCGGCATAGGCGAATACGGCATGCAGACCGGCCGCGATCAAATCGCGGCCGGTTTTGCTTTTGCTATGCTGGATAGCAGCCGCGCTCGATCGCCAGCCGACGCACCAGCGCCAGCACCATGTCGATCGCCGGCGTGGGCTGACCGGTCAGCCGCCCCAGTTCCTGCACTGCCGTCACCAGCGCGTCGATTTCCATCGGCCGCCCGCGTTCGAGATCCTGCAGCATCGAGGTCTTGTGGGCGCCGACATCTCCGGCGCCCTTGATCCGGCGGTCGACGCCTATCAGGAACCGCACGCCAAGGCTTTCGCCGATCGCCTGCGCTTCCAGCATCATGGCGCGGGCGACGGAGCGCGTGCCCTCGTCGGCGACAATGTCGGCCAGCGTGTTGCCGGTGAGCGCGGAGATCGGGTTGAAAGACAGATTGCCCCAGAGCTTCACCCACATCTCGCTGCGGATGTCGTCGCGCACAGGGGCCTGCAGTCCCGCCGCGACCAGCTCTTCGGCAAGCCGCGTGACGCGCTCGCTCCTTTCGCCGGACGGTTCCCCGAGCGAGAAGCGCTTGCCCTCGATATGGCGGATCAGGCCGGGCGCATCGACCTCGACGGCGGGATAGACCACCGAGCCGATGACGCGGTCCGGCCCAAGCCGCTCCCAGATCAGCCCGCCCGGATCGACCGCTCGCAGCCTCGTGCCTTCAAGCGGCCCGCCGAGCTTGTGGAAATACCACCACGGCACGCCGTTCTGCATGGTGACGACAGCGGTCCCCTCGCCCAGCAGCGGCGCGATCTGGTCAAGGGCCGGGCCGAGCGAGTGGGCCTTGAGCGCCAGCACGACATAGTCCTGGACCCCGAGTTCCTCCGCCTGCGCGGCCGCCCTGACCGGAACGGCGGTTTCCTTGCCAACCTCGATCAGGCGCAGCCCGCCCGCCCGGATCGCCTCCAGATGCGCGCCTCGCGCCACGACCGACAGGTCGGTCCTGCCGGCGAGGCCAAGCTTCGCCGCAAGGTAGCCGCCGATAGCGCCGGCGCCGAAAACAGTGATCCGCATCATCCCAGGCCGAGTTTGGCGGCAAGCCCGATGCGTTGCAACTTGCCGGTTGCGCCTTTCGGGATCTCGTCGAGGATGACGATCCTGCGCGGCACTTTGAAGTCGGCGAGCCTGCCGGAGGCGAAGCTGCGGATTTCGTTCTCGCTGGCGGCAGCGCCCTCGCGCAGCACGATCGCGGCGGCGACCTCTTCGCCGAGCTTGTCGTGCGGCATGGCGAAGGTAACGACCTGGGCGACGGCGGGATGATCCATCAGCACCTCGTCGACCTCCAGCGGCGAGATCTTCTCGCCGCCGCGGTTGATGATTTCCTTAAGCCGGCCGGTGACGCGCAGGTAGCGGTCTTCATCGAGAACGCCCTGGTCGCCGGTATGGAACCAGCCATGGGCGAAGGCCGAAGCGTTCGCTTCCGGGTTTTTTTCGTAGCCGGCGGTCACGTTCGGGCCGCGAATGACGATCTCTCCGGTTTCGCCCGGTCCGAGCAGCCGCCCGTCCGGCGCCATGACCGCAACCTCGGGCCCGGCGGCGGCGCCGACGCTGCCGGCCTTGCGCAGACCCGGCGGCAGGCGGTTGGAGGCCATCTGATGCGCGGCTTCGGTCATGCCGTAGGATTCGATCACCGGGCAGCCGAAAACCGACTCCAGCTCGGCCATTACCTGCGCCGGAAGCGAAGCCGAGGACGAGCGGATGAACCGAAGCCGTGCTTCCGCCACCGCTTCGGGGTTGCGCGCGGCGCGCGCGAGTATCGCCTGATGCATGGTCGGCACAGCCGTGTACCAGGTCGGCCGGGCTTCGGAGAGCCACTGGAAGAAGCGAAGCGCATTGAAGCCCGGTGTGCAGAAGATGCTGCCGCCCGCGGCGAGCGACGACAGCACCGCCGCGATCAGCCCATGGATGTGGAACAGCGGCATGATGTTGAGGCAACGGTCGTCCGCAGTCAGGCCGAGCGTCGCGCCGATATGCGACGCGGAGGCGGCGAGATTGGAGTGGCTCAGCGGCACCAGCTTCGGGCGCGATGTCGTACCCGAGGTGTGGAGGAGCAATGCAACGTCCTCAGCTTCGGCAAAGCCCGGCGCTGCCGGCTGCCCGACCGCGTCGCCCTCAATCCGGAAGCTTCCGGCTGGAGCCTCAGGCAATGTACGAAGCCTCAGAACGCCAATGCCGAGGCGTTCGGCCACGGTGACGGCCGGACCGGTCTCTTCCTCGCCGACGAGGATCGCCTTGGCGCCGATGTCGGTGAGATAGAATTCGAGCTCGTCGGCGCGGTAGGCCGGATTGAGCGGAGCGGTCGAGGCCGTCGCGGCGACCGAGAGGAAGGCCGTCGCCATTTCCGGCCCGTTCGGCAGCACGATGGCGACTCGGTCGCCACGGCCGAGGCCGAGCGCGTTCAACTGGCGGGCCGCATCCGCGATCTGGTGGCGGAGCCCGCCATGCGTGAGCGTCGCCCGGTCGGGCGCGGAAATCGCCGGCGCGTTTTCAGCGCCGGCCGCGATCCGCTCGACGATCGACGCCGCCTCAGACAACGCGAACCTCGATATCGCCTACGCCCTCGACATGGCCGCGAAGCATGTCGCCGCGATTGACCGCGCCGACGCCCGCGGGCGTTCCTGAAAGGATGACGTCGCCCGGCATCAGCGTGAACAGGCCCGACAAATAGCTGATCATCTCCGGCACCTTCCAGATCATCTGGTTCAAATCGCCTGTCTGCTTGCGCTCGCCATTGACGTCAAGCCAGATCGCGCCCTGGGTGGGATGGCCGATGGTGCTTGCCGGAACCAGCGGCGTGCACGGCCCCGACGCCTCGAACGCCTTTCCGACCTCCCATGGACGGCCCATGTCCTTTGCCTTGCCCTGCAGGTCGCGCCGCGTCATGTCAAGGGCGACGCCATAGCCGTAGACGCAGTCCAGCGCCTTCTCGACGGGAATATCCGTGCCGCCGCTTTTCAGCGCCACGACCATCTCGATCTCGTGATGAACGTCATTGGATGCGGGCGGATACGGAAATTCGCCTGATGTGTCGAGGTTGTCCGGATTCTTCTGGAAGAAGAAGGGCGGCTCCTTGTTCGGGTCGTGACCCATCTCGACAGCGTGTGCGGCATAGTTCCGGCCGACGCAATAGACCCGGTGCACGGGAAACAGTTTGTCGGTTCCCTGAACCGGCAGGGCCGGGATGGCGGTCGGCTGGATGACGTAGTTCGAGGTGGCGCCGTGCATGTTCACTGTCTTGCTCCTGCATAATATTCGACTTTGGCTTCGGCCCTCTCGATCAGTTCGGAGATCACCAGGGCGAAGGCAAAAAGGATGATGGTGAGGGCCCAGAATTCGGCCATGCGGAAATTCCGCGAAAAGGTTTCAAACAGCGCGCCGTAGCCGACAATGGCGACGAGCAACTGACCGATGACGACGCCTTTGACGCCTCGGATCAGGCCGAGGCGTATGCCGGCGAGGATTTCCGGCAACGCGGCCCAAAGGATGATCTTGGTATACAGCGCCGGGCGCGACGCGCCGTAGGAACGCGCCATTTCGATCAGGGAGGGCGAGATGTGGCGTACGCCTGCCCTCGTATCGAGAACGATGATCCAGATCGCGAACAGGAACACCGCAGCCACGATCGTCTTCTCGCCGAAGCCGAACAGGATCATCAGCACCGGTACGATCGCCGAGAGCGGCGCGCTGGAGAAAATGTTGACCCACATGCCGAGCAAATCGTCGGCGATCCTCACGCGTCCCATAAGTATGCCGAGCGGGATGCCGACAGCGATCGCCAGAGCCATGCCGACGGCGAAGGCGCGGAGCGTCGTGACGGTGGCGCTCTGCCAGGACGGCAATTGCACGAGATCGACCGCCGCCACCAGAACATCGCTGAAGGGCGGCAGCAGGAAGACGAGATCAAGGCGGCCGACGATCTCCCACACGACGCACCAGACCAGGAGCGACGCCATCATCGGCACACGGTAGCCAAAGAGGATCATGGCAGGTCACTCCACATATTGCTTCAGCCCCTGCCAGATCTCGTCGACCGTATCGAGGTAGTGCTTGTCGCGGTGGATGCGATCGGGGTCGCCGGAGCGGTCGATTTCTGGCTCGATGATCTGCGAGACGCGGCCCGGCCGCGGCGACAGCAGGACGATGCGGTCGGAAATGTAAACCGCCTCCTCGATCGAGTGGGTGACGAAGATGAAGGTCTTGTTCTGGTTGGTCCTGAGCCGGATCAAGTCTTCCTGGAATTTGCGCCGGTTCTGCTCGTCGACCGCCGAGAACGGCTCGTCCAGCAGCAATACCTCCGCATCCACCGACAGCGCGCGCGCCAGGCCGACGCGCTGGCGCATGCCGCCTGAAAGTTCATGCGGATATTTGTTCTCGAAACCGGCAAGGCCGACTTCGCCGATATAGTGGCGCGCTTTGTCTTCTCGTTCGGTCTTGTTCACGCCGCGCAGTTCGAGGCCGAAAGCCACGTTGCGCATCACTGTCGCCCAAGGCATCAGCGCGAAATCCTGGAAGACGAAGGCGCGTTCCGGCCCCGGTCCGCTGACCGGCTTGCCGTCAACCATGACTGTCCCCGCATTGGCCTCGATAAGGCCGGCGATGATCTTCAGCAGCGTGGTTTTTCCGCAGCCGCTCGGTCCGAGAAGGCTGGTCAGCTTGCCGCGGGGAAAGTCCAGATCGATGCCGCGCAGCGCCTCGACATCACCATAGGTCTTCGAGATGCCCCTGACCTCCACGATCGAATCGACTTGCGCCGGCATGGGCGATGGTTCCTTTCGCAAGACAGCGCTGCGCATGTCAGGCTCCTCTCTTTTCGGGCCTGAAAATGCGGACTTCCACCCACTGCAAAAAAACGAGCGTCAGGGTCGAAAGCGCGATGATCGAGCCGATTGTTGCATACATCTCGGCGTAATCTGCGCGCGAGCGGTGGAAGGTGATGAGATCGCCGATGCCGGTCGGCGTGATCAGCAGTTCGGCGAGCACGACCCCGACGAAGCCGGCGGCAACGCCGAGACGAAGGCCGGCGAAGATCACCGGACTGGCGTCGGGCAGGATGATCTTGGTGACGCTCTGCCAGCGCGTGCCCAGGAACGAGCGGCACATGACGAGCAGGGATTCGTTAACGTTGCGCACAGCCTTGTAGGTGTTGAGCACGATGACGGGCAGAGCCAGGATCATCACGGCCAACGTCTTGGCGGTCAGGCCTATGCCGTAGATAAAGGTGACCATCGGGATGAAGGCTGCGACCGGCGCCGCCTGCAAGACGATGAAGATCGGGATCGCCAGCCATTCTCCGGTGCGCCACAAGCCGCAGAGCGTGCCGAGCCCGACGCCGATGAAGGCCGACAGCACGACGCCCAGCAGCAACGGCTGCAGCGTCGAAAGATAGGCGCTGGGCATGCTGCCGTCGGCCATCAGCCCGAAGAATGCAACGATCGTGTCGGAGAAGGTCGGGAAGGCGAAACTGACGGGAATGCGCCCGGCAATTTCCCAGATGCCTGCAAAAAGCGCGATTGACACGAGGCGGAGCAGGATCGGACGATCCTGCCATCCTGCCGCTTCGCCGCGCCCGGAAAGGGGAGCGAAGCCAACGGCTTCGCTCTCTGTTCTGATGTTGCTCGCCATCAGGCCGCGCCTACTTCTTGCCGAGCTTGGCAAGGGCGCGGTCGATCGCCGATGTATCTCAGAAATCCTCGACCTTGAGCGTCGCGGGATCGCCTTCGATCTGGCCGGCGGCGGTAAAGAAAGCGAAGTCGTCGGCCGCAGCTTCTGCCCCGCCGCCATTCAGCGCCAGAGCGCCTGCCTCCGCCGTCTCCTTGTAGTATTCCGTGATTTCCGAGTCAGCTTCCGCCCCAAGGTCCGGTAGAAGATTGTATTTGTTGCGCAATTCGACAGCGACAGCCGGATTCTCTGTTATCTCGCGTCCGGTCTTGATCAATTCCTCGACCAGAATGTCGACGTCGGCCGCATTGTTCTTGAGATATTCGGCCGTAGCGAACACCGTCTCGTCCGAGGCGCTGACATTCTCGACCGGCAGAACGATGAACTTGCCTGGCGCTTCGGCTTCGAGCGCGCGCCGGTTGGCCGCATCGACGATGGAAGCTTTGATCGTTCCCTGGAGCAGCGCGTTGCGCCGGACCTCCGAGCCCGGGACATAGCTGATATTGCCGTATTCGATGCCGTGGTTCTTCGCCATCAGGAGCATCACCGCTTCGGTGCCGGAGCCACGCGCCTGGACCGCGATCTCCTGCCCGTCGAGATCCTTCCATTCCTTGTAGGCTTCGCTGTTGACCACAGGGAAAAAGCGCTGCGTGGAAATCTGCGCGAAAATCCGGATCGGCACGCCGACTTTCTGGATCAGCGTATAGGGCGCGCCGATGCCGACATCGGCCTGGCCGCCGACGACAGCCTGGGTCGCCAGATCCTCGTCATTGAGGATGATCAGCTCGACATTCACCCCGCGCTCCTTGGCGCGCTCGATCGCAGCCAGCGTCTGGATGGATTCGATGCCGGGCAGATCGCCGAACGCAATCCGCATGTCGCCGGCGCTGGCCGCCGACATAGGCGCGGCGCTTCCCAGAACCGCCGCGAAAACCGTTGCAAGGATGGTACGTCTGGACAGGCTGGCCATTTTTATTCCTCCCGTTTTGTAACCAATATGATATTGGTTAAGCTTCTGATCCTAATTGGTCAAGGATGAATCCGTCCTGTTCCGCCGATAAGGGCGCAGGTTCTGGATGTTGACGCGCTGGACCAATCGTCTTAACACCAGCAAAGGGAATCAATGCGAGAATTGGTTAAATCGATGGACGATGGCGGTAATGGCGGCCACGCCGCACTGGTCCAGCTTCAGGCCTACCTCGCCCAGATGGATCATACGGGCGAGACACGGCTGCCGGCGGAACGGGAGTTGTGCGAGAGCCTCGGCGTGTCGCGTGGCGACCTGCGCAAGGCGCTGGCGGTGCTGGAGAAGGACGGCCGGATCTGGCGACACGTCGGCAAGGGCACCTTTGTCGGCAGCGGCCCTGTCGAGGAAACCATCGGTATCTCGGAGATAGCCGGCCGCACCAATCCGGCCGACGTGATGCGCGCCCGCCTGATCATCGAGCCGGAGATCGCGCGGGAGGCGGCGCTGCACGCCACGCTCTCCGATATCGCCGCGATGCGTCAATCGCTGGTCCAGACGCGCGAAGCCGCCACCTGGCGGCAGTATGAGAATGTCGACAATCTGCTCCACCGGCAGATCGCGCAGGCGAGCCGCAACAACGTGCTGCTCGGCCTGTTCGACGTCCTGAACGCCGTGCGCCGCACCGTGGTGTGGGGCCGCCTGCGCTCGGAAGGCGCCCGCCCTCCGGCCGACCATCACAGCTTCGCCGACCATGAGCGCATCGTCGAGGCCATCGCCGAGCGCGACCTCGGCGGCGCCGCCGCCGCCATGCGCCTGCACCTGCAGCAGGTCGGCCGGCGCCTGATCCCCGTTCACGAAGCTGCGGAATAGCGGCCCGCGCCGGAATTCAATTCAGACGATCCCGCCGCCGCCCGAGGCGACAGCCGGGCGCTCCGCGGTCACCTTCCTGCGATAGCCGGCAGCGCGATAGGCCGCGACCGGATCGACCGCGCCGCCTTTCTCAAGGCGCGCCATGGCCAGGATCGGCTCGACGTCGGTGCGGTAGGCGGCCTTCAGCGTCTGCGTCGCCATCAGCGCATCATTGTCGTCCTGAAAAGACTCCAGCGCCTTGCGGTCGACCAGCAGCGCCTGGGCATAGGCGCGCTGCACCTCGGCCGCCGACAGCATCAGGCTCTCGATCGGGTCGGTGACATTGTGGCTCTGGTCGAGCATATGCGCGGGATCAAAACCTTTCGCGCCAGAGAGTTCCGCGTCGACCAGTTCGTTGAAGACAAGGAAGAGCCGGTACGGGTCGATCGAACCCGTGTCGAGGTCGTCGTCGCCATATTTGGAATCGTTGAAGTGGAAGCCGCCGAGCTTGCCGAACTGGATCAGTCGCGAAACGATCATCTCGATATTCACGTTCGGGGCATGGTGGCCGAGGTCGACAAGACAGAATGCCTTCGGGCCAAGCTCCTGCGCGATCAGATAGTTGGTGCCCCAGTCCTGCACCACTGTTGAATAGAAGGCCGGCTCGTACATTTTGTGTTCGGTGAACAGCCGCCAGTCCTCAGGCAGTTCGGCATAGATCTCCTGCATCGCATCAAGATAGCGGCGGAAGGCCTTGGCGAAGTTCACCTGGCCGGGAAAATTGGAGCCGTCGCCGATCCACACCGTCAGCGCCCTGGAGCCGAGCGCCTTGCCGATTTCGATGCATTCGAGATTGTGCTCGACAGCCTGCTTGCGCACGGCCGCATCGGCGTGGCTGAGCGAGCCGTATTTGTAGGAGAGCTTCTGGTCTTTCGCGTCGGAGAAAGTGTTGGAGTTCATCGCGTCGAAGCCGAGGCCGAAACGCGACGCCGCCTGCTTCAGCCGCTTCGGATCGGCCTTGTCCCACGGAATATGCAGCGAGACTGCCGGCGTCGCCCGGGTCAGTTGCGCGATGACGGCGCAATCCTCGATCTTGTCGAAGATGTCGCGCGGCTCGCCGCCGCCGGGAAAACGCGCAAAACGCGTGCCGCCGGTACCGACGCCCCATGACGGGATGGCGACGCCGAAGGATGCCACCTTCTTCTTGATTTCATCGATCGCTATGCCGCGACGGGAAAGCTGGTTGCCGAGCGCCTCATAGTCGCGCTTCAGCGCTGCCTGGCGGGATCCGTTTTCCCGTTCGACGATCTCGGCGGAGATGAGTTGCTCGGTCACTTTATTGTTCCTCCCAACGCTTGCTTGGCCGGCGCTGCCCCTCACCCTCTCCCCGTGAAGGACTGAGAGGGGTCGCCAGCGTTCAAGCCTCTCCTTCTCCCCGTCACTATACGGGGAGAAGGTGCCGGCAGGCGGATGAGGGGCGGCGCCCGACTTTGAAAATTGACGTTCTACCGCGTAAAACTCTGCGCGTTGCCGGCATCGACATTGATGATGTTGCCCGTCGATTTCGCCGACATTTCGGATGCGAAGAAATAGACCGCTTCAGCGATGTCTTCGGGAAATACCGAGCGCTTCAGCATCGAGCGCGAGCGATAATGCTCCTCGAGATCGTCGGTCGACATGTTGTAGGCAGCGGCGCGCTGCTCCTTCCACTCCCCGGTCCAGATCTTCGAACCGCGCAGAACCGCATCCGGATTGACGACGTTGACGCGGATCTGCGCCTCCGCCCCTTCCAGCGCAAGACACCGTGCAAGATGGATCTCGGCGGCCTTGGCGGTGCAATAGGCAGCCGCGTTCGGGGACGCCGCGAGGCCGTTCTTCGAAGCGACGAACACGACGTTGCCACCGATCTTCTGCGTGCGAAACAGCTTGAACGCCTCGCGGCTGACCAGGAAATAGCCGGTCGCGAGGATGTCCATGTTCCTGTTCCACAGCGACAGCGTCGTCTCCTCGATGGGAGCCGAAGAAGCGAGGCCGGCGTTGGACACGAGAATGTCGATGCCGCCGAACGCGACCGCAGTTTCGGCGAACCCGCCGATAACCGCTGCCTCATCGGTGACGTCTAGCTTTACAGCGCGGACGAAGTCGCTGCCGGCCTGCTTGCCGAGATCGGCCTCGGCCGCGGCAAGTGCTTCTTCGTCGATGTCGGCCAGGACCACGCAGGCGCCGTCGGCCAGAAGGCGAGCGGCCGTTGCGCGGCCGATGCCGCCTGCCCCGCCTGTGACGAGCGCGACCTGGCCGGCAAGCGGCTTGGGCTTCGGCAGGCGCTGGAGCTTTGCTTCCTCCAGCTGCCAGTATTCGATGCCGAACGCTTCCTTCTCGGGCAGGCCCATATAGGACGAGACGGTCGATGCGCCGCGCATCACATTGATGGCGTTGACGTAGAACTCGCCCGAAATGCGTGCGGTCGCCTTGTCCTTGGCGAAGGTGATCATGCCGACGCCTGGCACAAGGTACACGACTGCATTCGGATCGCGCATGGGCGGGGAATCCGGCTGCTTGCAGCGTTGGTAATAGGCGGCGTGGCCCTGGCGATAGGCTTCGAGGGCGGCGGGCAGGCCGGCCAGCGTCTTCTCGAGGTCAGGCTTTGCCGGATCGAAATCGATCACCAGCGGGCTGATCTTGGTGCGCAGGAAATGATCGGGGCAACTGGTCCCTAGCGCCGCGAGCTGTTCCATGTCCCTGGAGCCGACGAATTCCAGCACCGCGTCCTGGTCGTCGAAATGGCCGACCTTGCGTTCGGAGGCGGAGATCATGCCGCGGATCGCAGGCATCAGTTGCGCGGCGACGGCCTTGCGCTCGGCGGCCGGCAGCGTAGCGACGACCGCACCGCCAAACGCCGCCTTGCCGCGCGTTTCCTGCTCGAACCATTCGATCGCACGGTTGATGATGCGGATCGTCGTTTCGTAGCACTCCTTCGCGGAGTCGGCCCAGGTGAACAGGCCATGGCTTTCGAGCACCACGCCGGCAGCATTCGGATTTTCCCTCGCGAACTTTTCTAGCCATAGGCCGAGTTCGAAGCCCGGCCGCTTCCAGGGCAGCCAGCCGATCTCGTCGCCGAAGATGCGCGCTGTCAGCTCCTTGCTGTTGCTCGCGGCGGCGATCGCGATGATGGCGTCCGGATGCATGTGGTCGACATGCTTGCGCGGCACATAGGCATGAAGCGGCGTATCGATCGACGCCGCGCGCGGATTCAGGTTGAAGGTGCAGTGCGGCAGGTAGCCCACCATCTCGTCTTCATGGTCGAGCCCGCGATAGAGCTTCTTCAGCGCCTCGAGCTTTTCCATGTAGAGCGTCGCGAAACCGTCGCGCTTGATGGTTCCGACATCGCCGCCGGAGCCTTTCACCCACAGTACTTCGACGGGTTCGCCGGTGAGCGGATCCTTCTCCATCACCTTGGCGGAAGTGTTGCCGCCGCCATAATTGGTGATGCGCTTATCGGAGCCGAGCAGGTTGGAACGGTATAGAAGCCGTTCGGATTCGCTCATCCTGGACGCCTTGGCGCCGTCCCAAAGATTGGCGAGGCGCGAGGCGGTGCGCGTTTCAAGCATGACAGGCAATCCTCCCGATGCGCAGTGGAGAGCGCAATAATTCTGGATCGAAATTCGCACGCGCTGGCCGGCCATGTCAATCAAGAACGATCAATTTTGATCATGCTGCACCGCAATATGAAATAGTTTGATCGATATTGATTGACACTGCGCGGGCTTGCTGCCTAGATATCGGCGCTGGGAGGAGCAATGCACGAGAAGGAACGCCACAGGATCATTCTGTCCGCCGTCCAGGAAAAACCTGTCGTGACGGTGCCGGAACTGGTCGAGCTGACGGAATCGTCCGAGGCGACGATCCGGCGCGACATCGCCGCGCTTCACCTGCAAAAGCGGCTTCGCCGCGTCCGCGGCGGCGCGGAATCGATCACCCCGCCGCAATTCATGGGCATAGCCGGCCGGCCGTTCAGCGTGAACGAGACGCTGCACGCCGCGCAAAAGCGTGCGATCGCTCGGGAAGCCGTCGAACTGTGCAGGGATGGCGACCCGATCATCATCAATGGCGGAACCACGACCTTCCAGATGGTCCACTTCCTGACCAACCGCCGGATGACGATCTTCACCAACTCGTTTCCGATCGCCGACCATCTGCTGAAGCATTCCAAGAACACGGTGATGCTTTCGGGCGGAACGATCTATCGCGAGCAGAACATCATCCTGTCGCCGTTCGAGAACGACGTGACGCGGAATTTCTACGCCAAGCGCATGTTCATGGGCGCGCAGGGGCTCGGCCCGCTCGGCCTGATGGAAGGCGACCCGCTGCTCATTCAGGCCGAACAGAAGCTGATCGACCAGGCGGACGAATTGGTCGTGCTGATCGACTCGTCGAAATTCCGGCAACGCTCGAGCCTGATTCTCTGCCGTCTGGCGCGGATTTCGACGGTGGTGACCGACGCGGGCCTCGAGGACCGCGACGCAAAGATGCTGGAGGATGCGGGCGTTTCGCTGGTCGTGGCGAAAAACCAGCGTTCGAACAGTGAGGATGCTTCGCTGCAGGCATAAGCAGCGAGGAACAATGCAACCGCTCACGGGAGGAACCGACTAATGAGCATATTCAGGAAACTGCTGGCGACCGCGGCAATCGCGGCCGTCATGTTTACCGGCCCGGCCAATGCAGAATCAATTAAGATCGCCCTTGTCGTCAAAGCCCTCGGCAACGGCTTCTTCGACGCCGCCAATAAGGGTGCCCAGGAGGCCGCCAAGGAACTCGGCGACGTCGAGGTGATCTACACCGGCCCGACCGCGGCGACGGCCGAAGGCCAGATCGAGATCGTCAACTCTCTGATCGCGCAGAACGTCAACGCCATCGCGATCTCCGCCAACGATCCGGACGCGCTCGTGCCGGTGCTAAAAAAGGCGATGGACCGCGGCATCACCGTCATCTCGTGGGATTCGGGCGTCGCGCCGGAGGGCCGGCAGATGCACCTCAATCCTTCGGACACGGACCTGATCGGCGAGACGATCATCAAGCTCGCCGCGGACTATCTGCCTGAAGGCGGCGATGTGGCGATCCTGTCGGCATCATCCACGGCGACCAACCAGAACGCCTGGATCGAGGCGGCCAAGAAGGTCCTTCCGGAAAAGTTCCCGAAGATCAATCTCGTGGCCACCGTCTACGGCGACGACGACTCGGTGAAGAGCACCAACGAAGCCAAGGGCCTGATCGCCAGCCATCCCGATCTCAAGGCGATCATCGCGCCGACCACGGTCGGCGTCGTTGCCGCCGCGCAGGTCGTCACCGACCAGAATCTGATCGGCAAGGTCAACGTGACCGGTCTTGCGCTGCCGTCGGAGTTCAAGCAGTTCATCGACAACGGCGCCTCACAGGCAGTCGCGCTCTGGAACCCGATCGATCTCGGCTACTCGGCGGTCTACCTCGCCCACGGCCTCGCAACCGGCAAGGCGAAGGCCGAACCCGGCGCAAAGCTGTCGATTGGCAAGGTCGGCGAGGTCACGCTCGACGACACCAACTCCGCCGCCATGGCGCCGCCCTTCCAGTTCGACAAGTCGAACATCGAAGAGTTCTCGAAAATCTATTGATCCGACAAGGTGGTTGCGGCGGCATGGTCTAGACTTTGCCGCCGCGGCTCGATCAACGACAGGGCTTGAGAGATAAATGCACACGGCAGCCCTGAAGGCAGAACGTCCGGACAGCACCGCAGATACTCCGCTGCTTTCGCTTTCCGGCGTGACCAAGAGCTTCCCCGGCGTGCGGGCGCTCCACGACGTCAGCCTGTCGCTCTATCCTGGCCAGGTCACGGCGCTGATCGGCGAGAACGGCGCCGGCAAGTCGACGCTGGTCAAGATCCTGACCGGCATCTACCAGCCAGACGAGGGTGAAATCCGCATCGGCGGCGATGCAGTGAAGCTGCCGACGGCCGACGCGGCCTTCCGGCACGGCATCACCGCGATCCACCAGGAGACCGTCCTTTTCGACGATCTCTCCGTCGCGGAAAACATTTTCCTTGGCCATGCGCCGCGCAACCGCTTCGGCCTGATCGACTGGCGCACCATGCGCGCCAATGCGCGCGAAGTGCTGGAGACCATGGGCGCCGGCCACATCGATGCCGACGCGCGGCTGCGCGATCTCGGCATCGCCAACAAGCATCTGGTCGCGGTCGCGCGCGCAATGTCGATCGACGCACAGATCGTCATCATGGACGAGCCGACCGCCGCGCTGTCGGCCAAGGAGATCCAGGAGCTTTTCGAACTGATCGACTTCCTGAAGAGCGACGGCAAGGCGATCCTCTTCATCAGCCACAAGTTCGACGAGATCTATCGCATCGCCGATCGCTACACGGTGTTCCGCGACGGCGAGATGGTCGGCGAAGGCCTGCTTGCCGACAAGCCGCAGCACGAGATCGTCAGGATGATGGTCGGCCGCGCCGTCGACCATATCTTCCCCGAACGCCAGCCGAAGATCGGCGCAACGATCCTCTCGGTGAGCGGCCTTTCGCATCCGACCGAATTCGACGGGATCGGTTTCGAACTGCGGCAGGGTGAAATCCTCGGCTTTTACGGGTTGGTCGGCGCGGGCCGCAGCGAAGTCATGCAGGCGATTGCGGGCATGACGCGCACCAGCGCCGGGAGCATCACGCTTGACGGCGCGCCGATTGCGCCGAAATCGGCGGCGGAGGCGATCGAGGCCGGCATCGTCTACGTGCCCGAGGAACGCGGACGGCAAGGCGTGGTGATCGGCCTGCCGATCTTCCAGAACGTTTCGCTGCCTTCGCTCGACCGAACCTCCAAATCCGGCCTGCTCCGGCTCGCGGAAGAGTTCCGCCTTGCGCGAACCTACACCGAGCGCCTCGACCTCCGGGCGTCGTCGCTCAGCCAGGACGTCGGGACGCTGTCGGGCGGTAATCAGCAGAAGGTGGTGATCGCCAAATGGCTCGCCACGAAGCCGAAGGTCATCATCCTCGACGAGCCGACCAAGGGCATCGACATCGGCTCCAAGGCCGCCGTCCACGGCTTCATGGCGGAGCTTGTCGCCGAGCGGCTTTCTGTGATCATGGTTTCATCCGAACTGCCGGAAATCCTGGGCATGTCAGACCGCGTCATCGTCATGCGCGAGGGCCGCATTGCAGCAGTGTTCGAGAACAAAGGGCTGGACGCCGAGACACTGGTGCGCGCCGCAGCGGGGATCGCGGCTTGAGCGCGCTACTGAAATACCGCGAGATGTTTCTCGTTGCCGCGATCGCTCTGCTCATCGCGGCGATCACGCTGCGCTTTCCTGCCTTCGCACGGCCGGGGAATCTCGCCGCCGTGTTCAACGACACTTCCATCCTGATGATCCTGGCGCTTGGGCAGATGGCGGTCATCCTGACGCGCTCGATCGACCTCTCGATGGCGTCAAACCTAGCGCTGACCGGCATGATCGTGGCGCTGACCAACGCCAATTTTCCCGGCATTCCGATCCCGCTGATTATCCTCGAGGCAATGGCGATCGGGGCGGTTCTCGGCGCCTTCAACGGTGTGCTTGTCTGGAAGCTCGGCATTCCGGCGATCGTCGTCACGCTCGGCACCTTGACCATCTTTCGTGGCGCAACCTTCGTCGTTGCCGGCGGGACCTGGGTCAATGCCGACCGGATGAGCCCGGCATTCATCGCCCTGCAGCGTGGCGTCTTCCTCGGCATGCCGGTTCTGTCCTGGTTCGCCATCGTGGCGATCATCACCTTCTACCTCGTGATGACCAGAACGCCGGTCGGCCGCTCGATCTACGCAGCCGGCGTCAATCCGTCGGCCGCGGTTTACGCAGGCATCGATGTCGGCCGCGCCAAGTTCATCGCCTTCTGCATTTCCGGCATGGTCGCGGGGCTGTGCGGCTATCTCTGGGTGTCGCGCTACGTGATAGCCGCGACTGAAGTCGCCAATGGATACGAGCTCAACATCATCGCCGCCTGTGTCATCGGCGGGGTGTCGATCGCCGGCGGCATCGGTTCGGTCGGCGGAGCCGTGCTCGGCGCGCTGTTCCTCGGCATCATCAGCAATGCGCTGCCGGTCATCAACATCTCGCCCTTCTGGCAAATGGCGATCTCCGGCACGGCGATCCTCGCCGCAGTGATCCTCAATGCGCGCGGCGAACGCAAGCAAGGACGCATCATCCTGAAGAAGGCGGAAGCAGCATGAGCGCGATCGAAACCATCGCCGCGCCGCGCAAGATACCAGACCGGCTCGACACGCCGCTCAAGGGCGCCGTGCTGTCGTGGGAGGCCCTGCTGATCGCTGTGGCGGTGACGATCTTCGTCATCAACAGCCTGGCGTCACCCTACTTCCTGAATGCGTGGTCGCTGTCTGACCTCACTTTCAACTTCACCGAAAAAGGCCTGATCGCGCTCGCCATGGCGCTTCTGATCATCTCCGGAGAGATCGACCTGTCGGTCGCGGCAATCATCGCGCTCGCCTCGACCCTGATGGGCATGGCGCTGCAGGCCGACGCCGGCACGCCCATGCTGGTTGCGATCGGCATCGGCACGGGGCTTCTGTGCGGTGCGTTCAACGGCCTGCTGGTCACCGGGCTCGGCCTGCCGTCGATCGTCGTCACCATCGGCACGATGAGCCTCTTTCGCGGCATCGCCTTCATCATCCTCGGCGACCAGGCGTTCAAGGGATATCCGGCGAGCTTCGCTTTCTTCGGCCAGGGCTATGTCTGGTGGGTGGTGTCGTTCGAACTGACGCTCTTCCTTATCGCGGCGCTGGTCTACTGGTTCCTGCTGCACCGGACGAGCTTCGGCCGCCGCGTCTTCGCCATCGGCAACAATCCTGTCGCGGCGCAGTTTTCCGGCGTTCGGGTCGCGCGGGTGAAGTTCATCCTGTTCTGCCTCACCGGGTTGATGGCCGGCGTCGCCTCCGTGCTCATCACCTCGCGGCTCGGCTCGACCCGGCCCTCAATCGCCCAAGGCTACGAGCTGGAGGTTATCACCATGGTCGTGCTTGGCGGCGTCAGCATTCTGGGCGGCGCGGGCAGCATCGCCGGCGTGGTCCTTGCTGCCATCATCATGGGCATGGTTACCTTCGGCTTCGGCCTGCTCAACGTGCCAGGCATCGTCATGTCGATCTTCATCGGCCTGCTGCTGATCCTGGTCATTGCGCTGCCCATCCTCTGGCGGCGTCTGTTCGGACGGAGGCCCGCATGACCGGCGAGAAATACGCCTTCAGGATGAAGCTCAATCCGGGCATGAAGGACGAGTACAGGAAACGCCACGACGAGATATGGCCGGAACTCGTGGCGCTGCTGAAGGACGCCAGCGTCTCCGACTATTCGATCCATCTCGACGAGGAGACCAACACCCTGTTCGGTGTGCTCTGGCGGCGCACGGATCACACCATGGACGACCTGCCGAACCACCCGGTGATGAAACGCTGGTGGGCGCACATGGCCGACATCATGGAAACGAAGCCGGACAATGAGCCGGTCGCCGTGCCGCTCGAAACCGTCTTCCATATGAAATGATGCGCCAAATCGCCGTCATCGATATCGGCAAGACCAATGCGAAGATCGCGCTGGTCGACCTCGAGCACATGCGGGAAGTCGCGGTCCGCACCCGGCCGAATGCAGTGCTGCGCGATGGTCCCTACCCGCACTACGACATAGAAGGGCTGTGGAACTTCGTCCTCGACAGTCTGGCAGCCGTCAACCGAGAGCGACCGGTAGAGGCGGTCGCCGTGACCACGCATGGCGCGACGGCCGTATTGCTCGACGGGCAGGGAAACCTTGCTTTGCCGGTGCTCGATTATGAGCACGACGGTCCCGATGCGCATGCCGCCGAGTACGATGCCGTTCGCCCGACTTTCGAGGAGACGGGATCGCCGCGCCTGCCGAACGGGCTGAACGTCGGGGCCCAGATC
Organism: Mesorhizobium sp. WSM2240; assembly: GCF_040438645.1. NCBI lineage: Bacteria > Pseudomonadati > Pseudomonadota > Alphaproteobacteria > Hyphomicrobiales > Phyllobacteriaceae > Mesorhizobium > Mesorhizobium sp. WSM2240. Next base: position 3,593,142 of record NZ_CP159253.1, read on the forward strand.
TTCTGGCAGATGAAAACATTCCCGGACGAGTTCGCGCAGACCGCGTCGATCGTCATGTACGCGCAATACTGGTCCTGGCGCCTGTCGGGCGTGCTCGCAAACGAGGTGACCTCGCTCGGCTGCCATACGGATCTGTGGAGTCCATCCGCGCGCGACTATTCCTCACTTGTCGATCGCCAGGATTGGCGAAAGCTGATGGCGCCGGTGGGCCGGGCCAGCGACAGACTTGGGCCGCTTCTGCCGGACCTCGCGCTGAAGACCGGGCTCGCAAGCGGCACGTCGGTTTTTTGCGGCATTCACGATTCCAACGCTTCCCTGCTGCCGCATCTGCTCTCGCGAAAGCCTCCGTTCGCCGTCGTGTCGACGGGAACATGGGTGATCTCGATGGCGGTCGGCGGCAGGGCGGTCTCGCTCGATCCGGCGCGCGACACGCTCATCAACACAAACGCGGTGGGCGATCCCGTGCCCTCCGCGCGCTTCATGGGCGGCCGTGAGTTCGAGACGATCATGAGCGGCCGTGAGGCGCGATGGGATGAAGCCGATCAGGAGAGCGTGCTCGGCAACAGCGTCATGCTTCTTCCTGCCGTCCAGCAGGGATCGGGTCCGTTTCCGGCGCTCAGGTCGAAATGGACCCCCGCGGAGGCGGCCAATGATGGACAGCGCACCGTCGCGGCTTCCTTCTACCTCGCTCTTACGACGGCAACCTGTCTGGATCTGATCGGGGCGGATGGTCCCACGATCGTCGAAGGGCCTTTCGCCAGGAATTCCGCGTTTGTCCGGATGTTGGCCGCAGGTACCGGCCGACCGGTGGTAGCAGATAGCGCGGGCTCGACCGGCACAAGCGTGGGGGCCGCGCTGTTGGTTTCCGCCACACCGCCGGCCGTCCCTGCGAGCGTTCCGAACCCGCCTGACGAAGACGGTTGGAAAGTCTACGCGGATGCGTGGAAGTCGGCCGTCAGCAATGTGACTGCGCGATCTTGACCTCAAGCGGCTGGAGCTGAGGCGTTCGCCGCTCACCTCGCCCTGTATCGCGTCACTTCGCGATGAAGTCCTCCATGGCGCGAACGGCGATCCCATAACCCCGCGGTCCAAGCCCCGCCATGACTGCCGTGGCAATCTTCGAGACGAAGGAGTTGTGGTAGTAGGCCTCCCTCCTGTGGATGTTGGAGATGTGCAGTTCGATGATAGGGCCGGGAAACATCTTCAGCGCATCGAGAATGGCGATTGAGGTGAAGGTGAACGCGGCCGGGTTGATGATGATGCCCGCGCCCTCGTCGATCGCTTCGTGGATCCAGTTGACGATCTCGCCCTCGATGTTCGACTGGTGGAAACGCACCGGACGTTCGCCGGCCGCCTCGCGGCACATCGCCTCCACTTCCGCGAGCGTCGTGGTGCCGTAGATTTCCGGCTCGCGCTTGCCGAGACGGTTCAGGTTCGGGCCGTTCAGAATGAAGATTGGCTTCGTCATGTCTGTTTCCATTTGTCAGCCCTGGTAACCGAGAAGACGCGGCAGCCAGAGAACCATTGCGGGAAAGAAGGTGATGAGCGCCAGCGATCCCAGCATGGCCCACAGGAAAGGCAGCACGTCGCGCACGATGTCCCTCAGCGGGACTCCGGCGATCCGGGTCATGATGAACAGCAGCAGCCCATAGGGCGGCGTGATCAGGCCGAGCATGATGTTGACGACGACGACTACGCCGAAATGCACCATGTCGATGCCGAGCGCCTGGGCTGTCGGGATGAGCACAGGCACGATGACGAGCAGGATCGTCGTTCCTTCCAACACGCAGCCGAGCAGCAAGAGGATAATGTTGACGAGGATGAGGAAGCCGACGGGCGACAATTCCCAACTCGTCAGGAGCATGCGCAGTTGGCCCGGAATGTTCTCGACCGTGACGACGTAGTTGAAGACGAGCGCACCGGCGATCAGCATGCCGATCGAGGCCGTGGTCCGCGCGCTGGCCAGCAGCGAGCGGTAAAAGTCGGTGAAGCTGACGCTGCGATAGAGAACGATGGAGATGACCAGCGCGTAGGCCGCTGCGATTGCGGCCGCCTCGGTCGGCGTGGTCACGCCGGTGTAAATGCCGCCGAGCAGCACCACCGGCATCATCAAGGTCGGCAACGCGCGCCAGGTGATGCCCGGCAACTTGCGCAGCGGCGTCGGCGGCTCGACCGGAAAATTCCGGCGGCGTGCGGCGACGGCGACGATCGCCATCTGCGACAGCGCCATCAGCAAGCCGGGAACCATGCCGCCAAGGAAGAGGTAGCCGATCGAGGCGTCGGAAACGAGTGCGTAGATGACCATGGGAATGGATGGCGGGATTATCGGACCGATTACCGAGGTCGCCGCGGTCATGGCGGCCGCGAAGCTCGCCGGATATTTGTCGTCCTTGGTCATCATGTTCTGCATCATCTTGCCGGTGCCGGCGGCGTCGGCGATGGCCGATCCGGACATGCCGGCGAAGATGATGCTCTGAAGGATGTTGACCTGCGCCAGGCCGCCGCGGAAACGCCCGACGAAGGCGTCGCAGAAGCCCAGCAGGCGCTCTGTCATCGAGCCGATGTTCATCAACTCGGCAGCGAGGATGAACAGCGGCACCGCCAGGATGATGTAATTGGAATACATCCCATTGAGGAACTGCTCGGCGGCGGTGCCCATGTCGAGCCCGGCCAGCAGCAGATAGAGGATCGAACCCGCGATCATGGAATGGCCGATGGGAAGCCCGAGAAAGGCCAGCAGCGTGATCGCGACGATCGAGAGCGAGAACGGGCTGGCGAGATTCATACCCCCGATCCCGCCTTGGTCGGATCGAATTCGTCGGGAGCCGAGCCGCGCAATGCCCGCCACGACAGCCACAGATAACGAATGATCGTCGCCACCACGAAGACGAGATAGATGGAAAACAGCCAGTCGAACCGGATCTTGAGGTAGGCCGTGCTTTCGACCTTCATGAAGGTCACGTAATCCCAGGTCGCCGGCAGCGAGACGAGATAGAGGGCGATAAGGGCGGCTGCCGACAACAACATCATAATGCGGCGCGTCCGCGCCCCCACAGCCGCGTAGAAGAGGTCGAAGCGGATTTCTTCTTCCTCGCGCAGCACGAAGGCTGCCCCGAAAAGCACCAGCCAGAGCCACAGCACGACGCTGATCTCGTTGGGCCAGCCGATGGGCAAATTGAGCACATAACGGAAGATGATCTGGAGCAGGAAGGCGCCGAACATCGCCGCAAGCATTGCCGCGATCAAGTTTTCGGCGCGCCGGTAGAGCCAGCCGCCGATGCGCGGTAATTGGCTAATCACTTTCTGTCCTCCCCTCCCGAGACGAGCCGGCGCCGGCGATACGAGCCGCCGGCGTCGGTGGCCGAGATCTCAGAGCGCGTTGATCTTGTCGACCATGCCGGCCGGCCAGTCCTTGGCGAGATCCGAGGCGAGATACTGTTCCTGCGCGTGCTTGCGGAACGCTGCAACGTCGGGCTCGTAGATCTTAAGTCCCTTGCCTTTGAAGATTTCCACGAGTTCCTTCTCGCGGGCGAGATGCTTCTCGGTCGAGAAGTCGATCGCCGCGTCGGCCGCAGCCTGAAATTTCGCCTGCTTCTCGGCGCCCATCTCGTCCCAGACCTTCTTGGAGACGACGAGAAGATCGAATCCGACCAGATGAGAGGTCAGCACGATCTGCGACATCACCTCGTAGAATTTCATGTTCTCGACGTTCGGCAGTGGGTTGTCCTGGCCGTCGATCGCGCCGGTCTGAAGGCCGGTATAGACCTCGGCATAGGCCATCGGCGTCGGGTTGGCGCCAAGCGCTTCGCCGAGGAACTGCCAGGCGTCGCCGCCCGGCATGCGCAGCTTTATGCCGGCCATGTCTGCCGGTGTCTTGATCTCCTTGTCCGGCTTTAGCCCTACTTGCCGAACGCCGAAATAGGTCGGACCGAGGACCTTCACGCCGAGTTGGTCCTCGGCCATCTTCTTCAGCTCGGCGCCGGCTTCACTTGCGAAGAATGCCTTCACGTGAGCCGCATCCCGGAACAGATAGCCGGCCGTCACGATCGACCAGGCCGGGATCTGCTTGGAGATGTCCTGCGGCGCGATGTTAACCATCTCGAGATTGCCGCGCTGGATCGCGACGAGTTCGGTTCCCTGCTTGAACAGGTTGCCGCCGTAATAGCCTTCGAAGGTGAAGTCATCCTTGATGGCGTCGGCGAACATCTTCATCATCTCGGCGCGGATGTCCTGCTCGGAGAACACCGCGGAAAAGCGCAGTTTCGGCTTGTCCTGGGCAAATGCCGGAAAGGCGGCGGCTGTGGCGAGCATGCCGGTTCCAACCAGGAACTGGCGACGGGTCGTATTCAAGCTCATATCTTCCTCCCTGTTGCTTTTTCTAAAGTCCTTCACCGGGGCAGCGCCCGGCATTCACCCGCTGGCAGCGGGCTCACCGACAAAGGCGGCGAAAGCCGCCTTCATCCGATCGACATTCGGCGAAATGCCGGTGAACAGTTCGAAGGCGCGCGCCGCCTGGTAGACGGCCATGCCCTCGCCATTGAGCGTGCGGCAACCACGCCGGCGCGCTTGGGCGAGCAGCTCCGTCTCCAGCGGGAAATAGACGATGTCGGCGACCCAGCACTCCGGGCGAAGGAGCGCCGGGTCGAGAGGGATGCCCGGCAGCTTGGCCATGCCGACCGGGGACGCGTTGACGATGCCGTCGGCCCGCGCTGCGGCCGCACCAAGGTCCGAGACGACAGCAAGCCGGTCGGCGCCGAAACGTGATGCGAGCCGCGCGGCGAGCGTCACCGCTTTCTGTTGCTCGACATCGCTCAGCAGAAGCAGCTCTACGCCGCTATCGAGCAGCGCATGGGCTACAGCGGCGCCCGCGCCACCGGCGCCGAGCAGCAGTACGCTAGCGCGAGGTGCGTCAGCCATTCCCTGCCGGAAACTCTCCTTGAAGCCCCACAGGTCCGTATTGTGGCCGGTGCGACGGCCGTCGCGCAGTACGACCGTATTCACCGAGCCGAGCGCCTCAGCCGCTTCGGACAGCCCGTCCAGGAGCGGCATGATCTCCTGCTTGTAGGGGAAGGTGACGTTTAGGCCGTCGAAGCCGAGATGCTCCGCGAATGCCAGGATGCTGGCGACGCTCGGCGGTGCATCGCCCATCCGGTCCGTATCGAGCAAGCGGTAGATGTAGGCGTAACCCTGCGCCCGGCCCTCCGCCTCGTGCATGGCCGGCGTGCGAGAAAGCTGAATGCCGTGGCCCAGCAGCCCCACCAATATGCGACGTGACTGGGGAGCAGCCTCCCATTCCCCTGCCAGGCGCGTAGCTGCTGACACCATCGAACTCTCCCGGATGTCGACCGCGTTCTACGGCTCCTCACGACATTCCAGGCCCTACTTTGTACCAACCAGTTAATTTCGTCAATTGCTTTGTACCAGCCGGTTAATTTGCTATGACCGTGTCGCAATGCGATCGTCGAGGCCGGGAGGACGCCAGGCAATCATGAACGACAAACCGGCCAACGGCCGCGCCGGCTGGAAGCAGGATCCGGCGGGGGTGCGCAAGAACATTCTCGCTGTGGCGATGGCGGAGTTCGCAGCCAACGGGCTTTCGGGCGCGCGCATAGACGAGATCGCGGCAAAGACGAGCACGTCGAAGCGCATGATCTACTACTATTTCGGCGACAAGGAGGGTCTATACGGCCAGGTTCTCGAGGAAGCCTACCGGCAAGTCAGAACCGGCGAGCAAGAGCTCGAGCTCGACCATTTGCCGCCGGTCGAGGCACTGAAGCTGCTCGCCGAATTCACCTTCGACCACCACAGCCGCCATCCGGATTTCATCCGGCTTGTCATGATCGAGAACATCCATGACGGGGCATATCTGGAACAATCCGAACTGATCCGTCTGCTCAACGCCGGCGCCATCCAGAAACTGGAAGCAATCTGCCGGCGCGGACGAGATGCCGGCCTTTTCCGAGACGATGTCGCTCCGCTGGAACTGCACTGGCACATCAGCGCCCTTAGCTTTTTCAACGTCTCCAACCGGGCCACTTTCTCCCGGATATTCGGCAACGCGCTGTTCAGCCCCAAAGGCCAGCAGACTTTGAAGGAACATTTGGTGGAAATGGTCATCAGTCTTGCGTTGAAGCGAGACCGGCGATCACGACGCTAGGCGCCCTGCCCCCACGGGCAGTTCGCCAGCGCGCCCCGAGGCGCTCGCCGCTCCGCAGCGCCGATTTCAGCTTTCAAGCAGCCATACTTGCATCGAGCCTTTCGCCCGATTGTTCCAAAGATAATACGGTAGAGCGGTCAGCCTGCAGTCCGCAGCGTCGGGGGGGACATTCCTGTACAGGCTGTCTTCCCAGCCGCGGTCTTCGACGCGCTGTGCGGCGGCTGTCAGCGTGACCACGCCATCGAAGAGATCGCCACGTTCCTCCGTTTCGATCCTGGCATCACGGGGCAATTTGAGCTGCTGCACTCGACCCCCGGGATTGTCGACCTCTTCGACGCAATAGACCAACGGTCCCCGCTTGAGCGCCACCCGGCCGATATCCTGCTTGACCGAAGGATGAGCATAGATGCGCTCCGGACGCATCGGCAGTTCGAGTTCGATCGTGTCCCCGGCATTCCAGAGCCGCGAGATCGAGAGATAGCCGTTCAGGGTGCGGGACTCGACGTCAACGGGCTCGCCGTTGACGGCCGCGCTGGCTCCGTGCGCCCAGCCGGGAACGCGGAGCCTGACGGTGAACTCGGCTGGCGCGTCCGGGCTGAGCTCGATCCTGATCGAGCCGGACCATGGGTAGGCGCTGGTCTCCCGCAGGAACACGTTTCCGGTTGCGAGCCGGATGTTCGTCGAAATACCGCCGTAGATATGGAAGGCGATCGCGTCGTCGCTGGCCGAGACGAAATAGCCTCCGACCGAAGCGATGAGACGCGACGAATTCATGGTGCAGCATGGGCATGTGTGCCAGGCCCATCGGCTGTGCCGCCCATCGCTATCCAGCGGGTTGGAGTAGAAATAGTGCTCGCCGTCGCGAGACAGCCCGGTCAGCGCGCCGTTGAACAGAGCCTGCTCCATGACATCAGCATACCGGCCGTCAAGATCGAGATGCAACATGCGATGCGCCCAGAATATCAGCGCTACCGAGGCGCAGGTCTCCGCATAGGCCGTGTCGTTCGGCAGGTCGTAGTCTTCAGTAAAGCCTTCGTTTGCGGCAGCCGGACCCAGGCCGGAGGTGATGTAGATCTTCGAGGTCATGACATCGCCCCAGAGCACCTCGCATGCTTGCTTGAGGCTGTCGTCGTTCAGTTCAGCGGCGAGATCGGCCATGGCGGAAAACATGTACATCGCCCGAACGGCGTGGCCGACCACCTTCGTCTGCTCGCGCACCGGCCTGTGCGACTGGTTGTACTCGTAACTCTTCGCCCAGAAATCCCTGGGGCTCTCCCCGCGCGCGACCGCTTCCTGATCGAAATAGTGGGGCTGACGTCCGCGCTCGTTGATGAAGTAGGCAGCCAGATCAAGATGCTTCTTCTCTCCCGTAAGGCGATAGAGCTTGATGAGCGCCAGCTCGACCTCCTGATGGCCGCAATAGCCGCGCCTCTGGCCGGGATTCGGGCCGAAGGTCTTGCGCACATGTTCGACATAGCGCTCGAGGATATCGAGGAGCCGGCGCCGGCCCGTCGCCAGGAAATAGGCGATGCCGCCTTCGAGCAGATGTCCCAGATTGTAGAGTTCGTGATTGTCGCGCAAATTGGTCCAGCGTTTGTCCGGCTCGCGCTGCAGGTACCAGCAGTTGAGATAGCCGTCGGGAGCCTGCGCCTTTTCGAGATCGTCGACGATCTTTTCGATCCTGGCCTCGATATCGGCGTCGCGACGATGCGACAGCGCATAAGACGCGGCCTCGATCCATTTGCCTACATCGGAATCCCAGAACACCTGCACAGTGAAATTATGCTCGTTTCGCGGAAACCTCAGCGGCGGCGGCGGATTCGGCAGCGTCAGGGACTCCAGGATGCCGTGCTTGCCAAGCTGGATATGCTGGCTGGGGATGGTTCGCGTCAGCACCGTCTCCAGCCGCTCGCGCCAGAATTGCCCCTCCAGCGCGACATCGACGAACCGAACCGGCTTGAACTCGTTCATTGAAACGTCTCCGTTCCTGCAATGAAGTGCATTGGCGTGCTCATGGCTTCGACGATGCCCGCACGACCAGTGAACACGGCCGCCGCCTGACGCCGCTCAGCTTCCTTCCGGCGATCATCTCCAGCACGCTGTCGCCAGCCTCGCGCCCGAGCGCCTTCAGGTTCATGTCGATGCTGGTCAGCTGCGGCCGCGCCGCAAGCACCATCACGTCCCAGTTGTCGAAACCGACGATGGCGACGTCGGCGGGTACCGCCAGGCCGATCTCGCGCAGCGTATCGGACACGCCGCGGGCGATCTGATCGTTGCCGCAGAAGATCGCGTCCGGCGTTTGGGGCCCCGAGAACAATCTGGCCGCCGCCTCGCGCCCCCACGCCTCGGACCAGACGCCCGAGAGATAAAAACCCTCGATCTCTGGCAGCCCTGCTTCGGCCAGGGCCGAGCGATAGCCTTCGCGCCGCAGTCGCACGGCCTCGAAATGCTCGGGTCCCGTGATATGGGCGATGCGCCTTCGGCCCAGCGCCGCCAGATGGGCGACGGCCAGCACCGCGCCACCTTCGTCGTCGGGAAGCAGCGAAAGCGCCTCGGGATCATCGGCCCGTGAGAAGACGTAGATGACCGGCAGACCATGCGCGAGCGGACCGATCGGAGCGCGCTTGTCGGCGCGCCGCGCCGTCACCACGAGCCCGTCGATCCGCTTTCCCAGGAGCTGATCGAGGTGCTGGCGCTCGCGCGCCGGATCGTCGGTGGCGTTGCACATGAATACGGCTATGCCCTCCTCCGCCAGCCGCTCCTCCAGCGCCTCGACGATCGGAAAGGTGAAACGCCCGAAACTGTCGTTGGAGATGATGCCGATCGTGCGTGACTTCGCCCGATGCAGGCTCTGCGCAAGGTCATTGGGCCGGTAGCCGATCTCGCGCGCGATGCGCAGCACCTTGTCGCGCGTCTCCTGGCTGAGCCGGCCGCCTGCGTTGAGAGCCTTCGACGCCGTGCCGATCGACACGTCGGCTATGCGCGCCACGTCGCGTATGGTTGGAGCCCCGCCGAAAGCGGGGTTCGGCACGTAGCCTTCCGGGGGCGGCGGATCGGCCTCCTGCATGCTACTTCACCGCCCCGCTGAGGAGGCCGGCCATGTAATACTTCTGCAGCAGCAGATAGAAGGCCATGCAGGGGATTATCGAGATCGTTATGCCGGCCTGCAGCATGCCCCAGTCGGTGCCGCCGATACTCGTCTGCTGCCGCGCCGCTGCGAGGATCAAGGGCAGCGTGAAAGACGAATCCTTGTTCATGATCACCAGCGCCGCCAGAAGCTCGTTCCACGAGGTGATGAAGGCGAACAGCGATACCGTGATGATCGCCGGCACGACCGCCGGCAGGCAGATGTGAACCAGCACCTGAAAGCTGTTGCAGCCGTCCATTATCGCGGCTTCTTCCAACTCGCGGGGCACCGCCTCGAAAGCGTTGCGCATGACATAGATGCTGAACGGCAGCTGGATCGCTGTGTGGACGATGGCAAGTCCGACCAGCGAATTGTGCAGCTTGAGCTGGACGAACAGGAAAAACAGCGGTGTGAGCAGCGCCTGATAGGGCACGATCAATCCGAGCAGGAGCACCACGAACAGCGCCTCCTTGCCGGGGATCCGGAACTTCGCCAGCCCGTAGCCGGCCGGTATCGTCAGCGCGAGGCAGAAGAGGATGGTCAGGCCGGCGGCGCCGAGACTATTCGAAAAATAGACCGGCAGCCCGGCCTGATAGTTCCAAAGCCGTTCGTAACTGTCGAGACTAAGTCCGCGCGGGATGTAGGTTGGCGGCGCCGCCGCCGCTTCCTCGGTTGATTTCAGCGAAGCGAGCACCGATGCAACCAGCGGCAGCAGCATGACCGTACAGACGGCCACGCAGGCCGCCGCCACGAGATACTTCTGGCGCCCGTTGATCAGACGGCCGACCAGCCCTTGGGCGTGATGCTGCGCCGAGGTGCGGCTCATGCCCCGCCCTGCCGCTTCGCCGAACGCGCTCATGCATGGCTCCTGCGACTTAGCAGCATCTGCAGACAGGTGCAGACGAGAATGATCCCGGCCAATATCAGCGACAGTGCCGCGCCGTAGCCGAGCTTCAGATAGGGGAACGAGTTGAGGTAGATCAGGAAGACTGATGTCGCCGTCAAATTGCGCGGCTGGCCGGCGGTCATGATGTAGAACTGATCGAAGGCAAGCAGCGAGCCGATCACGCTGACCAGTGTGACGAGCAGGATGGTCTTGGCGGTAAGCGGCAGCGTGATCCTGCGCACGCGCTGCCAGTAACTCGCTCCGTCGACCATCGCCGCCTCGCCGATTTCGCCTGGAATGGCGTGAATAGCGGCCACGAACAGGATCGTCCCGAAGCCGACGACCTTCCATACGATGGAGACGATGACCGCTCCGAGCGCGATATCCGCGTCGGCGCCGAACCAGACAACCGGCTTGGCGATCACGCCGAGATCCATCAGAGCGCGATTGATGAGCCCGAAATCGTAGCTGAACAGCCAGTACCAGAGCAGGCTGGATGCGCCGAGCCCGATGACCACCGGGGCGAAGACGACGCTGCGCGTGAACTGCCGAAGCGGCCTGTTCTCCGCCGTCAGCAGCGCGATCAGGTAGCCGAGCACCATCAGCACCGGCGTGATCAGGATGGTGTATTTCAGCGTGAACTCGAGCGATGTCCAGAATTGCGGATCGTTCCAAGCTTTCACGAAGTTTCCGAAGCCGATGAATTTCTTGGCCGCGATCAGCGACCAGTTGTGGAGCGACATCCACACCATCTGCACCAAGGGATAGACCGTGAAGGTCAGCACGAAGGCAAGCGCCGGTGCGACGTACAAGAGTCCGACATAACTGCTCGTCTTCGAATGCATCGAACCTGCTTGACTGCGATGGACCGGACAGGCCGGCTGTTGTTCGGGATCGGGCCGCAGCGCCTGTGAAGCGGCGCCGCAGCCCTCCGGGGAGAAGCTATTCCGCGGCTATGGCTTTCATCTGCGCCTTGGCCTCCGAAATGATCGTGTCGAGATCGGTGTCCTCGTAGTAGGCCCGCTGCAGCATCTGCAGCCACGGACCTTGAGGCGAGTTGATCAGTTCGAAGAACTTCAGTGTATATGGCGTCTCCGCAACCGCGATCGCCTTTGCCACCTGCTGCACCTTGGGCTCGGCCTGGAAGTACTTGTTATCAGTCATGTCGCCCCGGGTCGTCATGTTGAGCATCTTGGCGTAGACCTCGACCTGGGTCTCGTCCGACAGCAGGAACTTCATGAAGTCGATCGCGTCGTCGATCCGCTTGCTGCCGTTCGGAATGGTGACGATGTCGCCGCCCGCGAACGACGAGACCTGCCCGCTCTTCACGCCCGGCAGGAGCGCGATGCCGAAATCCATGCTCGGGTTCTGCTCCTTGGCGAGCGTGATGTTGAAATTGCCCGTTCCCATCATGCCGATCTTGCCCGATCCGAAACGCAGGTGGAACGTCTCGCCGGTCTCGGCGCGTGCGTCTTCATGCACGTTGCCGGCCTTGATCATGTCGCGGGCCCACTGCAGCACTTCCTTGACGCCGTCGCCCTGGAGCGGTTCGTCATTGGCATCCCTCGGCTCGATCGTCGCGCCGCTCGCCCACATCAAGGGGCCGACGGTGAAGATGTTGCACCCGGCGCACGAGCCGGGAAGGAAATAGCCCTTCACGTCGCCGCCAAGCGCAGTGATCTTGTCGGCGTATTCGCGTATTTCGGCGAGGCTCGTCGGCGGCTTCTCCGGATCGAGGCCGGCTTTCCGGAACAGGTCCTTGTTGTAGAACAGCGCCGAAACGTCGGCGTAGAGCGGCACGCCGTAGAGCCGGCCCTCATAGGTCGAGACCGCCATGTGGCCCTGAACGGCCGTCTTCAGCTCGGGCCAGTCCTTGACCTTGTCGGTGATGTCGACAAGCTGTCCGGCGGCTTCGAATTGAGGGCCGTAGATCAGGTCCATGCCCATCAGGTCGGGCACCTCGCCGCTGGCGATGGCCTGGGCGATCTTGGGCACCATCTCGGTATGCGGAATGTAGGTAAGGTTGATCTTGCGGTCCGGGTTCTTCTCGTTCCAGGCCGCCACGAGAGCATCGACCATGCCGGCATTGCCGCCACTTCGCTCCCACATCTGAAGGTCTTCCGCCATTGCCGGCAACGCCACCATTGCCAGCAGGCCGGCCAAGGCCGACCGGCATCTCGTCGATAACTGCAAGCTCATAGGTTCCTCCCTGTAGTCAGCTCGCATCTTGGGAAAAGCTTTTCCCGATCCTCCCGCAAAAAAGACGGTTTTGGTTCCGCCGATGCGTTGGGAAAAGCTTTTCTCACGCCATACACGCACAATTTTGATCGGCGCGCAACCGGGTGCAACGCTGCAAACTCGCTCCGAATGTGGAATCCTGTGCCGTGCGCCGCCCGGGAGCGAGCGGGCAAAAACTTCGGCGAGTTGGCGGATCATGAACATCAGATTCCCGAAGCTTGCGCGGACGCGCATTTCTAAGAACAGTCGCTCGGCTCAGCACCGTGGCTATGCGGCTGAGCCATCGACGCCATACCTCGGATTCCGACATGTTAATCCCGGTCGGGGTTTCCTGACGGGACTTTCCGTGCAACAAAAATCAAAACAATCGTAAAAAAGAGAGGTGGAGCATGTATCGACAATCATTTCTTTCCAGAGCGGCAGGCGCGGTCGCCCGCGCTTCCCTCGTCGCCGGCGCGATGACCGCCGCGACGTTTTCGGCCAATGCCCAAGACAAGACGCTGCGCTTTGCTTTCCAGGGCACCTTGAACGCGCTCGACCCCTACTCCCTCAACGAGACCTTCACGCTCGGCATGCTGGGCAACGTCTACGAAGGCCTGACCAAGCGCGACAAGGATCTGACGATCATTCCCGGGCTCGCCGAGAGCTGGGAGACGATCGATCCGCTGCATTGGCGCTTCCATCTCCGCCAGGACGTGAAATTCGCCAATGGCAATGCCTTCACCGCCGACGACGTCGTATTCTCGGCCGAACGCGTGCGAGCCGACGGCTCCGACCTCAAGACCCGCATTCCGGCTGATTCGGTTTGGACCAAGGTCGACGACCATACGGTCGACGTCGAACTCAAGACCCCGAATCCCATTCTCCATTACGAGTGGGACACCTGGTACATCATGGACAAGGAGTGGGCCGAGGCCGAAGGCGCGACCAAGCCTGTATCCGCCAAGGACACCAATCCAGGCCCGTCCGCCTACAAGGCAAACGGCACAGGACCTTTCACCATCGAAAGCCATGAGCCGGGCGTAAAAACCATCTTCAAGGCGAACGCGGACTGGTGGGGCACTGTCGAGCACAATCTCGACGGGGTCGTCTTCACGCCGATCGCCTCCGACGCGACACGCGTCGCCGCGCTGCTTTCGGGCGACGTGGACCTGATCGAGCCGGTTCCGGTGCAGGACATCGATCGCGTCAATTCCGATCCCAACACGGAAGCGCTGACGGGACCCGAACTGCGCGTCATCCATCTCGGCTTCAACCAGATACGCGACGAACTTCCGACCTCGGACATCAAGGGCAAGAACCCGTTCAAGGATCCGAACGTCCGCAAGGCGATTTATCAGGCCATCGATATCGAGGCGATCGACAAGCGCGTCATGCGCGACTTGGCCACGCCGGTTCCGCTGCTCATCGCTCCTCAGCTCTTTGACGCCCCCGATCTCAAGCGCTGGCCTTACGAGGTCGAAGCGGCCAAGAAGCTTCTATCCGATGCAGGCTATCCCGACGGCTTCAGCGTCGGCATGGACTGCCCCAACGACCGCTACGTCAATGACGAGCAGATCTGCCAGGCGGTGGTGTCGATGCTCGCCAAGGTCGGCGTTACGGTGAACCTCAACGCTCAGCCCAAGGCGCAGTATTTCGCCAAGGTTCTGGCGCCGGGCGGCTACGATACCGACTTCTACCTGCTTGGCTGGACCCCCGGCTCCTTCGACTCCTGGAACGTGCTGGTCAGCCTTGCGACCTGCCGCGATGAGACCGGCAAGGGCGGCCCCTTCAATCTCGGCGGCTACTGCAACCCCAAGGTCGACGAGTTGGCCAAGCAGATCGTGGTCGAAACCGACACCGCCAAGCGCAATGAGCTGATCCATCAGGCCTACAAGATCATGCTCGACGAGACTTCACACATCCCGCTGCACCAGCAGTCGCTGGCTTGGGGCAAGCGCAAGAATCTCGCCATCGTACAGCGCGCCGATGACCAGGTGCTGTTCTACTGGGCCAAGTTGAACTGAGCCTCATGCGAAGCCGCACGCCCGGATCGATCGATGGTCCGGGCGTCACAATCCGCGGGGGCCGTTGAATGTTCGCCTTTGCCATCCGGCGCCTGATCCAGGCTGCAGGCGTCATGTTGGTCGTGGCGCTGATCTCGTTCCTGATGTTCCGGTTCGTCGGCGACCCGGTCAATCAGCTCGTCGGCGTCGACACGACGCCAGAGCAGCGGGCGCAACTGCGCCAGGATCTCGGCCTAAACGATCCGGTCCACGTGCAATTCGCGCGTTTCATAGGCAAGGCGGCGCGCTTCGACTTCGGCATTTCGTACCAGATCAAGCAGCCGGTGGCGCAACTAATCGCGTCGCGTCTCCCGGCGACGCTGGAGCTTTCCTTCGTCTCGGCGGTGTTCGCGCTGCTCGTCGGCCTGCCGATGGGCGTCTATACCGGGCTCTACCGGGACACGCTTCTGTCGCGGCTCTTTCTCGCCGTCAGCCTGGTCGGCATATCGCTGCCGACGTTCCTGATCGGCATCCTCCTGATCTTCATCTTCTCGGTCAACCTCGGCTGGCTGCCGTCGTTCGGCCGCGGCGAAACCGTCTCGATCGGCGGTTTCTGGACCACCGGCCTTTTGACCCGCTCCGGGCTGGTCTCCCTTATTCTTCCGGCAATCACGCTTGGGCTGTTCCAGATGACGCTGATCATGCGCCTGGTGCGTGGCGAGATGCTGGAAGTGCTGCGCACCGACTACATCAAATTCGCCCGCGCCCGCGGCCTTTCCCGGCGCGCGATCAATTTCGGCCATGCGCTGAAGAACACGCTGGTGCCGGTCATAACCATCACCGGCCTTCAGATCGGCTCGATCATCGCGTTCTCCATTATCACCGAAACGGTCTTCCAGTGGCCCGGCATGGGGCTCCTGTTCCTGCAGGCGGTGCAGAATGTCGACATACCGATCATGGCCGCCTACCTGCTCCTGATCGCCTTCCTGTTTACGCTGATCAATTTCATTGTCGATCTGCTCTACGTCGCGGTCGATCCGCGCATCAGGCTCGGCGGAACGGCAGGCTGACGATGCCCTATTTCACAGGCGAAGAATCGAAGGCAAGGGTGGGGGTTGCGGCAGGTGATACGGCCGGTCGCGGCGCGTTCGCGCGCGCGCTCGATTCCGACATATGGTATTCCTTCCGCCATTCGCCGCTGACTGTCGCCTCCGCCATCGTCAGCCTGATCCTCGTCCTGGCGGCGCTGTTCGCGCCGATTATCGCTCCGCACGACCCGTTCAACCCGGCGTCGATCTCGATCATGGACAGTTTTTATCCGCCGGCCTGGTCCGCCGACGGACAGCCCGGCTTCCTGCTCGGCACCGACGACCAGGGGCGCGACGTTCTCTCCACCATCCTCTACGGAATGCGCATCTCGCTGGCGGTCGGCTTCGCCAGCGTCCTCCTGGCCATGGTGCTCGGCGTGACGCTCGGCCTCGTCGCAGGCTATGTCGGCGGCATCACCGACACGATCATCATGCGCATTGCCGACGTCCAGCTTACATTTCCCGCCATCCTGACGGCACTGCTCATCGATGGCGTGGCGCGGGCGCTTGCCGGTCCGCGGGCATATGACGAGATCGTCTTTGGCGTTCTCGTTCTTGCGATCGGCTTGAGCTTTTGGGTGCAGTACGCGCGAACGGTCCGCGGCTCGGTGCTCGTCGAGGCCAACAAGGAATACGTGCTGGCCGCCCGGCTCATCGGCCTGAGGCCGGTAACGATCATGTTCCGCCACGTGCTGCCCAATGTGCTCGGGCCGGTCCTGGTGATCGCCACAATCAACCTGGCGCTCGCCATCATCACCGAGGCCACGCTCTCCTTCCTCGGCGTCGGCGTTCCCTCGACGCAGCCGTCGCTCGGCACGCTCATCCGCATCGGCAACGACTATCTTTTCTCCGGCGAGTGGTGGATCACCATCTTCCCTGGCATCACCCTCGCCATCCTTGCCCTCGCCGTGAACCTTCTGGGTGACTGGCTGCGCGACGCGCTCAACCCGAAGCTCCGATGACACCGACCCTTTCCGTCAGAAATCTCCGGGTGGAGATCCCGACCCGCCACGGCGCGCTCACCGCGATCGACGATTTGTCCTTCGACATCGCGCCGGGCGAAGTGCTCGGCGTCGTCGGAGAATCCGGCGCGGGCAAATCGATCACCGGCTCGGCCATTATCGGCCTCCTCGACCCGCCCGCCCGCATCGCCGGTGGCCAGATACTCCTCGGTACCCAGCGCATCGACAATCTTCCACCGACCGCCATGCGTGGCATCCGGGGCAACCGCATCGGCATGATCTTCCAGGATCCGCTGACCAGCCTTAACCCGCTCTACCGGATCGGCGACCAGTTGACCGAGACCATCCTGACGCATGAGAGACTGTCGCCCAAGGCGGCAGCGGACAAAGCGGAGCGGCTGCTCGTCGAAGTCGGCATCCCGGCGGCAGGCGCCCGGCTCTCCTCATATCCGCACCAATTTTCCGGAGGCATGCGCCAGCGGGTCGTTATCGCGCTGGCGCTGGCGGCCGACCCGGAACTAGTCATCGCCGACGAGCCGACGACAGCGCTTGACGTGTCGGTGCAGGCGCAGATCATCGCGCTGCTCAAACGCCTGTGCAGGGACCGCGGAACCTCGGTCATGCTGATCACCCACGACATGGGCGTGATCGCCGAGACGGCCGACCGTGTCTGCGTGCTCTATGCCGGCAGGCTCGCCGAAATCGGCGCGGTGCGAAACGTCGTCAAGCATCCGCAGCACCCTTATACGCGTGGGCTGATGGCGGCGATCCCATCGCTGACAGGCGACCCCGACGAGAAGCTCGAGCAGATACCCGGTTCCATGCCACGCCTCGGCGCCATTCCGGGCGGTTGCGCCTTCAATCCGCGCTGCACCTTCCGCTTCGACCGCTGCCCGGCCGAGCGGCCCGGCCTCTATGAGACCTCAGGAAGCCGGGCGTCCTGCTTTCTCCTCGATCCATCGGGCAATCCGCCGCCTGCCGAAACGGCGGCCAGGGCTCTGGCTGCAGGCATCGAGGTCCGCGCCGCTCCCGCGGGAGCAGGCCTGTGAGCGCCGCCCCCGATTATATTGCGGACGCGCCGGCGGCAGACAGCGCGCCGCTGGTCGAAGTCGAGGGGCTGGGCCGCGTCTTCGACCTGTCCAAGCGCTGGCTGAACCGCATTCTCGAAGGCAGCGGCAAGGTGACGCTGACCGCCGTCGACGGCGTCGACATATCGATCAACCGCGGCGAAACCTATGCGCTGGTCGGCGAATCGGGATCGGGCAAATCGACCATCGCCAGGATGGTGGTCGGCCTTTTGCCGCCGACGTCCGGCAGCGTCCATATCGGCGGGGCCGACATCTGGGCCGAGAGCGGCGGCCCGAGCCAGCGTCAGATACGCCGGCGGATCCAGATGATTTTCCAGGACCCCTTCGCCAGCCTCAACCCGCGCTGGCGCGTCGGCTCGATCGTCGCCGAGCCGATCAAAGCGTTCGGCCTGATTACCGACGCCCGCGACCGCGAGGCCCGTGTCGGCGAACTTCTGGCGCTCGTCGGCCTCGATCCGCGCGACGCCGGAAAGTTCCCGCACGAATTCTCCGGCGGTCAGCGCCAGCGCATCGCGATCGCCCGGGCGCTCGCCTCCGAACCCGAATTCATCGTCTGCGACGAGCCGACCTCGGCGCTCGACGTCTCGGTGCAGGCGCAGGTTCTTAACCTGCTGCGGGAGTTGCAGGAGCGCCTCGGGCTGACTTACCTGTTCATCAGCCACAATCTGGCCGTGGTGCGCCATATGGCGACAAGAGTCGGCGTTCTCTATCTCGGACGCCTGGTCGAGGAAGCGCCAGCGCGCGAACTCTTCGCCGCGCCGAAGCACCCCTACACCAGGATGCTGCTCGACGCCGTCCCCGACATCGGCATGGAAGGCGTCGAGCGCCAATCGATCGCCGGCGAGATCCCCAATCCGATCAATCCGCCACGCGGCTGCCATTTCAATCCGCGCTGCCCGCATGTGATGCCGCATTGCAAGACCATCGTGCCGCCGCTCTACCAAGTCGGCCGCGCCAAGGTGCTCTGTCACCTCTATGCTGAGGACGGCGTCAACACTGCCCAGCCGCCGTTACCGGCGCACTGATCCTGCTCAGCGGGCCGGTAGGGCCGTCTCCACCAGCTTGGCCCAGTAGGACGCGCCGATCGGGATGATGTCGTCGTTGAAGTCATATTCCGGGTGGTGCAGGTACTGGGTGTCGCCCTGCCCGAGATAGATGAACGCGCCCGGTCTGGCATCGAGCATGAAGGAGAAGTCCTCTCCGCCCATGACCTGCGGCGTGTTCATGTCGACCTTGTCGGAGACGAGCCGGGCCACGGAGCCGGCGAACTCGGCTTTCTCGGCATTGTTCGACAGGACCGGATAGTGACGCTGGTAGTCGAGCGTGGCCTTTGCGCCGAAGGCCGCCGCCGTGTGCTCGACCACCTCCCTCATGCGGATTTCCAGGAGGTCGCGCACTTCGGACGACAAGGTGCGAGCCGTGCCGGTCAGCCGCGCCGTCTGCGGGATGACGTTGAATGCGTCTCCGGCCTTGAAGGTGGTGACCGAGACCACTGCGGCCTCGATCGGATCGACATTGCGCGCCACCACCGACTGCAACGCTGTCATGATATGCGCGCCGACCAGCGTCGTGTCGATGACGCGCTGCGGGCGCGCGGCGTGACCGCCCTTGCCCTCTATGTCGATTATGAACATGTCGGCGGCCGCCATCATCGGCCCCGAACGGATCGAAAACTGGCCAAAGGGAATGCCCGGCGCGTTGTGCATGCCGTAGACCTCGTCGATCGCGAACCGGTCCATCATGCCCTCATCGACCATTTCGCGGCCGCCGCCACCGCCCTCCTCCGCCGGCTGGAAGATGACCACCGCGGTACCGTCGAAATTGCGTGTCTCGGCAAGATAGCGCGCAGCCCCGAGGAGCATTGCAGTGTGCCCGTCATGGCCGCAGGCGTGCATCACGCCGGGCGTCTTCGACATATAGGGCCGCTCGATGATCTCCTGGATCGGCAGCGCATCCATGTCTGCGCGCAGGCCGATCGTCTTGCCGCTTGCCGACTGGCGGCCCTTGATGACCCCGACCACGCCCGTGCGCCCGATGCCGGTGGCAATCTCGTCGACGCCGAACTCCTTCAGCTTCTCGGCCACCAGAGCCGCCGTCCGGTGAACCTCGAACTGCAGTTCGGGGTGCGCATGAATGTCGCGCCGCCATTTCGTGATGTCGTCGTGAAATCCCGAAATCCGGTTGATGATGGGCATCCGTTTCTCCTGGCTGGTAAATCCGCGGCGGGAAGCCGCGACAATGAAGGCCTGCCGGTACCGAGGCAAGTCAATTGCGATTTCGCGGAGCGTATCCGCTTGCCTATGAGGGCAGTCGTGCCACGCGATTGTCCGCGTCCGCAGTCGATATTCGAACTTCGAAAACGCCTGAAACGAACCGTGATCTCGTTCCTATTGCAGTGCAGCATAGCCGCAATTAAGTTCGCGGCGGCTTCGGTCAGCGGCATGGTCGGCAAGCACCATCAGCCGAGTACAGGAATTCAGGCGTGCGCTTTGCCGCCGCATCAGTTCCGATTGGAGTACGGTTTGGCGCCGGCAGACATCCCTCTCATGAATGTCAATTTGAGGACGAACACCGTTCTTCTCTCGGTGGTCCGCGCTGCTGTCAGTGCGATCGGCAACCAGGCTATCGCCGTCGCATGACCAGCATCAGCGGCCGGCTAATCAAGGGAAGCATGTGGCTGAGCCTGTCCCGGGCGATTGTGAACGGGCTGGCGACGCTGAGCACCATCGTGCTGGCATGGTACCTTGCGCCCGCCGATTTCGGCGTCGTCGCGCTGGGCACGACCATGCTGTTGATCGTCAGCACCGTCACCGAACTCTCGCTTACCCAGGCGCTCATACGTCACGAGGCGCCCAAGGAATCGCATTTCAGCGCCGCCTGGACCCTCAACGCCACACGCGGCCTGCTCCTTTGCCTTCTCTTTGCGGCCTTCGCCTACCCGGCGTCCAGGCTGTTCGAGGAGCCCAGGCTCGCCGGCGTCATGGTTGCCCTGGGCTTCAGCATGCTGCTGAGCGGCCTGACCAACCCGCGCCTGATCATGCTTCAGCGCGAGTTGATCTTCTGGCAGGAATTCGTGCTCAGCGTCTCGCAGAAACTGGCCGGCTTCGTCGCCGCGGTTGCGATCGCTGTGATCTATCAAAGCTATTGGGCGCTGGTGGTCGGGACGCTGGTGACCCAGGCAACGAACGTCATCATCTCCTACATCGTGCTGCCGTTCCGGCCCAGGATCACTTTCCAGCACATACGAGAATTCTTTTCCTTCTCCGCGTGGCTCGCGGCCGGCCAGATCGTCAATACGCTCAACTGGCGTTTCGACTATCTGCTGGTCGGTAAGATGCTCGGCGGCACGGCGCTCGGCTATTATTCGGTCGGCTCCAATCTCGCCATGATGCCGACGCGCGAAGCGACCGCGCCGCTTGTCCAGACGATCTATCCCGGCTTCTCCAGCATTCGCGACGATCCGGCGAGACTTGCCGCCGCCTATCAGCGCGTGCAGGCGCTGGTCGCCGCGATCGCCCTTCCCGCCGGCATCGGGGTCGCGGTGGTGGCAGACCCGCTGGTCAGGCTGGCGCTCGGGGAAAAATGGGCGCCGATCATCTTCATCATACAGTCGCTCGCCTCGGTCTTCGCGCTGCAGACGCTGGGCTCGCTGGTGCAGCCGCTCGGCATGGCGAAAGGCGAGACGCGGCTTTTGTTCATCCGCGATGCGCAGATGCTGTGCGTCCGCGTTCCCATCATGATCGCCGGGCTGATGCTCGCCGGGCTTCCAGGGGTCATTATCGGCCGCGTGTTCACCGGCCTGTTTAGCGCCTTCGTCAACATGATCCTGGTGCGGCGTCTCATCGGCGTCACGGTATTGAAGCAACTCTCGGCCAACATGCGTGCGCTGACGAGCATCGCGGTGATGGCGGCGGGCGTGACGCTCGCGTCCGGCTATCTGCCCTACACGACCGACAAGATCATGCTGGCGGAGCAATTGGCGATCCTGGTTGCACTGGGCGCCATCCTCTATTGCGGGTCGACTTTGCTGCTCTGGATATTGATGAAGCGGCCGGTCGGGCCCGAGACGGAAATCCAGAAGATACTGGGCAAAGTCCTGTCCAAAGTTCGCCCAGCTTGATGATTACAGGGCAATTCCTGCCGCCGCGGACCCGCGCCACCAGCCAGATGGAGATAAGAAAATGCCTGCAGAATCAAATCTGGACGTGATCGCCAGGCTACAGGGCGCCATACATGACTGCCTGAAGGACTATGTCTCCGATGGTGAGCCGCTGGCTATCCTGGACTTCCCGGACATCCGCAATTGCGGCGATTCGGCCATCTGGCTGGGGGAAATGGCTTACCTACGGGATCGGTACGGCAAGCGCCCCGCCTACGTTTCGCGAATGGACGATTTCTCGCCCGAGGACCTTGAACGCGTTATGCCGACAGGCCCGATCTTCATCCATGGCGGCGGCAATTTCGGCGACATCTGGGGCGCGCATCAGGATTTCCGCGAGCGCGTGCTCGAGCGGTTCCCGGAGCGTCAGGTCATCCAGTTCCCCCAGTCGATCCATTACAAGTCGAAGGAGCGCGTGGAACAAAGCGCGCGAGCCATCGGACGCCACAAGAATTTCGTGCTGCTGGTCCGCGATGAGGAATCGAAAGAGTTCGCTCAGAAGCACTTCGACTGTCAGGTGCGCCTCTGCCCGGATATGGCCTTCTGCATCGGCGCGCTCCCGCCTGCCGCCTCCGAGTTCCCTGTGCTTGCGATGCTGCGAGCGGACCTTGAAAAGGCGGGCGATGCCGATCTCTCGGCCTATCCGGACATTCCGATGGAAGACTGGACGACCGAATCTGCCAGGCGCGTGCGGGTCTCCAAGGCGTTCGGCGCGGCATCGGCGCTTGTGGCGCTGAAACCGGCTGAGATGCGGCTGCGCAAGCTCGACGCGGCAGCGCACAACCGCTTCCGGCGCGGCATCCGACAGATCGCGCGCGGGCGCGCTATCGTCACCGATCGCCTGCATGTCCATATCTGCTCACTGCTGCTCGGGCGGCCGCATGCCGTGCTCGACAACAGCTACGGCAAGGTGCGGCGATTCATGGCCGCGTTTTCCGGCGGAACCGACCTGTCCTACAAGGCGGCGTCGCTCGACGACGGGATTGCTTGGGCGCGCAGCCAAGCCATCCTTGGAGCCGCCTCATGAGGCTGCTTGCGGAAACGGGCAGTCGCGGAGGTGGAATTCGATGACCCTCGTCACCTTCATCATTCCCGTCCGCCACCAGGACAATGCCCGCGACTGGAGTCTTCTCAAGGCGAATCTGGCTCAAACAATCGCGTCAATCTCGAACCAGACCAACGACGATTGGCGAGGCATCATTGTGGCAAACGAGGGCGCCGACCTGCCCGGCCTGCCGGAGCGCTTCAGCGTCGAGCGCGTCACATTTCCTCCAAATGATATGCACGAGCTCGGGAAGGCAGGCAGCATCGAGGACGTCTACGACGCCTTCCGGGCCGACAAGGGACGCCGGGTGCTGAAAGGGATGCTAAGCGCCCGCGACAGCCGCTTCTTCATGATCGTCGACGACGACGATTTCGTCAGCGCCCGGATCGTCCAATACGTATCGGAAAATCCCTATGCGAACGGATGGATGATCAACCGCGGCTATATATGGGACGACGGCGGCAAGCTCTTGTTGGGGTATGACGATTTCGACCATCTCTGCGGGACGTCGTTGATCATCCGGTCGGATCTCTATGGGCTGCCGGAACGCTTCGAGAATGCCTCGCTGGATTGGATCAAGTCGATGCTGGGCAGTCATGTCCGCATCGCCGATATTCTCGCCGGGCGGGGCAAGCCGCTGACCCCCCTGCCATTCCGCGGCGCCGTCTACCGCGTCGCCCACAGAGGGTCGCACAGCAAGGCGCCCAGCTTCCTGGTCACGTATTTTCTGAGCTGGCAGGCGCTCAAGCGGCCGAGACGCCTGCTTCGCAGTCTGGGTAAGCTCCGGCTGGTCGGCGAGACTGCAAAAAACGAGTTTTTTGGCAGGCCCGTCCCACGTAACGCCTGACCCTGCGGCAATAGCTTCATTTCTGGCAGAATACGTCCGACGCGGCCAAGCTGGGGAGCGGGCGCCGGCGCGCGTTTCAACAGCCCTGCAGACCCCGCCTGTCCAATCCGGACCGTGATCCCTCAGGCTCCTCTGCCTTCGCTTTTGCTGAAATCCGCCAATGATCCAAAGCGGCTCGTTGTCCATGTCCGGCTCATCAGCCTGTGCGCAGATAATTCTGCCCTGCCCTTTCTTGGCCGGAAATCGTCGGTATGTGACGGTTCCGTGACAGGTTTGTGTAAGGAGCGCGCATGGCGTCCGTCGTCCGTGAGGAAAGCAGTGCCGAGATCGGGACCGGCGCTACGGCATTTGCTCCGCTCTTGCTACGGCCGAGAGATCAGTCCCAGTGGCTGATTTATGCACTGATCGTCATCGCAATCTGCACGCTTGCCGCAGCCCTGATTGCGATCATGGCGCCGAGTGCACGGCCGCTGCTCCTGCAGGAAGACGGCATCATCGAAATGGCCTCTGTCGCTTGCCTGGCGGCGGTCGTGCTTGGATCTGCTGCGGCGTCCGTCAAATGGGGCCTGCACGCGCCGCTCCTGATAGCAGGACTGATCGGATTCGCCGAGTTGATGGATGAAACCAGTTTTGGTGCGCGCCTTTTCGGATTCCAGCCCCCTGCCCTTCATGGAGGCGGCGAACTGGACGGCTTTCACGACCTGCTGATTCTGGCTTATCGGCTGCTGAGCGAAGTCGATAGGAGCCTGGCCTGGGTGTGGGTGGGACTGTTGCTTGCCGCGTCCCTCGGCGTCATGATGTTTGCCCTAATCCAGTTGGGGAACGCGATAAGGAACAGGCGCTCGGGACTCGCGGATCACGTCCTGCTCTTCCTGCACATCGGATTCATCGGTCTTGCGCAAGTTATCGATATTGCCACGGCATCCAATGCGCTCGCGGCAGTGGAAGAGATGTTCGAGTTCAACGCCAGCCTTGCGCTGGTATTTTACGTTGCCCAGCAGGCCCATCGGTCGTGGGCCAAAAGCACCGCGCGATCGTCAGTTTGACCCTGGATCGAAACCTTGAGCAGATACCTCCCAGTGGTTGGTCAGGGCTATAGCCCCGGCCCGATTCAGTGAGAATCTTTCGGCACGGCATTGCCGCGCACCCCCTTGAGGAAGTCGAAATCGGCGCCGGTGTCTGCCCCCGTCACGTGGTCATGGTAGAGCATGGCATATCCGCTCCCGGGCCGCTTGACCGGGCTTTGCCAATCCCTTAGCCGCCGCTCGATCTCGTCTTGCGGCACGTCGAGATGCAGCCGCCGCTTCGGCACATCGACTTCGATGACGTCACCGTTGCGAACGATGGCCAGCGGCCCGCCGGCCGCAGCCTCCGGGCTGGTATGCAGGATCACCGTGCCATAAGCGGTTCCGGACATGCGAGCATCGGAAATGCGGATCATGTCCGTTATTCCCTTCTTCAGCACTTTTGGCGGCAGGCCCATATTGCCGACCTCGGCCATGCCGGGATAGCCGCGCGGCCCGCAGTTCTTCAGCACCATCACGCAGGTCTCGTCTATGTCGAGATCGGGGTCGTTGATCTTCTTCTTGTAGTCGTCGATGTCCTCGAAGACGACCGCGCGGCCGCGATGGACCATCAGCGCAGGCGTCGCGGCGGAAGGCTTCAAGACAGCGCCCTTCGGCGCAAGGTTTCCGCGCAGCACTGCAATGCCGCCCTGCGGCGTCAACGCCTTGTCGACCGGCAATATGACGTCCTCGTTCCAGTTCGTGACGTCCTTGACCTCCTCCCACTGCGTCTGGCCGGAAACCGTCAGCGCATCCTTGTGCAGCAATCCGGATTCGCCGAGCCGCTTCAGCACGACGGGAAGCCCGCCGGCATAGAAGAACTCCTCCATCAGATACTTCCCGGACGGCATCAGATTGACGATGGTCGGTACGTCGCGGCCAAGCCGATCCCAGTCGTCGAGCGTCAGATCCACGCCGACGCGGCCGGCAATCGCCAGCAGATGCACCACGGCGTTGGTCGAGCCGCCGATGGCGCCGTTTGCGCGGATCGCGTTCTCAAATGCCTCACGCGTCAGAATGTTCGAGGGCTTCAGATCGTCCTTGACCATCTGCACGATACGCCGGCCGGTGAGTTGAGCCATGACCCGCCTGCGGCTGTCGACCGCGGGGATAGCGGCGTTGCCCGAAAGCGCCATGCCGAGGGCCTCGGCCATGGAGGCCATTGTGGAGGCCGTGCCCATCGTGTTGCAGGAACCGGGCGAGCGGCTCATCGCCTGCTCGGCGTCGAGGAAGTCTTGCTGGCTCATCGCGCCAGCCTTGATCGCCTCCGACATCTGCCAAAGCGCAGTACCGGATCCGACGCGCTCGTTACGGAACCACCCGTTGAGCATCGGCCCGCCGGTGACGGCGATAGCCGGAATATCGACGGAAGCCGCGCCCATCAGGAGGGCCGGCGTGGTCTTGTCGCAGCCGACCATCAGCACCACGCCGTCGAGCGGGTTGGCGCGCAGGGCCTCCTCGACGTCCATCGAGGCAAGGTTGCGGTACATCATGGCCGTCGGACGCAGAGCGCTCTCGCCGGCGGAGAATACCGGGAATTCGAGCGGCAGCCCGCCAGCCTCGTAGATGCCGTGCTTCACGCGTTGCGCGAGATCACGCAGATGCGCGTTGCAGGGCGTCAGTTCCGACCAGGTGTTGCATATTCCGATTACCGGACGGCCGTCGAACAGGTCGGCCGGCAGTCCCTGGTTCTTCATCCAGGAGCGGTGATAGATATGGTCGCGCGACGTGCCGCCGAACCATTCGTGGGAACGCAGCTTTCGCGGCCATATCGCAGGCGTGAATCTGCCTTGGTTGGGCTTGCTTTGGATCGTCATGAAAATTGCCCTTCCGGCGGCAGATTGCCAGTAACGTCGGCGACACGGTCGATGCCTTCCTGGATGACCTGTCGCATGGCGGCGCGCGCCGCTGCCTGATCGCGGCCTTCGATGGCGCTGACTATTGCGCGGTGGCGTTCGACGGTAAGCTTGTGTCGCTCCGTATTGGGTATCGGCGAACTGACGGCGAAAGTAGTGGCGAGCGCCACCTCGATCAGCCCGCTGATTGCCCGCATAAACGGATTTTGCGAAGCCTCGGCGATCGCGATGTGCAGACGCAGATCGTATTCGACGAAATCGTCACCTGTCACGGCCGGGTCGCCCATGCGGTCGACACATCGATATAATTCCGTGACCTGCTCGTCAGTCCGGCGCATCGCCGCCAGGGCCGCAGCCTCCGGCTCCAGTGCCAGTCGCATCTCCTGCAGGCTGAACAGGAACTTGGCGTCCACCGCGCCTGTATCCGCATGCCACTGGAGAATGTCGGGATCGAAAAGGTTCCAGTTGTCGCGCGGCATCACGCGCGTGCCGATCTTGGCCTTGGGCATGATCAGACCCTTGGCGGCCAGCGTCTTCAAAGCCTCGCGCAGCACCGTGCGTGAGACGCCGTAGCGATGCTGAAGCTCGGCGTCGCGGGGAAGAATAGAGCTTTCGGGGAACGCGCCGGAAACGATGCCACGCCCGAGATCCGCCATGACATGGCCGTGAAATCCTTTCGGCGGCAGCGTGCGGCTGATTCCTGGCTGGATGGTGATCATGGTGTTGTGACCCGCAACGACCCTTTGCGGGCCGAAAGGACCACCAATAGCCGTTGCAGGGCGATGAAGGCAAAGAGCAAAAGGCCGACGACGATCTTTGTCCACCAGCTCGACAGCGTGCCGTCGAAGACGATGTAGGTCTGGATCAGGCCCTGGATGATGACGCCCACGAAGGTGCCGGCCACCAGTCCGACGCCGCCTGTCAGCAGGGTGCCTCCGATGACAACCGCCGCGATCGTGTCCAGTTCGACGCCTACAGCCGAGAGCGAATAGCCGGCCGAGGTGTAGAGCGAGAAGACGACGCCCGCGAGTCCGGACAGGAAGCCCGACAGTGCATAGATGCCGATCGTCGTGCGAGCGACGGGCACGCCCATCAGTTCGGCTGAGGCCTTGTTGCCACCGATCGCATAGACGTAAGAGCCGAACCGGGTGTAATGCGCGACCGCGATCCCGGCCACGAAGACGAGCACCATTAACCCGCCGATGAGCGTCAGCCTGCCGCCGCCCGGCATGCGAAAGTACAGCCCTTGGAGCGTGGTGTAGAACTCGTGCGCGATCGGAATGGAATCGGTGGTGATGACGAAGGCCATGCCGCGCGCCAGGAACATGCCCGCTAGCGTCACGATGAACGCCGGCACATCGAGATAGTGGATGACCGCGCCCATGGCGGCGCCGAACGCGGTCGAGACGGCGAGTGCGATGAAGAAGGCCGCGAGTGGGTGTATGTCGTACCAGGTCACAAGCACGGCGATCAGAACGCTGGTAAAGCCGATGACCGAGCCGACCGACAGGTCGATGCCGCCGGAGAGAATCACGAAGGTCATGCCGACCGCCGCTATGCCGAGGAACGCATTGTCGGTGAGCAGATTGCCCAGGACGCGCGTGGAAAGCATGTTCGGGAACTGGATGATGCACACCGCGTATGCGAGCAGGAAGATCACCAGCGTGGCGTAGAAAGGGAGGAGGCGCGAGGAGGTCATCAGGCTTCGGCCTTCCTTGCAGTTGCGGCGGCGCCGCGAGGCCGCAGCAGCAATTTGAAGCCGCTCAGCGAGGCCGCCTGGGCGAGCAGGATCAGTATGATGACGGCCGCCTTGACGATCAGATTGTATTCCGGCGGGAAGCCGGAGATCAGGATGCCGGTGTTCATCGACTGGATGATGATCGCGCCCAGGACCGACATCAGGATCGAGAAGCGGCCGCCGAGCAGCGAAGTGCCCCCGATCACGACTGCAAGGATTGCGTCGAGTTCGAGCCACAGGCCCGAATTGTTGGCGTCGGCCCCGCGGATGTCGGCAGCGGCGATGATGCCGGCCAAAGCGGCGCAGAACCCACAGAACGTATAGATCATAACGATCAGCAGGCGGCTGTTGATGCCTGCATATGTGGAGGCCGAGCGGTTTACTCCGATCGACTCGATCAACAGGCCGAGCGCGGTGCGCCGCACGACGAGCACCGTAAGCAGCGCGAGCGCCGCCGCGATGATGACCGGCATCGGCAGGCCGAGGAAGGAGCCGGTGCCGAAGAAGATCAGGCCCGGCTCCACGAAGGTGACGATGACGCCCTCGGTGATGAGCTGCGCAATGCCGCGGCCCGCGACCATGAGGATCAGGGTCGCCACGATAGGCTGGAGTTCGAGGACGGCGACGAGCAGGCCATTGAGCAGGCCGCAGGCGATACCGACTGCTAGCGACGACAACAACACTATAGGCAGCGAATAGCCCTCGACAGTCATCGTCGCCGCCACCGCGCCGGCCATCGCCATCACCGCGCCGACGGACAGGTCGACCCCCTTGGAAGCGATGACTGCCGTCATGCCGATGGCAAGGATCGCTACCGGCGCGCCGCGGTTGAGCACGTCCACCAGGCTGCCGAACAGGCGTCCGTCCTGCAGGCGCAAGTCGAAGAAGCCAGGAAAAGCCAACCAATTGAAGAACAGGATGACGGCAAGACAGGCGAGCTGCGGGGCAGCCTTGCGCAATCCGGAGCCAAGGCTGCTCATCGTGCTGCTCCGTGTTCAGCGGCGATGGCCCTCATAATGTTATCGGCGGAGATCTCGGCACCGGCCAATTCACCGGCATGAACACGGTCGCGCAGCACGCGCACGCGCGTCGAATAGGCGACGATCTCCTCGATCTCGGAAGAAATCACCAGCAGACCCAAGCCTTCATCGCAGAGCTTGTTTATGAGTTCGATGATCTCCGCATGCGCGCCGACATCGATGCCGCGCGTCGGCTCGTCGAGGATCAGAAAGCGCGGCTGCGTGGCCAGCCAGCGGGCAAGGATTACCTTCTGCTGATTGCCGCCGGAGAGCAGCTTGACGGGCTTTTCGATGTCGGTGGTGCGAATGTCGAGCGCTTTGACGAAACGGTCGGCCAGCTCCGTCTGCTCGCGCGTCGACATGCGGCGGAACCAGCCGCGCCGCGCCTGAAGGGCGAGAGCGATGTTCTCACGCACCGACAGGTCGCCGATGATGCCGTCCGCCTTGCGGTCCTCGGGGCAAAGCCCGAAGCCAAGCCGGATGGCATCGCGCGGTGACGCGATCCTGACCGGCTTGCCGTCCACGGTGATTGTGCCGCGGTCCGGCAGATCGATGCCGAACAGGAGGCGCGCCGTCTCGGTGCGGCCGGAGCCGAGCAGCCCGGCGACGCCGACGACCTCGCCCGCGGAGATTGTCAGGTCGAAAGGCGCGACCGAGCGCGCGCGGCCGAAATCCGAGAATACGATCTTGCGTTCCGACGGAGGCGGCGCTGCGCGACGGCCGTGCTCGGTCGCGGCGGCCAGCGTGCGGCCCAGCATCATCGAGACGAGGTCGACTTTCGTCAAATCATTGGTCTGCCTCGTCCCCACGAGCTTGCCGTTGCGCAGCACCGTGATGCGGTCACTGACGGCGTAGACCTGGTCGAGGAAATGCGTGATGAAAACGATGCCGAGGCCGCGGTCCCGCAATTTGCGCATGACGCCAAAGAGAAGGTCGACTTCGTGACTGTCGAGGCTCGCCGTCGGCTCGTCGAGGATGAGCACTGAACCGGACATGTCGACGGCGCGGGCAATGGCGACGAGCTGTTGTACGGCGATGGAAAAGCTGGAGAGCTGTGCGCCGACATCGATATCGATATCGTACTGAGCGAGCAGCGCCCTGGCCTGCTTCTGCATCGTGCGGGTGTCGACAAGGCCGAACCTCTTCGGCTGGCGGCCGATATAGAGATTCTCGGCCACCGTTAGATTCGGCAGGAGATTCACCTCCTGGTAGACCGTGCCGATGCCGAGTTGCTGGGCATGCATGGGATCGCGCACGGCCACAAGTTCGCCGTTAAGTTCGATGGCGCCGCTGTCGGGCTTATGGACGCCGGTCAGCACCTTGATCAGCGTCGACTTGCCGGCGCCGTTCTCGCCGAGCAGGGCATGGATTTCGCCCTTGCGCACCGAGAAGTCGACACCGTCAAGGGCTTTCAAGCCGAGAAAGGTCTTGCGGATGTCGGTTGCGCTGAGCAGCAGGTCAGGCTCGCTCACGGCGGTCCTCCCGAGATGGTGCGGCGGATATCGCCACGGTTCGTCAGGACGGTCGGGCCGGCCTCCAAGAGTCCGGCCCGCTCGTGAGGGAGATCAGTAGCCGAGGCCCTTCTTTTCCTCATAGACCTTCATCGGATCGTCGGCAGGGGTATAAAGCTTCGATTCCGTGATGATCTGCTTGGGCGGCAAGGTACCGTCAGCCTTGAACTTCTCCAGGACGTCGAAGGCCGGCCCGGCCATGTTCGGGGTTAGCTCGACGGTGGCATTTGCCTCGCCGTCGGCCATTGCCTTGAAAATGTCCGGCACCGCGTCGATCGAAACGACCTTGATGTCGGTGCCGGGCTTCAAGCCGGCTTCCTTGATCGCCTGGATCGCGCCGACCGCCATGTCGTCATTGTGGGCATAGAGCGCGCAGATGTTCTTGCCGCCGCCCTCGGCCTTGAGGAAGCCTTCCATCACTTCCTTGCCCTTCGCGCGGGTGAAGTCGCCGGTCTGGCTCCGGATGATCTTGATGGTCGGCGTACTGGCGATCGCTTCCTCGAAGCCCTTCTTGCGATTGATGGCGGGCGAAGAACCCGTCGTGCCCTGCAGTTCGACCACGTTGCACTCTTTGCCCGCGGCGTCCTTCACCAGCCACTCGCCCGCAACCTTGCCTTCGAGCACCTGGTCGGAGGCGACCATGGTCATGTAGAGATCCGGCGAGCCGTCGATGCCACGATCGAGCAGAATGACCGGGATTTCGGCGTCCTTGGCTTCCTCAAGCACTGATTCCCAGCCCGTTGCGACGACCGGCGCCACGAGGATCGCGTCAACGCCCTGGGCGATGAAGCCGCGGATCGCCTTGATCTGATTTTCCTGCTTTTGCTGCGCGTCGGCAAATTTCAGGTCGATCCCGCGTTTTTCAGCCTCGAGCTTGGTGACGCTGGTTTCGGCCGCGCGCCAGCCGGACTCCGATCCGATCTGCGAAAAGCCGACCGTCAAATCCGCGGCCGACGCAGATCCGCCGAGCGCAAGGGCGATCGCCGATCCGAGCAGCATGGTCTTCAAAATTCTGGTCATTCCAAACCTCCCAAAAAGTCGATCGCGGCTCCTCCCCGATCGCCAGAACCGTATAGTCATATAGTATGACTATTTGCAAGGCGGATTCTGAACCAACGCCACACTATGGTCCCGGCGATAACTTGCGCCTTTGCAGCTACCGCTAATCAGTTGCAGGCATAACCCGGACGCGGAACATTTCGAGCCGTCACCGGTTCGAAGACCATGCTTTACGGTATGGGGCCGCTCTCGCAGCAGATGGCGATTCACATTTTGCTTATGAACGCCGTGGCGCCACTTCTGGCGCTGGCGGTCAACCGGCGTTTTGGGGACCGTTTGCCATTGCCCAAACTGTACCCTGCGGTGATTGCGCAACTGTTGGTTCTGTGGACATGGCACGCGCCACCGGCGCTTTACGTGGGAATGCAGTCGCACGTGCTCCACATGATCATGCTCGCGTCTTTCCTGACGTGCGCGCTGTGGTTTTGGCTAGCCGTTCTTTCCATAAAGGCCGATCATCGCTGGCGCGCCATTCTGGCGCTGCTCATCACCAGCAAATTGTTTTGCCTTCTTGGTGTTCTCCTGGTTTTCGCGCCGAGGGTGCTTTATCCGGATCTCCTGATTGCGCACACGCAAGAGGCGATGCATCAGGTCGAGGCAACGCTTGCCGACCAGCAACTTGCAGGCCTGTTCATGCTTGTAGCCTGTCCGGCCACTTACGTCCTGGCCGGCATCGCCATCGCCGCACGATGGTTCTTCGACCTCGACGCCGAAGAGATTTCTGATCGCCACGTGCTTCTGCTTGCCGTGCGAGAGGCGCGGAATGTGGGCTAACTTCGTATCGAAGCAGCTGATCGTTTCCCTAGGCATCACTCTAGTTCTTTTAGCCGCCGCCGGGGCCGCGTTCATATGGTCCGGCCTGTACAATGTAGCCGCATCAC
Source organism: Mesorhizobium sp. WSM2240 (assembly GCF_040438645.1). NCBI lineage: Bacteria > Pseudomonadati > Pseudomonadota > Alphaproteobacteria > Hyphomicrobiales > Phyllobacteriaceae > Mesorhizobium > Mesorhizobium sp. WSM2240. Next base: position 3,625,852 of record NZ_CP159253.1, read on the forward strand.
GCGATCATTTTTGGGTGACGACGTGGATTCTGGAAATGGTCCGTGAACGGTCGATCGCGACGCGAAGCGCATTCATCGAAACTCCCCCGCTCGACGATCCGGACCTGGTCCGTCTGGGCGCCGCTCATTATGAGGGAGGATGCGTTCCCTGCCACAGCAGGCCAGGAGAACCCATTAACGTGATCGTCAGCCAAATGCTGCCGTCGCCTCCGCACCTGACCGATGCCGCTGCCAAGCGCCCCCCTGAAGAACTCTACTGGATCGTCAAGCACGGCCTGAAATATACCGGAATGCCAGCGTGGCCCGCCCCTATTCGCGACGATGAGGTCTGGGCGCTCACAGCTTTTTTGAGTGAGTTGGGCGACGGCGAGATGAACAACTACCGTCAATTGGCAGGACTCGACCGCGTGCCCTCTGGAGCACCTGCAGCGAAAGATCTGACCCATCAAGCGGAAGCGGTCGCCCTGACCCAATGCATACGCTGCCACGACGATGCCGCCGCGTCTACGATCAGCAGCCTGATTCCCAAACTCGGCGGGCAGTCGATCGGATATCTTGAGCGGGCTTTAGAAGAGTACGCCGCCCGTACCCGACCGAGCGGGATCATGCAGCCCGTCGCGGCTCTCCTCGGTGATGACCAAATAGGCGCCATCGCCAGCTATTATGCAAATCTGGATGCCCGGCCGGGACAGCGAGCCGTCGATTCAGCGCGGATAGCGCATGGGCGGGCGCTGGCTACCGAAGGCGATCCAAAAAAAGCGATTCCTCGCTGTCTTGCATGTCATTCACGTTCTCGTGCTGCGGAATTCCCCGCGCTTGCCGGTCAGCACGCCGACTATTTGGCCGGACAGTTGCGTGTCTGGCGAAGCGGCGGCCGCGACCGCACCGCATACGGCCAGATCATGGCTTCGATCGCCCGCCGACTGACCGAAGAGCAGATACTCGATGTGGCGGCCTACTTTGCATCGCTGCCGCCTGAAGCCTATCAAAATGGCGCGGCCTCGGCACTATCAGGTTCAAAGTGATGTGGAACCGATCTCTCCAGGCTTTCGCGGTGCTCCCAATTCTGTTGATCGCCGCCGGCTGCGTGGACGTGCAGTCGGCTCTGAATCCCGCCGGGGGAGAGGCCGAGCGCATCCACACGCTCTCCTGGATTCTGATCATCTTCTGTTCGGTTGTTTTTCTCGGTGTCGCCATAGCCACCATAATCGCTCTGTTCGGAACTCATCGATGGCGACAGCGACTGGCTGGAGAGCGACTTGTCATCGGCGCAGGTCTTGTCTTTCCCGCGGCAGCGCTTTCCGCTTTGCTTGGCTACAGCATCGCGGTCATGGGCATGACAGGGTCAGCGGAGGGGCAGGCAAGCCTTCGCATATCGGTCGTCGGCGAACGCTGGTGGTGGCGCGTAATCTATACCACTCAAGACGGCAGCCACGTCGAGAGCGCCAACGAGTTGCGCCTGCCCACCGACCAGCCCGTTCATGTCGAACTGACTTCGGCGGATGTGATCCACAGCTTCTGGGTGCCGAAGCTGGCAGGCAAGCTCGACATGATACCAGGCCGCACGAATACATTGACGCTCAACGTCCACGAGCCGGGCATCAGCCGAGGACAGTGCGCCGAATATTGCGGCGGCGCCCACGCCCTAATGTCATTCTTCGTGATCGCCATGGCACCCGCCGATTTCGAGGCGTGGCTGGCGCGCGAAAGCGCACCGGCTGCGGTTCCCGTCGAGGAAGAAGAAATTCAAGGCCACGCGCTGTTTGTGCAAAGCGGCTGCGGCGCGTGTCATACCGTGCGCGGCACCGACGCCAGCGGCACGATCGCACCCGACCTGACCCATGTCGGGAACCGGCATTCCCTGGCTGCGGCGACACTCCCCAACAACGCCGACGCCTTTGCCCGCTGGATAAGCGACAGTCAGCACATCAAGCCTGAGAATCTGATGCCGCCCTATGCGATCTACACCGAGCAGGAACTTGGTCACCTGGCCACCTATCTCGAAAGCCTGAGATGACCGTCATGTTCGATTTCGCCGCCATGGGTCTTTCGATCAATCTCACGCTCTTCGCCGCGGCGGCACTCGCTGTATGGTTCGCCGGCGTGCGGATCACCCGCTACGCCAACGTCATCAGCGACAAAACCGGCATGGGGCAGGCGCTGATCGGGCTCCTGCTGCTGGGCGGTGTTACCTCGTTGCCCGAACTGGCGGTGGCGGTCACCTCCTCTCTCAGCGGCGACGCCAGCCTCGCGGTCAACAGCATCCTGGGCGGCATCGCGATGCAGGTCGCCATTCTTGCCGTCGCCGACGCGCTTATCGGCAGACGCGCGCTGACTTCCATAATTCCGGACTCTGTCGTCATCCTGCAGGGCGGACTGAAGATCCTGCTGCTCTCGATCGTCGCCGCAGCCATCATGGTCGGGGACGTGCCCATCTTTTTTGCCGGGTTGTGGATGTGGCTGCTGGCCATCGTCACGGGCATCAGCATGTGGGTGCTGTCGCGCGTGCAAGGCGACAAGCCGTGGGTTCCGAACGACGACGAGATTAGCAAGGAGAAGGAGAAGGAGCACGCGAAGAAGAAAGCTGAGAAGGATAAGGACAAGACGCTTAACTGGGCGATGACGCGGGCCGCGATCGCCGGCGTTGTCATCGTCGTCGCCGGCTATATCCTGTCGCGCAGCGGCGACGCCATCGCGGAGGCGACGGGACTCGGGCAGAGCTTCGTCGGAGTCGTATTCGTAGCTATCGCGACCTCGCTGCCGGAAGTGAGCACGGTGTTCAGCGCCATGCGCGCGGGACTCTATACGATGGCGATGTCCGACATCTTCGGCACCAACCTTTTCGATGTCTCATTCCTGTTCATAGTCGACATCACCGGTGGCGGCGACGCCGTGATCAACAGCTCCGGCAGGTTCGAAGGCTTTGCGGCGCTGATCTCAATCACGGTGACCGCCATCTTCCTTGTCGGCCTTGCGGAGCGGCGCGACCGCACCATCCTCAGGATGGGCTACGACTCGCTCGCCGTCATGGGAACTTACCTTGCCGGACTGGTCGTACTCTACTTCCTGCGCAGCACTGGCGGCGGCTGATGGATCATACGTCGCGTCCGATCAATCCAACGCCGCGTCCGCCGGGCGAACTGGAGGAACTGGAGCGCGTCTGGGCGACGCCCAAGGGCTGGCGGATCGTTACCGCCGTCAACAACACGGTTATCGGGCTGCTCTATATCGGCGTGGCCTTCCTGTTCTTCCTTTTGGCCGGCGCCCTGGCGCTGCTGATGCGGACGCAACTAGCCGTCGGCGACAACAACTTCATCGGCCAGGAACTCTACAACCAGATGTTCACCGTCCATGGAACGACGATGATGTTCCTCTTCGCCGTGCCGGCGGTCGAGGCACTTGGCGTGATGCTGCTGCCGCAGATGCTGGCCGCGCGCGACCTTCCTTTCCCGCGCCTCAGCGCCTTCGCCATTTGGGCCTATGTGGTTGGCGGGCTCGTCTTCTTCTCGACGATCTTTTACGACCTCGCCCCCGCAGGCGGCTGGTTCATGTATCCGCCGCTCACGCTCAAGGAATACTCTCCGGGCGACAACGCCGATTTCTGGCTGCTGGGCATCGGCTTCATCGAAATTTCGGCAATTGCCGGCGCCATCGAGATCGTCGTCGGGACGTTGCGCACACGTCCGCCCGGCATGTCGCTTGCCAAGATGCCGATTTTCGCCTGGTCGATGCTGATCTTCGCTTCGATGATCATGTTCGCCTTTCCGGCCGTGATACTGGCGACCATGATGCTGGAGATCGAACGGTCCTTCGGATGGCCGTTCTTTACGGCCGAACTCGGTGGCGATGCGCTTCTTTGGCAACACCTCTTCTGGTTCTTCGGCCATCCTGAGGTCTACATCATATTCCTTCCCGCCGCTGGGCTGGTTTCGATGATGGTGCCGACAATGGCGCAGACGCCGTTGATCGGGTACCGCCTCATTGTCGTGGCCCTCATCGCAACCGGCTTCTTCAGCTTCGGCCTGTGGGTCCATCATATGTTCACCACAGGCATTCCCGCGCTGAGCCTCGCCTTCTTTTCGGCAGCAAGCATGGCGGTGACCCTTCCCTCCGGCATTCAGGTTTTCTCCTGGATCGCCACTATCGCCGCCGGACGCGAGCGATTCCGCATCACCACACCGTCGCTGTTCATTCTGGGATTTTTGTTCATCTTTACGATAGGCGGTCTGACCGGTGTCATGGTCGCCATGGTGCCGTTCGACTTCCAGGTGCACGACACCTATTTCGTGGTGGCCCATTTTCATTATGTGCTCGTGGGCGGCATGGTCTTTCCGCTGTTCGCCACTTTCTACTATTGGGCGCCGATGGTGAGCAGAAACATGCTGTCTGAACGCCTCGGTCGCTGGGTGTTCTGGCTGATGTTCCTCGGCTTCAACATAACTTTCTTTCCGATGCATCTCACAGGTCTGCTCGGCATGCCTCGGCGGGTCTGGACGTATCCATCGGAACTCGGTTGGGACAACCTGAACATGATCTCGACCGTCGGCGCCTACATGCTGGGAGCCGGTGTGCTCCTTTTCGTCATCGATCTTGTCGTGCGCTTCCGCCCCGGTGGAGGCGGCCCTGAGAACCCGTGGCAGGCTGGAACGCTGGAGTGGCTGCCGAACGACGTCTATTCGACACGCAGCATCCCGCTTGTCACCAGCCGCGAACCGATTTGGGATCAGCCGAATCTTGCCGAAGACGTCAGGGAAGGCCGTTATTTCCTGCCGAACGCCCCGACTGGCGGCCGCGAGACGATTGTGACGTCGCCCATCGACGCCCGTCCGCAATATGTAATCCAGATGCCTGGACCGGGATGGCCCCCGCTGTTGGCGGCGATCTTCACCGCTGCGTGCTTCCTGCTTCTGACGATCAAGCTGGTCATTGTCGCGGTGGTCTGCGGTGTCATTGCGGTTGCCTTCTGCCTCATCTGGACGTGGAGCCTCGATCCCGGCCCGGCGAAAGGTTCGATCGATATTGGTGGCGGCATAAGCCTGCCCACATATGTGACCGGACCGACGTCTCACTCCTGGTGGGCGATGGTTGTTCTCATGTTCGTAGCGGCCTCGCTCTATCTCGCTTACGTATTCTCCTACCTGTTTCTCTGGATTGTATCGCCTGAGGTATGGGCTCCGGCGGGCTCGCCCGCGCTTCCGGCAGTGGCTTGGCCCGCCGCGTCCACATTCCTTCTGCTCGCCGGCGCGGCGTTGGTCGTTGCCGCCGGGCGTCTGCTGCCGCCCGCAGGGAAATTCGGCGTAGCGGTTCCTCTAGCTATCTTTCTTGCCTTGGCATGCCTCGTGGGATCGCTTGCGATCGAGATCGCGGGACACTGGCGCACCGGATTATCGCCGTCGGCAAACGCATACGGTGCCATGGTCTATCTTGGCGTCGTACTGTTCGGCCAATTGACTTTCACGCTTGTCATCATGGGGTTCTTCACCATCGCGCGACATGCGGCAGGCAAGCTCGATCGCGAACGGCGCGTCACCTTCGACAATCTCGCGCTGCTCTATCATTACACCGTGGTGCAATCGCTGTTGGGGCTGGCGCTCATTCATGGCTTTCCGAGGCTTGTCGGCTGAACCCGAGGGAAGTGAGATGAAAGCAGGAAATGATTCAGGCCCTCTCGCTGGGGGAATTTTCTATGTGCTGGTCGGCCCAATCATCTGGGCCGCACATCTCCTGCTCATCTACGGCCCGCAGTCGGCACTCTGCGCTTTTCGTGCGGACGGTATGATCGCAGTCGCTCCGTTTGCAATAACGGCGCTGGTTGGCCTGTTGACAGTGGTCTCGATGGCGGCGCTGGCGCTGGTCCTGTGGCGGCCACGCCAGGTCGCGCGATTGCTCCGCTTCGAGGCGGCAGCAGAAACCGATCGGCGCTTCGTGATCTCGGTTACGCGCCTGTTGACTGCCCTATCATTCGCCGGCGTCACCTGGGCGGGCGCCGTGGCGCTGTTCGTCGATCCCTGCGCTCAACTTCGCTAGTCCAAGCCGCGCGAACAGCGCCGCGGAAAATGCCGGACGGGACGATTTGGACGCTCAAAGCTGCGCTCTGCGATACCAGACGGTCAGGCAATGCAGTTTGTCGATCCTAGATTGTCCAGGCATGTGCACGACGAACGACTCGCAACCAATCGCGTGCTGCTTTGACAGCCGTTCCCCGCCGCGCTTTGCCGAGGCGCTGGTCCAGAGCAGTGTTGAGGTGATGGAGCAGTGCGCCGGCCAGGGCATTTGAAGCCCCTGCGATCCAATACGCGGCCCGAATCTCGGAAGTCAGCTTCCGCTCCATGCCGAAAGCGGAGAGGTATTCCAAGAACAACGTGTCGTGGAGACGCTGCGCTTCGACTTCCCAGAAGCGGAGCGACTGGAGCCAGGAACTAACGTCTTCGAGAGGTGAACCAAGACGCGCTCGGCCCCAATCGAGGAATACGGGTTGGTGGCTTCCGGCACTCTGGCGCACCAGAACATTGCCCGGATGAAGATCGCCATGGATAGGTCTGCATCCGAACGGTGATTCCGCCAGGAGCTGGCGACGAAGTTCGGGCAGTGCTTCAATCACCCTCTCAAGTCCACGAATGTGCCTCGCCAGCATGCGGAGGTCCGGATCTCGGCGACATTGGTCAAGCATATCCCAAGTGGATTCGGCCAGTACCCCAACTTCGCCTTCATAATCCCATTAGGGCAGAAGGATGTCCCTGCCTTCAACGGCCGTGTGGAATCGGCCGATTCGAGACAGTACATCACCCGCCGCCGATGTATTCCGCCAAGGCCATGCATTGATCCTTCTAACAGCCTCCAGGAACAGGCACGCGGAGGAAGGCCCCAGACGCTGAACCGCAAGGAGTTCCGGGGCGATCTTCACTGGATGACCCGAGATGAGGCGCTCGTAAACGACAGCTTCCCGCGCCGGGCGACCATCCAGCCGTTTGACCACCACCCGCAGCATTTTTTGAGAACCCCACTGATCACGATAGCGAGCAGTGACCAAAGAGACATTGGTAGCTTCCGCTCCAGCACCAAAGCTCTTTACCTCAACCGTACACTTTCCTGTTTTTCCCGAGAGGCGGGTGATGATCTTTGTGACAGTCCGGTGGATTTCGTCTTCGTCCATGACGTAAGTCTGGAAATCATCCCGTACTCATTCAACCCTGCTCCTGAAAATTCCAGGGACCCACACGACGATCCGATCCGCGCGATCAGCGTCGAAAACAGCAAACGTCCCTTCAACTCCGACACGCAGACTGGAACGATTCTTGTCAGTTCGAGTTTGCCGTAAAGGAGCCGCTCGCATTCGCCGGTGAAACTAAAGGATGCTGAAATGCGAACGATCAGCGGGCTTTACGACACATATGATCAGGCACGCCTGGCCGTTGAGGAATTGGAAGATTCCGGAATTGCAAGCAGGGACATCAGCATCGTCGCCCCCAGCGGAAGCAGTGGCGTGGGCGGGACCGTTGCCGGCGCGAGTGTCGGCGCGGCAGTCGGCGGGGTTGGCGGTCTTCTGACGGGCCTCGGATCCTTTTCCATTCCCGGCATTGGCCCGGTAGTCGGCGCCGGTTGGTTGGCAACCACTTTGATAGGAGCAGCGACGGGAGGCGCCCTCGGCGGCCTTCTGGGGTCGTTGACGGATGCAGGCGTCGACGAACGGGAAGCGCATGTCTATGCGGAGGGCCTCAGACGGGGAGGCGCATTGGTGATTGCCCGCGTGGACGAGACACAGCTGGCTGCCGCACAGGCGATCTTGGGCCAGTCGTCCGATACTGCTGCCCTTAGACGCGAGTTTGAAGCTGATGGGTGGGCTGGTTTTGACGACTCAGCCGACCCATGGGATGAAGATGCGCGAGAAGAGTATCGCCGTCGCCAGGATGAGGATCCAATTATCACGCCATTGCCCTAGCGGGCGGCGGCGTTATGGCTTCGGCCCGACGTGTGGCTCGCGCCTGCGGCGGATTTCGGCCCGCTCCAGCATATACGCCTCGGCGGTGATCATGTGGTCGCGCATGATGGCGGAGGCGCGATCCGCATCGCCTGCTTTGATCGCCCTGAGCAGCGCCACCTGATAGTGCAGCCCGGTTTCCCGCAGCACCGGGTTGTGCTGCTGGTAGATCTCCCTGCAAACTGCCATGTCCCGCAACAAGCTGACCAGAAATCTGCAAAGAAAACCGAGCAGTTGGTTCTGACAGAGCCGCGCCAGTTCCTCATGGAAGTCGAGCTCGGCCATTCGCTGCCGGTACTCCTCCTCGGTAGTCGTGGGTTCGTCCTCGTACAGGCGGACCTTTGCCTGCAGCAGAGACAGTGCCGCCGGCGTCAGCTTTCCTGCCAAGCTGGCCGCCAGCAGCGGCTCCAATTCCTTGCGGATCGAGTAAATGTCAGCGATCGAAGGCTGGCTGTGAAGGAAGAGGTTGTCGAGAAGACGGATCGCGTGTTCTGCCTCGATCGAGGAGACGAATACACCGCCGCCCGGTCCAGTCTTGCTGAGCGTCAGTCCCTGCGATTCGAGAACTTTCAGGGCTTCGCGCAAAGTCCCGCGCGAAACGTGCCAGGTCTCCGGCTCGATCCATTCGTGCGGCAGCCGGTCGCCCGGAGCAAGGCCGTTTTCGACGATCCGTTCCCGGATCTGGTCCGCGACCGTATCCGGCCGCTTGCGGCGGCGGGCCACCGCAGGAGCCGTCGCGATGCTTCCGTCTTGCCCCGGCATTTCATGCGCCCCTTGTTGCGCCCAGAGCAGTTTCCAATCGCGGCGCGCTCGATATCAGCCTCTTTGTGTATTCGTGCCGGGGCGATCTGAAAAGCTGTTCGGCGGCCCCTGTCTCGACCACCTCACCGAAAAACATCACAGCAACCCTGTCGGAGATGCTCTCCACCACCGCCAGGTCGTGGCTGATGAACAGGTAGGAGAGATCGAATTCCCTGCGCAGATCCTCCAGCAGCAGCAGGACCTGCGCCTGCACCGAAACGTCGAGGGCGGAAACCGGTTCGTCGAGCACCATGATCCGCGGCTCTGCGGCCAGCGCCCTTGCAATTGCAATCCGCTGCGCCTGCCCACCCGAGAACTCGTGCGGATAGCGACCCAGCGAGTCCTCCGGCATCTGCACGGCCTCGATCAATTCTCTCATGCGCGCCCGGCGGCGGCTTTGATCGTATCCTTTTAGGAGTCGCAGCGGCGTGTCGAGGATCGCGCCTACGGTTTTGCGCGGGTTGAGCGACGCAACCGGATCCTGGAACACGTACTGAATCACGCGGCCGGGCACGCAGGCGATCAGCCTCTTCGTGTAGGGGTGTTGCGGATTGCCGAGGACAGCCGCCGTATCGCCCGCCTCCACGATCTCACCTCGCCGCATGACCGCCACGCGGTCGCAGATCTCAGCCACCACGCCGAAGTCGTGAGTGATGAACAAAAGCGCCAGGCCGCGCTCCTGGCGCAGCACCTGCAGTAGCCGCAGTATCTCCGCCTGCACCGTGACGTCGAGCGCGGTGGTGGGCTCGTCGGCGATGATGATGTCCGGCTCATTGGCGAGCGCCATCGCGATGCCCACGCGCTGGCGCTGCCCGCCCGAAAGCTCGTGCGGATAGGCGCTCGCGCGCTGCTCGGGATCGGGGATGCGTACGGTCCTCAACAGATCGACCGCCTTGGCATTGGCTTCCCCACGTCCGACCGGCTGGTGCGCCCGGATTGCCTCGGCCACCTGTTCACCGATCGTGAAAAGAGGATGCAGCGTCGTCAGCGGATCCTGGAAGATGTATGCCACCTTGCCGCCGCGCAGCGATCCAATCTCCGTTTCGCTGAGCGAGAGTACATCACGCCCTTCGATCGTCACGGCCCCGCCGGTGATGACCCCGGGCGGCGATGCAACGAGGCCAAGAACCGAGAGGGCGGTGACGCTCTTGCCGGATCCGCTCTCACCGACAAGTCCCAGGCATTCCCCCTTCCGCAGGCTGAAGCTGACTCCCTTCACCGCCGGCTGTTTCCCGCCGGCGGTTTCGAAGCTGGTTTCCAGTTCCGTCACAGCCAGCGCGGAGGCTATCGCCATTTCGTCTGGGATAGGCGCCTTTGCGCGGTCGATGCGGGTAACCGCCATGGGGCGAGTCAGTGCCCCTGCCCTCAAACGGGGATCGAGTGCATCACGCACCCCGTCGCCCAGCAGGTTGATGCTCATGACGATCAGGAACACCATGACGCCGGGAATCACCGAAATCATCGGCGCAGTGAAGAGGAGTGCGCGGCCTTGGCCGAGCATCGACCCGAGATCCGCCTGTGGCGGCTGCGCACCGAGACCGAGGAAGCTCAGGCCCGCTGTCTCCAGGATCATCCACCCGATCGTGGTCGACATGGTGATCACTATGATGGGCATGACGTTGGGCAGGATTTCAGTCGCCACGATTGCAGTGTGGCCCTTGCCGGACAGGCGTGCGGCGTCGACGAATTCGCGATGCGACAGGCCGAGCGCGATACCGCGGACGTTGCGGGCGAAGAACGGAATGTTCACCACGGCGATGGCGTAGAGCGCGTTGAGCAGGCCGGGCCCCAGTACAGCGACGATGGCGAGCGCCAGCAGAATGTAGGGAAACGCCATCAGCATATCGATGCCGCGCATGATGAAATTATCCGCCCGCCCGCCCGCATAGCCGGCCACGAGGCCGATCAGGGAACCGAAGAATGCCGCCATCAGGGCGGCAGAAATGCCGACTAAGAGTGAAACGCGCGTCCCCCAGACAAGCCGCGCCAGCACGTCTCGGCCTAGGTGGTCGGTGCCGAGGAGATGGTTTTCGGAGAACACCGGGAGCAGCCGGTCGGCAGGGTCCGTCACGTCGGGATCATGGAGCGGCAGGAGAGGCGCCAGGACCGCCATCAGAACGATGAACGCGATCACATAGAAGCCCGCGGCCGCCAGCCTGTTGTTCATAAGGAGGCGCCACGTGGTCTGGCGCGTTGTCCTCGGCTCGGGCGTTGGAGCCGCCTCCAGGATCGGAACACTCATGCCTCAAGCCTCGGATCCAACATCGCCTGGACAACATCGGCGATGAGGTTGACGAACACATAGGCGGCGGCGACGAAAAGCACTCCTCCCTGCACGAGTAGAATGTCCCGTGTGGAGATCGCCTTGACAAGCATTGCCCCTATGCCCGGCCACTGGAAAACAGTCTCGATATAGACGGCGCCGCCGAGCACGAAACCGGCTTGCAAGCCGACCACCGGAACGATGCTGACCATGGCTGCCTTGAGGGCGTGGCGATAGATCACCTTACGCTCGCTCAGTCCTTTCGCACGCGCCGTGCGGATGTAGTCCTGCCTCAGCACCTCCAGCATGGCCGTTCGCGTCAGCCGGGCGACCACCCCCGTCGCAACCACGGCAAGCGTGGCGGCAGGCAGGATAAGGTGGTGAAGCAGATCGGGGAGGTCTCCACCTCCATAGATCGCATACATGCCGGAAGCCGGCAGCACCCGCAGCCGTACTGCAAAAAACAGGATGAGCAGCAACGCGAGGAAGAACGACGGTATGGAGATGCCGATGAGCACGAATAGCGTTACGATGCGGTCAGCCCAGCCGAACTGGCGAACGGCCGAGACGATGCCCGCGAGCAATCCGAAGATCGTACACAACGCCAGCGCAGTGCCCGCGAGGATCAAGGTAGCGGAGAACCGCTCCAGCACCTCGTCCAGTACCGGACGGTTGAGCGCATAGGACCTTCCCAAATCCCCCTGAAGCAGGTTGCCGAGCCAGATGACGTACTGCTCAGGCAGAGACCTGTCGAGGCCAAGGCTGCGGTTGAGCCGCTCGACGTTTTCCGGCGTAGCGTAGGAACCGAGAATGGCGGTCGCCGGGTCGCCGGGAATCATCGCCATGATCAGGAAGACAATCAACGACAACCCGAGCAACACGGGAACGGCGGCGACCAGACGCTTGACGATGTAGGCTGCCACGGCACGATCCTTCGAGCGCGAAGAGCGGCCGCCGCGGCATCCGCCTGGCGGCCGCTCGCAACGCTACTGCTTGGAGACGTCCTGCAGCATCAGGAAGAAGGACGGCTGCAACTTGAAACCCGCGACGTTGGCGCGGGTGACCGCGTTCTGCTTCCAGTTCGCTACGAAAACCCAGGGTGCGTCGTCATGCACGATCTCCTGCATCTCCTTGTAGAGTTCAGCACGGCGTTCCTGGCTGGTGGCGCTCCTTGCTTCGTTCAGGATCTCGTCGACCCGCTCGTTGGAATAATACCCCGAGTTGAAGCCGCCATTCTCCGGCAGGGCTTCCGAACGGAGCGTAAGGAAAGGCAGCGTGTCGGGATCGTTCGTCATCCATGCCATTTCGGCCATGTTTGCCTTGCCCTCCAGACCGGGGTTCACCTTTCCGAGATAGGTGTTCCACTCATAGGTCTCGATCTTCGTCGGCATACCCACGGCTTCCAGGTCGGCCTGGATGGCTGTGCCCATGGCTACCGGATCGAGCATCCCGGAGCCGCCTTCGGCCACGTAGAAGGTAAGCTCCTCCCCGTCATAACCGGCTTCCTCGAGCAGCTTCCTGGCGCGCTCGGGGTCGTGTGAGTAGGGTTCGAGGTTCTGGTTGTACGCCCACGCAAATGCCGGTGGAGTAGGACCGGCCGCGACCTCCGCCGTGCCTTGAAGGATATTCTCCACCAGCGCCTGCTTGTTGATGGCGTAATTGGCCGCCTGGCGGACTTTTTTGTCAGTAAACGGTCCTTCCTTCATGTTCAGGATCAGGAACCAGAGATGCGGTCCGGCCTGTTCATGAACCTGGAAGTCGTCATTGCCCTGAAACTGCTGCACGCTGTCCGGAGGAACTTCCACCATCACATCTAGGCCGCCTGACAGCATTTCCGCTATTCGTGTATTGGCATCCGTGATCGGGCGGTAGATGACGGCCTCGAGCGGCGGCGCACCATCCCAGTATTCCTCGTTGCGGGTGACCACCACGCGTGAGTTGGCCTCCCACTGCTCAAACTTGAAGGCTCCGGTGCCGCTCGGATTGCGACCAAAATCTTTGCCATGTTCCTTCACCGCCGCAGGCGAGACAATGAGTCCGGTCGGATATGCCAGGTTGGACAGGAAGGGCGCGAATGACTCCGACAGCCGGAACCGGACCGTGAGATCGTCCACCACCTCGACCTCCTCGACGGTGGAGAAGAAGAAGGCAAGCGGGAAGGGCCCGGTGTCGTGGTAGGGATGCTCCTCGTCGAGCATCCGGTCGAAATTGAACTTCACCGCTTCAGCGTTGAAGGGCGACCCGTCATGGAAGGTGACGCCGGAGCGCAGCTTGAACGTGTAGGTCTTGCCGTCCTCGGACACCTCCCAGCTTTCGGCCAGGGACGGTTCCACTTCGAGCGTTCCGTCCTTGTAGCGCGTCAACCCGTCATAGACGTTCACCAGGATACGAAAATCGTTGACGGCCGTGACGGCATGCGGGTCGAGCGACTTCGGCTCGGCAATCTGGCCGACCACAAGTGCGTTGGGCGGCGTCTGCGCAGACGCCGCCTGCGTGAGGGCCAGCAGTGCCGCGACGAAGCCGGCGGCCAGGAGTTTTATCATGACGTGCTCCTTGTCCTTATGCTCGTGCAATTAATTCTGATAATTTGCACCGTTGCAACCATTTATCATAAAGAATTTTCCTACCGCGCCATGCTTACGCCGTTGGCGCCTGACCACAGGACGGTTCGAACAGTCATGCCTTCTCATCAACTCGCCATCGACACACACCGCCTGCGCCGGCTGCTGGACGGCATCAACGGCTTCGGCTTCAATCCAGATACGGGTGGACACAACCGGATCGGCTATTGCGAAGCCGACATGGCGGTGCGGGAATGGTTCCTGGCCCAGATGCGGTCAGCCGGGCTGGTCGCACGCCGCGACGGCGTGGCCAACCTGTTCGGCCGCTTCGGCCCTGTGGACGGACCCTGCATCATGGCTGGGTCGCATCTCGACACGGTGCCGGAAGGCGGCGCATTCGACGGGGCGCTGGGGGTCGCCGTCGCGCTGGAATGCGTTCTGGCGATGCGCGACGCCGGCCTTTCTCCAACGCTCGGAATAGAGGTTGTCGCTACCGCGGAGGAGGAAGGACGCTTCGGCGGCATGCTGGGCTCTCAGGCTATCAGCGGGGCAGTCAGCGCCGAATGGCTCTCGCAGGCCGCTGATGCGGACGGAGTCAGGCTCACCGATGCCATGGCGGCGCAGGGCCTCGACGCCATGGATGCTCTCCAAGCCGTGCGCACCGATATCAGCGCCTTTCTGGAACTCCATGTAGAGCAGGGCCCGGTTCTGGAGAGCCGCTCAGTTCCCATCGGCGTCGCGCATTCGGTTTCCGGCGTCTGCAACCTCCGCGTCCGTTTCGAAGGCGAAGCCAACCACTCGGGCACGACTCCGATGAATCTTCGCGCAGATGCCTTTGCCGGCCTGGCGAGGGTGGGTTCGGCCATACCGGACATCATAGCCGCTCGTGGAGGTGAGAACTCACGCATCACGATCGGCAAGGCGGACCTGCGGCCAAACTTCATCCATACTATTCCAGGCGAGGCCGAATTCGTCGTCAACATCCGGGATATTGACGACGCCGCCATCGATGCCCTCGTGATCGCCGTCAGGCACGAAGTCGAGGCAGCCGCCCGCGCAAATGGCCTGCAGGTCGAAATTCAGGAACAGAGCCGGATGGTGCCCGTCCAGCTGGACCTGGGGCTTGCCGCGATGCTGCATGAGGAGGCGCACAAGCTCGGCCTGGAGGCATTGGCGATGCCGTCGGGAGCCGGACATGACGCGCAGACGATGCAGGCCCTCTGCCCCTCGGCCCTGATTTTCGTCCCTAGCCGCGGCGGGATAAGTCATTCGCCGCGCGAATGGACGGATTGGAGCGATATCGAGAAGGGCGCGAACCTGATGCTGTCGGCGCTGGTCAAGCTAAGCGGCGCTGCCGGTTGAGCGCAGGCGCCGAAGTCGGTTCAGAAAGACGTGGGAGCCGAGTTCGGAGGCCCGTTCAGTCATTGCAGCTCATGAGTTGAGCCAGCTCGGCTATGCTCTCGACAAGCTCGAGCCGCCGTTTGGCGGGTAGACCGGCAAAACGGCGAGCGAAATCGTCGCCGAACACGCGCGGCGCGTGAGAGACAAGCGCCAGGCCTTTCGGTGTCAGCCGCGTATAAACGATCCGCCGGTCGGCTTCCGACCTGTAGCGTTCCACGATCTCCCGCTGCTCCAGATTTTCCAGCACCGTAACGACCGTTGCCGCGCTTAAATCGGCGTGTTCAGCCAAGGCCTTGGTCGTGACCTTGCCGAGTTCTGCGACCGCCATCAGGATCACCAATTGCGGCCCCGTCAGCCCGGTGGATTTCGCCAGCGCCCTCGACTGCAGATCGTTGGCACGCACGATGCGGCGGATCGATTTCAGGAGGGTGCGCGTTTCCTCGGGCGACATTGCCGTTGCCGGGTTGGGCGAAAGAATTTCAGGTTTCATCATAAGACAGGGGTTCAAACAATTCGAACTCTAACTATATGAGTATTCCAGCAGCGTTCAGCAATAGACAACGGAGAGTATGTATCCGCGATGTGCGGCATTTGTGGTGAAGTGAGATTTGACGGCGCTGCGCCGTCCGTTCCGGCAATCCTGAAGATGATGGAGTCGCTTGCGCCGAGAGGCCCGGACGGCTCCGGCATCGTCTCGCATGGCAATGCGGGATTCGGGCATCAGCGCCTGCGCATAATCGATCTGTCGGAAAAGGCGCAACAGCCCATGATCGACTCGGCGCTCGGCCTGACGATCGCCTTCAACGGCTGCATCTACAACTATCCGGAGTTGCGGCGCGAGCTGGAGGCGAAAGGCTACGACTTCTTCTCGCATGGCGATACCGAGGTCATCCTGAAAGCCTGGCACGCTTGGGGTGAGACGTGCATCGACCGCTTGCACGGTATGTTCGCCTTCGTCATCCAGGAGCGCGACAGCGGGCGGATCGTGATGGTGCGTGACCGCTTCGGCATCAAACCGCTCTACGTTGCGCAGTCAGGCAAGACGCTGCGTTTTGCCTCCACGCTTCCCGCATTGCTGAAGGCGGGCGGCATCGATACCTCGATCGACCGCGTGGCGCTCCACCACTACATGAGCTTTCACGCCGTGGTGCCGCCGCCGCGCACGATGATCAATGGTGTGCGCAAGCTGCCGCCGGCAACCATTCGCATCATCGAGAAGGACGGCCGCACCACTGATCGGCGCTATTGGGATCCGCCCTATACGCGCGATGCGGCAGACAGCCGCGCCTCCGCCGAAGAATGGCGCGACCGCGTGCTGCAGGCGCTGCGCCTTGCCGTCAAGCGGCGCATGGTGGCTGATGTTCCCGTTGGCGTTTTACTGTCGGGAGGGGTCGATTCCAGCCTCATCGTGGGTCTTCTTGCCGAGATGGGGCAGACCGGGCTGATGAGTTTTTCGGTCGGCTTCGAGGAGGCCTACGGCGAGAAAGGCGACGAATTCGTCTATTCCGACCTCATCGCTCGCGAGTTCGGCACCGATCACCACAAGATCTTCGTGCCTTCGGAGCGCCTGATGGATGCGCTTCCCGGAACGATCGCCGCAATGTCGGAGCCGATGGTCTCGTACGACAATGTCGGCTTCTACCTCCTTTCCCAAGAGGTCTCCAGGCATATCAAGGTTGTCCAGTCGGGACAGGGCGCCGACGAGGTGTTCGGCGGCTATCACTGGTATCCGCCGCTTGCCCATACCAACGACGTGGTCGACGACTACGCCAGGGTCTTCTTCGACCGTCCCCACGAAACCTTGAAGCGCCAGCTCGGGCCGGACTGGACCGACGGCGAGGATCATAGCCGCAAGCTTGTCGAAGAGGAGCTGATGCGTCCGGGCGCTGACACGCCGGTTGACCGTGCTCTTCGGCTCGATGCCAATGTCATGCTCGTCGACGATCCGGTGAAGCGGGTGGACAATATGACGATGGCCTGGGGACTGGAGGCGCGCGTGCCGTTTCTCGACCATGAACTGGTCGAGCTCGCAGCCCGGATTCCGTTCGAGGAAAAGCTCCGGGACAATGGCAAGGGTGTGCTCAAGGACGTTGCCCGGCAGGTCGTTCCGCATGAAGTTATCGACCGCAAGAAGGGGTATTTCCCGGTTCCCCAGCTCAAATATATCGACGGTCCGTATCTTGAGATGCTGCGCGACGCGATGGCATCAGACCGGGCGCGCGAACGCGGCCTGTTCCGCCAAGACTATCTCGAGCAGCTGTTTGCAGCACCGGCGGAGCACATCACCCCGCTTCGCGGATCAGAGCTTTGGCAGGCGGGACTGCTGGAGATGTGGCTTCAGACCAATCAGATCTGACGCAGCGACGGGGGTTTGCCATGGCTAAGAAAAACAGCGGCGCGCGAAGCGAAAAGGTTCTGGACCATCGCCTGAGAAGGCTGCGTGTGCATTCCATGAATGCGCCGATCGATGAGGGCCGCGACACTGGCAAGCCGCCGCGCAAGCAGGTCGTGCTGGATTGTGGATGGGGTAGCCTGATTTTTGCCCAGACGTTCAAGACGAACGAGGAGATCGTTGCGGCGCTGCGCCAGGAACGACCCGACAGACGCGACATCGCATTCTACGTACGCGACCCGCATGTGCTGCTGAGTCTTGCGCCGCAGGAGGCGTTCCTCGACCCCTCGCATACATACCGGCTCGACCTCTCGACCTACCGGGCGGGCCGTCGTTCGCCCAAGGGCTTCTTCATCCGGCGGCTTGCCTCGGAAGCGGACGCGAGAGCGGTAAACGCCATCTATGCATCTCGCGGGATGGTGACGGTGTCGCCGGACTTCTTCTGGGCGAACCGGGACAGTCGGTCGCTTGCCTATTTCGTCGCCGAGGAGGACGCCACGGGCGAAATCGTCGGCACCGTGACCGGCGTCGACCATCGCAGGCTGTTCAACGACCCGGAACAGGGCTCCTCGCTCTGGTGCCTCGCCGTCGATCCCCAGTCGCGTTATCCCGGCATCGGCGAGATGCTGGTGCGTCGCCTTGCGGAGTACATGCAGGCACGCGGCGCCGCCCATCTCGACCTTTCCGTACTGCACGACAACGAACAGGCGATAGGCCTTTACGAGAAGCTCGGTTTCCGGCGCATTCCGGTCTTCGCGGTGAAACGCAAGAATCCCATCAACGAAAAGCTGTTCGCGTCCCCGCTGGAGGAATACGATGCGCTGAACCCCTATGCGCGCATCATTGTCGACGAGGCGCGGCGGCGGGGTGTGCATGCACAGATCACTGATGCAGCCGGAGGGTTTTTCCGCCTGTCGTATGGTGGCCGCTCGATTCACTGCCGCGAGAGCCTCTCGGAACTGACCTCGGGCGTCGCTGTGTCGATCTGCGACGACAAGGCGGTAACCCGGCGCCTGGTTTCAGCCGCCGGCCTGAACGTACCCGAGCAGATCACGGCGGACGACGGCGAGGCCGTGGAGGGATTTCTTCAGAAGCACGGAAGCGTGGTCGTCAAGCCTGCGCGCGGCGAGCAAGGGCGCGGGGTCTCGGTCGGCCTGACCAACATGCCGGACGTGAGACGGGCCGTCGCCGAGGCTCGGGAAATAAGCAACCGTGTGCTGGTCGAGGCCTGTTTCGATGGTCAGGACCTGCGGCTGGTCGTCATCGATCATCAGGTCGTCGCCGCAGCGATACGACGGCCGCCTCGTGTGGTCGGGGACGGCCAGAAGGACCTGAGGGAACTCATCGAGCAGCAGTCTCGCCGGCGCGCCGCCGCGACCGGCGGCGAGAGCAACATCCCGATCGACGAGGAGGCGCTGCGCTGCCTCGCCAGCGCCGGCAAAACGCTCAAGACCGTGCCCGACGCCGGCGAAGAGGTACTGGTGCGCAAGACTGCGAACCTTCATACCGGCGGCTCGATCCACGACGTCACCGACGTCGTGCATCCGAAACTGGTTGAGGCGGCGTGCCTCGCCTCCCAAGCGATCGACATTCCGGTCACCGGCATCGATTTCATGGTCAGGTCGCCAGACGGGCCCGACTATGTCTTCATCGAGGCCAACGAGCGGCCGGGGCTCGCCAACCATGAACCTCAGCCGACGGCCGAACGCTTCATTGACCTGCTGTTCCCTCTGTCGCGTGCACGGCGTACACAGGACGCTTCCGCCAGGATGGAACCCGCATGAACCAACCGAGTATCGATGTCGATTATCTGGTCGCCCAACTAAAGGCGCTGCTGTCGATCGATAGCCCCACGGGTTATACCGACAACGCGGTTCGCTATTGCAGCCGCGAACTGGAGCGGCTGGGGCTGAAGCCGGAACTGACCCGCCGGGGGGCGATACGCGCCGTAAGCCAGGGCGGGAGAAGAGAAGGCGCCCGCGCAATCGTATCCCATATCGACACCTTGGGTGCGCAGGTGACTGCTATCAAGCCCAATGGCCGCCTTGCGCTTGCGCCCATCGGCCACTGGTCCGCCCGTTTCGCTGAAGGGGCGCGGGTCACCATTTACGGGTACGAGAATATCCTTCGCGGCACGATCCTGCCGCTCAAGGCGTCAGGCCACACCCACAACGAAGAAGTGGATACTCAGCCCACAGGATGGGATTTCGTCGAACTGCGGATCGACGCCCGCACGATGAGCGCTGAAGAGACAACGGCGCTCGGCATCGAGGTCGGCGATATCGTCGCGGTCGATCCGCAGCCCGAATTCCTCGACAGCGGCTTCATCAATTCCCGCCATCTCGACGACAAGGCGGGAGTGGCGATCATGCTCGCGGCCATAGAGGCGCTGGAGCGCTCCCATGCCGTCGCCCCAGTCGATGTCCACTGGCTCTTCACCATTGCCGAGGAGGTGGGCGTCGGCGCTTCCTCGGTCATCATGCCGGACATAGCTTCGCTCGTGGCGGTAGACAACGGCACCAGCGCGCCTGGCCAGAACTCCTCCGAGTTCGGAGTGACGATCTGCATGGCCGACCAGTCGGGTCCATTCGATTATCACCTGACGCGGAAATTGGTGGAACTCTGCCGGGATAACGGGATCGACTGCCGGAAGGACGTGTTTCGCCACTACCGCTCCGACTCGGCCTCCGCCCTGGAGGCGGGACACGACATCCGCACTGCCTTGGTCACCTTCGGCATCGACGCTTCGCATGGTTACGAGCGCATCCATCTCGACGCGCTCCGCTCCGTGAGCGAGTTGCTGACGCGGTATGTGACTAGCCGTGTCGAGATCGCCAGCGACGCCGAGGAATTTTCCGACGTTCGGTCTTTCACCCGGCAACCTGCGCCAAACACGCAACCCAAGCCGTAGCTCTGCGCAGATCGACTAGCATGGGACGATCAGACTGCGTCTAACGCAGCCACAGGCGTCTACTATTCCGCGGCTTCTTGCGTTGCCGCGGGGGCGATTCTTGCGGCGCAGTATTTGAATTCCGGGATTTTGCCGTAGGGATCGAGCATCGGGTTGGTGAGCTTGTTGGCCGGGCTTTCGTTGAAGCAGAACGGCATGAACACCATGCCGTCGGCGACTTCGCGGTCGGCGCGGAGGATGGCTTCGACCGTCCCGCGCCGCGTCTCCACCGCAATCATGTCGCCCTGGCGCAGGCCGCGCCGCCGGATCTCGTACGGGTTCATCGCTGCGATGCCGTGCGGCTCGATGGCGTCCAGCACGCCCGCCCGGCGGGTCATGGCGCCGGTGTGCCAATGCTCGAGCAGGCGGCCGGTGGTGAGCACCAGCGGGAACTCGTCATCGGGCACCTCGTCGGGCGGCAGCAGATCGGCCGGAACGATGCGGCCGCGGCCGTCCGCGGTCGGGAAGCCGGTCGTGAAGATGATCTCGTTGCCGGGCTTGTCGGGGCCGTCGGCCGGATAGATGACGGAGCCCTCGCGCTCGATGCGGTCCCAGGAGATGTGCCGGAGCGACGGCATGACCTTGGCCATTTCCGCATAGACCTCGGAGACTTGGCGATAATCCCAGTCGAGGCCGAGACGCCTGGCGAGTTCGACGATCAGTTCCCAGTCCTGGCGCGCCTCGCCCGGCATGTCGAGTGCCGGGCGGCCGATCTGCACCTGCCGGTTGGTGTTGGTGAAGGTGCCGAGCTTTTCGGCATGGGCCGACGCCGGCAGCACGACATCGGCATACCAGGCCGTCTCGGTCAGAAAAATGTCCTGCACGACCAGGTGGTCGAGCATCGCCAGCGCCTGCCGGGCGTGGGTCTGGTCGGGATCGGACATGGCCGGGTTCTCGCCCATGATGTACATGCCCTTGATCTCGCCATTGTGGATGGCGTCGATGATCTCGACGACGGTCAGGCCGCGCTTGGGATCGAGCGTCTGGCCCCAGAAGTTTTCGTACTGGCCGCGGATATCGATGTTCTCCACCGACTTGTAGTCGGGAAAATACATCGGGATGAGGCCGGCGTCGGACGCGCCCTGCACATTGTTCTGGCCGCGCAGCGGATGCAGGCCTGTGCCGGGCCGGCCGACATGGCCGGTGATCAGCGCCAGCGCGATCAGGCAGCGCGAATTGTCCGTGCCGTGGGTGTGCTGGGAAATGCCCATGCCCCAGAAGATGATCGAGCGCTCGGCCTTGGCGTAGGTGCGGGCGACATCGCGCAGCACCGAAGCCTCGATGCCGCAGATTTCGGCCATGGCTTCGGGCGAAAAGTCCTTCACCTTGGCCTTCAGCGCTTCGAAGCCGGAGACATTGGCCTGGATGTACTGCTCGTCGTAGAGCTTCTCCTCGATGATGACATGGATCAGCGCGTTCAGCAGGGCGACGTCGGTGCCCGGCTTGAAGCGCAGCGAATGCGAAGCGTGGCGCATCAGGTCCTGGCCGCGCGGGTCGATGATGATCAGCTTGGCGCCGCGCTTGGCGGCCTGCTTGAAATAGGTCGCCGCGACCGGATGATTGGTGGTCGGACGCGCGCCGATGACGATGATGCATTCGGCCTTCAGCGCATCGTTGAACGGCGCCGAGACCGCGCCCGAGCCGACGCCCTCCATCAGCGCAGCCACCGAGGAGGCGTGGCAGAGGCGCGTGCAATGGTCGACATTGTTGGTGCCAAAGCCCTGGCGCACCAGCTTCTGGAACAGATAGGCCTCTTCGTTGGAGCCCTTGGCCGAACCGAAGCCGGCCAGAGCCTGGCCGCCGCGCGTGTCGAGGATGCGCTTCAGCCCGCCGGCGGCGCGCTCCAGCGCCTCTTCCCAGGTCGCTTCGCGGAACACCGTCAGCGGATCGACGCCGCGCAGCTCCAGATCGCCCGCTTTCGGCGCGTCGTCGCGCCGGATCAGCGGCTTGGTCAGCCGCTCCGGCGACATGGCGTAGTCGAAGCCGAAACGGCCCTTGACGCACAGCCGGTTCTCGTTGGCATAGCCGTTGCGGCCGTCGACCTGGACGATTTTGTTGTCCTTGACGGCGACGCTGGTCTGGCAGCCGACGCCGCAGAACGGGCAGAGCGTGTCGACGACCTTGTCGAACTCCTGGATGACCCGGGTCTTGCCGGCCTTGTCCATCAGCGATTTTTCGTAGAGCGCGCCGGTCGGGCAGGCCTGCACGCACTCGCCGCAGGTCACGCAGGTCGACAGGCCCATCGGATCGTGCATGTCGAAGACCGGAACCGAGTGATTGCCGCGCTCGGCCATGCCGATCACGTCGTTGACCTGGACCTCGCGGCAGGCGCGCACACAGGCGCCGCAGGTGATGCAGGCATCGAGATTGACGGCGATGGCCGGGTTGGAGATGTCGAACTCCGGCGGCACGTCGTCCTCTGAAAATTTCGAACCATAACGGTCGCCGGAAATCCCCATCGAACCGGCCCACTGCCAGAACATCGACTGCTGGTCGGGACCGTCGGCGGCCGGCCGCATGTTGCTGGCGAGAAGCTCGAACACCATTTCGCGTGATTTTGCCGCCCGTTCGGTGTCGGTCTTGACCACCATGCCGGCGGACGGCTTGCGGATGCAGGAGGCGGCGAGCACGCGTTCGCCCTCGATGTCGACCATGCAGGCGCGGCAATTGCCGTCGGGCCGGTAGCCGGGCATGTCGACATGGCACAGATGCGGGATCCGGGTGCCTTCGCGCTTGGCAACGTCCCAGATGGTCTCGTCGTCGGCGGCTGTGACCGATTTACCGTCGAGGGTGAATACGATGCTGTTTGCCATTTCAAAGATCATCCCGGAAATGCGTCAAAAGGTGATTGACCGGATTGGGCGCCGCCTGGCCGAGACCGCAGATGGAGGAATCGCGCATCACCGTTTCAAGGTCGCGCATCGCGCTCTCGCCCGGCACGCCCTCTTCCTTCAAGAGCCTCACCATCTTTTCGGTTCCCTCGCGGCACGGCGTGCATTTTCCGCAACTCTCATGCTTGAAGAACTTCATCAGATTCAAGGTCACGTCCTTGATGTTGTCGGCCTGCGACAGCACGACCACCGCATGCGAGCCGACAAAGGCGCCCTGCTTGGCGAGTTCGCCGCCGAAATCGAGTTCAATGTCGCCCATCGAGGCCGGAAGGATGCCGCCGGAGGCGCCGCCCGGCAGATAGGCCTTGAACTCATGACCGTCCGCCATGCCGCCGCAATAGTCCTCGATCAGTTCGCGCACGGTGACGCCGGCCGGGGCAAGCTTGACGCCGGGCTGCTTCACCCGCCCCGAAACTGACCAGGAGCGAATTCCCTGATGGCCCGGCTTGCCCTGCGCGGCGAACCATTCGGGCCCCTTCTCGACGATGTCGCGGATCCACCACAGCGTCTCGACATTGTGGTTGAGCGTCGGGCGTCCGAAAAGGCCGACTTCGGCGATGTAGGGCGGCCGGTGGCGGGGCATGCCGCGCTTGCCCTCGATCGATTCCAGCATCGCGCTTTCCTCGCCGCAAATATAGGCGCCGGCGCCGCGCCTGAGTTCGATGAAGCCGGGCTTGGCGATGCCGGCCCTCTCGAGCGCCGCGATCTCGGCGCGCAAAATGGCGAGCACGGCCGGATATTCGTCGCGCATGTAGTAGTAGATGCGCTCGGCCTCGACCGCATGGGCCGCGATCAGCGCCCCCTCGAAGGTGCGATGCGGGTCTTTTTCGAGATAGATGCGGTCCTTGAATGTGCCGGGCTCGCCCTCGTCGCCATTGATCGACATCAGCCGCGGCCCCGGATAGGCGCGGACAAAACCCCATTTCTTGCCGGCCGGAAAACCGGCGCCGCCGAGCCCGCGCAGGCCGGCATCCTGCATGATCTCGATGAGCGCTTCCACGCTGAGCGCGCCGTCACGCACTTTTTGCAAAAGCCGGTAGCCGCCGGCGGCGCGATAGGCTTCAAGGCCGACATAATCGGGCGCGGCCGCCCTGGTGTCGCCGTCGCGAGCCATGTTCAACAGCCCTTGGCTGGTGGCGTGGTCGACCTCACGGTCGCCGATCCTTGCGGCCGGGGCCGTGGCGCAGCGGCCCATGCACGGCGCGCGCACGACGCGAATGGCTTGCGGGTCGGCCGCAGCGGCAAGTTCGCCGAGCAGGTCTTCGGCGCCGGCCAGCATGCAGCTTATCGAATCGCAGACCCGGATGGTCAGCGGCGCCGGCTTCGCCTCGCCTTCCTTCACGACGTCGAAATGATCGTAGAACGTCGCCACCTCGTAAACCTCGGCCTGCGCCAGCCGCATCTCCTCGGCAAGCGCGCGCAAATGCGCGGCCGACAGGCAGCCGTAGCGGTCCTGGATCAGATGCAGGAACTCGATCAGCAGATCGCGGCGCCGTTCCCGACCCCCCAGAAGCTCCCGGACCTCGGCCAGCGCAACATCATCCAGCGCCCGCCCCTTCGGTCCGCGATCCCGTGGCCGCCGTGCCTGCATCGTCATGCTCTCTCCTCCGGGCGAACCGTTCATCTGTTGGAAACGGCTCCAGCCACCGATTTGTTTCTCGCTTCCGCGCATTGCAATCTTCAAACCTGCTCGGCCCTGTCTGCTCCGTGGACCTCAACCCCGCCCACCTTCAGATCAAGGCCTGAGGTTGAAGCCCTGCCGGGTGGGGCAGGTTTAGCAGACCGGGGGCGGCGCGACGGAACCGATCTGCGCCCTGATTTGTCGCACCGCTTATACCGGCGCTGCCTTCGCCTTCTCGATCAGGAAGATGATGTGATCGCCGTCTCGCTCCGTCGCCTCTATGCGATCTCCCATTTCGTTGATCAGATTGGGAATGTCGATTGTCGCCAGCGGATCGGTGCAACGGACCTCAAGGCGTTCGCCTGGCCCTATGCCGCTGAGCGCCTTGCGGGTCTTCAGCGCCGGCAAGGGGCATTTCAATCCCGTCAGATCGAGTTGTCTCGTCGTCATGCGGCGACGATGGCGGACCGGTGACCAATCGTCAACGGCGACGCGTGTCACGGGGCCCCCGATCAGAGCGGCTAGTCGTCGCACCGGATTCGGGATGCAGACGCGCGCAACCGCCTCGACTTCGACCTTCAATTCAGATCTGAATAGGCGAGGAACTGGACTGTCTGTCCCGGCTCTATTTGGGTTACGTCCTCGCCAAGTTCGACCAGACCGTCCGTCTCCACCAGTGAAGACAGCAGGCCCGCGCCCTCGCGCGGAAACTTGACGGCTTCATATGAGCCGTCGTCCGTCCGATGCAGGCTTACCCGCACATATTCGCGCCGCCCCGCCTTTTTGCGGTAGGAAAAGGCGGCGCGCAAAGGCCGCGAAACTGGCGGCTGCAGCCGCGCCCCGGCCAGCGCAAAGATCGCAGCGCGCGCGATATGGGCGAACGTGACGAAGCTTGCCACCGGATTGCCGGGCAAACCGATAAACGCCGTTCCCCTGATCACTCCCATCGCGACCGGCCGGCCGGGCTTTATGGCGACACGCCAGAACACCAGCGTGCCGACGCTCTCGACGGCGGCCTTGACGTAGTCGGCCTCCCCGGTCGAGACCCCGCCGGACGCCAGGATCAGGTCATGCCTCGAGGCGGCATCGCCCAACGCATCGGCGATCAGGCCGCCGTCGTCGGTCAGAATGCCCAGATCGGTGATGTCGCAGCCCAGCCTTGCGAGCATCGCCATCAGCATGAACCGGTTGGAATCGAAAAGCTGCGCCGGTCCCCGGACATTTCCCGGCGCGACGATCTCGTCTCCGGTCGAGAAAACAGCGACACGAATTTTCCGCCGCACTTCGACCTCGGTCATGCCGAGAGCCGCGGCAAGCGCGACATCCTGCGGGCGCATGCGCTGTCCGGCCTGCAGGACCACCTTGCCCTCTGCGACATCCTCACCCGCGGGCCGCACATTGGCCCCTCTTTTCAAGCCGGGCGGAAGAATGACCCGGCCGGCCTCGTCGACACGCACATCTTCCTGCATGTAGACCGTGTCCACCCCATCGGGCAGAGGAGCGCCGGTGAAGATGCGTATGGCTTGTCCGGGCGCGACGGGCCGACCCGGCGCCATCCCGGCCTGGATCCTGTCGACCACGGGAAAAGCTTTCTCCGCGGTTTCCGGCAGGTCGTCGCCGTGCAACGCATAGCCGTCGACGGCCGAGTTGGTGAAGGGCGGCAGGGGTAGCGGCGCCACCAAATCTTTCGCCAGGATACGCCCGTCGGCAATCGCCAGCGGTACGGTTTCGCTCTCTTCGACAGCGCTCAGCCGCGAAGCAATCAGTGCGGCGGTATCGTCGACCGATCGCATCGGGCCGCCGAAAGCGAAGCAGTCGTCTGAAAGTTGCGCCATCGAGCCTTCAGTCTCTGTGGATCTGGCCGAACCGAATAGGTCGGCGGCATCCGGCAAGCCACGTCCGCGCTGGTTGGCGCTTTTGTTCGACCGGCCTTGGTTTGAACAGCCTATATAGTAGACGTCAAGCCGAAGGTAACGCATCTATCCCGGCGCGCGGGATTGCAATTTCAAGAGATCGCAATGCACCAGATGAAAAATCGACCAGACCCCGCCATCATCATGCCGAACCCGGATGACGTCCGATTGACGGAACAGGTCGACGGCATCGACCATACAGGTGCGGCGATCCAGGTCCGCGTGCCGGTTGAACGACCACTGACGCTCTACCTGAACGCGCAGGAGATCGTCACCATGATGACGATCTCCGACTATCCCGAATATCTGGCGCTGGGATACCTGCTCAACCAGAACATGCTCAAATCCGACGACGTCGTAACCGAAGTCGAATATGACGACGACCTGCAGGTCGTGATCGTTCGCACCGAGCGCAACACGAATTACGAACAGAAGCTCAAGAAACGGACGCAGACTTCGGGCTGCGCGCAGGGAACGGCTTTCGGCGATCTCCTCGAGGCGCTCGAAAATACCGCCCTGCCCGCGGCCGAACTGCACACGTCCTGGCTCTACCAGATGACACGTACGATCAACACCACACCGTCGCTCTATCTTGAAGCGGGCGCCATCCATGGCTGCGTGCTTTGCAAGGAGGGCACGCCGATCTGCTACATGGAGGACGTCGGGCGCCATAACGCCGTCGACAAGATCGCAGGCTGGATGTACCGCCACGGCGTCGATGCGGCCGACAAGATCCTTTACACGACCGGCAGGCTAACCTCGGAAATGACGATCAAGACGGTGCGGATGGGCATTCCGATCCTCGTTTCGCGTTCGGGATTCACCGCCTGGGGCGTGGATTTGGCGCGTCAGGCCGGCCTGACGCTCGTCGGCCGCGCGCGCGGCAAGAGGTTCGCCGTCCTGTCGGGGGAGGATCGGATCGTGTTCGACCAGGACGTCGCCTCGGTCGACGAGGAAGCACCCCGCCACAGACGCAAGGGGGCCGACGATGCCGAATGAGAAGCCAGCGACCCTGGGCGTCGTACTCGCCGGGGGGCTCGCCCGGCGCATGGGCGGCGGCGACAAATCGATGCGCAGGATCGGGGGGCGAACGATCCTCGATCACGTATTGGAGCGGCTTGCGCCGCAATGCGACGGCGTCGTGCTGAATGCGAATGGCGATCCTGCCCGGTTTGCCCGCTTCGGACTTCCCGTTGTGGCGGACACGGTCGATAACTATCCGGGACCGCTCGCCGGCGTGCTTGCCGCGCTCGACTGGACGGCTGCGAGCAGGCCCAACATCGAATGGGTCGTAAGCGTCGCGGGAGACTGTCCTTTCCTGCCGCGCGATCTCGTCGATCGCCTGCACCAGGCCCGGGTGACGCATGAGGCGGACCTGGCTGTGGCGGCATCCGGCGATCAGACGCATCCCGTCATCGGGCTCTGGAAGGTCGACTTGCGGGATGAGTTACGCCATGCGCTTGTCGAGGAGGACATCCGCAAGATCGATCGCTGGACGGCTCGCTATCGGCTCGCGACCGTATCCTGGCCGGCCGAACCAGTGGACCCATTTTTCAACGCCAATACGGTGGAGGATCTCGCCGAGGCCGAACGGCTCTCTGCGCTTCTTGCTGATTAGGCGGCGTGGACGAATGAGCCCGTACGGACATGCTGAGAAGACTCTTCGCGAGTTGGTCGTAGCGAGTGGCGATCGAACGGTTGGTCTTCAGCAGGCCGACATCCGGTTGCGCTGCCTATAGAGGACGCGGTCATGCTCGATTTTAACTCGGCGGTTTGATCGCCTGAAATGACGGCCGATGTCCCGATCGGCAAGGTCGTTGCGGATCGCATCAGCATCATAGCCTTTGTCCGCAGTCGGACCTCCGTGCTCTCTCAGCTGGCGTGGAGGATCCGAAAGCGATCTGGTTCCGCCGGATCTCGATCAACGATTTGGATTGGCGCCCAGGCCCATTGCCATACGCTGATGCTTGGCGTGCGGGAGAACTGGATCTTCCCGCGAGTGCCTTCAACTGCAACCCGCGGCCAGGAGTCGGCAGTGTGCGCCCGGTCCACGCCGCGAGAACGCAGCATATCGGCGAGGACGGCGACCGTGTCGTAGCCCTCGAAGGCGACGAAGGAGGGCGCTTCGCCTAGCCGCCTGCGGAGGGCCGTCTCGACTCGTGCGCCGAGTGGGCTGAGGCGCTCGGGCAGATAGCGCAAGAACGGGATCGCGGCGCTGTCGTCGCCCAGCAACGTCGCCCATTCGGCGAACTCCGGTTGCCCGGCCGGAGCACCAATCATGATCCCGGCGAGGCGCTGGTCTTGGCGGACGGACTTGACGATCGACACTGCCGGCTCCGGGTGGCCGACCAGAAGAAGGAGGGCTGTCGCGCGATTGTCGACGAGTTCGTCGCACACCGCCGTGGGGGTGAGCGCGTGCATGTCGAGTTCGATGACGGTGCCGCTGCGTGGAGCGAGGTGGTCCCGCAGAATGCGGGCCCCTGATGCCCAGTAGACACTCGACTCGGCTGCTACGGCGATTCGACGGTGGCCCGCGCTGAGGAGGAAGTCTGCGTAGATCTGCCAGCCGTGGGACTGAGCCGGGGCGAGGCGCGCGACCCATTTCGTTGGCTGTTCGGTGAGCGCGTCGAGAACTGCTGACGAGCAGAGGAACGGCAGGCCGAGGGCATCGGCCCTGGCAGCAGCGGCGCGAGCGACGACGCTGTGATACTCCCCCGCCAAGGCGGCCACGCCCAGGCGAGCCAATTCATCTACGGCCGCCGCCGCCCTCTGTGGATCAGCCGCAGTGTCTCGGACCACCAGCTCGAGTGGTCTTCCGGCGATCCCGCCGGCGTCATTGACTTCGCAAACGGCCAGCTCGAGTCCAGCGAGCAGGTGTTGGCCTGCCTCGACCCAGCCAGGCCGAGTTAGCGGAACGAGAGCGCCGATCAGGACGGCTGATTTGTCAGCCGGCTCTGCTCCAGGTGGAGATGATGGCGTATTCATGCGTTGGCGTCTCCGGATGACCATTCGGTTGCAGAACACCCGGATTGCAGAGTGAACGTCAGTGGCGCGGAGCTTAACCGAACCGAGGATGGTCAGCTTCGGCGCCCCATCCGTGGCCGTCAACCAGCCCTCGCGCCGCCGATCGAGCCTGAGAGGCTTCGGGCGGCTCTGCCGCCCCGCCTCAACCTGCCGCAGAAAGCAGGCTTGAATCAAACTCCCTGCAAACCGTAACCAATTCGTCCTCACTTCTAAGGACGATCACTTATAGAGACGCGATTGGTGCGAACAGAGACAGTATAATACAATTCTGACAATCTGTATGGGCATGGTGACCAATACAGTAGCTTAGATTGATCGCGGATGCCGGTGCATATGATCACAC
Organism: Mesorhizobium sp. WSM2240; assembly: GCF_040438645.1. Taxonomy (NCBI): domain Bacteria; kingdom Pseudomonadati; phylum Pseudomonadota; class Alphaproteobacteria; order Hyphomicrobiales; family Phyllobacteriaceae; genus Mesorhizobium; species Mesorhizobium sp. WSM2240. The sequence goes on from NZ_CP159253.1 coordinate 3,655,990, forward strand.
TGCGCGAGGGCCGTCTCTGGTGCCGGTTGCCCGACGGACAGGATTCGACGGTGCTCGGGAAACGTTGCGTGGAGGAAAAAGTCGCTCTCGGCACATCGTGCCATGGTGCGCCGGTGCAAAGCCGCCAGAGAATGCGTTAATGACCGACGATTCTGCTCCGGGCGGCCTCGACCCCGGTTTGCAGCCTCAATCGCCAGCAGGCTTTCAAAACACGCCATTCCTCGTTCAGATCGCCCTGGTTCAAACTTGCCTCCAAAAAGCAGGCTTGAATCAATCTCGCCGCAATCCGTCGACCAATTCGTCCACGCCGCCTAGTCAGGCCGGCTAAATCCCGCCGACTCCAGCCCTTGATGGATTTCGGGCAAATCGAGGTTTGCAAGGAAAGCTTGCACCGCCGGTCGCTCCTTGCGAGCCGAGACCAAGGCGAAATCGTAGTGCTCTTCGGTCAGCGGAATGAACCCAAGCCCAGCGGCTCGCGCGACCGGCGCGATGGTGACGCCCCAGTCGGCGCGGTTCTGCGCCACTGCCGCAGCGACGGCATTGTGCGAACGTGGCTGGTTCCAGTAGCCGTCGGGGCGCGCCGAACCAAGCAGCTTGTCGATCAGGATGCGCGTCCCCGAGCCCTGGTTGCGGTTGACCATCATGCAATCGGGATCGGCAAGCGCGGCGCGCACCGCCTCCTCTGCACCGCTCCCCTCGAAGCGCACGTCCCCCGGGCGGTAGACGATGCCCTGCATGCGCCGCCAGCCTTGTACGAGTTCGAGGCCGTCGCTCAGGAACGGCGCATTGTAGCTTTGCGTGTTGGTATCGAAGAGGTGGATCGGCGCAATATCGCATTCACCCCGCTTGGCGGCGGCCAAGCCGCCTAGGCTTCCGACCGCGATCGACCTCACCGTCAGGCCGGCCCCAAACAGTGCGCCCACGACCAGATCGAGGCCGGTGCAGTTGCTGCCGATCACGACGAGATCGGGAACGCGGACGTGCGGCGTGAACAGCGTGACCGGCGTCTCGCTGCCGGCCGGCAAATGGTCGGCCAATGCCTCGATACGGATGAAGCCGTCCGCCTGGGCAAAAGACGTTATCGCCCCCGAGCCCTTGCCGGTCGGATAAGCGACCAGCCCTTTCTCTCCCTCGACCAGCGATACCATCACGAATTCCGTGCGGCCGAGTTCGGAAGGAATGCGGAACGGAATGCTTGCCGCGACCTGGGCTTCGGTTCGCGGCGGCAGGCCCGCCATGCGGCGCAGCACAGGTACGATCATGTCGTGGAAAGTGAACATGGCCGAAGTCGGAAATCCCGGCAGGATGACGACCGGCTTGCCGTCGCAAACGGCGAGGCAGAGCGGTTTCCCCGGCTTCAGCGCCACGCCGTGGGCGACGATGCCGGGCTGTCCGAGGCGGTTGACGATGCGATGGCTGACGTCGCCTGCGCCCTTCGACGTTCCGCCCGACAGGATCAGCATGTCGTGCGTCGCAAGCGCTTCGCTCATGGCCGCCTCCAGCGTGGCCTCGTCATCGGGAATCGCGCCGAGAAAGGTCGCCTCCCCGCCATTTTCAGTTACCGCCGCGCTGACAATCGCACCGTTGGCGTCGTAGATGCCGGCGGGCCGCAGGGGCTGCCCCGGCTGGACGAGTTCGTCGCCGGTAGACAGAACGGCAACGCGCAGCTTGCGCGCGACAGTCACCAGCGCAATTCCGCAGGCCGCAAGCATACCGATCTCCCGCGATCCGATCACCATTCCGGCGCGCAGCAGGACCTCACCCCGGGCGATGTCGGAACCGGCATACGATACGAACTGGCCGGGCGAAGCTCCGCGCCTGACCTCGATCGCGTCACCTTCCGTTGGCTGTGTGTGCTCCACCATCACGACGGCATCAGAGCCGCGCGGCACGGGTCCGCCCGTCGAGATGGAGGTTGCAGTACCTGCGAGCACGGGCAGTTGCGGGGCGACGCCGCAGGCGATCGTTTCGCGGTTGAGCAGGAGCCGGGCGGGGACCGCTTCGGACGCGGTGGTTAGGTCGGCGGCGCGAACCGCAAAACCGTCGACGTTCGAACGATCGAAGGGAGGCACGTCGATGGGCGCAATGACATCGTTGGCAAGCGCCAGGCCCAGCGCATCCGCCAGCATCCGTTCCTCGGCCGGGATCGGTCGCGGAAATAGCGCAGCCTCGAACCGGGCCAGCGCCTCATCGCGCGACAGAACCGTCAGAAACTGCTCCTGGCCGGTATCTTGGCGGGTGGGAACTGGAGAACTGATCATTGCAACGGACTCATCTAAAAACGTGGAGCAGAAAGGCGCGCACCGGTGTTCCGGCAGCATAACCCTCACTGCCGCCTGGGACGGCAAGCCATGCGTCCGCCGAGCGCATCGCTTCCAGCGAGAAATCCCCTATCGCAAGCGGCGCCCATCTGTCTTGTTCCTGCTTCAGGAGGACGACCTCGGCCAGTCCGACCGCGGACGAGATTTTTCGCGCCAGCGGCAGGACTATGTCTCGCCGGGCACTCCTGCCTGACAAGCGGTCGATGACCGGCTGAACCAGCGCGAGAAAGGCGGCAGAGGCCTGATCGGGCGCGCCGGGCAGAGCGATGATCGGGACCGCGTCGAGCCGGCCGATAGCCGCGGTTCGGCCGGGCTGGAGCGCTATGTTGTGGGCGATGAGCGCCCCGCGCGCAGCAAGCGCTTCGGCTGTTACGTCGGCACGCCCCCCACCAGTGCCTCCAATCATGATGATCAGATCGCCGGCTGCACTCTTGAGGGCCTCGGCGAGGGAGCTGGCGTCGCGCGCGACCGTTTCTATATCGCCCACCGTCGCGCCGGAGGCCCTTGTGCTGTCGGCGATAAAGTGCGCCGTCAAAGTCTCGCCCGCCGGGGCAGCGACATCGATCACGCGCACGTCCGGTGCCCGCACTGCGATTTCGCTAGTCCCCACACTCCGCGCAGCCAGAAGGTCCGCGGCCGACAGCCTCTGCCCTGCGATGATGAGCGGTCGGCCGGCTTCCATGTCCTCGCCAGTGCGTCGCACGCCTTGGCCAGGAACAGCTTCCGCAAACACCTGGGGCATCGGGCCGCTGCTATCGATGAGGTCGGCGTCGAGAACGCAGTCGCATCCCTCCGGCATGGCGTCGCCTGCCTCTACCCACACCGGGACAGCCGTCAGCGGCAGCGGCGAATAGGACGACGCACCGGCAAGATCGAGCGCGCGACATGCCCAGCCATCCGCTTTTGCTGTGTCTCGGGAAGGCTGCGGGTGTGCCAGCAACGGCATGGCGGCGCCGACACGTCCGAGCGCCCGGTCGAGCGGCAAAAAACTGGGCGCAACCGGCGCCAGTCCGTCGAGGAGTGCGCCAAGCGCCGCTTCGAGACTGGTCAGCGCGCCAATGGAAGGCTGCATTCTCATCATGCCGGATGATGGGGCAGATGCGAACCGCTTTGCAACCGACTTCAGGAGCGCTCCCGCTCGGCATTCGGAAAGAAAAGCTGCTGGCCGTCAATGTTGTATTCGGCAATCGCCTGCTGTCCTTCCGGCGAGATCAGCCAATCGATGAAGCTCTGGCCAAATTCGGCTTTGACGCTCGGATGCCTCTCCGGATTCACGAGCATGACGCCGTACTGGTTGAACAGTCTTTTGTCGCCCTCGACGGCGATCTCCAGTTCGCCGCGGTTCTTGAATGAAAGCCAGGTGGCCCGGTCGGACAGTACATAGGCATCCATGGCGCTGGCGGTGTTCAACGCCGCGCCCATGCCCTGCCCGATTTCCTTGTACCAAGGCCCCTCCATCGCAGCGATGTCGACGCCCGCCGCTTTCCAGAGCCTGAGTTCCGCGGAGTGGGTGCCGGATTTGTCGCCGCGCGAAACAAATGGCGCCTCCCTGCTCTGGATGGCTGTCAGGGCGGCTGCGATATCCGACGATCCCTTGATGCCGGCCGGGTCGCTTTTGGGCCCGATCAGCACGAAATCATTGTACATCACATCGAAGCGTTTCACGCCAAAACCTTCTTCGACGAATTTCTCTTCCTGCGGCCTGGCATGGACGAAGACCACGTCTGCGTCACCCCGGCGGCCGGTGTCGAGGGCCTGGCCGGTTCCCTGCGCGACGACCTTCACCTTGATGCCGGTTTTTTCGGTGAAGATGGGCAGTATGTGGCCGAACAGGCCCGAATCCTGCGTTGAGGTCGTCGACGCCACGACAATCGATTTGTCCTGCGCCACGGCGGAAGCTCCGCCGACGGTGAGCACGACGAAAGCGGCAATTGCTGTAAACAGTCGACGGCTAAACACCGGCAGCTCCATCTTGTAATCAAAGGACGAGATCGCCGCGGATGAAGGCGGCGGCTTCTCCGGATGAGGGACGATCGAAAAAATCACCGACGCTGGCGTGCTCGCAAAGTCGGCCGCGGACGAGGAAAACGACATCTCCCGCGAGCCGGCGCACCTGGCCGAGATCGTGCGAAGCCATGACGACCTTCGTGCCCGATTGGGCGGCCATCAGGATGATTCTTTCGACATCCCTAGTCGCGGCCGGGTCGAGGCTTGCGGTGGGCTCGTCCAGAAGCAGGATCTCGGGCTCGCGCGCCAGTGCGCGGGCAAGCGCCACGCGCTGCTGTTCGCCGCTGGACAGACGCCGCGCAGGTCGCGCCGCAAGGCTCAGAAGGCCCACACGATCGAGAAGCTCCTCGGTGCGCGCCGCCCGACGATGGCGCGGACAACCGGCCTGCGCCAGTCCATAGGCTACGTTGGCGGCGACGGAGCGGCGCAGCATCACAGGTTTTTGGGCCAGGATTGCACGGCGCCCGAGCCCGCCATTAGTACGCCCACCCCAGCTCACGCTTCCGGCGGAAGGCACTGCAAGTCCCATGCAAAGCCGAAGCAGCGACGTCTTGCCGGCCCCGTTGGGACCGAGCACGAGCGTCGGCGCGCCGGGCGTAATCGTCAGGCTCAGGCGGTCGAGCATAGTCGCAGCGCCGGCGCTGAGCGAAACGCGGTCAAGAACGAGGGGAAGGTCGGTAAGCGAGGCTCGCATCATCAAGCCGCCCGTTGCTCAGACCACAGTCGCAGGCCCCAGGCGGCGGCATTGATCGCAAGGATGAGGCCGATCAGGATGACGCCGAGCCCCATGGCGAGCGGCAGGTCTCCCTTTGAAGTTTCGAGCGCGATCGTGGTGGTCATGGTTCGCGTGAAGCCTTCTATATTGCCGCCGACGATCATTACGGTGCCGACTTCGGCAGCCGCCCGCCCGAAGCCGGCGAGCAGTGCTGTGATGAGGCTGAAGCGGCTGTCCCAAAGAAGGGTCGCCACCCGCCCGCCCGGGCCGACGCCCATCGCCGTCAGCTCATCGCGGTATTCGAGCCACAAATCCTCGATGGTCTGGCGCGCCAGCGCAGCGATGATCGGCAGGACGAGAAGCGCCTGCGCGATGACCATCGCGACCGGCGTGAACAGAAGGCCGAACTCGCCGAGCGGCCCGGATCGCGACAGCAGCAGATAGACGGTCAGGCCGACGACAACGGGCGGCAAACCCATAAAGCCGTTGAGAAGCACGACGAGCGCAGCACGTCCGGGGAAACGCGTAAGCGCCAGAAACGCCCCCAGCGGCAGTCCCACGACGGCTGCAATCGCAACGGCGGCCAGCGTGATCGTTAGCGAGAGACGCACTATGGAGACGAGCGTCGCGTCGCCGCTTGCTATGAGCTGCCATGCACTGAGGCTTTCCGACATTTCCAGCCAACCTGCGCTGCGTTTTCCTGTCATTTCTGCTGCATTTGTTCAGCATCAGTCAAACAATTGAACTTGCGCAGGAATATGCATAAAACTGCAGGATGGATTTGCTGACCACAGCGGAAGCCGCCGACTATCTGCGCCTGGGCGAACGCAAGCTTTATGAACTGGTCGCCGAAAACCGGATCCCCTGCAGCAAGGTGACGGGAAAATGGCTGTTTCCGCGTCACGAACTCGACCGGTGGGTTCTCTCGGGACTGGCTCGTCCTGAGGGAATGATTCCACCCGAGCCGCCGCCAATAGTCGGCGGCAGCCAGGACGACCTGCTCGAATGGAGCCTGCGCCAGTCGGGCTCCGGCCTCGCCTCGCTGACCGAGGGCACGGCAGGAGGCGTTGCGCGCCTTTTGCGTGGCGAAGTCGCCGCAGCAGCGATCCACTTCCACAATGATGCAGCCGATCCCAATGTGGATACCGTGCGCGCAATGCCGCGGCTGCACGATGCGGTGCTGGTCGGTTTCGCCCGGCGTGAACAGGGACTGCTGCTGCCGCCGGGCAACCCCCGATCGCTCAATAGTCTGGCCGATATCCTTGAAAGAAATGCCAAAATGGCGATGCGGCAACCTGGTGCCGGAGCCCATATGCTGCTGGATATGCTGATCGCCCGCGCCGGCGCCAGCCCGAAGGAATTGAACCGGCTCGAGCCGCCATGCCTGACAGGGCCCGATCTCGCTGCCGCAATTCGAACCGGGCGGGCCGATTGCGGCATCGCCACACGCGCGGCCGCGCGCGCCGCCGGCCTCGAATTCGTTCCATTGGCGTGGGAGAGTTTCGATCTGCTGATGCGGCAGCGAACCTATTTTCAGCCTTCGATCCAGGCGTTGGTCCGCTTTCTGGCCCAGGACAGCTTCGCCAGGCGTGCCGCGGAACTTACGGGGTACGATACGAACCCGGCCGGACAGGTCCGGTTCTTCCATTGACACCGAGCGTCAATCGGGCGCCGGGCGCAACACCGTACCTATTCAGCCAAGGTCGATATCACCTTCGACGACGTGGTGCAGACCGGCGCGTTCGGCCGTAATCACGGCCTTTACAGTAAGGCGCCCCTGGCCTTTAAGTCCCGCCTCCGCCACGGCCTTTTCGATCGCCTGCTGCGAGGTCACGCCGACCTGCTTCAGGAATTTGCGCATCGACACGTTGAAGGGATCGGTTTCCATGTTCTGAGTCATATCATTGCCTCGAATAGCTTGGACGCTGCGGCTCGTCGGGTTGCGATCACATGCCGCTTTCCGGCGAAAGACGCTGCCGGCTAGCGGAACACGGAAAGGTAGGGTGCGCAATGCATAAGATGCTCGCAGTACCTTTGCTCGCTGCTGCTTTCCTCGGCGGCGCGGCGGCGCACAGCGCCGAACTGCGGGGGCATGGCGGTCCCGTGCGGGCGATCTCCGTGGCGCCAGACGGAAAGTCGGTGGTTACCGGCAGTTTCGACACCAGGGCGATTATCTGGTCGCTGGAGACCGGCGAAGCGCGCGAGGTGCTGCTTTTCCGTGAAGGTGAGGTGAATGCGGTCGCCTCTTTGCCGAACGGCCGCTTTGCCAGCGCTGGCGCGGATGGTCGCATAGCGATCTGGCAAATCGGCCAGGGCAATCCTGTCCGCATTCTGGAGGGTCATACCGGGCCTGTCGCAGATCTCGAAGTGTCGCCCAACGGTTCGATGCTTGCTTCCGCGTCCTGGGACGCCACCGTCCGGCTCTGGCCGCTTGCGGGTGGCGAGCAGCGCGTCTTCGAGGGCCACAGCGGCAACGTCAACGCGGTTGCCTTCCTGGCTGACGGAACCCTTGTCAGCGCCGGTTACGACGCGACAGTCATCTTTTGGCCAACCGAGATTGGGGCGCCGCCGGTTCGGGCACTCATGCCGACGCCGCTCAACGCGCTTGTAACAGCGCCCGGCGACCGCCTGTTCGTCGGAGGCGCGGATGGGCACGTACGGTTGCTCGATCGGCGAGGCAAAGTGCAGTCTGAAGTTCAGGTCTCACGCAAACCCGTGATTGCTCTCGCCGCCACGCCGGACGCGAATTATCTCGCCGCCGCCGGCATTGGTAGCGGAATCCTGTTGCTGGATGCCGAAAACCTCTCCGCCATCCGGACTCTCGAAACGTCCGGCGTGGAGGTATGGTCGCTTGCATTCACAGCCGGCGGCAAGACGCTTCTGGCCGGCGGCGCCGACAATTTGGTGCGGGAATGGAACGTCGAAACAGGTGCGCGCCTTGGGGCGGCAGTCGCCGGCAAGACCGATCCGATGGCCAGATACGCAGGTAATCCGGACGCGGAAGCATTTCGCGCCTGCGTCGCCTGCCATACGCTCGACCCGAACGACGGAAACCGAGCCGGTCCCACACTGCACGGCATCTTCGGCCGAAAAATTGCATCCGTGCCGGGCTACCATTATTCGCCCGCTTTCCGGAAAATGGACATTGTCTGGACACCGGAAACCGTGTCGAAGCTGTTCGAGTTGGGTCCGAACACCTACACTCCTGGCACTAAGATGCCTGAACAGACGATCAGCAACGCTGAGGATCGGGCAGCCCTGATCCGCTTTCTTCAGGCCGAGACTCGTACTGACTGAGGCTCAGACCGCCTTGTCGCTCGAGACCTCGCGCTCCCGCAGATAGTCTTCCGTCGTTCGCGGCGGCGAACGGCCAGGGCCGGCATAAGGGTCGAAGCCCTCATTCATGGCCGCATCGACACGGCAATTGTCGCACATCCGCACGAGGTCGAGTCGCTTCGCGTTCTCGCCTGCAAACATCCAGTGTTTGCCTTCGAGCTTGGCGACGATCCGCTCAACCGTGCTTCTGGTGCCGAATGGCTTTGCGCAGCGGATGCAGTTGTACGGCTCCTCTTCCTTCACGACCCGGCGCCGCGCGCTCCATGCCTGGAAATCCATCTGCGGCGTCAGCGTGATAACCTTTTCCGGGCAGGTTGCCGCACAAAGGCCGCATTGCACGCACGCGCTCTCGGCAAAATACAAGGCCGGCTGCTGTTCGCTGTCGGAAAGCGCGCCCGTTGGACAGGCCGACACACATGAGAGGCAGAGCGTGCAGCCCTCGACATTGACTTCCAGGCCCCCGAACGGAGCTGCAGCAGGCAACGCCACGCGGTCGACCGGTGTCGGCGCAGCACGATGCAACTCGACCATCGTGCTTGCAAGCAGGCTGCGTTTTTTGCCGAGCGGCAGGAATGTCGCCGGGTGCCGCGAAGTAACGTCTGGGGCCATCAGGTCGAGCGCAGAGGCGAGGATGTCGGGGTCGTCGGCTTCGATCAATCCGCAGACCTCCGCGCCATAACCGAGAGACCGGGTCAAAAGGTTGGCGATGGTGATGTTCCCGGCAACTCCCGAAAGCTCGTGCCTTGGCTTGGCCGAGCAGAGCGCCCTTACGGCGCAAGCGCCCCATGCGATTGGAGCCGTCCACGCTTCAATCCCCAATTGGGTTATCTCGTTCACGGCGACCGGCAGGACGTTTGGCCGTAGACCCGCCCCGAAGCGTGCGAGCGCATCGATCAGCGGCTCGCCATGACCGAGGTCATGGAAAAGCACGATCGCGTCCAGACCTCCCGCCTCGCGGTAGGTGAGAAGAAGTGTCCGCAGACGCCGAAGCAGCGACTCGGCATCCGGCACCGCGTAAGCCGCAGCGCCGGTCGGGCACGCGGCCGCGCAGCTGCCGCAGCCGGCGCAGACTTCCGCATCGATTGCGACGTGGTTGCCGGCAGGCGCTATAGCCCCTGTCGGACACAAATCGAGACATCTGGTGCAGCCGGCGATACGTGATCTCGAATGGGCGCACAGATCGGCGGAAAAATCGATGAAGCGCGGCTTGTCGAACTCGCCGACGAGGTCGGCTGCCTTTGCTATCGCCGTGGCGACGGAGGCCCGGTCGCGGGGATCGGCCTTCAAATAGCCGTCGCGCAATTCATGGGCGGGGAAAAGCGGAATTCCGCCGGAGAGGTCAAGGACAATGTCCGCCTTCGAGACGGCGCCATCCCGCGGTGTCCCGAAGCGAAGCCGATCGCGCGAAGAGGGAGCGGGCGCCGCGAAATCGTCGACCGTCAGCTCGAAAGCGCCAAGGTAGCCGCGCGCGTTGCGGATCGTGCCCTGCATTACGGGAAAATCCCAGACCCGGTGCGGCGCGATTTCGTGCGGGCGGGTAAGCAGAACGGTCACGTCCAGCTTCTCGGCGAGTTGCCGGCCTGCATCGATCGCCGTCTCGTCGCAGCCATAGACCAGGATGACGCCATTGCTCGAAAGGGTAACGAGCGCGGGCGCCGAAGCGGGTTCGGCCGCCATGGCCAGCAGCGCCGCCGCCTTCGGGCCGGCGCCGGCAGCGCCCTGCGCCCAACCTGCCGTTTCGCGAATGTTGGCGAAAACCAGTTCGCCTCCGAAACCGAGTTCCTCTGCGACCTCGCTGAAAAGCGGCGCCTGCTGGGTGCAGCCGATGGTCACCGCCTCGCCGCCGCTCAGGGCGTCGCGCACCCGGTCGAGCTCCGCGCCGCAGAACTGATCCCCGGCCTCCACCCGTGCGGCCGGGCATCCGCGGGCGACGCTGTCACCGAAGTTCGGCATGCTCCGTTCGCAGGAGCAGATGAGGACGGTGCGCCGTTTATCCAGGCTCATTCTGACTCCCGTGGCGCCACCATGTCCACGCGGTAGCGCCGCTTCCTTGGAAGTATTATAAAGACAATAATGTCGCCGTCACCAAAATATGGACCGGCACCATGGCCCTAGGCACATCGAACAGCGCTCGTGCCCTCGACCTGCCGCCGCCTTACAACCTTGTCCCGCTGAGGGAGGCTGGCGACGCTTTTGCGCATGCCTGCGCCATCGCGGCAGACAAAGGCGCTGGCACGCTCGTTTGGGTGCGTCGCTACGATCTGGCCGAATTCGCAGTCGTGCTTGAGCCCGAGGAGCCCTTAGGGGAAGCGCAACGCGCCATCTATGCCGGAATGAACGCGCTTGCCGATGCGCTTGCGGCCCATGCTCCACCGTCGCGGCCCGTCGCTTTCGACTGGCCCGACACGATCCGCGTTGACGGCGTTCTCGTCGGAGGCGGTCGCCTGGGCTGGCCCGGAGGGGCCGGGGAGAACGAAATTCCGGACTGGCTCGTTTTCTCCGGGATGATCCGCACCGCCGTCATCAGAGCGCGCGAGCCGGGTCTGCGGCCGTTCCTTGGCGCGCTTGACGAACTCGGCTTCGATGCGATCGATACGAGCGAGATCATCGCGAGCTTCTCGCGCCATTTGATGACTGCGTTCCATGAATGGGACGAAACCGGCTTCGGCTCGATCGCCAACCGCTGGCTCGACCGACTGCCTCAAAAGAGCGGTGAACATACAGAGCTTGCTGGCAACGGGGATCTGCTGATTTCCCAACAGGCCTCTCAGAGGCTGCGTGAGCGAAAAAGCTTGGCGGAAGCGCTTGCCAGGCCCTCCTGGCTCGATCCGACGACGGGAACGCCATGGCTTTGAAGCTGCCGCAAACGATCCGCCTCGATCCTTCGGATACCTTTGTCTATTCGCGCGCCGCCGAACCAGGTGAATGGGCGGTGACCGGCACCTTTCTGTTCCACGGCGCCGACATAGACAAGCTGTCCGGCAAGGAGCGGCAGGCCTTCCGCGCCGGTTTCCTCGGTATCGACAGCTTCGGCTGGTCCACCCTCGCCGTGGTCACGGACGCGACTGCGCAGGATTGCTCTGCAGCCGTTGATCGGCTGGCCGAGCAGCTTGTGGCGCGGTGCGGCGCGCCAGACGCCGATACGGCGCGCGCCGCCGCCGAGGAGGAGATGGCCTTTGCGCAGTCGCTTTGCGATCATCCGGCGGGCACGCTGCTCGGTCTGCATCGCGCAAGCGAAGACGTTGGGATACGGGAGTCCTTCCGCACTCTGCACCGCAAGACGAGCCGGCTGGAGCCGGCAACCGCATTCCGCTTCCTTGAAATCGAGGAGGAAGACGCGACGACCGAAGAAGTCGACCTCCTTGCAATCGCCGGGAGGCGGAAATGAAGGATTTCTGGGTTTCCTCGGGTCATCACCTTCTCGACCGCGATGAAGCCGGACGCCTGCTCGTCACCGACGCTTTTCTGAAGGCATATCTCGCGCGGCCGGAGCTTCTGCCGCCCGAATCCGCCTGCGAGGCGGAGTTGCGCCTGCATCACGAACTTTTGATGCATCATCCGCGCCGGCCGGTCGCGAAGGAGGAGATTGCCACTCTGGAGGATCCGGATGCGCGCGAGAACTGGGAGTTCATGATCGCCTTTCGCGACCATGTGCTGGCCGCTCCCTCGCTCGAAGCCGCCTATCTCGCGCTGGCGCGCGGCTCAGGCGACAACAACAACATTCCGCCGCTTTTCATGAACCAGCTCGCGCAGGTCATCCTGCGCAATGCGCTGGACGGTCAGCACGATTCCTGCGTCCTGCGAGCCGCTGAGCTGTTTTATCGGCCGCAACGCGTGACTTCTCATGAGGGCGCCGTGCTTCTCGCCGACGCCGAAACGATTGAACTGCATGAACAGAACCGCCACGCCTCCCCTCTCCTCAACATGCTCGGAGGCCCGGCTGTCACCGAACTCGAGATACTCGACGAGAAGAATTCCGAGAGCTACTTCGCCAGGAGCGATGCTTTCGACATGGTGCTCAAGCTCGGCGGCGCCGGCAGCCCGGCCCGACGTGGCCTCGCAACCGCAATGGAGATCTGGATACGCCATCTTCTTGCCGTCAGCGTAAAAATCGAGCCGGTGGAGCGGATCGAGGACGATGACTGGGCTTGGTTCGTCGGCCTCGACGCCGAAGCGACCCGCATTGGCAACACGCTCTGGGCCGGCAACGAACTCGATCCGGAAGCAGCACAGCGCGTCATTGCGCTATTCCGGCTTACCTTCTCCGACCAAGGCGAAGTCCGGCCGGAAGTGGGCGCCCGGCCCGTTTGGCTCATAATGGCCATGGCGCCCGACCGAACAATCCGCATGAAGCCGCAGAACCTCATCGCAGGCCTGCCATTTCGGGCCGCGGGGACGATGAACTAGGAGATTTGCGCCATGGTGCGGGAGACGATGGTAGTTGGAGTGATCGTAGAGCGACGGGTGCTTGATAATCCCTGGATCGACCATGTCTGGATGCCTGTGGCCGTGCTGGCAGGCGCGCCGGCCGCGGCGCCATGGACTGTGCTGCACGTATCCGACGACCTGACACGCTTCTATGCCGGAGCCTTCGAACTCGAGCTCTTCGGGTCCGACACGGGCATGTACCGGGACAACCTTCGCTCGGGGCGGCCTAGCCTCTGGATCGCGCTCCGGTCCACCAACGCTCCACCCGGAGTCGCGCTGCACTTGGTGACCGCCAACCCGTTCGAGGGCGAGTCGCTGACGGAGGCTGGCACCGACATCATCGAAGCCGTCCCGATGCCGATCGAGCTTCAACAATGGTTGGCCGCGTTCGTCGAGGCGCATCACGTCGAGCGTCCTTTCATCAAGCGGCAGCGCGACCGGGCGGACATTAATGCCATGGCGCGGCGGGGGCCTCATTCCGGATCGATGGATGACGCCGAATGAACGCCGGGAACGACAATGTCTTCGCCCGCTGGTCGCGCCGCAAACAGGCGGCGCGTTACAGCGGGACTGAGGAGCCGGAGAAGGATCGGCTCGCGCCCGAGATAGCTGCGGCGCCTGCGGATGCCGATCCCGTCGAGGAGCAGCTTGCAACGGCGGAGCCGGAAACCGCCGAGGATGCCGAGCCGTTGCCCCGCATCGAGGACCTGACCGCCCAAAGCGATCTTTCAGCCTTCTTGCGCAAAGGCGTACCCAAGATGTTGAAGAGTGCCGCATTGCGCAAAATGTGGTCGCTCGATCCGGCAATCCGCGATCATATCGGGCCTTCCGAATATGCCTGGGATTTCAATAAGCCGGGCTCGATGGCAGGATTCGGTCCGCTGAAAGCCAAGAAATCCGCGGTCGAGTTCCTGTCGACGGTGAGCGGCGGCACACCGGCCGATCCACCGCGCGCGGCCGCGGCTTTGGAAGCGCCGGAGAACCCGCCGCAGACCGGCGTGGTCTTGGCGGACGAAGACGCGAACGCCGCACCCGAAGGTTCGGAGGCTGTCACGCCGGATGGATCGATCGAACCTGCAATGACCCCGGCAAGCTCCCAATCCCCCTCGCCTGACCAGACCGAGATCGCAAACAATCGCGAGGAAGCCGCCGCCGCCTCGAAATCCTCCCAGATCAACAGCCCGCGGCGCCACGGAGGTGCCTTGCCTCGCTGATTCGGACACGCTGCCGGTTTTGGCACAGTTGTTGTTGCAATCGCCCGGCAGGGGACTAGTATTCATCTAACCCACTCGTTGAGCGGCACGGTCGAGGTCAGAAGATGAACCCAGACTTGCGCCTGGAGGAGGCAATCGGAACGTCGGGCGGAGCTGACTCTCTGGTTCTCGGCGTAAACGATGCTGGCGTCGACGACGTGAATGGCGCACGCGCGGATGAATACGCGCTGCTTGCCTCGCTTCTCCTGGCTGCTCCGGATGCCGATTTCCTATCGCGGCTTTCCCGCTTGCAGGGCGACACCGAGACGACGCTAGGCCTGGCTCACGTCGCGCTCGGAAAGGCCGCGGCTTCGGCCGCCCCGGAGGCGGTCCGTCGCGAATATTTCGAGCTTTTCATCGGAGTCGGGCGCGGCGAACTTCTACCCTACGCATCATACTACCTGACCGGCTTCCTCAATGAACGGCCACTCGCCCGACTGCGCGGAGATATGAAGCGCCTCGGCCTTGAACGCGCGGAAGGCCATTTCGACCCGGAAGATCATCTCGGTACGCTCTGCGAGATCATGAGCGGCTTCGCCGGCGCACGTTTCGTGGTCGCGGCTGAGGACGAGCAGGACTTCTTTGAACGGCATATCGCGCCTTGGGCGGCACGCTTCTTCGCCGATATGGAAAACGCAGCATCCGCAAGGTTTTATCGGGCAGTGGGTGCGTTGGGACGGATATTCATCAACATCGAAGCCGAAGGCTTCGCCATGGAGGCGCGACGAGCGCGCGACCGCAGGTAGCGTCGCGCTGACTTGTTCGCATCGGCGCATAGGGAGGATGGCAGATGCAGGAAAAGCGACAGACGGCGATGAACCGCCGCAAGTTCCTTCGAGCCTTTGGCGGCGCGTCCACCACGGCGGCGGTGGCAGCCGCCGCGACGACGCTCGCCCCCGAAGAGGCGCTAGCCTATGATCCCGGCGAGGAGGAGACGAGGGCCCGCTATCATGAAACCGAGCACGTCAAGGCATTCTACCGTGTGAACGGTTACGAGACGTTGAAGAAGTGAGGGCGCCATGCTGACCAAGCGCAAGAGCGGCCAAGCGAGCCGCACAAGATTGCAGACGCTGATGGGGACCGTCGCCTCGGCTCCCATCGACCGGCGAACGTTCCTTCGCCGATCCGGTCTCGCCGTGGGCGGAATCGCTGCCATCGGTTCTTTCCAGCTCGGCACCGTTCAAAAAGCCGCGGCCATAAGTCCGCCGCAACCGGGCGAGCCCATAGAACTCAAGAAAAACATCTGCACGCATTGCGCGGTCGGTTGCACGGTTACCGCTGAAGTCCAGAACGGCGTTTGGACCGGTCAGGAGCCTTCGTGGGATAGCCCGATCAACCGTGGCTCCCATTGCGCCAAGGGTGCGAGCGTGCGCGAACTCGTTCACAGCGACCGCCGGCTGAAATACCCGCTCAAGCTGGTCGGCGGCCAATGGACCCGCGTTTCCTGGGACGAGGCGATCGATGAGATCGGCGACAAGATGATGGAGCTCCGGGAAGCCTCGGGCCCGGACTCTGTCTACTGGATGGGTTCGGCCAAGTTCTCCAACGAAGGCACCTATCTCTTCCGCAAGCTCGCAGCCTTCTGGGGAACCAACAACCAGGATCACCAGGCGCGCATCTGCCATTCGACCACTGTCTCCGGCGTGGCCAATACATGGGGCTACGGCGCGATGACGAACTCCTTCAACGACATCCGCAACTCCAAGACGCTCATCATCATGGGCGGCAACCCGGCGGAAGCGCATCCAATCTCGCTGCAGCACCTTCTGGAAGGCAAGGAACTCAACCACGCGAACTTCGTCGTCATTGATCCGCGCTTCACCCGTACGGCCGCGCACGCAACGGATTATGTGCGCCTGCGTTCGGGCACCGACATCGCCGTGCTTTGGGGCATGCTCTGGCACATTTTCCAGAACGGCTGGGAGGACAAGGAATTCATCGCCCAGCGCGTCTATGGCATGGACGAGATCCGCAAGGAGGTGGAGAAATACCCGCCGGACGAGGTCGAACGCATCTCCGGCGTGCCCGGTGAACAATTGAAGCGCATCGCTGAGATGTTCGCCACCCAGAAGCCGGCGACGCTGATCTGGTGCATGGGCCAGACGCAGCACACGGTCGGCACCGCCAATGTGCGCGCAAGCTGCATCCTCTGCCTGGCAACCGGCAATGTCGGCAAGCCGGGCGCCGGCGCCAACATATTCCGCGGCCACGACAATGTGCAGGGCGCGACCGATATCGGGCTCGATGTGGTTACCCTGCCGTTCTACTACGGCCTCACGGAAGGCGCATGGAATCATTGGGCGCGGGTCTGGGAGGTCGAATATGACGACCTTCTGTCGCGATTCGCATCCAAGGAGATCATGGAAACGCCGGGTATCCCGCTGACGCGGTGGTTCGACGCGACGTTGCTGCCCAAGGACGAGGTCCAGCAGAGCGACAATCTGCGGGCCATGTTCGTGCAGGGCCACGCAAGCAACAGCATCACGCGTATTCCCGAATCCGTAAAGGGGTTGGCCAAGCTCGACCTTCTGGTCGTGGCCGACCCGCATCCGACCACCTGGGCCTCGCTCGCCGTTCAGGCAGGACGCACCGACAACACCTATCTTCTGCCGGTATGCACACAGTTCGAGACATCGGGCTCGCGCGTCGCCTCGAACCGCTCGATCCAATGGGGCGAGCAGATCGTCGCGCCCTCCTTCGAGCAAAAGGACGACTACCAGGTCATCTATCGAATGGCGCGGAAGCTCGGACATGCCGAGCAGATGTTCAAGAACATCGCCGTCGAGGACGACCGGCCGGTGCCCGAAGATGTGCTGCGCGAGATGAATCGCGGCGGTTGGTCGACCGGCTACTGCGGCCAGTCGCCCGAGCGGCTCAAGGCCCACATGAAGAACCAGCACAAGTTCGACCTGGTTACATTGCGCGCGCCAAAGGACGATCCGGAAGTTGGCGGCGACTATTACGGCCTGCCGTGGCCATGCTGGGGCAAGCCGGAACTACGGCATCCGGGCACCCCGAACCTCTATAATACCGGTCTGCACGTGATGGACGGCGGCAGCCCGTTCCGCGCGCGCTTCGGCGTGGAGCGGAACGGCGAGACGCTCCTGGCGGAAGGTTCCTACACCGAAGGCTCGGAACTCACCGACGGATATCCGGAGTTCACCATGGCCGTTCTGAAGAAGCTCGGCTGGGACAAAGACCTGAAGCCAGAGGAACTCGCCGTAATCGAGAAGATCGGCAACGACATCGACAAGGTCTCGTGGTCGACCGACTTGTCAGGCGGCATCCAGCGCGTCGTGCTCAGCCATGGCTGCCATCCCTACGGCAACGGCAAGGCACGCGCGGTGGCGTGGAACCTGCCCGATCCCATCCCGGTCCACCGCGAGCCGATCTACACGCCAAGGGTTGATCTGGTCGAGAAGTATCCGACGCTTCCCGATGCCATGCAGTTCCGCGTGCCGAACATGGGCTTCACCGTTCAGCAGGCGGCCATCGAAAAGGGTATCGCCAAGGCTTTCCCGTTGATCCTCACCTCGGGCCGACTCGTCGAGTACGAGGGCGGCGGCGAGGAAACGCGGTCGAACAGGTGGTTGGCCGAGCTGCAGCAGGAGATGTTCCTGGAGATCAATCCGGCCGACGCCGCCGAGCGCGGCATCAGCGACGGCGGCTGGGTGTGGGTGACCGGCGCCGAGAACAATTCGCGGGCGCGGGTAAAGGCCCTGGTGACCGAGCGCGTCGGCAAGGGGGTGGCGTTCATGCCGTTCCATTTCGGCGGCTGGTTCCAGGGCGAGGACCTGCGGGCCAACTACCCCGAGGGCACCGATCCCTACGTGCTTGGCGAAAGCGCCAACACGATCACCACCTATGGGTACGATCCCGTGACGAATATGCAGGAGCCAAAGGCCACGCTCTGTCAGGTCCAGGCGGCGTGAGTGGGAGGAAAAAATGGCCAGGATGAAATTCCTTTGTGACGCCGACCGCTGCATCGAATGCAACGCCTGCGTCACCGCCTGCAAGAACGAGCACGACGTGCCGTGGGGCATCAATCGCCGCCGTGTCGTCACCATCAACGACGGCAGGCCCGGCGAGCGCTCCGTTACGATGGCCTGCATGCACTGCACCGACGCGCCCTGCGCGGCGGTGTGCCCGGTCGATTGCTTCTATACGACGGCGGACGCGGTGGTGCTGCATTCGAAGGATCTGTGCATCGGGTGCGGCTACTGCTTCTACGCCTGCCCGTTCGGCGCGCCGCAATATCCGCGCGTCGGCAATTTCGGCTCTCGCGGCAAAATGGACAAATGCACATTCTGCGCCGGCGGTCCGGAGGCGGATTCCACCGAGATCGAATATGCGAAATATGGCGCCAATCGGCTCGCTGAAGGCAAGCTGCCGCTCTGCGCCGAGATGTGCTCGACCAAATCCCTTCTTGCTGGCGACGGCGAGATCATCGCGGCGATCTACAAGGAGCGGGTGACGCAGCGCGGCTATGGCTCGGGCGCATGGGGCTGGCAGACCGCCTACGGCGAAACGATTACCGTCTGATGAAGTGCTGGTTCTGCAGCGAGCCGAGGGAGGTGAAGAAAATGCAGGTCTTGAAGCATGTTCGGCCGCTCTGGCCGGCTCTCGCCGCCATCGTTTTGAGCGTCGGCCTGCTGCTCGCTCCGGCAGGAGCGCAGGAGGGGCCGTCCGGGAGCAATCCCACAGCGCAATCGGTGAACGAGCAGCAGCTCCTCCAGGAACTGAACAAGATCCAGGGCCGCATCACCATTCCGGACGCGAAGGCCGCCACGTTGGAACAGCCGCGCGGGCGTGACTTCCGCGGCTTCCACGAAGGAACCCTGCCCTGGATCGGAGGGATCGCCATACTTGGAATGATCCTCTTGCTTGCGCTGTTCTTTTTCGTGAGAGGTCGTATCCGCACGCGGTCTGCGGAGTCGGGCGTCAAGGTCCTCCGTTTCAATGGCTTTGAGCGTCTGACGCACTGGGTGACGGCCACCGCCTTCATCGTCCTGGCGATCACCGGCTTGAACTTCGTTTTCGGCAAGCGCCTGCTGATGCCGCTGATGGGGCCAGATTCCTTCTCCGTATGGTCGCAATGGGCGAAATATGCCCATGACTTCTTCTCCTGGGCATTCATGCTCGGCATTTTGATCATGCTGGTCATCTGGATTTGGGACAACCTGCCCGACCGCTATGACGCCCATTGGCTCAAGGTCGGCGGCGGCTTCTTCGACAAGTCGGAGAGGACACACCCTCCGGCTGCCCGGTTCAATGCCGGTCAGAAGCTCATTTTCTGGGCGGTGGTCCTCGGCGGAATCGCCCTTTCGGTATCGGGACTCTTCATGCTGTTCCCGTTCACATATGCCGATGTGAACGGCATGCAATTGGCTCAGACGATCCACGCCACTGTCGGCGTGCTGATGGTGGCTGTGATCATCGCCCACATCTATATCGGCACCCTCGGCATGGAAGGCGCCTACGAGGCTATGGGCTCGGGCACCGTCGACCTCAATTGGGCCAAGGAGCACCACAGCGTCTGGGTGGAGAAGCAGGGCGTCAAGACGGAACCATCTCAGCGGCCGTCGCCGACACCGGCCGAATAGCGATTTCGCCTAGGCTCAGGACCTGTTAATTTCGATTGTGATGTGATTCACGGCTTCCAAAAGGAGGCTGTGATGGGTGATTTGTTTTTGCTGAGCGAGCGCCAGATGGCGCGGGTATCGCCGTTCTTTCCGCTGTCGCACGGGGTGCCGCGGGTCGATGACCGGCCAGTTGTGCGCGGCATCGTCTATGTGATCCGCAACGGTCTGGAAGGACGCGCCGACTGGCTACGGTCCGCACAAGACGCTCTATAGCCGCTTCATCCGCCGGAGCCGGATGGGTGTCTTCGACCGCATCTTCGCCGGGCTCGCCGGCGAAGGGCCGAAACCCGAGCGTATCATGATCGACGCGACGCATCTGAAGGCCCACCGCACCGCGGCGAGCCTTTCTAAAATGGGGATGTTCCCCGTCGTATCGGGCGAACAAAGGGCGGTCTGAACTCGAAGCTTCACACCGTTTGCGACGGCGAAGGCAGGCCGATCATCCTGCTCCTGTCGGAAGGCCAGATGAGCGACTACAAGGGCGCCCGTATCGTGCTCGGCGCGCTCCCACCGGCCTCTCATCTGATCGCCGATCGCGGCTATGACAGCGCCTGGTTCCGGGAGGAACTCGAAGCCAGGGGCATCGAACCGTGCATCCCGTCGAGCCGAAGCCGAAAAGTCTCATACGCCTACGACATCGCCCTCTATCGTCAACGCCACAAGGTCGAGAACCTGTTCGCAAAGCTCAAGGACTGGCGGCGCCTCGCCACCCGCTACGACAGATGCGCCCACACCTTCTTTTCGGCCATCTGCATTGCAGCCGCCGTCATCTTCTGGCTCTGATCAATGAGCCCTGCGCCTAAACCTTGCCCAGATGCTTCGGCCAGAATTCCTGGTGGACTTCGGCGGCTTCGTCTTCGAGGTTCGTCGGGCCAACCACAGTGACGGCACGCGCGCCGGTCTGCAACACCGCCCGGCTAGGCACGTTCAACCCGATCCCAGCAATCTCGCCAAGCCGCGTTTCGGAGCACGCAAACACCATACGCCCGATACCCGACCAGTAGATCGCCCCGGAGCACATCGCGCACGGCTCAGTGCTGGTGTAGAGCGTGCAGTCAGCGAGAAAAGCAGAGTCGTAGTGCTGCGCCGCCAGTTTAACCAGGTTCATCTCGGCGTGGTTTGTCATATCGTGGCCGGTGAAGACGCTGTCTTCGGCGCGCAGGATGACTTCGCCTTCCTTTACCAGCACCGAGCCAAACGGTTCGTCGCCGTTTGCCATCGCGGATTTCGAGAGCGCAATCGCCTCGCGCAGAAACGGCTCGTGATTTTCCATGAGAGCCCCCAAGAGTTAGAGTGGGATGATCTTCCCTCGGATCGGAGGGATTTCCAAGGGCTGCAAATCAGATTCAAGATTCGGTGATCTGCATCGCTGCAACCGTCATCTTCTGGTTCTAATCAATGAGTCCTAAGCTTGGTGGATCATTCCTTGGGCCGTCGTCCGCATGGGCGACGGCAAAGTGTCCCTCGAAGCGCGAACAGCAGCGCCCTGCCGGGCATCTCCCCATCAAGGGCGCGTCTCCTCACCGGCGTTTTGGCGGAACCGCGATGACCGCCAATCTCCCGCTTGAGATGTCAGGCAGGGCAGAGGGGCGAAGGGGCTCCGAATGGATCGCAACTGTGTTTTACGACGGCGGTTCCTCCGGCTCCGCTGCAGCGATCTCGCCACTTCCGGGATCCCCTGTCCAGGCCGTGCCAACGAGATTGTGGCCGGGATCACCCACGCGCGTGCTGGGCGTGCTGTAGACCTCCCAAGCCGGCCGCTGTTCCGCGTTCATGAAATACCCGGCGCCGAACGCGATCGCGATGGCGACGACTATACCCGTCAATATCATGCCCATCCCGCCTTCTCCCTTTCTTCTCCACTCAACGGAAACCGCCGATGTCGAGAGTCCGCAGCGCTCACTGCGGCGTCTGTATTTGCTGCGCTGGAGCTTCCGGCGCGGTGGCCGGAGAATCTGCCTCGCTTTCCTGCGCCTGATATTGGAGATCAAGCGCCGTCAGTGCGAGCAATGGTTCTGGCATGGGAGCGCCGGCAAGCCTGAGCTTCCTGGCTGCGTCCTGACATGCCGCTATGTCGTTGGCGTCGGCAAGTTCCTCGGCCCTGGCGAGGCTCAGCGGAACGTCTGCCTCCGCTTCCGTGGCGTCAATCGGTACCGGTGCGCTCAGGCTGGAGGTTTGCGGCGCATTCTCCACATTACCTTCCGCTGCTTGCTCGGTGTTCGCGTCCGGCGCCTCGTGTGCCGGACCGCTTTGCCCGGATATGTCCTGCGCGGAACCGCCCTCGGCGGCTGGCTCCGGCGGCACGGCCTCGCCCGAAGCCGGCGAGGAATCCTCCCCCGCGGCGGCGCTCTCTTCATCGGCTGCCACCGCCTCTTGATCCGCGGGTTGCGCCGGCGCATCGGCCGTTTTCTCTCCGGCAGGCTCCTCAGCTTTTTCCGAGGGCTCGTCCGGGGCAGCCGCTGTGGCGGGTGCGTCCCCCGGCGCAGCGGCTTCGGGCTGATTCTCCCGCACGAAGGCAAGAAGTTCCTGGCAGAGGTTGGCGGGCCCATCTGCCTGCTGGGGAGCGGGCGTTGCGGTCTGGGCCGCCGGAGCAGCCGGCTCTGGCGCCGTGTTCGTCTGGGCCAACGAAGTTGACGCCGACAGGGCGAATATCCCTGCTAGGACCAATGTTCTCATCGCTCAGGCTCCTCCCTGATGAAACTCCATCCGCTTGCCGTTAATACTAAACGCAGAGTGTGCCCGAACGATCCATGGACATGCAAGGCCTAATGCCGGCACGCTGTTCGACACCGGCGGGCAAGATGGACCTGTTGGACTCCAAGCTTGAGATCACGCGATCGGAGCCGGCGCGCTTGTGGGCCTGATAAGCGATGGAGGTATTAACTTTGCGGACAGCATCATCAGGGAAGCCTTGAGATGAAGCATGCCTGACCGTTGGCCGATACAGCCTCTGAAGGCCAATATTAGCCGGTCGTTCGAATGAGGGCCTCGACTTCGGCTAACGTGGGCATGGAAGGCGCCGTGCCAGGTCTCGTCACCGAAATCCCGGCGACCGCGCAGGCAAAGCGCACCGCTTCCAGCGGAGGCAGCCCGCGCGACAGTGCCGCCGCCAGGCCGCCATTGAACGCATCGCCGGCCCCCGTCGTCTCGACAACCGCTCCAGCCCGAAAAGCGGGAATGAGTGCAGACTGTACGGCCGAGTGGAGCAGTGCACCCTTCTCTCCCAGCGTGACAACGACCGTGCCAACGCCCATCGCAAGCAGCCTGTCGGCCGCGCGGCGCGCGTCATCAACGGTCTCGACCTTGATTCCGGTCAGTTCTTCGGTCTCGGTCTCGTTCGGAGTGAGATAGTCTGCGAGGCCAAAAATCCGTTCCGGCAGGCTCGCCGCGGGAGCGGGGTTGAGGATCGTCGTCGCGCCGGCCGCACGGGCGATCTCCAGCGCGTGCAGGGCGGCCTCGATCGGCTGCTCCAGTTGCGTGACGAACACGCCAGCGGCGCTGATGAGCGCGGCATTTGCATCAATGTCGGCGGCAGAGATCAGCGAGGCTGCGCCCGGACAGACGATGATCGCGTTGTTGCCGGTCGTCTCCTCAACGAAAATGTAGGCCGCTCCGGTATAGCTTTCAGGGGTCTCGACGACCGCCGACTTGACGCCGGCCTCCCTCCAGGTCGCCCTCGCCATCTCCGCGAAGGGATCGCGGCCGAGCCGCGTGATGAAGGTGACGTCCGCGCCCAGTTTGCCGGCGGCCACCGCCTGGTTCGAGCCCTTGCCACCAGGCCCGAGCTTGAAATCCGAGCCGAGAATGGTTTCTCCCATGCGCGGCGCCCGCGCCGCCCGGTAGGCCGTATCGGCGACGAAGACGCCGAGGATGACGACCGGCTTTTGCGTGATCATCGAACTCTACCCGGCATCCGGCGGAATGACGCCCTTGCGGAAAGCGAAGCAGCCGTAGAAACGCCGCTCGCCCGTCTGGATGACGCAATAGGCCTGCTTGGCCCGCTCGTAGAAGGCATAACGCTCGATCGAGATCATCGGCCAGGATTTGCCCTCGGCCTCATCGATCGCCTTCTGGACCTCCTCCTGAACGGGCGGGATCTCATCCGGCCTGCCGACGATCTCCATACGGGCCGCGGCGTCCTCGACAAAGCTGTCGAGCGGATAGACGGAAAGGATTGCGGTTGCGGCCTCCGCCGCGCTCGTGTTGTCGATCCTGAGCAGCTTGCCGAGCCGCGTCTGCCGGGCGACGGAATCGGACGGGAAGTTCGTGTCGGCGATGATCAGGTCGTCGCCATGTCCCATGGCGCGCAGCGCCTGCAGCACGTCCGCGTTGAGAAGCGGATGGATACCCTTCAGCATTCAGCTAGACCCTCCGGGGTTGTCGATGGTTTGGCAGTGGCCGCCATGTTCAGATTCGCCGTCCGCTCTGCGGGTCGAACAGATGCACCACATCCTTGCGAGGCCGGAGGTGGAGCGAGTCGCCCGGCCTGAAATCATGGCGCTCGCGAAACAGCGCGACGATTTCGCTTTCACCGAAGCGCAGGACGACCGTGGTTTCCGAGCCGGTGGGTTCGACCACCGAGATGCGCGCCGGGAGGCCGTCGTCGGCGATTTCGAAATGCTCCGGCCGGACTCCGTAGAGGACCTCCTGGCCTTCGGAAACCGCGTGGCTGCCGGAAAAGGGCAGGCTCGCGCCGTCTATGACGACCCGCCCGCCCTCAATCTTGCCCTTCAGCATGTTCATCGCCGGCGATCCGATAAAACCAGCCACGAATACGTTGGCCGGCCGATCGAAGAGTTCGAGCGGCGCGCCCATCTGCTCGATCCGTCCGGCTTGCATGACGACGATCTTGTCGGCCATCGTCATCGCCTCGATCTGATCGTGGGTGACGTAGATCGTCGTCGTCTTCAGGCGCTGGTGCAGTTCCTTGATCTCGGCGCGCATCTGCACGCGAAGCTTGGCGTCGAGATTGGATAGCGGCTCGTCGAACAGGAAGACTTGCGGGTCGCGCACGATGGCGCGGCCCATAGCGACGCGCTGGCGCTGGCCGCCGGACAACTGGCGCGGATAGCGGTCGAGGTAGGGGCCGAGGTCGAGGATCTCCGCAGCCCTGCGGACGCGCTCGGCGATGACGGCCGGATCGGCGCGGCGCAATTTGAGCGCAAAGGCCATGTTCTGCGCCACCGTCTTGTGCGGGTAAAGTGCGTAGTTCTGGAACACCATCGCGATGTCGCGCTTGCCCGGCGGCAGATGGTTCACCACGCGGTCGCCGATGACGATCGCTCCGCCGGTCACCGCCTCCAGGCCGGCGACCATCCTGAGCAAAGTGGACTTGCCGCAGCCGGATGGGCCAACCAGCACGACAAACTCGCCGTCCGCTATGTCGACGCTCACGCCGTGCAGGATTTTCACGGCCCCGAACGCCTTCGATACATCGCGGATTGCTACTTGCGCCATCTTCCCCCCAGCGTCTCTTTTGGCCAGAAGCTAGTCAACAGGATCGGTCAAGTCCACAGCACAAATCGCGGTGGGACCAATTAGCCAGTCGCGTTGACTCCGGCCCGACTTCATCCATAGTGTCAGCCGCTTTCTAACGTCTTGATGTCCCTGACCGCCGACGGAAACGGCACGTAATTCAATCTATTGGCTGTTTCCGACCGGGTGGAACGGCCGGTCGGTGTCGGGAAATCAATTCGCTGCATTGCCCTAATCATGTTCTGGGAGGAACGACGACATGAAGGTAGGAATCTACGAACAACTGGTGCGCGCCGGAAAGACCCGGCGCGATGTGCTCAAGGGCGCGGCGAGCGTAGCCGCTCTCGCAGCCGCATCGACGGGAGCGCTCGGCGCGCTGACCCGCCAGGCGTCGGCGCAAGACAATCTGCGCGCGCAAATCCTGCAAATACCCGGAGTCGGCAAGGGCTCGCCGACGGATGCGGATTGGCAGAAGGTTGGCGAGCTCTGCCTTGGCGCGACCAAAGCGGCCGTCAAGGAAGGCGAGTTCGCCGGTGTTGAGTTGACCTTCATGGGTCTCAACAACCAGAACCTGCATAACTTCCTGTTCCGCGGCTTCTTGAAGCCATGGGAGGCTTATACGGGGGCCAAAATCAACTGGATCGACCTCGCCCAGGCCGACTACAACGCGCGCCTGCAGCAGTCGATTGCCACCAGCACTGTCGATTTCGACATCATCGAGATGGGCGCGCCGTTCGAGGGCGATACCGCCAGCAAAGGCCTGCTCGACGAGATGCCCGATTGGGTCAAGACCCAGATCGAGGCGGACGACCTCGTCGGCTACCTGCAACCGCCGGTGGGCACTTGGGACGGCAAGACCTATCGCGTCACGATCGACGGTGACTGCCACACCTTCGCGTACCGCAAGGACTACTTGACCGATCCCGCGATCAGCGGCGCGACAGGCATGACCGAAGCGCCCACGACCTGGCAGCAGGTGAACGAGTTCAGCAAGAAGGTGAAGGGCCAGAAGGACCCGCTGACCGGGCTCGACGCCTACGGTTTCCTCGACCCGCTCAAGGGCTGGGGCGGCTTCGGCTTCTACTTCCTCGAAGACCGCGCAACCGCCTATGCCAAGCACCCGGACGACAAGGCCTGGCTGTTCGACCCGGACACCATGAAGCCGCGTGTCAACAATCCGGCCTTCGTGCAGGCGATCCAGGACGTCATGGATCTGATCGCAGCCGGCGCCTATCCGTCGGACCAGATCAACGCCGACCCAGGCACAACCGCCTTCCAGCAGTTCCTCGCCGGCACCGGCGCGGCGCTGACTTGGTGGGGCGACGTGGGCTCCAACGCCCGCACCTCCGATACGTCCGTGGTGGGCGACGTGGTGGGCTTTTCGATCAACCCAGGTTCGGACAGGGTCTACAACTCGAAGACCAGCGAGTGGGAGACGCCCGAAGGCGGCAATTTCGCGCCCAACATGGCTTACATTGGTTGGGGCGTCTATGTGACGAGCCGCGTCTCGGGCGACGAGAAAAAGCGCAAGGCGGCCTGGAGTGCGGCAGCGCACCTCGGCGGCAAAGACCTTTCGCTCTGGACCGCCGCCTATCCGTCCGGGTTCCAGCCTTACCGCCAGTCGCACTTCAATTACGATGAGTGGGAGGCTGCCGGCTACGACCGCGCATTCATCGAAGACTACCTTGGCTCGAACGCCGACAGCTACAACCACCCCAACGCTGCGATCGAACCTCGCATCCCCGGCATCTTCCAGTACTACTCGGTCGCCGAGGACGAACTCGCGAAGGGCTTCGCCGGCCAGTACAAGTCGGCTCAGGAAACCGCGGACGCGATTGCGGCAGCATGGGAAAAGATCACCGACCAGATCGGGCGGGAGAGCCAGATAAAGCTCTACAAGGCCTCTCTCGGTCTATGAGCCAAAACGGGGTGCGCTCCCGCGCACCCCACCCCTTCCGGCAGGGTGACGGGATGTCCCACGCCGGAGCGCAGGACCGCCTGCGCGCAATCTGCCATCCGAACACGTGTGAACATGAACCAGGGTGATCTCCTCCACGTCGTCGCCGCCGACGACATATCAGCAGGGCGGCGGCGCTTCGGCCACGCGATCGTCTGGGGGGCGGCCCTCCTGCTTGCTGCCGTAGCCGCCGCACAGACCGCGCAGCGGACCGGGCTCGCGGATTTCGGCTTTCAGACCTGGCGGCCTACACTCTACGCCTATATCCTCTGGGCCATCTGCCTGTGCTGGAGCCAGGTGCTGATCCGGGGCGAGCATGGCAAGCGCACGCTCTTCGTGCTTCCAGCCGCACTTTTCGTCGTATCGTTGACGGTGTTCCCGATCCTGTTCGGCCTGGTCATCGCCTTCTCGAGCTGGAACCTGTCCTCACCGCTCGGACGGCAATTCAACGGCCTCGACAACGTTCGGCAGATGTGGAGCGATCCGTTCTACTGGAACGCGCTGGGCAACATGGTCTGGTATTGCCTGGCAATCCTCGTGGAATACGCCATCGCCTTCGGCCTGGCGCTGCTGCTCAATGCCGAGATCCGGGCGCGCAAGTTCTTCCGCGTGGCATTCCTCCTGCCGCTGATGCTTTCGCCGGTCGCTGTGAGTTGGATGATCGGCAAGTCGATGCTGGAGCTGCGCTTCGGCCCGATCGCGCGCTTCGCGCGATGGCTGGGCTGGGACAACCCATCCTTCTTCGGCTCGCCCGAAATCGCGCGGCTCACGATCATGGTGCTCGACGCCTGGACCTTCATCCCCTTCATGATGATCATGATCCTCGCCGGCCTACAGGCGATCCCGAAGGAACTGACGGAGGCAGCCCGCGTCGATGGAGCCGGCCCCTGGAAGACCTTCTGGGAAGTCACATTCCCGCTGATGCTGCCGGTTTCGGTCACGGCGATCCTGATACGTATCATCTTCAAGCTGAAGCTCGCCGACATAGTCATCAATCTCACCGCTGGTGGTCCTGGCGGAGCCACTGACACGGTGACGTCCTTCATCTTCCGGGAGTATCGCGACCGCTCGAATGTCGGCTACGGCACGCTGCTTGCGATGGTCTATCTCGTCATCATCATCATCGCGATGACAGCCCTGATGAAACTCGCCGAACGTTTCGCGAGGCCCCGAACATGAACAAGCCTGTCTTCCGCGACAGCGAGAGCGATCTGTCGTTCCGAGCCGGGCGGTTTGCCGGTAAAACTCTGATTTACGCGTTGCTGCTCGCCTGGGCGGTCGTGTGCCTGTTCCCGATATACTGGACCGTGACGACCAGCTTCAAGACGGCGCCGAACGTCATGCAGGGTGCACTGGTACCCTGGGTCGACTACACGCCGGCTTGGCTCGGCTGGCGGTCGCTCGGGCTTTCACCCGAGACGATCGGCGTCGAAAGTACCGTTCGCAACGAGTTCATGAAACGCTTCCTCAACTCGACGATCGCGGCGCTGTCTTCATCGACGATCGCTGTGATCCTCGGCTCCCTAGCCGCCTACGGCCTGTCCCGTTTCTCTTACCGCTTCCTCTTTATGAGGAACCCGGACATTTCCTTCTTCTTTCTCTCGCAACTCATTCTGCCGCCGGTGGTGCTGGCCCTGCCGTTCCTCGTGCTCTACAGGGAACTCGCCCTCCTCGACACGCGGATCGGGCTCGTTCTCCTTTACGCGCTAACTGTGATGCCGATCGTGATCTGGATCATGCGCGACCAGTTCGAATCGATCCCGACCGAGCTCGAAGAGGCCGCCCTGGTCGATGGCCTGTCCATATGGGGCGCGTTCTTCCAGATAATCCTGCCGATCGCGCTGCCCGGCATGGTAGCGGCCTTCATCCTGAGCCTTGTGCTGACCTGGAACGAGTATTTCTTCGCCGCGCTGCTCACATCGACTCATGCCAACACGCTGCCGGTCATGGTCGCTTCGCAAACTGGTAGCCAGGGCATCAACTGGTGGGCGATGGCCGCACTCTCATTCGCCGCGATCCTGCCCCTCATCATCATCGGCGTGGTGTTGGAGCGTTATCTGATCAAGGGCATGACTGCCGGGGCGGTGAAGTAGTCGCAACGAATTTCTTCCAGGCTAGCGCCGGAAACTGCAGGGTTCGCCGCAGGTCACTGGCAGTATCTGTCAGGATTATTTTCCTGAAAGCTATCCCCACCCTTGCCGACCGGAGCGATAATTTCGCCGCATGTGTGGAAGGAGGCGGCGATGGACTGGAATGCGGCGATCGAGAAGAATCGCGAGGCGCTGAAGCGCATTCTTGCCACGCTTGTCGCGATGGCTGCCCTGGCCGGCGGCGCCACCCTGCCGCGCCATCTCCACCGCGCCGTGCTCAGGCTGCTGCGTCCGGCCGAAGCCGCAGCGCGGCGGCTGATCATTGTGACGGCGCGCGGCCTCGTGGTGGCATTGCCGCAGGCGCGCCCGCGCAAGCCGAAGCTCAAGTCCCTGACCTGGCGCGACGCAGGCCGCGCCGGCGTCCCGGCGCCGTCGGAAAACCTTGCCCCACGCGCCCTGCCGCTGCCCCTGCTCGATCCGCTGCCGCGGTGGGGCCGCCGCGCGAGGCCGGCGGCCAGCGGCGTGCCGCGCATCTCGGTTCCCGGCTTCACCAGGCTCTTCCGCGTCCGCCCCCAGTCGCCCGACGATCCGATCGACGCGACGCGGCTGGCCTCGCGCCTGGAGGCGCTGGCCTCGGCGCTCGACGACCTGCCGGGCCAGGCCCGGCGCTTCGCCCGCTGGCGGGCACGCCGCGACGCAGCGGGCGCGCAAGCCCGGCAAGGTCGCCATGCAGGCCGGGCCCGCCGCCTGTGGCCGTTGCGCCCCGGGCGCCCGCCAGGTGGCCGCCGCAGGCCCGTTCATGAGGTCCACGAGGTTCTGAACGTCGTGCACGGGCTTGCCTTCTGGGCACTGCAGTCAACCGACACGTCCTAAAGGGCTTTGCTGGATGCGAAAAGCGTTGGACGTACGGACGACCTGGAATCATCGGTTCCGTATCATGTCAGCTCGGCCATCAGGTCCCTGTTGCGTGCGTAGAGTTCCTTGAATATGCGGTATTGGCGGTCATAGATCCCGCGGTGCCTGGGCTGCGGAACAATTCGCCTTTCCTCCGGATTCCAGCCGAGAATATCCCTTTTCCTGACGTCGCCGACGCCGAGGGCCGCGAGGAACGCGTCGCCGTAGCTCGCGCCGATCGTCTTGCGGCGAACCGTCTGGGCCATGGCTGAAATGTCGGACACCGCCTGCGACCAGACGCGGTTCTTCGTGCCGCCGCCGACCGCAAGCAGCGAGCGCGGCATGTGGCCGATATCGCGATACGTCTCGATGATGTGATTGGTCCCGCAGGCGATGCCTTCGAGCAAAGCTCGATACAAGTCGCCGCGGCTGTGAGTGAGATTGAGGCCGAAGATCGTTCCCTTGGCGTCGGGGTCATGGATCGGCGTCCGTTCCCCCGAAAAATAGGGCAGCATGACAAGGCCATTCGCGCCGGGCGGCGAGGCTTCCGCCTCCCGGGCCAGCTTTGCAAAGGCCTCGTCGGGGGCGAGGTCGCGTGCAGCCTGATCGCGAAACCAATGCGTCAGCGTGCCGCTGGTCGCCAGTCCCGCCATCGAAGCGTGCTCGCCAGGAAAGAGCCATGGCGCATACCACAGCCTTGCATCCTCGATACGGTCCTTCGACAGCATGATCGTAAAGATGGTGGAACCGTACATCACCATCATGTCGCCTGTCCGCACGACCCCGACGCTCAGCGCCTCGGCAGCCGCGTCGATGGTGCCTGCGATCACGGGCGTCCCCTTGGCGAGCCCGGTGGCGCGCGCCGCCCTCGCGGTTACGTGGCCGGCTATGCCCGTCGTCCACATGATTTTCGGCAGACGCTCCGTTTCGATGATGCCGGGCGCGAGTTCGGTGCTCCAGCCCTGCTGGTCGATAAGATAGAGCGGCGAGAAATTGGCGGCCGAATAGTGGTCGATGACGCATTGGCCAGTCAGCTTCTGGACCAGATACGTGGTGGAGGTGACGATCTTCGCCGCCTTCCGGAAGATCTCCGGCCGGTTCTTCTTCAGCCACAGGATCTTCGGTCCGACCGATTGCGAGGTCAGCGCGTTGCCGCAGCGGTTGAGTATGCGCTCGGCACCGATCGTTGCGTCGAGTTCCTCGATCTCCTTTGCCGCGCGTGTGTCGACGCCGTAGAGCGCCGCATTCGACAGCGCCTCACCATCCTCGTCCACCGGCAGCATACATGGTCCGATGGCGCTCGCCCCGACAGCGCGAATGGAATTTGGAGCGATCCCGCTGTCGGCGAGCATCTTCTTGCAGATGAAGGTGAAGTCGCCCCACCAATCCTGCTTTGGCCGATGCTCCGCCCAGCCGGGCTGCGGCACCAGCATCTTGTGCGGCTTCGACGCGCTGGCGACGACGCGGCCCGATGTGTCGACGATGACGCCTTTCGATTCGAAGGTCCCGATGTCGATGCCGAGATAATGGTTCATTCGTAGTCGTCGCGGGCGAGGCTGAAGCCGCTATCGATCGATGCGATCCCTTCGACCAGCAGCGTCGTCAGGCGTCCCAAATCTCCGAGATCGCAGACTTCGAGCGAGGAATGCGAGTAGCGCATCGGAAAGCCGAGATCGATGGAGGCGACTCCCTGGCCGACGAGCTGCACATAGGACGAATCCGTCAGCGCGCCGGTGTGCGCGCTTCGTTGCAGCGGGATATTGATACGCCGGCTTGCGCCGTCGAACAGCGACACCAGCGCCGGATGCGGGATCGTGCCGTTGAGCGTTCCGCGGCCGTGGAATGAATAAAGACTCATCGCCGGCCCGCCACCCAGTCTTACGTCCCCGCGATAGGCCATGTCCGGCGTATCGGTGGCCAGCAGCAAGTCGATTTGGATGGCGATGTCCGGCTGCAGCGCCTGCGCCGCCGTCAGCGCTCCGCGCAGGTTGAACTCCTCCTGCACTGAAAAAACGAAATGCACCGTCGGCCGTTTCGGCCGCGCCATAAGCTGTCCTGCGACTTCGACGATGACCGCGCAGCCGGCACGGTCGTCGATGGACGTGCCGGCGATGCGGTCTTGTGAGAGTTCGACGCAGTGCGGTCGATAGACGACCGGGGAACCTATGTCGATACCGGCGGCGAGGACCTCGTCCCTACTGGCAAAGCCGGCATCAATGTAGAGATCCTGGTATGGTACGACCTTGTATTTCTCATCGGGCGTGGTCGCGTGGTGGCTCTTGTTGGCGATGACACCCGGCCTGTCGCGCCCTTCGCTGACACATATCAGCACTTCCTGTGAGGGCAACGCGCGCTCGGGGACCCCGCCAAGCCGCTCGACCCGGATAAAGCCGTCAGCCTCGATCTTGCGGACGACAAAGCCAAGCTGATCCATGTGTGTGAACAGCATGACTGACGGCGCGCCGTGGTCACCGTCGAGCGTTGCGATCAAATTTCCCAGTCGGTCGGTTCGCGTCGACAGGCCGAGGGTTTTTAGCAAGCCGGCGATATGGCGGCGCACCCTCCCTTCATGGCCGGATAGGCCGGGGATAAGCATCAGGTCGCAAAGAAGCGCCCTCAGGCGCGCCTCAACCTCGCCGGAACGTTGGTCCGCCTTCATGCGCCGCGAGCCGCGCGCGCCAGGCGCATGAATTCGGCCGCGCGGTCCGGATCGACCGGGTTCCAGGTGTTGCCGTCGACCTTGAGTGAAGAGCCGACGATGCAGCCGTCGGCAATCTTCAGGACATCGGCAACGGTCGCGTGCTTGACGCCGGTGTTGGCGAGGACCGGCGTTTCCGGCAGCACCTTCTTCACAGCCTCGAGATCGCTCAGCGCCGCAGCTTCGCCCGTGATCTGGCCCGAGACAAGTATCGCGTCCGGAATGCTCGAAAACACAGCGCTGCGCGCACGGTCGGGCAGGCTGCGCCGGTCAAGCGAATGGGCGAATTCGGCCGATACGTTGTAAAGCAATGCAAGATCCTGCCTGTGCAGCCTGTCGCGATACCGCATCGCCTTGCCGGCATCCGGGGTCCACGGTCCCATGTCGGAGGCATAGGTGCCGGTGAATATCTCGCGCACGAAGGCGGCTCCGGTCGCCGCCGCAAGCGCAATGGAAGACATGGGGTCCCACAGCACATTCACGCCGAAGGGAACGTCTATCCTGTCGCGCACCCGGCCGATGGCGTAGGCCATGGTCGCGGTCGAAGCGGCATCGACCTCGAACTCGTACGGCCGGTCGTTCTCGTTACCGAACATGATCGCATCGAAGCCGGCTTTTTGCAGGGCTTCTATGTCCTTGCCGATGCCCTCGATAAGACCGTCGACCCCACGCTCGGTGTCGTACAGCGGTGATCCAGGCAGTGCGCCGAAATGCACCATGCCTATCACTGGCTTGCCCGCGCCGAAAACCTGCCTGAACTTTTGCGTCACTGGCCCTCCCCATGTGCTTTCATTGATGCTAGCAACCGCTGGAATCCATGTCCAATGGTTCGCAACTTCCACTAACCCAGATAGGGAATGCAATGAGCGCGTCTGGCATTTTCGCTCGAATAGTCGCGCTGATCGGCGCCGTAGCGATACTTTTGCGGCACCGGGGCGACGGTTCGCAAGAGCAGGCCTTTGGCAGCGCGCCAACGATCCCGGCAGCAAGGCCTCAGGGTATCCCGACCCTTAAGATGCCGACGGCAAAAGGATGGACTGCCGGGCAGACGCCGGTCGCGGCGGCGGGGCTCCAGGTGAACGCCTTCGCAGCCGGACTGAAGCATCCGCGCTGGATTCATGTCTTGCCGAACGGCGACGTGCTGACGGCGGAGGCGCTGAGCGTGCCGGGAGGAATCAAATCTGCTTTCGACTACGCCATGTTCAGCACGATGAAACGCGCCGCGGCGGTGGGGGATAGCCCGAACCGTATCACGCTGCTGCGTGACTCTGATGGCGATGGAGTGGCCGAAACCCGCGACGTGTTCCTCGATGGACTGAATCAGCCGTTCGGCATGACGCTGCTGGGTGATACATTCTATGTCGGCAACACCGATGGCGTGATGGCTTTCCCCCACGCGAACGGAGATACCCGCATCAGCGAGGGGGGACGGAAGCTGGTGGACCTGAAGCCGGGCGGGCATTGGACGCGAAGCCTGCTTGCAAGTCCCGACGGGCGGAAGCTCTATATCGGCGTCGGCTCGCTCAGCAATATCGGCGACAGCGGCATGGCCGTTGAGGAAGGCCGCGCGGCCATCCACGAACTCGACCTCGAGAGCGGCAGGAGCCGCATCTTCGCCTCCGGCCTGCGCAACCCTGTCGGCATGGCGTGGGAGCCGACGGCGGGGGCTCTCTGGACTGTGGTCAATGAGCGCGACGGGTTGGGCGACGAAACGCCTCCTGATTATCTGACTTCGGTGCGCGACGGCGGCTTCTACGGCTGGCCCTATTGCTATTGGAACAGGATCGTCGACGACCGGGTGCCGCAGGACCCGGCCATGGTCGCAAAGGCCATCACACCGGATTTCGCCCTCGGCGGCCACACCGCGTCGCTCGGCCTCTGCTGGCTTCCCGCCGGCACGCTGCCAGGCTTTCCGGACGGCATGGTCATCGGACAGCATGGTTCCTGGAATCGCAGCAAACTGAGCGGCTACAAGGTCGTCTTCGTGCCCTTCGTGAATGGACGCCCGTCCGGGCCGCCCCGCGACATTCTGACCGGCTTCCTCTCCCCGGACGAGCGAGCCTCCTACGGACGCCCCTGTGGGCGTTACCATTGGCCCGGACGGGTCGCTGTTGGTGGCGGACGATGTGGGCGACGTGATCTGGCGCGTGACGGCTGAGCCCGGCGCCACCTGAAGGACCGGAGCGATTCACGTAGGTCGCTTCAGGCTTGCCATCGTTCGCCTCGTGAGGATCCGAATTCGCGACCTCCAGTCGTCGAGGCAGGCGCTGGCGGCGGTCCCACAACGTTCCAGTCAGCCGCGATCGCCTACGCGCGCGAGGTTTATCTTCCGTTCGTTGATTTTCCGGATCGCGTCCATCACGGTTCGCGAAGTGGACGACGAAACCTTTGGCTGCCCCTTCAGCACGCGGTGCACCGTTGCGACGCCGACGCTGGCCGCCTCCGCGATTTCCTTGACGGTTCCCAGGCGTTCGAGCCCAATCGCCGGTTCGTATGCCATCTCTATTCTCCTTGGCCGCGATGAGAAACGACAGGGCCGCGCGGCCGCGTCAGGTCTTGCGCTTCTTGTGGCGATAGACGTCCACGACCACGGCCGCGACGATGATCATGCCCTTGACGATCTCCTGGTAGTAGGCGTCGACCCTGAGAAAGGTGAAACCGGAGGTCATGACCCCCAGGATGATCGTGCCTATGACCGTGCCGGTGATGCGGCCGACGCCGCCGGCGAGCGACGCACCGCCGATGACGGCCGCCGCGATCGCATCCAGTTCATAGATCACGCCCATGCCTGCCTGCGCGGTCTGGGCGCGTGCGGCGGTGACAATGCCCGCGAGCCCCGCCAACAGCCCCGCGATCGCATAGACGTAGCGCGTGTAGCGGAGCGCGACATGAAAGATCGCCGCGATCGTGAGGAACACCACGACCGGCCAGATGCCCGTGCCGATGAAGGTGAAGTCTTCGGTGAGGCCGGAGACCGGCTGGCCTTTAGTGTACTATTTCGAAACACCGCGCGCCGACACCATCATGCCGAGCGTCGCGATGAACGGCGGAATCCTAGGAAGACCGTCTGGACAATGTCGGCCAGATCCGCGCATTGCTGAGCGCGGGCTATGCGGGCCCGCTCTCTTTCGAGCCGTTCTCGCCGGCCGTCCATGAATGCAACGACCCCGCACAGGCGCTCGCAGACAGCATCGCTTTCATTCGAGCCCGGCTGTAAGACGCTCGAACGACACGTTCGACATTGGCCATAGCTGTTATGAGGTGAGGAATGACGATCGGTTTTGCACTGCTGGGCGCCGGGCGCATCGGCAAGGTTCACGCCAAGGCGGTGGGCTCCAACCCGCAGGCGCGGCTGGTGGCGGTGGCGGACGCTTTCGAAAAAGCCGCCAGCGACCTCGCCGGAGCCTATGGCGCGGAGGTGCGTTCGATCGACGAGGTCGAAAGGTCGCCGGACGTCGATGCCGTCATCATCTGCACGCCGACCGACACCCATGCCGATTTAATCGAGCGCTTCGCCAGGGCGGGCAAGGCGATCTTCTGCGAAAAGCCTATCGACCTCGACGTCAAACGGGTCAGGGAATGTCTTTCCGTGGTCGAGAAGACCGGCGCGACGCTGATGGTCGGCTTCAACCGCCGTTTCGACCCGCATTTCATGGCCGTCCGCCAGGCGATCGATGACGGCGCGATCGGCGATGTCGAGATGGTGACGATCACCTCGCGCGACCCGGGCGCGCCGCCCTACGACTACATCACCCGCTCCGGCGGCATCTTCCGTGATATGACGATACACGATTTCGACATGGCGCGGTTCCTGCTGGCCGAGGAGCCGGTGTCGGTATCAGCGCATGCGTCGGTACTCGTCGACGAAAAGATCGGCGAACTCGGCGACTTCGACAGTGTCAGCGTCATCCTGTCCACCGCCTCGGGTAAGCAGTGCATCATCTCGAATTCGCGCCGCGCTACCTATGGTTACGACCAGCGCGTCGAGGCGCACGGCTCGAAAGGAATGATCGCCGCCGAAAACCAGCGCCCCGTGTCGATCGAGATCGCCAATGGGCAGGGCTACACCCGCCCGCCCCTCCACGATTTTTTCATGACCCGCTACCTCGACGCCTATGCCAACGAGATCGCAAGTTTCATCGCGACGGTGAATCCCGGGGCGAAGCCTTCGCCTAGCGGCCATGACGGCCTGGTGGCGCTGATTCTCGCCGACGCTGCGCTGAAATCGGCGAAGCAGGGCACGACGGTCCAGGTCGAGAATCTCGACTGAAGCAAGCGACGTTGCGGTTGCACCAGGCGCGCCTCGATCGACTTCATCATTCCGATCGGCCGCTTGCTCGGCTACCGGACCACAGCGACGACAGCCATGCCGGTGGCAAAGAAACAGGACCTCGCCGGGAGAAAGCGGGGCATTGCAGTCATGACCTGCCCCATCGAGTCGGCTCGGGCGCGCCGGACGATTACGATGGCCTCGGAGAAACGTCGTTGCGTTGTTGGCGGGCTTGGGGTTTGTTCGCCGACATCGGCCAACCTGACATTTTTGCATGATTTTTGAGAATCCCGAGGCGGACATCCCATCCAGTGCGGACGTATGCATTGTGGGCGCGGGACCCGTCGGATTGGCGCTCGCCCTTAAATGTGCCAGCCAAGGGCTTACGGCGGTTGTACTTGAAGCTGGAGGCAGCGAAGGCGTTAACCGCAACAATACGGCCCTCGGTGGGCTTGAAATAGTAACGCCGCATCATGCAGCCCCGGAACTCATCCGTGCTCAAGGAATCGGTGGCACGTCGCGGCTGTGGGGCGGTCGCTGCGTAACTCTGGACGACATCGATTTCGAACCGCGCCTTCATGTGCCATTTTCAGGCTGGCCAATCCGACCCGCCGAAATTGCCGCATATTATGACGAAGCGCTGGCGTTTCTTGGATGCGACGTCGGTTCCGGAATTTGGCCGGACGAATATTCGAGAGCGGAAGGCGATATCTCGCACGGCACGTTGGAACGCTGGAGCGCCGCCCCTGATTTGAGCCGGCTTCATCGGGCGCCGCTGCGCAAATCGCGGAATGTCACAATCTACACGAACTGCACCGTCACCGGCATCAGGCTCGACCCGGAGGGGGCACATGCCGTTGCGCTATCTGTCCAATCGCGTAGCGGCCGCTCCTTCGAAGTTGAAGCCAAGACGTTTGTGCTGGCCGCCGGCGGGCTGGAGAACGCTCGGCTGCTTCTGGTGGCGCAACGAGATTGGCCGCAGAAATTCGGCGGGCCGGATGGCGCTCTCGGGCGCTTCTACTGTGGGCATTTGACCGGTTACCTCGCTGCGATCCGCTTCAATGATCAGAATTTCGCGAGACGGTTATGGTATCAACGAAATCGTGACGGCTCCCAACTACGGCGGCGGCTGGCTCTGAGCCGGGACGCGCAGCTGCAACACCGGCTGCTCAACACTGCGTTCTGGCTGGACAGTTATTCGGTAGCCGATCCAGCGCATGGCAGCGGCGCCTTGTCGCTAGTCTATGTCGGGCTCTCGATGCTTGGGCTTCATCCCCGGCTCGGCAACAGACTGGCGCCCTCGCCGACCGAGCCGCAATCCCGCAGCTACCGGCTGCATCTATCGAATGTGCGCAGCGACCCCAAGCTGATTGCAGGCACCCTGCACGTGATCTCGCAGCTGATGCGCAAGCGCCTCGGACAACGGATGTTCGCGCTGTTCAATCCTGGAAATCGCTACCTGCTACGCTACCACGCCGAGCAGGCGCCGAACCCGGAAAGCCGGGTTCAACTGGATGAGAAACACATTGGCTCCTTACCCGGTCTGCGTGTGGATTTCAGGATCCACCAGCAGGACATTGAATCCGTAGTCAGGTCGCACGAGATCCTGGACAGATGCCTGCAGGAGCAAGGCACCGGCCGCCTCGACTTTCTGGCAGGCCCGGAAAGCCGGAGCGAAGTCGTGCTCAAACAGGCGCTCGACGGCTATCATCAAATCGGGCTGACCCGAATGTCCGAAAGCCCGGCGGACGGCGTCGTCGATCGCGACTGTCGGGTCCACGGCACGGTTAACCTGTTCATTGCCGGCAGCTCGGTGTTCCCCACCGCCGGGCAGGCCAATCCCACGCTTCCGGCAGTGGCGCTTGCGCTAAGGTTGGGCGACCTTCTGCCCCGGCTGCCGTAGGTGACTTACGCGGATTTTGACTCGGTTCCGCAATGAATTCGGCGAATAGGTTGCCGAGATACGCGACAGCCCGTGCACCGCGAAATCTCCCGGATTACCACGCCTCGACCAGGATTCCGCTGGACCAACAAGTCTGTCACACTGTTCCCATGCGATGGCGATTCGCCATTGCCGTGATGACAGCGCGGGTGAGGTATGATTCCAAACCGACAGTTACGGACTGGATGCGAGATCACGGTTCCGTTCGAGGTTTCGATCGAAATCCGAGCATGCAAGGGCGGCGAGACCCGCTGCGTCCAGACGCTCACGCAGCACATGGAGCAATGTCAGGCCTGCGGCATCGCAGTTCCCGGTGACCTCATCGATCATCCCTGCTTCGGCTTTGATGCGGGTTGCCTGTCGGCCGAGGAGGAGCTTGAGGGCGGCCGGATAGCCGGCGTTGGTGAAAACCGGCTTCGTTAAATTTGAAGCAATAGCGTCCACTTCGCTCCAAGGCGGCCGCCCGCTTCGCCTTTGCAGCGGGCCATCCGCCTAATGAGAAACCGGCCAACCTGTTATTGGCCCGCGATGCGCCGTGCGATCAGGTGATCCAGCGAAATCCGCCCCGGTCCCCAGGCCATGATGCCCAGCGCCATCGCCGCCCAGGTTATATGCAGCGGCCAGCCGTCCGGCACGGTAAGCTGCACGACCAGCGTCATCAGCAGCAGCGCGAATGCAGCCAGCCGCGTCGCCAGGCCGAAAACCAGCAGAATCGGTAACAGGATTTCGGCCGAGCCGGTGGCGAACGCCACGACCGCAGGTGCGGGGAAGGGATAGGGGCCGCCCGGCAGATGAAGCTGGAACTCTGAGCTGAAAAGCAGCACGGCGACATCGTTCAGTTGCAGGAAGCCATCCCATTTATTCACCCCGGACCGCCAGAAGGGAACCGCAAGGGCGCAACGCAGGGCGAGTTGGGTCAGGGACGGTAGGGCCACCATGCGAATGATGGCGTTTACCCGTTCGGCGAACCAGACGATCCCCCGTTTGCCGTTTCCGGCTGCGGTCTGCCGATCAAAAGTCATCGTCAACCTCCAGAATTTGCAACGGCAAAGGCTCCGGCATCGAGGAGCCCGGCGATATTGGTGGCAAGGTCGAAATCCGGGCTGTCTGCCAGCGCCGCCGCGGCGGCTGCGCCGAGCGGTTCTCCGGCGATGAGGCTCGTCAGAAAGACAGCACCGCCCGCCGGCAGGTGCCTGACGGTCACCTCCTGAACAGGCCTCGTCACCATCGCATCCTCCGGCCCGGCCGCCTCGATCCGCCCGACTGGGCCAGCACTCCGGTTGGCAGCGAAAATGGTCACCGCCGGGTAGTTCGAGCGCACGATCCGGGTCGCCGGATGAGGAATCAGAACGGTGTTGGCCAACCGCTGCGGTGGAATTGACGCCAGAATCTGGGGCGCCAGCGGTTCGGCGTCGGCGGCGTGGTAGGCGTCGAGCCAAGCCCGTTCGATCCGCGCAACGTCCGCCAGCCAGGGCATTTGCCTTGCGTGTTCATAGCCTTCGATAAACGCCGGAAAGTCGCGGCCATATTCGAACAATAGCGGCGAAGTAGGCGGGTTGGCGCGCACGTGAAAGCGCGCCAACGCGCGGAAGAAATCCGCGCCCGTGATGCGCATCGTCGCGGGAAACGAAGCCGCCAGCGCATCGATCAGGCTGACCGTCACATTGTTGCGGTAGACGTTGTAGCGCTTTCCGGCCGCCTTGCCGTTCGGCCCGGCGATCGAGGCGGGAGTGGCGCTGGCAGGATCGAGCAGGGCGGGAGCAAAGACAGCCGCATAGCAACGCCGGCTGCCGAAATCCTGCTCGCGATATTCAACGGACTGCATGGGCTTTTCCGGCTGCAAAACGTTGCGCATTACGGTCCAGGATCGCCTGAGCGGCGGCGGCTTCCGCCTTGAGGATGGGCCAGTCGGGGATGTCGCTGTCCCACTCGACCAGGGTCGGGATGGGTCCGCACTCGCCTGTCACGAGATCGAAGAGTTTCCAGACCGCGTCGGCCACAGGTCCGTCATGGCTGTCGATGAGCAGGAGATCGCCTTCGTCGTCTTTCTGTTCGGCGTGCCCGGCCAGATGGATTTCGCCGACATGTTCGAGCGGAAAATCGGCGAGATAGCTCAGCGCGGAGTAGCCTTGATTGGTGGCCGAAACGAAGACGTTGTTGACGTCGAGCAGCAGGCCGCAGCCGGTGCGCCCGACCAGGCCGCGGATGAAATCGGCCTCTCTCATTGTCGATTCTCGGAAGACGACATAGGTCGACGGGTTCTCGAGCAAGATCGGGCGACCGATCGCCTCCTGCACTTCGTCAATGTGATCGGCGACGCGGGCGAGCGTCGCCGACGTGTAGGGCAGAGGCAGCAGATCGTTGAAGTAAGTCGTGTCGTGCGTCGACCAGGCCAGGTGCTCGGAAACGAGCGCCGGCTCGTAGCGGTCGATGAGCGCCTTGAAGCGCGCGAGATGCGCCTTGTCGAGCGGCTGTGGTCCGCCGATCGACATGCATACCCCGTGGAGCGACACCGGGTAGTCGTGCCGGATCCGGGTGAGAGCATGGTGAGGGGCCCCGCCCGCCCCCATGTAGTTTTCGGCATGGACCTCGAAGAAGCCGCCCTGCCCGCCGTTGGCGAGGATGGCCGGCAGATGCTCATGTTTGAGGCTCGTGCCCGCGAGCCCAGCGACGGGATGTGTCGGAAAGCGGAGCGCTTCTGAAGCGGGCGAAGCCGGGGCCAGAACATTCATCGTCGCCTCCGCTTTCGGGCTTGCATCCGGCTCAGGATGGGACGTCGCGCGCCAGCGGTTCCAGCGAGCCCTGGCGGTCTCCCGGCAAATCCATCGTAGTGCAGGTGCCGCCGTCCACGAACGTCCAGGCATTGCCCTGGTAATCGACGGTCGAGGTGCCCTGGCAGGTCGTGCCCGGACCAGCCGCGCAATCGTTCTGACCCTTCAAGGCCACGCCGTAGCACTTCTCCTTGCCCGCATCCATCGCCGCCTTCACTTCCGATTCCGACAGGGGGCGGCGGTGGCAAAGGACGCGAGCGCGGTCGCGACTGCGCCGGCCAGCATTGCAGCGCTCACGGTTGATTTCATATGCATGTTTTCTTCTCCCGTTGGGTTGGTCAGCGCACCGCTCTTTGGGCGCGCAATGGTCAGTTCGATCCCGATGGGCCGTGTGTTACGTCGCCGTGGTCACACAAATTCGTGATCGCCGGCAGTGGCGGTTTGGACAAAATTTTGCCGACGCCGTAACAAAGGGGCACGCGCAAACGTAACTCGGGAGCAAGGCAGGCTTGGACGGCAGCGAAGAAAGCGAACTTGCCCGGCTGATGCGCGCCGCGATCGCGGGAGATGAAAGAGCTTATGGCGAATTTCTCCAGCGGGCGGCCTGCCGCGTGCGCGGCTTTGCCCGGCGGAAGGTCGCGGGGGGCGGGATCGACCCGGAGGATATCGTGCAGGAGACCCTGCTTGCGATCCACATGAAACGCCACACATGGCGGGACGACGCGCCGGTGATGCCATGGCTTTACGCAATTGCGCGCTACAAGCTTATCGACGCCTTTCGCCGCCGCGGCCGCCGGGCGGAGGTGGAGATGGGCGAGATTTTGGAGAGTTTCGCCGAGCCGGAAGCCGAGACCGTCAGCGACCGCGAGATCGGCCGGGCCTTGGAGACACTTGCACCCGGCCAGCGTTCTGTCGTGGCGGCGATTTCCGTCGACGGCCGTTCGATCAGCGAAACGGCGAAAAATCTTGGCATGAGCGAGACGGCGGTGCGGGTATCACTCCATCGCGGCCTGGCGGCGATCGCCAGGCGGTTTGGACGGAGTTGAGATGGACACGCACGACCTGATCAAGGCCCTGGCAGCGGACACGCGACGCCCCGCAGCCTCCCTCTCGTCCGTGTGGTGGGGGGCAGCCGTCCTTGCGGTCGCTTTTGCCGCCGTCGTTTTCTTTGTGACGCTCGGCCCAAGACCCGACATCGCTGCCGCTGCCGAAACACCCCGCTTCCTGTTCAAATTCGTTGCCACCGTCACGCTGGCGGCAAGCGCATTCGGCCTGGCGCGCGCGCTGTCGCGCCCGGGCAAAAGCTGGCGCAGGGCGATACCTTTTCTAGCCACCGCGCCAGTGCTTGTCGCTATTGCGGTCATCGTCGAACTCATTGCGCTGCCGCGGGACGCATGGTCGGCCAGGATGGTCGGCACGAACAGCCTGGTCTGCCTGACCTATATACCGCTGATCGGCATCGGCCCCCTCGCCATCTTCCTGCTGGCCTTGCGGCAGGGCGCGCCGACCAGGCCGCGGCTCGCGGGGGCGGTTGCGGGACTGGTTGCCGGCGGCATCGCCGCCACTCTCTACGCCGCCCACTGCACCGACGACTCGCCGCTTTTCGTCGCCACCTGGTATACTGTCGCCATCGCCGGGCTTGCCCTTGTTGGAGCTGCCGCCGCCGATCGCTTCGTCCGTTGGTAGCATGCTGAGCGAGCAGACGCTTTGTTGGGTAGTTGTTACCACCTAGCGCAAAACGCGTTCAGCCCTGCAGGGGAGTTGCTTCCCAAGCACTGTTCTGCACCGACTGCCTCAAAAGCTTGAGTATCAGGGCGCGCACGGCTTCGAGCGCATAGGTCGCCGGCCGGTCCGCCATCTGGCAGAGGTACAACGTTCGTGACAGCTCGGGATCGGTGATTGCGCGAAAATGCAACGATCCGGTTTCAATCAGCTCGTACATGAAAAGCTTGGTGCCGATCGCGCATCCCAGCCCGGCTGCCAATGACGCTCCGATGGCATGGACGGAATTCATCTGCAATTTCGCCCGGCCCTCCAGTTTCTTCAGCAGCCCGACATCGTCCATCAGCGCGCGCGCCGACAGCCCTTGCTTGAGCAGGATCAGGGGGAGGTCAAGGATGTCGGCGAACCT
Source organism: Mesorhizobium sp. WSM2240 (assembly GCF_040438645.1). NCBI lineage: Bacteria > Pseudomonadati > Pseudomonadota > Alphaproteobacteria > Hyphomicrobiales > Phyllobacteriaceae > Mesorhizobium > Mesorhizobium sp. WSM2240. The sequence continues at coordinate 3,699,920 of NZ_CP159253.1, forward strand.
GATCGGATCGTCGGTGTCGCCAATGATGGCGCGGGTTCCGACAAGTACCATCGATTCCTCCAGGACGGCTTCGGTCTTCAGCCGCGTGTCAGCCGGCGGGTTGTAGACCAGCGCCAGGTCGACTTCGGAATCCATCAAGTGCAGAAGCGTCGAGCCAGACAGACTTTCTGACAGAGAAAGCCTGACCTTCGGGTAATCTTCAAGAATCTGCCGGGCGAGCGATACGCCGATCGCCTTGACGGCCGAATAGGCCATGCCGACGGAGACGTCGCCGGCAATGTCATCGCCACCCTCGCGGATGTCTTTTTCCGCCGCCGACATTGCCTTCAGGATTGATTTCGCGTGCGTATAGAGGCGCTCTCCGGCGGCCGTGGCTTGCATGCCGCGGGGTTTGCGAACGAACAACGCCGTCGACAGCTCAGCTTCCAGATTGCCGAGATGGTGGCTGAGCGCCGACACGGCGACGCGGCACTCCACTGCGGCGCCGGCAAGCGTTCCCTGCTCGTAAATGGCCGCGAAGTAGCGGAGTTGGCGTGAATCCATACCGTTCTATAAAACAGAATGCAGAGTTATAAACATTATAATTTTGCTACTGCCTCGACAAGGCTATGGTCGCGCCTCCGTTGAGAGGAAGGGAACCAATGGCCGAAACCTTCAGGCCGCTAGAGGGCATCAAGGTCGTCGAGATGAGCCACATGATCATGGGCCCATCCTGCGGCATGTTCCTGGGCATGCTCGGCGCCGACGTGGTCAAGATCGAGCCGCCAGAAGGCGACAAGACGCGCAATCTCACCGGCATGGGAACCCCGTTTTTTCCATTGTTCAACCGTGGCAAGAAATCGGTACAACTCGATCTGAAGACCGAGGCTGGGCGCAAGGCGCTCGACCGCCTGCTGGCCAACGCCGATGTCTTCGTCGAGAATTTTCGCGACTCTTCGCTTTCAAAAATGGGCGCCGACCTCGGGGACCTGCGGGCACGTTTTCCAGAGCTCATCCTTGCCTCGCACAAGGGTTTTCTGAGCGGTCCATATCAGGAGCGGACCGCGCTCGACGAAGTCGTGCAGATGATGACGGGGCTGGCCTACATGACCGGACCAACCGGCCGGCCCTTGCGCGTTGGTTCGTCGGCGAACGACATCATGGGCGGGCTGTTCGGGGCCTTCTCGGTGCTGGCCGCACTGCTGGAACGCAAGGAAACCGGCAAAGGGCGCAATCTGCGGATCGGGCTGTTCGAAAATTGTCTGCTGCTGGTTGCGCAGCACATGGTGCAGTTCGAGCTCGAAGGTACCAACCCGCCGCCGATGCCCGAACGGACTTTCTCCTGGCCGGTCTACGATATTTTCCTGACCGCCGACGAGCGGCAGATATTCGTCGGCGCGGTCACCGAAGGCCAGTGGGCGTCACTCTGCAAGCTGCTTGAACTGGACGAGCTTCTTGCGGACCCACGCCTTCAAAAACGGATGGATCAGATCGATGCGCGGTCCTGGACGATCCCGATCGTGGCCAGGGCTATTGCCCGACGTTCGTCAGGGCCTTTGCTCGACGCCTTTGAGAAACTTGGGATTCCCTATTCCCCGATCGCCAAACCATCCGACATGTACGACGACCCTCATGTCATGCGCCCAGGCGGGCTCGTAGCCTCGAACACGCCTGATGGCCGGACGTTTCGCGCACCATCCCTGCCTTTCGACGTCGATGGCGTCATGCTTTCGGCAGGTGGCGATGTGCCAGCGCTCGGACAGGATACGTCGACGGTGCTGTCGGGCCTTGGCCTGAACGAAGCCGATATTGCGGCAGCGCGTGGTGCGGCAAGGGAGGCTGCATGAGGAGCATCGCCAGCATCTATCCGAACGATCGTGCCAGCCTGCGCGAGGTCGGACTTCGCGATGGGCTACAGTTGGTGAAATCCTATCCCTCCACCGCCGCCAAACTTGATTGGCTGACGCGCGAACATGCGGCTGGCGTGCGCCACTTCGAGGTCGGATCCTTTCTGCCGGCGGCGCGCATGCCGCAGTTCGCCGACATACGGGAGATGATTGCGGAAGTCGAAAATCTCGACGGAGCGCATTCTGCGGCGCTGGCCCTTAACGAACGCGGCGCCGAAGACGCCATCGGGACCGAAGTCGGCGAAATCGTCTGCGTCGTTTCGGCGACGGAGGAGCACAGCCAGGCCAACATGCGCCGCTCGCGCAACGATGCGGTCGCGCTGGTTGGCAAGGTGGCAGCCCTTCGCGAGGAGCGCGGACACAAGGCGATCGTCAATGCCGGTATCGCTATGGCCTTCGGCTGCTCGATTGCAGGCAGGGTAAATCCAGCCGAAGTGCTGCGTCTGGCGCAAGCGTGCCTTAACGCCGGCGCCGATATAGTCGGCATCGCCGACACGGTGGGTTTCGCCGGGCCGAAGCAGGTCGCCGAATTATCCGTCGGGATGGCAAGGCTGTGTGGCGAACGACCTTTCATCGTTCATCTGCACGACACCCGGGGAATGGGCATCGCCAATGCTTCGGCCGCACTGGATGCAGGTTGCCGCGTCCTCGACGGTTCGTTGGGCGGGCTCGGCGGCTGTCCGTTCGCACCGGGCGCGACCGGCAATGTCGTGTTCGAGGACCTTGTGTTCCTGTGTGAGACCAAGGGCTTTCGCACCGGCATAGACCTCGATGCGCTGACGGCCGTACGCTCGATCCCGCAGGCCGAGATGCCTCGGGAGCAATTTTACGGCGGCATCGCCAGGGCTGGACCGCCACGAACATTCGAATGGCGCGCCTGACCGGGAGGGTCGGACGGTATACACAATCATCTCAGGGAGGAAATAAAATGCGCAACACGACACTCTTCATGACAGCGGCGACGCTGTCGCTTACCGTTGCAGGCGCGGCTGAGGCGGCCACTGCCATGCGCTGCAGCCATCAGCTGCCGCCCGCGCATCACATCGCAGTGGTGGTCGACAAATGGGCCGCCGAAGTCGAAAAGCTCTCGGAAGGCGAACTCGACGTTCAGGTGTTCGGCGCCGACAGCCTCGTGAAGGCGAACGACAACATCCTTTCTGTCGCCAAGGGCGACATCGAATGTGCTTTCTCGCTCAACTTCCAGTGGGGCAAGACGCTGCCCATCATGAACGTTACTGTCGGCCCTTACACAATGTCGTCCATCGAGGCCTGGAAGAAATGGCCGACGTCGGAAGCCGCGGCCTTCCTTGAGGAGAAACTGGCGGAGAAGGGCGTCAAGAACATCGCCTGGATGTTCCAGACCAACGTCAGCGTCTTCACGTCCAAGGGCAAGCCGTTGCTCAAACCCGACGATTTCAAGGGCATCAAGATGCGCGGCATCGGCCCCGCCTTCGACCGCGGACTTACCGCGATGGGTGCAACCACCGTCGCAATGCCCGGCAGCGAGGTCTATCAGGCGCTGGCGACCGGTGTGATCGACGCCGCGGTGACCGATGTCGCCGCCGCTTATTCACGCAAATATTACGAAGTGCAGGACCACATGACCGTCTTGCCCGTACTTGCGGCGTATTTGCACGGCTATGTCAATCCGGCCTGGTATGAGGGCCTGAGCGACAAGTCGAAAGCTGCCCTGAAGCAGGCCGGCGAAACAGCGGCCGGCTGGGCGCTCGACGCCTCGATAGAGGCATCCGCCGACGCCCCCAAGCAGCTCGAGGAGAAAGGCGTCAAGGTGCACATCGCCACCGATGCCGAGAACGAGGCATTCAAGGCGGCGATGCAGCCGGCTTTCGCGGAAGGATTCGCCGAGGAAGGCGGCGAAGACGGCAAGAAACTGCTCGACCTGGTTGGCAAGCTTCAGTAGCCGGCCACTATGGCGGACGATTTCGAACCGACGGTCATGTCGGACCAGGTCGCGTCTTCGGACGAGGAGGCGCCGCGCGCCTCCTCGCTACTGGAGCGGGTGGTAGCCGCCATGTCGCTCGCCGGCGGAGCGATCAGCTGCCTGATTATCATTGTCGTGCTCGGGCTGACGGCCGTGAGCGTCTTCAACCGGTATTTCCTGGGTCGCCCCATCATGGGCGTCGATGAGGCAACGGGCTTCCTTGTGGTGGCGATCGTTATGTTCGGCGCAGCGGAATCCTTGCGGCGCGGCGATCACATCCGCATCGATATCCTGTTCGATCATCTCGGTCCCAGGCTGCACTGGTGGCTGGAACTATGGTCGTTCCTCGCGGTGCTTGTGGTTGCCGCGCTGTTGTTGATCACTTCCTGGCACACCGTGCTCTTCTCGCGCATGTTCGGCGCTTATTCGACCGGCTATCTCAGCATCCCAATGTGGATCCCTCAGTCGACAATGGTCATCGGCGCCATTCTACTCGGCTTGGTCGCGCTGTCGATGGCGCTGCGCCTTTTCAGGGTGCCGAAACGATGACCATCGTTCTGATCCTGGGCTTCCTCGTCATTCTGCTCCTGACGGGCATGCCGATTTTCGCGGCGCTAGCGCTGTCGTCACTTGCCATCCTTGCCATCTTCGAAGGCAAGATCGAAAGCATGGCGGACACTGTCTTTGCCAGCCTCAACAATCCGCTGCTTGCCACCATACCGATGTTCGCCTTCATGGCGCATGTGATGATCAAGGCCAAGGTCGTCGACGACCTTTTTGATATGGCCAATAAGCTGGTCGGTCATATCAAGGGAGGTCTCGGCTTCGCGACCATCCTGTCCTGCACGATATTTTCCACGATCTCGGGTTCGTCAGTCGCCACCGCGCTCACCATCGGCTCGACCGCGATCCCGCAGATGCAGCGCTTCGGTTACCGGCCGCGAGACACCTACGGCATCATTGCCGCCGGCGGCACACTGGGCATCCTGATCCCGCCATCCGGGCCGATGATCCTCTATGCGATCGTCACCGACGCTTCGATCGGTGCCTTGTTCCTGGCCGGCTTTATCCCAGGGCTGATCATGGCGGCGACCTTCGCTGTCTTCTCCTGGTTCCAGGCGAACGCGCATGGCGAGACCAGAGCCCAGGCGTGGCCGGGCACACGCAATGTGCTAGCCGCGCTGTGGAAATCGATCTGGGCAGTGATGATGCCGCCCATTATTCTCGGCGGCATCTATCTCGGCATCTTCACTGCCGCGGAAGCAGCGGCTGTCGGCGCCGTCTATGCGCTGGCGGTGGCGCTTCTGGTCTACCGCAATGTCTCGGCGGCCGACCTTTGGGACTGCACCTGGCAGACGATGCGCACCAGCGCAATGCTGTTCATGATCATCGCCGCGGCAGGACTGTTCGGCCACGCCGTCACGATCATCCGGCTTCCAGCCGAGATCATGGAAGGCGTCACCGCGCTCGGTCTGTCGCAGACCGGCTTCATCTTGGTCGTCATGGTGGCGATCTTCATTCTCGGCATGTTCCTGGAAACCATCGCCATTATCCTGATCACCACGCCCATCATCATGCCGTCCATGTTGGCGCTCGACATCAATCCGATCTGGTATGGCGTCATGCTGATGGTCAACCTCGAACTGGCGCTGATCACGCCACCGGTCGGCATGAATCTGTTCGTGCTGAAAGGCATTGCCAACGCCCGCTTATCGGAAATCGTCCGCGGCGCCGCACCTTATGTGCTTCTGATGATCGCGGGTCTCTTCGTGATCTGGCTGTTTCCGCAGCTGTCGCTCTGGCTGCCGGAAAACGCCGGTTTCGGACGATGAGATCTGCTCCGCGAAAGGGCGGCATTGGCAGGCCTCGATAAGGACGACTTGTCAAGGGTTTCGGTTGGCGCTTCGGAATAGTGGTGACTTGCCGGTTCAGAGCGTCCGAGCGAGGACTTCGAGCTGGCCTGCCGTCTGTTTCCAGCCTTCATGGAAGCCCATCTCCTCATGCTGTTTCCGCGCCTCCTCGTTCCAGTGCAGAGCGCGCACGACATAGCGGGCCTTGCCGCCCTCATCGGACATCTCGATGATCGTGGTCATGAAGGGGGCTACCGAGGGTTGGCCGGAGGGGATCCAGCCGGAGGTAAAGGCGTTGGTGAACACCAGCCGCCGCTCCGGAACCGCTTCCAGGAATACGCCGACGCCGTCGGACTCCTCGCCGTCCGGGCCGCGCATGACTACATGAGATGCGCCGCCGGGGCGCGGGCTTCAGAGTCTTCACCTCGGTCGTCCAGAACCTGGGGTGGAACCATTGCTCCAGCAGCTTGGGCTCCGTCCAGCAACGCCACACATTTGCGCGCGCCGCGTCCAGCAGGCGCTCCAGCCGCAGCTCGTATCCTTCAGTTTTTTCGATGGTCATCGGCTTTCCTCGTTTCCCTCGTTCAGCCAAAGTTGCGAGCCGGCCGAGGCCTCCTTGCCATATCGACGATACCGGACTTGTCCACGGCAGGAACATTCACCATAATGGTGTGGCGCGTATCCCAGCCTCATCGATGGGCGCGCGCAACATCGGATGAGGCCCCCTTTCGGCCTGTTTTCGTCCGTTCCAAATCGGCCGCCAACGTTTTGAGTCCGCAACCGGCCGACTTTTCGACAGTGAAACTGGCGTGCTCCGGGAAATTTCCCGGTCTACGCCAGCCGTCTGATTTTTTTGGAGAAACACATGAGTCACTCGAGCGATATCGTGCTCCCCGAGGCCGTTTCCAGCGCCATGGCCAATGGAATGCACATCGTCCGTGCGTACCGGGAGCATCTCGGATACACAGTTGAAGATGTGGCCGTCACCAGCGGCCTGATCGTCGAGGAAATCGAAAAGATTGAGGCAGGTCACCGGTTCGAAAAGGGATACCGGGACCGGATTGCCCGTGCGCTCGGCTTGCCGGACGGCATTTTTGACCGGGAAGCTGACATCCCTGAGGCCGCTTGACGGCACTGGCCTCGCCATCCGGCGCGAGGCCGCTACACCGCAGGCTTATCTTCGTGCGGTGGAGCTATCTGGTGCACTCATTCGGTTCAACGTCAATCGCCCGCCGGCAGGTGTTCCTGCATTGCCATTGGTCGAGGGTCGTCATGCGCATAGAGCTCGTCCATGCTGAACGATTCCAGCTTGGCCAATGACGCCTGACCTGTTACGCGGCCGTCGCTGAGGATCACGACATCATCGCAGAACGAGATCGTGCTGCGATGATGGCCGGCCGATGATTGCGGTCGCGCGGCCGTTGCGGATTTTGAAGCTCGCCGAGCGCAATACTTCCGGGCCTGGATCGGACCCGGGTTGCACCTCATGACTTGAACAGACCCGCTGTCGGCTTTCGCCTTTCGGATCACCCGTGAGGACTCCGGTACCATTCCACCGGCGCCAATAGCACCGTCAGGAGGGCGAATGTAGGCGAGCTTGTGGGCCAGAACTGCCGACCGTCTAACGATGCACCGCGTACCGCACGATGCACCGTGTGTAGCTCCTGATTTCTCAATCGATACTGTTGCTGGGTACCAGCAGGCGGCACACAAGCCCCTCGGAGCGGTACTCGATCTGGACAGTGCCACCAAGTTCGCGCTCGACCACCTGCTTTATCAATTTGGAACCAAAACCGATCCGAACCGGATTCTTGATGACGGCCGGGCCTCCGCTCTCGATCCACTCCAGCCCAAACTTGCCGTTCGTCGTCCACTTGATGGTCACCATGCCATTCCCTGATAGGGAACCGTGTTTCGCTGCATTCGTGGCTAGTTCATGAAGGACCATCGACAGCGACAAAGCCGCTGATGGGCGCAGCGTTACATCAGCACCTTGCGTTTCAATGCGGTCCCCATACGGCGCAAGAACTTGCGCCGACAACTCGCCAAGCAAGACTTTGCTCCACCCTTGCCTACAAAGGACGTCATGGGCGCCAGCTAACGCAACAAGGCGTCCCCTGAAAAGTTCAAGGAACAGCTCAACGTCCGTGGCCCCCCGCGCGGTCTGCGCACAAACCGACGTGACTGTCGCCAGCGTGTTTTTGACCCGGTGGTTCAGCTCGTTTATCAGCATCTTTTGGCGTTCGTTGTCTCGCGCCTGCTGAGCCAGAGCCACCTTGGCCATTGCGAGCCGATCGGCCTGATAGAAGATGAAGGCCGCGATTGGAAACGCGACCAATATCGGAATCAGAATGGCTTCCGTCAGGTCCAACCAGTCAAAGGGAGCTTGAAAGATCGCCCGGGAAAGCAGGAATAAGCCAATAGCTGAACCGGTCGCTGCCGCCGTAGCTGCGAGAGCTCTTGGCGCCACGGAAAGCAAGCTTGGCGGTCCGCCAACCGCCGTGACGCTCGATTTCGGTTGCTCAGGATTTTCAGGAAGCACTGACGACAGCGCTGAAACCGACGGCACTTGCCGGTTTTCCGGCTGCCATTCAGCAAAGCCGTTGCTGGCCATCAGCCCCCCTCCACACACACCCATGAAAGCAGGAGCCTCGGCCCGAGTCCAGAACCTTTACCGCCAACCGGCAGAAGTGGTTGCGAAACCCTGCATAGTGGCGGCCGGAGATTCTGCAGCTTTGTCCCGTATGGCTACGCGCCGCGCCCGTAGTGTCGGATCACGGATTGCAGCCCAAGCGCCACGAGCACAATCGCCACCACAAGAAGCGGCAACCAGGCCTGTTGGTCATCCATAGCCCAGAGCGTGAGGCTGCTGAGCACACACCAGAGCAACGGGATGGGAAGGAGGGTCGGAAGCAATCTGCCACGAGCCGCGAGCAGTAATCCCAACGTCACGATCGCCGTGGGATCAGGCGCAATGCCGAAGACTTCCGCGCTCGGCAACGGTCGTTCAGTGAGAGGTGGGAGAAGCGGATAAAGCACAAGGCCGCAGGTCGCGAGCAGCAGCCCGGCCCAGCCGGCGACGCCCCGCCGGTCGAAGGTCAGCCCGCCGCGTGTGATGGAGGCGATCGCCAGCATGAGAGCCTGCAGGGCAAAGATCGGGATGACGTAGGTGATCGCCCAGTTGATGGCAGCGTAGCGGTTCCACAGGAAGGACCAGCCGACGAAGACCCAGAGCGTGGCAAGAAAAAATCCGATCAATCCGCCACCATGCTTCGGCCGCCGAAGCAGAACGAGGATGATCACCAGCCCGGCGGCGACGGTGACGAGATGCAGCGGCCACAGCGTCTCATTCTGCAGTTCGAACATGCGCCAGTAGACGCGCGGCGAGAAGAGCAGAAAATCTTCGGGCCGATAGGTCCACCACTCCGACATCAGAGATCGCGGACATAGGCCGCCATTCGCTCGCGCATGTCGGCGTCGGGGAAAATACCGGATGCGGTCGCCACGTTCTCGCGGACATGATCGACGCGGGTGGTAGCGGGGATAGCAACGGTTACGGCCGGATGCGAGAGGATGAACTTCAGGATAAGCTGCGCCCAACTCGCGGCGCCGATTTCGTGCGCCCATTCGGGCAGCTTTTCGCGCTCCAGCCGTCGTGTCAGTGCGCCTTGCTGAAAAGGCCGATTGACGATGACGCCAGTCCCGCGCTCTGCCGCGAGAGGCAGGAGCCGCTCCTCCGCCTCGCGGTCGACGATGTTGTAGGTGAGTTGCACGAAGTCGAGCGGCTGGGTGCGCATTATCTGCTCGAAAAGATCGTGCCGGCGGCCCTCCGAAGTGGTGATGCCGACATAGCGTACCTGCCCGGACGCCTTCATCTCGAACAGGGTCTGCAGATGCGCTTCCCAGGCGACGAGATTGTGGACCTGGATGAGGTCGAACTGCCTGACGCCCCAGAAGCGGCGCGATCGTTCGATCTGCGCGGGCCCGTCCGCGGCGGACGAGGTCCAGACTTTCTCAGCCGAGAACAATGTCCGGGGCCGGCCGAGCCGTTCGAGGCCATAGCCGATGACGGGCTGGGACGAGCCGTACATGGGCGAGGAGTCGATCACCCGCCCGCCCGCCTGGAAGAATGCGCCCATGACGTCCGCGCATTCGGCCCTGAGCATCGGGTCATCGCCAACATTGAAGGTAATCCACGTGCCGAGCCCAATCGAAGGGATCTGTTCACCCGAGGACGGGATGGAACGCGCCAGGGGTGCGGTGGCCTGACCCATCGCGCTCGGTGGCAAGATCGATGCAGATGCAAACCCGGCGGCGGCCTGAACGAATGTTCTTCGGCTCATCGTCATGCGCATCTCCGTTGCCCCGTCAGTTTGCTACGCCGGGAAAATAGCGCGGCAGGACCGAATGACGAAGACGATCGGCGCAGGTCACAACCAGCATTCCCCACCTCGATCGCCAGGAGCCCATCCGACGAACCAATTTCAGACACCGGTTCTTATCGGAGATATAACAGAGTGACTGTGCCCGCCTGCGCAGTAGCTCTCATGGCCAAGGGGACAATCTCATTTTGGGTTAGTGCCTGACGGGCGGTTTGAGCCCGCCAGGCACTTCGCATCAGCTGTTCCAGACGCTGACCTTCATCTCGACTGCGTTTGGCTGCACTTCGACCGACACGGGCTTGTTGCCGGCTGCATAGCCGTCGATCTCATATTGGACCTCAAAGCCGAAACCAATCGAGCGAAGCGCTCTGACGGGGCGGAAACCTGGAATGCCGCCCTCCACCAGCACCCGGACTTCGCTGGGAACCGAACTGAGCGGCACCTCATGCGCGACAGACTCCACCTGTCCGTCGGGATAGACATCGACCTCGACGCGCCGGCTTGTGTCCCGATCGACACCGGAAATCTCAACGATGCGCTGGCGGTCTTCAACCTCGAAGCGATAGGACGCAAAACGCGCCTCCGGCGCCACCGTGCGCGCGGATTTCAGGGCCGCCCGCGCAAGCTGCAGCCCGGCATCCGAAGTCTTGTTCTCAGCACTCGTAGCTGAGCCGGTCCGACTCCGGTCCTCGTCTGCGGAGCGGTCGGGGTGAAGTTGACCCCGATCGAACGGCCTGCCGACGCCACGTCCGTCCCATGCACCTGCTGGACCGCGCTCGGCGGATTTCAATTGCCGCCCGCCCTCGCGCTCTATGTTGCGGCCGGACGAACCGCGCGCTGCACGATCACGCGGAGTCCGATCGCGTTCCCACGCCTCCGATCATCTTCAAGGGCCGGTTACGTCACCGCGGCTACCGCCGCGGGCGCATGGCGGCGGCGCGATCATCAACATGGCGAGCCGGGCCAGTCAGCGCGGCTATGCGGCCGACGCGATGCCTGCCGGGAGGTAGTAGAAGGCGTGCTGGCAAACAATGCCGGCGTCAACCGGCGTGACCTTCTTTCGCTGACGGAGGAAGATTGGCGGCTGAGCTTCGCGGTCAACCTTGATGCGGCAACGCAGACGATGATGATGACAACAACAACAGGGGCAGTTAAGGCTCTAAACAAGCGGCCTCGCGAGGCGGCGACGCATTCTTAAGGCCGCTGGCCACCTGGGCCGTCGGGCCAGGACATGAGAAGTTGATCGCGCCTGTCTTAACTGTCCGCTTCTGGTCAACTCTCCTCCCGGCGAAGCATTTGACGCAGCGACTTTACCGCCGCGCAAATTGGTCCCGATTCTGAGCCTCCAATCGTCCCAAGGAGGATAGCCAGCCAGCTAGTCCGACTGACCGTTCTCACCAAGCTCTAACCTAACGCTATCCAGAATCTAATCAGCGGCTATCCGAAATCTAGCCAGACTCCCACGAAGCTTTAGCCGGCTAGCTTCATATAGCTGTCATCAGACTGTCACGTTTCGGAAATGTGTTCGAGCAAGTCGTTGATCTTCAAGGCTCAAGCGACGCCAGCCGTATCCACAATTTCTGACTTTCCGACTGGAATGGAGACGGGACCGTTCCGTTTTCCATTCAGCGCCACCTATGGCGCCACGAGAAGCAGGAGCTGAAATGTACCCCGTTTTACTTACCCCGGCAGCATCACCAGGCGCGCCGATGGAGAGGACGCGATGATCCTCTCTTTCACGCAAGCCCTTCAGGATCCGCTCGCGGCCCAGGCGATCAGGTTCCTGCTGAACCTCGTTGGAATGATGCTCCTTACCTTCGGCATGTACTACCGGCGCTACCGAGACAAGGAGTTGGTGACGGCGGCCGCGCTGTTCAACATTTTCGTTTTCGCGGTGCTCACCGTCCTGTCTTCGGTGAATTTCAGCGTTGCCGCGGGCTTCGGCCTGTTCGCCATCCTGGCGCTTTTCACTCTGCGCTCGGAGCCGCTCAGCAAGACCGAGATGACCTACTTCTTCGGCAGCGTCGCCATCGCGGTCATTTCATCGGTGCAGGGAACGACGCTGCCCTTCGCGACGATGATCGTCCTGTTCGTGCTCGTCGGCGCCTACGTGGTCGATCATCCGAAGATGCTGCAATCCGTCAGCGGGGCCAAGGTCACGCTCGACAAAATCCACCTGACGCTGCTGTCAGACCCCGAATCCATGCGCGCCGAACTCTCGGAGCGGCTCGGGGTCACGGTGCTGTCCTATCAGGTTCTCCAACTCGACTACATCACAGAAATGGCGAGGCTCAATGTCTTCTATCGCAAACACTGACGCGCGGCTGGAGCGGATTTTCCATCCAATCAGCCTCGCTAGCCTCAACTCCAAGGCAGAGATGCTGGAGCGGTTGGACAACAAATATGTCGTCGGCGCGGGCGTACTGCATCGCGCGTCGGCGGAACTGGCAAGACATTTCGATATTCTGGAGATCGAGGGCCGCCGGTCCTTCACCTATGAAACCTGCTATTTCGACGGTGCGGACCGGCGAAGCTATTTCGATCACCATCAGGGAAGGCGGCAGCGCGCTAAAGTCCGGATCCGGAAATATGTCGATGCAGGGCTTTGCTTCGTCGAGGTGAAGCTCAAGGACAAGCGCGGCGCCACGATCAAGAAGCGCCTGCCCTACAAAGCCGGCAAGTTCGGCGTTCTCGACGAGACCGCGCTCGCCTACGTTCACGACGTCTATTTCGACCAGTACCGCCAAGAGTTCCCGTACGCGCTCTCGCGGGTCCTCGACATGCGCTATGTCCGCATGACGCTCGTGGCGAAGCAAGGCGGCGAGCGTATGACGATCGACAGCGGAATGCGGTTTTTCGCTCCCGGCTCGTCGCATGCGATCGACGACGACCACTTCATCCTTGAAGCAAAGTCCGCAAATGGGAACGGAATAGCCGACCGCATTCTGCGCGCCATGCACCAGCATCCTACCAAGCACTGCTCGAAATATTGCACCGGCATCGCCATCCTCAATCAAGGCACGAGGCACAACAAGTTCCTTCCGGCTCTCCGCAAGCTCGGGAGCGTGCCTGCGCCGCAAATGCCTGAAAACCCCGGGCGACAAATTGGGGTAGCCGCATGACAGATCGCAAAGGAATGATGATCTTATGACCAAACGAAAAGGATTTAGCCGCCTGTTCGGCGGTCTCACGCTGGCTGGGGTGCTGCTGGTTTCGACGTCGCTGGCCAGTTCGGCCCAGCCGAGTCTGGAAACGCTGGACAGCGTGGATATTCCTGTCGAGGGCGCTGACGGCGTCAGGATCGAGGAACTTTCAGGCCTGTCCTGGGACGAGGATGAGCAACTTCTCTACGCCGTTTCCGACGGCGGCGTCCTTCATCACTTTCGCGTTCGGCTGGAAGGATCGCGCATTGAGGGGATTGAATCCGTCTTCTCCACTCCTCTCACAACGGAGGCGAGCGAGACCTCCGGCAAGCCCGTCACCAACGCCGAGGGACTTACGACCATCAACGACGACAATGGCCAGCGGTCCGACAGCGAACTTCTGATCGCGTTTGAAGACGGGCCTTCAATCGCCCGCTTTACGCCACGCGGCGAGTGGATCGCCAATGCCGCCCTGCCCGCCCCGCTCGCGGACGAGACGCAATACGGCAAGAAGAATAGCCGTCTCGAAGCGGTCGCGTTCATTGAGGGTCACGGGATACTGACAGCGCCGGAACGGCCCCTAAAAGGTCAGCCGGAAGGCCGTCACACGCTCTATGCGGCAAGCGGAACGACCTGGTCTTTCGCAGCCTCCCAGCCCGACAGCAGACTGAAAGCCATCCAGAAGTTGCCGGACGGCAATCTACTTGTCCTGGAGCGGACCCGCGAGGAAAAAGGCGGCGCACCGACGGCGCGGCTGCGCTATCTCGACTTCGCCAAGTGCTCCGCAAAACGGGAGTGCCAGCTTGCCGAGCTTTCAGCCGAGCCCGATGCGATGCTGGTCGACAATTTCGAAGGAATGGCCCGCCTGGCGGATGATTTGTTTCTGATCGTCACCGACAAGACAAGGAAGGACGCCGAACCGACGACCTTCGTCCTGTTCAGGGTCAAGGCGACGCCGTGAAGCCGCAGCAATCGGCTGCGCAATTCTTTCCAATTTCTAACCTGAATACTGTGCACCCTTCGTGCCATAGTCGTCGAGACCGGACGAACCGGCCGCCGATTGCACGACGGCTACTACCCCGGCCACGTGCGCATAATGCATTTCGTGAGCCCGATCCTTGGGTTCTCAACGCCGATGGACGCAGATGGGCATCAGGTCTCGCATTCTTCTTTTTCAGCTCATCGTCGTGGCGTCGGTCTTGATGATGGCCGCCATCGTGTTCATCACCATCCGCTCGACGACCTATTACATGGAGCGCGTTCAGTGGGCCAACCACCAGTTGGGAGCCGTCACGGCGCTTACGGTGAACGCCAATCGATATTCCGAGCAGATCGCCGAATTCCTGTTGATTGGCGAACCGGAGCGCCCCGACTACGACAGCGCCCGTGCCGAGCTCGAGGCAGGATTTGATGCGCTGGAGAAGCTGACCAGGGGCGAGGCCGAGTTCCTGGTAGGCACCAGCGAACAGGAGGACGGCGGCGACGAAATCTTCCGCATCACGCGCATGCGCGCCCTCTACGGAGAAATCAGCAAAGCAACCGCCAGGGCAATCGATCTACGCAATCAGGGGCGGCAGGAAGATGCGATCAACGTCTTTCGCCGTGATATCGAAAACCGTTTCGACGCCGAGTTCGAAAACATATTGGAGGCCGCCAGGCGCGATGAAGCGGAAGAGGTCGCGCGGGCGGAACTACAGGCAGAAGCATTGTGGCAGCGCCTGACCTGGATCACGGCGGGCCTTGCGCTGGCCGCGGTGGTCCTCTGCTTTGTCGCCGCTTTCCTTCTCGTCCGATCACTGATGCGCCCGATCGGCCTTCTGACCCAAGGCGCCGAGGCGATCGGGCGGGGTGAACTCGACCACCGGATCGGCTACGACAGCAGCGATGAACTCGGCGTGCTTGCGCGACGCTTCAACGCAATGGCGGCCAATCAGGAGGATCAACGCGAACGGCTGCTCGAAGCGCGCGCGGATCTCGAGCGGCAAGTCACCGCCCGTACGGCCGAACTCGCCGCGGCGAACCAGCGGCTGACCGACCTCGACCGGTTGCGGGTGCAGTTCCTTGCCGACATCAGTCATGAACTGCGCACCCCGCTGACCGCTCTTCGCGGCGAGGCTGAGATTCCGCTGCGCCACGGCTCGAAGCCCGAAGCGGTTTACCGCGATGCGCTCGAACGGATCGTCACACAAAGCCTGGAGATGAGCCGGCTCGTCGACGATCTGGTTTTCCTGTCCCGCTCGGAAACCGATACGATCCGTTTCGAACCGCGCCGAACGGACCTCGTGACCATCGTCGCCGATGCGGTCCACGACGGCGAAATCCTTGCGCGCGCCAACGCCATTGCGATCAAGGCGGACTATAGGACCGATCCGGTCTGGGTCACCGCCGACGCGCAGCAGCTCAAGCAGGCGCTCGTCATACTTCTGGACAATGCCATAAAATACTCACCGCGCGGCCGCCCGGTGAACTTGAGCATGACCGTTTCGGATGGGCATGCCAAGATTACCATACGCGACAAGGGGCTGGGCATTCCGGCCGAGGAAATACCAAAGGTGTTCGAGCGATTTTACCGCGGCCGAAGCCCAAAGACGTCACGCCAGCCCGGCAGCGGTCTCGGCCTCGCGATTGCGAAATGGCTTATCGAGAAGCATCAGGGCGAGATCACGCTCACCAGCGAGGTCGGGTCCTTTACGGAAGTCGTGGTTCGCATTCCATGCGCCGACGCAAGCCAAGCTCCGGATGACAAGGCCGGCGCCGGCGCGATTGCTTCGAGAAAAACTCGTGTGAAAACCAGCGCCGAATAAAAGCAGAGGGAAGCGCCTGCCAGCGACAGGATCCCGGATAAAGGTGGTGTCAATGTCAAGAATTCTGCTGGTAGAGGATGACGACCGCATCGTGGGCTTTATCAAGCGAGGGCTCGAAGCGGAAGGTTACCTGGTCGATCTTGCAAGCAATGGCGAGGATGCATTGGCGATGGTTCGGGAGGCGTCCTATTCGCTGATCGTTCTCGACCGTCTGCTTCCCGGAATTGATGGTCTCGAAGTGTGCCGGATGCTGCAGCGCGAGCGGCACAAGAATCTCGTCCTGATGCTCACGGCGAGGGACAGCCTGCAGGACAAGGTCGAGGGGCTGAAGGGAGGCGCCGACGACTATCTGACCAAACCCTTCGCTTTCGACGAACTGATCGCTCGAATCGAAGCCTTGCTTCGACGCGGCCCCGGCGCGACATCGGATCCGCTGCTGAAGGTCGGCGACCTCACTCTCGACCCGGTCGCCAAAAAGGTTAGGCGCGGCGAGCGCGAGATCAGTCTGACGGCCAAGGAATTCAGGCTTCTAAATTATATGATGCTGCATCCCGGAGCCGTCATCAGCCGCACACGGCTGCTGAACAATGTCTGGGATCTGAGCTTTGACCCCGAAACAAAGGTGGTCGATGTCTACATACGCTATCTCCGCCGCAAGATCGACGGCGCTGAGGAACACCCGCTTATCAAGACCGTGCGCGGCTTCGGCTACGTCATATCTGCTTGAGGCCGAATTTTGAACGCCGAGAACTGCATCCGGTATGTGGCGGCCTCGTTCAACTGTCTTAGAAATTTTCCCGGCTAAAAAGATCATATTGAAAGTAAGAGCGTGGTGACAGTCAGGTTAAAAGTTGGATAGAAGCGTTTTATTTCGGGATTATTTCCACATTTCTACGTTATTTCACAGTGGTCGCACAGGAGCGACTGCAGCGCGTGACGATCAACGGAGAAAGCATCATGAAACCCACTCATAAAATCGGCCGCATGATTGCCTTTGCAATCGCCGCCGCGACCGGAACAGCGGTATCAGGAGGCGCGCAAGCGGCCGTCAAGCCGCATATGGTCGAGACCGGCGGCATCAGGAGCATCCTCGGCGCGAAGCAGGTGGCGCCGAAGACGCTGCCTGGAACGGTTGAGGCTCAGGGGGAAAAGTTGCTGCAGTTCGCCGGCAACAGCTCGTCGAATTCCAGTTCGAACGGGTCGTCGAATTCGAGTTCCAACAGTTCGTCGAATTCCAGCTCGAACAGTTCGTCGAACTCGAGCTCCAACAGCTCGTCAAATTCGAGCTCCAACAGCTCGTCAAATTCGAGCTCCAACAGCTCGTCGAACTCGAATTCCAACAGCTCGTCCAATTCTAGTTCGAACCAGTCGGATGACGGCCGCTCAAACCGCGGTTCCAGATCAAACCGGTCGGGCCGGAACCTGATTAATTTGCTGTTCCAACGCTGACGGCGTTTGGGGACCGGCCAGCCGGTCCCCGTCTCCCGGTGACGACGCGACTCCCACATTTGCCGTCTGCATTGTCACGGTCTTACCATTCATCGGCGGCCGCCCACCCGCCCAACCGAGGTGACAAATGCTCGCCCGCTTCAGCAAAATTTCGCCGAAAATCGCTTTCCTCTGCCAACCGTCGGATGTGGGCGTTATCGCCGAACCGCGGCCCGCCAAGGCCGCCCTGCCCGACTGGTTCCGCAAGATCGCGCCGATCGATCTGGAGCATGTCGGCGCGCGCGACAACGGCATCACAATCAAGCGCTGCATGCCATTTCTGGACGCGCTGTCCACCGGCTGGATCTTGCCGTTAGCCGCGGAGGTGCGGCTGGAGATCAAGGAAGGTGGGGAAACCGTTGATTTCGGCTGGGAGTTCGACCGTACGATGGTCAGCAATCACAGCCCGCACCAGATCACAGGCCATCCCAGCACGCCGCGGCCGCCGTGCAAATTCCACAATTACTGGGCGATCCGGACGCCGCCGGGATGGAGCTGCCTGTTCGTGCCTCCGCTCAACCGGCCGAATGGCGTTTTCGAGGCAGTCGCCGGCATAGTGGACACCGACACCTATGCCGCGCACATCCACTTCCCCTTCTTCCCGATCGGCCCCGATGGCGTGCACATCATCGAAAAGGGCACGCCGCTGGTGCAGATCTTCCCGTTTCGCCGCGCCGACGCCGCGATCCAATTCGAGGTGCGCGCCGAGACAATGGAAGAGGCAAGCGAGCGGGAACGCGTTTATCGCAACACCATCGCCGGCTCGGGCTGGTATCGAAAATTCGCGCGTGCGAAGCGGTGAGCCGGCTCCGCATCCATATAGTGGCTTGCTTGGGCCTACCCAGCGGTTTGACACCACGTCACGCCAAGGTCGGCTTCCGGGTGGCGAATTGGGAGCACGAGGGGCTTATCGAGTCATGAGTTCCGATTCGGGGAATGCGAAGCTCAGCCTTGGCTGTAGCAATCAGGAGAAAGAAGCGGCAAGAAATAAAACTTCACCCCGGCCAATCGAAGCTCTGCGCGGCCCGGACCATAGCCGCCGTCGCCGGACTGTAGGACCGGCCCGGAACGCTGGCCAGGGACACAGTGCGCGCCACCGCGGGTTCGATTAGCGGACGCTGCAGAAGTTCAGGCGATGTCACGGAGTACTCAGGCATGAAGGCGAAGCCGATCCGCGCCAGAACCATTGACTGCACCCAATCCTCGCGCTCGGAGCGAAAGCGAGCATAAAGGCTGATGTTCTTTTCTCGGCAGACACTTATCACCATGTCCCGCATTTCGCAGGACAGACGATCAACGTAGGGTTGTTCAGAGAGTTGATCCAGCCGGATCGCATTGAGTCCAGCAAGCCGGTGATCCGGAGGAAACACCACGACGTAGCGCTCGCTGTAGAGATCATGTACACGAAACGCCGCTCCCAATCCATCCAGCGGATTGAGAACGGCCAAGTCGAGGTCGCCCTGCTCCAAACTGTCTAATTGGCTTTTGATTCTTGCCGAAGCTTTCACAGCGATGCCCTAAGGCAACTGCCGCTCACAGGCGCGAGCGGAATTCATCCAGGCGCAACCTGCTGATTTCGCGGTCGACGATCGCTGTGATGTCGTGGCGTTTGATGCCGATATCGCGCAATTCACGATCGTCGAGGCGCTGCAGATCCTTGAGAGCCAGGCGCCGGCGCTCGCGGATATGGAAAAAGTCCACGAGCCTGGTGAAAAACGATGCCGCCGGCCTTGTCGGAGCGCGGATTTGGTCGAATTCGGCGCAAGAGGCCATGATCCTCACCTTTCAATGCAATTTGAAGTTCGAATGTGAGATCGATTATACGCCATTGAAAATTGGGCAAGAAGCGAGTAGTTTTCACAGAATCAGATAGGTTTATTTGAAGATGACCGATGCCCCATATTCCTGGCACGCGGCCCCTGCAGGCGTTCGAAGCGGCAGGGCGGCACCTGAGTTTTACGCGCGCAGCCAATGAGCTGCATCTGACGCCGGCGGCAATCAGCCATCAGATCAAGGAATTTGAGGATCAGGTTGGCTTCGAGCTGTTCCACCGGACCAGCCGCACCATGCGACTGACGGAGGCCGGCGAGGTCTTGCACGTGGCAACGATCGAGGCGCTCACGGGACTGACACGCGCGGTGTCGCGCGCCCAGAAAATGGCGCGCGGTTCTTCACTGTTGAAGGTCACGGCCGACGCGCAATTTGCAGCAAAATGGCTGATGCGGCGTGTGGACGGGTTCAGGAAAGCCTGTCCCAATATCGAGTTGAGATTCGATATTTCTTATGAAGTGCGGGATCTGGAACTCGATGACGTCGATATCGCCATCCGTTTCGGTACCGGAAAATATCCAAGACTTTGCGCCGACCGCCTGTTTGACAACGTCATAATCCCCGTCTGCAGTCCCCGCCTGCTGAAATCCGGGCCGCCGCTGAAAGAGCCGCGCGACCTCTTCAAACACACACTCGCCCACATCGAATGGTCTCGCCGGGGTGTGACGTGGCCCAACTGGCGAATGTGGATGGCGGCGGCCGGCATCGACGATTTCGACGATAGCCGCACAATCGTCTTCGGCACGTCGACAGATGTCCTGCAGGCCGCGATCGACGGAGATGCGGTCGCACTTGCCGATTTTGCTATGGTCGCCAACGATCTTTCGGAAGGCAGGCTGGTGCGCCCGTTCCAATTGGGAATCAAGGTGGCTCCGGAGTTCGCCTACTTCCTTGTCTATCCCGAAAACATGGCCAACGACCTCCGCATCGTTGCTTTCCGATCATGGATTATCGACGAAGCTTCAAAGACGCACGTATGACACGCAATAGGCCATCTCCTGCACGGCATCTGCGGCTGCCAGGCGAGCGAAGAACGCTCTGGGCGCAGTCCAGGCGCAGGAGATCACAGGCGAACCGGGGAATTTCCCCTTAGCTCGAATCCGCTCGCTAAACCAAAATGGACCATCACAGTTGGCCATCTGGCCTCAACTCTCGCGCAGCAACTGTTGTGCGATGCGCCAAGCCTGCTCGACATGATGCCGCGCTGCCGCCTCGGCCTCATCAGGATTACGAGACCTGATCGCATTCATGATGGCGGTCATCTCGTTGATCGCCGGCTCGCGGCGGTTCGTCGAAGCGATGGTCATCGACCGCAGTTGATTGATGCGGACATTCAGCCCTTGCACAATTTCCCAAGCAATTTGCTTGCCAGCCACCTCGAAAAGCTCTTCGTAAAATTTCGTCGTCGCTCGCATCACCTTGACCGCCTCGCGCGACGCCCACGCCTTGAGTAGTCCTTCCAAGGCGCGGTCGAGACTGGCGATCTGGCTGTCTGTCGCGGACTGGGCGCAGGCGCGGGCTGCGATCCCCTCGAGAAGCGCGCGCAATTCGTAAATCTCGTCGGTGCGGTCCAGATCCGGTCGCGCCACGGCAGGCCCGTGTCCCGGTATCATCTCGACGAGGCCCTCGGTTTCCAACTGGCGCAGAACCTCGCGCACCACCGATCGGCTAACCCCAAGCTGGTCGCAAAGCGGCCGTTCAATCAGCCGTTCGCCAGGTTGGAATCGAAAGTCCATGATTGCCTCGCGCATGCGCTCCAGTGCCAGCGCCCGCAGGGTTTTGGTTGAGCGGTCGATCCGAAGCGTTTCGTCCATTGATGCGGGAACCTTTCTGTGGGCGCCAAGAAAACAGATTCGACAGTCGATTGACAAGGCGCATGGTCCGACTGTAATATGGTATACCATCATACAGATGCAAGCAAAGCCGCCGCAAAGCCGGCTGAAGGAAGTCCATGACGCCCGCCGTTCGAAAGATTGTCACCTATGTCGAGAACACACTGATCGAGGGTGGCAAGGCAGCGCCGCGGCCACTGCGCCTGATCGGCGTTGCGGCGGTGCTCGATAATCCATGGGCCGGGCGCGGCTTCACCGAAGATCTATCGCCGGAGATTCGGGCCTACGCCCCCGTGCTGGGCGAAATGCTGACCAGTGAAATTCTCGCTGTCGCCGGTTCAGGCGATGCGATCGAAGGTTACGGCAAGGCCGCGATTTGCGGCACCGCCGGGGAGATCGAGCATGCTTCGGCGCTGATCCACACGCTGCATTTCGGCAATCACTACCGCCGCGCGGTCGGCGCCAAGACCTATCTGGCCTTCACCAATCTGCGTGGCGGACCGAACACCCCGATCATGATCCCGTTGATGGACAAGAATGATGAGGGCCGTCGCTCCCATTACCTGACAGTGCATTTCCAGATCGGCGATGCGCCGGGCCCCGACGAACTCGTCGTCGCGCTTGGCGCGTCGATCGGCGGCCGGCCGCATCACCGTATCGGCGACCGCTATCAGGACCTAAAGGAGGTCGGCAACCTCCATGGCTGAGCGATTTGTCATGCCGGCCCCCATTCGCGGCAAGGCGCCCGACGCTACCGGCTATATCCGCGCCGGTTCTGGCGAACCTCTGCTGCTGATCCATGGGGTCGGCATGAACGCAACGATCTGGCAGCCCCAGATCAAGCTTTTGAAAAGCCGCTACGACGTTATCGCCATCGACATGCTCGGCCACGGCGAATCGAGGTTGCCGCCCGAAGATGCCGTTCTAGCCGACTATGCTGACCAAGCCATCAGCCTCATCGATCATCTCGGCCTGGCTAAGGTGTCGATTGTCGGACATTCGATGGGCGCGCTGGTTGCCCAGGAGGTGGCGCTGAGCGCGCCGGAACGCGTCCGGCGGATCGTCTCCCTCAATGCCGTGTTCCGACGGCCACCTTTGCTCGCCCAGGCGGTGCGCGAGCGCGCTGCTGGCCTGACCAGCCATAGCGACCCTTCCGGTATCGCGGCGACTATTGCGCGCTGGTTCGGCGATCCCGTGCCGCCTGAGTTGGCCGATGCGGCGATGAGCGCCCGCAAGGCGCTGGAGCGTGTCAATCCCGAGGGCTACTCTCGTACCTACAGGCTTTTCGCCCATGCCGACGCGGAACATGTCGACCGCTTGCCGGAACTGACGGTGCCGGCTCTATTCATGACCGGATCCGAGGACGCGAACTCATCGCCGGCAATGTCGGCGGCCATGGCGCGTTTGGCGCCGCTTGGCCGCTGCATCGTGCTCGCCGGCGAGAGGCACATGATGGCGCTTGTTTCACCCGAAAAAGTGACGCGGCATATAGCGGATTTTCTCGAAGGCGGCGATGGGGCGAAAGCATCGGAGGAAGCGAATATGGATTCCGCCTTTGACCCGGCCGAGTTCAGACGGGCGCTCGGGTCCTTCCTGACCGGCGTCACCATCGTCACCACGATCGGACCCGACGGTGAGCCCAGGGGTTTCACGGCCAACTCGTTCACGTCGGTGTCGCTCGATCCGCCGCTCGTACTCGTATGCATAGCCAAGAAGGCGCACGGGCATCCGGTGTTTGCGAGGTCCAAGAACTTTGCCATCAATGTTCTGAGCGAGGGCCAGAAAGCCGCGTCCGGCGTGTTCGCGTCGAAGGCCGCCGACAAGTTCGCTGCGGTCGAATGGCGCTCGAGCGCGACGGGCAGTCCAGTGATCGATGGTTCGGTCGCCGCCTTCGATTGCGACCTCGACCAGATGATCGACGCAGGCGACCATTCGATCCTCGTCGGTCGCGTCCGCGAGTTCTCCCACAACGGATCGCGGCCGCTCGGCTACTGCCGCGGAGCCTATGTCAATCTCGGCCTCAGCCAGGAGGCGCTCGCCACGGCGCTGCCCAACATGGAGGTCGGCGCCATTCTAGAGGGCGAAGGCCGCGTGCTGTTCTTCGAAACGGCCGATGGCCATTACGAACTCCCTGTCGGCAACGGGCTGGGCACGGCAAGCGACGCCGGAAGCCTCAAGGGTTTTTTTGCCGCCAAGGGTATCGAGGCTCATCTGGGTTTCCTGTTCGCGGTCTGGGACGACACCGCGCAGCCTTCTCGCACCCATGTTTATTATCGCGGCACACTCGATGAGCTCTCTTTGAGCGACCAGCAAGCCCGCCTTGTCGAAATCGAGAAAATTGCCGAGCTGAACATCGCAGACCCGGCGGTGCGCTCGATGCTTGCCCGCTATGCTCGGGAACGCACCGAGGATGCTTTCGGCGTCTATGTCGGCAGCGATCTCGAAGGCGAAGTGCAGCCGCTCGCCAGCCCGAGGTCGGCTGCGGCCTCCTCTTCCGGTGTCAGGTGAAAGAATGAAGTTCTCACTTTTCGTTCATATGGAACGCTCGAATACGGCAAAGCCGCATGTCGAGTTGCTCAGGGAACTGGAGGAACTCGTCTTGATGGCGGAAGAGGCCGGTTTCGAAACGGCCTGGATCGGCGAACATCACGGCATGGAGTTCACCATATCGCCGAACCCGTTCATCAACATCGCCAATCTTGGCGCCAAGACCACGCGCATTCGTCTCGGCACTGGAACGATCGTCGCGCCGTTCTGGCATCCGATCAAACTCGCCGGCGAAGCGGCGATGACCGACGTAATCACGGACGGCCGGCTCGACATCGGCATTGCACGCGGCGCTTACAGCTACGAATATCAGCGGCTTTTTCCGGGGCTCGATGCCTGGGGCGCGGGTCAGCGCATGCGCCAGATGATCCCGGCGATCAAAGGCTTGTGGCAGGGCGATTTCGAGCTGTCCGGAGAATTCTGGTCGTTTCCTCCAACCACCTCATCGCCGAAGCCGGTTCAGGAGCCTCATCCGCCGATCTGGGTCGCCGCGCGCGACCCCAATTCGCACGCCTTTGCCGTTTCCAGCGGCTGCAATGTCCAGGTGACGCCGCTTGCCTCAGGTGACGCCGAAGTCGCCGGCCTGATGGAGCGCTTCAACGCGGCATGCGACGCCCACCCGGACATGAAGCGCCCGGAGATCATGCTTCTGATGCACACTTTCGTGGCGGAAGATGCGGCCGAAACCGAACAGCTGACAAATGAGCTGTCGCAATTCTACTGCCAGTTCGGAGCGTGGTTCCAGAACAAGAAGCCCGTGCGCCAGGGCATCCTCGAAACGCTTACAGACGACGAGATCGCGGCCATGCCGCAATATGCGCCGGACAAGATCAGACAGAACCTGGTGATCGGCGAGCCTGACGAGGTGATTACCCGGCTAAAGGCTTACGAGACGCTCGGCTACGACCAGTATTCGATCTGGATCGACAGCGGGCTTTCGCACGAGCGTAAGAAGAAGTCGCTGAAGCTCTTCATCGACAAGGTGATGCCGGCCTTTCAGGGGTCGCAAGCGAGACCATGATGAGTATCGCCTTCAAGAATTACATAGATGGTCAGTTCGCCGAGCCGTCATCGACGTTCGACAGTGTCGATCCCTCGACCGGCGCGCCATGGGCGACAATGCCGGCGGCGACTGAAGCGGATGTCGACCGAGCCGTCGAAGCGGCTAACCGAAGCCTGCGGTCAGGTCCGTGGGCAGCGACGACGGCGACGGCGCGCGGCAAGCTGCTCGTGCGTCTCGGCGACCTCATCGTTGCCAATGCCGACCGCCTAGCCGAGTTGGAAACACGCGACACCGGCAAGATCATTCGTGAGACGCGGGCGCAGATCGCCTATGTCGGCGACTACTACCGCTACTATGGCGGACTGGCCGACAAGCACGAAGGGGTGCATGTTCCAATCGACAAGGCGGACATGGACGTCACCATTCGCCGCGAACCGATCGGTGTGGTCGCAGCGGTCGTCCCCTGGAATTCCCAACTCTTTCTGTCGGCCGTAAAGCTGGGCCCGGCGCTCGCGGCCGGCTGCACGGTCGTCCTGAAAGCTTCGGAAGAAGGGCCGGCGCCGCTTTTAGCCTTTGCCGAACTTGTTCACGAAGCGGGATTTCCCGCCGGAACCGTCAACATCCTGACCGGGTTCGGGCACGATTGCGGCCGGCGCCTGACAGGCCATCCGCTCGTCTCGCGCGTGGCCTTCACAGGCGGCCCGGCCACGGCCCGCGCCATTGTGAAGAACACGGCGGAGAACCTTGCCTACACGACCCTGGAACTCGGTGGCAAGAGCCCGGTCGTGGTGTTTGCCGACGCCGATCTGGACAGCGCCGCCAATGCAGTTGTGGCCGGCATATTCGCCGCGACCGGCCAGAGCTGCGTCGCCGGTTCGCGGCTCCTGGTCGAGCACTCGGTGAAAGATGAGTTTCTCCGGCGGCTGAAGCAGAAAGCCGAGGCCATCAAGATCGGCGATCCGCAGGATACAGCCTCTGAAATGGGACCGCTGGCAACATTGAAGCAGCGCGAATGGATCGAAAAGATCGTCGCCGAGAGCCTCGCACGAGGCGGCCGGCTGGTCACCGGTGGAGCGAGACCAGATAGTCTCGCAAGCGGCTACTACTATGCGCCGACGATCATTGAGACCGCTGACGCCGACCTGCCTTGCGTGCGCGAAGAGCTTTTCGGCCCGGTCCTGAGCGTTCTCGCGTTCGACAGAGAGGCGGAAGCGCTGGCGCTCGCCAATGACACGCCGTTCGGCCTCGCGTCCGGCGTCTTCACCACCAATCTCACCAAGGCGCACCGGATGGCGCGCGGCATCCGTGCCGGCGTCGTCTGGGTCAATACCTATCGCGCCGTGTCGCCGCTGGTTCCGTTCGGCGGCTACGGATTGTCGGGACTGGGCCGCGAGGGCGGACTGGACGCGATCCGCGACTACACGCGGTCAAAATCGGTCTGGATACGGACATCGGACGAGCCGATCCCCGATCCGTTCGTGATGCGGTGAACCGGAATACCGCCCGCACGGAGCACGGGCGGAACAAAGCAACAAGAGAACCAAACAAACCCGGAGGAGAATGACATGAAACTGATATTGGCTGGCATCGTGGCCGGGCTCTTGGCCGCCACCGCCGCGCAGGCGGATGAAATGGTGTTTACGAGTTGGGGCGGGACCACACAGGAAGCGCAGACGAAATCCTGGGCGGAGCCGTTCACGACCGAAACTGGAATCCAGGTCCTTCAGGACGGTCCGACCGACTACGGCAAGCTCAAGGCCATGGTCGACAGCGGCAGCGTCAGTTGGGATGTCGTCGATGTCGAGATGGATTTTGCGATCAAGGCGGCAAAGGACGGCCTTCTCGAACCGATCGACTTCAACGTGGTGCCGAAAGCCGATCTCGATCCGCGTTTCACCACAGATCATGCGGTCGGCAGCTTTTATTATTCCTTCGTCCTTGCCTGGAACAAGGGCGCCGTGTCGGGTGAACCGGCCGGCTGGGCCGACATGTTCGATCTGGCCAAATTCCCGGGCAAGCGGACCTTCTACAAGTGGTCGGCCCCTGGCGTCATCGAGATCGCACTGCTGGCCGACGGCGTGCCTGCCGACAAACTCTATCCGCTCGACCTCGACCGCGCCTTCAAGAAGCTCGATACGATCAAATCCGAAATCGTCTGGTGGAGCGGCGGCGCGCAGTCGCAGCAGCTGATCGCTTCCGGCGAAGCCGCATTCGGCCAGCTCTGGAACGGCCGCGTCTTCGCGCTTCAGGAAGAGGGTGCCGATGTCGGCGTGTCGTGGAACCAGAACATGACCGCCGCCGACGTGCTGGTCATCCCCAAGGGCGCCAAGAACAAGGATGCGGCAATGAAGTTCCTTGCCGCCGCCACGAGCCCGAAGGGCCAGGCATCGTTTGCCGAGGCGAGCGGCTATGCCCCCATCAACACTGCGGCCAAGGCCGAAATGCCGGCAGAAGTCGTCAAATCTCTGCCGGACGCCTATGTCGACGGACAGATCAACCTCGACATGAACTACTGGGCCGAAAACCGCGATGCTATCGCCGAGCGCTGGTATGCTTGGCAGGCGCAATAGCGTGGCCAACCTCAACCTCGACCTGCGGGAGGCCGCGCGGCGTCCCGCAGGTCATGCCGGGGCCGCCGCCATGCCGGCCAAAGTGCTGCAAAGAGCTCCGGTGTTGCGGGCACTGGCGGGACTGGGCGGCGCCTGGCCGGCCACGATTCTGGTCACGTTGTTTTTCGTCGTCCCGGTCGTCGTATTGCTGCTGCGCAGCGTGACCGAGCCCGAGCCAGGCCTTCAGAACTACGCGGCTCTGTTCGGCGACGGCACCTATGCCCGGGTATTCTTCAATACCTTTCTCGTGGCTTCGATTGTCACCGCAGTCACCATCGTCCTGGCCTTTCCCGTCGCCTGGATGCTGGCGATCATGCCTCCCGCGTTAGCCTCGATCGTATTCGGCGTCATCATCCTATCGATGTGGACAAATCTTCTCACCCGCACCTATGCCTGGATGGTCCTGCTCCAGCGCACCGGCGTCATCAACAGGACCCTCATCGACCTCGGCGTCATCGACGAACCGCTGCCCCTCATCAACAATCTGACCGGTGTCACTATCGGCATGGTCTACATCATGCTGCCCTTCATGATCCTGCCGCTAGTCGGCACCTTGCGCGCGATCGATCCGATGACGCTGCGCGCGGCGGCCCTTTGCGGCGCCGCCCCCTTTGCCGTGTTTCGCCGCATTCTCCTGCCGCTCTCGCTACCAGGCATTGCAGCCGGCGGACTGATGATCTTCGTCATGTCGCTTGGGTATTTCGTCACCCCTGCGCTCCTTGGCGGCACTGCGAACATGATGCTCGCCGAAATGATCGCCCAGATGATCCAATCGCTACTCAACTGGGGCCTCGGCAGTGCTGCAGCCTTCATCCTGCTTGCCGTCACCATGGCGCTCTATGCGCTGCAGCTGCGCCTTGTCGGCGCCAAACGCCTGGCGGGAGGTGTATGAGGTGCTGCTCGATTACGATCGCATGGGCTGGCTGCGCCTGGTCCTTCTCGGGTGGACCGGGCTGGTTGCCGCCTTCCTGCTGTTGCCGGTGGTCTTCATCGTACTCCTGTCCTTCGGTTCGTCCCGATGGCTTGCGTTTCCGCCGCCCGGCTGGACTCTCAAATGGTACGAGGATCTCCTGGCAGACCCGGCCTGGCTCGATGCAGCGCTGACCAGCATGCGCATCGCCGCCATGGCGGCAGTGCTCGCAGTCGTAATCGGTCTGTTCGCTTCCTTCGCGCTGGTGAGGGGAAGGTTTCGCGGGCGCGACGCGCTGCGCGGCCTGCTTTTGACGCCGATGGTCCTGCCGGTTGTGGTCTTCGCCGTCGCCATCTACGCCTTCTTCCTCAGGCTCGGGCTGGGCGGCACGACGATCGGCTTCGTCATCGCTCACACCGTGTTGGCACTGCCTTTCGCCATCATCCCGATCGCCACGGCGCTCGAAGGCTTCGACAAAACCATCGAAGACGCGGCGATCGTCTGTGGCGCCAGCCCGATCGAGGCGAGGCTGCGCGTCACCCTACCGTCGATCAAGATCGGAATTTTCTCGGCGGCGATCTTTGCCTTTCTCGCCTCCTGGGATGAAGTTGTCGTCGCCATCTTCATGGCGAGCCCGACCCTGCAAACCTTGCCGATCAAGATCTGGGGCAGCCTGAGGCAGGATCTAAGCCCGGTGATCGCCGCCGCTTCCAGTCTTCTCGTCCTTCTGACCTTGCTCCTGATGCTCGCAACGGCGCTTATACGCCGGAGGTTCTCGAAATGACCCAGCCGTTCCTCTCCATCCGCAACATAAGAAAATCGTTTGGCTCCGTCGTCGCCGTTCACGACGTCACCATTGATATTCCGCAAGGGGAGTTCCTGACATTTCTCGGCCCATCCGGGTCCGGTAAGTCGACCACGCTTTACGCCATTGCAGGCTTCCAGGATCCGAGCTCGGGCGATGTCCTTCTGCAGGGGAACTCCCTTCTGTCGGTGCCGCCGCACAAGCGCAATATCGGCATGGTGTTCCAGCGCTACACGCTGTTTCCCCACCTCACGGTGGCTGAGAATATCGCCTTTCCGCTGCGCGTGCGCCGCCGGTCGGAAAGGGAGGTGACGCGAAAAGTCGACGCGATGCTGGCGCTGGTGCGGCTCGAAAGTTTTGCCGACAGGCGTCCCGGCGCATTGTCGGGCGGTCAGCAGCAGCGTGTGGCGCTTGCGAGGGCGCTCGCCTACGACCCGCCGATCCTTTTGATGGACGAGCCGCTTTCGGCCCTCGACAAGAAGCTTCGGGAGGATATCCAAGCCGAGATCCGGCGCATCCACCGCGAAACCGGCGTGACCATCCTTTATGTCACGCACGATCAGGAGGAAGCGCTGCACCTTTCGGACCGCATCGCCCTATTCAAGGACGGGCGCATTGAGCAGATCGGCAGCGGCGAGGACCTTTATCTAAGGCCTGCAACCGATTTCGTCGCAGGGTTCATCGGCAATTCGAATTTCCTGCCGGCCGAATGCCTCGATACCGTCAACGGCTCAGCAACGATCCGCCTGGCGGATGGTTCGGTCGTGTCCGGAGTGAAGGCCAATCACAGTCTGAGCCGGGGTCAAAAGGCAAAGCTGATGGTGCGGCCGGAGGCTTTTCGCCTCACCTCGAGCCGAGGATGTGCTGAACTCGCGGTCGAGTTCGTCGACACCGCCTTCTTCGGCGAGCGGCGGCGGGTCGTCGCGCGAACGTCTGCCGGCCAGGAGATAGACATCAGGCCGACATCTGACATGGCCGATGCGCACGGAGGTAACGCTTCGAGGGGCCGGCAGGTTTTCTTCGACCCCGCTGCCGCGTTTCTGTTTCCGGCCTGATCGAACCAGCAGAAAGTCTTCGCCGATGAATCCTTTGCCGCTGGCCGACATGGCCTTGCTTCGACACCTGTGCCTCGTCGACGGAAAGTTTGTCGGTACGCCGTCCGATGCCGTGAAAAATCCGGCCGACGGGACGCCGATCGCCCATGTGCCTCGGTTCGGGGCGGAAGAGGCAACCGCATCGGTCGAGGCGGCCAGGCGTGCCTTTTCCGCCTGGGCGACGTGCACCGCGAAGGAGCGGAGCCGAATCCTGCGGCGCTGGTTCGACCTGATGACCGAGCATCGCAAGGACTTGGGGTGTATCCTGACCGCCGAGCAGGGCAAGCCGCTTGCCGAAGCCGTTGGCGAAATCGACTATGCTGCGGCCTACGTTGAATTTTACGCCGAGGAGGCCAAACGGATCGCCGGTGAAGTTCTCCCGAGCCACCGCAGTGACGCCAGGATTCTGGTCATGCGGCAGCCGGTCGGTGTCGTTGCAGCAATTACGCCGTGGAATTTTCCCGCGGCGATGATCACCCGTAAAATCGCGCCGGCACTCGCCGCCGGTTGCACGGTGGTGGTGAAACCGGCGCCGGAGACGCCGCTTACCGCGCTGGCTCTGGCGGAACTCGCTCTACGAGCAGGCTTTCCGGCCGGCGTCGTCAATGTCATCACCGGCGACGCGGTGGCGATCGGCTCGGTGCTGACCTCGCATCCTGCAATACGTGTGGTCAGCTTCACCGGCTCGACCGACGTCGGGAAGCTCTTGATGCGGCAATGCGCCGGAACGGTGAAAAAGGTCGCCCTCGAACTCGGCGGCAATGCCCCTTTCATCGTCTTTGCCGATGCTGATCTGGATGCGGCCGTCGAAGGCGCAATGGTTTCGAAGTTCCGTAACACGGGACAGACATGCGTCTGCACCAATCGGTTCTATATCCATGCCGACATCCATGATGCCTTCGTCGAAAAGTTCTCTAGCGCTGTGGCGGCCCTGAACGTCGGGCCGGGAACCGAAGCAGGCATCAATCAGGGGCCCCTGATCAACGAAGCGGCGGTGAAGAAGGTCGAGCGCCATGTTGCCGACGCTGTCGAGAAAGGTGGCCGCATTGTCACGGGCGGGCGCCGACATGCATTGGGCGGCACTTTTTTCGAACCTACAATCGTGGCCGATGCGAACCACCGGATGATTGTGGCACAGGAGGAAACGTTTGGTCCGCTAGCGCCGGTTTTCCGCTTCGACAGCGAGGACGAGGTGATCGACAGGGCCAACGACAGCGCTTTCGGCCTGGCCGCGTATTTCTATACCCGAGACGCCGCGCGAGTGTTTCGCGTCGCCGAACGCCTCGAATATGGCATGGTCGGCATCAATTCTGGCGCGATCTCGACCGAACTGGCGCCGTTTGGCGGCGTCAAGGAAAGCGGCAATTCGCGCGAGGGCTCGCACCATGGGATCGACGAATACGTCGAGAAAAAATACGCGCTGGTCGGCGGTTTGAACTGAGCGCCTCGGAATGGCCGATTGGGGACCGCGCCAGTCGATAGGCGCGTAAAGCAAACCGGATCAACCGTTGGCGCCTCTGTTTGAGCGTCGCCCGATGCAGCAGTGGTAGGTTGAGCTCAATTGCGGCTAAGGTCTGGTTTGAGCACGAAGCGCGGCACTTCGCCGGCGCAACGGCATGGCGCTTCTTTCTCGTTCCGATCGGGAGAAGCTACGGAAGAAAAACCATCCATTGCACCCCAGGGTTGCTCACTACGGCGCAAAGTTGACCCCGTTGAAGTCATCCCTCCGGATCGGCAGAAAAGCAACCGTGGGAGCCTAGACCGCGGCGGAACCTGCGGCCGGCGCTGTCTGCGTCAGACGACTTCCACGACTTCGAGTTCGAACACCAGATCTTGCCCGGCCAGCGGGTGGTTGGCGTCGATCGTCGCGTTGTGGTCGTCGATCTCGACTAGCGTCAGCGGAACCTGCTTGCCGTCCGGCGTGCTTGCTTGGAGCCGGTCACCGATTTTGACGTCATCGGGAAGCGCCGAGCGTGGCACGGTCTGAATGGCGGCTTCGCTGCGGTCGCCATAGGCCTCGGCGGCGGGCACAGTTACGGTGCTCTTCTCGCCAACAGCCATGCCTTCGACTTTGCGATCTAGCCCGGGAATGATCTGGCCCGCCCCGACCTGAAACTGGAGCGGCTCTCGCCCTGCCGACGACTCGAACTCCGTTCCATCGGGCAATTTGAGGGTGTAATGAACGCGTACGGTATCGCCGCTATGGACATGGGTCATCTCTGAATTCCTTAGCTGGAGGACAATTGCCGTCACGCCTCGCCGGGCGCGCGGCCGGTCAGGCCGGCTAAAGCCGACAAGGGTGCAGATAAGACTCCGCTCAGACATGTAAACAGCAATCAGAGATGTGCGACAGGTCGCGGTCTAGTAGCCGATCGCGCAGCCGTCCTTGCGTGGGTCGGAGCCGCCGATCAAGCTACCCTTCTCCCAGTCGATGACGATGCCTTGCCCGCCGCCATGCGGCAGGGCACGGAGGACGACGTTGTGTCCGCGCGACTTCAGTCCCGCGACCGAGGCTTCCGGCACGCCGCGCTCCACCTCGGTGACCTCGTCCGCATAGAATACACGCGGCGCGTCGATCGCCTGTTGAATGTCCATCCCGTAGTCCACCATGTTGGTGACGATGTGCGCGTGGCCCATCGGCTGGAAGTCCGCACCCATCACGCCGAACGACATCGTACAGCGCCCATGGCTCATCGCGAGCGCCGGAATGATGGTGTGCATCGGCCGCTTGCCCGGCGCGATGGTGTTCGGGTGATCCGGCTCGACCACGAATCCCGTTCCGCGATTGTGCAGCATGACGCCGGTCTTTTCGGTGCAGATGCCGGTGCCAAAGCCCGAGTAGAGCGATTGATCAGCGATACTGCCGTGCGGTCGCGGTCCACGACTGTGAGGTAGATCGTATCACTCGACGGCGCGGGCGACTTCGGTAGCGGCACGCGCGTGCCGGGATCAAGCAACTTCGCGAGCTTATTCGCAAAGCCCTTGTCGAGCAGCCCCGCGACCGATTCACGCATGTAGGCAGGATCCGCGGTGTGCATGTCGCGTACCCCGAACGCAAGCCGCGCGGCTTCGAGCGCGAGATGCAGCCGCTCCGCGCCCATCGGATCGAAACTCTTCAGATCGAACTGCTCGAGGATGTTCAGCAGCACCAGCGCGGTCAGCCCCTGCCCGTTCGGCGGCAACTCGATGACGTCGAGTCCGCGATAATTTGTCGAGATCGGCTCAACGACGTCGCCCTTGTGGCGCGCGAGATCTTCCGTCGCGAGCAGCCCGCCTGCAGCCTGAACGGTCGCGGCGATGTCGGCTGCAATAGCACCCTCGTAGAATGCCCTCGCGCCGCCCGCCGCGATCGACTTCAGAGTAGAGGCGAGCGCCGGCAGGCGCATCACATGTCCGACCTCGGGCGATTTCCCGTTGACCAGAAAGTGCTTCACCGAGCCGGCATGCGGCGTGAGCTTGTCGGTCATCGTAGCCCAGTCGGCGGCAACGCGCGGTGCGATCGGGAAGCCCTCCTCGGCGTGGCGGATCGCATGCTGAAGCACCTCATCGAGACCGAAACGGCCGTGCGCCCTGAGGATCGCCTCCCACGCATCGATCGCGCCCGGCACCGTAACGGCATGCGGCGATGTTGCCGGAATCTTGTGCGGCAGACCCGCCGCGAGCATCCGCTCCGTCGTGGCGGCATAAGCCGCGCGGCCCGAACCGTTGTAGCCCCAAACCGGCGCATTCGGCTTCGCCACGAGACAGAAGCAGTCGCCGCCGATGCCGGTCATTGCCGGCTCGACTACGCACAGCGTCGCAACAGCCGCAACGGCAGCATCGGCCGCCGTGCCGCCAGCCTTGAGAACGTCGACCGCCGCGATGCTCGCGAGCGGATGGGAGGTCGCGGCCATTCCTTCGCGCGCGTAAACGGGCGAGCGGCCGGGCAGATGGAAGTCGCGTTGAGTCATCTTGGCCTGGGTGTCGTGGGCGGGGGCCGACCCTAACTCGATCAGGCGGGAAAGACTACTCGACCTTTTGCGACGGTATTGGCAGCGCCGAATGGCGGGTTGGAGAAACGCGATGAATCTCGGCAATTGATGCTGTGGACGCCTTCAAGTCCGGCCGGAACCTGGCTGCTCGGGCTCGTTCCGCGGCAGAACTCCAGCGGAGGAAAGGAGCGGCTTGGTGGTATCACTACGCAAGGAGATCGATACCTACGGCAAATTACTTGTAGCCGGCGCTCTTGCCGTAATCCGCTATGCCCAGCGGCATGGAACAAGGCGGCCTTGGTTGGTTCAACCACGAAGGTCGCTGCGGTCGCGCTCGCCAACAAGATGGCGCGGATGATCTGGGCCATCATGACAAGCGGCGAACGCTACTCACATAGACGCCGACATTGACAACGCGGGGCGGCGTTTCGCGCTCGATTTGTGCAAAGGCGGCCTGCGTCATGAACATGCAGACAATGATGCCTGCCGATCCCGCGGCTCGTTTGGACGCCAAAAGCAGTTGGGCTGAACGCCTCAGGATTTCACATGCCGAGTTTTGCAACAACAATATAGCAGTGCAGCATTCCCTCCCTATCGAATTGGTTGCCTGTGGGACCAAAATAGCCGCAGGCTTCCTCTTCTTTTCCGGCCGTCGACCCGCTGATGGCGACGATTCCTTCTTCCGCAAAGCGAGCTTGGCAGCAGCCATTTCCGCATTTTGGGCTTGGTTCTGGGCGGAAAAGCGGTCCACTCGCGGACCTGCCTCAATTATTAGTCGTTGATGCCGATGATCCGGATCGTCGCGTCGTTGCATATACCGCTGATCCATTCATTCGGTAACGATCTCGGCGAAACACTTTGCCAGACCGGATGGTGCTCCGAGCTTCTTTGCCCAGGCCACTAGCTCAGGCTTTTCCGAGGGATCGGCCCAGCCGCCCCACACTTCGCGAAAGCGCTTCTTTCCGTTGACTGTCTGGAAGAACATCACACCGTCATCGCTTACAGGCGTGGAAACGTAGGCGGCGCTCCAGTCGCCGTTCTCCATGATCGCGCTGAACTTCACCTGAGCCGGCTTGATCTTGTTGTCCATCGCCGAGGCGACGAGAGGGGCATATTCCTGCTTGCGCGCCTTCGTCATTTCGACCTTTACGCCGTCGCAGTCGTTCTTTGCAGCGAAGGCAGGCGTCAGAGCAATTCCCAGCCCCGCGAGGCTCATGACGATCTTGGCACGTCGGCGGATCTGACCGTTGAGTTCAGACATGAATGGCTATCCTTTCGTTCTTTGCTGCAGAGTCCATTAATCGGAACTGTCATCGTCCGATGAACTGTCGTCGTCCGGCGCATTGACCTCGCAGCCGATGCCATGACATCCTTGGTAGTTCCCTTGCGTATCGAAATTGGGATTGCCTTCGCGATCGTATTGCGGTCTGTTGTCGACTGTTCGGTCCTCTTCATCCGGATCGTCGACGTCACAACCCACTCCATGGCAACCGATATAGTTCCCGCGCGTATCGAAGTTGGGATTGCCGTTTCTGTCGAACTGCGACCTGTTATCGATGGCCCTCCTCCCTTTATCGGGATTGTCCACCAGGCACCCTGTTCCATGACAGCCGTCGTAGTCGTCGGTCGTACAACCGGCGACTGTCAGCAAAACAGTCATCAGAGTCGCGGATAGTGCGAGTTTCATTATGGCGCCTCCTCCGTAATTTTTGGTGGTTTCTAGCCGAGCCTCAGAACCGAACCGCAAGTCTGGCGTTAAAGCCGTGCTCTTGCGCGTCTGAGGCGATTCGCACGCATGCCTGGTCCTTGATTTCGATGCTGCTTTCCTTCGTTCCCCGCTCAACGGACGACACGAGTACGGCGCAGGGCGCTTGGCGTCGTGAATTTGTGCCGGCGCATGGATGCGGTCATGTGACTGTGACTGGCAAATCCAGTGAGGCTGGCGATCCTCGCCAGGGGCATGTCGGTCGCCATGACAAGCTGCTCGGCCAGTTCGATCCGGGTTCCGAGGAGATACCGATGAGGCGATTGGCCGACCGTCTGCCTGAAGGCGCGCAGGAAATGGCTTGGCGAGAGACTCGCGATCAATGCCAGCCGCTCTACCGACAACTGCTCGCCTATATTGGCCCTGATGTAATCCTGAACGTCACGCCAGGCCTTGGGCGACAATCCACCCCTGCTTAGGGGCACGGGACGATCTTGAAGCGTCGAATAGTTGCGTAAGAGATAGGTGGAAAAAACCGTAAGCAGGGAATCCAGGTAGAGATGGTTTAACGGTTCGCCCCCTTGGAATTCGTCCCGGACCAGGTTGGCCAGCAAAAGCGCCTTCTCGTCAACATGTCCTGGTGCCAGAGGTCGGAACTCAAAATCCTCCGTCTCGAATTCCAGGCCCGCCAGCCTGGAGAGTTGTTCGGGTGCGAGCGCCAGCAACAGGTTTTCTTTCGCCGTCTTCCAGCGCGCAAAAAGCTCGGCATTGGAAGGAATGATCTCGACAGCGCCAACCGGAGCCAGGAACTCGGATCTCCGGTCTGAATTGAGTGAGACCTCCCGACCGGGTTGAGGCGTCAACATCACCAGCACCATATGGGAGGGCGCGTTGAACCTGATCGAATTCGGACCTGTCAGCGTGTGCGTGACCGCTCCGCTGGACGTCTCGAACTTGGGGCCCCATGCATCGGGAACGCTGCTTAAGAGCTTGCTGGGGGATCCGGACAACTTCGGGCCCTCTGTGTCAGGAGCGCTCTCAGCGAGCAGACACCTTCAAAGCGGATTACAACCCCTCGTTGCCCTGGAGCGATAATTTAACAAGCGCTGTCAAAATTCAAGAACCCATATCCTGTTTCTGCCATCATATTGCCCAAAAACTAATATTATCGAGAGGTAAATTAGGAATTGCTTACAACTTGGTGGGCGCATTTAGTGCTATGTTCGGCACTTCACTCCCACAATTGTCAAAAAATGATCATTTATCGAGGAATCACCATTTTTTGGATTTCGGCGGCATTACCGCCCGTGAAACTTATCCGTTTCTGTGCTTTTCCTGAATGCGGCTTGATCTGCTAAGTCCCCGTCGAGAAACGGAGATTTTCGGACATGCGACAAGCCGTGCGGGGCATGCCCAAGCATGAACCGACAAGGAGAAGAATATGATCAAACGAAAATTCATCAGTTTCGCTGCCGCTGGATTGCTGCTGACAGGTTGTCAGGCCAGCTCCAATCCGGACGTGCAGGCGCGCAATCACGAGTTCGGCTGCATCGCCGGCACGGTTGGCGGCGCGATCGTCGGCGGCCTGATCGGCAGCACGATCGGTGGCGGCACCGGTCGCGTCATAGGCGAAGCGATCGGTATCGGCGGCGGCGGATTCCTCGGCAATCGTTTAGCCTGTCGCTAGGAGAAGGAGGATTTCCGATGCACAAGACAATTCTTGCGACCGCAGCTACCCTCCTGGTGGGATCGAGCCAGGCATTTGCGCAACAGGCGCAGCCCATGCATGAAGGTCATCTCAACCAGATCGACACCAACGATGACGGGGGTGTCAGCCGGGCTGAATACCAGACGTTCATGACCACCAGCTTCGCCAGACTCGACGGCAACAGGGATGGTGTTCTGGTGGAAAGTGAAGTCGCAGACGTGCTTACGCCGGAGCAGCTCTCATCCCTCGATTCCAACCGTGACGGTCGCGTGAGCCGCAACGAATTCATGAACCAGGTTATGAGGGATTTTGCTTCGGCCGACCGTCGCCGCGATGGTTATCTGAAGTGAAATACGGGCGGGGCTAGTCCACTTACCACTTAAGAGATTGACTGAACCGGAAAGTACAATCGATGAAAACCGCGATACTGACTGCTGCCATAGTTCTGGCCATGCCGGCTTTCGCCTTTGCCCAGGACAAGTGCGCCAATGCCGAGGATCAGGCCACCATGAACGAATGTGCCCATGCTTCGTTCAAAAAATCCGACAAGAAACTCAACGAGCTTTACAAGCAGATCGAAGCCCGCCTGAAGGACGATGCGGATACCAAGAAGCTTCTTGTTCAAGCACAGCGTGATTGGGACAAATTTCGCGACGCGGAGTGTAGTTTCCAGACTGCAGGAGCGACCGGAGGAAGCGTGATGCCAATGCCCGTCGCGATGTGCATGGACGGCCTGACGCAATCCCGTGTCAAAGACTTCGAAGGTTACCTGAATTGCGAGGAAGGTGATCTGAGCTGCCCCGTTCCGGCCGCGAACTGACACATCTCGCAAAAAAGGTGATCCGCTTGGATTACCGCGCATGACCGTCGGCCGATCCGATATGTTGCTGCATTTTATCAGGACGGGCTTTACGCAAATTCATTGCCAGGAATGTTGTTCAACGGGTCGAACATGAAAAGAAAAAGGTCCAGCCTCTCCGCAATCGCAGCCATCCTTGCTCCGATCCTCATGACGCCCGCTCCGGTGCATGCCAACGACACCAGTGCTGTCTTGGGTGCCGGCGGCCTGGAACTCACGACCTCCGAGGACATCGTGATGGCCAGCGAGGATCTTTACCTGTCGCCAAGCGAAGTGCGGGTGCGCTATGCGTTCGTCAACGAGAGCGATGACGACATAACGACAACGGTCGCTTTTCCGCTCCCGGACATCGACCAGAACTTTTTTGGCGAAATGGTATCGCTGCCGGCGCCGGACGAAGACAATTTCGTCGATTTCCGGGTCACCGTCGACGGGAAGACGGTTCAGCCGAAGCTCGAGCAGAAAGCGTTCACCGATGACGGTGCCGATGTCAGCGCAACGCTCGTGGAGCTCGGCCTCCCACTCAACGCCCAGCGTGAGGGATGGGAGGAGAAGGTGCGTGAATTGCCCGGTGCTGCATGGCAGAAGCTCGTCGCACAGGGACTTCTCGATGTCGAAACGGATGATCGCAATGACCGGTCTGCCGATTTCAGCCCCACCTGGGTGCTGAGAGCCACCTTCCACTGGCAACAGACCTTTCCAGCCGGTGAAACCGTGAACGTCCATCACCGCTACAAACCCATTGTCGGCGGCGTGTCTGTGTTTGAAGACGAACAGCAGCTTAATGACTACCAGGCCTACTGCCTCGATGCGCACGGCAAAGCGGGTCTTCGCCGTCTGATGAAGCAAACGCGGATCTCGCCTCTGGAGGTGAGCTATGTTCCGACGACCGGCTCGAACTGGAAGGGGCCGATCCGGGACTTCCACCTGACGATCGACAAGGAACAGCCGCATGCGATCCTGTCATTGTGTGAAAGAGGTCTCAAAAAGATGGGGCCGACGACTTTCGAGTTGAGCCGGACGAATTTTACGCCCAAGGACGATATACGTTTTGTGGTCTTCAAAGGCGAGTAGATCTTATGTTCCGACGCGCCATGTCCGTATCCGGCAGCAGGAAGATGCGCTTCCGGCGGAGGATTCACAGCCAGATTGCGATTGGACGCGAGCCGAAGCCAAGCACCTCTACCTGGGAGGCGTCGTCGAGATAAACCCCGCGTCCGTCGCGGCGTTACTGCCCGCAGAAAAGTATGAGGTTTTGCCGTCGCCAGCTGGGTTCATGCGTCTGATCGAGGAACGCAAAATCGTCGACACTTCGGACGGACAAGGCGTGCGGTTCAGAATTGTGGCACCGATTGCTCGTTTCCCGCCATTCATCCCGCCCGCGCGACCGATGGTGTTGAACTCGGTAAGGGCGTTCCGGTGCCGGCCGGGGCAGACAGGCGCTTTTGTATTTTTGACGCAGACGGAATCTTGCTTGCCGGCAGAGCGGACGCGTGCCGCCGTCAGCATTAGCTACAGGACCAATTGAAGGACGCCCCACCGCCAGGAGCGCGCTATTACTTTGTGAGAATCCGGGGGGATTTATACATATGGCAAGACCGGATACTCCGTTCGCGCTGATGCTGGAGATGGGTGTTGTGCTCTTCGGCGGCCCAATGCTTATTCTGCTGGCAGCAACGGGACTCGTAGTGTCGATGCGACCATGGCGCTTTCCATCAGGGAGGGAAGCGGCTTTTAAACTGGCGATGGGAGGCATCGTGGTCATGCTGGCGCTTTTGCTGAGCTGGCGCGCATTCCTTCTCGGATTTGGAACGCTTTTGGAGCATCCACGCTATCGTACCCATGTCGTCTGCGACCCCTGTTTTTAGTCTGGAATGGGTGGAGGAGACGGTCATCCGATCAATTCAGGGATTGCCTCTCTGTCCAGTAAGCTGCCGGCAGACGATTAGCGGATCATTATCCGGACTAAGCGCAGGGCACCCTGCTGATCCCATCGCGACGAGCCCGGCTGAAATGACGTATGTGGGGCCGGTTGCGGTCTGTCAGCTTCCAGCCGCAATCTTTGAATTGCCGACATTCGTGTAGGCGTGGCGGTCGGTGCCCCGGTGGCGCGCTTCGAGCGGGCCCGGACCGATCGCCATGCCCGCTCGTATGGAATGGTAGGGTCGGGTTGCAGGGAAACCGCGCATGATCGAGCAGGTGACAAGGGCAACCCGCCATTGGCATCTCGCCGATACTTGACGCGTCGCTCAATAGGCGATCTTGGCGATGGCGCGCAACTCGTCCGGCGTCGCATGGCAGAAGCCGAAGAACTCGAGATACGCCGGGATTTGTTCGAACAGCATGTCGGTTCCAACCTGGAACTGGCAGCCGCGTTCGCCCGCCGCGGCGAGGAACGGGGTGATCTCGGTCTTCATCACCACCTCGCCGACAAAGGTCGACGGGTCGATGCGAGACACATTCATCGGCAGCGGATCGCCCTCTTTCATACCGAGCGGCGTCGCGTTGACCACGAGGTCATATCCGGCCGGATCGTTCGAGCCGGTGTTGACGATAAGGTCGGGATAGGCTTGTCGCAGTCGCACGGCCAGCCCCTGCATCGACGGCTCGTCGCCGTCGAACAGCGACAGTTCTGCGACCCCCGCCTTGGCCAGCGAGGCCGCGATGGCCGATCCGGCGCCGCCCGAACCGACAACCAGCGCCTTCTTGCCCGACAACTCCTGGCCCTTGCGCAGCACGCCTCTGACAAACCCCTCGCCGTCGAACATATCTCCAACCAGCCGTCCCTCCGGATCAAGACGGATGGCATTGCAGGATCCGGCGACCTGTGCCGTTGTCGACGCCTCGTCGAGAAGCGTCATCGTCGTGACCTTGTGCGGCATGGTCACCAGAGCGCCGTGAATGTTCGACAGGCGGAAGACGAGCTTCAGGAACTTGGCGTAATCCTCAGACTTGGAGCCCATCGGGACCACGACCGCATCGATGCCATGCTTTTCGAAATAGGGGTTGTAGATCATGGGCGCTCGAAAAGACTCGGTCGGGTACCCAAGATGGGCGATCAGTTTGGTCTTGCCAGAAATCACGTGTCACCTGCGTCTTTTGCCTCGCCCTAGCCCTCGTAACCCAGCAGGCGTGGAAGGAAGAGAACGATGTCGGGGATCAGTATCATCGCCAGGAGAGCGGCCACGAGAACCACGAGGAACGGCACCACGTCGCGGATGATGTCGCGCAGCGGAATGCCGGTGACCGCGTTGATGACGAACAGAAGGATGCCGTAGGGCGGTGTGATCAGGCCGATCATGCAGTTCACGACGATGACCACGCCGAAATGCACCAGATCGATCCCCAGAAGGTTGCAGGTCGGAATGAACAGGGGAACGATGACCAGGATAATCGTCGTCGCGTCGAGGAGACAGCCCAGAACCAGAACCAGCACGTTCACCGCCAGCAGGAACGTCAGTGGTGCGACGTCGACGTTCACGAGGTAGGCCGCCAGAGCCGCCGGAATGTTCTCCGATGCGACGATGTAGTTCAGGATCAGCGCGCCGCCGATGACGATGCCGACGGCCGCCGACGACCGCGAACTTTCCACCAGGATCGAATACAACGTCTTCAGGCTCAGTGAGCGATAAAAGACCGTCGACAGCAGCAGGGCATAGGCTGCGGCGACGGCAGCGGCCTCGGTCGGTGTCGTGACGCCGCCGTAGATGCCGTAAAGGAGGATCGCAGGCATCAGCAGCGCGGGAAAAGCCTGGCTGGTCACCCTCGGCAGATCGCGGAATGGCACCGGTTCCTCG
Organism: Mesorhizobium sp. WSM2240; assembly: GCF_040438645.1. Lineage (NCBI taxonomy): Bacteria > Pseudomonadati > Pseudomonadota > Alphaproteobacteria > Hyphomicrobiales > Phyllobacteriaceae > Mesorhizobium > Mesorhizobium sp. WSM2240. Next base: position 3,742,085 of record NZ_CP159253.1, read on the forward strand.
GTGGCGAAGCCGCGGCGGTGCGAGATCCAGAAATTCATGGCCATCAGCACGGCGCCCATAAGCAATCCGGGAAGGATGCCGCCAAGGAACAGCGCCCCGATGGATGCATTCGAGATGAGCGCGTAGAGCACCATCGGGATCGAGGGCGGAATGATCGGGCCGATCGTGGCAGAGGCGGCGGTGATCGCTGCGGCGTAGCCTGCGGGAAAGCGGCCGTCCTTGCGCATCATGTCGATGATGATTTTTCCGATCCCTGCCGCATCGGCCACGGCCGATCCGGACATTCCGGAGAATATGAGGGAGGCCATGACGTTGACGTGGCCTAAACCGCCCTTGAATCGGCCGACAGTGGCGATGCAGAAGTTCAGCAGCCGATCCGAGACCGACCCCTCGTTCATGATGTTCGCCGCGACGATGAAGAGCGGCACAGCGAGCAGGAGGAAGCTCTGGTAGATGCCGTCCGTCAGGGTCTTACCGACGATCCCGATCGAGGTTCCCGACGCCAGCATGTAGGTCATGGCGGCCACGATGATCGCATAGGCGATCGGGACGCCGATCCCGGCCAGGAGGAAGAGTGAACCCACCATGATCGCGAGTTCGAGACTCATTTCACTATCTCCGCGTGAATCGGCTCTTCATATGGAAGCACGTGGAGTTCACGATCGGCGCCGTGACGGACGCAGTCCCAGGCGCGCAAGAGATAGCGGAGGCCGACGGCCGCGAGGAACACGAAGTAGATCGAGTAGATCGGCAGCATCTTCACCGGCAGGGTCGCCGAGGATTTCAGCCGCAGCAGCTTCATCCTGTCATAGGTTGGCCCGATCGAGGACCAGAGGGCCGCGGCGATGATCAGCGCACCAATGATGGCCAGAGCAGTGCGGGTGTTCCGGCCGACCACGTTGTAGATGATGTCGAAAGTGACGTGGTCATGATCCCGAACGACGAACGCGTTTCCCCAGAAGATCGTCCACAGCCAGAGGACGAGGATGAGCTCGACGGTCCAGCCGAAGTAGGATGCACCGATGGCATTGCCGAAGGTCAAAACGAACCATTGAGAGCCGACAGCGTAGCGCACGGCAATTTGCAGAATGAACGTGCAGAAGATGGCGGCCATCATCAGCGCAGAGACTCCTTCGGCCATGTTTCGGAGTGTGCTGATCACGGTCTTCATAGCGGGGCCCTTCCAAGTCAGACTTTGCACTTCTGGACAGGCTTCACGCGCTGATCGACGCAACGCGCGCGACCCGTTCGAGGCTCGTATCTGTCGGTTCAGCGCAGGAATGCGCTGCACCGGTCTTCAGCTGCTCAGTCTCCGAGCGCGTTCACGGTGTCCAGAACACCTTCCGGCCAGCTGCTGGCAAATTCGCTGCTCAGATAGGCCGACTGCACCGCGCTGCGGAATGCGGCGACATCGGGTTCGTAGATCTCAATCCCCTTGCCTTCGAGGAAGGCTATCAGCTCTTCTTCCTTGGCAAGCTGCGCAGCCCGGCCACTGTCGGCGGCGGCAACGGCGGCCGCGGTGACCGCCGCTTGCTGTTCGGCGGTCATCCCGTTGTAAACCCCTGCCGAGATGGCGATGAAGTTCCAATCCACCAGATGCGACGTCAGAGCGATCTGCTTGGTGACTTCGTAGAACTTGGCGTCCACCACGGTCGGCAGCGGGTTGTCCTGGCCATCGACGGCGCCGGTCTGCAGTGCGGTGTAGACCTCGGTGAAGGCCATGGGAGTCGGGTTCGCACCAAGTGCACGACCAAGGAATTGCCACGCATCCGAGCCCGGCATCCGCAGGTTGACACCAGCCAGATCGGCGGGGGTCTTCACGTCAATCTCCGAACGGGCCTGGCGCAGGTTCACCTGGCGACGCCCTAGATACATCGGCGCCAGCAACCGAACGCCGAGCTCGGCCTCGACCTTCTGCTTGAAGGGGTCCATCAGCGGATCGTTGAAGACCCGGACCTGGTGCTCGGCGCTCTGCAGCACATACCCGGCCGCGAAGACCGACCACTCGGGAACGAAGGTGGCCAGTTCCTGCGCCGACGTGATCGACATTTCGAGGTCGCCGGCGGCGATGGCCTCCAGCTCGGTTCCTTGCCCGAACAGGGTGCCGTTCCAGTGCGGCTCGAAGGTCGCAAACTCGGCCACGGCCGGACCGAAGACATTGATCATCGCGATGGCGCGCTGGTCGGTTTCCGAGTTCACGGCGGAAAGCCGAAGCCGGATTTTGTCCTGGGCGAAGGCACCGGTGGCGCTGAAAACGAGTGCGGCGGTAGCCGCAAGAAGAGCGCGGCGAGAGATGGCAAAAGACATTCTGTCCTCCCTTGGGTTTACGGACCCGCCCTCGTCTCCCACACGGACGAACCCATGAAGGGTCTCATATCACCTCGTATCGATGCGATCAATAAAAATCGATTTTTCTTTTTATTATGGGTTTTTCCACTTTACATCGCTTTGCAGCCGAGGCATTATCGCCCTCGTAAGGACGCACCAATGTTAGCCTTGGATTTTAACGCAAAATCAGCGGGCAAGCCCACCATTGCGGGGCAGATCGAGGCGCAACTGCGCCACGACATCCTGCACGGCATCCTTGCGCCGGGCGGCAAACTCAACCTCGACAAGCTTCGGATTTCGATGGACGTGGGATTGTCTCCCCTCCGCGAGGCCGTCACCAGACTTGTCACCGAAGGGTTGATCGAAGCGGAGGCGCAACGCGGCTACACCGTTGCGCCGATTTCGGTTGCCAATCTCGATGAGGTCTGCGCCTTGCGGCTTGAGCTCGAGCCCTACGCACTGCGGAAATCCATCGAAAATGGTGGTCTCGAATGGGAGGCAGCGGTCATGGGAGCCCTCCATCGTCTGAACAAGACCGACCGGGTCCCTGGTGACCCCGTCAGTCTTGCCAATTGGGAGGCTGCGAACAACGCCTTCCACCTGACCCTGATCGAACGCTGCGACATGCCTCTGCTGATCAAGATGTACAAGTCGCTTGTCAGCATGAACGACCGCTACCGGCACATTTACCTGAGGGCGGTTGCGGTGCAGCGCGACGTGATCGATGAACACACCGCTATTGCGCAGGCGGCGGTCGAACGGCGCGCAGACGACGCCGCCGCCTTGCTGGCCAGGCATATCGAGCGCTCCACGAGCAACCTGCGGCTTCTGATCTCCGATGACCTTCCGGCGGCCCCGCTGTGACGCGCGCACTCGGTCTGGGACATTTCACCTTTCTAGACCTGCCCCCAGCCGAGCTGGTCCGGCTGGCGGGTCGGTCCGGCTTCGATTTCGTCGGCCTGCGATTCCACCCGGTTTCTCCTGGGGCGCTGAACTGGCTGCCCGATGCGGCCGGTCTGCGCGAGCTTGCGCGCGTCATGCAAGGCGAGGGGATCGGGCTATACGACATCGAAACGGTCGTCATCGACGAGGCGCTGGAGCCGGAAACCTTGGTCCCGGCGATGGAGGCCGCTAGCGCGTTGGGGGGCAAGCGGGTCAACGTCTGTGCGGATGTCTTTCCGGCGCTTGCCGAGACCTTCGCCAGGATAAGCGACCTGGCCGCAACGCGCGGCCTCGGTCTTGATCTCGAATGCATGGCGTGGCGCGGGATCAATACGCCGCGCGCCTGTCTCGATCTGATCGCGTCCTCAGGCGCCTCAGGCGCAGCCTACCTGGTTGATGCGCTACACCATTCGCGCTGCGGCGGAACGCCCTCGGACATCGCCGGGATGCCGGCCGGACAGGTCGTTTCCGCGCAGCTCTGCGACGCGCCTGCCACAGCCCCGCCGGACGACGACGCCCTTTTAGCCGAGGCACGCGGCGGGCGCATTCTTCCGGGTGAAGGAAGGCTGGACCTTGCAGGGATCATACGGGCGCTGCCGGCGGAGACGGTCATCTCCGTCGAATTGCCCTCTGCCAGCGATACCCGCCCGCCGTCCGAGCGCGCCCGCGCAATCTTCTCGGCGACCGCCGCTCTATTCGCACCGGAATCAGCGTGAAAACCATCATTGTCCTCAACGGCCCCAACCTGAACCTTCTCGGCAAACGTCAACCCGCGATCTACGGGCACGAAACGCTCGACGGTGTCGAACGTCTGTGCACCGCCGCCTGTGCGGAAGGGTTCGGCGTGCGTCTGCTTCAGTCCAATCACGAGGGCCAGCTCATCGACTGGATTCACGAGGCACGCGAGACGACCTGCGGGATCGTCTTTAACCCGGGTGCCTTCACGCATACCTCGATCGCGATCTTGGATGCGCTCAACACCTACGATCCCCCGGTGATCGAGGTCCACATCAGTCAGGTGCACAAGCGCGAGGCCTTTCGGCACCATTCCTATGTGTCGCTTCGCGCCGATGGCGTAATCGCCGGACTGGGCCTTGAAGGCTACGCCGCCGGTGTGCGCCGCATTTGCCAACTCGCCTCGCGCCAGCCGCAATGACAAGAACCGAAAGCGCCGATCCTGCGGCACGGCGATCAAGAAGGAGGATTTCGGATGACCGTCATCCACAACCAGCAGGAAGTAACGCCCGCCGTCCTGAAGGTCATGGAACAAACCAACGGTCCGCGCCTGCGCGAGATCATGGTGAGCCTGATCAAGCATCTGCACGGCTTCATCCGCGACGTTCGGCTGACCGAAACCGAGTTCCAACAGGCGACCAAGATCCTCAAAACCATGGGTCAGCAGAGCAACGACAAGCACAATGAATTCGTGCTCATGGCCGGATCGCTCGGCGTGTCGTCTCTGGTCTGCCTGCTCAACAACGGGGACAACGGCACGACCGAAACCACGCAGTCCCTCCTGGGACCGTTCTGGCGCATGAACCAGCCGATGACCGAGAATGGCGGATCGATCCTGCGATCCGACACTCCCGGTCCCCGGCTCTATGGCACTTTCACCTTCCTCGATCAGGCCGACCTCCCGATCGAGGGCCTGGAGGTGGACATCTGGCACGCGTCGCCCGTGGGCCTCTATGAGAACCAGGATGAGAGCCAGGCTGACTTCAACCTGCGTGGGAAGTTCATCACCGGGGCGGACGGGATCGTACGGTTCAAGTCGGTCAAGCCCGTCGGCTACCCGATTCCGACGACGACGACGGTTGGCACGCTCTTGGCCGCACAGAACCGCCACCCATACCGTCCGGCGCATGTGCACGTCCTGGCCCACAAACAAGGGTTCAAGACGCTGATCAATCAGACCTATGTCGACGAGACCGACTACCTGACCTCGGACGTCCAGTTCGGGGTGACGGAAGCGCTGATTGGAAAACTCGAGAAGCACACCGGCCCGCATCCCGAGGATGGCGACGTCGGCGAATGGTACACGCTCGAACACACGCTGAAGCTCGAGCCGGGCATTTCAAAACTTCCAATCCCCCCGATCAAGTGAGCAGACGATGTTGACAGAACAGCAGCGCCAGGATGCAACTGACGCGATCCTGAAGGCCGAGCAGACCCGCAGGGTCTGTCCCCAGCCGTCGAAGACATGGCCCGACATGACGCTCGAGGATGCCTACGACGTACAGCGTCGCTGGGCGGATGCTCGCATCGCGGGCGGCGCGAAAATCGTCGGGCGCAAAATCGGTCTGACCAGTCGCGCCATGCAGCAAGCCTCGAGGATGACCGAGCCGGACTACGGCGTGATTCTGGACGACGCGCTGTTTTATGACGGCGCGCGCATTGAGGCCGGCACGTTCATCAAGCCACGGCTCGAGGTCGAACTGGCCTTCGTCATGGGCGAGGACCTGTCCGGCGCCGGATGCCAGGTGCATGACGTGCTGCGGGCGACGGAATTCGTTCAACCTGCTCTGGAGATCATCGATTACCGTACCGAGGTGCCGCGCAAGATCGTGGACACCATCGCCGACAACGCCGCCTTCGGCGCGATCGTTCTCGGTGGGCGAACGATTCGTCCGTTCGACGTCGATCTTCGTTGGGTCGGCGCAACGTTGTCGCAAAATGGCGTGATCGAGGAGACGGGGGTCTCGGCAGCGGTCATGGGACACCCCGCGGCAGGGCTGGCGTGGTTGGTGAACAAGCTGGCGCCGCTCGGCGGAGGATTGAAGAAGGGCGATATCGTGCTGGGAGGATCATTTACCCGCCCGGTCGATATTTCCTCCGGCGACGTGATCTTCGCGGATTTTGGTCCTTTGGGATCGCTGGGCGTCCGGTTCGAGTGAGAGAGGCTGCCTTCGTCCCATTCTCTCAATTCAACCATCTGGGATATGGTCATGAATTTGCCTGCCAACGATTTCAAGGCCGCGCTGCGCTCCGGACAGACTCAGATCGGCATCTGGAGTTCGCTCTCGGATCCGACAGTGGCGGAGCTTCTGGCCGGTTGCGGCTATGACTGGATGATGTTCGACACGGAACATTCGACAGTGGGCCCGAACGAAGTCATCAGCTTTCTGCGCACGGTGGCGCCGTATCCAGTCAGTCCGATCGTGCGTCCCGGTTGGAACAACCCGGTGGAGATCAAGAAGCTTCTCGACGCTGGGGCGCAGACCCTGCTGATCCCCTATGTGCAATCCGCGGAAGAGGCCCGGTCGGCGGTGGCCGCGGTGACCTATCCGCCCAAGGGCGTGCGGGGCGTCTCCGGAATCACCCGCGCCACCCGCTACGGCGTCGTTACCAACTATGCCACCCGCGCCAATGAGGAAATCTGCCTGCTGGTCCAGGTCGAAACCCGCGAGGCACTGTCGCAACTCAGGGAGATCGCGCAGGTGCCGGGCGTGGACGGCGTGTTCTTCGGCCCCGCCGACTTGGCGGCCAGTTTCGGCTATCCGGGGCAGCCGTCGCACGACGAGATTAGGAAGGCGATTCTTGATGGAATCGCCCTGGTTCAGGACCTTGGCGTGCCAGCCGGGATTCTGTCTCTGGATCAGGAGTTTCTGCGCGAGGCCAAGATGGCCGGCGCTTTGTTCATGGCAGTTGACGTTGACAGTGGGCTGTTGCGCCGGTCCGCGGTCGCGCGGCGCGCCGAATGGTCCTGACTGCGATGAAGGAAAGAGCGCATTCCGCCCTGCGCGCTGCTCTGAACATGAACAACACCGCGCTCGTGCAACGGGCCGGCGATGGTTACACAGGGCTGGCGGTCCGCATTGCGGAACGCATCAGCGCCGAGATGGGCGCGCCCCTGACCTTCGTCGAACACCCTAACGCGCAATCCGTCTTGCAGGCCGAGCCGGACGGGTGGGACATCGCCTTTCTCGCAATTGACCCCTCGCGCACCGACCGAATCGCGTTCAGCGATCCCTATCACAGTGTCGAGGCGACATTTCTGGTGCGAGATGTCCTAGCGCATCGGTCATGCGCCGAAATCCTGCAGGGGGATCACATGATCATGAGCGCGAAGGGCGCCGCCTATCAGGCACGCCTGTCCGCACTCACGCCCAAGGGGCTGCTTGTCGTCGCAACTTCCCCGGACGAGGCGCGACAGCGCTTTCTGCGCGGCGAGGGCCATGCGCTCGCCGGTATTCGTGAGACCCTTGAATCAGTCAAGATTCCCGGAGCCCGCATCCTCCCGGATAACTTCGCGCACATCGAACAAGCAGTTGCCGTGCCCGTTCTTGCCAATGCCCAAATCGCGCTGATCAATCGAACGCTCAGAAAAAATGCTTTGAGGCAGAACACATTCTAGCAACTGTATCTGTCAGGGTGCCGAAGGTTGCTCACTTCTGACGGTTCCTGCGCAGGGCATTCGCGACGGTGACGAACTTCTGAGCTACGGCGTGATGATGACGTTGTGCGGTTTTCCGGCTTTGCGCAGACGATCAGCGAAGGGTTTGATGATCGGGTTGTGATGCGCGGCGACCAATGCCGCCTGAAACATCAGGTGTCGCAGGGAACGACGGCCGCCCGCGATGGCCCGTTTCCGCGAAGTGTTCCGCTATCATGCGCCACCGGAGCCAAGCCCGCGAGAGCTCTGCCGCTCGGCGTGGCGGTCGTCGTGACAGAGCCCAACGCGGACCTTCACGAACCAATTTTCAGCAGGGTAACGGACTTTAAAGGTGAACCAGCTCCGCCACCCCTTGCGAACGACGCTATGCTGAAGGGTTTCGGATGCCGTCAGGCGTACGAAAACCTCTCACGCAGGAACCCGCGGGCAGCAGGCGGTGAGCTATGGGGATTTGTGTCTCGGGGTGTGCCAGCGTCTGTCGCGGACGTCCGCATGGGGCGCTGGTGGCTGGTCCAGCATGCGACTTCTGGGCCAGGTCGGAGACCTTCTTGCGGTGATGCCGACGGGCTTCACGTGCCTGACGACCGGCGCGATAGCGATGCGCGCATACCTTCCCATTGACCCGCGCCGGCGTGGCGCGGTCGTGCGAGGAAGCGGGCCACGCCGGGTCATGGAGCGTTCTCCCGGTTTGTTGCTGTTTGGCTAGGCGGTCCGCGCGGTTGCCTGCACCGTTCGAACCCGCGATGACGATCATACGCCCGCCGCAGGATGGGCAAGGCGGGCGGAAGTCGTCCGGTTCTGTCGGAGGATTGTTCGTGACGGGAGGCGCGGCCGCGAGCAGTTGGCGGGCGTGTGCGAGGCGGTCCTTGCGAGGGCCGCCTGCGAGCAGGCCGTAGTGTCGGATGCGATGGAAACCGCGCGGCAGAATGTGGAGCGGGAACCGACGAATGAACTTGTCGGTAGCGAGCATCATGACACGCTGTCGGTCGGCGCCGTTGCGGCGATAGTCCTGGTAGCGGAAGGTGACGCCAGCCTCTTCGAAGGCGATCAGACGGCGGTTCGAGATCGCGACCCAGTGGGTATAGCGCGACAGATAGGCGAGCACCGCCTCAGGACCGGCGAAGGGCGGCTTGGCGTAGACTACCCAGCGCTTCTTCCTGACGGCATCCAGGTGGCGTAGGAAGGCCCGTCGCTCGGCGAGGTGCGCCATCGATCCGAAGAAGGCGAGCCGCCCAGCGTCGTGCAGCGCGAGCAGTCGGGTGACCGCGTAGCCATGCCGCCGGGCTCGGCGAGGGCATTGACGCTGTAGGTCCAGTCGATCCGCTGGTGCTAAGCGCACCCTAGACCGACGAGCTGCTACGCAGGTTCGACGCGAGCGTCTGCTTCGATGAACGAAGATGATCGCGCGCGGCGGCTGTCGCCGCCGCTTCGTCGCGCGCCATGAGCGCATCGATCAGGCGAAGATGCTCGCCGATTGCCCTGAGGTTGCGCTCACACTCGTCGGTTTTGTCCCACTGGAAGTGGTAGTGGAAGATCAATGTGATGACCTTCTGGAACTCGGCTACGAAGCGGTTGTGCACGACGCTGCCGATCGTCGCGTGGAATCGCTCATCGAGAAGCGAGAAATCGTGATAGCGCGCATCGATCTCCTCGGCGAGCCGGCGATGCTCGTCGGCGAGTTCCTCGAGCCTCTGCCATATCGCGTGGTCGCCCGGGAGGGCGACCAGATGCGAAACCGCGTTCAACTCGAGCATGAGGCGGAAATCCGACAGCTCCAGGGCATACTCGCGTGTGAAGCCCACCAGCTCCCAGCCACCCCGTGGGCGCCTGCTGACAAGACCAAACCGGCTGAGCGAAGCGAGGAACTCCTGCAAGCCGTAGGCTGGTACACGGAACTTGCGGGCAAGCTCGGTCACGTTGAGGCTCGTGCCCGGCGGAACGTCGGATCGCAATATCCAGTCCAGGAACTGCCGTTCCAGTTCCTCCTGCGAGATCTGATCGGATTGAACGACGAGGCGATCACCTGCCTTCGGAGCGCGAAGCAGTGATTTGCTTCGGCCTACCCACGCGATGATCCCCTCGCCTTGAAGGCGATCCAACGCCGACCGCACCACGGTTCGGCTGACGTCTAGATGACACGCGAGCGCCAGTTCAGGAGGGAGCTGGTCGCCCCGCTTCAACGTGCCGCAATAGTCCAGCAGTCCGTTGAAGGCCCTCCTGAACCGCTCATCCGTTCGCGCCAAGCTCTCGTTCTCCCGATGGCTGCGCAGCCTATCACGCAAGCTCGATTGACGACAATAATTAAAAACAATTGACTTGATGCTTCCGGCCACGCACCGTGCTTTTAATAATATTGAACCGTGACGGGAGGAACGTCATGTCGGCCGCCGCTAGGAGCGGGCATGCCGTCGGAGGCATGGTGCAATTCAATGCCGAGACACTTCACAAGCTGTCGGCGCTCGCCACGCTCGGCATCCTGATAGGCATTTTCGCCTTCGGGAACGCCGCCTTCCTGTCTGTGAACAACGGGCTGACCATCCTGTTGCAGACCTCGGTCATCGGCCTCCTCGGTATCGGGATGACGATGGTCATCATCACCGGCGGCATCGATCTCAGTGTCGGGTCGGTGCTCGCCTTGTCTGGCACGGCCACCGGCCTCATGGTCAAGGCGGGCGTGCCCGTGCCGCTCGCCATGACAGGCGGGGTCGGCGTCGGCGCGCTCTGCGGACTGGCCAACGGCCTCGTCGTCACCAAGCTGCGTATCACTCCGTTCGTCGCCACGCTCGGCATGATGATGATCGCGCGTGGGGCCGCGCTTCAGCTCACCGGTGCCGCCCCGATTTCGCGGCTGGGCGACGTGTTCGGCAGGCTGGGCAACGGCGCACTGTTCCGCGTTGTCGAGCAGCAGCCGAACGGCCTGTCGAAGGTCGTCTTTCCGGGAATCCCCTATCCTGCGATCCTGTTGCTGGTCGTCGCGCTCATGGCGGCGTTCCTGCTTAAGCGCCGACCGCTCGGACGCCACATCTACGCAACGGGCTCGAATGAGGAGGCGGCGCGGCTTTCGGGCGTCAATGTCGACCGCACAAAAATCGCCGCATACCTGATGTCGGGCGCGCTCGCCGGCCTTGCCGGCAACGTGCTCATGTCGCGCCTCGTCACCGCGCAGCCCAACGAGGGCCTCATGTACGAACTCGACGCGATCGCGTCGGCGGTGATCGGCGGAGCGTCGCTGATGGGCGGCGTAGGCACGATCTCGGGCACCATGATCGGTGCTTTCATAATAGGCGTGCTGCGCAACGGCCTGAATATGGCCGGCGTATCCGCCTTCATCCAGCAGATCATCATCGGCTTCGTCGTCATAGCAGCGGTCTTTGTCGACCAGCTTCGAAGCCGCCGATGAGTGCGACCAACAAGTAACAAGTGGAGGAACACAATGAAGACTTCTCTAAAGACCCTGCTCGCGCTCGGCGTCGTCATGGCCTTGCCGGCGATGGCATCGGCCGGCGAGATCGCCGTGATCGTCAAAACTACAAACTCGAACTTCTGGCAGAACGTCAACAAGGGCGCCAGCGCGGCAATCGCCGGTCAGTCCGAGCACACGATAACTTTCGACGGCCCGGCCGCCGAGTCGGCGATCGCAGACCAGGTCAACCTTGTCGACAACGCGGTCAACCGCGGCGTGGCCGGCATCGTGCTGGCCCCGTCCGATCCTGAATCGCTCATTCCCGCAGTCAAGAGGGCCAACGAGGCCGGCATCCCGGTCACGATCATCGATTCCGCACTCGGCGAAGGAGGCAAGGGCACATTTCAAGCCTTCCTGGCCACCGACAACTGCGCGGCCGGCAAGCTCGCGGCCGACAAGATGATCGAACTCGCCGGCAGCGAGGGCAAGATCGCCGTCATGTCGTATGTCGCGGGTGTTGGCTCGGAGATCGGCCGCGTCGGCTGCTTCGTCGAGCAGATCAAGGCAAATTCCAAGCTCGAGATCGTGGGCCCCTACTATTCGCAGTCGCAGATGGCCACAGCGCTGAACCAGACCACCGACGTTCTTGCCGCCAACCCGGACCTCAAGGGCATCTTCGGCGCCAACGAGCCGACCGCCGTGGGCATGGGCCGCGCCATCCAGCAGGCCGGCAAGGCCGGCCAGATTGCCGCCATCGGTTTCGACGGGAACGAAGACCTGCAAGCCTTCGTCCGCGACGGCACGCTCAACGCGACGTTGGTTCAGGGCTCGTTCCAGATGGGTGAGCTCGGCGTCAAGGCGGTTCTCGACCTGATCGCCGGCAAGTCCGTCGAAGCCCAGATCGATACTGGCGTCGTCCTCGTCACCAAGGACAACATCGACGCCGACGAAGCGAAGAACGTTCTCTATTAGCCAGCCTTGCCGGCGCGGCCGCCTTCGTGCGCCGCGCCGGACTCCTGTATCGACGAAGGGCCCTCCATGTCTCCCCTTGTGGAAATGATCGACATCGAAAAGCATTTTGGTGGCATAAAGGCGGTTAACGAGGTCTCGCTCGACCTTCATGAAGGCGAGGTCGTGGGTGTCCTCGGCCACAACGGCGCGGGCAAGTCCTGCCTCATGCGCATTCTGTCGGGAGCAATGACGGCAAACGCCGGCACCATCCGCGTCGGTGGCGCGGAAGCCATCATCGATTCTCCGCAAGCCGCCCGCCACCTTGGGATCGAGACCATCTACCAGACGCTGGCACTTGCCGACCACCTTGATGCACCCGCCAACCTGTTTCTCGGCCGCGAACTGCGCACGCGTTGGGGCAATCTCGACGACCGGCGGATGCTGGAGGAAGCTCGCAACGTGCTTGCCCGGCTCAATCCCAATTTCCGCAATCTGGGCGATCCGGTGTCGCGGCTGTCTGGCGGGCAGCGCCAGGTCATCGCGATCGCGCGGGCGATCTACTTCGACGTCAAGATAATCATCATGGACGAGCCCACGGCAGCGCTAGGCCCGGCGGAGACAGCCATGGTCGGCGAACTGATAAAGCAACTGAAGCAGGAAGGTATCGGCATCTTTCTGATCAGCCACGATATGCATGACGTTTTCGAGCTTTGCGACCGCGTCATGGTTATGAACCGCGGGCGCAGCGTCGGCTCCCACCGCGTTAGCGAGGTGTCGAAGGACGACGTGCTCAGCCTGATCATCAAGGGCGAACTGCCGGCCGGCTGGGCACCGCGTGACGCGGAGAAATTGCAGTGAATATTACCGGGTTGTTCGAGGCCGATGCCGCGACCATGCTGACTGGTACCTGCGTCGAGCCGGGTCGTTTCGAGCTGCGCGAAGCTGCGGTGCCGATGGAGGCTCCGGAGGGGTGGGCGCTGGTCGACATCAGCGCGGTGGGACTGTGCGGCACGGACTATCACATCTTCGAGGGCAAGCACCCCTATCTGCAATATCCCCGCGTCATCGGCCATGAGCTGAGCGGCCGACTGGTCGCGTCCGCAGGTGGCATGGCGGCCGGCACGCTGGTCGTGGTCAATCCATATCTTTCGTGTGGCTCGTGCCGCGCCTGTCTGCGTGGCAAACCGAATTGCTGCATGCACATCGAGGTTCTCGGTGTGCACCGGGACGGCGGGTTGTGCAGCCGCATCGCGGTTCCCGCCTCCAACCTCTATCCGGCCGACGGGCTCGATGAGTTGCAAGCGGCGATGGTGGAGTTCCTTGCCATCGGCGCACATGCCGTCTCGCGCTCGGGCATCCAGCCGGGCGATCGCGTGCTGGTGACCGGCGCGGGTCCGATCGGCCTCGGGACAGCGCTTTTCGCCACGCTGGAAGGCGCGGATGTCCACCTGCTCGACCTCAGCGCCAAGCGAACGGCGCTGGCGGGCCACAATTTCGGATTCGACCTTCTCTACAATGATCCGGCGCGTATTCTGAAAGGCGATCTGGCGGACGGCTTCGACATCGTCTTCGACGCCACCGGCAACGCCAAGGCCATTGAGGCGGGCTTTCCGCTGCTGGCGCACGGATCGACCTATGTCCTGGTCAGCGTCGTCAAGGACGACATCAGCTTCAGCGACGCGGAGTTCCACAAGCGCGAGGCGCGCGTCGTCGGTAGCCGCAACGCGTTGAGGTCCGACTTCGAGCGGGTGATGGAGGCAATCCGGCAAGGTAGGATCGACACCGGCGCGCTTCTGTCCGCTGAGATCGCGCTCGCCGACCTGCCGTCGCGGTTCGCCGCGCTCGCCGACGACCGCGAGGGATTGATCAAGGCAGTGGTCCGCCCCTGACGGCTTGACATATCAGGCGCCGCGCCTGCTGGATGTCCCCACTACATGGCATAGCAAAGCCTAGTTTGCCTGGGAGCGGATGACACTGCTCTGGGAAACAACGGCAAGCACCGACACTGGATCAGGTGAAACAACATCAGCGGCAGCACGATGAGCGCGATTTGAGCTGCGTCGAACAAGATGCCGGCCATCGGCAACCCCGTCGCAAGGCACTTGGTCGAACCGCAAAAAAGAAGCGCCAGACGATCGCCCCTCGGGATGCTCGCAAATCGGCTCACGATGAAGACGACTGCCATCACGGCACCGAGCAGCAGAACGCAAAGAACGACCAGAAAGGTTATGTCGAACCAGGAAAGACGATGCCAGATCCCAGCGACAACGCCTGCGGAGAAGGCCGAATAGACAATCAGCAGGATCGATCCGCGATCGACAATCACGGTCGCCTGCTTGTTCCGATTCACAAAGGCCACCAACAGCGGCCGCATCAATTGCCCCAACAAGAATGGAAAAAGAATCTGCTGCGCGATCTTCCAGACGGCGCCGAACGGGTCGCCCTCGTTCGTGCTGGGATGGAGCACTATTGCGAGCAGAATCGGGCAAAGCACCACGCCTATCAAATTCGATAGCGAAGCGCGCACAAGGCGCCGGCAACATTGCCGCCGGCAACCGAGATAGATGAGGCGGACGCTCGCTGCGCTGCTCGGCGCGCCGTTCTTTATAGGGCTCATGCGGGCGCCTCGACGTTGACCACGAGCCTTCCAGAAAGAAAGCGAGCCCGCCGATGAGGGCACGGCGATGACAAGATGAGCACGATATGTCCAGATATAGGCGCGAGATCTTTGGCCGGACAGATTTCGAAGCGGAAGGCGTAAGGCCTCCGCCAAGTCGCGCTAGCAATGTCCGCTTTTGGCAAATGAAAAGAGCGGTTGGCATGGCCGACATGAGGGCGCTTTGCCGTCCGTCAGGACCGGGGCCGGAAGCTGTCGGTCCGTTTTCGAAACACAATTGACCGAAGCGGATATTCCGCTGAGGATCCAGCCGTAACGGGGATCACTGCTCCTTCCCGGAACAAAGCGCTTTAACGCGGCGTCGCCCTTCGGAAGCAGGCTTACCTCGACGGTTTCTGGAATGGTTCAATCTCCTGCTGCTCGACCGATGGGTGTTGCGCGGCGGAATCCGGATTCCTAGCGCCGGCATCCCGCCCACCTGCGGATTGAGAGCCAGCCCGAGGATAGTATCTCCGCGCCGGCCAGCAGCGCCGCCAGCGCATAGCCGCCGGCGAACGCCGCGCGCCGATGCGGCGCCGGAAGGCTAAACCAGGGCAAGGTAGCCTCTCATCCACGCGATCGTGGTGAAGTAGCAGGCCGGGCGGCAGGAGCACCAAAGCCGCTTAGATAAGTCGCCCTGTATGCCGCCAAAAGCCTCATGGACAGCAAGATTAGCGGAGCGAGCCCGACGACATATCTGACCATGGACGCCAGGTTTGTCAGTATGGTCTTTCGACTCCAGGCACTGCAACGCTGGAGTTCGGCGTCTTCGCTGCGGGATGTGAAGGCACGGATGCGGCCGCTGTTCACGCAAGAACGGGTGGCGGTTTCGGCGGAACGGTTTGTGGACAGTCTGCTGAGTGATGAGCCGTGCAAGACAGGCTGGATGCGGGCCGACGCCGCCGGAGATCCTGGTCCGTGACATCAGCAGGCCATCCTGGGCCACGGCCGGTGGGATGCCGATGCGCTACGCAACATCGTGCACGACTATGCGCTCGAGACACTGGCCGATCCCGACGCCGGCGATTATGACGATGCGTTCGCCGGCGTGTGGACACGCGGCCTCCTGATCCGTCGCAACATCACTGACGGCGATCTCGCCTGCTTCTCGACATGGTGCCCGAAGGACACCCACATCGAAACGCTGGTGAGGGTGGAACGCCGCTGGGCGATCGAGGACAGCTTCGAGACCGCCAAGAACGAACTTGGTTTCGACCACAACGAGACCCGTTCCTGGCACGGCTGGCACCGTCACGTCTCGCTGGTCATGCTCGTCTTCGCCATGATGGCTGCGATCCGGCATCGCGCCAACGCCGCGCCGCCCCCAAAACAATGCGCCGGACAAGCCCCAGAACCCGCCCCTGATCCGCTGGTCGACCCAGGGAATCCGCCGTGTCGCAACACGCCTCTCCCGACGGCGCATCCACCCCGCACACGTCATTGCATGGTCGCTGTGGCGGCGAGCGCATCAGGCCGAAGCACGACGGGCATACCTCAAATCAAACGCGCAACTGTAATACTAGGAGCACCATTGCACAACAGCGAGGCTCGCCCTGTTGATTTGCGGAGCGACCGCAATCAACAGCCGAAAATCTAGCCGAGACTACGTATTAACTAATGCGGGACGTATTGGCTCGTCAATCGACTTGGCAAATCATCTTTTTTGTAGATCGAGCCGGTGCGGTTAAGCGACCGAAGCATGTCGAGCGCCTTTCGGTCATCCAGCGTATTGCCCCAGGTTCGCTCAATACATAACAACGTGAAGTCTCGCGGCCCGAATTTTGTCCTGGCAATAGCTATCTGACCGCGAATTTCGCTCTTGATGGCGTCGTCGAGCGGAACGATCTCGGCGCCGCGCTTCATTTCTTGAGCTTTCTTGCCTCGCGCTCCAGCATGCCGGGATCGTTGCCGTGGCGCTCGATCAGACGTTTTGCCTGAGCCGGCGAGATATCGAATTTGTCGGCGAGGTCCCGGACTTCATAGTCTTGGTTGGCCGCCACGCGTCTCCGGTCCTGTCCGCCAATTTTGGTCTTGTCGCCTGCCATGGTGCTCTCCTGCGCTACCTCTTCGCCTCGTCGCGATCGGCTTCCGCCCGGGCCAGGAACATTGCAGTTGTCGGGTCCAGGTTTTGGCGCAGCCATTCCGCCATCGCCTCTTCCTCTCGCAAATTTTGCTCGCAGACCCTCACCACCTCGGTTTCCCCGGCGGCATTGGCTGCCGCGATAAGGATGGTGTAGGAGGCGATTTCCATGTGCTCGAAGGTGTAGCTCGCCAGCGATCCCTTCATGACCTCATCGCCCGCGAACACGCCGCTGACTGATTGTGCCGTAGCCATCAGCTTGCCGCTGGCAGCTTTCAACGTCGAGGTGCCTTCGCCGATCCTGTCCAGGCATTCTTTCAGCCTGGAAGCCTGCTCCTTCGTTTCGTCGAGATGGAGCTGGATGCGTTGACGCAGCTCAGGGTAATTCTCAAGCCGGCTTAACTGGCCCGACAACATGGTTTCGGCCTGCTCCTCCATGGCATGAGCATCCCGCAGCCATTGGATCAGCCATTCACGCGCTTCTGACATTCAACTCTCCCATTACATTGGTGGCCAGAAACCTGGCGGCGGGGTGAATGTTCCGAAAAAAATTGGTGGCTTGATATTGATTCCAACTCGCGGTCCTGGAGCCTGCAGCGGGCAGACCTATTCGCAAGGCCGGCTTTCGGGCGGCGGGGCAAAATTGGTACAACGAGAATGGTCTGCGCAGCCTACAGGCACGTCACGTGGGCTGTGGTTCTGACATGTCGCATTGAGCACCTTTGGCGACCGCCGCCTTGATGCTCTCATGGGCGTCGGAGATGACGAGCTTGCGCAGGAATTCCGTCCAGATCGGCTCACCGTGAGCGCCTTCTCGGCCATGCGCCGCGGCTCCAGTAACGAAGAAAAGTAGGAACCCTTCCTCAGCTTCGGGATGCGCAGTTCGACCGTGCCGGCGCGTATCGCCCAGTTCCCTTCTCGATAACTGTTGCGCTGGGGCCGTCCGTAGCAGGTTCTTCTCGCTATAGGCGGCGCCGGTGCGCCAACCACCTCCATCTCCATCGGGGGTTGACGTGTCGGCATTCGTGGTCGAGGCAATCGCGGCAATCAGGAAGATCGCTGCGGGCGCGCATCTTGCTCGGCTTGCAGCACCTCATGGCCACAGCTGGAGGTCCGTGATGAAGAGAGCCGCTTAGTCCTCGATTTCCCGTTCATAACGGCCCTCTGGTGACATTGGCTGATATGCCGGTCGGCTGTTGTTCATTGGCCGAGATCACGATCCGGGGGCTTAAATTTCAGTATGGAAAGAGCGAGCCGAGCCCTAACAGGCAGAGCCGAGTTCATTGGCGAGATCTGGTTCTGAGCCAGCGCGGCCGCTTGAACAATATGCATCCCAAAACATTGATAGGTGGGACTACATATTTGGATCCGCCATGGACCTTCCGCTCAAGAACAACCGCAACTTCCTGACGATCAACGCCACGGATGGACTGGAGGTTCTGAAGGGGCTTTCGTCCCCTGTACGCATAAATATTCTCAAGCTTCTCCATTCGCGCGGACCGCTCAACGTCAACGAGATCAGCGACGCGCTGTCACTACCGCAGTCGACGGTCGCGACGAACGTCCAGGTGCTGGAAAGCTGCGACCTCATCCGCACGGAAACGGTGAAGGCGACCAAGGGCCAGCAAAAGATCTGCGCGGCGCGCTTCGACGAGATCGTGCTGCGCTTCGACGACTACGACCTCAAGACCCGGTCGAATGTGATCGAGCTCTCGATGCCGCTCGGCCTCTACACCAATTGCAGCGTGTCGCCGCCCTGCGGCCTGTGCTCGAGCGAGGCCGTTATCGGTCTCCTCGACGTGCCCGACTTCTTTCTCGACCCGGACCGGATGAAGGCGGGGCTGATCTGGTTCGAACGCGGCCATGTCGAATACAAGTTTCCGAACAACGCAAAAATCCTGCAGGCCGAGATCGAGGCGCTCGAGTTCAGCATGGAACTGTCGTCGGACGTGCCCGGCACGAACGCCAACTGGCCTTCCAACGTCAGCGTCTGGGTGAACGACGTTCTGGTCGGCACCTGGACCTCGCCTGGCGATTTCGGCGACAAGCGCGGCATCTACACGCCGCGCTGGTGGAAGCTCGAAGGCTCGCAATATGGTCACCTGAAGACCTGGAAGATCACGGCCGATGGGAGCTATCTCGACGGCGAGACAACCTCGGATGTGACGCTCGACCAGCTTCACCTCGCCGAGCACCACTCGATACGCTTGCGGGTCGGCATCGACGAGCACGCCGAGCATCCGGGGGGCGTGAACATCTTCGGCAAGGGTTTCGGCAATCACGATCAGGATATCATCCTGCGCCTGCATATTCGGCGGGACTCCGAACGCGCCAACGCCCCCGCGAGTTGACCGAACGGCACACAGACCTGTCCGCTGGCCATCCACCGCCACCTCAAAATCGGCACGATGATGGGGATATTGCGACCCTGTGACAATCAGTCTCCTGCCAAGCTACGAATTCTGACGGCTGCATGCCGACTGTCGCACGTCCGGGATCGATTCGCATCGTAGCGAGTTTCAGCCGATCCAGCGGGAGTATTGGGTTATGGCTGAGAACAAACCAACGGCGAAAGACGACTTGAGGTTAGCGTCGTCCAGTGAAGAGTCATATGAAGTCACGGCGTTCGCCAAGAAATACGGTTTGCTGGAAAGTGAGGCGGCACTGATAATTAAGAGAAAGGGCTCATCCAAAAAGAAGCTCGATGCGTACATGGCATCTCGAAAGACATAGCTGAGCCCGCGCATCAGTTGTGCGATGCAAACCCAAGTTTCCCGGTACCAAGTCGCCCACCAAACGCAGTGATGCGAACTACATCACTGCCGAAACCAGCGGCAGCCGCTGTCCGCCGCAACAAATCAATACAGCACCAGCGAAAGCACGCGGCCATGGCCTTTCGCAGAGTTTCCGCGAAGCTGGCGAAAAGCGGCGGCGCCGCGCGGATCAAGCCCGGGCCGATAAATCGCGTTGGAACTTGTCGGCGCACAGGCCGCCATCCGGCAAAGCCGAAATCGGCAATCGTGCCCATCGACAAACCCAAAAACTCGCCCGTGGGCGCCGGTAATTCACCGCGGGACAATTATCCAGCCGGCGCAGGTCTGCTCTACAATGAGGACGTGGCAGCGGTTTAGCATACAGCCTCTCTAGAACAAAATATTTTACTGGAACAAAGCTAACCCCAGCAAGTTTTTCAGCCCTTAACGTCTCCGGACCCCATTGGACTAGAGCCACGGATACGGCCTGGAATGACTTGAGTTCGTACCACCTACATGCCTCCTCGGCATCCAAAACATGGACATCCACATGCACGACCGTCTTGCTTCAAAAATATTCACAAGTTCAGGGCCTGACGCAGTTCTAATATGTTTTTCGCACCTTAGATGGGATTTTGTGTTCCAGAGACCTCAACACCTTCTTACAAGAGCTTCCGATACCCACAATGTACTCTATTTCGAGGAACCTATATTCGATGAAGTTGGACTTCCCGCCATGTATATTAGTGCGCCGACCCCGCGCATTCGTGTTGTGACGCCCGTACTGCCGAATGGGACGGCAAGTGCGGCAGCGGTTTCGATGCAGAAGAGCTTGGTCGATGAACTGCTTGCGGCCTTTCCGTCCTATAAGCGTCTGGTTGCCTGGTACTATACACCGATAGCGCTGCCCTTCAGCGCGCACCTTCAGGCTGACATCCGCGTCTATGATTGCATGGATGAGTTATCGAGCTTCAAGGATGCACCGGCGGAGCTTGCGAGGCGGGAGACGGCGCTGTTTGCGACAGCCGACCTGGTGTTTGCCGGCGGACAGAGCCTCTATGCGGCAAAGCGCGGTCTTCACCCTCGCGTCTATGCATTTCCCAGCAGCATCGATGCTTCCCACTTCAACAAAGCGCGCGACAGCTTTGACGAACCAGCGGATCAGGCCGGAATAGGCTATCCGCGCATCGGCTTTTTCGGCGTCATCGATGAACGCATGGATCTCGACCTGGTTGCGGCAACCGCGAGCCAGATGCCTGAGTACCAATTCGTCATGCTGGGGCCGGTGGTCAAGATCGACCCCGCATCGCTACCACAAGCCCCGAATCTTCATTGGTTGGGCAGCAAATCCTACGACGAACTCCCCGCATATCTCGCCCATTGGACCGCTGGCTGGATGCCTTTCGCTCTGAACGAATCGACGCGCTACATCAGTCCGACCAAGACGCCGGAATTCCTGGCCGCCGGATTGCCCGTCGTGTCGACGGCGATCGCCGACGTGGTTCGGCCTTATGGTGCGATGGGTCTCGTCCAGATCGCCGGGCTCCGGGACATGGCGGCGAAACTGGCCGCTGCCACCAAGTCAGCCGGAGATCATGAATGGCTGAAAAACGTGGACGCCTACATTGCGGGGATATCGTGGGACCGGACTTGGGAAGCCATGGCCGCGCATCTCGATCGCATCCATTCCCTGAACGGCGCCGCTCTCATGCGCAAGGGGGCCTGACCGTGTTCGACTGGCTGATTGTTGGAGCCGGCTTCGCGGGCAGCGTGCTGGCGGAGCGCATTGCGTCCCAGCGGGGCGAAACCGTGCTGATCATCGACCGGCGCAGCCATATCGGCGGTAACGCTTATGACTGCTATGACGACGCCGGCATCCTGGTCCATCGCTACGGCCCGCACATCTTTCACACCAATGCGCAGTCGATCGTCGATTACCTGTCGCGTTTCACCGAGTGGCGGCCCTACGAGCACCGCGTGCTTGCAGCCGTCGATGGCAAGTTGCTGCCAATCCCGATCAATCTCGATACCGTGAACCGGCTCTACAATCTCGAACTCACCTCGGAGCAGTTGGAGGACTTCTTCGCTTCGCGGCGCGAGATCGTCGAAGAAGTCCGGACCTCCGAGGATGTGGTGGTGAGCACCATTGGCAGGGAGCTCTATGAAAAGTTCTTTCGCGGCTACACCAGGAAGCAGTGGGGCGTCGATCCCTCGGAACTCAGCAAATCGGTGACCGCACGGGTACCCACGCGCACCAATCGCGACGACCGCTATTTCGGCGACAGCTTCCAGTGCATGCCGGCGCATGGCTATACCCGCATGTTCGAGCGCATGCTGGATCACCCGAAGATAACGATCATGCTGCAGACGGATTATCGCGAAATCCGCGACCAAATCCCGTTTAAGCGCCTTATCTTCACCGGTCCTGTCGACGAGTTCTTCGACTGGAAACTTGGAAGGCTGCCCTATCGCTCGCTGCGTTTCGAGCACGTAACCGTGGATCAGGAGCAGTTTCAGCCGGTCGCGGTGGTCAACTATCCGCAGGCGGAGAATTACACCCGCATCACCGAGTACAAGCACCTGACGGGGCAGCAGCACCCCCGGACCAGCCTGACCTATGAGCACCCGACTGCGATCGGCGATCCGTATTATCCGGTGCCCCGGGCCGAGAACGAGGCGCTTTACAAGCAGTATAGGATGTTGGCGCAGCAGAGGCCGGACGTTTGGTTTGTCGGCCGGCTGGCGACCTATCGCTACTACAACATGGACCAGGTTGTGGGGCAGGCCCTGGCGACGTTCGCCAGGATCCAGAAGGAGGACTCGGAGCCGGCCACGCCGGCGGCCGGTTACATGGCCGCGGCCGTGCAATGAGCCTTGCGCATGGTCTGGAACTCTGGGGCGGGCTGGAGTGCAGCGTCGTACGCATCGGCGGCGACGTGCGCAATCAGCTCGTCGAAACTGACCATCATGAGCGAGCCGGCGATCTCGGTCTGGTCGCTGAGTTGGGCATCCGGACGCTACGCTATCCCGTCCTCTGGGAAACGGTTTCGCGGTCGCCGGATGATGATGACTGGCGCTGGCACGATGCCCAGCTGAAACAACTCCGCACACTCGGCATGTCCCCGATCGCCGGACTGATGCATCACGGCTCCGGCCCCTTTTGGTGCGATGTCCTTCATCCGGATTTTCCCGCGGCCCTGGCGCGACACGCCGCTAATGTCGCCCGCCGCTATCCCTGGATAACGATGTTCACGCCGGTCAACGAGCCTATGACGACGGCGCGGCTTTGCGGGCTCTACGGCCACTGGTATCCGCATGGGCGCGACGAGGTGACCTGTTTCGCTGTCGTCGTCGCCGAGTGCCTGGCGACCGCCGCGGCGATGCGAGAGATCAGGCGGATCACCCCTTCGGCGAAGCTCGTCCAGACGGAAGATATCGGGCGGGTCTTCGCCACCCCCCTGCTTCAATACCAAGCCGATCATGAAAACGAGCGGCGGTGGCTGGCGCTGGACCTGCTCGCCGGGCGTGTCGACCGCCATCACCCGTTCCATCGGCGGCTTCTGGACCACGGCATCGACGAGCGGCATCTCGACTGGCTCGCTCAAAACCCCTGTCCGCCGGACCTAATCGGCATAGACCAGTACCTGACCAGCGATCGCTTTCTCGACGAAAAGACCGAAAACCATCTGGGCGAGGCGCCGGGCGGCAATCAGTGGCATTCCTACGTGGACGTCGCCGCGGTGAACGCCGGCGTGCCCGCCGCGGAAAGCGGTTTCCTGCCCCGGATTGAGGAAGCCTGGAACCGTTACGGCATTCCGCTGGCGCTGACCGAAGTGCACAATGGCTGCACGCGCGAGGAACAACTGCGATGGCTTAAGGAAGCATGGGGCGCGGCCAACGCCGCGCGGGCCGGCGGCATCAATCTTCGCGCCGTATCCGTTTGGTCACTGTTCGGAGCCGCCGACTGGAATTCACTCCTGACCCGGCGCAAGGGCTTCTATGAATCGGGAGCGTTCGACGTCCGCTTTTCGCCGCCGAGACCGACCGGAATCGCGACGTTCGCTCGTGAGGTGATCCGCGCGGGTTCGTTCGATCATCCCGTGCTGGACCGGCCGGGGTGGTGGAGGGCCGACGAGCATCGAACCGCTTCGCCTCTCCGTCCGATCCTGTTGGCGCAGTCGGACGGGTTGGCGCGGACCGTCATCAGCTGCTGCGACACGAGGCGGCTCGACACCACGACTCCGGAGAGCCAGGCTTCTGACGCAGGCAAGCCCTGGGCGGCTGTAGAGGCAGAAAGTGGATTCGGCGGCGGCCGCGCCCGAAAATTTGGCTCGTCGCTTCGCCTTACATGCCGCTACGCGCCATTTGAGGATAGCGCTCCGTCGTTGGTGGTCGAGGCGGCCCACACATTCGATCCGGTCCACGTCGTCAACGCCTTCCTTGATCTAATGGTCGACGGCGCGACCGGGCGATTGCGCATGACGCGAGCCGAAGCTTGGGGTCAGTATACGTTCGAGGCCGCCAACCGGAGCATTCCGGCGAATGCCACGGCCGTGCGACGGGCGGTCTGAATGCGGCTTGAGGCCGCATGCCGCTGATCGCCTTGCCACCTTCGCTCATTTGTTGAGCAATCCCTACTCCTGCAAATAGTTGAGGATATTGCCCGGATCGCACCGATTGGATGTGCTCGCGATGGTATTCTGCTTGGGTGAGCGATTCGACAGGCTTGCGCGAGGCACTTCAAGTAAGTGCCGATAGGTGGGGTTGTAACGCTCGGTACGTTACCGTACATGCCGGCCGACCGCGCGTGGAGAACGGGGCATTCTTGGCGCGTCTATAGCAGTCCCTCGATAAATGTGAGCGCCCTGGGCAAGGCAATCGCGATGAGAATAAGCTTCGAAAGCAACGTATTTCTTCTGTTCAATCCCGCATCGCTGGACGATCTGAAAGATCCATGTCCGGTTTTCGATAGCAAGCTCTGGCATGTATTCGGCTCGGGCGGCACGGTGACGACAGAGACCTGGGGCATTTTCCACGCCACATCGCCCAACCTCTACGGTCCTTGGACCGAACACGACATCATCTCGCTGGTAATCAGCGGATCTGGCGTCGCGGCGCCCGGTGTCACGTTCGACGACGGCGTCTTCCACATGTTCATTCAGACGGAGTTCATGAAATCCGGCGGCCGGTGCGAGCACGCGGTATCCAATGACGGCTTTAACTGGGTGGTGCTTAAACCCGCGATCATTTCGTTGCCAGATACGGACGAAGACGGCATCTACGATCCGCACCCCGCCTTTATCGGGGGCGTCAGGTACATCGTCTACTCCGGTATGCCGAAATTTACGAAAGTGCCGCAGCCCGACATCTATCTCGCCCGTAGTACGTCCAACACCTGGTTCGGTCCATGGTATCGAATTGGGAAGATACTCGACCACAACGACCTCCCCCATCACAATCCCCGCGAGCATCCGGATTACGAATGGGGGATTGAGGGCGCGCAACTGGTCGAGCTGCCGGACGGCCGCGTGCTGCTCAACGCAACCTGCTTCCTGCCGAGCGGGGCGCGCGGAAGCCGCCAGCGCGTCTTCTTTGCTACTTCCGACAATGTTGAGGGGCCATACCGGACGCTGGGACCGGTGCTCGATTTAAAAGAGCCTGGAGAAAACGGCCATTCGACGGTGATGATCAACGACAACGAACTGACGCTCTTCTATCAGAGCCGGGTTCGGGCCACCAACAACCGTTGGCGCTTCGGCATCGCCAAATGCAGTCTGGGCGAGCCAGCCGTTGCACAGGTGGCCTAGCTTCGGCGCACTAACGAGGCGGTCCGAGGCTCAGCGAGACAAAATCATGCTCTGGGAGTAGTCCACGCTCGTTGCGGACCTGCCCTGGGCTGATGATGAAGGCGAAGCCGGCGGACGCATCAACGAGCATGAACAGGTTGGCCGGCCAGTCGAGGCGCCGAGTTCGGCGACTTGATCCTGACTGTAGAAGGCTTGAGGTCCGGCCGATCGCCAGAGCGAGATCGGCGGAGAAGGCGGCGCCGCAACTCGAGCCGGCCATCGGCACAGGATGCGGCATATGATTTTCAGATCAGGGTTTACCGGCTCCAGCGCATTCGGCGCTTGCCCGGCGGCAACCGTTCGTCTCTGAGCGGCTGGCGGGACACAGGAGCCTCGGGCTTAAGCAGCCGGACAATGTCATCGACAGGACCCGGTGCAACTGGGGTTTCCCGCACCAGACCGAGGTTTCTCAATGCATTCCATATGTGAGACAGTGCGGGCATTGGCGTTTCTCCGTATGTCCGCCCAACAGCTTTTCCAACTTCCTTGTTCCGGAAATTTAGCTGTGGAATGCCGCAGTTAGTTTCGGAACAAGCCTGCGAATGGCAGGTTGGGGCGCCTCAACGGAGGTCACGTCATGTACTACACCGACAAAAAGCTGCAGTTCCCGGTTCGCGTTGACAAACCCAATCCGATCTTTGCCCGCGCCCTTCAGCAGGCCATCGGGGGCGTCGAAGGCGAAATTCGCGTAGCGTTGCAATATTTCTTTCAAGCTTGGGGCGCCCGTGGCCCGACGAAGTATCGCGATATGCTTCTGAACACGGCCACGGAAGAGCTCGCTCACATCGAGATGCTCTCGACCGCTGTTGCGCTGAATCTGGAAAATGCGCCGCTGTCCCTTCAGGAAGAGGTTTCGGCGGATGCGGTGGGTGGATCGGTGCTGAATGGAATGAACTTTCGGCACATATTGTCGACCGGACTTGCTGCGCTTCCCGAGAATTCGAACGGGGTACCGTTCAACGCATCACATGTTTATGCCAGCGGAAATCTCGCGGCGGACATGATGGCCAATGTCACCGCCGAGAGCAGTGGCCGGATCCTTGCAGTTCGCCTTTACAATATGACAGACGACCCGGGCATGAAGGACATGCTTTCGTTTCTGATCGCCAGGGATACGATGCACCAGCAGCAATGGTTGGCGGCCATTGAGGATATGGGTGGGCTGGAAGCTTCGCTGCCGATCCCCAACTCATTCCCGCAGGAACAGGAGCAGCAAGATGTAAGCTACGCCTTCGTCAATTGCTTCGTCGAGGGTATCGATCCACCCGAAGGCCGGTGGTCGAGCGGCCCCTCGCTGGACGGCAAGGGCGAGTTCTCGATAGTCGCTGGCGAACCGATGGGCGGGGAGCCCATGCTGTCGCCACCACGCCCCGACAGCGGCTCGCAGAACGAACAGTTAAAAAAGTAGAACTGCTTCGGACAGGACGTCTAATATACAAAAGCTGAAGTGTTCAGGGAAGCGTTGCTTCCAGAGCCTACCGGGCGTCTCGAGCCGCGCTGGCGCGCTCATACCACAAGCAGCGGAGGATGCGGCCCGTTTCGCAGCAGCCTAAAATTACGTTGTCCTATACCGGCAACCACCCACAGCGAGAGTGTCCATGTTCGCAACATGGGCACTCTCGGCTTGGACACCGGTGCTGGATACACCGGCAGCGTTCGTATCCGCATAAGACGCGGAATGTTCATGGAATAGATAGATTTCGGAGCGCAGAGGCAAGCAGATGGCAGCGGCGGATCGGGCATTTCCCACGTCAGCCGGGATCTTCTTCGGACTCGGACTAGGCGGATTTTTCGACGGTATCGTGATGCACCAGATCCTTCAATGGCATCACATGGCGACAAGCGCCGGGTATCCTGCCGACAATGTCGAGAATCTAAAACTAAACACGCTGCTCGACGGGCTCTTTCACGCCGTCACGTATATCTTCGTCGTGGTAGGCCTCCTGCTTCTTTGGCGGAAGGCACATCGCACCCACCTGTGGTGGTCGGGCAAGATGCTCACCGGTACGATTCTGATGGGATTCGGCCTGTTCAACCTGGTCGAAGGTATCCTGAACCACCACGTCCTGGTGTTCCATCACGTTAACGAAACAGTACCCCGTTCACAATGGATGTGGTGGGACCTGGGGTTCCTCGCTTGGGGCGTGATCATGCTGGTGCTTGGATGGGCGCTCTATCGGGCGGGAAAGCGAAGCACTCTCTCGGCCGATCATACTGGCTAAGCTGGCTGCAACAGCCGCTCGGGACGTCGCCATCTCATCCGCTTTGAGAGGCGACCGCAGCCCGCAGGCAGTGGCGGCGAAGCCGCGCTCCATTGTCGGTGGCCAAGCGGTTGATCTTGTTGTGCGGCCGGCGCCCCAGCCAACTTTGTTCAGCAAAGTCGTGTGAGCGTCATCACCGGCCGTCGTGTAAGCCAAGTTTTGTCGCGGCGGAGTTGGGAAATGCGTCGCTCATCACTTTGTTCTTAATTATTGCGGCGAGTTACCGGGGGACCAGCGCTTCAATGAACCTGCATCGAAAGGATCACTCCTAAACGCGCGCCCCGTCGAATTGGAGGGCGGCGGCGGAAATGGCCGAGGTAGTTACGGCATCGTCCGAACACGTTTCGCCAAGCGTTTCGAGGAGCCGGTAGCGCGCGCGGCTCAGGCGGCTCTTGATTGTTCCGATGGCGCAGCCGCATATGCTTGCCGCATCGTCGTAGCTGGTCCCGAGAACGCCTATCAAAACAATAACTTCGCGCTGGTCGTGGGGCAGAGCTTCGATGGCCCGCGCCATCTCTTGGCTGCGTAGCGACCATTCCTGGCCCGCCGCGATCGCGGGCCGGCTTGAAGCGCAATCGAGCAGACCGGGTGCCTCGCGATTCGCCATTTTGATGCGCGTATAGAAAGTGTTGCGCATTATGGTGAAAAGCCAGGATTTCATATTGGTCCCGGGCTGGAAGCGGTTGATGTTTGCGATACCTTTCATCAGCGTCTCCTGGACTAGGTCATCGGCATCGCTGGCATCCTTGGCGAGCGTTCGGGCGAAGGCCCGCAAGGCAGGGATGAGGGTCACAAACTCGCTCCGCTCTGTTAGCATGTCTATCTCCGAGATCGATAAGCCTGGTCAGTTTGATAGGCCCACGCTAACCTGTCGAAAGGAGGTCGGTTCCACATTGGCGTCGCAGTTTTGGAATTACTTACCTGCAGACTAACAAATGCTAATTTCCGGCATCTTGCGGCTCGGGACGACAGTTTGGAAATCTTATTGCGGTCCGTCCTCGCGACCGAAGCGGCACACCCTCATCAAGCATTTGAGCTGTCCGTTGAGGGTCGCGTCCGTTCCACATTCGGACCTGATGCGCGCGGCGAAAGGGAGTCCTTCACGCACAAAGGGATTGGCCAGCAAACCGCAATCGCTTAGAAAAGGCTCAGTCTGATCATCGGTGTTTCCTCGCCCCGGTGGGCGATCATAAGCACCAGAAGGAGAAGGCTGTGGCACAACGCAACGAACCACCTTACTGGGGCGTCGGTGCCCCCGGCATATCGTGACGGGCACTTTCACAGCGCTGATCCTGGCTCTTGAGCGCCGAGACCACGTCAGCGAGGAAGAGAAGAGGTTATTGGAGCAGCTGCCGTTCCGAATCCGGACGTTTGCTGCTGGTGAGAGACTTGTGGCGGAGAGCTCCCGTCCAACCGAAAGCTGTCTTGTCCTGAGCGGCTTTGCAGCCCGCCAGCAATACGTCGCCGACGGCAAGCGCCAACTTACTGCAATTCATATAGCGGGCGACTTCGTTGACCTGCACTCGATGCTGTTAAAGGTCATGGACCATAGCGTCGTGTCGCTTGGGGGCTGCCTCGCCGCGTTCGTGCCCCATACCAGTCTCCAGGCCATGATCGCTGCGTCGCCCCATCTCGGTCGTCTGCTGTGGCTTTCTACTGTGATAGATGGCGCCATAGAGCGGAACTGGGTCACCTGCCTCGGCCGGCGGCCGTCCAATACTCACCTTGCTCACCTGATATGCGAGCTCTACGCACGCCTGGAAGCTGTAGGGCTGGTCCGTGGCCAAAGCTTCGACCTACCCGTTACGCAGTCCGACATTGCCGATATCGTTGGCTTATCAGTCGTACACGTTAATCGGATGATCCAGGAGTTGCGCGTGTCTGGGCTGATCAAATGGGGTCGCAAAAGGGTGACCGTTCTTAATATCGATCGCCTTCGCGAGTTGGCGGATTTTGACCCGACTTACTTGAACCTGATACGAGAGCCTCGGTAATGTGAATGCAGTTTTCGCTATGAGGCGACGGGATTGCTCGTCCCGACGATGACCACCACTGCGAGGACCGGCTAGTGGGCCGACTTTGATCTCTCCGGCTGGTTTATGAGTTTTCACCATCCAAAAGCGATGCTTCCACGAAGGCCATTGGCGCCTTAAGGGTCCAAACTACGCCGCTGGGGTTGTATTGAAGGTCGGCGGTCCCGCTCACCGCCTGAGGAGCCACTCGCTTCAGCACAACTGTTCCAAAGCCGCCAGAAGCGATCGACTTTACTTCGGGACCGTCGGTCTCGGTCCATGTAAGTGCAACCGACCTTCCGCTATCGGAATCGACAACGTCCCAATCAACCGAGATCCGGCCGCTGCTGCCGGACAAAACGCCGTATTTGGCCGAATTGGTAGCCAGTTCGTGAAATGCCATGCCAAGGTACTGGACGGCGTTGGGGCTAAGTGTGATCGAAGGGCCCGACATGGAGATCCTTTCCTCGGTGCCAAAGGGCTTCGCCTGCGCCAGCACCAATTCAAAGATCGTGGCTCCTCTCCAGTCGGCCGAGACAAGCAGATCGTGGGAGCGCGCCAGAGCCATTATCCGCTCCCGCACCTGGCGCTCGAAAACTTCCGGGGATTCCGAGCGCTTGTTGGTCTCGCGGATCATTGAGAGGATCACCGAATACTGGTTCTTAACCCGGTGGTTGACCTCTCGCATCAGCATGCGAATTCGATGTTCGCTTTCTTTACCCGCTGATATGTCGCGGGCAATCTTCGAAGCGCCGACGATACGTCCTGAAGCATCGCGCACCGGCGAAACTGTGAGCGAGACGGGCACAAGACTCCCGTCCTTGCGCTGACGGATGGTCTCATGGCTTTCGACTGGTTCACCGTTTCGGATGCGGGCGAGGATCTGAGGCTCTTCGTCCTGATGGTCGGCTGGAATGAGCGTGGTCACCGGCTTTCCGATGATTTCTTCGGCGGTGTACCCGAAGAGCCGTTCGGCAGCTCGGTTCCAACTTTTGATCACTCCATTCAGATCTTTGCTGACAATCGCGTCAAAGGACGATTCCACGATAGCCGCTAGATGATTTCCGGCCTCTTCTGCCTTTTTCAGATCAGTGAGGTCGACCAGCATGTTCACAGCGCCAGTAAGCTCGCCCTTCTCATCCAGTATGGGTGTCGGAAACGGGAGAAACGGGAACAGCGTGCCGTCTGGGCGCTGGGCGAGCGCCTCCACATTGCGGACGGGTCGCTTTTCCTTGAGCGCGATTGCCATCGGGCACTCGGCATGGGGGAGTTCTTTTCCGTCGGGAGTGAAAAGGCGGAAAGTTACACACCACTCGTCTTTGCCGATTTCCGGCTCACGTCCGGCGAATTCCACCGCAGCCTGGTTGTAGTAGGTGATCGTCCCAGCCTTGTCTGTGGTGTAGACCGCTATAGGAAGAGCGTCGAGGATTTGATGGAACCGGTCGTCCTGCCGTTTGAGCTCCTGGCGAGCAAGAGTCAGTTCCGTGACATCCACCGTGAAGCAACGGGTGTTGACCAGTTCTCCATCGCTGAACCGGCCGCTGGATGTGATTTCCACATGCTTGACGGAGCCGTCGCGGGCCCGCATTTGGGCTGGGTATTTATTGATCTCGTCCCCGGCGCTCAGGCGCGCCAGAACATCGTTGGCGACCTCTCTTTCGACATAGAAATCGGCGATATGGCGGCCGATATACTCGTCCGCATCATAGCCCAGCAGTTCGAGCTCGGCCCTGTTTGCATGCAGTATGGTGCCGTCCGTTCCGACAAGATGGAGCGGAAGGCTGCCGTTCTCGAAGAAGTCTCTCAAATCGGCCTCGTCGGGGCCGCTTCTCTTGAATGGTGTCCCCTGGATGCTGACGATCATGCCGGAGCCATTACCGACCCGCGAAGTCCCACCTTGATCCATGAATCCCCCGGCAATCTACCAATAATATCGGCGGTTGGCCTAACCTCCCCAAACTCGAACAGTCGGAGTTGGTTCCAACAATATTCAGGACTTTTATTCAGCCGACGCTCGTCGCTCGTCAGAACATAGCCGGCATCGCGCCCTATTTGGTGAATGAATGGCAGGCGGACACGGTGAATCCGAGTTGCTGCCAGAATTGGGCGAAAAGCACCGGCTCCGGTGGCTTCAAGCGCGCTCCGAGCCTGATTTAACCCTAATGATAGTCGGGAGATTTGACGGCCAGTAGGCCTGCTATGCCGCCCGCTGATCCTTGCCAGCCACGATCGCCAGCAAGCCAGCCTTGTCTTGGACGCCGTTTTCGAAAGCCGCCATAAGCGCTTTCGCCAGATGACTTGCGGCAGGGGAGTTTGGAGCGGTCTCGTTCCTGGCGCACGTCTCCTCGAAAACCTCCTTCAGGAGCGCAAGGTCAATGGAAGTGAGATAGCCGCCGTCAGACATCGCCTGTTCCTTCCTTCGAAAGAGAAGCCCGAAAGCCCGCGCTCTCGAAAATTTAATCCGGCTTTCCCTCCCGTCAATGTGAAGATTGAGGTACGATTCGTACAATTGCTGGCAACCCGTCGGGGTGCAAACCTCCAATGGGCCAGCAGGTCACGGAGGCGGGCACCTCGGATACCGTGCTTGGTAGCCGACATTCGACGACCGACGCTCGCAGCCCGCAACAGTCAAGAATGGTGGCGCCGTCCGGTCAGGGTGAACGCTTCGTCCTTGTCGCCCCGGAGCTTGCGCTAGGTGTCCAGCACCATTCTTACCTTCGCCGCGAGCTGCTCGACCGAAGCGGGCTTCTGCAGGAGGTTCACTCCTGGATCAAGCACGCCGTTGTGCACCACCGCATTGCGTGTGTAGCCGGTCGTGAAAAGCACTTTCAGATCCGGCCGGCGTTTCTGCGCCTCCTCGGCAAGCCGCCGGCCGTTCATGTCCGGCATCACCACGTCCGTGAAGAGAAGACCGATTTCGGGGTGCTCAGAAAGGGCGGCAAGCGCCTCCGTGCCGCCGCGTGCCTCGACGACGCCGTAGCCCAGCTCGCGCAGCATCTGCGCGGTGAGCGCCAGCACTTGCTCGTCATCCTCCACGACCAGCACCACCTCTGAGCTGGCGCCGCGGGCGAGCTTTTTGGCATGCGCGCGCTTCGGCGCATCGGCCGCGCCATAGAGCCGGGGCAGATAGATCTTGATGGACGTGCCCTGGCCGGGCTCGGAATAGATCTTTATGTGGCCGCCGGACTGTTTCACGAAGCCGAAGACCTGGCTGAGGCCAAGCCCCGTGCCCTTGCCCGGCCCCTTGGTGGTGAAGAACGGATCGAAAGCCTTGGCCATGACCTCAGGCGTCATGCCTGTGCCCGTGTCGGTGACAGCGACCATCACATACTGGCCGGGCTGCGTGGTGTGCTCGGCCGCATAGGTGTCGTCAAGATGGCAGTTGGCGGTCTCGATGGTGAGCCGTCCGCCCTCGGGCATCGCGTCGCGCGCATTGATGGCAAGGTTAAGGATTGCGTTTTCGAGCAGGTTCTTGTCGGCGTGGACGTTCCAGAGGCCGCCGGCGAGCACCGTTTCGAGCCGCACCGTCTCGCCGAGGGTGCGGCGGAGAAGCTCCGACATCTCAGCCACCATCTTGTTGGCATTGAGCGGCTCGGGCGAGAGTGCCTGCTGGCGCGAGAAGGCGAGAAGGCGCTGAGTAAGGGAGGCGGCCCTGCCCGCGCCATCCTTGGCGGCGTCGATAAAGTGCGAGACGTCCTCCCCTTTGGCGAGGCGGCGCTCGATCAGGTTGAGCGCGGAAAGGATGACGGCAAGCATATTGTTGAAATCGTGGGCAATGCCGCCCGTGAGCTGGCCGACAGCTTCCATCTTCTGGGCCTGGCGCAGCGCGGCTTCCGACGTCATGCGCGCCTCGACCGCCTCGGCGATGCGTTTCTCCAGGGTACGGTTGAGTTCGACGAGCTCGGCATTGGCCCCTTCGGCGACGCGTCGGGCTTCGAGCAGTTCGCGCTCGTAGCGGCGGCGGTCGGAGGCATTGAAGATGGTGATGCGGACGAAGCG
This sequence comes from Mesorhizobium sp. WSM2240, assembly GCF_040438645.1. Lineage (NCBI taxonomy): Bacteria > Pseudomonadati > Pseudomonadota > Alphaproteobacteria > Hyphomicrobiales > Phyllobacteriaceae > Mesorhizobium > Mesorhizobium sp. WSM2240. Next base: position 3,775,709 of record NZ_CP159253.1, read on the forward strand.
GAGATCGCCGGTATCGTCACGCCGCTCCACCGCGTTGACAAGCACGGGGAGAGTGGTGCCGTCGGCGCGCACGAGATCGAGCGCCACCTCGTTGAAGAAGCCCTGCATACGCATCAAGGGCGCGAAATGGGTCTCGTAATAGATCTTTCCCGCGATGTTCAGGAAATCCTGAAATCGGCGGCCGACGAACTCGCTGCGGTCGCGGCCGAGCCAGGTGGCGAAGGTGAGGTTCGCCTTGGTGATGCGGCCGTCCGGCCCCGCGGAGACATAGCCGCAGGGGGCGTTCTCGAACAGGTCCTCAAGATCGTCGAACTGTTGGCTCATCGCTTCCAGCGCGCTCAACCGGCATTGCCTTCAAGAAAAGCCTTCATGGCGGCGACGGTCTCTTCCGGGGCACTGAGATTTGGGCAATGTCCGGTGGCCTGCAACAGGACGAATGCGCTGTTGGGCAGGTTGCGGTGCACATAGTCGCCCACGGTTCGCGGCGCGATCACATCCTCCGAACACTGCAGCACAAGCGAGCGGGCGGTGACACGGGAGAGATCAGCGCGGTTGTCGGAGAGGAAGGTGACGCGGGCGAAGCGCTTGGCGATCTCCGGGTCCGTCATGCAGAAGGAATTGGTGAGCTCCTCGCTCAATTCAGGCCGGTCGGAATTTCCCATAATGACGGGAGCCATGGCTTGCGACCAGCCCATGTGGTTGGAGTCGAGAAAGTCGAGAAGCTCGTGGATCTGCGCCTCGCTGAAGCCGCCGGTATAGTCGGGATCGTTGATGTAGCGCGGCGACGGGCCTATCATGACGAGGTGGTTGAAGATGTCGGGCGCCTTGACCGACGCGATGGCTCCGATCATGGCGCTCACGGAATGGCCGACGAAGACCCCGTGGGAGATGCCGACCTCGCGGCATATCTGGATGACGTCGTCAGTATAGCCTTCGAGGGAGCCGTATTTTTCGACGTCATAGGCCTGGAGCTCGGAACCACCGCAGCCGACATGGTCGAAGAGGACGATGCGGTACTTCTCGGCGAAGGCCGGCCAGACGAAGCGCCACATGTTCTGGTCGCAGCCGAAGCCATGCGCGAAGACCATGGCCTTCTCGCCCGCGCCCATCACCTTTACATTGTTCCGCTGCAATACGCTCAATCAAACCACTCTCTCTTCGCTGCTTTTCCAGAGGCCTGGCTGCTCGCGCTTAAGCCACCCAATCTTCCGAAGCATAGAAATGGGTTCGCGGACCGAATTGTCCAGCTTATGTCCTCATCCTGACGGTGGCTTTGACGCGCACGCAAAGGGGTCTGGAGGAGTGCTGGCAGTGACCGAATGGGCGCGCCCTGCTGGTTCAAACGTCTCGCTCGCAGAATGCCTGACTCGGGGGTGGGAGTTCACACTCTGTCATCGAGCCGAATGGCAAAGAAGCCCGCGTTTTCCGGACATTGGCTGAACCGTTGAGTGGTCGAGACGGCCAGAACTGTTGAAGCCGCTGAGTTGAGTGGTAACTGATCAACATTCATAAGATCGGCTGGTTGCAGCGGCACTGCCGCGCCATGCGGCGGGCGAAACGCCCACAGCCTTCTTGAACGCCCGGCTGAAGGCCGCCTCGGATTCGTAGCCGATCTCGCGGCCTACCGCGGCCACCTTCATGGAACTGTCGGTAAGGAGGCGCGCGGCAATCTGCATGCGCCAGAGCGTCAGATACTGCATCGGGGCATGACCAACGAGATGGGTGAAACGCGCCGCAAGGGCTGCTCGCGACATGCAGGCGCGGCTCGCCAACGCGTTTAGCGTCCACGGATACGCAGGCTGTTCGTGGAGCATGACCAGGATTTTGCCGATTGCAGGGTCGCGTAGGCCCGACAGCCAGCCGGTCTCGTGGGCAGGCAGAGCCTCCAGATATCGACGCATCACCTCGACGAAAACCAGCTCACTCAGTCTCAGCCGGATCGCCTCGCCCCCGACCCGCGGCTGGCGCGCCTCGGCAAGCGTGAGGTCGATGAGGCGGCTCAAAAGGCCCTCACCCTCCTTGTTGGACCGCTTGATCCGTAGTAGCTGCGGCAAGGTGGAGAGCACGGGATTGAAGGGCTGCATATCGCAGCCGAGAAAGCCGCAGACGAATTCGCTTCGCGGTTCGCCGCCGCCGCCTTCCTTCGACACGAAGGGCAGCCTGCCCGCGGCCATTTCCCGGAAATAATCCATCGTCGCTTCAGTATCGAACTCCGGCGGCTGGCCGGGCCCGCTGAGCATCGAATATGGATCGCCATGCGGGAACACCAGCACGTCGCCCGCCTCGAACCAGGTTGACGCGACACCGGGTACCTTTGCCCAGCCCGCGCCCTTCAGGATGATATGGTAGGAAACCACATGCTGCGCACGCGGCAGGATGATTGACGAAAACGTACTGGCGCGCGGCACCTCCACGCCCCACGGGAAGGACGCGTCCACCAGAAAAAACAACGCACCTGTCAGCTTGACCGTTTGCAGGACGTCGGAAAGCGGATCGGCGCCCTGGGACCTGTGCTGGGCACTTGGCTTCGCCGCCGAAGTGCGGGCCGACCGCGTTGCATCGAGCGTCATGGACGATGCGGCAAGCGACAAAGACGTTTGGTCATGGGCCGGGACCATCCTTCAAGCATACCCTGAATGGGCTCTCACATCCATTGGATGTGCCCGGTTCAGAAGATGAATGTGGAGGAAAGACCATGGCAATGCTCGAGAAGATGCACGGCCCGGCGGAGATTTACGACACCCACTTCGTGCCAGCCCTGTTTGCCCGATGGGGGCCGGTCGTAGCTGCGGAAGCCGGGGTGCAGAAAGGCGACCGTGTGCTGGACGTGGCTTGCGGCACGGGCGCTCTGACGCTCGCCGCGGCCGAGATCGCCGGCCCTTCAGGCTCCATTGTCGGGCTGGATGCCAATCCTGAAATGCTGGCGGTTGCACGCAGCAAGCCCGTGCAGATCGAATGGCTGGAAGGAACGGCCGAAGCATTGCCTCTGCCGGACGACAGCTTCGACGCCGTCGTCAGCCAGTTCGGCTTCATGTTCTTCGGGGACAAGCCGCAGGCGCTTCGCGAGATGATGCGGGTGCTGAAGCCGGGCGGTCGCTTGTCGGTCGCGGTGTGCGATGCGGTCGAGAACTCGCCGGGCTACGGCGCCTTCGCCCGGCTGCTCGACCGGCTGTTCGGAAAAGAGGTTGGGGATGCCTTCCGAGCGCCATTCAGCCTCGGCGATGCCGCGCGGCTGCATGAAATCTGCAACGAAGCAGGCATTCCGGACGCCGAGATCGTCCAGCGCAACGGAAAAGTCCACTTCAAGTCCATCGACGCGCTGGTGTCCACCGAACGCGCCTGCGTGTGGACGCTTGGCGGCGTGCTCAACGACGAGCAGTTCGAGCGGCTTCTCAAGGAGGCGGAGACGGCGCTCAGGCCATTCGTGATCGACGGCGGCACGATCGAATTCGACATGCCATCGCTCATCATAAAGGGTCGGAAATCCTAGGCTCTGCCGCAGCGCCAAGTCGGGGCATCGAAGAAATGGCCACCCCAATTCCTGGAGTGGCCACGAAGTGCACGCAAGAGCGTCTTGCTATCGATCTGGTTGCGCGATCACTTGGTCCCGACGCCGATGTTGACCGGGCTGGTGAGGACGGCTGTGCCGCCGGTCCCCGCGCGCGCCGCGACCAGCCGGTCCAGCGCCTGCCGGATCGTCGCAGTTTCCGCCTCGCTTAGCTCAAGCTCGGCCAGAATGGCGCCGGGAATCGGGTTGCTCTGCGTCAGCCATTGCCACAATTGCTCGCCCGTCGTGAATTCGAGGTTTTCGGTAGTCCGCTCCACATGAACCTCGCGCAGCCCCGCCGCTTCAAGCTCGTGGCGGAGCTTCTCTGGGTCGCGAAGCTGGAAGGGCAGCGGGGGCGGGTCCTTCGGCAGTCCCGGAAAAGCCGGCCGGGCCGCCCTGATCGCTTCGACGAAGAAGGAGAGGAAATCTACCTCGCGCGGATCACCGTAGGCAGTGACGAGCACGCGTCCGCCGGGCCTGACCACCCGGACCATCTCCCGGATGCCCCTTGGCATGTCAGGGAACAGCATGACGCCGAACTGCGACCCGGCCATATCGAAACTCTCGTCCGCCAGCGTGAGCGCGTGACCGTCCATGGCGCGGGTTTCGATCGCCAGGCCCTCTCCCGCAGCGCGGGCCCGCAGCCTCTCGAGCATGACGGGGGAGATGTCCGTCGCCAGAACGCCCGCGCCGAGGCGCGCGGCTGGTATGGACAGGGCGCCGGTGCCTGCTGCCACATCCAGGAATCGCATGCCGGGGCGCAGCGCGGCGCGCTGCAGGCCCTCCTCCCCGATCAAAAAATGGGTCGGCGTCACAAAACGGTCGTATCCGGGCGCGATCCGGCTCCAGGCTTGTCGCGTGTCCGGGGCCACTGGCTCCGCTTCCGCGAGCGCGGTGCGCAATACCTGGATGAATGCGGCTGGCTGCTCGATGGGTGGATCGTCTGCAGCACCATCGATGACATGGAGCGGCCAGCCGAAGCGGGCGCTTGCTGCCTCCGCGATCGGCAGTGGACTGGCGAGGTCGTGCCGTCCCCAGATAAGGACGGTGGGCACCGCAATGCGTGCGAGCTCCTCCGGTGGGATCGCAGAAAGCCCGAACTGCTCGAACAGGCCGTGCTGGGTTGGCTTGAGTTCCGGCGCTTGAGCGCGGTCGAGATTATAGGCCCGCAGATGGTGCCAGCTCTCGCCCATTTGATCGCGTAGCGCGTCGAGGTCGAAGGCGCACCGCTCCCAGAGCCGATCATGATTTTCCGGGCTTGGCTCCGTGATGAAGGCGGTGAGGGCCGCACCGAACTCTGGCACCGGCTGAAACGGCGCTAGGCCGAGCGCGTCCGACAACACCAGGCACCGGAGCCGGTCACTGTGCCTGGCGGCAAAGCGAGCGGCAATTGCAGCGCCAAGAATTTGGCCAACAAGAATGGGCGGTGTCGGGCAGGTGCGTTCGATGAGTTCGCCCAGCCATGCGAGAATACGATCGGAATGGACCGGCCCCTCGATAGACCCCGAATTGCCATGGCCCGGCAGATCAGGTGCGATGACGTGATGTGTTCTCACGAGGTTCGGGAGAAGGCGCAGCCACTTCGCCGCATATTCTCCTGGGCCGTGCAACAGCACGATGGGCGTTCCGGCGCCGCCTTCCAGCAGCGTGGTCGAGATACCGGCTAGTTCGATCCGCCGTTCCATGATCGGAAGCCCAGCAAGCAGTCGTTTGCGGGCGGCTTCGCCGGAGTTGCCCGGTTCAACCGTGGTTTGGTTGGGTGTTTCAACGTGAGCCATCGTAACCTCCCTGATGTTGATAGGAACGAGGTGTGTCGTGCGAAGCGCGTGCAGTGGACGCGCCAGCCTCAGCGCGTGCGAGCCCGATTCCGAACCAGAGTGTCCACAGGGCCATTACGAAGGACGACACAACCCAAACGAGGCTGCCCAGTCCGATGCCGAACCACATGCTCAGGGGCCAGCTAATAAAGGCGCCAAGGCCGGCGACGACTGCAATCCACGCAGACCAGGTCGGCGTTATGCCATGCTCGGTGCGCGCCTCATTTGCGGCGATCACAGCAACCGACAGAGCAAGAAACATGAAGCCGTTGGACTTCCCTTCGGAAAACGCCCACCATGCTTCAAACCTTGCCACGTCGCCGGCGACAGCAGCATTGGTGACCACGGTTGCCTCGGCAACGGCGGTCGTCATGGTCCACAGCGCGCCGACGGGCAATACAGCCCAAGCGGATAGCGTCCACCAGCTTTCGGTCAAACGCGAGCCCGTCGTCAAAACGATCAGGGCCGTCACCACGAACAGCGACAGCGACAGCGCAGCCGCCCAATGGATGTTTGCCCAACGGGCCGGTCCCTCGGCGATGACCGTCATTTGGTGACTCAGGTCCGGATGGATCGGCCCGTGGCCGACAAGGACGAAACCTAAGAGTACAGCTGCGATCGCAAGCCAGACGCCCGCGACCCGCATCCCGGTATCGGCATGTGACATCGCTTGCTCCTTTCGTTGCGGCCGGATGGTCGCAGCGCGATCGCGGTTCCATCCCGCGATCTACAGGCGAACTGCGCCATGGCATCCGTGGCCGGTCGGTTTCAGATACGGGCTAGGCTAGGATGAAAGTGAGGGCGGCGCTTCGGGCGGATCACCCAATCGGCGCCAATGACAGCATGGGTGATTTTACCCATGCCGGGTACCGCTCAGACCAGCCGGTGCTCGTAGGCCCAGGCGGTCGCGGCGGCGCGCGTGGGGACGTCAAGCTTGTTGAAAATATTGCTGACGTGCCGGTCCACGGTCTTCGCGCTCAGATGCAGTTCGTTGGCGATTTCCTTATTGGTTTTACCGGTTGCGATCAGGCGGAGAACCTGCTCTTCGCGAGCAGAGAGGCCATGGGCCTCGTCCGACCGTATGCCCCGCAGGGTATCGACACGAGCGACATCCGGCGCGGCACCAAGCTGCTGGAACACTGTCCGCGCTGCCTGCAACTCCAGTGTCGCGCCGTCATTGTCGCCGAGGGCGCGGCAAGCCAGGCCCATCATCACGCGGGCGCGGGCTGCTTCATACGGCGCGTCGATTTGCTGCCACCCTTCGATTGACTGGCGCAGCCAAACCGCCGCAGCCTGCGCGTTGCCTTCCGCCAACTCAACCGCCCCCCGCGCGTGGGCAGCAAGGACGCGCAGCAACTCGGTTCCGTAGTCATCCGCGGCGTCTTCCAGTTCGCGGCAAGCGCGCCGCGCTTCCTCGATCTCGTCAGCCGCCAGCATGATCTCGATGTAAGCCGGCAGCAACCGGATACGCCGCACTTGGTCAGTCGTGGTGTCGAGGACGCGGCGGATTGCGGCCACAGCCGCATCAACATGCCTTTTGGCCAACTGCAGCAGCGCAAGGCCCGGCTGCGGTTCGAAGCCATATTGGCTGGCAGTCCGATACGCCTGCTCTGCCGCCTCATAGTCTCCGCGGAGCCGGTGTACTTCCGCCAGTTGGTACCACGCCCCAGCCGTATCTTTCCGATTGTTCGACTGCGTCAAACGCTCCACGGCCTGCCGCGCTTCGTCCATTGCGTCCTGCCACGCGCCGCTGAGCCGCTTGATCTCAGCGCGGTGCATCAGGCAGGTGCCGCTGAAACTGACCAGTTGGGGCTGCTCCGAGCACCACCGTCCCAGAGCGGAAGTCCATTCGCGTGCGCGATCCAGGGCGTGAACTTGCTGGCATGCTTCGATGACGCTGCAGTAGATCAAGCCGGTAAGCAGTGGCGACAGTTCGCCAGCCGTCACCGAAACCATCGCCTCGTCGAGAAGCGCGAAACCTTCCGCGCTTCGCCGCTGGCGCAGCAGAACGCGGCCTTGCAGGTGCCTTGCACAGGCCACGAGGTCAGCATCCGCAAAGCGCTCACCAATCTCGACCGCGCCGCTGGCCGCGGCGTAGGCCGACTCGAGATTGCCGGCGGCAAGATGCTGTTCGACATGAGGCAGCATCAGGTAGCCCTGCTCAGCACAATCGCGTGGATCGCCTTCGAGCAGTCGATGCGCCCTTCCAAACCAGCCGGTCGCCGGAGCCATCTCCCCACAAAATGCAAGGCGCAGGCCTATCCAGAAGGCGCAGCGCGCGGCGCGATGACACTTGCCAGTGTCGAGATAGGCATGATGGGTTCGCTCCAGGGCCCTCAGATATTCCTCGTCGCGACCGGTTAGATAAGCCGACATCGCCAGCCGTTCGAGATCGTCAGCGTCAAGCGCCGCCTCTTCACCGGCGCGCGTGAGGAACCGGTAGGCGTCGTCCCACGCCTTCGCCTCATACGCCTCTCGACCGAGGGCCAGTTGGTCCGCCCCCGCCGGGGAGGCACTGTAGAGCCGCTGTCTATCTGACCTGCCCATCCGCGCTGGCTCCGAGAGAAGAACAGTACTGTTGCCGTCAATGGCTGCTTTGGAGTCGAGGCCAGTATAGCATAGAGGGTGGTGGATCGCCGGAAGGGCGCCTAAAACACTCTGAACGGGAACACCCGGAGCGATAAGCGTGGCCGAGACGGCACCGGCGCGAACGTCGCTGCAGAAGCGGGCTAGCGAGGTGGAGACGAGAGGCTGTCGCCATGACGGGGTGCGGACCTTCTTCCCTTCAGTGCGTTTGATTCGACCGCAAGGCCAACGCCTTTTGACCGGTACCCGGGTTCAGCCGCGCGCTTTTGCGCGAATGGGCTCAGAAGCAACCAAGAGTGAAAAGCCCGGCGCAAATCCTGGCCTCCCGAGCACTCCAAGTGGCCTGCATTCATTGCGGTGGAGAGTTGCAGCTTGCCGACCCAAATCTGTGCCATCGCCTCAAGATCGGTGACCACGTAGAGGTCCACCTCGAAGCCGGGATCCTTCGGGCACAGATCGACATTGGTGCCCTCATTGACCAGCCACCAGAAGCGCTTCGACCGCGGCTGGTCGGTGAATTCGAACTGAACGGTGACTCGCCCCTGCTCGAACACGGATGGGTCGACACGTCTCCGCATCGCCCACATCAGCGCGGTAACGTCAGGTTTTCGCGGATCGATGTGGCCCAGCACCCAGCGTTCGCCCCAGCGGCTCAAACCGTGCACGATGGGCGCAAGCTCCCGGCCGGCTTCGGTCAGGCGGTAGTGGTGGCCAGAAGCCAGAGCCTCCCGCCTGACCAGACCCTCCCGTTCCAGTCGCTGCAAGCGCTGGGACAGGAGAGACGGCGACATCAGCGGCACGCCGCGGCGGATCTCGTTGAACCGGGCCGCGCCGGAGAGCAGTTGCCGGATCACCAGAAATGTCCAGCGCTCGGCAAGAATCTCCGAGGCTTTCGCTAGTGGGCAAAGCTGGCCGTATTCCATGACAGCCTCCACATCGAAGTTGAGCATAACCGAAAACCCCCAGTCCGACAGGTTCAATTTCTGGACTGGAGATATTTCACTCCTCGCGCATGCTTCTCGATGCGAGCCTCGGAAGGAGGAATGCGGCGATGTGACTTCTCCGCCGCACCTTGGCGGGGCAGCAGCGTGACAGATGTGGGACATTCGTCCCGTGGCCCAAGAGGAGAGCAAGATGACAACGACGATCGAACAGGAGGTGGTTCAGCACTGGACCCACGGTTCACTCGAAGAGGCGATCCGCAGCGGGCTGATCGCTTCGGGGCACAGTCTCGACAGGCTGCAGCCGGATGATCTTGCTCCGGTTGATGAGTTCCACATGGGCGGGCGCGAAGCCACGGTGCATCTTGCCGAGAAGATTGACCTCAAGGCCGGCACGACCGTCCTTGACATCGGATCGGGTATCGGCGGGCCCGCCCGCTTCCTTGCCGACCGCTATGGCTGCCGCGTCGTCGGGATCGATGTGACACCCGAATATGTAAAGGTTGCCGAGAGCTTGACAGGTATGGTGGGGCTTGCAGGGCAGGTGGCGTTCAAGGTCGCCAGCGCCACGGCGCTCCCCTTCGATGCCGAAAGCTTCGATGCGGCTTTGTTGATCCATGTGGCTATGAATATCGCGGACAAGGAGAAGCTCTGCGCCGAGGTCGCGCGCGTGCTCAGGATCGGTGGGGTGTTCGGGGTTTACGAGGTGATGCGGACCAGCGACGGCGATCTGTCGTACCCGGTGCCCTGGGCCGAAACGGCAGCACTCTCCTTTCTCGCCACTCCCGCCACTTTCCGGCAAGCTCTCGAACGGGGCGGCTTTGTCGTGGTGGCGGAAGACGACCGGCGGGACTTCGCTCTCGATTTCTTCCGTCGGATACGGACGCGCATGATCGAAAGCGGACCGCCGCCACTTGGAATACACCTCCATATGGGACCAACCGCGTCGGAAAAGATCGCCAACATGATCGAGAACCTGGAACGCGGAGCAATTGCGCCGGTCGAGATGATCTGTAGACGCGTATAGACCGTACCGGGCTTTGTTTCACGCGCGAGCAGCTGCTCGACTTCCGGATCAATGGCTACATCGCGATCAAATTCCGCAGCGATGCAGATCCAGTCAGGCATCGCCGCTCCTCGCGTTGCCGCTTGCCGGATGAGAATGAACATCGGGCGAACGACCGCTTTCCATGGACAGTCAAAACGGCTGCTGTTGGCATAGCCATCAGTTTGACGGTGCGGCCTCCATGGCCAGCGATCAAGGGGTCTATGACCTTCGAGCGAAGGACCCTGATCGCATTGAGGGTTCGCGTCTCATCGGTTTCGATCAGACGTGAATATGCAACGATGTCGGCGGCCATAAGCACAACGAGCCGCCGCTCCACCCTATCAATTGGCATAAAGATAACGCCTTCCTGCACATGGCCGAGGGACTGCAATCTCGCAGTTTCATTTGCGGCCAGCAATCAAAATGACATCAGGGGTAGTGTGCCGCACCAGCCGGTGGCTCAAAATCTTGCGTGGTCAGGCCAGCTATACGCCAAGAGCGCCGTCGGCAGCTCCGCCGCTAGACGACTGCTATACGCCCACGATCGGCCGTAGCGATCAGCTTTGCCGGTTCCTGAAAGCAGACATCGCCAGCGACCATGCTGGAGGTTGCGGTTGCGCCATTTCGCCACACTCATAGCGGGACTCAAAAGCGGCCCTTCCCGCAATGGCTCGAGTCGACCCCTGAAGCAGAGCTTTGATTCCTGACGCGCAGGTCGTAATCCTCGCTACATGCCGAAAAGGATATTCCATTCAGCTTGGATCAGGGACGACGGCGTTAAAGGCTCTGCCGGGTCAGCTTCTGGCCTGTTTCCGTGGTGGAGCTCACCAAGACGGTGCTGGCGATTTGTGCCCTCCGTCTGGTCGAGGAGGGACGGCTCGATCTGGACGCATCTCGGCCAGGCAAGCCTTACACGCTCCGGCATCTCCTACAACATAGAGCGGGGTTACCCGATTATGGTTTGCTGAAGGCCTACCGCGATGCCGTTGCCCGAAACGACGTTCCCTAGTCCCGCCAACATCTCTTTGAAGCCGTGGGTGTGGATCGGCTCGACTTTCCGCCTGGGACAGGCTGGACCTACAGCAACATCGGTTACATGTTTATCCGGAACGCCATTGAAGAGGCCACGGGTCTGAGTTTGGCAGCAGCCCTTCGGGAGTTGGTGGTTGAGCCTTCGCAGGCATCTTCAGCTAGGTTTGCGACGAAGCCTTCGGACTTTGGAGACATGTTTTGGCCTGCTGTTCGGACCTACGATCCGCGATGGGTCTATCACGGTTGCCTGATCGGTACGCCGATGGATGCGGCCAAGGTGCTGCATGCCCTCTTCCGTGACCAAATCCTGTGGCCCGACGCGGCGCGTCGTGCCCCATGGCGGTCACTAGCCAGCAGGTAGTTGAGGATTTCCATGGCGGAGGCTTGCCTGATCAGCGGTTGGCATGTCCTCGTAAGCGATGTCGGTCAGGACAAATCCGGCGCCTTCCATCTGCTTGACGAATTCCGGGTCGGCATTGATCTGGCTGATGATCTCCGAGAGCTTGACCCGGATTTCCTCAGGCGTGGATTTGGGAACCGCAACGCCGCGATAGGCGCCGCCGACAAGATCGATGCCGATTTCCTTGAAAGTGGGAACGTCCGGAAACGCCTTAACGCGCTCTTCCGACGCGACGGCGAGCATGCGCATGCCTTCGCTGTTGTTGACCCCCGAGGTCACATAATTGAAACCCGCCATCGTCTGGCTGCCGAGGATGGCAGTCACGGCAGGCCCCGTTCCGCTGAACGGCACATAGGTCGTTGTCACGCCCGTCATCTCGTCGAAGCGCTGCTGGGCAAGATGGTTCGACGTGTTTGAGCCCGATCCGCTGAAAGTCACCAAACCCGGATTCGCCTTGGCGTGGTCGATCAAGTCCTGCAGCGTCTGGAACTCGCTTGCCGCCGGCACGAAGATCGCGTCAGGCGTATAATGGAGAAATGGACATGCGTCAGGTCGTCGGTCTCATAGCCGACGTCCTTCTCGATCGGCTGCAGGATCGTGTGGGGCAGATTGGTCCCCATGATCGTATAGCCGTCCCCTTGCATGGAATTGAGCTGCGACCAGGCCTGCGCGCCCCCCGCGCCTGCCATGTACTGGATGACGGCCTGCTGGCCGGCATATTTTTCGAAGAATGGCTGCTGGAAGCGCGCCGAGATGTCGGACTCGCCGCCAGCGTTGAAGGCAATTATATAGTTGATGGGCTTTTCGGGATATTCAGCTGCCGCCGGCGTCATCAGGGCAACAGTCGCCAAAGCGGCCGCGAAAGCGAGTTTGCGCATTTTTCCTCCACGTCTTTCTCTGCTTCGAACCGCAACTTCGCGCACGATCCGACTTCCACCTCCGGCCACCATCGGCCAGAAGCTGCTTCCTCCCTGCAACACGAGATCGGCGCCCGATCCTCTCAGACGGCCAGCCTGTGCTGCCAGAGCACCCACTTTAGTTTTTCCCCGCAGCGACTATAATTTCTGATTTCTCATTTCATTATGTCGTCGGGGTTCATAATGGCATATGAAAGCGACCTTGCATTCTTTGTTCTTCTGGCCCGGAAGGGAAACCTTTCGGCAGCCGCACTCGAGCTAGGTCTCTCGCCGCCGGCAGTGAGCAAGAGGCTCGCCAAGCTCGAGGACCGCTTAGGCGTGCGGCTCCTTCACCGCACCACGCGCCGCGTCAGCCTGACCGGCGAGGGCGAAGGCTATCTCACCAGCGCGATCCGCATCCTGCGCGATATCGAAGAACTGGAAGGCAGCATCGCGACAGCGCGGGAAAACCCGAAAGGATTGCTGCGCGTCAACGCCACTTTCGGCTTCGGCCGGGAGCATGTCGCCGCCGTCGTGTCGGCGTTCGCGCATCTCTACCCCGACCTAGAGGTGCAGTTGGTCCTGACCGATGCCCTGAACCTCGTCGAGGAAGGCTTCGATCTCGGCATACGCTTCGGCGATCTGCCGAATTCGCGTCTGAACGCCAAAAAGCTGCTGCGAGACCGCAGGTTTCTCTGCGCTGCTCCGAGCTATCTTGCCAAATACGGGTCGCCGAAGCAGCTCGAGGATCTTGCCAATCACAATTGCATCGTGCTGCGGCAAGACCGGGAGACCTACGATGTCTGGCGATTCCAGCGCAGGGGCGACACCGAATCCGTCAAGGTGAGCGGAACGCTCAGCAGCAATGACGGCGAGATCGCGCTGAAATGGGTGCTGGACGGCCACGGCATCATGCTTCGCTCGGAATGGGACATCGCACACCATGTGAGCGAGGACAGATTGCGTCTCGTTCTGCCGCGTTACGCCCATGCCGATGCCGATATCTATGCCGTCTATCCGGAACGGCACAATCTGTCGGCCAAGGTCCGCCTGTTTGTGGACTTCCTTGCCAAGCAATTGCGCGAACGATCCATCGGCGCGCGGCCGTTACGGCCTTCTTGAGGGCGATGCCGTGTAGGAAGGTGCGTCCCGTATCTCGGATGGTAATTAGGCGTTTGGCTAGCAGCGGACGTTCGGCTGGTCGCTATGAAGGAGGGCGCGCTGCGGCCGCTGTCCATCCTCACCGACGGGCGATTGCGAGATATGAGCAAGACCGAGCGCAGCGAAACCGACGTTGTTTATCAGGAGCAATGTGCCGGAACAACAGGAGAGTGTCCGGACCAGTGCCGGGCCGACAACACCGCGCCGAGGCGCTACGAAGCGGGCTGTTCGCATCCACCCTTGCGCCTCCCGGGGGCGGTCGCGCCATCGCCGACATCAGCCGCAGATCAAAATCCCCATAGACATCGCCTGTGGCCCGCGAGTTCCTGCATGAGAGGCTTTCGTACGCCTGCCGGCACCCGAAACCCTTCACCAAAGCCGACTGACCTAGCCCGCAACTCGATCGGCAGCTATGTGCCGCCAACTCGAAGCTAATCGGCTGCCGCGCGTGAAGGTCACGCCTCGGGCCGCCCCTGCCGCTCGAAATCCCTGTCGAGCGGCCAGAGCGGGCGCGGCACGCGGATATAGGGACGCCGCTCCGCCCGCGGTGTCGCCAGCGCGCCCGCATCGCAGACGATGACCTTGCCCACGATCGGCTCGAAGGCTGCGCGAAAATGCTGCATCGACTTCAAGGCGAGCACCCGGCGCTCCCTCGGTTCGATGCCAAAGGCGCGCAATTGCTGCAGGTCGACCATCTGTTGCGACTCCGAAACGACCAGGACCTCGATCCCGTCGACGTCGATTACGGCGGTCGGCCCGAAGCTGTGCGCGAGTCCCCCTTGGATCTGTCCGTCGCCGACATAGGCGCCGTCCGAAAGTCCGCGGATCACGCCCGTGACCGTCAGCGGGCCTCCGCCGAATCCGGCGCGCCCTTGCCGCCGATGGTGACCGTCACGGTGTCACCTTGCTTGCGACGATGCAGTTCCGCTGCCGCCTCGGCGTCGACCATCGGCGAAAACACAGCGCCCTTCACGCCCGCATCGAGCAGGCCTTTGAGCAGCGCGGTCGAGTCGCCGTAGGAGCCGGCGCCCGGATTGTCGGCGTAGTCGGCGATGACGAGCGGCCTGTCACCCTCCCAGGCAAGCGCCTCGGCGGCGGCATCGTCGACCTCGAAGAAAACGGTGCGCTTTTTCGTACGCCCCTGCCAGATCCGGTCCGCGAGTTCCTCCGTCACATGCCGGGCGGCTGCTTCGGCACCGGGAGCGTTTCTGTCATAGGTCGCTAGAACCGTGGGGCCTACACAGGAGACATCCGCCCCGGTGAAACCCGAATTGACGGAGACCGCGAGCAGCCCTTGAGCCTCGGCCTGGCGGGCGCGGTCGTAAAGCGCGAGAGTCTCGGGAATGTCGGTGCGGCCGGAATTCACCTCGTCCAGCATCGGCACATGCGCCCTGACGGTACGCGGCGCGATCTCGCCCTTCATCGCACGATCCAGGATGCGGGCGGCACGCGCGCCGATCTCGCGCATGTCGACGTGCGGATAGGTCTTGTAAGAGACGAAGATCTGCGCATGCCGGACCATGTCCTCGGACACCATCGCATGCAGGTCGAGCGTCACCGCGATGGGAATGTCCGCTCCGAGATCCGCCCGCAAAAGGCCGAGCAGATAGCCTTCCCCGTCATCGCAGAAGTCGGGCACCATCGAACCGTGAAGGCCGAGAAGCACACCGTCGAGCCGGCCCTTGTGCGATCTTGCCGCCTCCAGAATGACGCCGGCGATGTGGTCGTAGGCCGCCCTCGTCACCCGTCCGCCGGGTACGGCATGGCCCGAGATCGCATGGATGACGTTCCAGCCGGCGGACTCGGCCACGTCCATGAAGCCGGCCAACTCAGTGTTCGCGTTGCGCCGGGCGCGGATCGCGTCGTCGCCGTAGAACAACGCATCCACCTGAAACTGGGGCAGGTCGGTGCGAAAGCGCGAGAACGTATTGCTCTCGTGCATGAATTCGGCGGTGAGAACGGCAAATGGCATCGGCAGTCTCTTATTGCTATTGCAGGCTTATTAGGCGAGGCGGACACGGTGGCTCTCGCCGATCTGGACAAGCGCGCTCGGCTCTGATTGTTCGTCAGGGTCCGGACGGCGTGAAATATCGGGCGAGAAGCGCGACGCGTCGGGAATAGGTGCTGCATCCGGCAAGCCGCGCGCGCCGGTCAGGATCGCATCGGGATCGGGAACCGAGCCGATCAGGCGGCGCGTATAGGGGTGCGTCGGGCGGCTGAAGATCGAATGCCAGTCGCCCTCTTCCACCACGCGACCGAAATACATGACCGCGACACGATCGCTGACGTGCTCGACCACGCTCAGATCGTGAGAGATCATGATGTAGCTCAGACCGAGCGTTTCCTGCAGGTCCATCAAGAGGTTGATTATCTGCGCCTGGATGGAGACATCCAGGGCCGACACCGGTTCGTCCAGCACCAGGATCTTGGGATCCAGCATCAGGGCCCGCGCGATGCCGATCCGCTGCCGCTGCCCGCCGGAGAATTCATGCGGGTAACGTTCGGCGTGATCCGGCGTCAGGCCGACACGCCTCAGCATGTCAGCGACACGTTCGCCGGCCTCGCGTCCCTTGGCGATCCCGTGCAGCGCAAGCTGCGCAGACAGCATGCGGCCGATGGTCTGGCGCGGATTGAGCGATGCATAGGGATCCTGGAAGACCATCTGGGCGATGCGCGCGCGATCCTTGCGCCCGGGCGCTGCGGCCCCCGTCAACGGCTTGCCCCGAAACAGGATTTCTCCCGAGGTCGGCTCCTGCAGGCCCATCACGGTCAGCGCGGTGGTGGATTTGCCGCAGCCGGACTCACCGACGATGGACAGGCACTCCCCTTCGTTCAGGGTCAGGTTTACGCCCTGGACGGCGCGGAGCGTCCGTTTTCGCCCGAGCAGCGACTGGCGCGGCAAGGGAAAGTGGACGTTGAGGTCGCGGATTTCCAGCAAAGGCGGGTTCATGCGGTTGCCCCCATACGGAAACCGCGCGGCGTAGTCAGCGTCGGCGCGTCACGCCCCCGCTCCTCACTGGCCACGACCTGATCGAGTTCGGCCAGACGGCCGCGTCCGGCGAGCGTTCGCGAACCCAGGCGCGGGCGCGCCGCGAGCAGGCCGCGGGTATAGGGATGAAGCGGATTTTCGAACAGAGTCCGCGTATCCTGTTCCTCGACTAGTCGACCTTGATCCATGACACCGACGCGCCGGCACATATTGGCAATCACTCCGAGGTCATGGCTGACGAGCAGCACGGCTGTTCCCTCGGCCGTGCAAAGCTCGGCGATCAATTCCAGCACGCCCGCCTGTACCGTGACATCGAGCGCGGTGGTCGGCTCGTCCGCGATCAGCAGGTCGGGGCGACAGGCCAGTGCAATCGCGATCATGACGCGCTGGCGCATCCCCCCGGAGAGTTGGTGAGGGTAGGACCGCGCGCGCTCCTCGGGCGACGGCACCCGAACGCTTTCCAGCGCCTCGACGGCTTTCCGGCGCGCTTCCGGCCACCCCATGCCGCGGTGGACGACGAACATTTCGGCGATCTGCCGGCCGATCGTCGCCAGCGGATTGAGCGCCGTCATCGGCTCCTGAAACACCATCGCCATGCGGTCGCCGCGCAGGCGGCGCCTTGCACGGCTGCCGAGCTTCAGGACGTCCTGGCCCTGGAAAATGATTGAGCCGCCCGTAACTTCCAGCGGGCGCTTCAGCAGCCCCATCACCGACAGCCCGGTGATGCTTTTCCCGGAGCCGGATTCTCCCACAAGCCCGTAGGTTTCCCCTGGCAGGATGTCGAAAGACACGTCGTGAAGGAGTTCGTTGTGCCTGCCGATGCCGATATGCAGGTTACGGACGGAGAGGACGGGATCGGGAAGAGTACTGCTCATGCCTTCCGGGTCCTCATATGAGGGTCGAGCATGTCGCGCAGCCCGTCACCCAGCAGGTTGAAGCCAAGGACCGTGATGAAGATCGCCAGCCCGGGAAAGATGGAGGCCCAGGGCGCGGTACGGATCAACTCACGTGCGTCGGTAAGCATGTTGCCCCAACTCGGCTGCGGCGGTCGGATGCCGACGCCGAGAAAGGACAGCGCTGCCTCGGCCAGAACCGCGCCGCCGATCCCGAGCGTCGCGATGACCAGGACGGGGCCGAGGATATTCGGCAATATCTGCGTGCGCATGATGTTCGTGTCGTCAAAGCCGGCCGCCCGCGCCGCCTGCACAAAACCCTGGTTCTTGAGCGAGAGCGTAGAACTGCGGGCGATGCGGCAGGTCCAGGACCAGTTGGTCAGGCCGAGCGCAATCAGGAGGCTCGGCAGGCCCGGCCCCAGCACCGCCATGATGGCGAGCGCGAAAACCAGGGACGGGATCGCCAGCATGACGTTCGTCAGCCCGTTCACGAGATCGTCCCACCAGCCGCCGAAATAGCCGGCCGAAACGCCGAGCGCCGTGCCGATGATCGAGTTGATCAATTGCGAGACCAGACCGACGGTGAGCGACACCCGCGCGCCGTAGAGGACGCGGGAAAAGACGTCGCGGCCCTGCCCGTCGGTGCCCAGCCAATGGTCCCAGCTTGGCGGCATTTCGGAATTCATCAGGTCCGCGTCGAACACTGGATCGTAGGGTGCGATCCAGCCGGCGCTGAGCGCGGCGGCGACAACGAGCAGCGCCAGCGCCAGCCCGAAGATGAAGTTGAAGCGCAACCGCATGAATCAAGTCACCTTGATGCGCGGATCGATGGCGGCATAGGCGACGTCGACCAGCATGTTGATGACAAGGAACCACAACACGATGACGATGACCGTGCCCTGAACCACGGGAATGTCGCGCGTCGACACGCTGTCGACCAGGAGCGATCCGATCCCCGGCCAGGAAAACAGCTTCTCGATGACGATCGCCTGCCCCATGAGCGAGCCGATCTGCAGGCCGAGCGTGGTCAGGATCAGCACCAGCACGTTGCGGGTGACATGGGCGCGCACCAGGCGCGGCTCGGACACACCCTTGGCGCGCGCCGTGCGCACGAAATCGGCGTTCATCACGTCCAGGACGCCGGCCCGGGTGGTTCTGGCCAGGAGCGCCATCGGCGATACGCCGAGCGCGATGGCCGGCAATATGATGTATTCGATACTTCCGGCCTGATAACCGAAGCTGGGCAGCAGGCCGAGTTGCAGCGCGAAGACATACATCAGAAGCAGGCCGAACCAGAACTCGGGAAGGGACAGGCCGGAAACCGCCATCATCATCGTGCCGGTGTCGAAGATGCTGCCTGGCTTCAGCGCGGCGAGAAATCCCAGCGGGATGCCGATCGCCGCGGCGAGCGCCATCGCCGCCAGCGCGAGCTTTATGGACGGCCAGAGCCGCGGCTCGATCACATCCCACACCGGCGAGCGTGTCCGGTAGGAAATTCCAAGGTCGAAATGCGCCAGCCCCCACAGATAGTCCCACAAGCGGACCAGCAGAGGCTTGTCCAGCCCGAACTGTTCATTCAGATGCGCCAGGACATCCGCATTCATGACGTTGCGCCCCTCCGCCATCAGGCTCGTTATGAACGAACCGGGGACGACGCTGAATATGACGAAGATGACGATGATGACCGCCAGCAGGGTCGGAATCATCTGCAGCGTGCGACGGATGATAAAGCGCAACATAAGCGGGTTCTGCCTCCAATGGGCGGGCGCCGTGCGGCGGGCGGAACCGTGCAACCGGTCCCGCCCGCTATGTCATTTCGCTAATTGCGCGATGCGGGCGCGGTGTCGTCGATCCAGATGTCTTCGTAGTCTTGGATCGCCAGTTCCGCACCGTTCGGCTTCAGCCCGTGGACCCACGGCTGGTAGGCCATCACGGCCTTGTTGTAGTTGAAGAACCAGATCGGCGCTTCTTCCTGCAGCAGGTTGTTCGCCTGCCTCAGCCGATCGTTCTGTTTTGCCGGGTCGGTTTCGTTGCCCGCCTGATCGATCAGCTTGTCGAAATCGGCATTGGAGAACTTGACGTAGTTGCAGGCGTTCTGCGGGGTCTTCGAATAGAAGCAGGTCAGGTATTTCAGCGGATCCGGACCGGACGAGTTCGACCAGATATAGGCCTCGAAATTGTCGGACAGGATCTTGTCCGACAGAACCGAGCCGTCCACCGGATCCGTCGTCACCGTGACGCCCACCTTGGCCAGCATCGGTATGATCGCCTCGACGATCGGAACGCCCCAGCTTTCGTTCGGCGTGGCGGTCACCGAGAACTTCAGGCCGGTCTCGTATCCCGCTTCCTTCAGCAGTTCCTTGGCTTTTTCCGGATCATAAGGATAGGGCTTGGCATCCTTGTCGAAGGCCGGCGATGAAATCGGCAGCCAGGACACTGCGGGATAGGCCTTGTTCTTCGCCAGCTTCTTCACGATCAGGTCCTTGTCGATCGCGTAGTTGATCGCCTGACGGACGCGCTTGTCCTTGAACGCCTCGATCTTCGGATTGAAGCCGATATTACGGGTGTAGACCTCGGCCACCTCGAGAATGTGATCCTTCAGCGCCGGATCCTGGCCATAGGCTTCATATTGCACGGGCCCGAGAATGCTGGCGTCGATTTCGCCATTGCGAAAGGCCACGTCGCGAGCCGCTGCTTCGCCCATCAGCATGATGTCGAGCTTGTCGAGATGAGGCTTGCCCTCTTCATAATAGTCGTCGAACTTGACCATTTCGACCTTCGAGCCCGGAACGTAGTTGACGAGCTTGAACGGGCCGAGGCCGTTCGGCTTGGAGGCAAGCTGATCTTCGGGATAGTCCTTGGAATAGATCGGCGCGAAGTTCGACATCAGGTTCCAGCCGGGATTGGCCAGATTGATGAAGGTGATCTGGATGGTCCTGTCGTCGATCTTCTTCAGCCCGGAAATATGGTCGGCCTTGCCTCCCTGGAATTCGGCGACGCCTTCGATCTGCAGCATCTGCTCGGCGCCCGGCAGCGCCTTCTTGGGATCGGCCAGGCGGTTGTAGGACCAGATCACGTCATCGGCGTCGAGCTTGTCGCCATTGTGGAAGGTCGCTTCCTTGAGCTTGTAGGTATAGGTCTTGCCGTCGTCCGACGTGTCGACCGATTCCGCGAGGTCGAGCTCGGGCTTGCCGGTCTCCGGGTTCCATTTGTAGAGGGATCGGTTGATCGCCTTGGCGACGATCTCGTCCTGCGTATGCGGCGTCGCCGTGATGTCGAGCGAAGTGATGGAATTGCCGTAAGGCGCGGCGAACACGAATCTCCCGCCGTCCTTCGGCGTGGCGTCCTGCGCCAGCGCGGCGGTCGCTGTTCCAAGCGCAAGCGCCGCTATCAAGCCAAGTCTGGTCAACATCTTTGTGTTCCTCCCTGTGGGTTCGTCCTTCATTTTCGCTCCAGGACCGGGCGTGCCAGGCGCCCCGCCTCAGCCTCTGTCATGGACGATACGCCCATCCAGAATCGTCATCTCGCAGTGCGTGTCATGCAGGATCGTTTCGGGCTCGGCCGTCAGCAGATCGTTCGAGAACACGGCGATGTCCGCCAGCATTCCAGGCTCCAGCCGGCCCTTCACTCTTTCCGCGTCCTGGGAATAGGCGCCATTTTCCGTATAGGCGCGTAGGGCCTGTTCAGGCGTCAATATCTCGGAAGCGTCCATCACCGTGCCCTTGTGGGTCTTGCGCGTCAGCATGGCGTATAGGTCCGGGAAGGGATTGGGCGAACAGACCGGCGAATCGCTGCCGGTGGACGACTTCATTCCCAGGCGGTCCCAGGTGGCGATCGGATAGGAGGAGAGCCCGCGCTCGGGTCCGAGAACCGTAACGTAGGCGTCGCCGAAATCGTAGATGAAGGCCTGCTGCGACGCGGGCAGAATGCCCGCCTCAAGCATCCGCCGGTTGAGCGCATCGTCGACATAGCCGCAATGCTCGATCCGGTGACGGCGCTTGTGATTCGGATCAGCGACGCGCACGCGCTCGTAGGCGCGCACGAGTTGATCGATGGCAGCGTCGCCGATGCCGTGGCAGACCATGGTGTAGCCCATCGCGGTATAGCGGTCGACCAGTTCGAACAGCTGGTCATCCGACAGCATCCGAACTCCGAAATTGTTGGGCTGTCCCACGTAGGGTCGGCGCATCCATGCGGTACGTCCGCCGGCCGAGCCGTCGGTGAACACCTTCACTCCGCCGATGCGGAACATGTCGCTGCCGACCCCGGTGACGAAGCCAGCGGCATGGCAGGGCTCGACGATGGACGAACCGGGATCGCCCAGCAGCGTCGCCCAGACGCGGACCGGCAGGCGGCCGCTTCTCTCGGCTTGGTGATAGGCCTCGATTTCGGTCATGCCGTCGACCTGACCGACAGCCGCATCCATGCAGGAGGTGATGCCGAACTGCAAAAGGTGCCGGCCGCCCGCTTCGATGGCGTCGACGATCTCGGCGAGAGAAGGCGTCGGCTGAACCTTGCGAACGAGGTCTAGAGCATTCTCCGCCAGCATTCCGGTCAGTTTTCCGTTCTCCCGCCCGATCAGGCCGCCATCGGGATCGGGCGTGTCGATATCGATTCCGGCCAGCGCCAGCGCCGGCGAATTCACGACCGCGACATGCCCACAGGCCCGCGTGACCGAAACCGGATGATCGGGCAGAGCGGCGTCGAGTTCCTGTATGGTGGGCATCAGGCCGTCTGGATAGCGGGTCTGGTCAAATCCGCGTGCCATGACCCATCTGCCTTTTGGCGTTTTGGCCGCACGTACCTGCAATGCGGCCAACAGCGCGGCGCGAGTCGGCGCGGCGTCGGGTGTGGCGTCGACCTTGCCGCGCAGCAGCCCTGTCGAGATCAAATGCAGATGTGCATCGTTCAGGCCAGGCATGGCAAAGCGCCCGGCCAGATCGATGACCTTCGTCCCCGGGCCGATCAGCGCCTCGATGTCGGCGTTCGAGCCGCTGGCCAACACCTTGTTGCCAAGGACCGCAATCGCCTCAGCGACCGGATTGCCGTAGCCGATCCAGATTTTGCCGCCATGCAGAACGAGATCGGCCTGGTTCGTGGAGTTCATACTTTCTTTTCTTTTCTGCCCTGGTCACGAATGCCGCCCTGCCGTCACCGATAAGCCGCGCAATCGTCTTTGCGTCGGCAGCGTATTGAGGCTCCGGCCGGTCGACGTGGAAATTCGAAACTGTTGCCCTCCCGAATGCCCGCTTCCGTTGCGAGCTGTTCGTTTTGCCTACGTTGGGATGTCCGTAGCCGCATGGCCAATTCGCTTTTCGCACTCTCCCATGCAAAATTTGCATAACACAGCAATTGTATGGATATTGCCGCGTCTGGCCCGACCGATGGCAACCGCAAGGGAGGCGGCATGGAAATCAAATGGCTCGAGGATTTTGTGACGCTTGCGGAAACGTCGAGCTTTTCGCGGGCGGCTGAAGTCCGCAATGTCACCCAGCCCGCCTTCAGCCGACGCATCAAGCAGTTGGAGACATGGGTCGGGGCGCCACTCATTAGTCGAGCCACCATGCCCGCCGAACTGACGCCGGCCGGGCGCAACTTTCTGGTGATGGCGCAAGATGCAATCAGGATGTTTTATTCGGTGCGCGAATCGCTGCGCCCGCCCGCGGAGCAGGGGCTCATACGCTTTGCGGCCCTCCATACATTGACCATCACCTTCTTTCCGGTCTGGCTGCGGGAGTTGCAGCGGAACACTCACAAGTTTGGCACGTCCTTCATCGCCGACAGGGGCGGCATCGAAGCGAACCTTGCTGCGCTGACGGACGGCGAAGCCGACTTCTTCCTGACCTATGCACATCGCGAAGTGCCATTTCACCTCGATCGCGAGAAATTTGCCTATCTGACGATCGGATCGGACCGGCTCATCCCCGTTGCGGCGCCGGAATTTCGTCTCGACAAATCGGCCGCGCCTGCAGCAGGCATTCTGGACAATCCGGATACGGCGAAGCTCGCCCTGCCCTATCTGGGCTACGGTTACAGCTCTTTCTTTGGCGTCGCGCTCGGAAACCTTTTCGCGAAGCACTCGCCGTTCCGACGCCAGACGGTGCATGAAAGCACGATCAGTGCAGGTCTCAAGGAGTTGGCGCTGATGGGTGCGGGCATCTGCTGGCTTCCGGAAAGCCTAGTCGAGGAAGACATTTCCAATGGTCGTCTCGCCGCCTGCTCAAACGACTGCATCTGGACGCTCGATCTCGAGATCCGGCTGTACCGCAGCTCGGAAAAGACCAGCAGCGCCATGGTGGAAGCGCTCTGGCAGGCATCAAAGGGACTGGCGAAAGGCCTCAGCTCTTCATAAAGCGGTAGGCTCGCAAGATTTCAAAGTACTCGTCCGATACAAAGGCGACGGCACGCGCCCCGTCCCGGCGAACGCCTGGGTACCATGAGGCACGGTAGGCATCGACGGGATTGCTGAATTCGATGACGATCTCGATTCTTTCCGGAATCCGGGGCACAGCCTGCTGCGCCCCGTCACACAGCGCCCTTTCGACGGCTTCCCGTATGGCGGCTCGCGCCGCCGCCGGCGCAAGAGAGATGGTGGCTGCGCCGACTCCCTTGGAGGTCTCGACTGTGGCTATCCCCGGAACGAGGGCTCTGGCGTCTGCGCAAATGCCTTCATCGCCGGAAAGAAATGCCGACCGAACACCATACCGCGCGGCGCACAGTGCATTCAACGTGAATTCGGAGGCCGTCTCCCCGTTCAGGGTCAGGCGGGAAATACGCAATGTCGATGTATGGGCGAGCGGGTTGTCCTCCGCGCCGGCCTTGGAATGATAGCCCGTATAGAGCGCGGCATCGAAGCTTTTGTCGATGCCGAACATCATTGCGTCCGGATGCCCGGACCAGCCCCTCACGATGCGCACAAAGGGCGGCATATGCTCGAGAATGAGGTTGCGCCCGCTGTCATGCGCATCCTTGATCACGATTTCGGTCGCACCGGCTGCCTGCGCGCCGTCGCAGGCGGCCAGGACCTCCGCCGTCATCAGTTCGCGGAATTCCTTATGGTCGGCATGAGTTCTTTCCGCCTCATCCCAGGACAGGATACCTGCCGTGCCTTCGATATCGGCCGAAATGAAAACTCTCATCCTCGTTCCCTCAACCATTCGCTCAAGGCCGGAAATCTGCGGCCATTTCGCCCGACCACGCTTTCTGCCGCGCACATTGCGTTCAGCACGGCTTCGGCCGTGGCTTCCACGACGGCTTCGAAAACGGGGTCGATGTGTCTGTCATCGAGACGCGCCATCGAGCTGAACGGCGAAGAGGGGACATGCGGCAAGGGATCGGCGGTCGTGAAGGCGATGGCAATGTCGCCGCTGCCGTGCCCCCAGTACGAACCAAGGCGGGCGATGCCGGCGCCGGCCCGGCGCGCAACGCGGTTAAGCTGCCGGTCGCCGAGCGGGATGTCGGTGCCGAGAATGATGATGATCGACCCGCTTTCAGGCGGGCTGAGCCCTTTCGGATCGGCCATGCGCCCATCGGGGAGGATGAGATCCCCTGCTCTGCCGAAGTTCGACAGGACCAGGGCGCCGAGCGTGAAGCCGCGATCCTCGATCTTCACATGCCGGGATGAGCTTCCGATGCCGGCCTTGAAGCCGAAAGACGTCATCCCCGCCCCGGCGCCGATGCTGCCCTGCTCGACCGGTCCGACGCTCGCGGCATCCAACGCGGCCTCGGCGTCCTGCCGGGCAACCGCCATCGCCTGAATATCGTTGATGCTGCCATCGTTGCATTCGCACACGACAGGATTGACTGTGCTGGTTTCGCGGCCGATCTCCGGATTGGCGGCGATGGCCCTCTTGATCAGCGCTTCAACGCATGGCGCGACCGAGAATGTGTTGGTCAGAAGGATCGGCGTTTCGATCGCACCCAGTTCGGCCAGTTGCATGAGACCCGCAGACTTGCCGAAGCCATTGATGATCTCGACTGCCGCCCTGACCTTGGATTTGAAGAGGTCGTCGCCATGTGGCAGTACGGCCGTGACACCTGTCGCCAGCCCATCGGCGAGGATCGTCTTATGGCCGACCAGGACACCCGGCACGTCGGTAATTGCGTTATTGTGGCCCGGCGCCAGCCGCCCTACGCCAAGGCCGAAGTGCCGCGCTATCCCCATTCTCAAATCACGCTCATCACGCAGGCGCCGCTCGTCAGACCGCTTTCCGATTCAGCTCTTCAAGAGCTGCCCGGAGATAGATTTGCTGAAGACGGCGTGTCAATGGACCAGGCTTGCCGTTTCCAATGCTGTGGTCGCCTGTTGTGCGTGCATCGAATTGGGATCGTAAACACGGCCAAACCGGTTGCCGAGGAAATCCGAAAGCGCGATTTCCTCCTGGCGCACGAAACCCCTGGCCGCCAGCTTTCCTTGGGCAAGCAGGTCGACGACGGTGGCGATGCCGGCCGCCGTCGTTATCTGTATCGCGCTCATGCGCCTGCCCGCAACAAGGCCAGCGTAGATCTTGTTGGCATATGTCTCCTGAAGATAGCGGCCGTCGCGCCACCCGCAGACGGTGACGAACACCACCACAACATCCTGCATGGTCGATGGAAGGGCGTTCTCGAACAGATCCTTCAGCACATCGCGGCGGTTCCGGAGGTTCAGGTCGTTCAGCAATGCCTTGATGATAGCCTGATGGCCGGGATAGCGGATGGTGCGGTAGTTCATGGTGCGGACGCGGCCCTCAAGGGTCTTCGCTAAAGTGCCGAGCCCGCCCGACGTGTTGAAGGCTTCGTACGTCACGCCATCGAGCGAGAACTCTTCTCGCTCTTCCAGCGCCGGCACGGTCACCAATTTGCCTTCGACGATGGCCTCGCAGTGCTCGATGTACTCGTTGATGAGCCCGTCGGTGCTCCAGGTGAGATTGTAGTTCAGCGCGTTGGACGGATATTGCGGTAGCGCGCCCACACGCATGCGCACGCTGTCGAGCCTGTCGAATCGCGCCGCAAGGTCGTTGGCGACGATGGAAATGAAACCTGGAGCCAAGCCGCACTGGGGAATGAAGGCGATATCGGCGCCCTTTGCCAACTCTTCTACTTTCTTCGTGGTGGCGACGTCCTCGGTAAGGTCGAGATAGTGGATACCGGCCTTACGGGCAGCTTCAGCGATTCTGCCCGTCAGCGAGAACGGCGCCGCCGAGAGCACGGCGAACTTGCCTCCGAGGCAGGCCAGCAGGCCCTCACGATCGGTGATGTCGACGTCCGCAGTGCTTACCGCAGGGTGGCGTTCGATCTTCTCCAACTGCTCCGCGCTGCGGTCCGTCACGAGCACCGCGTAGTCTCCGGTTTGCGCCAGCATCGAGGCTATAGCCCCGCCTATCTTGCCTGCGCCGATTACCGCCACCTGCTTCATGCTGACCCCTTTGCAGCTGCAAGTTTCGGAGTGTATGGAGGCGGGTGACGATTTATAGCGGCGGAATATTCAGTTGTCAGCTTGAGATTGGTCAGTTTGACGATAGTTCTCGGCAGGTTGACGAGATGGCGATACGGCTCACCGGGAAGGATTGGGAACTGCTGGCGCTGCTCGGAGCGAACGCCCGCATGCCTGTCTCGACATTGGCGAAGAAGCTGTCGTTGTCTCGCACGACGGTGCAAGCGAGGCTAGAACGGCTGGAGCATGAGGGCGTGATTGCCGGCTACGGCGTCAGATTGTCCGAACTATACGCGTCAGGCCTGATCCAGGCACATGTCCTCATAACGATCGCACCGAAAACCTTGGCGCAAGTCGTTGCGGCCTTGGAGCGCGTCCAGGCAGTTACGACGCTCCACTCGGTTAGTGGCTCCTTCGACCTGATAGCTATCATAGCAGCCCCATCGATTGTCGAGCTGGATCGGGTTATCGATGAGATCGGAACGCTTCAAGGGGTAGAGCGGACCATTTCGCTCATTGTTCTTTCGACGCGCATAGCACGTCGAATGGAGATGAAATCGGACGTCCCCAGCACTGAGCGTCTGAAGCTCCTGGATGAAACGAAATGAAACTGCGAGCCCAAGGCGTCAGGGGTCGGAGTGCCGTGCAGCGGATGTAGGGTTCCTATGGATGACAAGGTTGTTGCCTGATCACGGTTGCAGTGCGACGGACTTCAATGCATGTCCTCGATGCCCACGATCGCCGCGTACTCCACGCTCATGGAAATCTTCTCATGACTCGCGTCCTCATCCTCGTTAACAGCACCGGCTCCAAGCCGGGTCTTCTTGTGCCGTGGCTCCTCGGGCGCGATGTCGAATTCAACGTGCGCATCGGTGCCGTGAGCGGCTCTCCGACGCCCGACGATCTCGATGATTACGACGGACTAGTGCTCCTCGGTGGGGGATACATGCCCGACGACGTCGCGCGCGGTCCCTGGCTCGCGGGTGAGGCGGATCTCACGCGAGCGGCACTCGCGCGGGGAACACCTTTGCTGGGGATCTGCCTCGGCGGACAAATGCTCGCGCATGTGGGCGGCGGCACGGTCGCTGCGAACACGGGAGTACCCGAGAAGGGGTCGACCCGCATAAGGCTCACAGCTGACGCCGAGAACGACCCGGTCTTCTCAGCTGTGCCGAAGGAGACCGCTTTCATCGAGAGCCACGTTGATCGCATCACCGTACTTCCCCGCGGGGCGGTGCTCCTAGCGTCAAGCGAGGCGTGCGAGTTCCAGGCGTTCCGCCTCGGACCGGTCGCGTGGGGTACGCAGTTCCATCCCGAGATGAGTGCCGAGAACGTGCGCGAATGGAACGCCGCGGAACTCGCGACGCTCGGATTCGACAAGGAGACGCTCGTCGCGGAGGCCGAGGCGGCGGATGTGGCAATGCGGAGGGACGCCGAAGCACTTGTTGGAGCGTGGGTACAGGTCGTCCGCTCCCGCGGGTGAGGTCTCTGGTCGCCCAAGCGTTCTTGCCAATCGAGTTGATCGATCAAGCGGCAGAAATTGCCGAAAGCCTGTCCGATGATGTCGTCACGATGCACCCAATTCCAGGCCCAGATTGCAACGAGCTTATGCGTGAAACTCCCCAAGGCCGCATTGATACCTAAACAAAACGTCCAAGTGCAACGTACTGGCCATGGAAGTCCGGCAGTCGGAACGTCCATAGGAAACGGAATTATCCTTTCCCGGCCCGCACCTTCATGTTCGAAATTCCTCGCCGAACTCCCTTGTCAGCCTCAGTGTGCAAAGGGCGTGCATCTGGCTGATCTTGCAAAGTAGACAGCACCCTCCCTCAACGGTGCCGATGACGCGACATCTCGCACGGTCGAACAAGTTAGATGGACAAGACGCGTTCCAGATAGCCGGTGAGGCCGGGCGCCCGCCAAGATGGTCCGCGCCATGCGATATAGCCGTCCGGCCGCACCAAGATGGCGCGCGCGTCGCTTCCATAGGCGTCAACGAAGCCGCCCTCAGCGTCCAAGAGCCCAGCCAGATAGGGCGTGCCCGGCAGCTGCGTTCTGGCGATCGCTGCCACGCGTACGAACGGTTCCCATTGTTCGCGGAAGGCCTTGGCGAAAGCGATGGCGTCATCCGCCTCGCCATCGGCTACCCGCAGCAGCAGCACGTGCCTAGTGCCTTTCAGCACGTCGAACAGCCGCAGCGGAAAACCGAGCCCCTCCCGCTGCAGTCCCTGCACGTCGGGCGCGCGATCCCCCGCCGCCGGCCCCGCCATTTCCACCGACGCCTCATCGCCGACCAGCGGCGAGCCGCGATACGAGACTAGGATCTGCGTGTCGGCCATTCGGTCCGGCGCCTTGCGCTTCTCGCGCCCGTAATTCTCACTCGCCGCCTGGGTGCGCATGAGCACTTCAGCGCCGACCGGCTGGCGCTCCGCATCGTAGCTGTCCAGCAATTCGGCTTTCCCTTCGCCGCGCACGACCAGCGCCAGCTTCCAGGCGAGGTTGTAGGCGTCCTGGATACCGGTGTTCATCCCCTGCCCGCCAGTCGGCGGATGGATGTGTGCGGCGTCGCCGGCGATGAAGACCCGGTCTTGCCTGTAGCGTGCTGCCAGCCGCATACTGATGCGGAAGATCGAGGACCAGCGCAGATCCGACAGTTTCGGCTTACCGGGCAGCAGGTCGTCGGCGATGGTTTGCAAGTCGGACAGCGAAGGTCCCTTCAACTCTGCCTGTATGCCGTGGTCGGTGCCGCCGGTCGGGACCAGGGAAGGCGGAGCGAGCATGGAGACGCGGTAGCGTCCCGGCTCGGGCAGCGGGATCGCGATGAACATGTCCAGCGGACCGCCCTCGATCGGGCGCACCACACGGAACGCCATGCCATAGGGCAGGTCCCAGCCGATATGCACGTCGCCCAGCATGAACGGCCAGGGATAGGCGTCACCCTCGAAATCGATCCCGAGCGCCTTGCGCACCGCGCTGTGCGCGCCGTCGCAGCCGATGACGTAGGTGAAGCGCGCCTCCTCTGTCGATCCATCCGACTTCCGGATGGTCACCGTCACGTCTTCACCATTCTGGCTGAGCGCGGTAAGTTCGCAGCCGCGCTCGATCGTGACGCTGAAGCCTGCAAGATGCTCCGTCAACACACGTTCAGTCTCGTATTGCGGCAGGCCGAGCTGCGAAAACGGCAGGCCGAGCGGCTGCCCCGCCACGTCCAGCGGCGGCTGGTCGGCGATCACCGATCGCAGGCCGGTCAGCCACAGCCCGCGATCGATCATCGGCCTGGCGATACCCATATCTTCCCACCCTTCGAGCGTGCGGGGCGTGACGCCGATGGCGCGACAGAAGGGTGATGGCGCAGTCGCGCGATCGATCAGCCGGCAGCGCACGCGGTGCCGCGCCAGTTCCCCAGCCATGGTCAGTCCAACGGGACCGGCGCCAACCACCAAAACCTGGTCTGCCGAGTTTCCTAAGGCCATGTTGTTCCCCTAACTGTAGTTTCGATCATTACGTCGGCGATCGTCGTGGAGCTTATACCGATTGGCAGAGCTACGGGCTTGTTGGAGCCTTGGCACTCGGATTCGTCGGCCTCTTAGCTGGCGGATTCCCTCAGTTCACCGTCGCTTCTGTTGCGATTGCTAACTTAATCCCGCCCGAGCTTGAACAGATGTAAGCACTCTGAGTTTCAACAATGAGGCCAATTTCACACCGCCAGCTGTTGGTACACCAGAAGGCGTAAGCTGCCTTCGGCTATCGACCTCCTCCCGATCGTACAACGAAGCCGACATGAAGGTCCGCTTCACAGATTTCGGGACTCCAGAAGTTGGATCAGACTGGCGCCCCCGATCATCCGATCGGGCTGATGGAAGGGGGCAAGCCCGGCCATGGTTGGCGTGTCGCCCTCTATTCCTGTTCTATTACATAGCAAATGACCGTCACATGAGGCGCATCGCATCGTGTCTTGAGGCCGCGCATCACTTTCTGGTCCCTGACGATGAGGCCATGACCTTGTCGAAGCGCAGCTGCCCTGCATCGGGGAAAACTGAGATGCGGTTTGCGCCGAGGCTGATCTCGGCGAAACCGATCGCAAAACATTTCTGGGGCCGCCAGTTCCTCAATCCGTTCGCCTTCACCAGCCTCGACGGCAAGGCTGCCGCGCATCGCTGACATGAGTCATGGCTTCTCGGTCGATGACCTGCCGATCGTGTCGGCCATCCTCGCACCACGCGATCCGAGCGGCTGCGGCTCTCCGGTCGTGGTGTCCTTTGCGGTCTGGTGTTCCAGCTCGGCGTTGAGTTCGGCTCCAAAGAGCAGGATCATGACGGAAATCCAGACCCAGACCATGAAGCCGATTAGAGCGCCAAGGGTACCGTAGGTCGCGTTGTAGTTGGCGAAGTTCTCCAGGTAGAACGAGAATGCCATCGACGAGGCTACCCAAACCACCGTTGCAATTCCGGAGCCCCAAGTGAGCCACCGCCATTGTGGGCGCTCACGGCTTGGACCAAAGCGGTAGATTAGCGAAATCGCTGTGGCGATAACGACTAGCAGGACCGGCCAGCGCAGCAGGTTGACGAGAGTCTCCGCCCACCGGCCGAGGTTCAGGAAACCGAGCACGGCCGGCACTACCCCCACTGAGACCAGGAACAGGATGCCGACGAGCATCGAGCCGATGGTGAATGAGAATGTGACAAGATGCAGCCGAACCAGGCTGCGCTTTTCCTCTTCTTCATGAGCAATATTCATCGCCTGAAAGGCGGCTTTGACCCCGTTATTGGCGCTCCACAGCGCGATGGCGAGTCCGGCGACTAACCCGACGCTTAGCGCATTGGTATCCTGATCGGCGAGCGATTGAAGCTGGCCGCGGATGATGTCCATGCCACCTGAGGGAAACAGTTGGCCCAGAAAAGAGATATGGTCGGCAATCGTCTGCGGGTTGGCCACAAAGCCGTAAAGCGAGACGAAAGCCGCGAGGGTCGGAAAAAGCGCAAGCAGCAAATAATAGGTGACACCCGCCGCGATCAGCATCAAGCGATCCTCACTGCTCTCGCGAGCCACCCGCCACAGCACATCCTTCCAACCGGCAAGTGGTATTCGCGATGGGCCGGCCGCCTGCCGGCCGCGGCCCTGTTCACGAGCGCGTCGGCTGGTCACCGCGTCCACCGAACGTGTCATCGTTCAGCTCATCCTCTAGGCCCTCATCACGCTGAGTTCGAGTTCGAGGATCGACAGGGCGGCATTGACGAATCGGGGGCAGCGGTGAGCGGTTTGAGGCGGATTGACGATTGCGCTCCACCGACCAGGCCATACTCTGACTCGGTGCCCATGGATCCTACATAGCGTCCTTGGAGATGGCTGGCGGGGGTGTCCACCGAGGGGCCGAACACGGTCCAAACCATTACGATCTGGCCCTGATCCGGTACGGATGCCCCAAGCCGCTTAACGATGCCCCGGAGGTTTGCGCGCGGAGCCCTGACCGGTTCGAAATCGCAGGACAACTCCCGCTCAATTCCGAACGGCTCCTCCGAGGCGGGAGAAAGCACGCAGGTCAGGGTTCCCATATAGGCGGTCGGGGTTTGTGCCCACGATGCCGGCGTTGTGACGAACACGCCGCTGATCGTCATCGCGGGCGCCAACGCCAATGCAACCGCGGTTGAGATCATCCTCGCGTGTGTCATCGCACTCTCCTTGTATTGCAGGGTGTAACAAATGCGGAACCTGCGGCGCTGGTAATTGTTCCGACTCGTTGATTTCGTCTAAAGGTCGCATGGTGCAGCAGAGGGTACCTAGCGGCTGCCGTGCCCTGCTCCACTATCCAGCGAAGTCGTGCGCATCCCAGCTTGTCATGCGCAGTCGTTCTTGTCGTCAAGGGCCCGGTATGTCGGTTCACATGTCTGTCTTAAGCTGGCAATGTTATCGCCAACCGTATTCTGCGCTGTCACAGCGGCTGCGCGGTTCGAGCCGCAGCTCGCTTCGTGTTGCCGTCAGTCTCGCTAATCGCAATGTGACGGTGCAGCGGGCGTCATCCACTGATTGTCGACAAGGCGCGCTTCTGTCCGGATGGAGCCGCGCAAGTTGAAGTGATCCGCCGTGAAGCGCAAGACACCATCGTGATGCCGGCTAATTACAATTACCCGGCTTGACAACTGCAGGTCACGCCAACACTGACCATCCCAGGATCGATCCGGTAAGGGTGATTGTAACCTGCGAGCCAGTTCTGGGCCTCTATGCGACCGACCCAACGACGAAGTTCAAGCGGGGAATCATCTCGGAGGCACAAGCCAGTCGTATGTTCCGGAACAATTTGCCGGTTCGCTTGGCCATAGGATAGAGGTTACCACAGACGCATCGGCTGGGCGGAGGAGACCTACGCGATAGTGGATTCCTATTTTCTGCTTCTAGCGGTCTCTGGGGTCGTAGTTCTTCTGACTGCATGGCTGCCTCTTATCCTCAAGGAACTTCCGCTTTCACTGCCGATGGTGTGCATTGGGATTGGGGCCCTTCTGATCCTGTCGCCATTCTCACCAATCGTTGGCTTCAATCCCCTGGAGAACCGCCATCTCACGGAACGGCTCACGGAGTTTGTGGTCATTGTCTCCCTAATGGGTGCGGGGCTGAAGCTGGACCGGCCGATCAGTTGGGGGGCCTGGGGATCCACATGGCGCCTGCTTGGCATCGCCATGCCGTTGACAATCACGGGAATTGCTCTGCTCGGCTGGGCAGTCCTGGGGCTGGGAGTTGCTGCTGCGCTTCTTTTGGGCGCGGCTCTCGCCCCAACAGATCCGGTCCTGGCGAGCGATGTGCAGGTCGGGCCGCCGCAATCAGGGAAGGAAGATGAGGTGCGCTTCGCCCTTACCTCCGAGGCAGGCCTGAATGATGGCGCAGCCTTTCCGTTTGTCTATCTCGCTATTGCGATTGCCCTGTCGCAAGCCTCTGGCGGGCGGCCATTTCTGGCGGACTGGTTTCTCATCGACGTCGTTTGGAAGGTCGTAGCCGGTGTGGCAATTGGATGGGTTGGTGGAAAAGCCATGGGCTTTCTCGTGTTCCGAATGCCCAATCGTACCGGACTCTCCGAAACCCGAGACGGCTTCGTAGCGTTGGGGATAACCTGCCTTGCCTACGGCACCACTGAGTTGGCGAACGGCTACGGCTTCTTGGCTGTGTTCGTTTCAGCACTTGCTCTTAGGTCAGTAGAGCGTCGGCACAATTACCATGAGAACCTTCATACCTTTGCCGAACAGGTTGAGCGGTTGGCCATGATGATCTTGTTGGTGTGCTTCGGGGCTGCCATTGCGGAAGGGTCAATCTTTGGGGCGCTCAGCTGGCCAGTCATCGCCGTCACCGCGCTGGTCCTCTTCGTTGTCCGGCCGCTATCGGGCTGGATCAGTCTGGCAGGGTATCCAGCATCCTCACCCGAAAAGGCGGCGATCGCATTCTTCGGCATCCGTGGGCTCGGCTCATTCTACTATGTTGCCTATGCCCTTGGTCAGGCAGAATTTGAGGGGACGCCAATCGTTTGGGTGACCGTTTGCAGTGTGGTTCTCGTCTCAATCGTCATCCACGGCGTTCTCGTTACACCGGTGATGCGGCACCTTGATTACGACAGACCCGCGCGGCCGGTGGCAAAGAAAAACCCGCCCCCTTCATAACCAGTCCAGCTCCCGAAGAAGCGCTGTACCGCCATCGCGTCATCTGAGTAGGCGATATGCTGGAACCGCACTCCAATGGCGGGTCAATCCTGACGTTATCGAGCCGCCGGCCCAGGATGCGTAGTGACAATGTCATGAAAATGTCGATGACCGCCCTTCTCCGATGTCCCAGAAAAGCCCTGTCATCATCGCCAGCGCTTCTCTCGTCATCGAGACGAGCGCATGCTCGTTGGGGGCGTGCTGGGAGCAGCCGGGATAGGAGTGAGGCAGCCAGACCGTGGCGAGGCCGAGGATTTCGGCAAAGGTCTCGTTTGGCAGCGATCCGGCGAGGTTGGGTAGAACGGCCGGTTTCTTGCCTGTGGTCCTGGCGATCGACTTTCTCACCCGCGTCACCCACGGATGATCCGGGTCGAGCCGCGTGGCGCGAAAGAAACCTCGATCGGCCGGAATGATCTGGACGTCGGTAAAACCGTGCCGGTCGAGATGGCGGCGCAACGCAGGCAGGATGTCGTCCGGCTTCGTACCCACCACATAACGCAACTGGCAATGAGCCTTGGCGCGGGCGGAAATTGCGTTGACGGGGGCTTCGGGCACGCCGCTCGACTGAGCCAGTACCGCAAAGCTGTTCCAGCCGAAAACGCGCTCCGAAGGGGTCAGGCTCTCCTCACCCCAGTCGGGATCGATCTTGGGGCCGTCGTAGCCGCCGACCGGGCAATCCTTCAGGGCCTCGCGCACGGCGGGCGTCAGGCTCGTCGGGCGCCATTCGGGAATCTGGATCTGGCCGCGTCGATCGACGATGCTGGCAAGTGCATGGGCAAGCACGATCGCCGGGTCGCGGAGCAGACCGCCCCAGTTGCCCGAATGATGCGCGCCTTCGCGTAGATCGACGACAAGATCGAAATTGACGGCGCCGCGCGAACCCATAAAAAGGGTCGGACGCTCGGGATGCAGCCTAGGGCCGTCGGAGGCGATCAGCACGTCGGCGGAAAAGAGGTCGCGGTCCTGCCGGAACAGCTCCGCCAATCCCGGCGAACCACATTCCTCGCCCATTTCGATGATGACCTTGCAGTTGAAGCCGAGGTGTCCCTTTTCGGCGATGACCGCTCTGAGCGCGGCAATGTTGATGCAGTGCTGGCCCTTGTTGTCGGCAGTGCCGCGCCCGTAGAGGCGGTCCCCTTCCCCCACGAGCCTGAATGGATGCAGTCCTTCCCGCCACTGCTCGGTCTGCGCGCGGATGACATCGCCATGACCATAGATGAGGATCGTTTCGAAGGTGGGATTCTCAATCCGCGCTGCGAGGAGGAACGGCACGTCAGGATCGACCGGGTTTTGCAGGATTTGAGACGTGAAACCGAGCGCATCCAGCTTAGGTGCCATTTCCTCTGTTAGATAGCGCCTCAGTTCCGGTCTCTTTGCAGGTTCCTGGCTCTCCGTCTCGAAGGCCACCATACGGCCAAGTTCTTCCTCGAAGGCGCCCGAGGCAAGATAATCGTTGATGCGCGCAACGGCGCCTTCGCGGGTAGTCACGTTATGCTCCCTTCTTTCTCGTGCACGGCATCGCCCCATGGCGACATGATTTCAGTGCAACCCGTATTCATGCCGTTCTCCCGCAAGACGCCCGCCGGGCAGGCAAAGGCATAGGGAAAGACCGTCCGCTTCGCCGTCGCCACCGGCTGGAGATCCCCCAGCGCTTTGATGACGTCCGGCGGCAGGGTCTCGTCGGCGACAATCGTGTCGCCGCCGCTGTTGTCGATGCGTGGATGGTGGAACGCGTCCTCCATCGACATGTCGAAATCCATAAGGAATGATGCGAGGTTGAGCACTGCCGGCAAGATTTTCCGCCCGCCCGACGCGCCGATGGCGAAGCGCCTTCCGTCCTTCTCGCCGATGGTGGGGCAGATGTTCATCAGGCACGCCTTGTCGGGTGCGAGCGAATTGGGTTTGCCGGGCTCCGGGTCGAACCACATGATGCCGTTGTTCATGAGCAGGCCGGTCGACGGCGAGACGACGCGCGAGCCAAATATGCTCAAAAGCGTCTGCGTGACGGCGCACATATTGCCCTTTTTGTCGACGACGCTGAAATGTGTGGTGCAGGACGGGGCGTGAGGCGGCTCGACATCGCCCATTTCGGCAAGGCGCCGCTTATAGGTCTTGGAAAGCGCGCGGGCGGTTTCGACGAAACTCGCCGCGTCCGGATGCGGGCCGGGCACAAAAGCCGTGCCCATCATTGCCAGGCATTCGACGAGATTGGGGCCGGCGGTCATGTCTTCGGCGGCGTGGACGACTCCGCCGCGATAAGACACGTCGATCGTTGGTGTCAGCGTGGCGCGATAAGCGGCGAGGTCGCTGCGGGAAACACAGCCGCCCTTTGCCTCTATGTCGGCTGCGAGGGCGGCCGCGATGTCGCCTTGGTAGAAGTCGCGAGGTCCTGCCTCGGCCAGCCGCAGCAGCGTTTCGGCCATGCGGCTCTGATCGAGCCGCGTGGTCGAAAGCGCTGTCCAACCGGCGATTTTCGGCCATTGCCCCTCATCGAGAAAGAGAGCGGCCGCATCCGCGTCCTTCGCCAGTTCGCGCGCCGTGGAGGCGATCAGAAGCGAAGCATACCAATCGACCAACAGGCCTCGCTTCGCCAGACCGACCGCGGGCATCAAAAGCTCCTTCCAGTCGAGTGCACCGTAATGTTGGTGGGCGAGTTCCATCCCGGCCACAACGCCGGGCACGGCGATCGCAGTGGCGCCCTGGACATTCCGGTCGTCCACCACTGCCGCCCAGGGGAAAAGATCCGCTGCTCTTCCTTCTCCCGAAAGCGGATAATCGGCCGGATCAAGGGCCGAAGGCGAGCGCATGCCGAACTGGACTGTCCGCGCCTGCTGCTCATCCTCACGCCAGATTGTCATCGCCCCGCCGCCGGCAGCGCCGCTCATCCACGGCTCAACGACGCCAATGGCAAACGAAGTGGCTACGGCAGCGTCCACCGCATCGCCGCCGGCTTCCAGCACCACCGCGCCGATCTCGGCGGCGACCTTGTGCTGCGCGGCGACAACGCCATTCCTGGTCGTCGCGACGTGTTTGCGCACGATCTGCGAGCGCGAGAAGTTGCTCATTTTCTAATCCAGACTTAGAGAACGATCCCGAAAAGTTGCAAACGTTTCGAACAAGGTGATGCAGCAAAAACAATACCTTAGCGCGGGATGATGACTCAACAACAAGTCGTTCCGCTCTGGTGCGTGGTTGTGCCGCTGTAGAGATGACAGTCCACGTGCTCGCCTTCGCTACCGATACGCGGCGGCGGGGTAAGCTTGCAGATGTCGCGGACGTCAGCGCAACGCGGATGGAAACGGCAGCCGGAGGGTGGCGAAATCGGGTTCGGGAAGGAGGCGCCCAGATGCGTGTCGGGCACGGACAAGGAAGGGTCAAGGGTGAGAACCGATTCCAGCAGCGCTTTCGTGTAGGGGTGGCGCGGATTGGCAAAAAGCGCCGCCGCCTCCGCCTCTTCCACGATCTGGCCGAGATACATCACCGCCACTCGTGTCGCCAGGTGCTCCACAACCGCCAGATTGTGGCTGATGAAGAGATAAGTAAGCCCCAACTCCTCGCGCAGGTCGCCGAGCAGGTTGAGAATCTGCGATTGAACGGATACGTCGAGCGCGGAGGTCGGTTCGTCGCAGACGACGATTTCCGGTTTCATGATCAGCGCGCGCGCTATGGCCACGCGCTGGCGTTGGCCGCCGGAAAGCTGATTGGGGTAGCCCCGGCGCACGCGCGCTGGAAGCCCTACCAGATCGAGCATCCGCGTCACCGCCTGCTCCCGCCCAGCGCTGTCGCCGATGCCGTGGACCACGAGCGGCAGGGCGATGATGTCCTCGATGCTTTTGCGCGGATTGAGCGAGGAATAAGGATCCTGGAAGATGGGTTGGATACGCCGCGCCAAGAGCCGGCGCTCGCGGGCGTCGATTTCCCTGCCGTCCACCAGCAACTTGCCGGCGGTCGGCGCCTCGAGGCCGAGCAGGATTTTGGCGAGCGTGGACTTGCCACAGCCTGACTCGCCGACAAGACCGAGCACATCCTTCTTGCGTAGGCGCAGGCTGACCCTACTCAGCGCATTGAGCGGCTTCGCCTTCGTGAACAGGCCCTGCCTGACCTGATACGTCTTGGTGACGGCGGCCAGTTCCAGGACGGGCGGCGTGGTTGTCTGGGTCATGCCGACACCGTTTCCCCGGTCTGATGAATGCAGCGCCAGGCATGACCGCTTTCCATGCGCCGTTCGGGAATGGCCGCGGCGCAGGTTTTTTCGGCGACATCGCAGCGGGCGCGAAAGGCGCAGCCTTCCACTCTGCCCACAAGCGACGGCACGATGCCGGGAATGGAGCCCAGATGCTCGCCAGGCTTCGTCCTGCCCGGCACCGGAATGCAGCGCAGGAGACCTCGCGTATAGGGATGGCGGGGATGGCCGAAGATCTCCTTGGCGGTGCCCTGCTCCACCACCTCGCCCGCATACATGACTGCAACCCTGTCAGCGACGCGCGCTACGACGCCCAGATCATGGGTGACGAGGATCATCGCCATGTTCATCTCGCGCTGCAGATCGGCTAGCAGCCTGAGGATCTGCGCCTGGATGGTGACGTCGAGTGCGGTGGTGGGTTCGTCCGCGATGATGAGCTCGGGTTCGCACATCAGCGCCATGGCGATCATGACACGCTGGCGCAGGCCACCGGAAAGCTGGTGCGGATACTGCGACAGGCGGCTCTCGGCAGCGGTAATGCCGACTTTGCCGAGGAGTTCGATGGCGCGGCTGCGGGCCTGCGCCGGGCTCGCCTTGCGATGCAGCAGATACGCCTCCGCCAGTTGATCGCCAATCGTGTAGGCGGGGTTGAGCGAGGTCATCGGCTCCTGGAATATCATCGCCATGCGGTTTCCGCGCAAATCACGCATCTGCCGCAGCTTTTGGCCCATCAGGTCGATGCCCGCAAAGTCCAGGCGCGTGGCGGCGCGTCGAAGGTTCTTCGACAGAAGACCCATGATGGCGAGCGAGGTCAGCGATTTGCCGCTGCCGGACTCGCCGACGATGCACAGGGTTTCACCCCGCTTCAGATCAAAGCTGATGCCGCGTACTGCATGCATGGTGCCTTGGGACATCGGAATGTCGATGGTGAGGTCCCGGACGCTCAGGATGGGGTCGCTCATGATCGTCTCACCCCCGGTTTTCCGGCGCGGTGACGTCGCGCAGGCCATCGCCCAAAAGGTTGATAGCCAGGACGAGGATGAAAAGCGCGACGCCGGGAATGGCGATCAGCCACGGCTCGAACAGCATCATCTGCTTGCCCTCCGAGATCATTAGACCCCATGAGGGCGTCGGCGGCTGCACGCCGAGGCCAAGGAAGGAGAGCGCGGCTTCAAGAAGGATAGCATGCGCCATCTCCAGGGTGGCCACGACGATGAG
This sequence comes from Mesorhizobium sp. WSM2240, assembly GCF_040438645.1. Lineage (NCBI taxonomy): Bacteria > Pseudomonadati > Pseudomonadota > Alphaproteobacteria > Hyphomicrobiales > Phyllobacteriaceae > Mesorhizobium > Mesorhizobium sp. WSM2240. The sequence continues at coordinate 3,815,514 of NZ_CP159253.1, forward strand.
GTTGTTGACGACGTTGGGCATGATCTCGGACAAGATGATGCGTCGGGTAGAACAGCCAATGGCCTTGGCCGCATTGACGTATTCGAGGTCGCGCACCTGCAGCACCGAGGAGCGCATGACGACGGCGAAGCGATCCCACAGGAGCAGGCCGAGCACCGTCACCACCACATGCAGCGATCCACCAAGGATCGCGACGACGGCGAGCGCCACCAGCACGACGGGCATCGCCAGCCGCACATTGATGAGAAAGGTGACGACCAAGTCCACCCGGCCGCCGAAATAGCCGGCAGCAACGCCCATGGCGGTACCAATCAGGCCCGAGATAAGCGCCGCGATAAAGCCGATCGCGAGTGATATGCGGGCGCCATAGAGAAGCCTCGCCAGATAGTCGCGGCCGAGATGGTCGGTGCCGAGAACATGGTCCGGATCGCTGCCTGCCATCCAGAAGGGCGGCTTCATGCGCGCCAGCAGATCCTGTGAATAGGGATCGTGTTCGGCAAGCAGCGGCGCGAAAAGCGCGATCACTAAGATGAGGCCGAGGACTGTGATGCCGAATACCAGCCCGTAATGACCGAATATGCGCCGGCGCAGCCGGGCGGCGGGGCTGGCTGCGCCGATTTCCTCGGCCGCTGTGGACACTGTGCTCATCCTGTCAGCCCACCCTGATCCTCGGATCAAGCCAGGCGTTGGCCAAGTCCGACAGGAAGGTGAAGACGATGTAGAAGCAAGAGAAGATCAGGATCAGCGCCTGTACGGTCGGCAGGTCGTTGCGGGCGATGGACTCCCAGGCGAGATAGCCTGCGCCGTGGAGCGCGAAAATCGATTCGACCACTATGGAGCCGCCCAGCATGAAGCCCATCTGCACGGCAGCAAGGCTGACGACCGGCACGATTGCGTTACGCAGCGCATGCTTGAACATGACGCGCATTTCGCTTGCGCCCTTGGCGCGGGCAGTACGGATGTAATCAGCGCTGAGCACTTCCAGCATTCCCGCCCGGGTGAGCCGCATGATCGCTGGCATGGCGTAGTAACCAAGCACGACGGTCGGCATGATGAAGTTCTGCCAGCTGGCGGAACCGGAAGGCGGAAGCCAATTGAGCTGGATGGAGAAGATGACGATCAGCACCAGCCCGAACCAGAAGCTCGGCATGGCCTGCCCCATCACCGACAAAAACAGCGCTGTGCGATCGATGAAGGAATTGGGCCGCATCGCTGCCACCGCGCCGAGCGGCACGGCGGTGAGCAGTGCAAAGGAAATGCCGCACACCCCAAGCAGCATAGTGATCGACAGACGGTCCGCTATAAGCGTCGAGACCGGCAGCTTGAAATAATAGCTCTGCCCGAAATCCCCGCTGAGCGCGTTGGACAACCAATCGCCGTATTGTACGAGAAAAGGCCGGTCGAAGCCGTAAAGCGTTCGAATGGCCTCAATGTCTGAAGCGCTGGCATTTTCTCCTGCAATGGCCGAGGCCGGATCGCCGGACATGAAAAGCAAGCTGAAGCTTAGGAGTGACACGGTCAGCGTCACGAGCATCGCTAGCCCAAGCCGTTTCAGTGCAAAAACAAGCATCTAGAACCCCGAAAAGCAAAAGCTGGCCGGCACACGGGCGAGGTCATCCCTTACCGGTGCGCCGTTGCGAGGTTAGTTCCAGCGTGCATGGAAAAAACGCACGACCTCATCCGATGTCGGCGTGTATTCCAGGTCCTTGGAGAAGACATAGTTGGAATTATAGGAGAACAGCGGAACCCAATAGGCCTGGTCAGCGATCTTCTTTAACGCCTTAGAATAGTTCTCCTTGCGCACGGCCGGATCAATTGAGGCATCCGCGGTGTCAAGCCATGCCTTGACCTCATCGTCGCGGGCGAAATCCTCCGTACCGTGCTTGAAGAACTCGCTGGTGATGGCCGAAACATCATTCACCGAATACGAGCCCCAGCTTTGAAAGCTCATGCTGGTCTCGCCATTGCGACGCAGATCGCGCAAGGCGGAATATTGCAGATATTTGAGGTTTGCGGTGATGCCCACCTCGGCAAGGTAGGCGAGCATGGCTTCGGCATACTGGCGGTCGCGATAGGCATAAAGGTCCACGGCGAATCCGTCCGGATAGCCGGCTTCGGCCAGCAGGGCCTTGGCCTTCTCCGGATCGTATTCATAAGTGGCCACATTCTGTTCGCAACCGAACTGCGACGGAAAACAGGCGGCGTTGACAACCTTGGACTTGCCCTTGAGCAGGTTCTCGACGATGGCCTGTCGGTCTATGGCATGATTGATCGCCTGACGGACTGCCAGCTTGGTTATAGGATTGTCGGCTCCGCTGCGGCCCGCCGCATCCAGCTCCAGATAACCAACGCGCATCGTGCTTTCGTTAACAACGTTGAAGCGCTCCGTGGCAGCAAGTTTCTCGGCCTGGTCGGAAGGTACGCCCCAGATGAAATCAAGACCGCCGCTGAACAGCTCGGCAAGTTGGGTGTTAACGTCGGGAATGGTGCGGATATCGACCGTGCCGATCATCGCCTTGCCTTTAGGCCCGTCATGGTAGCCATCAAACTTTTTCAAAACGAAGTGCTTGCCGGGCTCAACGCTTTCGACCTGATAGGGGCCTGTGCCGACTGGCTTCAGCGCCATGCCCTCAGGGCCGACCTTGGCATAATATTCGTTTGGGTAGATCGAGACGGGGCCGGCCAGATATTCGAGTGCGGCCGGAAAGGGGCCTTTAGTGATGATGCGGACGGTATATTTGTCGACCTTGACGGCCTCCTTCATCCAATTGACATTGCGCTGCGTGACGACGCCATTTGCCGGATCCGCAACAAAGTTGACCGTATAGACGACGTCGTCGGCGTCGAATTCCTCGCCATTGTGGAAGGTCACACCCTCGCGCAGCTCAAATTCCAGCGTGGTGTCGTCGACCCACTTCCAGGATGTTGCAAGATTGCCCTCGTATTCGCCAGTCGCTTGGTTGAGATAGATCAGCCCATCCCAGATGGTGCGCTGGAGGATCACGCCCTCGCGGGCTGAATTGAAATAGCTATCGACCGACTCCAGCTCCTTCGTAAAGGCTGCCTTGAGCGTGTCGCTCGCTTTGTCCGCCATGGCCTCGCCGCAAGTCATTGTGACGGCCAATGCGACTGAACTCATCAAAAGACGTGGATTCATCTGCTTTTTCAACCGGCGCGAACCGGCCCCTCTGGCTCGTGACTTGTTATTATAATATGATACAGACAACTGTAATACGGTTTAGCGTATTAATCGAACTTGGGCTTGTCAAGAAACCAGAGCGCTCGACACCCGAGACCTCGCAGGAACTCTGGGCAGCGATGAAAAAGAGACATGGGATTGGGCAAGGAAAAACAGGATACTTTGTTTGTTGGATCGCTCGAAAAGGGCATGCGCATCCTAAACGCTTTTGACGAGCGCCACAGCGCATTGGGGCTGACGGAAATTGCTTCATTGACGGGGCTCGACAAGAGCGCCGTGCAGCGGCTGACCAATACGCTGCACAAGATCGGTTATCTCTACAAGGATCTCGAATCTCGTCGTTACCGCCCGTCGTTGAGGTTTCTGGAACTCGGCAATGCCTATCTGTGGTCGGATCCCCTCGTGCAGCTAGCGATGCCCAAACTGATCGAGCTTGGCCGAAAGCTGGGTGAGCGCGTTAACGTGGCGCGGCTCGACGGACGCGAGATCGTCTACATCGTCCGTATTCCGACACAGCTGACGAGCTTTGGCGCTATGATCGCCGGCCGACGCCTTCCCGCACTCACCACCTCCAGCGGCCGCGCCATGATCGCCTGTTTCGACGAAGGCGAGCGCAAGGAGGCGGTGGAGACATGGCCGATTGTTGCCTTGACGCCGAAGACGACGCTCGACCGGAAGAAAATCGCCGTCGCAATCGAGGATGCAGCAACCTGCGGCTATGGGCTGACGCAGAACGAAAACATCCTGAACGAGATCGGCATCGCCGCGCCGATCTTCGCCGGCGACGGTCGCCCGATAGCGACCGTACAGTGTTCCGTGTCCAGCCTGAAATGGAGCGTCGACAGGGTGCGAAGTGAAATCGCGCCGCACATTATTGAGGTGGCGAATTCCATTCACCTGTCGAAACGGGGGTAGCTCTCAACCTTCGCCACCGTTCCTCACCCGTTACGGAATGTGTAGCTGTAACCGTTGATCGCCGGCATGCCGTCGAGAGCACGGAGAACCTTCGATCCTTCGGGAAAAAAGTCTTTGGCTGTGAAATTTCCTACCCGTAGGCAGCAACGACGGGACCATCAGGCTCGCAAGTAGTTGGTACTGAGCGCCGTACCGGGATTCCTTTTGATGGGAGCACTTCGATTATTATAGATCGTTTGCGATCGCGGCTACGTATTCCAGTTGCCCAGTTTCTTCCTGGCGCGCGCGAGCCTGCTCATTACCGTCCCGATCGGAATCGCGAGAATTTCGGCCGCCTCCCTGTAGGAAAGATCCTCGGTGCAAATCAGGAGCATGACTTCGCGCTGATCGTCCGGCAAGTCGGCGATCGCCTGGGCGACCCTGGTCAAAGTGAGGCGGGCCTCTGTATCACAGTCACCCGAGGCGCCAACAATATCGTGACGTTGATCGATAGCCTCGTGTCTCCCCGCTGTGCTCTGCTTTCTTATGCGGTCAATCCATAGATTGCGCAGTATGCGAAACATCCACGCATCAAAACGCGTTCCGGACTCGAAGCGCCCAAAATTGGCAAGTGCCCGCTCGCAAGCCATCTGGACCAGATCGTCGGCAACATCGCGGGAGCGGCAGAGCGAAATTGCAAAACGCCTCAAGTTCGGAAGGAGTGAGACGAGTTGCTCTCCGAGCCGATCCGATCCGCCAGTCACGTCGAAACATCCGATCTCTGGGTGCAATCAAGTCAATCGAAGCTGCATTTGTAGAAGCATCTGCCTGCCCGTAGTGTCCAAGCCGCCGTGTTCTCGGGTCGACTGGCCCTAATGGCGGTCTTGGTTTCGAAGCTACAGCAACCGACACCAATATGACCAAAGCCGGCGAAAGCCTCGTGAGAGCTTGGTTAGATTTTGGCGAACCCTGGATTAAATTTTGGCAAGCACCCGGTCAGAGCCGGGTAAGAACCGGATATCCAGCCCCTCGATTTTGTCCTGCAGGCGGTCCCTCGCCGTGAGCATCAGGACGAGATTCTTGCGCCGCGTGCTGCAGAACGCGGCACATTTCGAGGCCGTCAATCCCTGGAAGCACTCGGTCGCGAATGACCAACGAATACGGAGTCTCGCGCACCATCGGCAAGGCACCTTCGCCATATCCAGGAATGGTGCGAACTTTAGCCGATCTCCAATCCGCACATGATGGCTCCCATTCCCCTGAGATGCACCAGGTTGGCTGGAATGCGCTGAGGAGGAGAGAGGAAAGGGAATAAGACCGCTTCGGGACCGTTATCCCCGCCAACGCTTCGGGAGGTTCCAATGTCGCTTCGCTTTCAACAGCCCGCTCCTGCCGCCGGCCTTCTTGTCAAAGATTGCGCGTCCGGCTCGCGCCTGCTGCTGTCGCCGCGGCCCGGGAGCTGGCTCGCCCGACCATCAAGCATCCTCGGCCTTGCATTCTTGGTCGCGGCATCTCTCTTAGACACTTCAACTTCAGCAAATGCATTCTGGCGGCAACAGCGCACGGATGCCAATGTCGTCACCGCGATCGATGTCTCCGATTCGATTGGGCGATACGAGGAGTGGCTCCAGCAAACTGGGCTTGTGCGTGCGCTCCTACACCCGGATTTTCTGCGTGCCGCCACCGCAGGCCCTAACCGCCAGATCGGGTTTGCGGTATTCACATGGTCCAGCGATGGCAAATTCGATCAGTTGATACCCTGGACCCTCATTCGTTCGGCCGAAGACGCCGCGCGTGTCTCTGCAGCGATCAAGTCTGTCACGCTTATCGACCGGACCCACTATGGTGGCGGCGATGTCGAGCAGGACCGCGGCGATGATGAAGCGGTCGCGCCCGACCGCCGAACTGACCTCTCTGCGGCAATCGACTATGCTTCGCTTCTACTCACGACCGCTCCCCATGAGACGCAGCGCTCAGTCATGAACATCTGCGCAAACGGGGTGGACAACGTAGATGACGGAACGGCGTTTTCGCGCGCGCGCGCGCGCGCGCAAGGCCTGACAATCAATGGACTGGTCATTGGCCAGAACCCAAAAGTCACGCGCTACTTCCGCTCGAAGGTAATCGGCGGTCCCGGCGCCTTTGTCATGGAGTCGTCCGATCCAAAGCATGTCGGCGAAGCCATGGTGACGAAATTTGTTCGCGACCTGAGGGTTTCATTGAGTGCAATCGAACCGCAGACCCATGTGGCAGAGCGTTGAGCCGTCCCAACAGTTCACTGTGCGCCACAAGCAATCGCGCCTGACGTCCCGGAATCAATCCGCATCGGCAAACATAGCGCCGCAAAGCATTGAGATGAGCGAGGCGTGACAATTTGGGTGAAAATCGGCGGCGAGAACCCTGCAATTGCCGCTGTCATCCTGGGGCGTCCGACCTTCCCCGGGGCTCCGGCTTGCCCCAAGAACAACCGAGAGGCGCTGTGAGGTACGATCTCCGGAGCTAGGGGACCGGTGCTTGCGTTAGCGACAGTCGGCAGCCATGTTGCGGAGATTGCAGGGGGCTTTGGGAAATTGAGAACTGCCTACTTGCCCGGTTCGTCCCGGTTGAGTAGCGCCCGCTCCTCGTCGTCCGACAAGGCAGAGCCAGCGCCGATTTGGGTGAGATAGCTGTCGAGCACCGCCGTCGAAGAGGCTGGCTCATAGCCGCCGCTACTTGCCGTCTGCATAGCGAACTCAACAGCCCATCCGCCATCTGCCCGGCAAGCCACGGCAAGCGATCCATTCCTCTCACCCGAAATCTCGAATTCGCGGCAGAACCTGTCACCGCGGTCGCGGAACGAGCCGATGATACCGAACGTTTCTCCGCCCTCAAGCGTCGCCTGCTCCCCAGAACGAACGGTCCCGAGCAACCCGGAAATCTCGTCAGACGCGGCAGCGAGTTCGATTCGGGCGGCTCTGCCGTCCGTATTCCTCAACCCGGCGCCCGCAACATAGCCGGCAACGCCAGCAACAATAACCGCAACGCAGGCGGCGGCTGCCATGCTGATGGCAATGACCGATGGCCGACGCGGCCGGAGACGGATAATATTGCGTATTGGCGCCGAGGGCCGCTCTTTCGTCGACCGGCCGAGCGCTGTGTCCAGCAACTTCGGCGGCACGGTCTCGCGCAGCACAGACGAGAAGGCATCGCGTGCCATCATCCGGGTTCGAGCGAACATATCGATGGTGCCGGCGATATCAGGATCGGCCGCTGCCGCGACTTCGATCGCATGCGCTTTCTCGTCGTCGACTTCGCCGTCGACATAGGCCATCAGTTCCTCGTCGGTGAATTTCGTCGTCATCATTCTGCCCCGCGCTCGCTTGCGGTCTCGTTGTCTGGTTCAACCAACGTCATCAGCCGCTTTCGCGCTCGCGCCAGGCGGCTCATGACGGTTCCGATCGGGATTTCGAGGATATCGGCTGTTTCCATGTAGCTCTTCTCTTCCAGGCACACGAGAACAAGTACTTCGCGTTGGTCACCAGGTAGTGCTGCGATCGAGCTGCGCACGCGATCGAGCGTCAATCTGGCTTCCATGGCCGGTTCGCCATGGTCGCCGACAAGGTGGCGCTGATCGTTCACGTCGAGCTGCGTTCCTTCCAAGCGCGACCGCCTGAGCCGATCGATCCAGAGGTTGCGCAGGATGCGAAACAGCCATGCATCGAGTCGCGTGCCCGGCTGCCAGCTGTTGGCCGCCGCTAGCGCCCGGGCGCAAGTCGCCTGCACGAGATCATCAGCGATATCGGCCGAACCGCAGATCGCGCGAGCGAAACGTCTGAGCCGCGGTAGCATTCCAACCAAATCGTATCCGATGTCGACCGTCATGAAGTACCAAGATCCTCCTTCCACGTCCGTTGCTAGAACGGCGATGACCACATCCTATTCCGTAGCTGGAAAAATAAATCGCCCGGCTTCGATTGCTGACTGTCAGGTCTATTTCAGCAAGCCGTTGACAATTAAGGTCAAGGCGCAGCGATGACCTTTTTCTCCTCCAAGCGGAATATCGGGCGCCGTGATCCGTTATCAGGCCGAAAACGCCCGCGCGCAGCGATGGCGCTTGGAGTGGTGTTTTTGGAGATGTAGGTCGCTGACATCGCGGTGAGCTTTGCTGTTTTTGAAATTTGCGACCGTCTCAGTCTATTGGCAGATCCAGGAGAGATAGCGCCGTGACCCAGTTCCTCCTCCGTGTCTTCTTGGCCGTGCTTCTTCTGCTCGGCCAGTCGATCCCCATCCCCGGTTTCACGCCTGTTATCAACGATCTGCCGCTGACATCGGTGGCGCATGCCGATGATGATGATGATGATGATGATGATGGTGGTGGTGGTGGAAGCGGCTCGGGTGGATATGGAGGCAGTCGTAGCGATGGTGGCGACGGCTTGCGTCGTCTGCGCGGCGGGAATGTCCCCGCTTTCCGCGATTTCTTCAATCGGATTCTTCCTCGCGCGCCGCGACGGCAAGCCCGGCGCGCCGCCCCGCCGCCGCCATTGCCGATGAATGCGCCCGACGAACTCGTCGCGATGGCGACAGCTGATGATCTGGCAGCCGCGGAAAACCTCGGCTTCGAGATCATCGCCGACGAGGAAATCGATCTCGTCGGTAACCGCCTGGCGCGCCTCCGCGTCCCTTCCGGGCTTACGCTTTCCGACGCTCGTCGGCGCCTGATCGATGCAAGGCCGGCGGTCGAAGCGGATTTCAATCATTACTATCGCCCACAAGAGGAATCCGGGTGCTCCAGCTGGCCCTGCCTTGCCCGGTCGCTTATCGGGTGGCCGACGAACGTGAACCTTGCCGCTGTGAGGCCACGCATCGGCCTTATCGACACCGGCATCAATCTCGAACACGAGGCGCTGAAGGGTCAAAATGTAGACCTGACGGTATTCTCGGACGAGGCGCGCGATCCATCCTCTAAGATCCACGGCACCGCGGTTGCAGCACTTCTGGTCGGGGCAAGACAGAGCCGGACGCCGGGCCTCCTACCGGATGCAGAGCTGATCGCCGTCGACGCCTTCCACCGCCGAGGCCAGGATGATCGCGCCGATGTCTACAACCTCGTTCGCGCCATGAACATTGTGGCGGGCAAGGACATCGATGTCATTAACCTGAGCCTGACTGGGCCTGACAATGTTGTTCTGAAGCGTGCGGTCGAAGCAATCGCCAAGCGTGACGTCATGATGGTGGCGGCCGCTGGCAACAAGGGACCGAAAGCCGATCCGCTCTATCCGGCCGCATATCCCAATGTAACCGTTGCGACCGCGGTCGATCGCCGCCTTCGCCCCTACCGACGCGCCGGCCGCGGCGAGCACATCGACTTCGCCGCTCCTGGCGTAGAGGTCTGGACGGCAGCTTCCGTCCGCGGCGCTCGTACGAAGACCGGGACGTCTTTTGCCGCTCCTTTCATAACGGCGGCCATTGCCTACATCCGGGCACACTCTCCCGAGTTAACGAGGATGCAAGTCAAGCAGGTGCTCGCCGCGGCGGTGGAGGACCTGGGCGATCCCGGCCGCGATCCGGTCTTCGGGTGGGGGCTCCTACGCATGAACCGGCTCGATCTGGCGGCGGGTTCGGGCCTGCAATCGGGGAAGGCCGTTACCTCCGAGGCGAATATGCAGCGCGACCCCGCCGATGGTGCAATTTCCCTTCCGTCGGCCGGTACGGTTGTCGACTAACCCACGCGGACAATGCCTTCCCGACGGGCAAAGCTCTGCTCCTCCGCAGGCAAACGCCGTAAATGCGCTAGTGAAGTCCAAGGCATCGCTACGGCGTCTCGCATCAGGCCGCGTCGATTCGCGCTTTGCGAGAATGGCTGTTCCTGATTTGCCGGCCCATCGAACTTGACGTTTGAAGGCAGCCCGATCCCTCCTGGCTAGGCGGGCCGGTTTGGTCTCATCTCATGGTCTGCCTCCTACTGAGCCAAAAAAGCGCTCCACGGACCACAGGCAGGTGGAATGAAACCCGGAACGCTCCGTTTGACCCCTCGAAGTTGGGAGCGATCGGCGAATGGATTGGTGAATTCGCCAACCTTGCGTCCGATCCGGCCAGCCTCGCTCAAGGGACGCCTTTCGCGACATAGGGAGAAGAACGATGACCAAGATCGTGACAACTGAAAACGCAGACCAGAATCCCGTCAACATCAACCGGCGCAAAGCGCTCATGCGGCTTGGCCTCGCGGCAGGGGCTCTATACGCAGCACCAGTGGTACTGCAGCTCAACGAGGCCCGCGCCTCGGGTGGTTCTGGTGGTTCTGGTGGTTCTGGTGGTTCAGGCGGCGGGCGCGGCTCGCGCGGCAGCCGCGGATCACGTGGCAGCCGAGGCGGCGGTCGTGGTTTTGGCGGCCGTGGCAGCGGCGGTTCCGGTCGCAGCGGACGCCGGGCTCATGCCGGCCGAGCCCGTGTCCGCCAAGCCCGTGCGCCACGCTGGATGCGTCGGGTCTTCGTCGGGAGCTGACATTCGACGACGATTTGGCGCCTCCCGCGATCCTTGGGTCGCGGGAGGCCCTCGTTTAGCGAAGGAAATGGCTATGGACCTGACATTCAAGGGCATACCGCAGCCGATCCGCCTTATCGATAGCGGGCATCTCGTCCCATTGATGCGCAAGATCGTCATGAGTTGGCCCTTCGTGGTCGGGGAATCCGATCCGGCGACCCAGCCCATCATCGTCGTCCGCGGCAAGGTAAGCGGTAGCTACTGGATAGAGGCGCCGTGGCTCGACGAGCCTATTGTCGAGGAAACCGATGTCTGCACGGTGTGCAGCCTCATTATCGATCTCGTTCGTGCTTGGTTCGACGCCCACCCGGCAGTGCTCTGCATGCATTGTGGGGCCGTGGAATTTGCCGGGCGGCTTGTCGTTTTTCCCAGTACGAATCGCTCTGGAAAGAGCACGCTGATTGCAAGGCTGGCCGCCGAAGGCGTCGCCGTCCACGCCGATGACCTGCTTCCTCTGACGCAGGATGACGAAGGCATGTCACTCGGTATTTCGCCGCGCCTGAGACTCCCCTTGCCTGAAAATGCAGGCGTGACACTGACCCGCTTCGTGATGGAGAACCAAGGGGCAGCCGATCAACGCTACAAGTATCTTGAGCTTGCAGCACCACTCCTTGCGCCATTCGGCAAGCGGAACCCGATTGGCGCCTTTGTCCTGCTGGAGCGCCAGATGCGTACGGCCGCCGAACTCCTGCCCGCCCCGCGCGGGTTTGGCCTTCAGCATATCGTTCGGCAAAATTTCGTTCGGCAGGGAAGCGCGGTTGCGATGTTCGCCCGACTCAGAGCGTTGATTGAGGTAAGGCCCTGCTACCGCCTCATCTATTCGGATCTCGACGAGGCCGTCGATATTCTCAAGACATCGTTCGCCGCGCCAGCTTCGGTCGCATTCGCGCCCTCTGTCGCAGCGGCAAGCGTCGTATCCAAGCCGACAGACGTCGGCGGGGCAACCGGCACGGCGCTTCGTCCGGCTATGGATCGCACATCCTATTGCCGCAACCCCGACGCCCTCGTCGAAATTCTCGACGGCGAATCCTTTCTCGTCCTCGGTGATCAGGACGCAATCTTCTATCTGAACCCGATTGCAGGCGCCATTTGGAGAATGCTTGCCGAGCCGCTGAGCGAGGCGCAGGCGGCGATGCTTGTTAGCGCCGCCTTTCCCGATTTGGATCGCCAGGGCGTGCGACGCGACATTCGCATTCTGTTTAAGGAGATGAGCGCGCGAAAACTGATCCTTTCAGCGCCCCACGAACCACCAGCCAAAACGACTCAGCTTTAAATTCACGCCGAAGGGCAGCGGTATCGGATGACAGGGCTTAATATAAGATCGCCTGCGCAGAAGGATCGAGAGTGGACGGTGGCAATCTCAACTGGCAGACGCTCGAAGCTCCTCCAACCGGCGGAAAGTATGACATGAGCACCGCTCTGGTGATGGTCCGCACCGATCACTATATAGCCCAACCAATCGGGAGAACCTCATGTCCGAATTTATAAGCTATCTGTTCGCCATCCTTGTTGTGGGCCCGCTTCAAGCCGAAGTATCCGAGCGCCTTCAGGGCATTCCATCGGCGGACATTGTTCAGGCCGGGCGCGCTTGCATTTCGGAGGAAGCTCCTCAGCTTCTCCAGCGTGCGCAGGATGACTGGGGATGGGCGACTGCGAATGCCATCGGGGTCGGAGTCGGAGCGGTTGACCCCCTCAGCCTGTTGGCTGGCCAGAGCCAGGAGTGCAATCGGCTCTTCCAGGTCTTGTCGACTGGGGACAAGGGCGAGGATGCCTAATAGCAATCTATGCTAGTGCCCACCGAGCCTCATTGAAAGCGCGGAAGGATTTGCGGCGTCCGATCACCTGCTGAACGGTCCGGCCTTGTCAGTGACGTCCATTCCCGCCACTCTCGACCAGACGTCTCGCAAAGATCGCCCAGTTGTATCGGCCAGGGCCGCTCAGGCTAAGGAGCTCCGCTCGCAGTTTGTTTAAATGTTCAGCATCAAGAGGTTCGACATCAGAGTCAATAAACTGGCAATTTGGCAGCTCCATCTCCTCGAATTCCCTCGTGGTCTCGGCGACAACTGCTGACAGATCGACATCGCCCCATATGGAAACTATCACTTTTTATGACCGCGCTTCTGTTTGACGTCCACGATGAATGGTCGCGTCTGCTGCCTCATAATGCCTTCCTTGATAAGGAATGAAATTGCCCAGGGAAGTCACTCTTGAGGAAGATTGAGCGTCGTGGCGCAATCTTTCGCGAGGGGCTTTATCGGATGATACTGCCGACGATCAAGTTACGTAGATATTTTCTATATCAGGGTGTTCTCTAAGTTCTTAAGCGGGTTGAGGCGGCCGAAGTTCGGCCGGTAAGCGAGAATCTGCCGTTGAGGAGCGGCGAGGGTCCGCTCCTGTCGCGCGTTCGGATCCTTTAGCGCATGAGCGGCGAGATGATCGTGCGCGTAGGGCGACGAACCGACCCAGAGGCATGCCGACGAGTGCGCATTCTCTGCAGGGGCGCTTGTGGAGTGCCGCGGCACGCCGAGGCCAGTAAAGACCATTGGTCGAAGACGAAGGACGCGGTCAGGACCGAGCTGTATGCGATATGCCTTAAATGCGGGTATCAGGCGCGGGATAATTACAACTGGGAGCGGCTGAACTCGTAATTTCCCTGTCATGAATGCTTTATTCGCCCGCATTCCACGCCAGCCCTTGGATCGTCCCGAGCGGGTGGCCCGTCAGCCCGTGGAACCTGTCTCTGCTTTCCGCCGTTTCAGGGCATGGCTATTCGGACGATACAACAAACCCTCACCACCCTTGGAACAGTAGGGTCTCGACCTTGGGCCTTCGTCACGGTCTTGCTCTATGCCGCTGCATGGCTGTTGTTCCAGCCCGACAGCCTGGATATGCACGGGATTGCCACGCTGATGGTCTGGATGATGACCCTGTTCATACAGCGCGCGGAGTATCGGGACGGCCTAGCGACCCAAGCCAAGCTGGACGAACTGCTCGCGGCGCTCAGCACAGCTCGAAATGATCTCGCCCAGATTGACGAAGAAGAGCCTGAAGACATCGAACGTCACCGAGCTGCGGCGCGCGAGGGTGATTGATCTGCTGCCTCAAAAGGCGATACCTTCGGCGAGGCGGAAAGGGCACCATCATGGCTGACACACCTATGCCGGTTACCGGCTTCGCGCTCGATGCGGCGATGTCGGAAGATGGCCGGACCATGGTTGCTTTGCTCACTCTTCAGACCGGCGAATTGACCTTCGAGTTTGCTATCAATGACGACGGTGCGAAAGCAATGGTTGAGAACCTGCAGCAGTTTCTCGATATGGTGGAATCCAAAGGCGGCAGGGCGAACTGATCGGCAGGATATCCGCGAGTGGCGGTGGCGCTTGTGCGTCTAGTCAGCACGTCTTGGATTGCCGCTTCCCTTTTGGCGGCGTTGGGCACGCGGCAAGTCCGGAACCTCCGGTTCTCTAGCCAAGCGCTTGCCAAGATTTAATCCAGGGTTCGCCAAAATCTAGCCAAGCTCCCACGAGGCTTTAGCCGGCTTTGGTCAATGGTGGTTGTCCGCCCGCGGCGATCCGGGCAGTAGTGCTTCTACAGGACAACAAATGAACCATATCGGAGTTATTTTTAGATTGGTTAAATGGCTCGCGTTCGGCGTCATTGGTCTGATTTTGCTCGCCGGGGCCATTGCTCTTTCTGAGGTCGGCTTTCTTCTTTTCAAGTTCCCGCCATAGTCGACGAGGAAGCCGCGCATCATGCCCTCCGGTGCGACGGTGAAGGTATGCAGAGACGGACTGCGGATGCCATCAGGCCGCCTCCGAAAAGTCGCAGTCCGAACCGGCCGTCCTCTTGAACGGCAAAATCCTGAGAACATATCTTTGCTCGGGCGTTGATTCAGACGCCGGCACTCAGACCATTTGTGATGATGGAGAAATGGTTAGAACCTTCACGCCTCCGGTTTTTGTGGCGGACGGGCCCTCGCATGATCCAGCGGATAGACGATCTCGAAGATGCGGTCGATTTTCTCGAAGGCTTGCGCAGACCGGTCAACGGCACGGTGCACGAAACCGCCCTCAAGGGGTGCTACCGGGCCGCATCGGGGCTGATGACGGTTGAGAACGCCGGCCACGCGTTCGTGAGTTTCGCCAAAATGTCCCGCCTTCTTGAAGATATCCAACCTGACCCGTGGCTGATGCGCGCGGAGGGCGCCGCTGGCGGCGACGCCTTGGTCTAGGGAACTGGTAGAAGCCGAGATTGCTAGACTTGGTGCGAACCGCCCCGATCTTCCGATGGCTCATGAGGACCCGCTCACGTTATGTAAGCGCGGGTGCGGAATCGTTACGCAACCGCTCTCGATCGCGGCTCTTCAACTCCCAAAGGAGGCTGCGATGCGCGACGACGTCGATCTTGGGCCCTTTGAAGAACCGGTTCCGGTGGCGACCGATGCCGGAGAACGCTGCGTTTCCAGCGCCAGAGAGGCAGCGGAAATGCTGCTCTACGACTGGCCGATCGGCGAGACGGCTACACGCATTCAGGCGCGAATGACGTGCATGAAGGTGCTCGCGGGAAGTGAACCACCCGCATTCGCGCGCGAAGCATTCATGCAAGCGGCGGAAGAGGCGAAAATCCTTGTCGAGGTGCAACCAGGTGAGGTTGCTGCGCTCGGGCGTCGATGATGAGACATTTCGCGGGAGACCGGCTTCCCGATGGAAGAGGACTGATGCAGACAGGATCGGGACGTATTCGGAACCTCGGATGGCGATCGCCGTTCGAGAGGCAATGAAACAGATTCGCTTTGATCGGCCGGTTCGCATCAGCTTCGGCAAACCCGGCAAAACTCGCCTGGTCCACACCGTTTGGGAGGCATCGGAATGCCTTGCGAACGATAAATGGCCGGACCACAACGGCCCGATGTTCGAGATGGCAGACGTAGCATTGCGGGGCGCCACGCAAGGACAAGTGACAGCTCAAGAGGCCCGTCAGGCGTTTGCCGACGCAGCGCTTGAGGCGCGAATTCTTGTCGTGACTGCCCGTTCCAAAAGAACTCATGGGGGTCAGGCCACCCCGTCCAGCGCTTCGTCCTCTTCGACCTCGCCAAAGTCCCGATCGTCATCGTCGTGAATTCCTGCTTTGCAGCGACCGCCGGAGAAGGTTCGGCTGAAAAAGCCCGCAAGGCGTTTATTGCCTTTTGGCGAAAGATCGGCCTTCTCGCTAAGGATTCGGCAGGCCCCGGCATCGCTGGGCGAATGGGGCGTTTTCAAACCACTGGCGAAATGAGGAGAGGTCTTGTCGGGCGATTTGGATGCGAAGCTTTGGAAAGCTATGTCCGAGCGACGTTGGGATCAATATTCCCTCTACCCGAGCTGCGGCCGAGTGCCTTCTCCGCAGTTGGCCAACAGAATGGGGGCCGCGCCGTAAGCGTGCCCGTGAGGCGGTTCTGAAGGGAGAAGAGCCGCCTGAATTCGCGCGGCAGGCTTTCGTGGAGGCCGCCCGGGAGGCCGGAATACTGGTCGTGGCTTTTCCCAGCTGATGCATCCGACGGCGATCAAAGCAAACATAAGAAGTGCTGGCTCAGAGGCTCCGACGGGGTGGCGGCACTGACCTGTCGTAATCTCGGTGGCGTACGCTGGCCAGAAACCTAAGGGCGGGATGAATGTTCCGGAAATGTCTGGCTGATATTGTTCCCGGCTTGCGCTCCTGGGGCCTGAGGTGGAGGAACC
Organism: Mesorhizobium sp. WSM2240; assembly: GCF_040438645.1. Lineage (NCBI taxonomy): Bacteria > Pseudomonadati > Pseudomonadota > Alphaproteobacteria > Hyphomicrobiales > Phyllobacteriaceae > Mesorhizobium > Mesorhizobium sp. WSM2240. The sequence continues at coordinate 3,831,843 of NZ_CP159253.1, forward strand.
AATTCGCAAGACCGCCTTAGTGGACGTATGGGTTTGCGCGTTTCGCCGGCGGGGGTTGGCCCATGCCACGACGGAAGCAAGCGAGACGAACGAGCGGGCGCCATATATAGCTGAGTTGAAGGTTTGAAGTGCGCCTCCTGAAACTTTGTTGGAGGCTCTTGTCAGCTGCAGCCGGTGAAGGTTCAGCTGCTAGCCGGTCAAGGTAATGGTCAGGCTGGTCAAACCATCCTAATTGCACGCCGTTGCCGCAGATCGCCGCACTCACCGCTCGGACGCCTTTCGGACCAAGAACATCTGGATTACGTGTTGTGGTTGTTAGGAAGCAGGAGGATCGAGATCCTAGATAGGTATAGCTTGCCCGTACGATAACAAAGACTCGGCGAACCGATCAGGGCCACGAAGTCACTGACAAAGCTGCTCCCGATTGGCCCACTTTGCGGCGATTCTGGTGCTAACCCACCGAAATGTAAGAATTTTCTTTCTCGCCAAACTCACCTGGACTCAGGAACATTGAACATGTTCGTCTTTTTCCGGCCATCGCCAATCCGGATTCTGATCGTCGCCATCACAGACTCGGTGGTAGGCGCGTATCGCCAGACAAGTTTGGACCCGTATGATTCGGTGAGAATTTCACAACCTGCAGTAGACGATGCGGGCTATACAGGAGTCTCGGTGTCTGCGATTGGACGCCCGCAGTCACTGAGCACGGCTTGGACTAGCAGCCTGGTACATTCACATCCCGGGATGAGGCCTGGACGATTTGCGACGAGCGAACCTCTCCACCTCCTAGATGGAGATCGTGTCCGGGTCATTCGGGGGCTATTTCACCACAATGCAGACATGAGCCTGAAAGCGGATGACGAATGTCCTACCCTACGAATTCGCCTTCGGTCTTGGCAAGTGGGCGTTCCTGCTCAATCAGACCAAGCAATTCGTCGAACCGTTCGGCCGAGATCTTCATCGTGGCCAGACCTTTATCGAGCGTGATCTGCCTCACATATCGCTGCCTCAGCTTATCGCTTAGGTATGGTTCGCTTTTACGACGACGCCTGTAAGACCAAGAAAGCTTAGGGCCTTCGCTCAACGGCATATTTAACAACCGCCGTGCTAGGAAATAATGATGACTGTGTTATCCTGCACTTGATGTTGGCATCTATCGATGCACAAGAAAAAGTCGAGGGGGTAATTAAGCGTGTCTGTATCAGTTGATATGCCCAATGGGGCAACGGAAAAACTCGAGCCTGCGTCAATTTTCGTTATAAGGGATCCGACCAATTTCGAGCGAGAAGAATCGCCGGAAGTGCAAAGTTGCTTGTGGGGTGGGGGCTATCGGATCTATTCGATCGAACCCGTGGTTGCACTGGCAGAAAAATTCTCGGAGCTGAAATTCGCGCGCCTGGTGGCACCCGAGGGCATGACACTGCTCGTGAGCGCGGAGCGTGTGACGGACAGGGACGAGCGTTCAGCTGTTCGCGACCACAAATTGACCAGATCAGTGCTCTGCTTCGGGCCGGGGCCGACGGCCCCACGGGTGCGCGTTCGCGAGACGAAGGAAGACCTAATCTTAACGTGGGAGAAGCTCGGTTTAGAAATCGACTGCTTTGAATAGATCCGACATTCCGGTCATCAACCAGCACATTGTGCGGGGAAATTGCTGCCTGTTGGGGGAAATCACTTGCCCAACGATGTAGTTGAAAAGCCTATCACGCAGTCCGACGTTGGCACACGGCTGGGTGCCCAAGATGCTCAAAGCACGTCAGGCGACCTGGGTACCATGGGAATATCAGTTGCGCCGCGTGCCTCACAGACCTCAGTCGATCAAGCAGTCGTGGCGAAAGTCGAAGGTGTCAGATGGGTTTGGTTGAAGCTGCAAGGCTTCGCTACGACCTTCGGGCCGGCCGTCGTTTCCAAATCGGCTTTGATCGTTGGATTGATGATCTTCGGACTTGTCGTTTTCTTCCTCGTGAAGCCCTTCGATAGCCCTCGAGAGCTGCCGGATGACAATGCGGCCGTAGCTTGGAACGCAGCCATAGAGCGTTTGGGGATCCAGCCGCTCTATCCGCCGCAGGAGGATTTTTTTGTCGGCGACATCTACGTCACTCTGGACGATCCTGAGAGCGAAATCGCTGGGGAGATAATTCGATACCCTAGCAATGTTACAAGTACGTCTTCCCAATAAGCGTCAGCATCGTCGGGCAGGTTTTTCTTGCTCGTGAGTTGCGAATCCATCGGTATCGTGGTGACCCCCTGTCGGCTCGTATGAACGAGGACGCAGCCCTCAAGGACCGAGGGACCGCCGCTGTCCCTGACACGTCACCAGCGACAGGAGAGCGGCCATTCGTCGATTCCGTGACGTACGAGAACATGCAATCTACTCGCATGCGGCTCAACCAGGTCTTTGCCCGGCCAGTGGCCTTCGGCTTTCGGCGAGTCTCGTTTGCACTGCCAAGATCTGATCCGGCTAAATCTTTAGGAGAGACGAAATGAGAAGATTGATTTCGGTCGGTGTGATCTTGCTGTCAGGATCGCCAGCCTTTGCACAGCAATCCCAGAATGACGGACCAAAAGACCCTCCTCCTGACTGTAAGGTAACGCCAGCAGAGTGCATTGCCACCTTTCCATGGAATTCTTCCTCAGGGACAGGAGGTGTAAGCGATGCCACCAAAGCTTTCGAAAAAGAATCTTTCAGATGTAGTCGGATACTCCACACTGATGGAGCGAGATGAAGCGGGCACTTTCGAGCGCCTAAAGACGGGGCGCAAGGAACTTTTCGAACCCGAAATCGCCCTCCATCACGGCCGCATCTTCAAGTTGATGGGCGACGGCCTCCTGGCCGAGTTCAGCAGCGTCGTGGATGCTGTCGAATGCGCGGTCAGCCTACAACGAGGATTGTGGGAGCGCAATGCCAATGTCCCCGAGGATCAGCGCGTGCAGGTGCGAATTGGCATCAATCTCGGCGAGGTGATCGTTGACGGCGACGACCGCTACGGCGACGGTGTCAACATCGCGGCGCGGCTCGAGCAACTGGCGGACCCCGGCGGCATCTGGGTGTCGGCCAAGGTGGCGCGTGAGGTGGAGAAAAAACTCGCCTTCGGGTTCGAGGCAATGGGCGAGCAGAAGGTCAAGAACATCGCCGAGGCGGTGCAGGCCTTCCGGATCAAGTTTGATGGCATTTTGTCACGGGTGGAACACCCGAAAAAAAACGCAAGCTATCGGTCCGTTGCCGCCATCATCGGCGTCCTCGCGCTGCTGATCGCCGGGGCTGGTGCCTGGTACGGCCTGCAGAGGCCAGCGGCCTTGGCGCGCGAACCCTCGATCGCGGTCTTGCCTTTCGCCAACATGAGCGGCGATCCGGCGCAGGACTATCTTGGGGCCGGCATCGCCGAGGACATCATCACGATGCTATCGTCCTTTCCTACCTTGCGCGTCGTCTCGCGCACTTCAAGCTTCGTCTACGACAAGCCGGTGAAGGTGCAGCAGGTCGGAGAGGACCTGAAAGTCAACTACGTGCTCGAAGGCAGCGTCCGCAAGACAGGTGACCACGTGCGCGTCACCGCGCAGCTCATTGACGCCCTGACTGGCGATCATTTGTGGGCCAATCGTTATGACGAAGAGGGCACCAACGTGGCGGCCTTGCAGGACGACGTGGCCAACACGCTCTATGGGACGCTCGCCGGACTGAGGGGCGAAGTCATGAAGAGGGAAGAGGCGGAAGCCTGGAGCAAGTCGGCACCTGGCCTGCAGGAATACGACTATTATCTCCGCGGGCACCAGTTGTTCTTCCGCTTTACCAAGGAGGATAACGCCGCGGCTCGGCAAGTCTGGCAGGAAGGATTGGCGAAATTCCCCGACTCGGCACTGTTGCGGACGAAGATTGCATTCACGTACATCCTTGGCGCGGTCTATGGGTGGACGGACGATCCCTGGCGCGACACCGAACTGGCGTGGAAGGTCGGCACGGAGGCAGCGGCCATCCCCAACAAGTCGCGACTAGAGACGTTTCTGGGCCATTGGTCGATGGCGATCCTGTACCAATTTCATGAGGGGGATTTCGAGCGTTCGGTTGTCGAAGCCGAGGCCGCGATCAAGCTGGTCCCCTACGACGCGCTGTCGCGGGCCGACCTTGCAATGTATTTGGCAAACGCGGGAGAAACGGACCGCGCGATTGAATGGCTCGAGGAAGCCATCCGTCGCGACGCCAGCCCGATGGATTGGTATTTCACAAATCTGGGCATTGCCTACTATAACGCGGGCCGTCCCGCGGATGCCGTGGCGCAGTTCCAAAAAAACAAAGTGCCTTCCGATGTCAATCTGGCGGCAGCCTATGCGCGCCTCGGCAAGCTCGACGAGGCGCGCGCCACCATTGCCAGGCTTCTCAGCTATAAGCCCGGTTGGACGCTTCAAAAAGAAGCGGTTTGGCCGGCTGGGAAACACCCGCAATTCGTCGAGCCGTTGCAGAGCGCCTATCTCGCCGATCTCGCCAAGGCGGGGTTGCCGGAAAAGTAGCGTCCTACTTGCAGCGATGCCGTGGGGTTTTACAGCAGGTATGAAGGATGACGGGGCCGGTGCAGCACAGAAGCAGTGCAAATCGTAACCTTAGGCTATGATAAATGACGACAATTGGGCCGAGCCGACCATGAACTGATGCCTACGAAAAGTCCGGAACGGGCCGCGTGTGCTGGCCCGCGCGTTGCACCGCCCCTTGGAGGACATAACGAACGCCCATTTCGCGTCCCGGCTGCTCGGCTGGCAGATCCGCGTCGCGATATCTCTTGACCGTGCCCGCGCCAATCAGGAACAGTCCCGAAGCATGGACGAGGTTGAGCAAAGTCGCGCTCGCGACCCGTCCCGGAAGTTCGGGTTCGAGTGCAGTATCGCGCAAGTGGGTCCCATTGCCGACGCTCCCCGACCGATTTTCCTTCCCGAGATCAGACTATAAGGGGCCAGGAATTTCACCCGATCCTTGCGAGGCACACGCACTGAGTTCCGCCGTGTGTTTAATTCGCGGACCGCAGTCAGTCGTTGTTCCATTCCATGGGCCAGCATTTTTTTGGAACGGCGTGGCCAACCTTGTGTTTTCGTCTTCAATGTGGAGGACGTCTATGCCGCGGTACTCTTTTTTTGCGAGCACGACGCAGGTGTCATTCCCGACCTGGAGGGAATGGACCTTGAGGACGAGGCTGCCGCACTTGCCCAAGCGATGGTGGCCGCAGGGGAAATCATGCGGTCGAATTCCCGGGCAGGCCGCGAAGCGCTCGTCGGAGCCGTTTTGCTGGTGAAGGACAACGCGGGAGCAACGCTGTTCAGAATGCCCTTCATTGCTCCCCGCAAATAGTTCTCCCTGAGACGATCTGCTCGTGGCCTTCGTGGGGCGAATTAACGCCTTGACCATACGCGCTGGGGGTGGCTGTGTAGGAGCGGTGTAGCAACGGGTGCAGCAGGAGGACGGGCACTCCCCTAATGTCGCCCATCTCGACGTATGCGAGCCGGATACCGTTCGTCAGCACGGCGGTCCGCTTCAGTGCCGAAAATCCTCTTGGGAAAGCGGTTCAGCCACACGCCCTTGATCCTCCTCAAACAGACTACATGAAGCCGGAACCGTTGGCATGCATTTCGCGCGGTCACCGACCATGTGACGAGCGGGGCGATTACCTCAGCGATTCCGCTTTGGGACGCGCTCACGGCAGTCACAGACATCCCTGGTGGGAAATCCAAAGTTCCGAACTGGTCACCGTTGATTGTCTCAAGTTTCCAGCATGGGAATCTTGGGGGGCGCGGGGTTCTGTCTCTGTCGGACTCAAAGTTTCGAACCTGACGGATCGCAGGCTAATGCCAGGCGCACAGTTGGCCAAAGGACCTGTACGGTCCGAGGAAGTGATTTACTTCCGCTGAGCCCTCATCGTCGAAGGAACCTTTTGCCCGGCGGATGAAGGTTTCCCACATGCGAAATGCGCCACCGGTCTCGGCGGCAGTGGCCTTGAATCACAACCTTGGGCGCTTTGGCAGGCGCTCCCTACTTCCTCTAGTGGCGGTTTCGTCACTGCGGCAGTCCAGCGGAACACCCTCGACGGTCCTGCCCTACGTTCTGATGTTTGGCGCGGATTGGCACTGGCGCGCCTGGGGCGAGTTTGATGCAGGTGATCCGGACCGGAGAGCCGGCGTTCAGTTCTTCGACGCCTATTTTGGGTTCTGCGGCTCAGGTTTTCGAACCAACAGGACGCGGCATGAGCGGCCATTTCACTGATTGTACGCTGTTAGGAACCTGGAGCACTCGTCAAAGAACTGTTCGAAGGCAGCCGTGTCTTTAATGAGCACGTGATTGTTACCAGGCAGCTCAACGAAGGTCGCGTTAGGAATTAGCGTGGCCATGAGGCGACCTTCCTCTATCGGCGCGACACGATCGCCGATGCAATGCAGGACCAGCGTCGGAACATTGACCTGCTTCGCCAACTCCGTCACATCGACCGCACTGTTCATTCTCCAAATCCGCATCGCCGCTTCTGGACTGGTAGCAATGCGCTGAAGTTCGTCGAAACTCGCAGCCATCTCAGGCTGAGCGTCGGGCATGAAGGTTGTTGTAAAGAAGTGCCTGAAGACTGGATTGGTCGCCCACCCGTCGCGTATCATCATCGTCCCGACTTCATAGAGGTGCTTTTGGTCCGGGTGCGTCCGCTTGAGCCGGCCCCGAAGAAATCCGCCAAGAGCACGAGGCAGCTCACCCCCAGGATTCTCGACGGCGTAGCGGACAGAGAATGAGCATCCTTGCGAAATGCCGAGAAGCGCGAACCGGCTCAGTCCGGCTGCGGCTGCGACGGTCGACATGTCGCCAGTCATTGCCTTCTCGGATACCGCTTCGATGTCCCAGTCCGACAGGCCATTTCCCCGCTGGTCGAACCGTACCAGCCGGCACAGCCTCGCCAAGCTGACCAGCCACGGATGCCAGATTGGACTGCGCCATTCATACTCCAGATGGTTCAGCCAATTCGGAGCTTTCAGCACAGGCATGCCCTGGCCAATACTGGCCCACGCGATCTGCACTCCGTCTGAGGCAGTGGCGAACTGCACCTGTTGTTGCTGTGCTGCTTTGGGAAGCTCCGGGCTGGGCAGGGAAGCGTCGGGCGTCCACTGCCAGACGCGGATGGGGCGGGAGATATTCTTCACCCGCTGGTTGCCCATGTCGCGGAAAGGCACCTTGATCCTGTCCGCGACCGCTTGATGCACAACATCTGAGATGCAGATGCCGCCTGGCTGCGCCAACCCCTCAAGGCGCGAAGCGACGTTGACGCCGTCGCCGAAAATATCTCCCTCGTCGAAAATCACGTCGCAGAGATTGATACCGATGCGATAGAGTATACGTCTGTCGACTGGGATGTTTCCCTCGCGGTTAGCCATCGCCGTCTGAACATTGACGGCACAGCGGACGGCTTCTTGCACCGATGCGAATTCGGCCAGCATTCCATCTCCCGTCGTCTTGACGATGCGCCCGCTGCGATTGGCGATTTCGGGATCGATCAGTTCCTTGCGGTGGGCCTTCTGGCGCGCGAGTACCCCATCCTCATCTCCTTCCATGAGACGGCTGTAGCCTGCCATGTCGGCGGCCATGATGGTTGCAAGGCGGCGTCCCATTGCAAATTGCCGAACTTGATGCCGGACCTTCTGGTGATTCTACACTGCGTCCGCGAGTGGTTAAGCTCAAGGATTTATCCTTAAGCCCTAGCTGATTTCCTTCCGAAATCCCTGTCGGCGAACGATATTCCCGTTGCGTCGGCGGAAGTTCACACCTGGCACATGCGAATTTGGCCCGGCAGGAATGGATAAAAGTCGGCTAATGCTTGCTGGGACACGAAGCCATGCTGGCCTGGCCCCCGAGCCGACCTTTTGTAATCTGCATTCCGAGCTTTCCCATGGCCAATTCGCTTCCGAGCCATTCCGGTTGATTGAGCATCACCCTGGCCTGATATTTTGGTTGACGCGGAAGAAGTTGGTCGGGTCGTATTTGCTTTTCAAGGAAACGAGGCGGTCATAGTTGTCTCCATACGTTGCCTTCAAGCGGCTGTTGTCCTCGTCGTCCATCATGAAGTTCACGTAGCCGCCGTGATCCGAATAAGGGTGGACGGCTTCCCAATAGCCCTTTGTCCAGCGGGTGATCTCGCCTGCCTTTTGCGGGTTGGCGTCGATGCCTGCAATGACCATCGACCACTTCGCGTTACGTGTGTTCCAGGCTGTGTCGTTCCTCTCCACACGGTGCACCGCGCCATCGATTGGGTAAAGATGCATGAGCGAAAGCGCACTTGGGAGTTTTCTCGCTTGAGCAATATGGACTTCGATCGCCTCGTCCGTCAGTTCCTTGACGAAGTCGCCGCGCCAGTACCATTGCAGGCCTTTCGGAAAGAACGGATCAAACATCGACTGCAATGCGGGAAAGGGCATGGCGCTCATCCAGTTGAAGAGCGGCGCAGGCAACTTCCCCAGGAACTCGCCCATCACCGTCTCGCCCGTTTCGGCGGGTCCGTTGTAGCAAGAGATGATTGCGCAAGCATGCTTGCCCTGGTGTTCGACGGGGAACGGGTCGACTGGCGGAACCGTTTTCAACCCGACGAATGCGCCGAGTTCCTCGGGTGCCGTGGGCAGAAAATCCCGATACGCCCGCATGACAGTGGCGGCATCATCCAGGTCCCAGAAAATCGGCCCGGCATAAACCATTCCCACGGGATGAGCCTGGAACAAGAAGCTCGTGACAATGCCGAAATTGCCGCCGCCGCCGCGAAGGCCCCAATAGAGATCGGGGTTCTCGGACTTGCCTGCTGTGACAATGCTGCCGTCGGCCAGAACGACATCGGCTTCAACCAGGTTGTCGATAGTGAGCCCGAATTTGCGGGTCAGGTAACCGGTGCCACCACCCAATGCAAGTCCGGCTATGCCCGTGGTCGAGACGATGCCGGCCGGCACCGCCAGCCCATAAACCTGCGTGGCGTGGTCTACGTCGCCCTGCGTGCAACCTGGTCCCACGCGGACTGTTCGCTTGGCTGGATCTACACGCACGCCCTTCATCATCGCCATGTCGATCATCAGCCCGTCATCGACGCTGCCGAAACCCGGTCCGTTGTGACCCCCGCCACGTATGGCGACGCGGAGGCCGTTTTGACGTGCGAAATTGACTGCCGTGACGACATCGGCAACATCCGCGCACCGCGCAATCAACTGCGGACGCTTGTCGATCATTCCGTTATAGAGGCTCCGCACATCGTCATAGTCGGAATCTGTCCGGCCGATGACTGGACCGCGCATGGTCGCGACGAAGGCTTCGGTAGCTGTGTCCTGCATGATTTCCTCCCTGGAGTGGCCGTTTTGTTCAACATGATCAGCGTCGATTAAGTGAAGGACCCACTACAAGGCAGAGACGCTGATTTTGATCCGCGAGGCGATGCCTACGCGATCGTCGAAGTCAGCCAGATCGGCCCGGAAGGTTTTCGCGGCCTGAAACTAGCCGTCAACTGCAGTAGAATACGCCTCCCGACGCCGCATATAAATGGGGTCGTTTCGTATTTTCTTAAAAAAAGCCGCCAGCTACGTGCGGTCGTGTCTGGGACTTCGGTTCAACCACTTACGATCTCAGACTTGATTCTGCGCCACTGCTTTGGACGGCCAGTGGAATCGATAAGGCGGTCGTGTGCCAGTCCGTTTTCACAATCCGGACGTTCGCGGTAGTTATGTTTGACTTTGATACGACCTCTGCGAGTATCGCTTGTGCCGGACGTTGCTTCCTGCAAGTTTTGATTTGCCACGATTTACCGCCGAGGATCACCGAGCTCCGGCATTCTTAAAGCTGCAAGGGTCTAAGTTCATCAAGTAGCATTCCGGCCTGACGCAGGTCCGGCGTGTCGAAGCCCTCAGCAAACCAATCATAGGACGGCGCGAGCACATAAAAAGCCTTCCCGCATTCGCCACGCTCGGCCCAAAACCTAGCGAGCGCAGCGCTGGCCCGCAGCTCGAGCATCTTAGCGCCCTGGTCGGCGGCGATTGCCATCGCCCGCTCGAAGGCCGCTTCGGCTTGCTTGCTATCGTCATCGGAAGGTTCGAGCAGCAGGAGTTCGCCGCGCTCGCGTTCGAGCTCTGCATTGCACCAGATCTCGCGATTTCTTTCCGCAATTTGAGCCGCTTCGGCTATGGTTCTGAGCCCGGCGTCCCGGCAACCGGCTCTATGCTGAACGACGGCAAGCAGGCAAAGATAATGGGGCATTCGCAACAAAGCACCAGTCTCTCTGAATTGGTCCAGGGCCGAGCCATAGGCCTCCAATGCTTCTTGATGGTGGCCGTGTTCTGCTATGGCCCACGCTTGGATAAGAGCACTCCACGCCCCGTAATAATCGAAGCGGTATTCCTTGCACAGAAGGCGGGCTTCCTCAGCCATTTTGAGCGCGGCTTCAGGCTCGCGTCGGAACTGGTGCAGCATTGCGAGATAATCGAGCGCGATTGCCATGCTGAAGGGGTGCGCGACTTCTCGGGCGAGCGCAAGTCCTTCCTCGGCAATGCGTAATGCGCGATCAGGATAGCCGAGATGCCAGTCGCAATGACTGATGTATGCGCGACAGAAGACACCCATATTGATGCCGTAGACCTCTGAATGGAAACGGCCGCGATAGCCTCCAGCCTCCAGGCTCTGCTGATGCCAATCTCGGGCAGCCTGGAATTTGCCGGCATGAAATCTCGGTGCCCCAGCAAAATGGTAGGCTTCGACAAGCATCGCCGGGTCACCGATCCGGCGCGCTAGCTCGATGGATTCATCAACCAGCTCCGTCGCTTCGCGAAGATTTGCGCGCACGTGATAGACATACCCGAGCCCTCTTATCGCGGTGAAGAGATCCGTGTCGCGCCTGAGCTCTCGGCTCAGCTCCTGGGCACGCTTATAGACAGCCTCCGCTTCGCGTGACGCAAACCCCTTTGTGGCCAGCAGCGGGCCACCAAGCGCCAGTTGCAGAGACAGCTCCAATCGCGTGCGAGGTTCTCCGGGAGAAAGCGCTGCGAGACTTGCAAGCCCAGACTGCAGATGCGCGATTGCTTCCACATTGGCCGAGCGGCCTGCCGCCAGTCGGCCCCCCCGAAGCCAGTATTCGACCGCCTTGTCGAAAATCCCGGCCTCATGGAAGTGGCGAGCGACCACTTCAGGCCGCGTGTCTATTTTTTGGGGAAAGTCTCTTACGAGCGCCGTTGCAAGCCTCGCATGCAATTCCTGGCGACGCTTTCGCAGCAGGCTCTGATAGGCAGCGTCCCGCACCAGTGCGTGCTTGAAGATGTAAGTTGCCGCGGGGGGAGTGCCGCGGCGGAAGACAAGTTCGGCCGCAACCAGACGGTCCAGCGCGGCACCAAGATCTGCTTCTGCAAGCGGAACGACGGCAGCAAGCAGCTCGTGGTCGAACTCGCGGCCAATGCAGGCACCGATCTGCGCTATCTCTTTTACGGAGGCGAGCCGATCGAGGCGGGCCATCAGCGAGTCGTGCAGGGTTGCCGGTATCGCCAGCGGCGGGAGTGGTCCATCAAGCACATAGCAGTCGCCCGCAACCTTGAGCAGGCCGGACTCAAGGACAGCTTTGGTGAGTTCCTCGGTGAAGAGCGGCACGCCTTCGGTCCGCGCCAGGATTTGCTCGAGCACTTCCGGCGGCATTTCTTTGCCGCTGGTGACCCGCTCAACCAGCGACCGCGCCTGCGCGTGCGCCAGGCGGTTCAACGTGAGCAGAGTGACGTGCGGAAAGCCGATCCAGGGCGGCGACAGCTCAGGCCGGAATGTTGCAACCAGGAGCATCGGCAGGCTCTGAAGGCGTTCGACAATCTGGTCGAAGAGCTCGCGCGAAGTCGGATCGAGCCAATGCACGTCCTCAAGCACGACAAGCACCGGACTGCGCGCTGCCAGCGCCTCGATCTGTGCGAGAAATGCCCGAAAGAGCAGCCCCTTCTTCTGCAGCGCCGACATCTCCGCAAGCTCATCCCCTGAGCCAACCGGGATACCGAGGAGGTCGGCAATGAGCACCACTGCGCTGTCGGGCGCTTCCGCTGTTTCCCGCAGCAGGGATTGAAGCTTGTCGAGGCGGATCTCCCCGGAGTCATCCGGCGAAAATCCCGCCGCCCGCTCAAGCTGTGCGACGAAGGGGAAGAGCGCACTGTTGGAATGATGAGGTGAGCAAGCGTAGGTAAGTGATACCTTCGGCTCCCCCTGGAGCCGTTCGCGCAGCGCAAGTACCAATCGCGATTTACCAATCCCGGGCTCGCCTGAAATGAGCGTCACCTGCCCGGTTCCCTCCTTTACCTGCCGCCAACGTGACAGCACGAGTTCGAGTTCCTCAGTGCGGCCGACGAGCGGGGTGATCCCCGCACCGTGCAGCGCTTCAAATCGACTTTCGGATTTTCCCTCGCCCATTACCCGCCAGACGGGCACCGCTTGTGCGAAACCCTTAATTGAGGACGGCCCAAGCGAGGACAACTCGAATAGGTCGCCGATAAGCCGTCGCGTGGTTTCGGCGATGACAACCGCGCCGGTCTCGGCTAATTCTTGCAGCCGGGCCGCGAGGTTGGGGGTCTCGCCAGCTATGCCGCGCTCCTGCGCCTCGCCCGCGCCAATAAGATCGCCGACCACCACCAGCCCCGTAGCGATCCCAACCCGGGCATTGAGGCGCGCGCCGACCGTTGTCAGTTCTGAAATGCCTTCAACCAGCGCGAGCCCCGACCGCACTGCCCGCTCAGCGTCGTCCTCATGGGCTTGGGGGTAGCCGAAATAGATAAGTACCCCATCCCCCATATATTTGGCGACGAAGCCGCCGTGCTTGCTGGCAATATAGCCGACGCGGGCATGATAAACCCCTAGCAGTTCCTGCATGTCCTCTGGGTCGAGGCTGGCAGATAGCGACGTTGAGCCGACGAGGTCACAAAACATGACGGTGAGCTGCCGCCGCTCGGCTCGATGGGGCGTATTTCGGCCCATAGCCTCCGGCCGCGCCGCCGTCAGTTGGCCAACCGCGTCAAGAATTTTTCGCCGGTGGCCGACTGCGGAAACGCCGATCTCCTTAAGGTCATCCGCCGTCAGGCGGGGCAAAACGTCGAGATCGACGCCGTTGTCGCGAAACGCCTGCTCGTAGGCAGGCAGGCCGAGTTCGCGCAGCCATTGCCCAATGTCCAAGTTACCTCCACGTGGGCGTCACTCGCTTCGTTGAACATTTTCCCAGTACGTCTACACTCGGCTGGACTTTCTGCTCTACAGGGGTTCGTATTTGGTCTCCAACGTTGCCAGCCGCATAGCTGCTGCTAAGGCTTTCCAGCCGCTCTGTATGCCTCATCCCGGCATTGAAATGGCGTAGACTCTGCCGGTCGTGAGGTGCCGCGGCCCGTATCACGTTGCGCCGAGGCAGCAGCGACGCCGTCCGGCCGCCAGAAAATCATTGCATTCCAGATCGTCCGCGCTTCGCGTAACCGGCTTGACGCTGCAGACTTAAGTTGCTGCTGAACTGTTGCCACCGCGCCGTTCGCAGGCCGGCGAAACGTCGCTCCTTCCGTCCCTGACACCACCTGGCATAGAGCCGCGTCATCCGATTGGTGCAGGGGCCTGACGACACAATTACCGGACATGCGCTCCGTTCGGTTCGGCGCTCCTATATGCATGCGTCCGTCCCTCCTGGGCAGACATTTGTTAGCCACCCCAGACCCATTCTGTGGGCAGCCACCGGAAACCATTGCCCTCCTTCACCACATGTCCGACGCCAGGGAATGGATAATGATAGCCGGCGACGAGCAGGCGGTCGTGCGCGGCACGATCCAGCAAAGCCCGACGTGTCTTTGCCCCCTTTTCACGGTCATGATCCCAAATTATCTGCCATTCAGGTCGATCGAAGGCGATGTGGATGCTCGGAACAGCATCACCAGTAATCAGTAGCTGCTCTTCTCCGGACCCCACCAGCAGCGACATATGGCCCTGCGTGTGACCTGACGTGTCCAGTGAAACAACGCCAGTGACAACGTCAGCTCCGCCCCTGATCGGACGAACCCGGTCGCCAAGCGAAGCAAAAACTTCTTGCAGGTGAGGCACGCCGGGAGCCGCCCACTCGGGAACCTTTGACGCCGCGTCCGGAGAATTCCATAAATCCAGTTCGGTTTCCGAAAGAAGAACTTCAGCGTTGGGGAACTGCTTGGCCGCAGCCGCATCAAGACCACCCACGTGGTCGACGTGACAATGGGTAAGGACAATCAGGTCGATCGCATCTGGCGTGACGCCAGCCTCTTCAAGCGATTTGCCAAGTCGCCCGGCGGCGGGTGCCCAATCCTGACCAGGCCCAACGCCAGTGTCGACGAGTATCCGCTTCTCCCCCGTCTCGATAAGGAGCGGACTGGCCTGAAGCGGGAACACGTCCGCTGTCATATAGTGCGCATCAAAATACGCTTTTCTTTCGCCTGCATCGGCATTGGTTGCGATGCTGTCCATAGGCAGGAAAAACACCCCGTCACATAACGCAGCGATGTGGAATTCGCCGAGGCGGAAACGGTAGAAGCCCGGTGCTTCGACAGCAACGTCGGGACTGGCTGCTGTCACGTCAGTTGAGCTGGTAGAGGCGGTAGCAACAGCGCCAGCTGCTGCTGCTTTCAACAAACTTCGCCGGTCAAGGACTAGCATGAGGGATCTCCTTTTGCTGAGATGGCCCCCGGAACCCGTCGATTTGTTATGGATGTTTAAATTAGCACCGAACGGTCGCTGAGGCGATTTCTATTTCAAAATGACCTCCTAATTCGGAAGCCTGCTGGGTCAAAGCGGTTCCGCCGGGTCGTACGTAGGAATAATCCCGAGTCCAAGAGCAGCCTTGGTGACCGCGAACTTAAGGACCCAACGCGCTCTGATCCTTTTGGCTGGTCGAATAGGACCGATGCCGTGAAAATCCTTGTTCTTCTTGAAGACGAGCAGGCATAAAGAGGGCTAATCCTGTTCAGCTAGCGCTAAAATGCCTGCGGCGGCGCTTTCAGCGCGTAACGTATCTGCGATGTCTGAACGGGTTGCGTCCGCGCCTGGATATGCATCCAGCAGATGGTTTGTCTTGGCCTCGACATCAAGCGGCAAGCGCCGCCGCTGCGCGTTTGACACCGCATCCGCAATAGCCACTGCCAAAGGAAGTGTCGGCATCGGTATTCTGCTCCTCGAAACGCCGCAACCGAACCGGTTCGGAACCTATCAATAGACCTACGGCTGCTCAATCTGCGGCCGGACTTGTGGCCAACCGCGCCTCCCCTCAGGAATGCCATAACAGGGCGGGGAGTGCTCCCGCTACGACGATTACTACGGCGTAGATCACGAGTGTGAGCATTGCGGATTTGGCGGGATGTTCCAGGACGTGCTCCTGCCAGTGGTAAGAATCATTCATCTGAACCCCCGTTGTATGACGATGGGAAATTGATGACGGCTTGGCTTGGCTACAGCAGACACTGCGCAAGGACCGCTGCCCCGAGCCTGTCGCTTTCAAGCGCTTCAATGCAAATACGACGCGATATAGGTGGTTGCTGTTCCTCGTCTATAGATCAGCGACGCTGCGCGGTGTGTTGCCTGCACACATTTGTGCTGTAGCGGAGTGACATGGAAGTCACCGCCAAGTGCTGTCTGGGATGGACCTTGCGATCCCAAGATACCCAAGAAAACTTATACCATGGAGACAAGCTACCAGAACACGATCTCAAGGTTGATATTAAGTGCGTCGCATGCTCGCCAACCTTGCCGATCGCGAACCGATCCCGGTGCTAGCGCTCCTGCCAGCATCCGTGCCCGGGAGTTCCGAATCAAATCCATCACGACGGCTCGACCGAGTATCTGGCCTATGCTGGAGTTAAAGATCTACGGGGGCGCGATTACAGCCCCTGACGAGGCGTGCGGGCAATCGTGAAGGGTTGTCTTCAGGACGCTTGGTTTCTTGCTCATCTCATCTCGTCCGGAAATTCCAGTGCTTCCGCCCGGCCAAGCCGGTAGTCCCCGTCCGGTCGAGCGTCCGGGCGTGTCCAATCAGCGCCGCGGTCGGGTCGATTCCCACGGTACGAATGCCGCAGTCCTGCAACATCCGGCAGAACCGGCCCTCGCCGCAGCCGACGTCGAGAGCGAACTCGAACCCGCGACCACGCACCCTTGCCATCATTGGCGCGTCGAGAACATGTTCTCGGGTGTAATCGCCTCGGCTTCCCATTGCCGCGATCCAGGCTTCCACCGACTCATCCCATCCGTTCGACATTTTTTCGCGCTTTCGGAGCGGTGCGAATCTGCAGGTTAGCGACGGCAATCGGGGTGAGGCAGTTCAGGAATCGGTCCCTTATTGCCGCTAGCGCAGTTGTGGCACCAAAAAGTTGGCTCTAGTTGCAGCAAGCCCGTCAGAGCCACCCAGAGGTGAGCCGAAGAGCAGGTTGGGCCGACAGCCGACTGACTGCCTTTGGATGCATCGTCAAAAGCGGGCGTCCAAACCACGGGCAGCAAGGCAAATCGGCAGAAATTAGGCGTCAGGCCACCGGAGTACCCCGGCACCAGCTACGTGCCTTCTCTTCCGTGCGCTAGTATCGGCGTTCCTTGCGAAAAGGACTGACTTCTGAGAACGTCGCCGGCTATCGATTGACCTTGGAGCGCAACGTGGCAGGAAATTTCCATTTCGAGAACAAGGGAATAGGCAACCTACTGCGGGAGACCGGCTCGAGGTGCCGCCCAACCAACGTTCTTACGCTTGGGAGGAAACGCACGTCCGGAATTTTCTTGAGGATCTGAACGAAGCAATCGGCTCTGGCCAGAGCGATTACTTTCTCGGTACGGTCGTGCTCGTTCAGAGCGGCCAGGCGACATTCGCGACGGCACGTGTCTCCCGCACGCACTTGGCCCGGTATTACCTGCGCGCGATTGAGAAGACCCGGAAACACGATCCCCAGCCGGAATACGTGCCGAACGACGACGTGGCCGATATCAACCTAGAGCATGTCCTGCCCCTCAATCCGTCCGCGGATTGGAACATCGACGCCGAATCCGCCAAGGCATCTCAGAAGCTGCTTGGCAATATGGTGCTCTTAAAGGCTGGGCAGAACAAGGACATCGGCAATAAAGCTTTCGCAGAGAAGAAGGTCATCCTCGCCGCGTCCGGATACCAGACGATAAGCGAGATTGCTGCTTATGACCAGTGGACGAACACCGAGATCAAAGAGCGGCAGGCGGCTTTGGCCAAGTCCGCCGTGGAGACGTGGCCGCTGACTTTCAACTGAAGCCAATGAACCCCGCCTTCTACGACCGCTATCGGGCAGTAGCGCAACGGCGCTCAACATCCACAATGGGGGCATAGCTGACTGATGAGATCCCTAGAAAAAACATGCGGGAAGTGGTGGGCCGCCTGTTCGGCGACTAGGAGCGGATCAGCGAAGTGCGGAGCCGCCACGCGGCCGCGGAGACCATGGCCGCGGAACTGGTTGGGAGACCCCGCCTCGCTGAGCTTGAAGCGCTTGTAGAGACTGCGAACGGCAGCATTGCAGAGTGAACTGCCGAGCGACCTGAGATGTGCCCGCCCCGCGCCTGGAGCGGAGGCGGGCTAGACACTCTTGAGGCCATCCGGCGTCAGTCGAGCATCGCCAATGCTTCATTCAGGCTGGCTTCGGAAGCTGCATGGTCGCCTGCGGCGTGCTGCTCCTCACCCTTGTTGCGCAACTCGGTAACCTTTGCCTTGTCAGCGTCCGACAATTGGGCCGACTGTAGCTTCTCGTCGATTTGCTTCACCAGCGACGGGCACTGGTTGGCAAAGCTAGGGCAAGCGAGGGCGAGGACGAATATGGATGCCAAAAGTGTTTTCATGACTTCCTCCTGATCACCGCGTCTTGCGCGGCGAAGCTACCCTAATCGGAACGCAGTGTACTGGCCATGGAAGTCCACCAGTCCGGCGTCCACGGTGGAAGCAGTCGTTAGGCATACGCCTCGAAAAGGAATTCGCAATCTTCGAAACGAGGGCTCTTGGCTGGATCAATGCTGAGCCTTTCGGCGCTGCTCCAGAAGGCTTTGAAATTCTTGTGCACTTCGTCCACCGAAAGCTCTGACTTGGCTGACACCGCTTGTGAGCCGGGGTGGTCGTCAACGTCCATGACACCTAAGACAAATAGCGACCAATCCCTGCCCATGAACCACATTTCATGCCTTACGCTCTCATTGCGCAGGGCAAGGGACACCTCGTCGAGATGCTCGGTCATGTAGGCAGCCCATGCCCAGACTGTCACTTCATCGCAAGTCACGCGGATTTTTGTCGCTAGGTAGTTCATCAGTCAGGAAGTCCTACTGGCGAGCCATTATTACAACTGAGCCAAGGTCCGCAACGGGCGGCGCGCCCGATGGCAAATCTTGCTTGACCCGTGGGTTCGAGCGGTTCTAAGCGGTTGCAGGCCGACAAACGCCAGCGAAAGATCAAGTCCATATGAGACCTTTGCGCGTTCTTTCCAGTGCCTTCATCCCCGAACTCCCGAACTACTATCAGGGCAAGGTCCGTGAGAACTACGATCTGCCGGACGGCCGCCGCATCATCATCGCCACCGACCGCCTGAGTGCCTTTGACGTCATCCTCACCGCGATTCCGTTCAAAGGGCAGGTTCTGACCCAGACGGCACGTTACTGGTTCGAAGAAACCGCAGACATCTGCCCAAATCACGTACTCGATTATCCGGATCCCAATGTCGTCATCGGCACCCGGCTCGACATTCTGCCGGTCGAAATCGTTGTTCGCGGCTATCTCGCCGGCACCACCAGCACCTCGATCCTGACGAAATACCGGAACGGCGAACGCGACATGTACGGTATCCGGCTGCCGGACGGACTTCGCGACAACGAGAAGCTTCCCGAGGCCATCATCACACCGACCAGCAAGGCTTCCGATGGTGGTCATGACCAGCCGTTGTCCCGAACCGAAATTCTTGCCCAAGGTTTTTTGACGGAACAACAATGGGACGTCGTCTCCCATTATGCGCTATCGCTCTTCGCGCACGGCCAGGCGCGCGCCGCCGATCGTGGTCTTATCCTGGCTGACACCAAATATGAGTTCGGCACCGACAGGGACGGAACGATTATTCTAGCCGATGAAATCCATACGTCTGACAGCAGCCGCTACTGGCTGGCAGAAAGCTACGAAAAGAGTTTGGAAAAGGGCGAGCGGCCGCGCAGCTTCGACAAGGATTTGGTACGCGCCTGGGTGACGGCGCAATGCGATCCTTACAAGGATCCGCTTCCGGAAATCCCGGCCGAGCTTATCGAGCAGACATCTAGGGTCTACATACAAGGTTATGAAGCAATCACCGGCAAAACCTTCGTTCCCGATCTTTCCGGCGCGACGGTGCTGGACCGCATTCGGATGAATCTGGAACCCTACATCTCCCAAGGTTTGCGCGGTTCATCTGGAATCCGAGAGGCTTGATGGCTGTGCCACCGGCCGACAGCGTACACCACGGCCTGGTAAACTTCCGGTTTTGGGTCGAGAGCACAGTTGGCGGCGCTCGCTGCCTGAGTCCGGTCAGGGTGAAGAGGTCGCTTACTCGGGAAGACCGTATTCCGATGCCATGTCGATTGGCTTGATCATCTCCTCTCCGCCCTTGTTCTTGCTCGAATTCACCTGCCGATCGACCCTATAGAATTGAAGTTGGCCATCGAGATCGCGGTTGAGCAGGACCTTCGCCTCTGCTGCCGGCGTCGCAGGATCCAACCAGGCATCATAGGCGGCGGGGTCGAGAATAACGGGCTGCCGATCGTGCAGGTTGCTCATCGGAGCCTGCGCTGGGGCAGTCAGGATCGTGCAACTCGTCACGTCCAGGTTCTTGTTATAGGCCCAGAGTCCGGCGAACGAGAACGGCCGATGATCGGGCAGGAAAATATACCAGGGGTCACGTCCCTTGTCGGCAGGGCTCGGTGTCCATTCGTAAAAGCCGTCTGCGGGAATAAGGCAGCGCTTAGATGTGAAGGCGTCGCGGAAGGCCGGCTTTGTGTTGGCCTCCTCTGACCTCGCATTGAACATTGCCCCCTTCGGCGTTTCCTTCGCCCACCAAGGCACCAGCCACCATCTGCCTTCGCGAAGTTTATGATTGCCGCCCTCGCCGGCCGTGACGAACACGACCTCATCGGTGGGCGCGATATTGTATGCGGGTTCATCATTGCGCTGCTTCTCCCAGTCGAGCGTCAGACGATAGAGCCTGTGGATCTCCGACCAGGGAAGGTACCGAGTGAAGCGTCCGCACATGGGTTCAGTTCCTCAAGGTCTCCGGCACGGCCAACGGACCGCTTTCCAGGAATCGCTTGTATTCGTCGGTTCGATGCCATGCGCCCCGCACCCGGCCGCTCTCGCGGTCCAGCTTCGGATCGAAGATCACACCGCCGAATTCATTCTTGAAAGTCTCCGCGGATTCAAGGTCAGCGAAGCAATGTAGGCGATAACGCTCCTGCCTTATCCCTCCCGGCCAGACCGCAGTCACGTGGCGCGTCATGTGTTCCAGTCCGTGTGCCTGACGAAAATCCGAGATCAGCGCAAAATTGCGACCGACGCACAGGTCGTCTGGCAATGCGACCTGATATCGCCATTCGCGGTCGATCCTGGCCGGAGACGGCCCTCCGCTCCTTCGCGTCATGGAGTTTAGCCTATAGAAGCGGGAGCTGGCGCGGATCGGTTGGCCGATCGTAGAAGCCACGCGCGCGGCGGCGGGCGTATTCTTCCTCAAACCGCCCCGGCAACGCGTCGCATGCTCGCCAACCTTGCCGATCGCGAACCGATCCCGGTGCTAGCGCGCTCCTGCCGCGGGAGTTCCGAATCAACCACCTTTGTTCATCATGCCGAGCATCAAAACTGGTGGTGAAAATCTGACGCTTGGTACCCGATGTACCTGTTCCGTCCCTGGGCAGCCGTCGACAGATTGGACGATGAACGGCTCGGTTGAACCCGGTGCGGTCATTGCGTCTTTGTCTTGAAGTTCGCGTTTCCTGGGGGAAGGCTGCCTTCCATCTCCTCGAACCGATAGCGGGATCACAATAAGCGTTGCCAGTCTCGTCTTGGCTGGCCGGGAGAAGACCTTTTTGCGATGACAGGCCGCGTAGCCAGGAGTATCGTTGATTGCGCGGGGGCTTCTGCGGGACTGCTCGTAAAGGAGCCAAGTCATGAGGACCGCTCACGAACCCGATCCGTCAAAAACCTTCATCAGCCGCCGCCAGTTTCTTGCCGCTACAGCGGTGCTGGGATCCGGCCCGCTCTGGTCGTGGCCGGCATTTGCCGCGATGCCTTACACGTTCCATCAAGGGAATTTCGAAATCCTCGTCGTCAGCGACGGCGAACTCACCCTACCGGCCAGCCTTCTTGCGCCGGATGCCCCGCCCGAGGAACTGCAGGCGCTTCTGGCGACCATCGGGCAGGGCCCGGAACAGGTCATCGCCCCCACCAACCCAGTCGTGATCCGCTCCGGCGAGGACATCATCCTCGTCGACAACGGATCGGGGAACAAGTTTCAGCCGGCCGCCGGCAAGCTCGTGGAGAACCTGAGGGCAGCGGGCATCGAGCCCGAGAACGTGAGCAAGCTGGTCTTCAGCCATGCCCATCCCGATCATATTTGGGGCACGCTGAAGGATGACGGCGCACTCGCCTTCCAGAACGCAACCTACTACATCAATTCGGCGGAGTGGGATTTCTGGATGGATCCAGACATCTTGACCAAGATGCCTCAGGAACTCCACGATTTCGCTCGCGGTGCTCAGCGCGATCTCGCCGCTGCAAAGGACCACGCGGTGATGATTAACCCAGGCGAGGACATCGTGACGGGTATCACGGTGCTCGACACCGCCGGCCACACGCCAGGACACATTTCGCTCGAGGTCGCAGGCGACGACGGCCTGATCATCGTCGCAGACGCGATCACTCATCAGGCAGTTTTCTTTGCGCATCCAGAGTGGCGATCCGGCTTCGACGCAATTCACGATTTGGCAGCACAGAACAGGAGGGCCTTGCTGGAGCGTGCTGCGACCGACAAAACGCGCCTGCTCGGCTTCCACTGGCTTTATCCGGGCATTGGCTACGCAGAGCGCAAAGACGACGCCTATCGCTTCGTCTCGATGACGTGAGCAAATATCTCCGATGATGTCGGCTGGAGTTTCTAACCTGCGTGCGAGCGTCGCGCCTAAAGTGCCTGGCGAGGGAATGAATGCGCCTTCTCCGACCCCGCGCCGAAGCCTTCACCGATTCGCTCCGACGAGGGGCGGTTACGCGTGTGCTCGCTTGTCACCGTCTTCGGCAATGCAGTAGTACCGCGCGGCGGAAGAGCGCTGGTGCGGTGAACGTCTGCTATCGGGCAGCGAAATGGGCTGATGAAGGGCGGCTTCGGGTCAGATCACGTCTCTGCTCAAGAGCAGCCTGAAGGTCCGCTTCTGATGATCCGAGCCTCGAAGTTGCCAGTTCGCTTCCGACCCTTTCCGGACGTTCCCTCTACACTGTTGCTGCAGCTGCTCTTGGCCCGGAAGCGGACGCTCCCCGAGGGCTCACAAGGGAGCATGATCGGACCTGCGACGGTCAGAACCAGGTGGAGGATCAGGTGAACTTGCTGCAGTGGCGCAGGAATTCGACGCGACCTACGCTGTGCTGCTGTGGAAGCCGGCCAATGAGCTTCGATCGAGCTAGTCAAACGACCATGCACCGGCTCTACTCCTCAGATTGATTCCGAAGGGCTTTGCCGTGCGTCTGCTTAATATCCATATCACTCGGTTCCGCCGGTTCGCTGATCTGACCATTCGGGATGTCCCAGCGAGCGCCAAGCTGGTGGTGCTTGCTGGCCCGAACGGATCCGGCAAGTCTTCGCTCTTTGACGCTCTGCTTCTACGTTACCGAATGGTTACGGGATACGGCTGGAACGGCGATACCAAGTACTACGATCGGCCGCAGGATCCGGTCGTGGACCTCGGCTCTAGGATCTCCGTCACTACCGACACCAGCAACAGCTTCGCCCGGGGCAACCTCTACGTCCGGACCGCGTACAGGAACGACCATGAATTCACTACCAATACCCTCCGCCGGCAAGGACCCATCCTTGATAACATCAGCTTGAATCGGCTGATCGAACCCGACGCCACGGTCAGCGTCAATTACCAGCGCCTTGCCTCCCAAGCGATGGAGGACGTATTCGTCAACGAGACGGCCGGGACAACCATGGGCGACTATCGCGAGAAGCTGATCGGCGAGGTCCGGTCCCCGTTGAAGCGGTTGTTCCCTGATCTGACCTTCGTCGGTGTAGGCAATCCTCTCGACCAGGGCACCTTCCAGTTCGATAAGGGTACCTCGAAGGGATTCGACTACAAAAACCTCTCCGGTGGTGAGAAGGCCTCCTTCGACCTGATCCTCGATTTTGTGGTCAAGCGGCGCAGTTATACGGATGCGATCTACTGCATCGACGAGCCGGAGTCCCACATGAACACCAGGCTACAGGCGGCGCTCCTCGGCGAACTGGTGGGTCTGCTTCCCGGCAACTCTCAACTCTGGATCGCGTCGCACTCGATCGGGATGATGCGGAAAGCACGCGAGATGTACGATGCCGACCCGACATCGGTGGCCTTCATAGATTTCGGCGGTCACGACTTCGACCAAGTAGTTACTCTCTCGCCGAGCAGGCCCACCCGCGCCTTCTGGGAGGGGGTGATGCACGTCGCCCTCGACGATCTCGCTGCGCTGGTAGCGCCCAAGCAAGTGGTCATCTGTGAAGGCAACCCGATAGGCTCGGTGCCAGGGAAGAACACCGAGCACGACGCTCGGATCTACGAAGCGATCTTCGCCGACGAGATGCCCGACACCACTTTCATTTCTGCCGGCAATTCGAAGGAAGTACAGAACGATTTTATCGGATTGGCGACCGTGCTGCCGAAGCTTACCTCAGGCATGAAAATCATCCGCCTGATCGATCTGGACGACCACACCCCGACTGACGTTGCCGCCTTCAAAAGCAAGGGCATGAACGTTCTGAGTCTTCGACATCTCGAAGCCTACCTCTACGACGACGAAGTGTTGACCGCCCTCTGCGACTCGGTCGGGAAGCCCGAGAAGGCGGCGGACTTAATCGCCGCCAAGGCTGTTGCGATCGCCAGCGTGGTAAGCCAGGGCCACCCTGCGGACGACATCAAGAAGGCCGCGGGCAACATCTATGTCGCGGCCAAGAAGATGCTGTCGCTCACCCAGGCAGGCAACGATGCCCCGGCGTTCGCGAGGAACACGCTGTCGAAGCTGATCAAGCCTGGTATGGCCATCTATGACAAGCTGCGCAAGGACGTGTTTGGGGTCTGACCAGACTCCTGCCCAACATCATCATTGAATGTCCGCTATATAGCGCGCCGCCGACGCTAGCAGCCCGATGTCGGGGAGTCCGCTTCCCACCAAAGTGTGACCTAGACGGCCCAGCCGGACGATGCCGAAATCGGATATCGATTTCCGGCCCGTTCGGGGCCGCTTCCGGACCGTCCGGTCTTGCCTCGCTTTTAGCGGATAGCTGCCATTCAGCAACCGACCCCGTTGCGGTCGCTTGTCACTGTGTTCTTGCGCTCAGGCGAACCTTGCTGCCGTGCCAACACCAATGCAGACTGAAAGTATCCAGCAACTGGTCCGTGCAAGAAGCATTGAGATGCGGTTCGCAAAACTTATCATCGCGATTGCGGCGGGTCTCGTTGGGGCAGGGAGCATGCATTTTGCGCCGATCGCAGGTCCTCGGATGTTCGAAATCCTCTCAATCTCCACTCAAGATGTCAAAACTCTGTCGCCCAGCGCTGCACAGATGGTTGAGGTCATCTCTGCCGAATTAGAGGCTATCCAAGATAGCTCCTAACCCAGGCCACCCGCACCATCCGCCAGGCTGAGGTGGGTGCGGCACGCACAATGATCGACAGGACCGAGGACCGCTTCGGCCTAAAGCCGCCGCATTTGGCCGCCGACAGCGCCTACGCATCGGCGGCAAACCTCGCCTGGTTGTCAAGGAACGGGAGATCGCGCCGCATATTCGGTGTTCGACAAATCCAACCGGACGGCACCTTCTCGCGTGTCGACTTCACCTTCGATCCGCGGGACGAACCAATACACCTGCCCAGGCGGCAAACGGCTGGTGCTGTACCGGCGCAGCTACACGACACCTCGGATGGGGATCACCAGTGCAGGCACGCGGCTCTACCGCGCAAGCCAACACGCCTGCGAAGCCTGCGGGCTAAAGCCGCGATGCTGCCTCACATGGCCTTCCGTAAGATCCGGCGAGATCTGCACGAAATGCCCGCGATGTGGCCAGAGCCATCGCCGACACCGGAATATGAACGATCCCGCCATCGTCGGAAAAAGGTAGACCATCTTGCGGCTTGGACGCCTCGACTGCGCGGGCCCTCTGGTGCACGCAATGAATTCCTGCTCGCCGCCACCGCGCAGAACCTCAGGAAGCTAGCAAAGCTCCGACCGATGACTGCGGCCATGCCGTAAAGGCGGATCGCCACGGCCGTCAGGGAACTCGCAGACATCTGGGACAAATCTGGGCGGGGATCGCCGAGCCCAGTATCATCGCCCGATCCTGATCCGACCAAATCAACAATATCTGCCGTTGCTGACCGAAACCGGACGGTCAGCTTGCGGCCGCGCCACTTCCACACATTCGTGGCGATCCGACCGCTGGATACCTGTGAGTCCCTGGGATCGTTCCGACGGTCGCCACAAAGCAGATCACTCTGAGGTAGGGCGAACTATTCGCCAGGATCGATGAAGGGCATTCTGAACAGCGTTGCTCCCGCGTTGTCCTTCACCAGCAGAACGGCTCCGACGAGCGCTTCGCGGCCGGCTTGAGAATTCGACCGCATGATTTCCCCTGCCGCCACCATCGCCTGGGCAAGTGCGGCAGGCTCGTCCTCAAGATCCATGCCCTCGGGATCGGGAATGACACCTGCCTCGTGCTCGCAAAAGAAATAGTACCGCGGCATAGCCTCCTCCACATTGAGGAGGAAAACACCGGGTTGCCCAAGCCGTTCCAAAGATGCTGACCAATAGGAGGGAACAACGGCGGACTGCCGCCCGCCCATTGCGACACACGGCGGAAACTCTGACGATGATCAGGCAGCACGAGAGGCGTGGTGGGGCGTGCGGGAACGTCGGGCTGTTCGGGAAGCTGCACGCGAACTCTTGAGGCCGAAAGCTTGCCCGCTTTCCTGGCGGGCCGAAGTGCTTAATTCGTAATAGGAAATGTCAGGGTGAAGGTGGTTCCTCGTTTCGAAGATTCAGTCTTAACTTCTCCTTTCAACTGGCTCGCGAAGGCGGCGACGAGTTTGCTTCCCATGTTCTGGGGCGCACTATCGGGATTGAAGCCACGGCCATTGTCGGAAATCGTCAATCTAGCCTCGCGGTCGCTCACCATGGAAAGGGAGATTTTTATGCGCCCGGAAGAAGCACCTTTGAACGCATGTTTGAAGGCGTTGGATACAATTTCATTGACGAGGAGCCCAAGCGGAAGTGCATGGTCACGATCGACCAAAAGAGGATCGATTTCCACCTCCATTTCAACATCGTTGCTGGAACCCTCTCGGAGGTCATCGATCAGCCGATGGAGATATCGGTCGACCGAGACATCTCCATACTCGTCGTTTTGGTATATGTGCTCATGCACGGCGACCATCGCGCTGATACGGCCCGCGATGCTCTGGCGCGCTTCCGCGGGCAGCGGCTGGAGCCGAACCAATGATGCCACGGTCTGGAGGTTGTTCTTGATCCGGTGGTGAATTTCCCGAAGCAAAAACCTGTTGTGCTCGAGCGACCGCTCAAGATCACGCCTGCGCGCTTCATCGGCCCGCTGCAATCGGGCTGTCCCGACCAGACCCCACGCGAGCATGCCAATCAGCGGCACCGCGATTACCGCGCCAGTCAGCAAATTGCGCCAGAAAGCCGCCAACACCTCGCCACGTTCAATCCCGGCCACGGCAATCACAGGTGCTCCGTCGACTCGCCAGAATCCTACAATTCGGGCCTTTCCATCAACCGGGGAGGTTCCGCTGTGATAAACTCCGCTCTGTGCTCGGGCCGCGTCCAAGAGCGGTGTATTGCTGAGGTCCATTGTCTTGCCGAGAGCCGGAAAACGGGCAACCAACCAGCCGTCTGTTCGTATCACCGAAACCGACGAGAACGGACCGAGATTCATTGAGCTCCAGAACCCAGCCATTCTTGCAGCCGGAATGGCTATGCTGGCTGCTCCATGAAACTCTCCCGACCTGACAATCCGGCGAGCGACTACAAAAACGCTTTCATTGCTCAGTCGCTCATCGAGCAGCGGGGAAATCACGATTCCGGATCCGTCCCGCAATTCCTGGAAATATTCCCGGTCGGAGACGTTGATCCCAATTGCCTCTTTGACGCTTGAAAATCTCAGTTGCCCCGTTTCATCGTAGACCGAATACTGGAAGCCACGGGGCAGGTCCCCGATTGCTTCCTCAATACTAAAAACTGTGTTCGCTGTTTCGCCAATTGCCTCAGGTCCGAGCGCGGAATCGATGCGACGGAGAGCTTGGTCGCTCGCCTGCAGCATCCACTGGAAGTGGGCTGCCACGACATGCGCCGACGACAATGCATTGGCTTCACCCTTTTCGATTGCGCCCTGATAATCACGCCAGGCGAGAAGCACCGAGAGCGCAGCGATGGCGCAAAGGAGCAGAGTGCCGAACGCCATCGTCGCAGAGGGAGCGGCGAACCGGGACTGGACAGGCGAACTTACAGATTGCGTAGACAAATGCATTCCCTCGGAACCTTTGTCCAACTTGGCGCTATTGGTGTCAACTTGTCCGTGACAAGGGCGCTCTGGACCACGGCAAGGGGCGCAGTCGCGCCATGTGCACTGGATTGTTCTGGAGGTCCGCTTTCGGGGAGGAAATCAGGGGGTGGCAAGGTCCGGATCGGGTCAGATCACGTCGCTGCTCAACAGCAGCCTGAAGGTCCGCTTCTGATGATCCGAGCCTCGAAGTTGCCAGTTCGCTTCCGACCCTAAAGCTACCTGTCATCAACACGCCGCACAGCGTTCGTTGCTGTTCCTTGGAAGCAGTGGCTGCAGGAGGTTCAATCCCGGACCTCGCCCGGTCAGGTGCTCATACGAGGCCGGCTTTGCGAAGGCCATCCATGATGAGCTCGAAATCGTTGGGATCCTTGTAGGGCAACACTTTGCGGCGATGTTCCAGAGAATACTGGGGGTTGACGCGAAACACTTCCTGCCACTCATGGCGGGCTTCTTCGAACTGGCCCAGATGGCCGTAGCTCGCTGCCAGGAGCACGCGTGAGACGTCGGTGGAAGGGTTACGAACAAGTCGCCGCTTCAGTATCTGGATTGCCTCTTCGTACCTGCTCAACTGGAACATCGCCTGTGCCTGGAAGTGAAGGTATACGTCCGGATAATACGGGTTCAAGGCCATTGCCCGGTCGAAACACCGGAGTGCATCCCCAGACTTGCCGGAATAATGCAGTGCATAGCCGAGATGTTCGTGCCCCTCGGCAAGATTTGGCGCAAGGGCGATCAAGCGTTTAGCCGAGCAGATGGCCGCGTCATGCCGTCGCGAATACAATTCGACGATGCCCAGCGCCCAATGCGCGTAGGGATATCGATCGTCGAGCGCCACTGCCCGTGCCGCGAACATTTCCGCTTGTGCCATTGCGGTCGACCACGATGCGCTCCACTGGTTTGAGTAGTCCAGTATGTTTGCGAAGGCGAGAAACGCGTAGGCTGGGGCGAACCTTGGGTCGAGTTCGATGGCGCGCTGCAACAGCTCCCGGCCTTGGCTATTTTCCGCTTTAGTGAACCGCCATAGCAGCTCTCGGCCATGCAGAAAGCAGTCATACGCTTCCAGGTTACCGGTTTGCTCGGTCGCGAGCCGCTGCTGGTCGCTCTCCGTCAGGCTGAGCGCTAGCGCGTCGACGATTTGCTGCGTCACGTCGTCCTGCACGGCAAAGATGTCGGTCAGGTCGCGATCAAAACGCTCCGCCCACAGATGTCCACCTGTGGTTGCGTCAATAAGCTGCGCAGTGATACGCACCCTGTTGCCGGATTTGCGGACGCTGCCCTCCAGCACGTAATGCACACCGAGATTGCGGCTCACCTCCTGAACGTTCACGTTCCTGCCCTTGAACGTGAAGGACGAATTGCGGGCGATTACGAACAGCTGCGACAGCTTTGAGAGAGCTGTGATGATGTCTTCCGAGATTCCGTCGGCGAAATATTCCTGCTCGGCATCACCACTCATGTTGGCGAAGGGCAGCACGGCTATCGACAGTTTCGGCGGCGGTGCCGTCGCCAGCCGGCCCGACTCGGCTTCAGAGATCGCTGTTGCCTTTGCATCGGCGCTGCCGACACGCAGCGAATACACCCGGATCGGCTCGGCGATGTTCTTGAGCTGCGTGCTGCCGAGATCGCTGACTGAAAGGTCCAGCCTCGCCTTGACCTGTCGATAGGCGTCCTCCGACAGGCAGATGGCTCCCGGGGCAGCGACGCCCTCCAGACGCGAGGCGATGTTGACGCCGTCGCCCATCAGGTCGCCGTCGTTTTCCTCCACCACGTCACCCAGATGAATACCGATACGAAACTCGATGCGGCGGTCCTGCGGCACGCCGGCATTGCGCTCGACCATGCCATTCTGCACTTCCAGGGCGCAGCGCACGGCATCTACCACACTGCGGAACTCAACCAGCGCCCCATCCCCGGTCCGCTTGACCACGCGTCCGTTGTGGATGGCGATGGTCGGGTCAATCAGGTCGCTGCGCAGGGCCCGCAACCTGGCCAAAGTACGGTCTTCATCCTCCCTCGCCAGCCGGCTGTAGCCGACCACGTCGGCGGCCAGGATCGCGGCTAGCTTGCGGTTCTCGCTCACAGGGCATCTCCTAGTCTCCATGATAACACGAAGACACAGCGAACGAAGAAAACGTTCGCTTTCTGAGACGCAATAGGCGGCCGGATGGCCGGTTCGGGCCACCCATTGCTGCCGTTCGTCGGATTGGTCGAATGTCCTGACAGCAGAAAACGATCACTCAGCGGTTGTCCGTAGCGGCGGCTTGGCCATTTGCCCTCGCCTGTCGCAACGGTGACGGCGACCATGGGAATTCCCAGCGTCGTGTGCCTCTCAGGGACACCAAAAGATGGACGGCGGTAATGTACAAAGGATGAACTTGCTCAATTTCGTGATTGGCAGTTTCATACTCTGTCTTATCTTTTCCTCGGGAGGAGTTATGCAGACGAGCTGCGCACCCGCAGGTGACCGCCCTACGCGCAGGGCTGTTCTTATTGCGGCTACTGCCGCAGCAGCAACGGTCTCGACACCGGCTCTGGCTCAGCGCTGCCAAATCGGCCCGCCAAAGCATGAAAAGGGCCCGCCCGTCTTTTTGGAGTATGACCAAGTAGAACTCGACGCGGCCTATGACCAGCAGTACTACGAGCCCCAACTTCGCATCGTGCAAGAGCGTATCGCTTCCCATAGCGAAGCGACCATCGCGCGGATCGGCGTGCCCGAGCGGGTGGCTTACGGCGATGCCGAAGTCGAGCAGATGGACATCTACGGCACTGAACATGCGAGTGCGCCTATCTTCGTGTTTATTCACGGTGGGACGTGGCGCTACGACACGGCCAGAGGATACGCTTACGCTGCGGAGACGTTCGTCGGCGCGGGCGCACACTATGTGGCGGTTGATTTCGCATCGGTCACCGATGTGGGCGGCGACCTCGGCGTTCTGGCTATGCAGGTGCGCAAGGCAATCGGCTGGGTGTATAGGAACGCGGCAAGCTTCGGAGGCGATCCTGACCGCCTCTACATTGGCGGGCATTCCTCCGGTGGCCATCTATGCGCCGTAGCCCTCATAACTGAATGGCAGAAGGAGTTTGGTCTGCCTGCCGACATCATCAAAGGCGGTTTGTGCATGAGCGGCATGTACGAGATGGAACCGGTAAGGTTGTCCTGGCGGCGAGGTTATATCAGGTTCACCGACGAGATCGCGGACGCCATGAGCCCGCTACGTCATGTCGAGAGGTTGGGCGCGCCGGTGGTGGTCACCTACGGTAGTTTCGAAACGCCCGAGTTCCGCCGCCAAGGCCGTGATTTCGCCGCCACAGCGAAGGCCGCAGGAAAGCCTGTCGAACTGATAGAGGCGACCAACTATCATCACCAGGAAATGGCAGAGACATTGGGAAACCCTTACGGCCCCAATGGACGCGCGGCCCTGGCGCTCATGGGCATAGGCGCGGCGTAGTGATTGCCCGCCTATTTGTCTGCAAACACGCCAGTCAGAAATTCCATCACCGCAGCCTGCGCTGCCGTTGCGGCGGCATCGTTGTACTGTGAACTCGGACCGTATTCGACGCAGGCGTCGGCATAGGTGAAAAGCTTGCCGGTTACGGCGTTCACAAGCTGTCCGTCTTCTTCCCGGCGCAGGCAGTTTCGCGAGGTCTGCCAATCGGAATCAGAGACACGAGCGGGATTGCGCGGGCTGTCGAAATTATGCAGCGCGCCGGGATATACGGTCATCTGCGCATCGTGACCTGCCTCTGCGAGCCTGTCGATATAGGCGCGACAAGGGGCGGTTGGCGTCCAGTAGTCTTCTGCCCCGTGAAATTCTCGGATCGGAACGCCGGTAACATTGGCCTGATCCAGAAGCTCGAAGTTGCAAGCCGGATAGAACGGCAAATGGGCGACGATGCGGCCTTCCTTCGGCCCGAATGACTTCTGGAATCTGACCATTGCCGAATAGAGCGCAGCGTTGCCGCCACGCGAGAACCCCATGATCGCCACGCGTGAGCCGTCAATTTTCGGGTGTGCGGCCAAGGCCTCCACGGCCCGATAGGCGTCGGATATCTGCGTGAACTGGCCGAAAAGCGACTGGTCGGACGACGCTTCGCTAAGGCTCCGCCCCGTATAGCTGTCGAGGCTGAGGGTCGCGATGCCTTTGCTGTTCAAAAAGCGGTTCCAGCTCCAGACCGCTCCGCTCCCCGGACCGTCCGTCCCGTGCAGCAGAATAACTACAGGGAGCTTCTGTTCGCCGTCTGGGCCTGAAAGGCCGCCACTTAGAACGACAGGGCTTCCCGCATCCGGATCACCTCCAAGAAATGCGCTGTCGCTCAGGGTCCGCGAGTGAATCTCAAGCTTTTCGGCAAAGGCAAGCGCGCTCGAAGCGCAGCAGCCGATCATGCCAGCGAGAAAGAGCGATAGAGGAAATCGAGACATTCGGACGGCCCCGCGAACATCGGTTCTGGTCAATATCCGTTCCTGTCCAACTATATCATTGAGGCCAGCGGCCGTCACTTTCCACCAAATCGGTGTGCTGGGCTCGTTTCGAGCGCACCAGTGAGTATCCTCGTTCGGCTAGTACACGCTGGCGGAAATTTGGACGCACTGGTTAGGCGGTCAAGGATTTGCCGGCCCAGGTCCATATGAATGGCTTTGCCATGGTCTTGTTGAAGTAATCGATGAAGCGCTCAATGCGGTCTTTTGAGACCGGCGGTGGAGGCGAAGCTGGCGCGGCGCAGCAGCTTGCGCATCAGGATGGAGAACCAGATTTCGAGCCTCTGGCACGAGAGTTGACGCCTTCGGCCATGTCGGCTTTCCAGATGATACGAATATCGGGCTCAACGTCCGAATTCGGCGCAGAACTGCTGGGCCGAATACGAAGCGATGGCGACCCCGCACGACTCACGCGAGGCCGTCCTCACTCAGATTTCAGTTCCCCCGCGGCCACCGTCAGTGCATCCTCGACGTCGACGCCGAGATGCCGCACTGTGTTCTCAATCTTGGTGTGGCCGAGCAAGATCTGAATTGCCCGGAGATTCCCGGTGGCCTTAAAGATAATGGAAGCCTTGGTACGACGAAGCGGATGCGTGCCATAGTCCTCCCGGCGAAGGCCAATCGCCGAAACCCATTCATCGATCAGGCGCGCATACTGCCTAGTGCTCAAATGGTCGGCATGATCGACCCGACTGGGAAAGGCAAAATCGTCGATCGTTCCGCCACGCCGCTCAAGCCAAGCGAGCAGGCTCGCTCTGGTATCTGCCATCATTTCGAATTGGACGGGCCTGCTAGTCTTCTGTTGCACAACCATGGCTCGGGTTCGAATACCCGGTCCATTCACCACCGTGCCGATCTTGAGCTTCACCAGGTCGCAGCCACGCAACTTGCTATCGATCACAAGATCGAACAGCGCTCGGGTCCCGTAATCGACCTTCGCGGTCGAGGAAGAACCGGATTTCCCATATCTGGCGAACCTTCAGGGGGCGTTTGACGCCCACCCTTTTGCCTGCGTTCCAAGCGGGACGACCCCGTCCCGCGA
The DNA here is from genome assembly GCF_040438645.1 of Mesorhizobium sp. WSM2240. Classification (NCBI taxonomy): domain Bacteria; kingdom Pseudomonadati; phylum Pseudomonadota; class Alphaproteobacteria; order Hyphomicrobiales; family Phyllobacteriaceae; genus Mesorhizobium; species Mesorhizobium sp. WSM2240. The sequence continues at coordinate 3,865,169 of NZ_CP159253.1, forward strand.
GGTCATATTGCGAATGTCCCATGATCGTTTCTCCTCTGGCCACCATCGGCCAGAGCACAAACGTTCAGCAGAACAGACGTGGGCCGTGACCGGACTGTCCGGTTTTGACTCGCGTCGAGCGGATAGCTACCATTCGGCGATTGACCTCTTGTCGGACGCTCCGTCATCTCCGATCAGCTTCCCACCCTCAAGTATATGGGACAGCAAATCGTCTCGGATACATCACCAGCTCCCGCATCGTCTCAGACTTTGCGCGAGACCCCACCACTTTGCTCGATAGCGTTGATCAGTCGATGCAAGTTGACGGCGTCTCCGAATGTCGGACTCTGACGCGTGCCGGAAGTCATGTCGGAAGCGAAGAGTTCGTAGAGCTTTCTCACGTTGCCCGTCAGGACGTTCTCGCCAGCGCCGAAGTCCTCGGGCACGAAGATCGGCTGAAGGGTCTCGCCTGCCTGCGCCCCCATAAGCTTGAACCCGCCCAAGCCGACGTAGCCGACGGGACTCGTCAGCAAAAGGTCGCCCCTGCTGCCGTTGATCTCAATATGGAAATTCGTAGCGCGCGACAGTCCGCCGCGAAAGTGGCTCGTCACCACGCCGCCTGACGTGAGCGTGCCAGTGAAGGCAATTTGGTCGGCGACGTTGAGCGGAACCACTTCCTTGCTCTCCATCATCCTTATCGTTGGATGCCGGCTGACCAATGTCCCCGACACGCTGAGGAAGTTCTCGTCGAGTGCGAAGAGCAAGGCGTCGATCGTGTGGGCGAACGGTACGTGCAGCATGCTCGCGCCCTTGGACGGATCCAAGGTGTACCGGAAAGCCTCTTCGAGCTCCTCCCCCCAAGTGATACCGGAGCCAATGATCGAGGCCGAGAGCACCTCGCCCAGATAGCCCTGTTGGATCAGCTTTCGCATATGCCTGACGGTCGGATTAGCGCGGGTTTGAAGGCCGACCATTGTCGAGACGCCTATTTCGGCGGCAAGCGAGTTCATCGTCTCGGCCTCACGGAGATTCATCCCGAGCGGCCATTCGGAAAACACGGACTTTCCCGCTTCGAGCGCCGCAGTCACGAGCTGAAGGTGTTCCGGCACCCGCACGGTGACGACCACCAGGTCGACACCAGGATGGTTCACAAGCTCTTCCGTCGACGAAACCGCGTGTCCGAAACCGAACTTCTCGGCCGACGCCCTCGCGGTTTCCATCCGGCTGTGGCTCACGACAGAAAGCCGGAACTGCGGCAAATCTCTCAACGCAGGTACATGGGCGGTCGAGGCCCAACCGCGGTCGGGGTGCACGCCGATGATACCGACTCGGATGGGTGCATGGGTCATTGGACGCGCTCCTTGGGCGTGATTTCCAGAATGGACCGACGGGTTCGAGCTTGGCGACGCGCCACTGCCCAGTCTCGAATTCCCAGCGTCTCATGGTCTCCGGTCAACTGGAAAAGTCGGCTGAAATGCCTGACACCCGACAGCGCTTCACGGGGACTTCGGCCTTCTGGCCCAGACCTGCAGCGAATGCTTTCGCGATTTCGCGATCGCCCTCGCCATGGGAGTGCCCTGGTCGCCGAGACCGATGAGGCTCACTTGCTGGGTCGTGTCCATCATCTGCATTCACCCAAAAAGCCCGCGGCCATTTCCCACAGGCGTTGCGCGTTGGCGCTGTCGAGCGCATATGGGGCAACGCCTTCCAACCTCAACTGGGGGCGGCTCGGCACGATCGAAGCCTCGGCGCAGTCTTCGAAATACCGTCCGTTCGTTCCCTCGACTAACGGCGAGGCCGCGAGAAGCACCGATGTGGCTGCGCCCTCTTCGGGTGTCTTGTGAAGGTGTTCGGGCGTGCGTAGTCCTCCGGTATGACGCTGAAGGTTTGTCGCGATGGCTCCCGGGTTGAGCGCATTCGACACGATGCCGTAGTCGGCCCATCGATCCCGGATCCCCACGGACAGCAGGGTGCAAGCCGTCTTCGACTGGGCATAGGCCAGAAGCGGATCGTACGGGATGAAGTGGAAGTGCGGGTCGTCCCAGAAGACCGGACCGAACAGGCTGCCACTGGAGCTGACAGATACGACGCGAGCGCCCCGAGCCTTGGCCAGGGATCGGTGAAGGCCGAGGGTCAGTGCGAAGTGCCCCAGGAAGTTGGTCGCGAACTGCATTTCCCATCCCTGGGAAGAGCGTTGCAGCTCCGGCAACGCCATGATCCCCGCGTTGTTGACGAGAGCGTGAACGGGACCTTCCCAGTCGTCGACGAACCGGTCAACGGAGCGGAGGTCTGCGAGATCGAGCTGACGCGACTGGATGGTGGAGTTGCCGGTCCTCACCCTGAGGTTCGCTGCGACTTCCTCGGCGGCTTCCCGGCGGCGGGCGGCGATGACAACTGTGGCCCCGGCCGCGGCGAGCGCCGAGGTCGTCTCGATGCCAATGCCGCTTGCGCCGCCGGTGACGATCATCGTCTTACCCCGGAGGTCAACGCCTCTCAGGACTTCAGAAGCGGTCGAATGGAACCCGAAGGGCGATTGGAACATGGCGGACTCCCTGGCTCCTGGTGACGAGACTTGATCGGTGAAACGACCGTCACTCTGTGATCTTGACGAAGCCCTGCTGCACGAGCTCTATCGTGCGGGCCATCGCGTCGAGATTGACCTTGGTGCGGGGGAGAAGATCGGCATTTCCCCAGCCGTTTACCTTCGCGGTCGCGCCGCAGAGTTCGACCTTGACCCCAATGTCGACGAGGTCGGCAACCAGCTTCTTGTAGGGGTTGCCAGTGGCGATATTGCGCGAGGCATTGTAAGCCGCGTCATTCAGCGTGACATGGCCCGCGTTGGTGTGGAAGATCACGATCACGTCCGACGCCGCGTTCCAGTTCGCGATGTCCGTGGTGATCAACTGAAGATGGAACAGCGCCTCGGGCAGGTCGCCTTCGAACTGAAGACTCCCGATGCTGTGGACCGATCTCACTTCCTTCAGTTCGACCGGAATATCGATGAACAGAGCACTTTTTGTTCCCGACATAGCTGTCTCCTGCGGGTTTGGAATTCTGTCAAAAGATTCGGGCTCGGGTCGCCTCGAGAGGCCTCCCGGTGGCGCGGGACCTGGGGGAGCAACGCGCCAGAAGAGAACGTCGGATAACCGAAGGTTCGTGCTAGACGCCCTCGTACACCAGTCGCGTGAAGAAACCCGGATCGATGACGAAATTGCCCCACTTGGCGTCGAACGCCGCCGTGGGCTTGGCGGCGACCGCCTCGTCCCTCGAGCGCCCCTGGCGCTTGAGCGCTGCGACCTTCTCGCGGACGGCGACAAGCATGTCGCGGAATTCCTGCAGCTCGGCGCGGTTGCTCACCGGGTTTCCGTGGCCTGGGATGATGATCGTCTTGTAGGTCGACGCGGCCAGGTTCGCATCCGAGGCGGCGATCATCCCGTCGATGCCGCCTCCAGTCGAATGGTCGATGAACGGATATATCCCGTTCCAGTATGTGTCGCCGACATGGAGCACGTCCGCCTCGCCGAACATGACCGAGATGTCGCCGTCGGTATGCGCCGGACCGTAATATTTCATGGCGAGCGACTGGCCGTTCAGCTTGAGCGAATGCTCCTTTGAGAAGACGAGTTCGGGCACCCCGCTCTGCTCCAGCGGCAGGAAATTGTAATCCCAGTCTTCCACCCACTGCACCTGCGACAGGTGCTTGCGGGTGTTCTCGTGCGCGATGATCTTGGCTCCGCCAGAACCGATCCAAGGGTTGCCGTCTGCGTGATCAAAATGCCAGTGCGTGTTGATGAGATGGGTCACCGGCTCCGGGGAGAGGGCGGTGAGCACCTTCGTTATCTGGGGGCGCGACACGCTGATGCCAGCGTCGACCATGACGAGGCCATCCTTGCCGCCCAGAACTGCGACGTTGCCCCCGGATCCTTCGAGGATGGTGATGTCATTCCTCAGCTTGTGGGTGACGATTTCTGCCTTGGCGGCACTGTCCTTGATGAGACTCACCAGGCCACGTGCCTCGGCATAGGCCTCACGGGGGCTCATCCATCCCCCCGTGGCGGCGAAACTCGCCGCGCCCATGCAGCAAAGGCAGAATCCGCGGCGGGAGATCAGGTGTTCGGACCTCATGACATACCTTTCCGCAGCCGGTTTCAGGCGAGCCGACAGCTGTCGATTAGATTTTGGAGGTTGAGGGCAGGCCTTTCGGCCTTGCCCGGGCGGTCACGAGTTGATGAAGGCCAGCAGGTCCGCGTTGATCACGTCGGCGTGGGTCGTGAACATGCCATGCGGGTAACCGTCGTAGACCTTGAGCTTCCCGTCCTTGAGCAGCTTGACGGAGAGTTCGGCGGAGTCGGCGATGGGCACCACCTGGTCGTCGCTGCCGTGCATCACCAGGACCGGAACGTCAATGACCTGCAGGTCCTCGGTGAAATCGGTCTCGGAGAAGACCTTGATGCACTCGTAGTGCGCATTCGCCCCGCCCATCATGCCCTGACGCCACCAATTGCGGATCGTCCCTTCGGAGGCAACCGCGCCGGGACGATTGAAGCCATAGAACGGGCCGCTGGCGATATCGAGGTAGAGCTGCGCCCGGTTGGCCGCCAGAGCCGCGCGGTAGCCGTCGAAGACCTCGATAGGAAGCCCGCCAGGATTCTTCTCAGACTTGACCATCACGGGCGGAATGGCGGAGATCAGGACCGCTTTGGCGACCCTGCCTTTGCCGTGCCGGGCGACGTACCTCGTCACCTCGCCACCGCCCGTCGAATGGCCGATGTGGATCGCATCGCGAAGGTCGAGCGCCTCGGCCAGTGCCGCGACGTCGGCCGCGTACGTGTCCATGTCGTTGCCGCCGGATGTTTGGCTTGAGCGACCGTGACCCCTCCGGTCATGGGCGATGACCCGGAAGCCCTTGCCGAGGAAGAACAGCATCTGGTTGTCCCAGTCGTCGCCGCTCAGCGGCCATCCGTGATGGAACACGATCGGCTGCCCGGTGCCCCAGTCCTTGTAGAAAATCTGTGCGCCGTCTTTCGTCTTGATGCTGTTCATGGTTGTACTCCCGTTTTCAATGGTTGCACTGGTTGGGTTCGACGATGCAGTGGCGGCCAGGGCCTCCAGCGACAGCGTCGTGGCGAGGGCGACGGCTCCGGTCCCGATCAGGACATCCCGTCTTGTAGCCGTGGGCATTTTCATGGCTGTGCTCGTATCATTTCTCATCCCTGTGTGAGTCGGCACGGGTCCACTGTCAGCTCTGGGCGTGTGCTGCCCGGAAGCTCTCTTTTCGCCCGTGTCGAGATCGCGAAATGGTCATCCCTGAACCGGCGCTGCCGCGGCCCACTCTTTCCGGGTGGTAGGCATGCCGTCGATCATTTCGACGACGTCTTTGGATTTCGAAAGCGTCGTCATCAACGACTTGGGCCCTTCGAACGGCCGGCCGCCAATGTGCCAGCCATCGGTGTGCAATTCCTCGATCAGGACCCATACCACCTCGCGGAAGGCTTCCGATCCCTCGAACTTCACCATGACGTCGGTCAAGGCCTTGGCCATCGCGTGTTTCTCTTCCGGCGTGAAGACGCCGTCGACCAGTTTTACATTGACGAATGGCATGACATCTTACCTTTCAGAGGGTTGAAGGTGCTGCTCTAATCGGCGACGTCGATCACGATCTTGCCGTTGGCGGTCCGGTTTTCGATTTCGGCATACGCCTCCGCTATGGTCTCGAAACCAAAGCGACGCGGATCGACGTGTGGGGTAATCTTTCCCGCTTCCGCGAGCCGCTTGGCCTCTCGCAGGATGTGCCCATGATGGGTCCGGCCTTCCCCAGTCAGGATCGGCAGGAGCGTGAAGACACCCGAGTAGCTTGCGGCACGGAACGAGAGCGGCCCGAGCGAATGCGTGCCCCATCCGAGGCAGCTCACAACGTGGCCAAAACGCGCCACCGCGTTGAACGCGGCGTCAATTCCGGCCCCGCCTACGGTGTCATAGACGACGTCGAAGCCGCGCCCGCCGGTATGGTCCTTGACGTACTCCTCGACAGTCGTCTGATGCCTGTCGATCGCCGTGGCGCAGAGCTCCTCGATCTCGCGCTGCTTGGCAGCCTTCTCCACGGCGAAGACCTCAGCTCCGAAAGCCCGTGCGATCTGGATCGCAACGTGGCCCACACCGCCCGCACCGAGTACGAGCACCTTCTGACGCGCTTGAACCTGCGCGCGGTCAACGAGACCTTCCCAAGCGGTGATGAAGACCAGCGGCAACGATGCCGTTTCGCGCATGGTCAGGTTCGCGGGCTTGGGTGCGAGCAATTCGGCGTCGACGGCAGCGAAGGTCGCCAGAGAACCTTGGAGACCGCCCACGCCACCCGTCAAGCCAAAGACCTCGTCATTCGGCTTGAACGCGGTCACCCCAGGGCCGACAGCCTCGACAATCCCGGCCACGTCCATCCCGAGAATGGCGGGCAGGGGATGCCGCGCATGCGGAGCTTGGCCGCTTTTGATCTTGAGATCGAGCGGGTTGACGCTGCTCGCCTTGACGCGGACAAGGACCTCTCCCGCCGCGGGTGCTGGGCAGACCATGCTGGTGCGGACGAAGTCAGAGTTCGTCTCGTTCAAGACGAGCGCGTCCATTTTCTTCATCTGTCTGCCCCTCTCTCTGCGGCGTCGGCGGCGATCCGGCGACGGGCGGAAGATGACAGAACGTCGTAGTCTCAAGCCAGTGAATCGTAGTGAAATCTTGTGATGGAAGGCGACCGGCCGTACAGGGGGCGGCGAAGGTCAGGACATTTCAACCAAAAGAGCTTGGGCCGTGACTATGTCAGCTGTTTCAAAGCCTTCGGAGAATCGTTGATAAACCGGCTCCAACAGGGCACGCGCTCGAATGGTGTCTCCGTGATCACGTGCCAACCGCGCCAAACTCATGATCGTCCTGAGCTCCCACGAGACCGCGTCCTGTTGCCGCGCCACGTCGACGGAATGGCGATAGCACTGCTCGACGCTCTCGATGCCCCCGCCACCGCGCCAAAGGACGTCGCCTTTCACACGGTATAGTTCCGCGACGCACCAGAGTTCTTCCTTTTCTTCGCTGGCACTGATCGCCGCCTCCACTGCCGCCCGCGCTTCGGCGTGCTGCCCAAGACAAGACAAGCCTTCGGCCAGGAACCCGAAAAATCTGACGTTGTATAGGTTGAAGAGTTTAACCTGTCGCAGCTCAGCCAACCCGTACCGTAGAAGTGGAACGCCTCTTTCGGGAAGCCCTCGCTGGATCAGGAGCGCCGCCTTCCAGCAGCGGCCAAACACCTCCCACGGCCCAAGCGCATTCATTTTCGCCAGGTCGAGGAGCTCGGTGATCGCTGCGTCCGCAGCCGCAAGGTCGCCGACATGAACCAGGACCGGACATGACCAGCGCGCCAAGGCTTCACACAGGGAGATCGTGTGGCCGGAGGCGCGCGCTGCCTCGACGGCGGTATCGACAGCCCGGATTGCCTGTTCCGGGAAACCTTGGATCCAGAGGAGTTGGGCAGGTTGAATTCGCGCTGAAACCGATTGACCGAACCTGAAACGCACAGAACTTTTGGAGGGGATTTCAGCTGAGACATCGTGGGATAGCATGCGATCGGCGTGGAGACGGGCAACCCGGAAATCTCCCATGCAGAACAGCGTCATGCTGAGCATCCGGTCGCCGATGAACCGATCGATGCCGCTTTGGGCAAGCGCCAGGAACCGTTCCGCATTTTCTAGCGATGCTCTATACTCGCCCATACCCACCTGCGCGAGCCATAATCCCCAAAGGGCCTCGGCCTGGCCGTCGACGTCGCCCAACTCTTGCGATATCTCCAATGCCTTGGCGAACGCGGCCGGAGCCTGTGGCGCGAAGCCGACCTTGAACGCCTGGGAGAGCCCGAGAGCCGTGTAGAGCTGCATGATTTGACGAGCGCGCCCGTCTCGTTGCTCTCCCGGGGCGATGCCGAGCAACGCGCGTTGGACGTTATTCAGGCACTCATCAACCAGAGAGAGTTGATACCAAAGTGAAATAGCGGCGATGGTAACTGCGAGGCCGATCTCGACGTCGCCACGATCTGAGTATGCCCAGTCCAGAACCAAGCGCACGTTGTTGATGTGGGAGCCGTACCTGAACAGCCATTCGTCGCTTGACAAGGTTTCGACTTCCTCCCGCGAATACTGGAGAATTTCGCACAGATAGTTCGCCAGTTGCCGCATGACGGCATCGAGCTCCCCTTCCTCCCGAACTTTGTCCAGAACGAACGCCCGCGTCGTGTCGACCAGACGGTATCGCGCGGCCTTGCCATGAGCGTCGACGGCCACCAGGGATTTGGCGACGAGGTCAGCAAGATGGCCTGGTACATCGCGGTCGGGGGCAGTTGGGTCGGTTGCAATGGCAACAGCCGCTTCCCGCCTGAAATCGCCAGCAAACACCGCAAGTCGACGCAAGACTTTCCGCTCACCTTCCGAGAGCGCGCCGTAGCTCCAGTCGATCATTGCAGCCAATGTCTGGTGGCGAGGGAGAGCTGTGCGCCGTCCACCGGTTAGCAACCGTAGACGATCATTCAGAAGTTCCGCGATCCCGCGTGTACCGAAAGCCTCCACCCGCCCGGCGGCGAGTTCGATCGCCAGCGCGATTCCATCGAGCTGGCGGCATATGTGCGTGACCAGCGGGGCTTCGTCGTCGTCAAATTTGTAATCGCTCCCGAACGAGGTTGCCCGCTCGACGAACAGGCGGATGGCGGGAAACTTCAAAGCGCCGGCGGCAGTCAGACCCGCAGCCAACGGCGGCATATCGAGAGGTGGCAGCCTGTAGACGCTTTCACCCTCAACCCTTAACGCCTCGCGGCTGGTGGCGAGAATACTGATCTCCGGGGCTTCCCGGAGCAAAGTCTCTACGAGCCCGGCTGTGGCGTCCAGGATGAGTTCGCAGCTGTCGAACATGAGCAGCATACGTTTGCTGCGAAGGTGCCCGATGATGCTCGCCATCGGATCACCCGATGTCTCCACGAGCCGAAGCTGTGACGCCAGCAATGACGCCAGGAGTTGCGAATTCGCAATTGGTGCTAAGTCCAGAAAGCACAAGCCATGCTCATACGATGACGACAGTTGTTCTGCCACACGGATGCCGACGGTGGTCTTTCCGATGCCGCCCGGTCCCACAATGGTGACCAGCCGGAACCGTTGAAACCGCCCTTCGACAATCTTGATCGCTTCGTCACGCCCGATGGGGTGCGTCAGCTGTCTTGGAAGGTTGTTCGGAGCCGCCGTCGTCGCAGGCTCGTTCTCAACATGAGTGCGGTTAAGAGGCGCAATGAACCGATAGCCTCTTGATGGAACGGCGACGATGTATCGCGGAGCGGCTTGATCGTCGCCGAGCACCCTGCGGAGCAACGCGATCTGAGCTCTGAGGTTCGACTCCTCCACCGTGGTGTTGGGCCAGGCTCGCGCGGTCAATTTATCCTTCGTTACCAGCTCGCCCGCTTGCTCGGTCAACGCGATGAGTATTTCGAGCGCTCGGGAGCCGATCGTGACGGGCTCATTGTCCTTGAGCAGAAGGTGTCGCCCCGGATAGAGCAGGAATGAACCAAAAGTGGTCGCGACATCTGCCGCAGCGGTTGCGTTTGGGAAAGCTTGTCCTTGCATTCCATCCTTCACTGGTAACAGAGCGGCCCGGAATATGGAGTGATGCTGCGAAGCAAGGGCGAGTGTGCCAGAGTGGAGTTGCTGGCGACCGAATGATTTCCCTTGGCTCGGACAGGACTTCGAAGGGTCACACATCGTGCCTCAACTGCTTGCGATGTCCAGTCCGGTCAGCCTCACGCTCGCGCACCATAACCTTTCGGCCCCCTCCGGATCGATCGCATAAGGCCTCACCCCGAACCCTCCATTGGACTCTACGCGTGCGACATCACAGTTCTCGCAATAGACACCGCCTACCGAGGCCAACACAGCAGCCGTGGCGCACCAGACTGTCGTCGCTGCGCCTTGTTCCACGGTTTTCATATCCCTCGCCGGATCAATTATGGGGGACCCATCCGGAGCGACAGCACCGAAAGCGTCGAGTTCGGACCGGGTCAGGTGACGAATCCCGGGTGTCATTATCATTCCCGGGTGTACGGAAAAGGCGCTGATGCCGTGACGACGCCCACGCATGTCGAGTGCGACCGCCAAAAGCGCGCTCGCAGTTTTTGATTGGGCATAGGCCATCCATTTATCATAGGGACGTCGGGCAAAATCGAGATCGTCGATGTCGATATCACATATCTGATGGCCTCGGGACGAGAGGATCACCACCCGGGATTTTCCCGCAGCAAGCAAAGCTGGCCACAGCAGCGCCGTGAGCCGAAAGTGCCCGAGGTAGTTGATGGAAAAATGGCCTTCGTGGCCATCGGAATCACGGAACAGCGGCCGCGCCATCACGCCCGCGTTCAGAACCAGAAGATCAAGTCGGCTTTGTCGCTCGAGAAACGCCGTGGCAAAGGCTTTGATTGAGACGGGATCGATTAGGTCAACAGGCGACACCTCAACCCCGTCAATCCCCCTCAAAGCGGCTCGGGCGGCGACAGGGTTTATCGCGGGCACACAGATGCTGGCCCCGCATGCTGCCAGCACTCTGACCGTCTCGAGGCCCAGCCCGGAGGAACCACCGGTCACCAGTGCAACTTGCCCGGTGAGGTTCACGCCACGTGCCACTTCCTCCGCGGTCACGGCAGGTCCAAAAGTGGTGTGGAGCGGATTCTGCAGTTGTCGCATTTTTGTTCCCCAAAATTCCAGCCCGTCTAATGCTCAGCACACGTAGACCCTTTAGCGATTTTCCAACGCGGTGTCGCCAAAGGAGGGGACCGTTGGAGATATGATAGATGCCTGTCCTTTGACCTGAGCGGGAGAGGAAAGTTCTTGCGGAGCGCCGACGGCACGGGGCCGCTTGCAGACCGTCCGGCTTCGTGCCACTGAGCTCCGAAACCCCGACGGTCCTGGCTGGCCTCAATAAGCCTTCGAGGATGCAGTTAAATGTAAAAGGAAGATGGCACTATACCCGGTTTCCAATGCCGGGCAGTCGACACCGACCGGGGGGCGGTCTTCGTTCATGAAGGAGGAAGCGGGAGCGCCGTGCTGTTGCTCCATGGCTTTCCCGAGACTGGTTTGATGTGGCGTAGGGTTGCTCCGCTCCTGGCCGCAGACTTCGCAGTGGTCGTTGCTGACCTGCCAGGTATGGGCGTAGCAGCTGTCCTGGCGACAGCGACCGACATGCTTCCATGTCGAAACGCGCCATGGCAGCGATGCTTGCTCGTGGACGCGATGCGCGTCGCTGGTCACGAGCGCTTCGCAATAGTGGGTCACGATCGAGGTGGCCGCGTCGCTTATTCGGGAGCCGCTCGCCGACACCGGCCTCATCCATGGACAGGGCCGCTTCTGAAATTTGCGGCCGATCCGATATGGCGGTTCACGCTATTTGGATCAAGTCCGAGCGCCCAATCGCTGTCGCGGCCCAATTCGCCGAATGCGATTGCTTTAGGTGCCGCGTCGTTCATACGATGGTCCATGTTGCCGACGAATAAAACAACGTTGCCGCTGCTCTTCCGCGTGGCCGCGTGGCTTATCCTCGCCGCCGTTGCTCTCGCAACACTGTCCCCGCTGGATGCGCGCCCCAGGTCTGGATTTGTACCTGACATCGAGCGTCTCGCTGCCTTCCTGACAGTCGGACTTCTGTTTGGACTTGGATACCCGAAACGTTGGATTGCCGTCTTTGGATTACTACTCGCAGGTATTATCGGCCTGGAAGCGCTACAGCTTTTGCTTCCCGACAGGCATGGTCAGATTGCCGACGCGGCCTTCAAGTCGGCCGGATGCGCGCTGGGGCTCATGGCCGGGGTAGCAGTCAGGCGCGTGTCGCCGTGGTGACCTGCTCGCTTGTCAGGCATGGCCACACCTCGAAGAAACGAGCCCTGGCTTTGGCATTGCCGTCCAACAGAAGCTGCTTCGCGCCGGTGTCAGGCGGCGAAGGGCATGCGCGACCACCTGGTTCAGGTCAGCCCTCAGTCGCGGTACCGTTTTCGGGTATTAATCACCTGAGCAAGCGTCGCCCCGGGGAATACACTTCACTGATAGACACCGTGCTCGAGTCGAAGAGAGCATCCTCGACGAGCTGTTTGCCCTCGGGCGATTTCAGCAGGTCAATAGGACGCTGGCCGTCCAGACCCATGGCCAGACTGCGCGGCCACAGTTCAGCATCATCTCGACCCAAAGACCTCAATGGCCTCGATGAGGATGCGCTGTCGATCTTATGGATTCGATTTTCGTGGGTCATGAGGATACTCTTGGGGCGAGCAAGGATTCGGTCTTGTTTCCGGTGGTCTCGAAGCAAGCCTTCGCGATAGATCTCCGGACGCTCTCCCTTGCCCTGCTGGTCCCACTTCGAGGTCGCGCTGCTCCGCTTAAATCAAGGTAACTGGAGACTTTCGGACCAGAGCGATGAATTTCGAGTTTCCCGCAATTCTATGGATCACGCACTTTTGCCGAGGACCGCGGCCTGTTCCAATATCCGCGTGCGTGCTGCCTCGTTCAGGCGGCTCCAGCGAATGGCGACCGCAGGTACGAAAAGCATGGTGATCATCTCCTCAAGCCAGTCGACGGCGAAATGCTCGTCGGCGAAATCGGCGTAAATTTTCATCGGGGACGTGGTCGGTGGATTGCCCACGTCCCGTGCGCAGATGAATCGTCCACCCTGGTTTTCAGCAAACCGCTTCAGTTCGGCATAAAATAGCTCCACCACGCTTTCGCTGTCGGGCTCGACTATCCTGTCGAGCAACGACGGCCTCAGTTCGACATCATCCCGCTTTTATGGAAGACCTCTTCGGCGAACATCCACGCAAGGCTGAATGTGTGCGGGTGGAATTTCACTGCAACGCGAACGCGATCTTCCAAAGATCCAATATCGAACTGTCCGCCGTGACCGAAGGCGTAAGCTCCAGCTTCCTTTGAATTTCTTCAGATACACTCATGGCAGGTCCTCCGTGTTGATGACAAGATCCCAGCGAAAGCCGTTGTCGCGTTCGTCCGGCCGCTTCAGGTACCCACGCGGATTGCAGATGATCCGGGTTCTGCCGACCATTACGTCGACTGGATGGTGGGTGTGGCCGCATACCCAGAGCGAGGGGGCGGCATCGGAGTGCAGGATGTCACCGAACAGGACTTCGCTGTTGGCGAACAAATGATTGGCATCGCTGTGCCGACTATCCCGGTAGATCGCGGGAGTGCAATCCGGGTGCGGGAGATGGTGGGTGACGACGACCGTCTTGCCATCGAAACCGAGAAACGAAAGCTGACGTTCGATGAAGCCATAGGTCAGGATGTTGAAGCCGAGCATGACCTCTGGTGCCAGCGGGATCCGTCGCCAAGCCGGATTTGCGAAAAGTCCGCAAGCTGCTTTGGTGCCGCCATCATCCGCGGCCTGATGTCGGCTTCCTTCTCCAGGCCCATCCTGAAATCCGTCCACAGCGTGCCGCCGACGAAGCGCACGCCGCCGATCTCGGCGGCGTCGTCATCCAGCAGGACAAGCCGCTGCGACCATGATTTCGATGCCTCGGCCGCCTCCTTCATCAGGCGATGATCGGACGGCTTGGACCGGGCAGTGGAACCGCCCCAATAGAATTCGTGGTTGCCGGGCACAAAGATTAGAGGCAGGTCGTAACGATGCACGATGTCGAAAAGCCCGTCGCTTGACATCGGGCGCATAGCAAAGATCGCCGGCGCACACGATTGCGTCGACCCCGTCGGGAGCCCTGGGCGGCAGCGGGACATCCTGCATCTCGAGATGAAGGTCCGACCAGATCCAGAGCTTCATGCCCGCACCTCGACAACCAACTGGCGGTCGAACGCCGCGTTTTCGTCTTCATAGCCGCGCGGGTTGCAAACGACACGGGTGTCGCCAAGGGTGTAGTCGCAGGAATCATGCGGGTGCCCATGAACCCACAAGGCGGGGCGGCCGTCCTCGATGACGTCTTCCAGATCGGACGCATAGGCCCCGTTGAAATCCCGGTAGAACCGAGCCGGGAGAGATTTCGCCGACGGAAGGTGATGCGACACCACGACGGTTGGAATGTCGCGATCCGCCTTTAGCGTTTCCTCGATGAAACGGCGCGAATCCTGATGTATCCGGTAAGCGGCCACAGGCACGAACCGCTGCCAGGGGCTCCGCTGCAAGGCGATCTGGCGGTAGTCGTTCATGCGCTCGCGTGCGTGAGCCATCGACAGATGTTGAGAGCCATCAATCCTGAAATCGGTCCACAGGGTTGCGCCGATGAACCGAACGCCGTCGACAATGACAAAATCATTCTCGAGGAAATGAACGTCCGGAAAGCGTTCGGCGGCGGCGCGGCCGTCGTCGAGGCCTTCCTTGATGCCGCCCCGATAGAATTCGTGGTTTCCGGCGACATAGATGCACGGCATGGCCGTCATGACATGTTGCGCGAGCCAGTGGACGCCGTTCGCCGGAGCCCGCATCAAGTCGCCCGCGACCCCGCAGACATCAGCCTCCGGAATAGCCAGTGGAGAGCTGAGATCAGCGTATTCGAGATGGAGGTCGGAAAATATCCAGAGCTTCATGCCCGGCCTCCACCATTCGATGTCGGCTGGATACCTGGTTCGTGCCAGGATCCGCCCTGCTGTATGTTTCCTCTGATGCCGCACAGTTCGGCGATGTCGGCCGCAGACAGATAACCCGAGCGATCGAGGGCATCGGCAACCCTCTCCAGGGCCGCGCGGTTTTTGGCCAGCAGCTCTGCGGCATCCGCCATTGCGCGGTCGAGGCGTCTTTTCACACCGGCGAGAAGGCCTGGCACGGTCGTCAGCGGGTCGCGAAGGTCATCGCCGACATAGATCGGGCCGAAGTCGCCGAAGCCGAATTTGAGTTCGATCTTCTTGGCGAGGTCAGTCGGATAGGCGAGATCGGAATCCGGCGTGCCACCGGCGCCGGCCGTCGGGCTGCCGAGCACCAGCTCTTCGGCGGCGCGACCAGACATGAGCATGATGATAAGATTGTTGCAGTGGTCTGGGTCGAGGCCGCCCTCAGTATTGGAGATTTCCGTCATTCCGTCCCGATCGCCGATCGAAACGCCGAGGATTTCCATGCGGCCGAGAATCGTGCCGGCAACGACATGGCCGGCTTCGTGGATGGCGACCCGGCGTCGTTCCTCGCCGGAGAACGGTTCCCGCTTCGACCTGACCTCTGCCAGAAGGTCATCGATCAGCAAGGCTCGCCGCCCGCGCCTTGCCGCGCCGCGGGCGCGGCGCACGTAAGCCTCAACGTCAGCGCCAGCCGCACCCCTCGCCGCCAGCGCCACCCGCATAAGATCGGCTTCAGGCAGCAGATTGCCCAGATGATGGCGGAAGATATTGGCCAGTGTCTTTGCGTCCGGCTTTTCGATCGCGATCTCACGGTCGAGCCGACCTGCCCTTTTGACCGCGGCGTCGATCCTTTCGGGATGATTGGTCGCGCCGATGACGACGACCCCCGGCCTCTCGTCGACGCCCTGCAGCAGTTCCAGAAACAGATTGACGATCTGGCTCCAGTATTCGACGTAGTCGCCGCTCAGCCTGGCCCGGTCGGATATGCCGTCGAGTTCATCGATAAACAGGATGCAGGGTGCCAGCCTGCGGGCGCGGGCAAACACGTCCTTGATCGCCTGCAAGGTGCCGGACAGATATGTTGCCGCGTTCCAGTCGGCGACGCTGGTCGCAACGAGCGGAACCCGGGCCGATTTGGACAGCGCCCTGGCGTAGCTGGTCTTGCCGACACCGGGAGGGCCGGAAAGCAACAGCCCGCGATTGTCGACCTCGTCCCAGGTGATCCGGCCGGCCTTGTAGTCGGCGACATCGGCAACCAGCTCGAGGCCCCAATCCTTTGCCTCGCCATAGCCGTCCAAGTCTTCAAGTGCTGGCCCGTCGGAGTGGAATTCGCCTTTCCGAGCGGTGAGTTCTTCAAGCCGTGCGATGCACTCTTCAGGACTGCGGTCCGGGCGAAGGGCGAGCACGAGATCGGCGATGTCGAGCAGGCGGATGGCTGCGGGATCGACTGGCCGCTGCGGGCGCTTGCCGGTGACTGCCTCGATGACCAGGAACAGTGCGCTCTCGTCGATCTCTGGCAGCACCAGATGATATTCCGCCGAGCGCATGAGATCGCGCGGCAGCAACTGTCGCGGATCCGGCGCGATGCCGATGATGGTGGCGCGCGCATGAAGGGCGCTGGCCACCAAATCGTTGCCGCTGTTGGATTTATGGCTTTTTTCGGTCCCATCACGGGCGAGGATGACCACATCGTCGCGCATCGGCCGGACATGGTTCTTGTTGGTAGCGATCGACCGCTCCCTTGGCAGCGAGCAGACCTCGATGACCTTGCTGACCGACGACACATGCTCGGACGAATGGGTGGCGATCGTGACCACCGGCGTGCCGCGTCGCAGCGTTCGAGTCAGCCCCGGCTCGGCCTCGATGGCGCGCGCCGTGAGCACGGCCACAGCCGCTAGGTCGGGACGCACCGAAACCCGTTCCTCGATCGGTGTGTCCATCAGATCGTCGAGAAGGATTTCGACAGGATCCGATGGGTCCCCCGAGTGCAGCAGCGACTTGGCGTGCGCCCCCTCCTCTCGCACAAGAATATCGAGATATGCGCGTGCCAGCAGATCGGTGGGGGCGGTCTTTGGCCCACGGGTGGCCGTTTGAACGTTGCAAACCGACATGACGCCTCCTTCAGTCGGCGTGATTGACTCTAGTGGCTACAGTTGAGTCCATCGCTCGATCCATGCCGTCGAACGGTCGTGATAGGGCGCATACTGACTGACCGTATGCCGCTGTGTTGAAGGATTCGCGGCTCTGCCGTGCCTGGCCAAACGGCGACCCTGTCCTGGAGCTCAAGGATTCCGCGTCGATCGCACGCTCGACCGACGCGGCTTCTGTGGCACGACGTAGCTTGAAGGAAACGGCGGGCGAGCGATCAAATATTGACATCGCCGCATCAAACGTTTCGCCGCCATCTCAGGAATCCTTGCAGAAGCGGATGCCCGGTCGACCGGCCCACCAGGCATTTCACGGGCCGGAAGGCAAATCGCCAGCTTTCAAGGATTGGGGCGTTGGGTTGGGCTCGGGCCAGCAACTTATCCAGCGGGAACGGGCTGGCGCAGATGCCATCAAGGTCGACCGCGAGCTGTTCTAATCTGTCGATTTCATTACGTATGACCCGGCAGGACGCATGGCAGTCATATTGGCCAAACTGACGCATGAGGCTTCCTCCTAAGCCGTCAATTGATTCGTGTCTTGGATCAGAAGCGCATTATGCCATGCTGTCGTAATTTACGCTAGTTATTTCTGAAAATAAGATCGGTCGCGCGGAATGGACGCTCGCCATTGACAAAAAATGGAAAGGGTTTGTTCGCCGTGCAAGAATTGGCGGAATGTACAAGCCGCCCTCGAAAAATCTCCTGCGTGCCGCTCGGGTAGCGCTCGGCTTTGACCAGCAGAAGCTGGCAGACCTTAGCGGCCTGAGCGTGCGCACGGTCTATCGAGTCGAGAAAGGCGACGCCCTGCTGGAATCTGTTCTGGAAATCCAGAAAGCGCTGGAGCGTGAAGGTATAGAATTCGTTGACGAGACCGATTCCAAGGGCTCAGGAATAAGGCTGCCGAAGGAAGCGGATGCGACGCATAAAAAGTAGCCGCGTCTTGCATACCAAATTCGCAACAAGTGACGGGCTGAGATCGCTCGCTCTCAACAGTGAGCGCGGAAAACCCGGCCCGCTGCATGCGAGTTTTCGCAACCTATGCGCTTAAAGGCGGCATTCGAGTCCAAAAATCGTGGCGACCGTCCAACAGGATGTGGCTGTAGAGAAATTTTGGTGGGCCCGGAGGGACTCGAACCCCCAACCAAGCGGTTATGAGCCGCCGGCTCTGACCATTGAGCTACGGGCCCGCCGAGCGCTGAATTAGTCAGTTTTGCCGGCGTGCACAAGGCTTTCGCGAAAACGGGCGTCCGCCTGCCGCAATCAATCCATAATCCCGGCAATAATCGCCGCCGTTCAGGCAACATCCCATACGGAGTTTTTGATGACGAACCGATTTTTGCCGCTGGCGCTGGCCGCCGCGATCGCGCTTCCGGCGGCCGCGGCCCAGGCCGACACGCAGCCGCCGCCCCGAATAATGGTGACCGGGGAAGGCGAAAGCGCCATCGCGCCCGATCTGGCGCTGCTGTCGCTCAGCGTCATGCGCGAGGCCAAGACCGCGCGCGAGGCGCTCGACGCCAACAACGATGCTATGGCGGCGGTAATCGCCGCCATGAAGGCGGCGGGTGTCGAGGAGCGCGATCTCCAGACCGCCGGCATCCAGATCACACCGCGCTACAATTACAACAACAAGCCCGACGGCAGCCAGGAGGCCGAGCTCGTCGCCTACCAGGTCACCAACACGCTGTCGGTGCGCGTGCGCGACCTGTCCAAGACCGGCGAAATCCTCGACAAATCGGTGTCGCTCGGCGTCAATCAGGGCGGCGGCATATCATTCACCAATGACGATCCGCAAAAAGCCTTGACGGAGGCGCGCAAGCTTGCGGTCGCCGACGCTGTCCGGAAGGCCCGGACGCTCAGCGAAGCCGCCGGCTTAACGCTCGGGCGCGTCCTCGAGATCTCCGATCAGGTTTCCATGCAGCCGCCGCCTATTCCCTATATGGCCAAAGCCGAGGCGCGCGACGCCGCCGTTCCAATTGAGGCAGGCGAAAACGCTTACCGGGTCCAGGTCAACGTCACCTTTGAGCTGAAATAGCGGAACTGGCGCGGCAAAAGAAAAACCCCGGAGGCGGCGCCTCCGGGGTTTTTCTTTTGATCTGGCTGATTACCAGCCGATGACCGGGCAGTTGGGCGCGCGGCCGAAGTCGACGGTGACGCGGTCGCCCCATTTGCGGCCCCTGACCGTGATCGAACGGCGGTCGATATCGACGATGCGGGCGCGACGGATGCCCATGCGTTCGGCCTTGTCCAGGGCGCGATCGGCAGTGCACTGGCGGCGGACATGGCGGCGCTCCCAGCGATCACGACGATCATGGCGGCGCCACCGGCGGTCATCATCGCCGACATAGACGCCGAGGCGCGCATCGCCATTGCCGCCGAAATTGAGATAGAGGCCTTCGGCCTGGGCTGACGTGGCCGGAATGGCCGCGAGCGTGCCGAGAGCGATGAGAGCCGAAAAGCCTGCGGTCTTGAGCGTCTTGAACACGATGTTCTCCTTTGCTGACGCGATGATCTGTCTTCGCCGAAGCGATGAGGCGACAATGCGCCAGCCAAGCTGAACCGGCCGCGAACCAGCCATTCATGAACCGTTCATGTTGCAATTCCGTCGGAATCAAAGGATTTCTGCTCGGCACGCGGCAGAGGCAAAGGCCAGCGTGTCGACATTCAGGTCAGGATGCAGCTTAAGGCTCGTCCTCGACGATATGCTCGAAAAAATCTTCCGGATCGGCCAGTTCATCCTCGCGGGCGGTGGTGCGCCCGCGCATGGAGATGCCGGCCTCGTGGACCGTCTCGTCGCTTCCCGATACCAGCCGGTGCCACCAGTAGAGATCCCTGCCCTCCGCCACCAAGCGATAGGCGCAGCTCTGCGGCAGCCATGTAATGGTTCGCACATTGGCGGGCGTAAGCCCGACGCAGTCGGGAACGCGCGCAAGCCGGTTGGCATAGTCCGAACACCGGCAGGTCTGCGCGTTGAACAAGCGGCAGCCGACCGTGGTCCAGTAGATCTCGCTGGTATCCTCGTCCTCGAGCTTGGAAAGGCAGCATTTGCCGCAGCCATCGCAGAGCGATTCCCATTCGGCGGGGCTCATTTCCTCCAGTGTCTTGGTTTTCCAGAACGGCTCGTCCATCGCTGGCATGTGGCCCGCCGACATGGGCAGGTCAAGCGTCCGTAGCGGCCTTTTTGCGGACCAAACCACGGTATCGCCGCGGTCCCGACGCCTTGCCGCCCGGCAATTGCCCCATGGCTGCCCGGTTCCGGGCCACCACGGAACAAACTTGCATGATCAATGTTGTGTCCGGGATGGGACCCCACAGGAGAATTTGTCGATGAAACGCCAACCACGGAT
The DNA here is from genome assembly GCF_040438645.1 of Mesorhizobium sp. WSM2240. Lineage (NCBI taxonomy): Bacteria > Pseudomonadati > Pseudomonadota > Alphaproteobacteria > Hyphomicrobiales > Phyllobacteriaceae > Mesorhizobium > Mesorhizobium sp. WSM2240. The sequence goes on from NZ_CP159253.1 coordinate 3,885,257, forward strand.
TCTGGCAGGAACCGCACTCGGCCTGCTCATGGCATCCGCGCCGTTGGGCGCCGTGCCGTTAAACGACGGCGCGCAAACCGTTTTCCAGCCTCGGGCGCAAAATGCGCTGTCCGCGAACAATATGATCCTTGCCCAGGCAGAGGAAACCGAAGAACAGCGCCTGCTGCGCCAGCGGCGCGAGCAGGAAGGGGAAGCCCAGGAGGCTCCGGCCGAAGAACCGCAGCCCGCACCTGAACCCGACCCAGAAGCAGCTCCCGAACCAGAGCCCGAGCCGGAGCCGGAGCCAGAAGCAGCTCCCGAACCAGCGCCAGAGCCTGCACCTGAGCCCGCGCCAGAGCCTGAACCCGAGCCGGAGCCTGAACCCGAACCCGAGCCCGCTCCGGAACCGGCTCCCGAGCCGGAACCTGCGCCGGAGCCCGAGCCGGAGCCAGAACCTGAGCCAGCGCCGGAGCCTGCACCTGAGCCCAAGCCGCAAGCCGAACCTGCACCGGAACCGGAACCCGCACCTGAAGCCGAGCCGACTCCCGCGCCGGAGCCCGAACCTGAGGCAGCTCCCGCAGAACCTGCTGAACCGGTTGAACCGGCTGAACCGGCTGAACCGGCTGAGCCCGCTGAACCGCCTGCTGAGGGCGAGCAACCTGCGGAACCGGCCGAACCTGCGGAACCAGCTCAACCGGCCGAGCCCACTGAACCGCCTGCTGAGGGCGAGCAACCTGCGGAACCGGCCGAACCTGCGGAACCAGCTCAACCGGCCGAGCCCACTGAACCGCCTGCTGAGGGCGAGCAACCTGCTGAACCGGCCGAGCCTGCAGAACCCGCCCAGCCTGCCGAACCGGCTGAACCTACCGAACCGCCTGCCGAAGGCGAACAGCCGGCGGAAGGCACCGAGGCCCCAGTGCTCGACAGCCAGAAGGAAGCGCCTCCGGCGGAAGGTGCGCCTGTCGAGCCGGCTCCGGAAGGCGAACAGCCAGCCCAACCGGCGCCTGAAGGCGAAGCGCCTGCCGAGCCTGCGCCCGAGGGCGAGCAGCCGGCGGAGGTTCAACAGCCCGCTGAAGCCGGTCCTCCGCCCGAAAACGACGCCGAGGCCCAGGCCGAATCGGCACGGCCCGAGCGGATCGAATCGATCACGGTCGAGGAGGGCCAGCGCATCGAGCGTCCGCGCGATTTCCGCGAGGAGCGGCGCGAGGACGTGGAGGTGGTTCGTGAACTGGGTGACCGCTTCATCATCGAGGTCAACAACAACATCTATGTCGAGAGCCCGGATCGCGAACGCCTCGTGGTCGACGCGCGCGAGGTCTATTACGAAGAACTCCCGCGCGGCCGCACCCGCGAAGTGATCGTACGGCCGGACGGCACGCGGGTGGTCACCATCCGCAACCGCTATGGCGACATCCTCCGCCGCTCGAAATTCACGCCCGACGACCGGGAGATTGTTCTGGTCTATGTAGACGAGCGCGATTACGACCGCGTGCTCGAATGGCGCGATCCGGGCGCGGACCTGCCGCCGCTCCGCCTCACCATCCCGGAGGAGGAGTATATTCTCGACGCCGAGGCCGTTGAGGATCCGGATGCGTACTACACCTTCCTCGAACAGCCTCCGGTCGAAAGGGTCGAACGCACCTATTCGATCGCCGAGGTGAAGCGCTCGGCCCGCATTCGCGACAAGGTGCGGCGCGTCGATCTCGACACGATCAACTTCGAGTTCGGCTCGGCGGAAATCGCCGAGAGCGAGATCGCCGATCTCGAAGGCGTGGCGCAGGCCATGGAGCGGCTGCTCGAGCAGAACCCGGCCGAAACCTTCCTGATCGAGGGCCACACCGACGCCGTCGGCACCGACGTCGCCAATCTCGCGCTTTCGGATCGCCGCGCCGAGGCAGTCGCGACTGCCCTCACGGGTTCGTTCGGCATTCCGCCGGAGAACCTGGCGCCTCAGGGTTACGGTGAACAGTACCTGAAGGTGAACACCCAAGGTCCCGAGCGCGAAAACCGCCGCGTCGCCATCCGCCGCATCACGCCGCTGGTGGCGCCGGTGGCGAGCGCGCAGTAAGGGAGATCACAATTTCGCGATTTGGCGGCTCGGGCCATTGAATCGCGGGATTTCTCCCTCAGATGCAAGACTTCCCTGCCCCGTCCCGTCTCCAGCGGGACAATGGCAAAAGAACCCGGCCGGTCCCACCGGCCGGGTTTTTCATTCTCGCCTGCCCCGCTGCACGCGGCAGATGCCACGTTGCGGCGCGCACCTCGCGGCTCTATCAGTGAGCCGGGAGGGTGAGGAATGAAACCAGCGACCGGGGCAACGCCGCTCATCGCGCTCGAGGCTGTGGCGCTCGATACCGAGACCACAGGACTCGATACTGCCAAGGCGCGTATTGTCCAGATCGGCGCTATCGCCGTCTCGCGCGGCCACATCCTCGACGGCCGGCAGATCGAAATGCTCGTCGATCCGGAGATCGCCATTCCCTCGGCTTCGACCCGCATCCATGGCATCACCAACGCAATGGTGCGCAACGCCCCCGCCTTCGCCGCCGCATGGGCCTCCCTGCAGGCTTTCATCGAAAGCCGCATCGTCATTGGCTATGCCATAGGTTTCGACCTTTCCATGCTGGAGCGTGAGGCGGCGCGCGCCGGGCTCCCATGGAAAAGGCCTCGCTCGCTCTGTGTCAGGCTGCTGGCGCGGCTGGTCGAGCCCGGCCAGGCAGACCAGTCGCTCAACGCCATCGCCGACCGGCTCGGCATCGTCATCACCGATCGGCATTCCGCGCTGGGCGACGCCAGGATAGCGGCCGGGATTTTCGTGGCGCTGCTGCCAAAACTCCAGGAACGCGGCATCCGGACGCTCGCAGAGGCCGAACGCGCCTGCATGGAGCAGAGAGCCGAACTCGAAACCGGCCAACGCGCCGGCTGGGCTGATCCGGTGTCCAGGCCGGCGCCGCCTTCGTTCCGCTCCGTCGACCCGTTCGCCTATCGACATCGCGTCGGCGAACTTATGAGCTCCCCGCCGGTCGTCGTGGCGCCGTCCGTCAGCGTGAACGACGCCATCGCGCTGATGATCGCGCGCAGGATCAGCTCCCTGTTCGTGGCTGATCCGGCCGAACCCGGATTGCCTCTGGATGCTTACGGCATCGTCACCGAGCGCGACGTGATGCGCCTACTTGCCTCCGAAGGCGCGGAAGCGCTCGCAAAACCTGTAGACGGCATCGTCACACGCCCGCTGGTTTCGATCCGGGAGCAGGCCTTCGCCTACCGTGCCGTCGGCCGCATGGACCGCCTGAAGATTCGCCATCTTGCTGTGCGCCACGAGGACGGCAGGCTGGCGGGCGTCTTTTCGGCGCGCGACCTCCTGAAGCTGCGGGCAAGTGCTGCGATCAATCTCGACGACACGATCGAGCATGCCGCCTCCCCCGCCGAGATGGCTGCGGCCTGGGCCATGCTGCCCGGTGTCGCCGATGCATTGATCGCAGAACGGATCGACGCGCGCACGGTCGCGGAAATCGTAAGCGAGGAGCTCTGCGCCATGACACGTCGCGCGACGATCCTTGCCGAGGCGGCGATGGCCGGCGAAGGGCATGGCCCGCCGCCCTGCGCCTATGCGGTGCTGGTGCTCGGCTCTGGCGGGCGCGGCGAAAGCCTGCTCGCAGCCGACCAGGACAACGCCATCGTCTTTGCCGAAGGCGATCCGGACGGGCCGGCGAACCGCTGGTTCGCGCGGCTCGGCGAAAAAATCGCCGACCTGCTCGACCAGTCGGGCGTGCCCTATTGCAAGGGTGGGGTCATGGCGAAGAACGCCTTGTGGCGCGGCTCGCTCGCCCATTGGAAAGAGCGTGTAGCTGACTGGATCGGCCGCTCGCGGCCGCAGGATCTGCTCAACGTCGACATCTTCTTCGATCTGAGGCCGGTCTATGGTGATCTGGCGCTTGGCGAGACGCTTTTCGCCCATGCCTACGAGCTCGGCCATGCCCGACCCGAATTCGCCAAGCTGCTTGGCGAGCAGGTCGCGCCCGGAAATCCGTTCACGCTGTTCGGCGGCTTGCAGCTCGAAAACGGCCGCATCGATCTGAAGCTGCACGGCCTGTTCCCGGCGGTGGCCATGGCCCGCACGCTGGCGATTCGCCACGGCATCCGCGCACGCAGTACGCGCGAACGCCTTGAAGGCTTGATCGCGCTCGATATTGGCGGCGACGAAGACATGCAGGCGATGTTGTCGGCGCACAGCGTCCTTCTGGCGCTGCTTCTCGCGCAGCAGAGCCGCGACCTTTACGCCGGGCTGCCGGTATCAAACCGCGTGGAGTTGGCGAAACTCGACAGGGCGCAACGGGCCGAACTGAAAGCGGCTTTGAAGGCGCTGCAGCCTGCTCCCGACCTCGTCCGCGACCTGATGTTCGGGTGACGATCCTCCAGGGCATTTGACTCGGACGGAATTGCCCCTCATCCGCCTGTCGGCACCTTCTCCCCGTGAAGAACGGGGAGAAGGTAAGGGTGAGGGGCAGTCTTAAGCTAAACCAGTATTGCTTAGCCGAACGTCCGCGCCACCTTCGTATCCGTCTTCTCGAACACTTCGTCGGGCACGAAGAAATCCCCCGCCAGCTGGCCCTTGGCTCCCGGCGCGTATTTGGAAAGGTCCGTAATGCCCTGTTCCTTCAGCACAAACTCGTCGATGAAGAAATTGCCGGTGGTCTCGCGCGATGGCCGGGTCAGGATCGCGTACGCGGCGTCGGCCATGATTTCGGGCGAGCGGCTCATCGAGGCGACCGCCTCGCCGCCGAGCAGGTTGCGCACCGCCGCCGTGTCGATCGCGGTCAGCGGCCACAGTGAATTGACGGCGATACCGTCCTTCCGGAACTCCTCGGCCATGCCGAGCGTGCACATCGACATGCCGAATTTGGCCATGGTGTAGGCGACGTGGTTCTTGAACCATTTCGCGCTCATGTCGAGCGGAGGCGCCAGATTCAGAATATGAGGATTTTGTGCTAACTTAAGGTAAGGAATGCACATTTTCGACACGAGAAACGTGCCGCGCGTGTTGATCTGGTGCATCAGATCGTAGCGCTTCATGTCCGTCTGAAGCGTGCCGGTGAGTTGGATGGCGCTGGCATTGTTGATGCAGATGTCGATGCCTCCGAATTTTTCGACGGTCTTCTCGACAGCCTGCGCAACCTGCTCTTCCTCGCGAATGTCGCAGAGCACCGGCAGCGCCTTGCCGCCGGCCGCCTCGATCTCTTCGGCCGCCGTGTAGATCGTGCCGGGCAGCTTCGGATGCGGCTCCGCGGTTTTGGCGGCGATAGTCACATTGGCGCCGTCGCGCGCCGCTCGAAGCGCGATCGCCAGCCCGATACCGCGCGAACCGCCCGAGATGAAAAGAGTCTTGTCCTTCAGCGACATGGTGGTCCCCTCTCGTTTATGCCGGCTTTCAGTAAGTCGTGACGACCGTGTCTGTCGAGCCTGCCTTGACGCCCGATATTCCCACTCCCACCGAACCGGTCTTCACCCTGGTCGTCGCAGTTCCATCGGCAATGGTCGTGCCGAAGACGCCGCCGCCCATCGCGCAGCCGGACAACGCCGCAGCGACCAGGGCTATTCCAAGACAAGCCAGAACGTTTCGGACAAAGCACATGGACATCACCTCTCTAGCATTCTTCTCCGGAATGCCAGCAGGGATCACAAATTCGTCCTTTTCGCGGAGTCGTTAAGCGTGAACTGCCGGATTTTCCTGCCCGCCGCATGGCTTCAGCCTGCCGTTCCCTCCAGATACTGCGCCGCAAACTCCGCGCTCGGCGGGATCGGCTTGATGATGTCGATCAGCACGCCGTTGGGGTCGGCGGTGATGAAATGGCGCTGGCCGAAAGCCTCGTCGCGCAGCGTTTGCAGGATCGGCAAGCCGGCCGCTTTGGCCCGTTCATACTCCGCATCCGGGTCCTTCACTTCGAAATTCAGGATCAGGCCCGACACGCGTCCCCTGCCCGCCTCGGGTATGGTCTCGTGGCTTCCGTCCATGATTGCGAGATTAACGCGTTTGTCTTCCGACGACTGGAGATGGACATACCAGCCGCTGTCGAAAACGCGCTCGAAGCGGAAATGCCTGACGTAAAAATCGGCGGTGACGGCGACATCCTCGGTCATCAGCACGGGATAGTAGCTGGTGGTCTTCATGGCTTCCAATCTCCTTGAAACAAACATACAGTCTGCATGTGACTTTAAGTAACATACAGGCTGCATGTATGCAACAGGATTCAGCACGCCGCTCCAACCGCGAGCGCACCGAGGCCACCCGGGGCTATCTGCTTATGGCGGCAAAGAAACTTTTCGTCGAAAAGGGGTATGGCGACACCGCCACCCCGGAAATCGTGGCAGCGGCGGGTGTGACCCGCGGCGCGCTCTATCATCATTTCACCGACAAGCGCGCTCTGTTCCAGGCGGTGGTGGAACAGGAAGCGGCCGCCGTCGCCGCCGAGATAGAGACGGCAACACCCGACACACGAGATCCCCGCGAAGCTTTGCTCACCGGCGGCCTGGCTTTTTTCAACGCAATGGCCGTTCCGGGCCGCACCCGCCTGCTGCTGCTCGACGGCCCGGCCATACTTGGTCGCGAGACGATGGACGGGATCGACAGCCGCCACGGCGCCCGCACCCTGCGCGAAGGCATCGCCCTTGCGATGCGCTCGGGCGCGATGAAGAAGCTGTCGGTCGAAGCGGTGACCGCCCTGCTTTCTGCGGCCTTCGACCGCGCCGCACTCGCCATAGAAGCGGGTGCGTCGGCCCGGGACTATCTGAAGTCGCTCGAGGCGCTGATCGACGGATTGATGACGGAGCGACAGGGACGCGACTGAAAGCCCGCCTTAGCTAAAAACCTTGTCGCCCTGCTCATCGACCAGTTGCTGGCCCTTCTTCAGCGACACCTCGACCGCGTCGTCGAGCGAGGCAAACCGGTCGGCGCGGATGAATTTGTGCTCCTTCAACACGCCGCCGATATCTTTCGAGACGATGCCGCAGGTCTGGTACTGCCCATCGGCCTTGTAGGGCGTGGCGCTGACCAGGAATCCCTTGTGCTCGATCTGGCGGGCGACGGCCGGAGCCGAAGCGTCGGCCGTTTTGTCGCCACCGCCGAAAAGCCGCTTCAGGAAGGACATTCTTCGCCTGCTCCGTTTTGCCGCCGAGCCTAGCCCGTTCGGCCGGGAAGGTCGAGACCTGCCGCCGATCGGGACGGGGAAAGAACGCGCGGTTCAGCCAAGCGAATTGATGATCTCGCGGTAGGCGGCTTCCGGGAACGCCTTCAAGGTGCGGGTGCGCACATTGCCGCCCATGCCGAGCTGCAGCGCGAACCGCGCCGCCACCGCATCGTCCGGCGCCTCGCACACGGCCACCATGTCGTACTCGCCCATAGTGAGGTAGAACTCCTTGAATGAGCCGCCCATGTCGGCCAGGGACTTTCTCGCGGCGTCGAGACGTTTCGGCGATTCGCGCACGTTTTTGACGCCCTGTTCCGTCCAGTTCACCAGCATGATGTAAGTGGTCACGAGACACCTCCCTCCGGCGACACGAACGTGGATTGACGGGGGGCGCGGCGCCGGGATTGTCGCCCCACTCCACCTGCCCAGATAATATGGACCATACCGGGAAGCCGGCAAGCGACGCTGTCTTGCGCGGCTAGCCGCCGAGATGCAGCACGATCTCGCGCCGGTGGGGGCGTTCGCGATGCTCGAAGAGATAGATGCCCTGCCACGTGCCGAGCGCAAGGCGACCGTTCATCACCGGAATAGACAGCGAAACGGCAGTCAGCGCCGCCTTGATATGCGCCGGCATGTCGTCCGGCCCCTCCGTCGTGTGAACCACCCAGCGCATGGACGGATCATCCGAAGGCGGCGCCAGCCGCCGGAAGAAAGTGTCGAGATCGCGCCGCACGTCCGGGTCGGCATTCTCCTGGATCAGCAGCGAACAGGAGGTATGGCGCACGAATGCGGTGAGCAGGCCCGTTTCGACGCCGGCCTCATTAACGAAGGTCTTGGCCCTGTCCGTGAACTCGTACATGCCAGGACCGGTGGTGGGAATGATGAGCGCAGTCTGGGGCAAGCGCTTGTCGCCACCTACGATGGGCGTAGGCCAAGGCGGCCAAGACAATAACCCACCGCCTCAGCGCGCATGGCAGCAATTTCTTCCGCCGGGCCGATCTCGAGCACGGTGCGGTAACCCTCCGCACCCAGTTGGCGATAGACATAGGTGACGAGGCTGTTGGCATCGATCACCCAGACTTCCGGAATGCCGAATGCCGCATAAACGCTGATCTTGCGGCCGCGATCGTAGGCGAGGCTGGTATCGGCGACCTCGACCGCGAGCAGCACGTCGGGTCCGCGCATGTCGCCGGGAAACACGGAACGGGGAAAGATGCAAAAGTCCGGCTCCAGGAAGCTCTTGTCGTCCAGCCTCAGCGTGGTCTCGGGGGCTACATGCAGGTCGTCGGGAGCGATGCGCTGGAAATGCCGGTTCAATTCCAGCTTCACCATCTCATGGCGTCCGCCCTTGGGCAGCATCGGCACCACCTCCCCGCCGATCAGTTCGAAGCGTTCATCCTCGTCGATGATGCCAGCCGCCATCATCGCCTCGATTTCCGCGACCGTCCACGGCCGGCGCGGCAAGCCTTCCGCGGCCTGTGTGGTGGAGAACGAAGGAGCGACATTCTCGTTCATGGCATCACACCATAGCACAAAGCCGCCGAAACCAAGATGGCCTCCCCACATACGCATCGATCCGCCGTGCGGAGGAAATCGACGAGTTCCGCCTGGCCAACGCCTTACGCTGAAAATTTCCTATTACTTCCCGTCCAAAGAAAAAGGCCCGGTCGATCCGGGCCTTCAAACTCAGCTATCCAAAAAGCTCCTCAGCTTCCTGCTCCTTGACGGATGCTTGAGCTTCCTCAGCGCCTTGGCCTCGATCTGGCGGATGCGCTCGCGCGTCACCGAGAACTGCTGGCCGACCTCCTCCAGCGTGTGGTCGGTGTTCATGCCGATGCCGAAGCGCATTCTGAGCACGCGCTCCTCGCGCGGCGTCAGCGAAGCCAGCACACGCGTCGTCGTCTCGCGCAGATTGGCCTGGATCGCCGCGTCGATCGGCAGGATCGCCATCTTGTCCTCGATGAAATCGCCGAGATGCGAATCCTCCTCGTCGCCGACAGGCGTTTCGAGTGAGATCGGCTCCTTGGCGATCTTCAGCACCTTGCGAACCTTTTCGAGCGGCATTGCGAGCTTTTCGGCCAGCTCTTCCGGCGTCGGCTCGCGGCCGATCTCGTGCAGCATCTGGCGCGAGGTCCGCACGATCTTGTTGATCGTCTCGATCATGTGCACCGGAATGCGGATGGTGCGCGCCTGGTCGGCGATCGAGCGGGTGATCGCCTGCCTGATCCACCAGGTGGCGTAGGTCGAGAACTTGTAGCCGCGGCGGTACTCGAACTTGTCGACCGCCTTCATCAGGCCGATATTGCCTTCCTGGATCAGGTCGAGGAACTGCAGGCCGCGATTGGTGTACTTCTTCGCGATCGAAATCACGAGACGCAGATTGGCCTCGACCATCTCCTTCTTGGCAATCGCCGCTTCACGCTCGCCCTTCTGCACCTGGTTGACGATCTTGCGGAATTCCGCGATCGAGATCGCCGTCTCGGTGGCGAGGTTCTGGATTTCCGAGCGCAGGTCGCGGATCGCGTCCTTCTCGTTCTTGGTGAATTCCTTCCAGCCGCGCGCGGCGAGGTTGGAGATCGACTTGATCCAGTTGGGGTCGAGCTCCGAGCCCTGGTATTCCTGCAGGAAGCTCTCGCGGCGTACGCCATAGCTTTCGGCGAGGCGCAGAAGCTTGCCCTCGTTCTGCACCAGGCGCTTGTTGATGTCGTAGAGCTGCTCGACCAGCGATTCGATGCGCGCATTGTTGAGCGACAGCGACTTCACCGCCTTGATGAGCTGGTCCTTCAGTTCCTTCAGGCGGCGGTCCTGGCTGGGCGACAGCGTGCCGGCTGCCGCCAGCCGGTTCTCGACCTGCTGGTCCTGCAGCTTGCGCAGCTTCTTGTAGGTGTCGGCGATGACGTCGAGCGTTTCCATGACCTGCGGCCGCAGTTCCGCCTCCATGGCGGCCAGCGACAGCGAGGCCTCGTCCTCGTCTTCCTCTTCCTCCTCGGCCAGCCCGCGCATGTCGCCGCCGACATTGGTGATGTCGTCATCCTCGCGCACGGACGGCCGGCGCTGGCTGTGCTCCGGCGTCTTCGGACGCTCGAGCTCTTCCTGGCGCTCGGGCGTCGGTGCCTGCTTGGCCTCGGGCCCGGCATAGGTCGCCTCGAGGTCGATGATCTCGCGCAGCAGGATCTTCGCCTCATTGAGCTCGTCGCGCCAGATGATGATGGCCTGGAAGGTCAGCGGGCTTTCGCACAGGCCGGCGATCATCGTCTCGCGGCCGGCCTCGATGCGCTTGGCGATGGCGATTTCGCCCTCGCGCGACAGAAGCTCGACCGAGCCCATCTCGCGCAGATACATGCGAACCGGATCGTCGGTGCGGTCGGTCGGCTCTTTCTTGGTCGTGGTGGCGGCAACGGCGGTGCCGGTCTGCTCGGCGAGCTCGTTGGCGTCTTCCTCGGCGTCGGAGCCGTCGGCTTCTCCGTCCTCGCCCGCCTCATCGTCCTCGACGACATTGATGCCCATGTCGGAGAGCATCGCCATCGTGTCTTCGATCTTGTCGGGGTCGGTCTGCTCCGACGGCAGCACCGAGTTCAATTCGTCCATGGTGACGAAGCCGCGCTTCTTCGCGGCCTTGATCATCTTCTTGACAGCGTCATCGGAAAGGTCGAGCAAAGGGCCATCGGTGGCCGTTTCGCGTTCGGTTTCGACCTCTTCCTTCTCTGGTTTCGCCATGCTTCTTATTATCTCCAAGCGGCCGGATCGTGCGGGGCGCTGAAACTCTTGAACCGGCAAACCGACCGCAACTGTTCGACCGCTAATGAAAAGCCGCCGCCCTTGCGTCTGATCCCCGATTACTGGTGATATCTGTGGCGGGATTTTTTCCCGTCCAGCCTATCAGCTCCGTTCCGTCGATTTTGGGTGCGGATTGTATCCGCAGGTTAACTTTTCGAATCGTCCTGATTCCGCCATTCCGGCGGAAGGTCAAGCGGCTGTCGCATGATTCGCGTTAAAAAAGCGAATCAATTGCCATATTTTAGGCCCGGTCCACACGCCCCGACGAAATGCCGAAACCTTCGATCAGCGCTTCGGTCGCCTGAACGTCGTGGAACTGGGCCTGGATTTCGACAAGGTGGCGATAGTTTTCGTCTGTCGGATCTGTCGCCAGCGCCGTCTCCGCCACTTTCAGTTCCTTATGTAAGGTGCTCGCGCTGCGGTGCAAGTGCAGCGCCTGCGCGAAGGCGTCGCGGGCATCTTCGATGGCCGCATCCTCCATGACGGGCCACAGCCGCGCCCGCCGAACCAGCGCCATCGCCCGCTGCCAGGCGTCCGCCAGCCCCGCCTCGCCTATTCTCGCAATGACTGCGGAGCGATCGTCGGCCACGCCATGCGCCACCGCATCGATCAGCGCGCTGTGAAGCAGGCGCAGGTCCGGATGCGAAAGATCAAGCGTTTCGACATGGTCGAAATTCTCGTCGATCAGCGCCGGATGATTGACCAGCGCGGCGACGATCGCGGTTTCGCGCAGCGGCATGATGCCGCCGGCGCGCTTGACCATGGCCGATCGCGCCAGGCTGTCGGACACGGCCAGCCGTCCTGCCGTTGGGCCGGGGCCGCCCTTCGCCCACTGGCCGCCCTGGCCCTTGCCGAAATTCCTGTCCCGCTCGCCATGCCTCGGCTGCTGCCGGCTTCGCTGCGCGCCGAAAAAGGCCAGCACACGTTCGCGCATGTCCTGCGCGTAGTGATAGCGGACGCTCTCGTCCTTGATGCGCGAAGTGAGTTCGCGCAGCGTCTTTTCGAGTTCGGCGCGCCGCTCGGGCGTGTCGAATACGCCGCCCGAGGTCTCGCGTACCCACAAAAGATCCGACAGCGGCCGCGCCTCCGAAAGCACGGCTCTGAAGGCCTCCGGCCCATCGGCCTTGACCAGGTCGTCAGGGTCTTTGCCCTCCGGCAGTAGCGCGAAGCGGGCCGTGCGGCCTGCCTGAACCGCCGGCAGCACCATGTCGGCCGCCCGCCACGCCGCCCGCAAGCCGGCTTGGTCGCCGTCGAAGCACAGCACCGGCTCGCCGGTCATCCGCCACAGCAGCTCCAGCTGGTTTTCGGTAAGCGCGGTGCCAAGCGGGGCGACGGCGTTGTCGAAGCCGGCCTGCGCGAGCGCGATCACGTCCATATAGCCTTCGACGGCTATCACCGTGCCGTCCTTGCCCATGCCCTTGCGGGCGCGGGCGAAATTGTAGAGCACATTGCCCTTGTGGAAGAGCTCGGTGTCAGGCGAGTTCAGGTACTTGGCCGAGATCTCCGGCGACAGCGCCCGCCCGCCGAAGGCGATGACCTTGCCGCGAGAATCCTCGATCGGAAACATGATGCGGTCGCGGAAGCGGTCGTAGGAGACGGGAACATCCTCGAACACAGTCAGCCCGCAGGCCTCCATCTGCGCCTTCTCGACGCCTTTGCCGGCCAGGAATTCCTTGAGCGCGTTGCGGCTGTCGGGTGCGTAGCCGAGGCGGAATGCCTGCTGGGTGGCCGGCGTCAGGCCGCGCTCGCGCAGATACGCGCGGGCTTTGGCGCCGTCCGACGATTGCAGTCGCTCCTGGAAGAAGGCCGTCGCCATCTCCATGACGTCGGTCAGGCTGGCGCGCTGCTTCTCGCGCCGTTCCGCCGCCTCGTCGCGCGCGGGCATCGGCACGCCGGCCAGATCGGCGATCTTTTCGACCGCTTCGGGAAAGCCCATCCCGTCCAACTCGGTAAGGAACTTGAAATGGTCGCCCGAAACCCCGCAGCCAAAGCAATGGTAGCGGCCCTTCTTGTCCTCGCAGTGGAAGCTCGGCGACTTTTCGCCGTGGAACGGACAGCAGGCCCAGTAATCGCCGCGCGCCGCGTTCGTCTTCCTGCGGTCCCACGAGACGCGCTGGCCGATGACCGATGAAATCGGCACACGATCACGTATCTCGTCGAGGAAGGAGGGCGGAAAGCGCATGGGATGTGGTTCTCTCTGCCCATCATATAAGCGCCCTTGGCATCCGGCGCTAATAGGCATTTCCGGCGTACCCGAGATTCACAGGGCGCCCCTCGATGCGGGAAATGAAGAAAAGCTGAAATCGGCCTCACAAAATCTGGCTTGCATGAAACCAGTCACGCATGGTTTGAGGCCTCTACCTCAAGCTGCGTGTCCGCCATGTCCCTGCCCCTGGTTGCCCTTTTCATCGCCGCCTTCGCCTTCGGCACGACCGAGTTCGTCATTGCCGGCGTGCTGCCGCAGGTGGCCGAAGGCCTCGACGTGTCCATTCCGACGGCCGGCTATCTTGTTTCCGGCTACGCACTCGGCATCGCGCTCGGCGGTCCGCTTCTCACCATCGCTACGGCGCGCCTCTCCCGCAGGGCGCTTCTGATCGGCCTCGCCGTCGCCTTCACGCTGGGCCAGCTCGCCTGCGCCCTGGCGCCGGGCTTTGCCGAAATGCTGCTCGTCCGCGTCGCGGTGGCGGTCGCACACGGCGCCTATTTCGGTGTGGCAATGGTGGTCGCCGTCGGCCTCGTGAAGGAGGAACGGCGCGGCATGGCCGTCGCGCTCATCCTGGCTGGCCTGACTGTCTCCAACATCGTCGGCGTGCCGGCCGGTGCGGCTATCGGTAATCTGTTCGGCTGGCGCGCGACCTTCTGGGCAATGTTCGCGCTTGGATTGCTCGCCGTCGCCGCCATGATCGCGCTGCTCCCGCGGGCGAACGGCCGGGCGGCCCCGCCGGCTGGCTTTCTGCGCGAGGTACAGGTGCTCGGCCGCCAGCAGGTCTGGACCTCGCTGATCCTCATGCTGATGCTGATGATCGGCCAGTTCGTGCCCTTCACCTATATCGCGCCCATGCTGCGCGAGGTCACCGGCATCAACGCCGACATGATCCCCTGGGTGCTGCTGCTCAACGGCGTCGGCGCCACGGCGGGGGTCTTCATCGGCGGCAGGCTGGCCGGGTGGAAGCTGATGCCTTCTCTCATCGTGATGTTCGCGCTGCAGGGCTTCGTGCTCGCCGTGATGTACCTCGTCAGCCCCTACCCGCTCCCCATGGTCGCAGTCATTACCCTGTGGGGAGGCATCAACTTCGCCATCGGCACGCCGATCCAGACCCGCATCCTCGGCTGGACGGCCGATGCGCCCAACCTGGCCTCCTCGCTGATCCCGGCTGGCTTCAACATCGGCATCGCGCTCGCCGCCTCGGTCGGCTCCATGCTGCTCGCGGGCGGCATGGGCTATCGCGGCCTTCCTCTCCTCGGCGTGCTGGCCATGATCGTGGCGACCGCCGTGGCCTTCGCGTCCTATATATCGGAGCGGCGCAGCGGGGCCAGGCTGCCACTGCCCGCGCCGGGATAGCCCGTACCTCGCCGCATCTGAAATGCAAAAAGGCGGTGCGCGAGCGCCGCCTTCTGTATCCAGTGCATTCAGAATGCTCAAATTTAGTGGGCGGCAATCATCCCCGCGATGAAGCCGGAGGCGATGCTGATCAACAGGTAATCGTTGCCCACCCTGATCCACTGCTGACCGTAGGCCGGACGCCGCAATCCATAGCGACCGTAGTCGCGAACGACCTGCTTCCGCTGCCAGGCCGGCACGTGCTTTCCGCGCGCCCAGCGCTTCGCCACCACTTTCTTTTTCATGACACGCTTTTCGATGTGGCGGTTGGACTTCCTGTTCCAGTGGGCGGAACCGTCATATCGCTCGATGACTTGCGGCCCGTGCTTCGGCGCCGCCTGAGCCTCGACGGCCGGAAGAGCGAGCATGGAAAGAGCAACGGCGGAGAGGATAAAGCGTTTCATTACGATACTCCTTGGTTATCAATGCCAAAGGAAGTACCGGCATCCGCATGAACCGAAACTGAACGAATGAATTACATTTCCGTAATGATATCTGGTACTTATGAGGAAACGCTAATATACATGCTCTACTCGGGAGCAGTACTTTAAAACGTTTGCTCCGTTTGCGCAGTCTGCAGTGGAGGCGCTGTGGCCACGCCGCGTCGACGTCAGGACAGCCTGGCGCAATGGACGCGGATTACATTAACCGGCTAAGCTTCGCGGGTCGCGGAACAATGCCGCGATTCGCCGATTGGATGAGATGATCTTGCGCCTGAATTTCCGCCACAAATACGCTTCCGGGCGACCGGCATGAGCGGCTCAGTCGTGCTTCTGCATCTGGCCGGCGCGGTGGCGCTGCTGCTGTTTGCCACCCGCATGGTGCGCACCGGCGTCGAGCGCGCCTATGGCGACGTGCTGCGCCATCGCCTGCGCTCCGTTCTGCGCAATCCGGTGCTGGCGATCCTCGCCGGCGCAGCACTCGCCATCTGCCTGCAGAGCGCCACCGCGGTCGCCCTGCTGGTCGGCTCGTTCAGCGGCGCGGGCATCGTGGGCGGCACCTCCGGCCTGCTCGCCGTGCTAGGCGCCGATGTCGGCTCGGCGCTGGTGGTCAAGCTGCTGAGCTTCGACCTGTCGCTTTTGGTGCCGCTCTGCCTCGCCGCCGGCACAGCCATGTTCATGGCCACCGAGCGCCGTGACTGGCGCCAGTTCGGCCGCATCCTGGTCGGCATTGGCCTCCTGATTCTGTCGCTGCGCATGATCGGCGAAGCCTCCGAGCCGCTGCGCGAAAGCCAGATCCTGCCGGTCGTGGTCAATTATCTGTCGGGCGATCCGGTGACGGCCTTCCTGCTCGCAGCCGTCATGACCTGGTTGTTCCATTCCAGCGTCGCCGCGATCCTGCTGGTCGTGGCGCTCGCCTCGCGCGGCCTGGTGCCGGTGGAACTCGGGCTCGTGCTGGTGCTGGGCGCCAATCTCGGCGGCGGCGTCATCGCCGTGATGCTGTCGCGGGCGGCGATCCCGAAGGCCAGGATCGTGCCGCTCGGCAATCTCCTGATGCGCGGTACGGGCGCGCTCGCCGCACTCCTTGTACTGATCTTCGTTGCTCCGCCGCTCGCCTGGCTAGGCGCTTCCGCGCCCGAGCAGATGATCCACGGCCACATCGCCTTCAATCTGATGCTGGCGCTGCTCGGCATTCCGCTTGCCGGCCTTGTCCATCGCCTGGCCGGGCGGATCATTGTGTTCAGCGCGCCGGAAGCCAAGCCGGAATCACTCGCCGCCGCGGAGCTCAGCGCCCTCGACGAGGCCGCGCTCGATACCCCCTCGCAGGCGCTCGCCAACGCCACCCGGGAGGTGGTGCGGGTCTGCGAGACCGTGGAGATCATGCTCCAGCGCATCATCGAGCTCTACGTCCAGGCCGACCAGGACAAGATCGACGCCCTGTCTGCCCTCGACGACCGCGTCGACCGCAAGCATGCCGCGATCAAGCTATATCTGGCCAAGGTCACCAGCCGCACGCTCTCCGAAGCCGACGCGCTGCGCTGTCAGGAACTGATCGGCGCTTGCGTCAAGCTCGAGCAGGTCGGCGACATCATCGTGCGCAACATGCTGGTCCATGTGCAGAAGAAGTTCGACCGCGGGCTGGAATTCACCGACCAGGGATGGCGCGAACTGAGGGCCTTTCACACATCGGTTGTGGCCAACGCCAAGCTGGCCTTCAACGTGCTGGTGTCGCGCGACCCCGAGACCGCGCGGCAGCTGGTGCAGGAGAAGGACCGGCTGCGTGATCTCGAAAAGCGCTCCAGCCAGAGCCATTTCGAACGGCTGCGCGAAGGTACGGCAAAGAGCGTCGAGACCAGTTCGATTCATCTCGACACCATTCGCGATCTGAAGCAGATCAACTCGCTGCTGGCCTCGATGGCCTATCCCGTGCTTGAGGAACAGGGGCTGCTCAGCGGCTCGCGCCTCAAGGCAAGCTAATGCGGGCCAAGGATCAGCGGCCCTTGGCGCTCGAATTCTCGTTGCGCTTATCGGCCGGCGTGATCTTGCCCTTGGAGGCCTTGGAGCCGCCGCGCCATTCCTGCGCCTTCTGCTGCTGGCTGCCGCCCTCCTTGCTCGGATGAACGGCCTTGTCGCTGCCGCTGGCACGCTTGTTCGAAATCGGTTTTTCGCGATCGGGCATCTGCGCCTCCATTGTTCCCGCAAAAACCGCTGGGTCGCAAAAGCGTTCCGACGATAGCGCCGGGCGATTTCGCCCGCTGCCGCCGGAATCTGGCCCATTGCCGGTTATTCTCTCTTTTTGTGAACCTCTCGCCCGTTTCCGCATTCAAATCTGATGGCGATCAGCGGCGGCGATCGATCGCAAACCCGCTCGTGCACAGCCTCCCGTGTCGTCACCCACGAAGGGATTCTGTCATGCCGAACGCCGCCGATGTTCTCTTTGAGACCCAGAATGTCAGCCACGAGCCGCTTAGCTCGATGATGACCGGACGCTCGTAACATTTGGAGGCAGCCATGCTTGACCTGTCGAAGGCGCGCGACCGCATGGTCGACGTCCATATAGCCCGTCGCGGCGTGCGCGACCGCAATGTGCTGGACGCCATGCGCGAGGTGCCGCGCGAAAAGTTCGTCGAACCCGGTTTCGAGGAATTCGCCTATGAGGATGGCGCGCTGCCGATCGGCGAAGGCCAGACCATCTCCCAGCCTTACATCGTCGCGCTGATGATCGAGGCCGCTGAGGTCAAGCCTGGCGACAAGGTGCTCGAAGTGGGCGCCGGCTCCGGCTACGCCGCAGCCGTGATGAGCCGCATTGCGAAACGGGTCCATGCAATCGAGCGGCATGCGGCCCTGGCCGAAGCCGCGAGGCAGCGGTTCGACAGGCTGGGCTACGCCAACATCGAATTGCGGGTCGGCGACGGCAGCAAGGGCTGGCCCGACGCCGCGCCCTTCGACGCCATACTGGTCGCCGCCGCCGGCCCCTCGACGCCGCAAGCGCTGAAGGACCAGCTCGATGTCGGCGGCAGGCTGATCATTCCGGTCGGCGAGGAACCGCGCAACCAGCGCCTGCTGAAGATCACCCGCACCGGCGGCACGACCTTCGAGGAAGAGGATCTTGGCGCGGTGATGTTCGTGCCGCTGGTCGGCGAACAGGGCTGGGCGGAGGACGGCAGCCGCTCCGCCAGCAACCATCTGCCCGGCCATACGGCCGGACGCAGCCTGCCGGAGATGATCGCAGCTGCCGCCGAACGCCTGCCCGGCTTCGACGACCCGGCTTTCGGTCGGCTTTTCGACCGCTTCGCCGACCGCCGCGTCGTACTGCTCGGCGAGGCAAGCCACGGCACCTCCGAGTTCTATCGCGCGCGGGCGGCCATCACCCGCCGGCTGATCGAGGAGCACGGCTTCACCATCGTCGCCGTCGAGGCCGACTGGCCCGACGCCGCCGCCGTGGACGGCTATGTGCGCCACCGGCCGGCCAGGGAACGCGCCGAACTCCCCTTCCAGCGTTTTCCCACCTGGATGTGGCGCAACACCGATGTCGCAACCTTCACCGACTGGATGCGCCAGCACAATGAGGGGGTGGCCGACCCTGAGCGCCAGGCTGGCTTCTACGGCCTGGACATCTACAATATGCGCGGCTCGATTGCCGCGGTGCTGGCCTATCTCGACAAGGTCGATCCGGAAGCCGCTTCTGTCGCCCGGGAGCGCTACGGCTGCCTCACGCCATGGCAGAGGGAGCCGTCCACCTACGGGCGCGCCGTGCTGACCGCCGGATACCGCAAATGCGAGCAGGCGGTCATCGACCAGTGCCGTGACCTTCTGGCGAGCCGGCTCGAATATACGTTGCAGGACGGCGAGAGCTTCCTCGACGCTGCGCAGAATGCGCGTCTGATCGCCTCGGCCGAGCGCTACTACCGCATCATGTATTACGGCGGCGCGGAATCCTGGAATTTGCGCGACACCCACATGTTCGAGACGCTGGAGCACTTGCTGGAAGCGCGCGGGCCGCAGTCCAGGGCTGTTGTCTGGGCGCACAACTCCCATATCGGCGACGCCCGCTACACCGATATGGGCGCGATGCGTGACGAACTGAACATCGGCCAGCTCTGCCGCGAGCGTTTCGGCGACGAAGCGGCGCTGATCGGCTTCGGCACGCACACCGGCACCGTGGCGGCCGCGACCGACTGGGACGGCGACATGGAGATCAAGCGAGTCCGGCCGTCGCACCGCGACAGCTACGAGCGGCTGTGCCACGATGCCGGCGTGGCGCGCTTCCTGCTCGATCTCGGCCGTGACGAAGTGTTGCGCCGCCGCCTTCTGGAGCCGCGGCTGGAGCGGTTTATCGGCGTTATCTACAGGCCCGATTCCGAGCTGATGAGCCACTATGCCGACGCCTCGCTGCCGCAGCAGTTCGACGCCTATGTCTGGTTCGACGAGACCCAGGCGGTGACGCCGCTCGGGCCGGAGCACGCCAGACCCGGCGTTCCCGATACTTATCCGTTCGGGCTGTAGTCCGATGCTGCGCGACGTCGACTACGTCCTCGCCAAGCTCGACTGGATGCAAGCCGAACGGATCTGGCCGAACGGCCTGCGCTATCTCTGGACCGACGCCTTCGGCGTTGTTCTCTACGTCTCGCTCTACCGCGAACTCGGCGTGGAGCGCTGGCTCGCCGAGGCGGAGCGGCTGGTGGCCGATGTCGAACGCGTGCTCGGCCGGCCGCGCGGCCTGCGCATCGGCGAGGCGGCGGACCGCGACGGTCAGTACTTCCACTATCTCGCAATGTGGCTGTTCGCCCTGGCGCGGCTCGGCGACATCAAGCCCGAATACCGGCAGCGCGGCATAGCACTCGCGCGCGAGATCCACCCGGCATTCGTGGTCCCCGGTCGCGGCGTGATCTGGAAAATGGCTGAGGATTTGAGCGCGCCCTACCCCGGTTACGGGCTGGGCGCGATGGATGCCTATGACGGCTATGTCTCCTATCGCATGCTCGACGAGGAAGCGCTCGCGCCGGAGATCGCCGAGATGAAGGCGCTGATGGAGCGGGACTGGCGCGCGCTGGAAATCGAGCAGGATCTCGGCCTCGGCATGATGCTGTGGCTCGCCCACTTCTTTCCCGAAGAAATGTGGGCCAAGGAGCAGACGGAGCGATCGCTGCGCACGCTCGACACGATGTGGGTCGACCCGCCGGGCTATTTCTGCCGCGCGCCCTGGCTGCGCGCCACCAAGATCGCCTTCACCAATTACGGCGTCTCGCTCGGCCTGCAGGCCGCCGGCATCTGGCCGGAGCTTGTCGAGCGGCTAAACGCCTTCTTCGAGGACTGGCGCTCCGGCGACGAATACGACCGCGAGGCGATCACCTGGGTGATGGCCTGCACGTCGCATTTTCCGGGCGTGTTTCTCTCCGCCAATGCGGAAGGCGATGCCGCCGGATAGCCTCTCCTCAGGGAAACAATCCGGCCACGCGGTCGTTTGTCATAGATAAACCCCTTCGTCAGGAGAAAGTCATGACCCATCACCCCAGCACGATTGCCATGCTTGCCGGGATGCTCCTTGCAGCCGCTCCGGCGCTTGCCCAGGACGCCGCCACCGTCAAAGTCGCTGAAAGCGCGGAACACGGCAGATATCTCACCGATGCCGACGGGCGGTCGCTCTACCTGTTCGAATCCGACACCAGGGCCGAAGGCGACGCGAAGGCGCAAATTTCCTGTAGGGACGCGTGCCTGGAGCGCTGGCCGCCTTTCTATTCCGAGGGCGAGCCGCAGGCCGGCGACATGGCCGACGCGGGCAAGCTCGGCACGGTCGAGCACGACGGCAAGATGATGGTCACCTACAATGGCTGGCCGCTCTATTACTTTGTCGACGACCAGGCGCCCGGCGACACGAAAGGCCATGACATCGAGGAATTCGGCGCCGAATGGTATCTGGTTACGCCGGAAGGCGAAAAGGCTGAGGGTTGAGCGCGGAACATTCCGGAGCCGCCGCAGTTGGTCCGGCAGTTCAGGGAGACGTCCCATGCTCGCAAACCAACCGCCGCAATATGTAGAAGACTGGCCCGAGGAATCCCGCGAGGCCGCCCAGCTCGTCATCGAAAAGTACGGCGAGCCCGACGAGATCACCGAGACTCAGCTGACCTGGCACAGACCGGGTCCCTGGAAGCGGATCGTCGCTTCCAGGGCGTTCTACGAGCACAATTTTCCTGCGCCGCACAATGATTCCGTGGAATCGGTCATTGATTACCGGGTGTCGCCGGAAAAATTCGACGAGCTCGCCGAATTCGACGGCAGCGTCATCGTCGAGCGCACTGCTGGCGAAGTGTCCGCCCGATGTCATGACGAGCAGGCGAATTTCCTCGCGCTCAACCTGATGCACGACATCGTGACCGGCGCAAAATCCGTGCAGCAGGCGCGGGACTATTACGCCAAGGAGTTCGCGGATTTTCGGCGCAAGAAGCCTACGCCTTACATGGAAAAGCTCCGGTTCACGCCCGCTGCCGGAAATTCCGCCGACCCGGACATCCGCGTGCTGTCGGACAACGATATCGAACAGGCGACGCGCGAGGGCGAGGCGCGCAGCCGGGCGGCATCATGATCGAGCTCCCGGGCAAGTCCGGAAGCTGCTGGACGGCGACGGCGCGCCCTACCGATTATCCCGCGCTCGAAGGTTCCATTCACGCCGAAACGGTAGTGGTCGGCGCCGGCATTGTCGGCCTCACGACAGCGCTCCGCCTCTGCGAGGAGGGACGCGAGGTCGTGGTGCTGGAAGGGCTTCGCGTCGGCGGCCAGGTGACCGGTCGCTCGACCGCCAAGATCACGACGCAGCACGCACTGATCTATCGCCATCTGATAGATGCGCTCGGCATCGATCTCGCGCAGAGCTATACCGACGCCAATCACGCCGGCGCTGGCCAGGTCCGGGAATGGGCGCTCGCCTTTGACATTGCTTGCGATCTGGAAGGGAAGCCTGCCTATACCTATACACATAGCCCAGCGCGACGCGGCGAGATCGAGGCGGAGGCCGAGGCCGCCCGCCGTTTGGGACTGGAGGCCGATGTTCTCGACCGCGCGCCGCTCCCCTTCGACACCGCCGGCGCGCTCCTCTTTCCTGACCAGGCGCAGTTCAATCCGGCCATGTACCTGACCGGCCTGGCCGAGGCCGTCATCGCTCGTGGCGGCCGCATCTTCGAGCGGAGTCGCGTGCGCCAGATCGGTGAGGCGAGCCGCTGGCGCGCGGTTACCGACGGTGGCACGGTGCATGCCGAACATGTGGTCGTGGCCACCAACATGACCATCAAGAGCCCCGTCGGCATGGCCCACCGCACCCAGCCGCGCAGCCATGTCGCCATGGCCTTTCGCGTGGACGATCCGCTGGCCGTCGACGGCATGTTCATCGGAATCGACGACCCGACGCGGTCGCTGCGGATGGGCCGCGACGCCGAAGGCCCGCTTCTCGTGGCGCTCGGCCCGAAATTCAACACCGGCCAGGATGGCGACGTGGCGCAGCGCTTCGTCGAACTGGACAATTGGGCGAGAGCGAACCTGCCGGTCGGCGATGCCGTCTGGCGCTGGTGCAACGAGGATTACGACACGTCCGATCGCGTCGCCTATGCCGGCACGCCAGACCCTGAAAAGGCCCCCGGTTTCCACATCGCGACAGGCTTCAACGCCTGGGGCATCAGCAACGGCACGGCGGCCGGCATGATGATCGCGGAGATGATCCGCCGTGGGTCCAGTCCCTGGCAGAAACTATACGACCCGGCGCGGCCATATCCCGAAGATTTCCACAAGAGCGGCGACAGCCAGTCGATCGTGAAGAGCCTCGACGATATCGCGCCCGGCAAGGGCGGCGTGATCGTCAGGGGCGAAGAGAAGATCGCCGCCTGGCGCGGCGACGGCGGCGAGCTTCACGCCGTTTCGGCGACCTGCACCCACAAGGGCTGCACGGTGACCTGGAACACCGCCGAGCGCACCTGGGATTGTCCCTGTCACGGCTCGATCTTCGCCGCCGACGGTTCCGTCATCCACGGCCCAGCCCGCAAGCCGCTGCCGCCGGCTGAGTTATGAGGCGAGGCCGCGCTGTCAGTGCACATTCTCGCGTGGTTCGGCGACCCGCCTGATTTCCGCGGGCAGGGCCTCGAATATCTTGGTGGCCTGCCCTTCCCCGACATGCTTGGCCAGCACCCGGCAGACGACGCGCAGCGCATCCCCAGAATCCACCGGCCGGGTGAACTGCATGTCCTCCTTGATCTTGCCGAGGAACTCGTCGAGCGAGCGGATCTTGTCGGGCGTCGCCGACGGCTTGTAGCGGTCGAAATAGGCGCCGCGCACGAGCAGCGGCAATTGCGAGCCCAGATGCGCCGCAAGGTCGGGTTGTACCCTGTCCCGGACGGCCCGGAGGACTGAGCCGAGCATATGCCATGCAAGCTGGCGGTCGGGACCCATCTCTTCCATGATCTCGTCGAGCCAGATATTCGTGGTCTGCAGCGTCTTGTCGAATACGTCCAATCCGGTGGCGCTCATCGCTACCTCCTGTTTTCCTGCGCTTGGCGGTGTGCCTGAAAAACAGGGCCGAACGGCCATGGTTCCCAAAAATCGATTACGATTCGGGCGTTTCCACCGGGCGCACCTTGGCGGCGGTCGGCCCGGTATCGCCCATATCCTCGACGTAGTGGACCTCATCGCCGCGCTTCAGCTTGTCGAAATCGCCATTGAGCAGGCTGTTGCGGTGGAAGTAGAGCAGCCCGCCTTCCTTGGTCATCAGGAAGCCATGGTCCTCTTCCGGATGCATCTCGGCAATTTGGCCGAGGAACTGGTTCGTCCCGTCATGATAATCCGCGGTCGCGCCGCCCTCGCGCTGCCGCTTGAAGTCGACGATCTGCCGCTCGGCGGCGTCGAATGCATCGGAAATGGCGTTGCGCAGGTCCGGGTTCTGGAATTTCTGCAGCAGGCGCTCCGGTTCGTAGGCGACCACCAGATCCTTGTGGCCGGGCACGCTCATCTCGATGCGGACCACCGGCGGCGTCCGGTTCTTGTCGGCGCGCTGGTCGACGCGAACGCGGCAGCCCACCAGCCCGCCATAGAGCTTCTCCAGCTTTTCCACGCGGGCGCGGATCTCGCTTTCGGCGGCGTCGGATTTATCTATTCTGTGGAAGGCGATTTCGAGAGGGATTTGCATCGGTCTGCTCGCTGTTGTCTTGGCCCCCCGCGGCAACCTGCCAACGCCCCTGCCGGGCGATCGTTCCGGGTAATTTCGGGACCGGAACAGGAGCAAGGCCGCTTAAATCACCAGCCAGGGCCCACTTGCCACTCGCGCGGTCGGCGCGAGGTCACGCGGATCGGCGGCGGTGCCGCCGACCCGGCGCGGGAACTGCTCGACCACGCCACCTCGGCAGCAAACCAATCGCTATCCCAGATGATTGTCAGGTAGAGTGATTTATGCAACGCTGTCAGCCTTGCGTCAGACTGAGCGAACATGCCCGGCGCTGGAAATCTCGAACCAAAAGCAACCGCCCGTGACGTTGTATCTGGCTACCGCAGATGCCGCAAACGGGCCATGTGGGAGGAAATCGTGATCAAAAAACTCGCTTTCGTTTTGTCATGCGCTGCCGCCTTTTGCGTAACGTCCGCCTTTGCGCAGGACACCAATCTCGAGAAACTTGGCGGCTTCAAAACCACCGGCACACCGATGATGGAGCCGATCCCGCAGACTGGGGAAAACGCCGAAGCCCTCAAGGCCATCGCAGCGAAAATCAAAGTCCCGGATGGCTTCAAGATCGGTCTCTACGCAATCGTTCCGGATGCGCGCCATATGGCTGTGGGACCACAAGGTGTGGTGACGTTTGTCGGCACCCGCAAACAACTGGTCTATTCGATGACCGACCGCAACAAGGATCGCGTCGCCGACGATGTGAAGGTTTTCGCGCCTTCGATCAAAATGGCAGTCCCGAACGGCGTCTGCTTCTCCAGAGACGGCCATCTCTATCTCGCCGAGCAGAACCGCGTATTGTGGTTCCCGGCCGCCGAGTTTTTCTATGAGGGTCCGGATGTCGCGGCCTTCGAAATCGTGAAGCAGGGTGAATTGATACCCGCATCTGATGAGAGCTTCAATCACACGGCCCGAACCTGCCGCATCGGACCTGATGGCCGCATCTATATTACGATCGGCCAGCCCTTCAACGTGCCAGCGCCCGAAATACTCCCGGAATTCGAAAAACTGGGCATCGGCGGCATCGTCAGCATGAAACAGGACGGTACCGACCGCAAAATTTATTCGCGCGGAATGCGCAACCCCCTCGGCCTCGATTTCAATCCAAAGGACAAGACACTTTGGGTGAATGACAATCAGGTCGACGGCATGGGCGACACCATTCCTCCGGGCGAAATGAACCGGGTCACCGGGCCGGACCAGAATTTTGGCTTCCCCTGGTATGGCGGCGGCAAGACTCGAACTCTTGAGTACAAGGACGCCACAGTGCCCGAAGGCGTAATCTTCCCGGAGGTCGAGCAGGACGCTCATGCGGCCGATCTCGGCCTGTCGTTCTATACCGGCAAGCAGTTCCCCGAAAAATACCGGGGCGGCATCTTCTCGACCCAGCACGGCTCATGGAACCGCATCGAGCCCGTTGGCGCGCGGGTGCTGTTCACTTCGCTGAAAGCGGACGGCACCGCGGACAAGACCGAAGTGTTCGCTGAAGGCTGGCTGAACGAGAATGGCGAGTATCTCGGCCGTCCGGTTGATGTTCAGATGCTCAATGACGGTTCGCTGCTGGTGTCGGACGATCTGGCCGGAGCGGTCTGGCGGATTTCCTACGGCGATTGAAAGACTTCGCCATGCGGCGACTTCTACTGCCGCATGGCTCACACCCTATGGATAATGGCTCACACCCTATGGATAGGAGGTCGGTGTGCGGGCTTTGATCGTAAGTCTGGCTGTGCTCGTTGCCTGTTCGACGTCTGCCGAGGCGGGAGGTGATGCCGCCTTGGGCAAAAAGGTGATGCTGAAGTGCCAAGTCTGCCATGGCAAGGACGGCCTCGCCAAAGTGCCCGATGCGCCGAACATCGCCGGGCAGAAGGAGCCATATCTCGTCAAGGCGTTGACGGCCTTCAAGGCAGGCGAGCGAAAGAATGAGCAGATGACTGTCGTGACCAAGGGCTTGAGCGATGACGATATCGCGAACGTCGCCGCCTATTACTCGTCGATCAAAATCACCGTCCAAGTGCCGCCATGAGACGGAGGACATAACCACGCCCTGCGGTCAGCGTGCCAGAAACGGCCGTTCACGGCTACATAAACCAGTGACCGCATTGCGCCAGAAGCTCCCCGGCCTTGTCGCCGCACCCAGAGGGCGGAAGCAGCTTTTGATCGAGAAAATGAGGCTGAGAGCGAGAGTCGCTTCTCAGCCTCCCTGAAGTGATCATACTTCTGAAAGTCAGCTTTCCCGTTACGCCACCGGCGATCCAGGAAAGCCTACTGCAGCATCGTCTTGACGATGCCGCTGGCCTTGCCGAAGTCCATTTTGCCCGGAAACTTTTCCTTGAGCGCGTTCATGCAGCGGCCCATGTCGCGCAGGCCGTCGGCGCCGACCTCGTGAATGACCTGCTGGCAGGCTTGCTTCACGTCGTCCTCGCCGAGCTGCTTAGGCATGAAGCCGCGGATGATCGCGATCTCGTCACGCTCCTGCGCCGCGAGTTCCAGCCTGTTGCCTTCTTCGAAGGCCTTGGCCGATTCCTCACGCTGCTTAACCATCTTGGCCAGGATCTGCATGATCTCCTCATCGCTGACGGGGTCCTTGCCCGCGCCGCGATTGGCGATGTCGCGATCCTGGATTGCCGCATTGATCAGGCGCAGCGTCGAGGTCGAGCGCTTGTCCTGAGCTTTCTGCGACGATTTGAGTGCCTGGGCGATTTGCTCGCGCATGGCGGAATCTCCTTGTACGGCGAACGACAATAACGCCCGCGACCGATCAACGCAAACGCAATGTGAACTGCCAAGTTCCTGTTTTCCAAAGGAAATTATTTGGCTTCACCGCGTCCACGATCATTGACCGGTCGGGCTGCTTCGCTTATTGTCCGCGCCTTGCATGAACTGTTTTGTTTTGCACGGGGGTTTGCCAAAACCGCGGCTTCCCGTGCTTTTCGTTGCGCCATATGGCCTTTTGCGGGCCGTTTTTCAAGGGCGTAGCGCGCCTGACCCGATCGACACGGAGCATCGCCATGGCCACCGCCACCGCCCCCTGGGCAACCGAAACGCCGACCGCCCTTCTGGTGCTCGCCGATGGCACCGTCATCGAGGGGCGCGGGCTCGGCGCGACGGGCAGCGCTGTCGCCGAAGTGTGCTTCAACACCGCGCTGACCGGCTATCAGGAAATCCTCACCGACCCGTCCTATGCCGGCCAGATCGTCACCTTCACCTTCCCGCATATCGGCAATATCGGCGCCAATGACGAGGACATCGAGGACCTGAACCCGGCAGCCCGCGCCGGCGCTGTCGGCGCCGTGTTCAAGGCCGACGTCACCAACCCCTCGAACTACCGCGCCTCGGTCCATCTCGACCAGTGGCTGAAGCGGCGCGGCGTCATCGCCATTTCGGGCGTCGACACGCGGGCGCTCACGGCGCTCATCCGCGAGAAGGGCGCGCCCAACGCGGTAATAGCGCATGCGCCCGACGGCAGGTTCGACATCGACAATCTGAAGGCCAAGGCGAAGGCCTGGTCCGGCCTAGTCGGTCTCGATCTGGCGAAGGAGGTCACCTCCGGCCAGTCGTCGGTCTGGCGGGAAACCCCGTGGGTGTGGGATGAAGGCTATGGCGAGCAGGACGAGCCCTCGATGCACGTCGTCGCCATAGACTACGGCATCAAGCGCAATATTCTGAGGCTGCTTGCCGGCCTCGGCGCCAAGGTCACGGTGGTGCCGGCCAGGACCGGCGCCGACGAGATCCTCGCTATGAAGCCGGACGGCGTCTTCCTCTCCAATGGTCCCGGCGACCCGGCCGCCACCGGCGAATACGCCGTGCCGGTGATCAAGGATCTGCTGAAGACCGAACTGCCGGTGTTCGGCATCTGCCTCGGCCACCAGATGCTGGCGCTGGCGCTCGGCGGCACGACCGAAAAGATGCATCAGGGCCATCACGGCGCCAACCACCCGGTGAAGGATCACACCACCGGCAAGGTGGAGATCGTATCGATGAACCACGGCTTCTCGGTCGATTCGAAGTCGCTGCCCGAAGGCGTGGAGGAGACCCATGTCTCGCTGTTCGACGGCTCCAATTGCGGCATCTCGCTCACCGGCAAGCCGGTATTCTCGGTGCAGCACCACCCCGAGGCCTCGCCCGGCCCGCAGGATTCGCACTATCTGTTCCGGCGCTTCGCCAATCTGATCCGCGAGACGAAGGGCGAACCAGCGCTGGCCGAACGCTGAACAGCTGCGCCCGGGAGCACCGCCAGCCTTTTCGGGCGTGCAAAAGGACGCGCATCGTGTATCCAAAAAAGGCAGTGTTTTCATTCTGCTAAAGGTGGCGGAAGCGCGATAAGGTCGGACGAACGGGTGGGGAATTGTAGAGTCCATGACTGATGGCAAGACTCAGGCACAGATTCTCCTAGATGCGGTTCTCCCTTTCGCCGAAAAAATGCTTGCAGAGCACGGTGAGTTTTTCCCGTTGGCTGGAGCCCTGAGCCCGTCAGGTGAAGTGGTTTCCGTTGGCGGCCATGATGGTCGGGAGCACCCTCCATCCACGGAGATAATCGAGTTGCTCGCGAGCGGGCTTCGTCAAGGCGCAAATAGCGGCGAGTATGTCGCCACGGCACTCGTCTATGACGTGCGCGTGACACCTCCGACTGCGACTGAACCGACCGACGCCATAGCGGCCGAACTGGAACATCAGGACGGTTACGCTGTAACTGTATTCTTCCCCTATCGACTGGCGAATGGTCAGCCGGAACTTGCCAGTCCGTTTGCTACCGCACAGTCTCGCGCCATCTTTTCTATGGCCGGTTAGTTCGCGCCTATTCTTGGGATGTTAATATCCGCAATGGGTCGGCCCTAATCCCAAATTCAAGCTGAGACCCCACCGTATCAATTCCGATTCTCAGGCCGCGCCTTCGCGCCGAAACACCGCACCCTTTCAAGGGGATACGCACAATTCTGACTCGAACTGGCCACATTTGCAGGTCATGATTCGGCAGGCAGGGGACTGCGTAGAGGGTTTCAGTGTGAAAAAATTCCGTAAACTCGGCGCCGCCGGCGTACCGAAACGGCCGTTTCGGGTGCGCATGGATTGGCGCAAAGCCCGCAGAATGGCGGGCATCGCCGCCGCCGTGTCCTCAGTGGTCGCGGCCGGCACTTTGAGCGCGATGTTCGTCGACCACCTTGCCGAACGCGCCGTGATGCGCGCCGCGGCGGAAGCGCCCGCCGTCGCGCGCGAAGCCGTCCGGGTTGCCGCGGCCGATAAGGCCGAGGCAGCGCTGGCGGCGGCGAAGGTCGCGTCAAAACCTGCCGCGCCGCTTCAGCGCGACGCCGTTGGAGCCAAGGCCGCGCCTGCCGGCCTGAAAGCCGCCGCACCCGCGCAGCGCGCCGCGAAGTCCGCGCCGAAATTCCCCGGCCAGGGAGAAACGCCGTCATCCACGCCAACAATGGCCTATGCCGGACAAGGCGACGCAGCCGAACGCCGGTTCGACGCCTCCGCGTCGGAAAACAGCGACGCAACCGACGAGACCGCGACGGCGGCAATCGCCACGGTTCCCCTCCCCGCCTCCGCTCCGTTCCCCGAGCCTCGCGCGGAGGAAGCCGGCGAAGCGGAAGAGGCCGCCGGCCGCGAGGCGCGCGTGACCAAATATGTCAACCTGCGCTCCGGCCCGAACGACGAGTCCAAGGTCGTCGCCGTGGTTCCGGCCAAGGCGTCGGTCAGCGTCCTCGACTGCAAGGCGTGGTGCGAGGTCGTGTTCGACGGCAAGAAGGGCTGGATCTACAAGCGCTTCATTAGCGAGTCCTGACGAGCTCGCCCGAGGGGCCGGCGAGGTTCCATCCGCCGCAGGCAAATCTCTCACGCGCCGATCGGCACTTTCAGCTGCTGGCCGGGGAAGATGAGATTCGGATTGTCGATCACCAGCGGGTTGGCGCGCACGATGCGCTGGAACTGGGTCGTGCTGCCATAGTGCTGCTCGGAAATCTTCGACAGCGTGTCGCCCGGCTTCACCACATGGATACGGAAGCCGATATAGTTCGCGACGATGCGCGGCCCATAGATCACCGGGACGATCACCTTGTTGATCTCCGAGCCGTCCTGCGCACTCTCCTCGAACACCTCGACGAACAGCCGGTCGAGCTGGAAGGCAGCCGCGCCGATCGCCGCCTGGACCTGGAACTGGCCGTGCTCGCCGGTGCCGCCGCCAACGTTGAAGAAGCCGGTGCGCTCGTCATG
The DNA here is from genome assembly GCF_040438645.1 of Mesorhizobium sp. WSM2240. NCBI lineage: Bacteria > Pseudomonadati > Pseudomonadota > Alphaproteobacteria > Hyphomicrobiales > Phyllobacteriaceae > Mesorhizobium > Mesorhizobium sp. WSM2240. The sequence goes on from NZ_CP159253.1 coordinate 3,915,644, forward strand.
GCCGTCATGGACACGCCAGTTGAGCGTCGCCTCGAATCCCTGCCCGATGCCGGCAATCAGTACGGGATCGCCGACGAGATCGAACGGTTTTGGCTGCTGGATTTCATTGGGCATGGCGGTGCTCCTTGCGGGACTGCGGGAGCATAGAATGGATGGGCCGGGCAGCGATGTCGGTGAAGCAGATCACATTGGGCCGAGCCGAGCAGAAAGAGCGAGCAGCTTCGGCGTAGCGCCTCAACCTCAAATCGGGTTGTTGAACGTGTCGCAATCCGCCAGCCTGCCGCTCTGGAAACCACGATTGAACCAGGTGGCGCGCTGCTCCGAGGTGCCGTGGTTGAAGCTTTCTGGAACGACGTAGCCCTGCGTGCGCCGCTGCAGCGTGTCGTCGCCGATCTGTGTGGCGGCGTTCAGCGCTTCCTCTAGATCGCCCTGTTCGAGCAGGCCCTTCTGGTCGGTAAAATGCCCCCATATGCCGGCGAAGCAATCGGCCTGCAGTTCCACCCGCGTCGACATCTGGTTTGCCTCGGCCTGGCTCATCGTCTGCCGCATCTGGTTGAACTTCGGCAGGATGCCGGTCAGGTTCTGGATATGGTGGCCCACCTCGTGCGCCAGCACATAGGCCTGCGCGAAATCGCCGGCGGCATCGAACTGGCGCTCGAGCTGGTCGTAGAAGGCGAGGTCGATATAGATTTTGCGGTCGCCCGGACAGTAGAACGGGCCGGATGCCGCCGAGGCGAAGCCGCAGGCCGAGCGCACCTGTCGCGAAAACAGCACCAGCGTCGGCTCGGTGTAGTCGAGCCCTTCGGCCTGGAAGATGCCGTTCCAGACATCCTCGGTCTCGGCAAGCACCGTCGAGACGAACTGGGTCATCTCGTCGCTCGCCTGGGTGTTCGTCCGGGTGATCTGTCCGCCGCCGCCCGCCGGGCCTCCCCCTTCGGTCAGCACTTCGAGGGGGTCGATGCCGCAGGCCCGCAGCACGAAAAACAGCACGACCAGGATGATGATGCCTGAAACGCCGCCGCCGCCAATCCCGCGGCCGACCGGGATGCGAATGCCGCCGCCGCGACCCAGTCCGCCGCCGCCGAAGCCGCCGCCCTGCCCGCGCGCGTCCTGGACGTTCTCGCTCTGTCGACGGCCTCTCCAGCGCATGGCGCATTCCTCATCATTCGAGCCGGCGCGGCGCGAATGCCGCCGGCGATCCTCAACCGATAACTAGCCCAACGGTTGCTATCTGTCACAGCATTGTGCGGTCAGACGCTCGTCGGACTAGGAAGCGGCGCGCTGCTTGCGCTGGCGTATAAACGCCTTGAGCTCGGTGGCGCTCATGGGGCGCCCGAGCGCGAAACCCTGCAGCATATCGCAGCCGAGTTCCTTGAGGATGCGCGCATGCTGCATCGTCTCGACGCCCTCTGCCACCACCTCGATGCCGAGCGATTTGCCGATTTCCACGATCGATTCCACCAAGCTTCTTTGCGTAGGCGATTTGACGATCGGCCTGACCAGTTGCCGGTCGATCTTCAGGCGGCGCGGCTGGAGCTTGAGCAGGCTGACGATCGACGCGTAGCCAGTGCCGAAATCGTCAATCTCGATGTCGATGCCGAGTTCCTTGATCTGGTTGACGTTCCAGGCGACCATCTCGTCATGGTCGTCGAGGAAGATGGATTCGACAAGCTCGAACGACACTGTGCCGGGACGGATGTCCAGGTTGCGCAGGCTCTTGATCAGTTCCTCGTCCTGCAGTCGCCGCGCCGAGACATTGACGGAGACGCGCGGCACGGCGAGGCCGGACTTGGTCCAATCCTCGAAATTCCCGTGCGCCTGCTCGAGGATCATCCGGTCGATTGTCGAGACGACGTTCAGTTCCTCGGCAATCTTGATGAACACTTCAGGCGTCAGTATCCCTTTCGCCGGGTGCCGCCATCGCGCCAGCGCCTCGACGCCGGCGATCTCCAGCGTCTTTGCGTCGAACTGCGGCTGGTAGTAGGCGACGAATTCGCTGCGTTCCAGGCCGCCAAGTATCTCGTCGGCCACGCGCTTGGTAGTGACGATCTCCGCCTGCAGGGCTTCGGTGAAGAATTCGTGCCGGTTGCGGCCGCGGCTCTTGGCCCGGTAGAGCGCGATGTCGGCATTGACCAGCAGGCGCTTCGGATCGATGTCTTCGCCGGTTTCGGCGGCGATGCCGATGCTGACGCCGAACCGGCATTGATGGCCCTCATAGGAGACTGGCTGGCGCATCTGGCCGATGATGCGGTCGGCGAGCACGGCCAGATAGTCCGAACCGGATTCGGACGTGCATACCACCAACACGAACTCGTCGCCGCCGATACGGGCGACGAAGTCCTGCGGCCGCATATTCGCTTTCAGAACCTTCGACGCATGCACCAGCATCGCGTCGCCGGCGGCGTGGCCGAGCGTGTCGTTGATCTGTTTGAAGCGGTCGAGATCGATGTGCAGCAGCGCCGCGTAGCCGCCGCTGCGGGCGCAGGCCGCCGCGTAGTGGTCCAGTATCTCGTCAAGATAACGCCGGTTGGGCAGGCCGGTGAGCGAATCGTGCAGCGCATTGTGCTCGATGCGAGCCTTGGCGGCCTCGAGCTCCGCGTATCGGGTCTCCGCCAGGTTCTTCGCCCGCTCCAGTTCCCTGGTGAGCGTCACATCGGCGGTCACATCCCATTCGGCACCGATCATCTTCGGCGTCTCGTTCCCCTCCTGATAGACGATCGCGCGCGTGCGAAGGTAGCGGATTTCACCGCCGGGCAGCACGATGCGGTACTCCGAGGAGTAGCGCCCGCGCGTCGCGGCGTCATGGAAGTCCTTCTGCGCCCGCTCCAGATCGTCCGGATGGATCTTGCCGGCCCAGTCGTCATAGTGTCGCGGCTTGCCGTCGGCCGGCAGCCCGTAGATCTCGTTGACCCGGTCGTCCCAGACCATCTCGTCGGTTTCCAGGTCGTGTTCCCACACGCCGATCTGCGAAGCATCCAGCGCCAGTTCCAGGCGCTGCGACAGCCGCCTGAGCTGCGTCTCGCGGCGGCGCGCGTCGCGGTAATGCTTCCGCCGCTCCTCGATCAAGTGGCTTGCCGCCAGGATCGGGACTACCACCAGCGCGCCGGCAGCAAAAATCAGGCCGCGCAGCAGCCAGGTGTTCGGAGGCGTCGCGTTCCAGCCGGCTTTCGGAATTGCAGCGATCTGCCATGAGCCGGAGGGCAAGTGCACGCTCGCCGTCACCGGATCGCTTTTCACGACCTCCGGATCGCCATAGAACCGGGTGCCGGTCTCGCCGAGCGCATCGCGGCCGGTCAGCGCCACTTCGATCGGCAGCTCCGGGTCGGTGAGCCCGCTATCCCTATAAAGGCGCTCCACGTCGATGACGGCCGAGACGACGCCCCAGAACCTGTCGCTGTTCCCTGCGCTGGGGACATAGACCGGAAAGCGGCCGATGAAGCCTTGTCCGCCTTGGGCCAGTTCAACAGGTCCTGCAAGAACCAGCCGGCGCGTTTCGCGCGCGCGAAAGACGCTCTCGCGCTGTGCTTCGTTTTCGCGGTAGTCGAGCCCGATCGCCTTCTCGTTACCCTTTATCGGATACATAAGGGAAATGACGAGGTTGGGTGCACCCGCGATATTTTTCAGTTGCGACTCTTCCGCAAACAGGTTGCGGGCAAGCGAGGCGAAGCGCTGCTGGCCCATGTAGGGTTCCGTCACGATCGCCGAGACCAGGCCGCGCACAAGCTGGATGTTGCCGTTGATGTTGCCTTCCAGCTTGGCCCGGATCAGATTGACGTCGGCCAGCACGTCGGCCCGGCTCGCCTGCTGATGCACCAGCCGGTTCTGATGTTCGGCGAAAATGCCGCCAACGATAATGACGACCACAGCGATCACCGCCGGGATATTCGTCCATGCAAGGACGATCCTGCGCGCCTGTGCGAAATTGAAGCCGTAGAAATTCACACCGCAGCCTGTCGGAAATCCGGTATTCGCACCGGTTTTCCCCTTATATTAGCTCAGACTGCTTAACTTTGACTTTCGACCGGCTTCGACTGTTGATGGACTTCAGTCGCGCTGCTTGTCGCCGGCGCTCCTGCCGTCCGAACTCTTCGACCGCTCCTCGAACCGCTTCGCGCCTTTGGCGAGGTCGCCGCCCTTGCGGGTCTCCGTCTTGCGTTCGTCCTTTTCCGCCGCCTGTTTCAGCCCGGCGGCTGCTTGCTTGCCCTTTGCGGTCGGTGCTTGGTTGACGCCCATGATCGTTCCTCCGGAAGATGCGGGAATGTGCCCGTCAACGCACGACCACCCGCCGCGTTCCGGCTTAAGTATGATCCCGAACCGAAGGTCGGCACTGCGAAAAGTTGCAGACTTTTCTGGCAAGATCAGGCGACTAAACAAACATCTAGACCCTACTCGGCTGCCGGTGCCACGGCGACCCGCCGGGATCTCGCGCTCGCCATCAGCACCGCTAGTGCCAGCAACGGAAAGGCGGCGGCGACAAGGCCCAGGTCGGACGGCGTGGCGAATTCGAGCACCCGCCCGCCGACCACTGTCCCGGCGGCGATGCCGAAATAGAGCGCCGAGGCGTTGAGCGACAGCGTCAGATGCGCAACCTCGGGCGCGAAGCCGACGATGCGGCTCGCCTGCGCCGGCGGAAACGACCAGCCGATCGTGCCCCACACGCCCATCAGCGCGATCAGCGCCGGCCCGGAGATCGCAGGCGGCACGAATTTCAGGACGAGCGCGATGACGACGCTTACTGCAGCCGACGTCAGAAGCGCCAGGACCACGACCCGCGTCGCCCCGATGCGGTCGGCCAGATAGCCGCTGGCGAGGTTGCCGATGACGGCCCCGACGCCGAAGGCGAGCAGCATGCCCGGTATGGCGAGAGCCGGCAGGCTGGCGCCCTCGGTGGTCAGCGGCGCGATATAGGAAATGATGGCGAAGCCGCCGGTAAGGTAGAGCAACGTCACGGCGAGCGAGGGCAATATGCCCGGCCTGCCGATCGCGGCAAACCGCTCGCCGAGCGTCAGGCGCGCGCCGCGCATTCCATGCGGCAGGCGTACCCACAGGATCGCCGCGCAGGCGAAGCCGAGCAGCGCAATGGCCACGAACGTGCCGCGCCAGCCCCACATCGTGGCGATCAGCGAGCCCGCAGGCGCGCCAAGCGCGACCGCGAATGTTGTGCCGCCGACCACCACCGCGATGGCGCGCGCGCGGTGCTCCGGCCCGGCCAGCGCCACGGCCGTCGCCTGCGCCGTCGCGGCGAACAGGCCGGCCGACATGCCCATCAGTATCTGCGCGGCCAACAGCCCGGAGAAGGACGAACTTGTCGCCGCGATGACATTGCCGGTGACGAAAGCAAGCATGGCCGCCGCCAGCACGCGCCGCCTGTCGATTTCGCCAGCCAGCGCCGACAGCACCGGTGCGCCGATGGCGTAGGCGAGCGAGAACGCGGTGATCAGATAACCGGCGTGCGGAACCGAAACTCCGGCGTCGGCGGCGATCGCCGGCAACAGGCTGGAGAAGACGAAGCCAACCGTGCTCATCGCGAACGATCCCACGGCCAGCCATATCAGACGCTTGTCCATGACCTTTTTCCTTAGTTCAAAACTTATTGAACTATTGAACCTGTCGCCGCATCATGTCAATCTACTGCCATAGGCCTCCTGCCACGCTCATGTCAGGAGCCCTGCGCTACATTGAATCGAGCCCCGAAAGCCTTCATTCTCGACCCATGATCTTGCCCCACCCCTCCATCGACCAGATCAGCCTCGCCAATGTGCTGTCCGTGTTGGGAGACCAGACGCGGCTGGCCATCGTCGGCTATCTCGCCCGCAACGAAGGCGCACCGATGAATTGCAGCCAGTTCCTCGATTTCGGCTCGAAGACCAATCTCAGCTACCATCTCGCCAAGCTGCGCGAGGCCGGCGTGACCCGCACGGAGATTTCGGGCACCAGCCGGCTGATTTCGCTGCGCCGCGCCGAACTCGATCAGCGCTTTCCCGGCCTGCTCGATTCGATCATGGCTGCGGCTGACGCGGCGCCGCGTTCGAGCGAGAGCATGGATTTGGTCTGAAACCGGATTTTTCTCCCGGCGCTGTCGGAATGCGGACGCCCCGATCGTCCTTGGAAAGATCTCGGGCTTTGACCGGGCGTTTCAACGAGGAGAAATGCAATGAGGAAAATAGTTGCCGGAGCCTTCGTCAGTCTCGACGGCGTCATGCAGGCTCCGGGCGGCCCGGATGAAGATCCGACCGGCGGCTTCAAATATGGCGGCTGGGTCGCGCCGCATTTCGACGAGAAGATGGGCGAAGTCGTCGGCGAGATGTTCTCGAGGCCCTTCGACCTTCTGCTCGGCCGCAAGACCTACGACATTTTCGCAGCCCACTGGCCCTATGTCGAAAAGGACGACCCGATCGGGCCGCTGTTCGACAGCATCACCAAATTCGTCGCGACACGCAACCCGGATTTCAAGCCGGGCTGGCAGAACAGCCGGACGCTCGGGCCCGATCCGGTCGCCGCGCTGAAGAAGCTGAAGCAGGAGGACGGCCCCGATCTTTTAACCCAGGGCTCCACCGATTTCCTGAAGACCTTGCTCGCGCACGGCCTTGTCGACGAATTCAACGTCTCGGTATTTCCGGTCATCCTCGGCAAGGGGAAGCGGCTTTTCGGCGAAACGGCTCAGCCCACGGGCCTGAAACTCCTCTCCGTCCAGTCGTCACCGTCCGGTGCCGTCGCCATGAAATATGTGCCCGACGGCGAGGTCCGCACCGGCTCCTTCGAATTCGACACTCCGACGGAGGCCGAGCTGGAGCGGCGCAGGAATTTGAGCTGAACCTCAGAGTATCCGCCCAGGACTACCGTTGCGTCCTGGGCGGATAACGTTCCAGCGTCGACGTGAATATCCGCGACAACGTCTCGATCGCCATGACCGGTCAAATCGCCGTTGCCTCATCTGCCGTGAGCGCGTTCTCTCTCGTGCCGGAGACGATGATCTCCAAGACCTCGTGCTCGTTCGTCATCCTGACGTAGCGGTCGCCGACATTCTCGCCGCGCTTCAGCACCATGACGCGGTCGCCCACGGCAAAGATGTCGACCAGCCGGTGCGAGATGATGATCTGCGCGACGCCGTGCTTCTTGAGTTCGAGCATCGTCTCGAGCAGCCGTTCGGTCGCCATCACCGAGAGATTGGCGGTAGGTTCGTCGAGGATAACCACGCGCGGCTCGAACGAGATCGCGCGAGCTATCGCCACGGATTGCTGGCGGCCGCCCGACAGGCTCTCGACCTTCTGATGGACGGAGTTCACGTCGACCTTTAGCCGCTTCAGCACGTCGTCGGCTTCCGCGTACATTTTCCGCCGATTGATGAAAAGGCCTTTGCGCGGCCACCGGCCAAGAAAGATATTCTGGCCGACATCCATATTCCCGCAAAGGGCGAAATCCTGGTAGATCATTTCGATGCCGACGTCGCGACTCTCGTGCGGGCTCTTGAAGTGCACCGGTTGCCCGGCAACGAAGATTTCGCCGGCATCGCGCTGGTAGGCGCCCGTCAGGATCTTCATGAGCGTCGACTTCCCGGCCGAGTTGTCGCCGACGAGGCCAAGAATCTCGCCCGGATAGAGGACAAGGTCGACGCCGCTGAGGGCGCGCACCGCGCCGAACGCTTTGTCGATCCCGCGCATCTCGACGATTGGGGTCGGGAGGGGGGTCTCACGCATGGGTGGTCTCCGCCGTAGCGGCCCGCCGGGCAAATCGCGCCCACAGCCGGCCGATGAGATTCGCCTGGCGTATCCAGATGTCGATCAGCACCGCGACGATCAGGATGCCGCCGATGAAGACGTTGATCCAGTGCTGCGGCATGGTGAAGCCTTGGACGTTGAGCTGCAGGAGCGCGCGGACCAGGGTGATCACCGCCGCGCCCGCGAGCGCGCCGATCATCGTGCCGTAGCCGCCGAAGATCGAGCCGCCGCCTATGATCACCGCAGCGATGGCGTCGAGCTCGCGGAACTGGCCTGCGACCGGGTTGAAGCTGCGGAAGTAGGCGATGTTGATCAGCCCCGCCATCGTCGCGCAGAGCGCGCACAGGAGGAGCGCGAGGAAGCGCACGCGGTTGGTGTTGATGCCGGCATAGGCAGCCGCGCGGATGTTGCCGCCGGTGGCGTAGATCTTCTGCCCGAACGGTGTGTAGGCAAGCACGATGCCGGCCAGGAGAGCGACGAAAAGCATCCAGACCGTCTGGACGCTGACCACCTCGGCCACGGCCCGGAGCGGCCCGGGCGGCAGGACGAGGCCGTGGTGAAGCAGGATGTCGTTCACCTTGCGGCCGATCAAATTGTAGCGTTCGGTCCAGCCGGTGAGCTGCTGGCCGGCGGTGAACCAGGCGGCGAGACCGCGGGCGATGTAGAACATGCCGAGCGTCGCGATGAAGGCCGGCAGCTTGAAGCCGACCGTCATCACGGCGTTGACCATGCCGGCGCACATCCCGGCGAGAAGGCCCATCGCGATGGCGGTGACCGGGTCGGCGCCGAGCACTTTTAGGAAATAGGCCGCGGTGCTGCCCGCGAGCGCCAGCACCGCGCCGACCGAAAGATCGATGTCGCCGGCGGCGATCACGTAGACGAGGCCTACGGCGATCAGCGCGAGCTCGGTGTAGTTGAGCAGGATCGCGAAGGTATTCGAGAGGTTCCACCAGTAGTCCGGGCGCAGTGCGAGGCCGGTCAGCCACAGCAGCATGGCCAGGATGATCGCCAGCGCGTCGCGGCGGGCGAGGAACTTGCCGAAGCCGGTCGCCGACAGCGCGATGTCAGCCGCCATGGCGCCCTTGGTCTGAACGCCGATGATCGCGACGCCGCCGATCTCGGTGGCGGGCGGCGGCGGGCGGCCGCGCAGCCAGGCCCAGAACCTCGCCGCAACCTGTCGTCGGATCACGTAGGGCTCAATCAGCACCGCAAGGATCAGGAGGAGCCCGAGAAACACCGGAACCGCTCCCACGGGGAGCGAGTAAATCGCGTTCACCGCGATTTCCTCATCGCCGATCTTGATGACGCGGATGATCGGTACGCCCTCGCGCAGCACCTTGTCGAGCAGCACCACCAGAAACGCCCCAAGGCAGGATCCGATGACGCGCCCCCGGCCGCCGAGGATCGAGGCGCCGCCGATGATGACCGAGGCGATGATGACAAGCTCGAGGCTGACGCCGTAGAGAGGGGTCACGCCCTTGTCCTGCGCCGCCGACAGCAACCCCGCCAGCGCGGCGCAGAGCGAGGAGATCAAGTAGGCGCGGATGCGCACCCAGTTGGTTGCAATGCCGGCATAGACCGCGGCCTGCTCGTTGCCGCCGGTGGCGAAAGTCTCGTAGCCCCAGCGGGTCTTCGCCAGCACTATCGCGCCGATCACCGCGACGATGGCGAAGATCACGATCTGGTTGTTGAAGCCGAGGACGTTGGTCTCGCCGAGATGGAAGAACAGTGGATACCCCGCCGCCTTGGCCGGGTAGTAGATCGACTGGCCATGCGTCAGCGCCAGCACGAAGCCCCGGCCGATGAAGAGGATCGTCAACGTGGCGATGAACGCCGGCACCCTGAGGACGGTAACCAGGACGCCGTTGATGAGCCCGATCGCCGCGCCGAGAAGCAGGCACAGAAGCACCGACGGAACGATCCCCAGGTCGAGGAAGCTCGGCGCGAACAGCCGCGCGAACACGACCGCCACGAGTCCGTAAGTGGAGCCGACCGACAGGTCGAGATCCTTGTTGACGATGACGAAGGTCATGCCCACGGCGATGATGCCGACCCGCGCGCTGTCGCGCAGCACCGCGTGCAGTGCCTCCGTCGTTCCGAAGAACGCCGGATTGACCACCGCGCCGCCAACGTAGAGCAGCAGGATCAGGAGAAGGAGACCCGCCTCCCAGCCGCCGACAAGCTGGGAGGGAGCGCGGCCGGGCACTAGGGTCGCGGTCTGCGCCATCGGTCCTTTCTCATTGCTGCCGCGCCGCGAGGAGTTGCCCCACGCGGCGCTCTGCCTTTCCCCGGCTTCAGTTCTCGAACCGTTTGCCGACGTCTTCGACCGTCTCCTGCGTCACGAGCTGGGCGCGCGTGTCGAGGTTGGCGGCCGCGATGCCACGGTCGATCTCCAGGTAGAGCTGCATTACCGGCCAGAAGCCCTGCAGGAAAGGCTGCTGTCCGAGCGCGCCTGTCAGGTCGCCCGATTTCAGCGCGTCCTGCTGCGCCGGGCCGAGGTCGAAGCCGTAGGCGCAGATCTTTCCGGTCTTGCCGGTCTGGGCGACCGCCTTGGCAAGCGCGGGCGTGAACACGTTGTTGCCGGCGAAGGCGCCAACCACGTCGCCGCGCGACTCGAAGAGCGTCACGATGCCGTTGACAGGGTCGTTGGGGTTGGTGTCGATGCCAGTGTTCTCCGGGCCAGCGTCGACCTTGAAGTTCGCGAGGGTTCCCGCATCGTTCAGCGCCTTGACGATGGCGTTGAAGGCCGAGGTGACGCGGTTGTTCACTTCGACGTTGCCCATCGCCGTTGAGGACGGCAGCACGATCGAGCCCGAGGTGATGCCCTTGTCCTTCAGGCACTGGACAAGCGCCTCGCCGGCGATGGCCGCCGCCGAAGCGTCCTGGCCGGTGTGGCTGATGCTGCTCCGGTTCAGGAGGGTGCCGTCGAACGAATTGGTGGTGGCCACCGGGATGCCCGCCGCCTCGGCGGCCTTGACGATGTCATTGTAGGCGCCGGCCTGCGGCGTCGTCATGATAAGCCCGTCGATCGTCGGATCCTGCACGATCTGGTTCAGGATCTCGATCTCGCGGGCCGGGTCGTCGGTCGGCGATTCCGAGCCAAGCAGCAGTATCTTGGCGCCGATCATGTTGCCGGCGACAGTCGCGCCCACATAGACCGGATCGAAGAATCCGTTGCCGGCCGTATGCGTCACGATGGCGAAAGTGAGATGGCCGTCGGCCGAATGGAAATCCTTCGTGCCGGGGGCTTCTTTTGCGGCCTCCTCGAAACTGTAGCCGCCGACTGCCTTCTCGACGCCGCCGGATTGCGCGAACGCATGCGGGACACCGAGCAACAAAGTCGCGGCGCATGCCGCGAGCCAAACTGTCCGTCTCATGTTTATCCTCCCTTGCATCCAAAGGTCGGGAGCCGTTCGACCTATTTGTCCGATAAGTCGGACAGCTTCCTCCCTGCGCCGGATAATCGGCCTAATGCGCGCTCAGGTAAATAGCTCCCAACCTATGCGGGGCAATTTATTTCGGAACTCGAACTATCAATGTCATCGAAGATGCATTCGACGATCCGCCCGAGCGTTTGGAAGGCTTTGGCGCGCAAGCGAACCAGCGGAGCCGATCTCGAACGCAATCACTACGTGACGGTATTCGAGGTGGGCAAGGCAGCAGTTTGTGACGTTGAAGAGTCGGCATGGGCTGAAAAGCAAACTGTCCCGGCGCTTCCCTCGAACCGAACATCGCGCGCCCTACTGCCGCTGCTCGGTGCCCGGGCGAAAATCGCCACACGGCGCGCCGCTGCCCGCCTCCACGCAGACGTGCCGATAAGGTGAGCTTAGTTCTCCAGGCCTTCGAGCAGTGTGACGAGTGCGGCGTCCAGAGGATTTGGGCCGACTTTTTCGAGCAGGAACAAGCCTTCCATGGTCAACATGGTGATGCCATGCACTTGCGCCCAACAGGCTGCCGCCCGGCCCCGCACATCACGCTTGCGCAGCACCCCCTCGGTCTGGCCCCGCTCCAGCAGTGCGATCACCACGCCAAGCGGTGCGGTCGCCCTCTCGCTCAAATGCACGTCCGCTGCCTTGCCGGCTTCGGCGCTGAACATGAGCCGGTAGAGGCCCGGATTTGACGTTCCGAACCGGACGTAGGCCCGCCCGACGGCGAGGAATTCGTCCCGCCAGGAATTTGCCCCTCTTTGCTTCGATGTCGTCATCGCCTTGTGCAGCCTGTCGAACCCTAGCAGGGCCAATTCGGCAAGCAGGGCGGCTTTGTCCGGAAAGTGCTTGTAGGGAGCGGCATGGCTGACGCCGGCGCGGCGCGCCACTTCCCTCAGAGTGAACTGCCAGCCCTTGTCTTCGTGCAGCATAGCCATGGCGGTCTCGATGATCGTGCGCCTCAGGTCGCCGTGGTGATAGGGCCGAGGAGTGGTGTCCTGCATCTTTCCTCACGAAGTTGTCAGTGAAAACATATGTTGACATTGCCTACTTCCAGGCCTATGTCAATGCCTGGAAGTTAACACTGTCAACATTGGAGCCTGCCATGAACACCGTTGCAAATGAAGTCGGAACCCGTCTGGCCCTTACTCCTAAACGCATGCAGTCGGCGGGTCATGTCCCTGCGGACCAGCCGAGAGCGGAACACTTCAAACGGAGTGCTACACTGCGCAACTTTGCCGGCGGCCTGGCGGCACTCTTCCTGGTCGCGTCTCCCCTGCATGCCGGCGAACTGTCCGCAATGGCGGGCGAGAGCATCGACCTCGGCCGTTTTCATGGGGTGCTCTACTACACCAGCGTAGACGACGGCTATCAGCTTGTCGCAACGATCGCGGACGGTGAGGCCGCGCCCGTGCGTTTCAGGGCCACTCTGGCTGAAAATCAATCGGCCACGATCTCCGTGCCGGGCAAATTGGGCGAGCCAGGCCAAAGCCTCGAAATTTCGCGCTCGGGCGACAAGCTTACCCTCAACAAGGGGCCGATCTCCAACGATCTATCCGATCAGGAGACAGGGGCGATTACCAAGTGATAGCCGCATCCAATTGCCAGCGCGTGCGCCCATCTCGACCGGGGCGCACGCCTGATACGCCGGAAAGAGCCGCACGCATATCGGTTTGATTGCGCCCCGCGAGACCTTGCAAGGAGCACGGCTCAACCTTGCTTCAGAAATGACCGCGCCAACTCTTCCCATTCCTCGTCGAGCGTCAGGGTCGACGGTGCAGCGCCGCAGCGGCGATACCAGTATTCGGCATTCGACTGATCGCCTTCCTTGCGATGGAGGTAGGCATGCACATGCATGCCCGCCGCATCATCGTGCTCCTGCGCGTGCTCGTGCGCCTTGTTCCAATCGCCCTTTGCATCCCACCACAGCGCCTGCAATGCAGCGCTCAAGCCGGCGGGCGGCTGTGGTTTCGCAATCGAATCTCTGAAGGTTTGCAGATCCATTTTTGCCGCCGTCGTGAACTCCAGGAGCAGATAATACCCGCGCCGGCCGCCGGGCGGTAGCATATATCGGGCAATAGCCGGAATGACCGCGTGGGTCGGGAGAGCCGGTTCTAATCAATATCGCTTTCAGGCATCCTCCGGCCTCGTCACCGGCGATCCCTCTTGCCTCCCTGCTGCCGCTGCTCGGTGCCCGCCCCGCCGGTGAAACGCCATACTGCGCGCCGCATCGCGCGCCACTGCTCGGCTTCGCCGAGATCCCGCTGTTTGTGGTATCGCATGTAGAAGTAGGCGATCCCCTCGACCTCGCGCCACCAATCCGCCGGCCGTTCGACCGACAGGCTGACCCGGCGGCGCTTTTCGCCGTTCACCGGAGCCACATCCGAAAAATCCGACTTGGCGTAGAAGCTGTGCAGCGCCCTGCCCTCCGCATCGACCAGCACCGCTGCCGCGCCGAGCGTATCCTCGCCGACGGTTTCCTCGCCTCTGAACTCGAAATGGACTGTCGCTTTCCCGTCCTCGTCGACATGCAGACGGGAAAGGCCTTCCTCCCGGCTCGTGCCGTAGCGCCAGCGGAAGGACAGCCGCTCCTGCGCCTGCAGCGTCTGCACGACCTTGTTGAATGGTGGCGGCAGCGCGCCGAAGGGGACGAGGTCGCCATAGGCCCTTTCGACCAGCACTATGAGCTTGTCCGGATCATCACGGTCCGGAAATATAGTGTAGGCTGAGGCCGGCCCGACCGCCGCAATCATCGCGACCAGCACCGTCGTCGGCAGGAGCCGCATTGGCATTGGTCCTTTCGCCACCAATCATCTCAGTGCGCGGCCGGTGGGGCAAGCCCGGCGGGGCTTTCGCGGGCCCGGCTTTCAGCCCCCGCGAGTTGTGGCGGGAGGCGCTGCGAATGGTCTTGCTCGGCAGAGCGCTACTTCAGGTCGCAACTATCGCCACAATGTCGCAAACAGGACCATGACGCTAGGATAACCGAGTCACCTTGCGCACGGCCATGTGCGCCGATGCCATACCAACACATTACCACAAGCTCAGGGAGGGAAGCATGTCATCTGTTGAAAGCGCCGCGACCGAGGATCATGGCCTCGAAGCCGGTCAGGACAATATCCGCGTTCTGGGGCTGGACATTCACAATCCGGTCTTCTTCGTCTCGGCGGTAGTCATCGTCGGCTTCGTCATCTTCACCCTGATCTTCAGGGATTCCGTCGGCCCGGCGCTCGGCGACCTGCGCGTATGGCTCACCTCCACCTTCGACTGGCTGTTCATCATAGCCGGCAATCTGTTCGTCCTGTTTTGCCTGGTAGTTGTCCTGTCGCCGCTGGGGCGCGTGCGCATCGGCGGTGCCGACGCCGTGCCGGATTTCGGCTACGCCGGCTGGTTCTCGATGCTTTTCGCCGCCGGCATGGGCATCGGGCTGATGTTCTTCGGCGTGCTGGAGCCGATGTACCACTTCAACAATCCTCCGCTGGGCATCGTCGGACCGGTCGGCGCGGACGGCGCGGTGAATGCCGGCGCGGTCGAAACCGCGCGCGAAGCCGCCATGGCCGCCACTATCTACCACTGGGGCCTGCATCCATGGGCGATTTATGCGGTCGTAGGCCTGTCGCTGGCTTTGGCCGCCTATAACAAGGGCATGCCCCTGTCGGTCCGCTCCGCCTTTTATCCGATTTTCGGCGAGCGCGTTCGCGGCTGGATTGGCCACGTCATCGACACCATGGCCGTTTTCGCCACCTTGTTCGGCCTGGCGACATCGCTCGGCTTTGGGGCTGAACAGGCGCTTGCCGGCCTCAACTTCCTTTACGGCGTCCCGGTCACGGACACGATGAAGGTTCTGCTCATCAGCGGCATCACGGCAGTTGCACTGGGTTCGGTCGTCGCCGGCCTCGACGCCGGTGTCAAGCGTCTGTCCGAGATCAACATGGTTCTCGCCGTGCTGCTGGTGGTTTTCGTCTTCGCTCTGGGACCGACCGGGGACATCATCGCCCGCTTCTTCACCAACACATGGTCTTACGTGAGCTATCTGCCTGCGCTGTCCAACCCCTTCGGGCGCACCGACGACGAATTCGTGCATGGCTGGACCACGTTCTATTGGGCATGGTGGATCTCCTGGTCGCCCTTCGTCGGCATGTTCATCGCCCGTATCTCGAGAGGCCGCACGGTGCGCGAATTCATCGTTTGCGTGCTGCTCATCCCGACGGTGGCGTCGATCTTCTGGATGACCGCCTTCGGCGGTACGGCGGTTTCGCAGTTCCTGAACGAGGGTTATCAGGGCGTGCAGGAGACCGTCGTGGCCTACACGCCGGAACTGTCGCTGTTCCGGATGCTGCAGCCCTTGCCGCTGGCGGGACTGACCTCGCTGATCGGCATCGTGCTGGTGATCGTGTTCTTCGTCACTTCGTCGGATTCGGGCTCGCTGGTCATCGACACCATCACTGCCGGCGGCAAGGTCGATGCGCCTGTAGCGCAACGCGTCTTCTGGGCCACTTTCGAAGGCCTGGTCGCCATTGCGCTGCTGCTCGGCGGCGGGCTTGCCGCGCTTCAGGCGAGCGCCATCGCGACCGGTTTCCCCTTCGCCCTTCTGCTGCTGCTCATGATGGTGGCGACCTGGAAGACGCTGCAGTCGGAACCGCGCTGATGAACAAGCCGGCCGGAAGGCTTTGCAAGAAGCATCCGGCCGCGCCGCTCATCACTCCTCGCCGTCCTGCGGAACGGCGAGGCCGGTGGTCTTCTCGTCCTCGCTGGCCTGCGGACGCCGCGCGCGTTTCTCCTTCTCATCCGCCTCCTTCAGCGCATCGCCCTTCCAGTTCTCGTCCTTGTCGCGCTCGCGCAGTTCCTTCTTGATCTGGCTCCTGCCCTTCTCGCCGCGGGTGACGGCCGCCTGTTCGTTGCGCATGGCAATTCTCCTGTCTGCATTCGAACGGCCAACGCATCGCAGGCGGGCATGTTCCACCTTCGCTGCGACCCGTTTGCAGGCCCGCATTTTCGGGGTTACGCGCGCCGGAACATTTGCCTATAAGGCGCCCTTAGCCTGACTTCAGAAACTCCGCAGCGCCGCCGGCCGGGCCTCCCGTGCCGGATTTTCGCGCAAGCCCACCCGCGACGCGTTAGCGCGCAAAACAAAGAACCACGGACCCGCTCATGCCAAAACGCACCGACATCAAGTCGATCCTGATCATCGGCGCCGGCCCGATCGTCATCGGCCAGGCCTGCGAGTTCGACTATTCCGGCACCCAGGCCTGCAAGGCGCTCAAGGCCGAGGGCTACCGCATCATCCTGGTCAATTCCAACCCGGCCACCATCATGACCGACCCGGAGCTGGCCGACGCCACCTATGTCGAGCCGATCACGCCGGAAGTCGTCGCCAAGATCATCGCGCGCGAGCGCCCCGACGCGCTGCTGCCCACCATGGGCGGCCAGACCGCGCTCAACACGGCGCTGTCGCTGCGCCGCATGGGCGTGCTCGACCGCTATCAAGTCGAGATGATCGGCGCCGATGCGCACGCCATCGACAAGGCCGAGGACCGCTCGCTGTTTCGCGAGGCGATGGCGAAGATCGGCCTGGAAACCCCGCGCTCGATGCTCGCGAATGCGTCCGCCGTCAAGGACGAGGACCGCAAGAAGCACGAGGCCGAGCGCGCCGAGCTGAAAGCCTCCGGCGCGCCCGACATGGACGCGGCGCTGGACGCGCTCGAAACCAACTGGAACCTCGGCGAGGGCGACCGCAAGCAGCGCTATATCGGCCACGCAATGGCGATCGCCGCGCAGGCGCTCGACCATGTCGGCCTGCCCGCCATCATCCGCCCCTCCTTCACCATGGGCGGCACCGGCGGCGGCATCGCCTACAACCGCGCCGAGTTCTTCGACATCGTCCAGTCGGGCCTCGACGCCTCTCCCACCACCGAGGTGCTGATCGAGGAATCGGTGCTCGGCTGGAAGGAATACGAGATGGAGGTCGTGCGCGACCGCGCCGACAACTGCATCATCGTCTGCTCCATCGAGAACATCGATCCGATGGGCGTGCACACCGGCGATTCGATCACCGTCGCGCCGGCGCTGACGCTTACCGACAAGGAATACCAGATGATGCGCAACGCCTCGATCGCGGTGCTGCGCGAGATCGGCGTCGAGACCGGCGGATCGAACGTCCAGTTCGCCGTCAACCCGGCCGACGGCCGCCTCGTCGTCATCGAGATGAACCCGCGCGTCTCGCGCTCCTCCGCGCTCGCCTCCAAGGCCACCGGCTTCCCGATCGCCAAGATCGCCGCGAAGCTTGCCGTCGGCTACACGCTCGACGAGCTGGAGAACGACATCACCGGCGGCGCGACGCCCGCCTCCTTCGAGCCCTCCATCGACTATGTCGTCACGAAAATCCCGCGCTTCGCCTTCGAGAAATTCCCCGGCGCCGAACCCACTTTGACCACCGCCATGAAATCGGTCGGCGAGGTCATGGCCATCGGCCGCACCTTCCAGGAATCCTTGCAGAAGGCATTGCGCGGGCTGGAGACCGGCCTCACCGGCCTCGACGAAATCGAAATCCCCGGCATCGGGCATGGCGACGACAAGAACGCCATCCGCGCCGCCCTCGGCACGCCGACGCCCGATCGCCTCCGCATGGTGGCGCAGGCGATCCGCATGGGAACCTCGCTCGAAGACGTGCACCAGATGTGCCGCATCGACCCGTGGTTCCTGGAGCAGATCGCCGGCATCATCGCCATGGAAGCCCGCATCCGCGAGCACGGCCTGCCCGCCGACGCCGCCAATCTGCGCATGCTGAAAGCCATGGGTTTTTCCGACGCCCGCCTCGCCTCATTGACGAAGACCGACGCCGAAGCCGTCCAGAAGCAGCGCCAGTCACTCGGCGTTCACCCGGTCTACAAGCGCATCGACACATGCGCGGCCGAATTCGCCTCGCCCACCGCCTACATGTATTCGACCTACGAGACGCCTTTCGCCGGCAGCCTCGCCAACGAGGCCCAGGTCTCATCCGCCAAGAAGGTCGTCATCCTCGGCGGCGGCCCCAACCGCATCGGCCAGGGTATCGAGTTCGACTATTGCTGCTGCCACGCCGCCTTCGCGCTTGCCGAGGCCGGCTATGAATCGATCATGGTCAACTGCAATCCGGAGACGGTCTCGACGGACTACGACACCTCCGACCGGCTCTATTTCGAGCCGCTGACGGCGGAGGACGTGCTGGAAATCCTGCGCGCCGAACAGGCCGCCGGCACGCTGCACGGCGTCATCGTCCAGTTCGGCGGCCAGACGCCGCTAAAACTCGCCGACGCGCTGGAACAGGCCGGCATCCCGATCCTCGGCACCTCGCCCGACATGATCGACCTTGCCGAGGACCGCGACCGCTTCCAGAAGCTCCTGCACAAGCTCGGCCTGCTGCAGCCCAAGAACGGCATCGCCTGGTCGGTCGAGCAGGCCCGCACCGTCGCCGGCGAGCTCGGCTTCCCGCTGGTGGTGCGCCCCTCCTACGTGCTCGGCGGCCGCGCCATGCAGATCATCCACGACGAGACGATGCTGCAGTCCTACCTGCTCGACACCGTGCCCGGCCTGGTGCCGGAGGACATCAAGCAGAAATACCCCAACGACAAGACCGGCCAGATCAACACGCTGCTGGGAAAAAACCCGCTGCTCTTCGACACCTATCTGTCGGGCGCCATCGAGGTCGACGTCGACTGCCTCTGCGACGGGAAAAACACCTTCGTCTCCGGCATCATGGAGCATATCGAGGAGGCCGGCATCCATTCGGGCGACTCGGCCTGCTCGCTGCCGGTCCACACGCTCTCGCCCGACCTCGTCGACCAATTGGAGGCGCAGACTGCCGCCCTTGCAAAAGCGCTCAATGTCGGCGGGCTGATGAACGTGCAGTTTGCTATCCAGGACGGCACGATCTTTATCCTCGAAGTGAATCCCCGCGCCTCGCGCACCGTGCCCTTCGTTGCAAAAACCATCGGCAAGCCGATCGCCAAGATCGCCGCGCGCATCATGGCCGGCGAGACCCTCGACGAGGCTTTCGCCGCCTATGGCGCGAAGCCCGACGCGCGCAACCCCGGCCACATCGCGGTCAAGGAAGCCGTTTTTCCATTCGCCCGCTTCCCCGGCGTCGATATATTGCTCGGCCCCGAAATGCGCTCCACCGGCGAGGTCATGGGCCTCGACTACGACTACGCGCTGGCCTTCGCCAAGGCGCAGCTCGGCGCCGGCGTCGACCTGCCGCGCTCGGGCACCTTGTTCGTCTCGGTGCGCGACGAGGACAAGCCGGGCATATTGCCGGCGGTCAAGCGCATCGCCGGGCTGGGCTTCAAGGTCCTCGCCACCGGCGGCACCCAGCGTTTTCTGCGCGAGCAGGGCGTCGAGGCCGAGAAGATAAACAAGGTTCTGGAAGGCCGCCCGCATATCGAGGACGCGATCCGCAATCGCCAGGTCCAGCTCGTCTTCAACACCACCGACAGCCAGAAGGCCGTCTCCGACTCCAAATCCATCCGCCGCGCGACGCTGATGCAGAAAGTGCCCTACTACACCACCCTCTCCGGCGCCGCCGCCGTCGCCGAAGCCATCGCCGCGCTGAAGGCCGGGAATTTGGAAGTGCGGCCCCTGCAGGAGTATTTTTAGCGCCAACGCCACTCACGCCAACGCTCCTCATCCTGAGCTTGTCGAAGGATGGAGGCGCAACGCCGAAGCTGCTCCGCTCCCCCCGTCCTGAGCCTGTCGAAGGATACGGGGAGAGGATGCCGGCAGGCAGGTGAGGGGCAGCGCTAGCTTCTGAACCGTTCGCGCCCGCCCCTCATCCGTCACTTCGTGACACCTTCTCCCCGTGAACGGGGAGAAGGAAGTGCGCTGACGCCCTTATCTCCCCCCTTGCGGGGGAGAAAGCGATTTCAGCATTTTAGCGAGCGACAGCGAGCTAAGTGCTAGAAATCGCAAGAGAGGGGATTGTTTGAGGCGGCGCATAGTAACCCCCTCTCTTGGATTTTCTACGACTTAGCCTCGCGAAGGGCTCGGCTAAGACCGTGAAAATCCTTTCTCCCCCGCAAGGGGGGAGATAAACGCGCCGCTCCCCCTACTTCTCCACCTCGCCGCCGCTTTCGGCCCAGTCCTTGAAGGCGCCGAGATTATAAACCTCGCCGTAGCCGAAATCCTTGAGCAGCTTGCCGGAAAGCGCCGAGCGGCCGCCCGAGGCGCAGTAGAGGATCACCGGCCGCTCCTTCGAGAACGCCTTGTCGTGATAAGGCGAGTCCGGGTCGGCGCGGAAGTCGAGCATGCCGCGCGAAACGTTCACCGCGCCCTTCACCTTGCCGCTCGCCTGCACTTCCGGCGCATCGCGCACGTCGACCACGAGCGCGTTCTTCTCGGCCACCAGCCTCCTCGCCTCGTCGGGCGAAATCTTCGGCACCACGGCATTCGCCGCCGCCACCATCTCCTTGACGTTCATGTCAACCTCCCATGGATGAGCCGGGACAGGATAGGAGCGCGGGGTGGCTGGTGGCAACTGGGCGGAGGCGCGCTAGGTGCTGTACTAAACGATACTCTGCGGCGCGGCGGCCGTCGCTGCGCTGAAGGAGGGTAGCCTGGAGGTTCGGCCAATGCAGCAGTATTTTTGAGCGTATCAATTTTGCCGAGCAGCAGTTACTCTCGCGTCCCTGCATGGGGGACGGCCTTAATGGAAACTAATTTTCAGCGCCTTGTTGAACATTGGCCACTATCTTCGATTAGTGGCTCCCTGTTTCCGCTCTTTGAAGCGATCTCAAATTCCATACATGCCTTAAAGGAGTCGGGAGCGCGTAACCCGTTCATTCACGTTTACGTTGAACGCGATGAATCGCAAACTGAATTGAACGGCGACGGTTTTGGGTCAGCTTATCCAATCAGGTCATTTAAGGTTGAAGACAACGGAATCGGCTTTACTGACGCCCATATGGCGGCTTTCAACGAGATTGCGTCGTCGTATAAAGAAGCCGTTGGCCTTGGTGGGAAAGGCGTAGGCCGATTGTCTTGGCTCAAAGCATTCAATGACGTACGGATTGAATCGACGTATCGTGATGATCACAACTTTTTTGGCAGGGAATTCTACTTCTCTCTCCCGCTTGGCGTAAATCGCGAGCAACGTGCCGCAGTTTCCACGCCCAGCACAGGCACATCAGTTACACTCAACAACTCATTGCCTGCCTTCCGGGAACGTATGCCACGGAAACTCGATATTTTAGCACGAGAAATATGCCGACACTTTATGCCGGTTTTAATATCCTCAAATCCCCCAAAAATCGTTCTGTTCGACGGGAGAGAAAAGCTCGACATCAATGTTTCCGATTATAGTTCGGTTGAGAGCACCGGTTTTGAACTAGCTGGAGCACAGTTTGTCGCTCACCATGTCCGAATTCGCTCTCCTTATGAACGCTCCCATAACATCTCCATTTGCGCAGACGGGCGATCTGTCGCGCCTCGAAAAATAGAATTCATTCCCAACAAGCGCCTGAAGGACGACATAGGCGAGTTCTATTATCATTGCTATGTAACAAGTGACTATTTGGACAAGCGGGTTAGCGGCCACCGAACGGTAATTGATCTCCCTCAAGAACCAAGCTTGATAGAACCGGTCGACGAAAAATCACTAAACGAGAAGATAGATGAGGTGGTGGTTCAACATCTGGCCCCGTTTATCGACGAAGCTCGCACCGCCCGCGCGGCGGCTGTCGAGGAAGTGGTCACCCGCCAATACCCGGAATATCGCTACCTGATCGGCGCCGATTCCGATGAGATTGAGAAAATACCGCTGGGCTCAGGCCAGAAGGAAATCACGAACCACTTGGCTGTCGCCCACGCGCAACGGCTAAAGCATGGACGTGCACGTTTGGAGGCAACGCTAAAGCGATTTGAAAAATCCGAAGAGATTGATGCTCGGAAAATATCTGAAGAATTCGATAACGTTTACCTAGATGCCATAAAAGCACATCAGTCGTCTCTGGTAGGATACCTCCTTTTTAGGCGGAAGATAATTGAGCTTTACGATGCTGTTATATCCAAAAGTGGCGGCCAATTCGAGAAGGAGGCAGCCGTACACAGCCTTATTTTTCCACGACACACCTCTGTTGAGGGGCACCGAGATTTTGATGACAATAATCTATGGCTTGTGGACGAGCGCCTTACCTTCGCCAGCTATATCGATAGTGACCGCGACATAAGTGCTCATAAAGCTTTGTTTGATGTAGAACGAGGCAGCGAGCCGGATATCGCGTGTTACTTCAACTTCGCATTTTCATCAGACCAGGATAAAAACGACCTTCGCGAGGTGGTCATTGTTGAATTAAAGCGACCAGGACCGCTGCCCTCCCGCAATGAGCACCCGTATTCCCAAGTTGTTCGCTACATTCGCGCCATGAGGGAAGGAAAGTGGTCCCACGACGGCAGGAAGGTCAAGGCTGATAACTCTACTAGATTCTACGCTTATATAATTTGTGATATTGGCGCAAAACTCACACAGGATATACTTGAGGAATTTCAGTTTCTTCCAATCTTCGGAGGAAGCGAAGGTTACTACAATTTCAATAGGCCGCTGAATGCGTACTTCGAATTTGTTCCATTCGAGAAGATTGCACGCGACGCTCGGCGGAGACACAAAGCATTCTTCGACCGCCTTGCAGTGCCTGCTGGCAACGGCGGCTCGCCGACTCGGTAGTCAAACCCGCATTAATCTAGAGCCACCGTTCACTAGGCCGCAGAGCGTTTATCGTCGCTATTTAACTCATCTACCAAATTTGCGGTCTCGTCAGAAATAAGCTTCTCCTTTTCATCGGCACCCACGGGTGCCTTCAGATACTTGTCGCGGGCTAGTTCCTTCACTTGTTGACGGCCCCTTTGCTCCGCTTTTTGTTCAACCTCTGGTTCTCGCGCAATTTCGCGGGCCAACTCTTCAGAAACGGCTTTCATGGCAACAGAGCGGTCCACATCCATCATTTCCCTAATCATTGCCTGGAAATCGCGTCGGTCGATATCCACTCTCACGCGAGTTGTACCGCCTCCTTTTGAAGCGATTGAGAAAGCGATTCTTAGATCTTTCTCTAGTGGAGTGATCGAAATGTTTTTAGTCTCTAGGGAGATGTATGGGGATGTAATGCCACCTCGATATACTTCAGAGTACTTCAAGTTCATATTAAATCCTCCTGACCTAAATACAATCAGTGCTAAAGATTGAGTCAGCGGCACATCTTGGTTAACTAATGATAAATTTGGACCTTTTTTGGACCGATTGCTACCATGGCGGCAACCCCTCCCTTACGATTCCTATCACTTAGCTCGTGAGGATCGGCCTGACGGCCGAATTCCGTTATGCAGTGCGGGTAGATACAGGCTGGCTCGCCTGTCAGTCCCCCCTCACACCCCCACCAACCCCGGCTTTGCCTCCTCCGGCCCGCGGTCGTTGAGGCCAACGTTCCAGTCGGGGCGGCGGCCGGCCGGCGTCAGGTCGATAAAATTCCACACCGGCTCCAGCGTGCCGAAGGCGCGCTCGTCCTGGCCGGGCTCGGCCTCGGCGAAATGCAGTTCCGAACTCCAGAAGTGGCGGATGCCGCCCTCCGTGCGGTGGAACACCTGCAGCAGCGGAACCTGATGGCCCGCCTCGTCCTCGCCGTGATAGTCCCGTTTGAAGCTGCTGCCCGCCGACGACAGGAAGCGCAGATGCCGCCAGCCGCGCTCGCGCGCGAAGGTCAAGAGCCGCTCCAGCGGCGCATTGGCGACGATGACGAAGTTGAAGCCGGCGGCCTCCAGATGCGGCGCCGCGCCGTCCCACTGGTTGACCAGCGCGGTGCAGGACGGACAGGGGCTGTCCTCGTGCGGCAGGCTGGCGAAAGCGCCCTCGGCCGGCTTCGGCCGCGGGTCGGTCGGGTAGCGCGGAAACATCATGTTGTAGAGGATCAGCGTGTCGCGGCCGGGCGAAAACAGCTCGGAGAAGCGGATGCGGGCAGGCTTGCCGTCCGGGCCCAGCCCGTCAAAGACATAATCCTCCTTGAGCATGCCGCCCTGCGGAAGCTTGCGCCGCTCCTCGGCCACCGCCTCCATCTGCCGCCGAAGCTCGATCTCCTTCTCGAGCAGCCGATCGCGCGCGGCGCGATATTCAGGGGATTCGTTCGGGAAATTCATTGCGAGCCTCCTTCCGCTGCCTGCCCGCCGCGGGCATAACGGACAGGCCGGCGCTTGGTTTCCCGGACTTGTGCCCCTCCACCTTCGTCATCCCAGGGCAAGCGCAGCAAAGCGGAGCGCGACCCTGGGATCCATGCCGTACCATCGCGGCAGCGCCCAGCGGTCCAGAACCAGCATACCGCCCCCGTTCGTCATCCCGGAACCGGAGCGAAGCGCAGGTATCCGGGACCCATTGGTCAGAATATCGTCGAGCATGGCCCAACCCTCGCCTTGGCGCGCTTCACTTGAGGCTGCGTTCTTCCGCCGCCGCGGCCGCGCTGCTCAATAGGTCCCGGATACCTGCGCTTCGCTTCGGTTCCGGGATGACGAGGTTTCGCATCGCGATTACCTTCGTGTCAGCATCTGTCAGGAATGTTTTCCCAGGCTTTATCCACACCCCTGCCACTGCCCGCATACTTCGTCCCGGCAGCTTGCCGAAGGGAATGGCGATGGACTGGAATGCGGCGATCGAGAAAAACCGGGAGGCGCTGAAGCGCATCCTGGCGGCGCTTGTCGCCATGGCCGGGCTCTCCGACGGCCGCGCAGGCATGCTGCCGCGCCACCTCCACCGCGCAGTGCTCCGGCTGCTCCGGCCGGCCGAGGCCGCGACGCGTCGGCTGGTCATCGTGGCGGCGCGCGGGGTCGTGGTGGCGCCGCCGCGTCCGCGCAAGCCGGAGCCTGGTCCGCCGATCCCGGGCAAGCCGGCCGGAAGCGCCGTGCCGTCCGGCGCCCGCACAGCCATGCGCCGCCTGACGCTGCCGCTTTTCGACACGCTGCGCCTGCCCCGCCCCCGGCGGCCTGTCGCCAGCGGCGTGCCGCGCATTTGCGTGCCCGGCTTCAGCGCGCCGTTTCCTGTCGCGCCCCGCCGTCCGCCCGCGCCCGACGACCCGGTCGACCCGGCGCGCCTTGGCCGCAGGCTCGCCGCGGTGGCCTCAGCGCTTGACGATCTGCCGGCGCACGCCCGGCGCTTCGCGCTCTGGCGGGTTCGCCGCGACGCCGCAGGCGCGCAAACCAAAAACTGCAACGCCGCGGGCGCGCAAAACAGAAACCCGCGCAATCTCCCTCACGGCCGGCCGCGCCGCGTGTGGCCGCTGCGTCCCGGCCGGCCGCCCGGCTGGCGCCGCCGGCCCGGGCACGAGGTCTACGAGGTTTTGAACAACGCCCACGGACTGGCCTTCTGGGCGCTTGAGCACCCCGACACGTCCTGACGGTTTGATCGCATTGCGATTGTGATTTGAGCCGGACCTCGTCCGATGCCCTGCCGGGCAGCGGGCGAGCGTTGAATCTGTCGCGCTCCGGCCATTCCCATCGGAGGCGTTCGCCGTTTCCTCGCACCGGTGATGAGCGCCTTGGCGTCAGGCCCGCCCCGCCCACTCCCGGTATTCCTTCATCAGCCCGTCATAGGCGTCCATCGGCGGCAGCGTCTCGTAGCTATGCGGCGCGCCGGTCTCAGCGAAGGGCAGCTTCTCGGCCGTCCAGGTCTCGATGAAGGGCGCGAAGTCCGCCGCGCCGTCGAGCATGGGGGTGCGCAGATTGACGAACCAGTCCATGCCTTCCGGCCGCGTGAACATCCAGCTCATGCAGTGCGGGCAGAAATAATGTTTCGTCGCGCCGTGCAGCCCGCCGACCACCGGCTCGCCCGAAATCACCTCGAAGCCGTCGGCGGGAATCGCGGCCGACAGCGAGAAGGCCGAGGAGCTCATCTTCTGGCAGCCGGTGCAGTGGCAGGCCATGGTGACCAGCGGCGCGGCGCTGATCCTGATCTTCACCTGCCCGCAGCGGCACCCGCCCTCGCGTGGAAGTTTCCAGTCCATCGTGGCATCCCTCCTCAAGAGACCGCGACAATAGCGCGGGAGTTATTGCCGGCAAGCGGGAGACGCGGCGTCTCAGCCCCGCTACCCCTCCCTCGCGGTGCCGGCATCCCCGGCCTGCTCGCCCGCCTCCACCGCGCCGATGATCTCGGCAAGCAGCGCATGCAGATCGTCGCGGTGGCCATTGCGCGCCGAAGGGTTGTCCTCCTCGGACGTCATGACGACGGTCAGGCCGAGCTCCGGCGCGATGTAGAGCATCTGCCCGCCATAGCCCCAGGCATAGCGCACGTCCTGCCCGCCGATCGTGCGCAGGAACCAGCCATAGCCGTAGCCGTCGCCGGTGTAGCGCGAATTGGTGCGCGGCCGCCACGAGGTCTCGATCCAGTCAGCCGAAATAAGCTTCTTGCCCTCCGCGGTCCGTCCGCCATTGCGGTAGAGCTCGCCGAAGGCCAGCAGCGAGCGCGGGCTCATCGCCATCTGGTTGCCGCCGAGATAAAAACCCTGCGGGTCGCGTTCCCAGGCGGCGATCGAGAAATCCTCGAGCGGGCCGAGCCAGTCGCGTGCAAGCTGGAGCGTCGAACGGCCGGCTGCGCGCGTCAGTACCGCCGACAGAAGATGCGTCGAGCCGGTCGAATAGAGCATGTTGCCGCCGGGCTCATCGTCGAACGGCATGGCGAGCGCGGCGCGCACCCAGTCGCGGCTCGACACCCAGCGCCCGTAATTCGGCCCGGAGGTGCGCCCCAGCCCCGCCTGCATCGAGAGCAGATGGCTGATGGTGATGTCGTGGATGCGCGGGTCAGGGTTTTCCGGCAGATGCGGCCGCAGGATAGGCGCTATCTTCTGGTCGACGCCCTTGAGCACGCCCTTGTCGATCGCGATGCCGACCAGCGCCGAGACGATCGTCTTCGACGCCGACTTGATGTTGGTGGGCTGCTCCGTCGAATTGCCGCGGTAGCCGCGCTCGGCGAGGATCTTTCCGCCCTGCGCCACGATCACTGTCTCCAGCGGCTCGAGCGCCTCCGCCCGGTCGAGCACGGAATCGAGCGACGCCGGCTCCGGCGGCGCGGCCTGCTGCGCGGATGCAGCGGGCGCGAAGAGGAGGAGAAGGGCGAGAAGGAAGGCTGCGCGTCTGGTCATCGGTGCGAGTTAGGGCCTCCACGCGGCGAAATCACGGACGGCCGCCGCTCCTCACGGCGAAGTGACCGCACATTGTCTCACACCAGCTTTCCAAGCAATGCCGCGAGCGCCGCCGCCTCCCCGGCCCCCAGCCGGTCGCCGACCGCAGCCTGGATCGCCGGCGCGTACACCGCCCACATGCGGCGGCGCAGATCCCGCCCGGCCGGCGTGACGGCGAGCATCTGCCCCCGCCGGTCGGCTTCCACTGCCCGGCGCTCGACCAGTCCCGCCTTTTCCAGCCGGTCGGCCAGCCGGGAAAGATTGTATTGTTCGAAGAGCAGTGCGCGTTCGAGCTCGAACGGCCTCAGCCCCGCCTCGCCCGCCCGCTCCAGCTCCCACAGCGCGTCATACCAGGAAAGCGGCGGCAGGCCGGCCGCCTTCAGCCGCGCCTCGATACTTGCCGTGGCCACGCGGCCTGCCCGCGCAAGCCCGATCCACGCCGCTTCGGTCGCCTCGTCCGGTTTCCTGTCCATAGCTCACACATAGTTGATTTCATGCAGTTGCATCAAGATTGACATTCGATGCAATTGCATCCAACTTCATGCAACTGCATTCATCCTCAAAGGATCGCCGCCATGCGCCAGGAAAGAATAACCCTCGTCTCGTTCGACCTCTGCCCCTACGTCCAGCGCGCCGCGATCGTGCTCGCCGAAAAGAACGTGCCGTTCGAGCGCGTCGACATCGACCTCGAAAACAAGCCGGACTGGTTCAAAACAATCTCGCCGCGCGGAAAGGTGCCGCTGCTGAAAGTCGGCGACGAGGTGCTGTTCGAAAGCGCTGCCATCGTCGAATATCTCGACGAGACCGAGGAGCCGAGACTGCATCCCGGCAATCCCGCGGCCAGGGCGCGCCACCGTGCCTGGATGGAGTTCGGCTCGGCGATCCTCGGCGATATCTGGACGCTGGAGACCACCGCCGACCGCGCGGCCTTCGACAATGCGGTCGCGGCCCTCAAGGACAAATTCGCCAGGGTCGAGGCCGAACTGGGCGAAGGCCGCTATTTCGCCGGCGACGTGTTTTCCATCGTCGACGCGGTGTTCGCGCCCGCCTTCCGCTATTTCGACGTGTTCGACGAGATCGCCGATCTCGGCATATTCGAGGGCCTGCCGAAAAGTACGGGCATGGCGCGCCGAGCTTGCCAGGCGCTCCTCGGTCAGGAATGCCGTTGTAGTGGATTACAATGACCGGCTGAGAGCCTTTCTGCGCCGCAAGAACGGGCTTCTGGCGCGGATGCCTCTGGCGGCGTGAGGTCTGGTTACACGCCGCGCCGGCGGCGGCGGTCCTTGCCGAGCCCCGTCTCGTCGAGCAGGCCCCGTCGCTTGGCGTCGTAGTAATAGCCGCTGGCGTAGAGCCGTACCGAGCGGTCGTGGTCGCCGCCGGCGGTGATATAGGCCCCGCGCAGATATTTGACGGCGTATTTCAGATTGGTCTCGGCGTCGAGCAGGCCGCTGGCCCCACCCTTATAGCCCATGCCGCGCGCCGTATCGTGACGGATCTGCATCAGGCCCCAATAGGGGCCGTTGCGGGCGGCAGGGCGGAAATTGCTCTCGCGCTTGACCACACGGCGGACCAGTTCGACCGGCACCTCGTAATAAGCGGCATAGCGGGTGATCAGCGCGTCGAGTTCCGGACTGCGGGGCCCGACAGCCGCCTGGCCGAAATTGACGGCGGGCGCATCGATACGGGCAAAGGCGCTGGGCTGGAGATCCTGTTGTTCGCTATCCTCGCCGGGCAGCGCGGCCATCACTACGCCCGCATCGGGCCCGGACTCCGCATCCGCGGAAGCAGGGAGAATGGAGACGCTTTCGGGCAGGCTGACTTCCTCGCCGGGCGCCATGGAAAGCTGCGCGCCCATATCGCTGCTGGTGGTGCAGCCCGCGGCCAGGAGCGGCGATAATGCCGTCAGCACGATTAAAATCCGGTGGAAAGCAGGCAAACCCGCACTCGCAATTGATTGAATATGTAGACCCGCCCGCCCGTTCCTTTACACGACGATCGCCCGCGCGGCAATCGGGTGGCGGTTTCGCGATCAAGGCGGCAAGGTCGCGACAGTACCGGGCGGCAATGTTCCCGATTTGTGCTTGCCGTCCGCGCATGCTAACCTTTGACCCGATCCTGGTAAGGAAAGCCCTATGCCTGAAACTGCACAGCAAACCTCGACCTACACTCTGTTCGAAACCGCTATCGGCTGGATCGGCATCGCCTGGAGCGAGGCCGGCCTGACCCGGCTGCAGCTTCCCGAGCGCAGCGAGGCCGCCACCGAACGGCGGCTGCTCGCCGTGATCGCTTCGGACGGCGGCCCCTCCCCGCAGCGCGCCGTCGGCGACCTGCCCGCTGCGATGGCCGCGCTCATTGACGCCTTGCTGCGTTACGCAGCCGGCGAGCCGGTCGACTTCAGCGATGTTCCCGTCGACCTCGCCGGCGTCGATCCGTTCCGCCGCGCCATCTACGATGCGGCGCGAAAGCTAGGCTTCGGCGACACCGCGACGTATGGCGGCCTCGCTGCCGCGGCAGGCCATGGCGGACTGGCACGCGAGACCGGCCAGGCGCTCGGCCGCAACCCGGTTCCCGTAGTCGTTCCCTGCCACCGCATCGTCGCCGCCGGCGGCAAGCTCGGCGGGTTCTCGGCGCCGGGCGGCGCGACGACCAAGGAGCGACTGCTCGCCATGGAAGGCGTGCGGGTCGGCCCTCCGCCGCCAGCGCAGGCCTCGTTCGGGTTCTGACCGGTCCGCTACGCTTCGGGCGACCGTAAATGGCGACCTGCTCAGCGGCGGTGCCGCCGGAAAATGAGGAAATCGTCCGGATCGACTATGATGCACTCACGCACCAGACAGGATTTCGTATCGGCCGCCGGCACGAACGCTGTTTCAGCGACCTCGTTGTGATTGCAGTAGCGCCGGTCGCTCACATAGCGGCCGTAGAGCGGAAGGCTCGGATTGCGCGTCGAACGGTAGCGCAGAATGGCGGCGCCTTCGCCGCGCACCCTCGCCTGCACCTCGGCGCAGGACATGCTGGTGGAGTTGTAGCGCGAAATCGCCTGCGCCTCGGCGGCTATAAGTGAGAAGCAGAGGGCAAGCAGCAGTGGTTTCATGACGAATCCTCCTTTTCGAGGACAAACACGTGCCTAGCCGTACCGGTTGCAATCAACCGCCCAAATTATCACGTTTCAGCGGCCTTCGGGCAAATCTATGGTCACGCATTTGCGCACGAGGCAGGACGTTCCTCCGCGCGACGGCACGAACGCCGTTTCCGCCACCTGCTCCGGTTGGCAGTACCGCCGGTTGGCGACATAGCGACCGTAGAGCGGCAGCCCGGGATTGCGCGTCGAGCGCCATTGCAGGATCGCCGCGCCCTCGCTCTGCAGCGCGGCCTTGATCTCGGCACAGTCCATGCTGGTCGTGGTGTAACGCGATATGGCATGAGCCTCGCCGGCGAGCAGCGCGAGGAACAACGCGAACGACGCTGCTTTCATGGTGGCTTCCTTCTCGAATTGCGTCAGAGCGCATGCTTCATGCTCCACTTCGCGTGGCGCGCCAAAACACCCCTGATCGCCTATCGGTTTCCGCGATTCCGGAAAACTCTCGCGCACCGGTGAACCGGACAGGATCCATCGGCGGCCGGCACGTAAGCGATCTCGGCCCGCTCCTCCATCTGGCAGAACCGCCGGTTGGCGACGAAGCGGCCGTAGAGCGGCAGGCTGGGGTCACGCGTTGAGCGCCATTGCAGGATCGCCGCGCCCTCGCTCTGCACGGCCGCCTGGATGGCGGCGCAATTCATGCTTGTCGAACTGTAACGCGATATCGCATGCGCCTCGACCGCAAGCAGCGACAGGCAAAGGGCAATCGACGCGGCTTTCATGGCGGCCTCCGTTAGCTTGCGCAGTTGCATCTATGGCAAATCAAGCCGGGTTTGTCGCAGCCGCCTAGCCTTGCCAGCAGCGGTTGTGATCACAAGCCGGTGATCGGCCGCTACCGCAACCACTTGTATTCGTCCCCGCTATCATCTATATGAGCCTCGTTGATATTTTCGGCCGATCGATCTAGTAGTCCCGCGATTTTTTCGCGTTTGCTGACGTCCCCCAAAATCTCGATAAAGCGGCCAAGTGGCTATCGCTTGGTCAAACAACGTTGCAAACGTAAGGAAACACAGAAATGGCAACTGGTACCGTAAAGTGGTTCAATGGAACCAAGGGTTTCGGCTTCATCCAGCCTGACAATGGCGGCGCGGACGTTTTCGTCCACATCTCCGCTGTCGAACGCGCTGGCATGTCGAACCTCGTTGAAGGTCAGAAGATCAACTTCGAGATCGAGCAGGACCGCCGCACCGGCAAGTCCTCGGCCGGCAGCCTCAGCAAGGCAGGCTGATTTAACTGGCGCGCCTGGACGAAAGTCCGGAGCGCTCAGCAAGTCACGGATGTACTGGCGGCTGCGCGACAAGCGCGCCGGAGCAGGTCGAACGGAGACCGGGGCAGCAGATTGCTGCAGGCTTCGCGAGACTGGCTCCAGATCAGTCTGACTGGCAGCGGAAGGCGGGGTAATTCCCCGCCTTTTTGTTGTCTGAGCTCAGGCTAACTAACCGCTTGCTCGTCGCTATGGAAAAAGAAGACCCAGCCGACTGACAACTGCGTGGCGCTCTCGAAGTGATTGCACCAGCGGAAGCGCGGAAGCCAGCGTTGCAAATCAGCTGATATCGGCAGTTCCTAAGGCAGCCATTCCTCGGGCACATGCCCCGGATCCGCCCTCACCCGTTCGAGCCAGGCCGAGACCGCCGGATAGGCGCCGAGATCAAAACCTCCCTTGTGAGCGTCGTGCGTGTAGGCATAGAGAGCGATGTCGGCGATGCTCATCTCGTCGCCGGCGAAGAACGGCGTCTGCGACAATTGTTTTTCCATGACGCCCAGCGCCTTGTTGCCGCGCGTCAGGGTCAGTTCGAGACGCTCGGGCGTGGCGTCCTTGGCGCGCTCGGGAAAGGTCAGGATCGCCTTGCGCACCGCGATATAGGGCTCGTGGCTGTATTGCTCGAAGAACAGCCACTGATAGGCGAGGCCGCGGTGATAGCGGTCGGCCGGCAGGAAGCGGGTGCCCTCGGCAAGATAGATCAGGATGGCGTTGGATTCGGCGAGCAGCCTTCCATCGTCCAGTTCGAGCAGCGGCACCATGCCGTTCGGGTTCTTCGCCAGGTATTCAGGCGAACGCGTGGCCCCGACATGCGAACTGACTTCTACATGCGTGAAAGGCCGGCCGAGCTTGGCCATCAGAAGCCGCGGCTTGTAGCAATTGCCGCTGTCGATCATTCCATAGATTGTGGTCATCCGCGTCCGGCTCCGGCCCAATATGAGCGATGCGCCGAACTATCGCGTCGGGCGCAGGAACCATCCAGTCATTTGTTTTGGCGCGTCCATCAACGCCGGTGATGGTTCCTGCCGAGGTTGACGACCTTGCCTCCCCGGCGGAGCAGCGCCTCGATCGGCTGCGGGTTCTCGTTCAATGCCGAACCCGCCAGTGCGGGCGGCGAAAGCAGCATGCCCTGCAGGTAGTCGGCGCCTGCATCCAGCGCCCCTTCCAGCTCGGCTGGCGTTTCGATGCCCTGCACCAGCAGCTTGGCGCCAAGACCCTGAAAGGCGTTGATGACCGC
This sequence comes from Mesorhizobium sp. WSM2240, assembly GCF_040438645.1. Taxonomy (NCBI): domain Bacteria; kingdom Pseudomonadati; phylum Pseudomonadota; class Alphaproteobacteria; order Hyphomicrobiales; family Phyllobacteriaceae; genus Mesorhizobium; species Mesorhizobium sp. WSM2240. Next base: position 3,948,596 of record NZ_CP159253.1, read on the forward strand.
GGGAAACAGCTGGGCCGTCTCGGAACTCTCCTGCACGTCGCGGAACCATGCTCCGTCGATCTTGATGACGTCGGGCTCGATCTGGGTGACGCGGTCGATCGCCGACTGGCCGACGCGAAACTCCGCGATCGAGACGCGCATGCCGCGGTCACGCAATTCTCCGCTCAACGCCGCCAGCGCCTCGGTATCCAGCGTAACAGCGTCGAGGATTTCGCACATGATCATGCCGGCCGGGATGCCCGCTTCCCCGGCGAGTGCGGAAATCGAGTGGGCCGCGCCATCTGGAGCGTCCCAGCCGTCATGATGCGGATCGATGGTCAGATAGAGTTCGAAGCGCTCGGGTTCGTCTATGCCGATATTGCGGTGGTTGCGCAGATGCAGGGTCCGGCACAGGGCTTCCACGAAGGCCCGGTCGGCTTGCGGCGTCTTCTCGAAGAACTCGGCGGGCGCGATGGCGCTTCCCCCGCGAAAAGGCACCACGCGCGCCTCGACCGCGAAAGGTATAAGCTCCGCGCCTTCGCGCCTGAAGATCGGCTGGTGGGCGGTTTTCAGGCGATAATTCCCGTAGATGCCGGTTTCGATGCCGATCTCGTCGACAAAGAGCGCCCGGTCCAGATCCGGCGGATTGTTCTCGGGGTCGGTCATTGGCTGCGCTCCCGTCGGACGGAAGCGTGTGAGCGGCTCGACGGAATCGCGCCAGCGATCCAACGTCGGGAGCTGGAAGATCCGGAAGCTATGCAACGCAACTGCCCTGTTTTGCGGCTCTTGATCGGCCGTTGCGGTGACCTTTAGCAGGGCAAGTTTGACCGGCGGTTAACGCTCGACTTAGGATTGCATCTAACCCCGGGACAACGCGCCGTAGCCTCCGGCACTTGCGATTTCCCGCGCAATCCGACATGAGATGCGCGGCCGATTTCCTTGCCGAAACCATGAACTGGAGACATTGCTGTCATGGCCTTCCTTGCCGACGCCCTTTCACGCGTAAAGCCCTCCGCGACCATCGCGGTCACGCAAAAAGCGCGTGAGCTGAAAAATGCCGGCCGCGACGTGATCGGCCTCGGCGCCGGCGAACCCGATTTCGACACGCCCGACAATGTCAAGAATGCCGCGATCGACGCGATCCGGCGCGGCGAGACCAAATACCCACCGGTCTCCGGCATCGCGCCGCTGCGCGAGGCGATCGCGAAGAAGTTCAAGCGCGAGAACAATCTGGAATACCGCCCTGAGCAGACGATCGTCGGCACAGGCGGCAAGCAGATCCTGTTCAACGCCTTCATGGCGACGCTGAACCCCGGCGACGAGGTCGTCATCCCGACGCCGTACTGGGTCAGCTATCCCGAGATGGTGGCTCTCTGCGGCGGCACGGCGACCTTCGCCGAGACGACGATCGACAATGGCTTCAAGCTGACCGCGGCCGCGCTCGAAAAGGCCATCACCCCGCGCACCAAATGGCTCGTGCTGAACTCGCCGTCGAACCCGTCGGGCGCCGCCTACAGCGAAGCCGAGCTCAGGGCGCTCGCTGATGTCCTGTTGAAGCACCCCAATGTCTGGGTGCTCACCGACGACATGTACGAGCACCTGACCTATGGCGACTTCGTCTTCAAGACGATCGCCGAAGTCGAGCCGGCGCTCTACGGCCGCACGCTGACCATGAACGGCGTGTCGAAAGCCTATGCCATGACAGGCTGGCGCATCGGCTATGCCGCAGGACCCGTCGAGCTGATCAAGGCTATGGACATGATCCAGGGCCAGCAGACGTCCGGCGCCTGCACGATCGCCCAATGGGCGTCGGTCGAAGCGCTCAACGGCCCGCAGGATTTCATCGCAAAGAACAAGGCGATTTTCCAGGCCCGCCGCGATCTCGTCGTGTCGATGCTCAACCAGGCGCGCGGCATCACCTGCCCCTCGCCCGAAGGTGCATTCTACGTCTATCCGTCCTGCGCCGGTCTGATCGGCAGGAAGACCGCGTCAGGCAAGGTCATCGACAATGACGAGACCTTCAGCGCCGAGCTTCTGGAGGCGGAAGGCGTAGCGGTGGTGTTCGGCTCGGCCTTCGGCCTCGGGCCCAACTTCCGCATCTCCTACGCCACGTCCGAGGCGCTTCTGGAAGAAGCCTGCACGCGCATCCAGCGCTTCACAGCCTCGCTGAGCTGACGAGGGCTGCAGGACAAAGCAAAGCCCCGGCAGGTTCCCACCCGCCGGGGCTTTTTCTTGCTTACGCCGGTCGGTCTAGGCGTCCGTTATGCGTTCAGCCAGCATTTGGTCAGCGCGTGGCCGCCCATCAGCTCGCCGTTCGGGTCGTCGACCCAGCCGCCGACCTTGTCGCTGGTCGCGTCGATATAGTTGTTGAACATCGGCACGATCACGCCGCCTTCGTCGCGCAGGATCACCGCTGCCTGACGGTACAGCGCCTTGCGCTTGGCCTCGTCGAGTTCGGAGCGCGCTGCGAGGATGAGCTTGTCGAAATCCTCGCGGAAGAAGCGCGTGTCGTTCCACTCGGCTTTCGATAGATAGGCGATCGAATAGACCTGGTCCTGCGTCGGCCGGCCGGTCCAGTAGGACATCGAGAAGGGCTGCTTGTTCCAGACTTCGGACCAGTAGCCGTCGCCGGGCTCGCGCTTCACCTCGATGGTGATGCCGGCCTTTGCCGCGCTCTGCTGGTAGAGTTGCGCCGCATCCACGGCGCCTGGGAACGCCACGTCGGAGGTTCGCAGCAGCACTGGGCCGCTATGGCCGGATTTCTTGTAGTGGAACGCCGCCTTTTCCGCGTCGTAGACGCGCTGCTCGATATCGTCGTCGAACAGCGGATAGCCCTTGATCATCGGCGTATCGTTGCCGACCGTGCCGTAGCCGCCGAGGATCTTCTGCACCATCTCCTCGCGGTCGACCGCATATTTCAGCGCCAGCCTCAAATCGTTGTTGTCGAATGGCGCCGTGTTGCAGTGGGCGATGAAGACGTAATGGCCCTTGCCCGGCACGTTGCGGATTGCGACGCCGGGCACGCGCTTGACCAGTTCGACGATCTTCGGCTCGACCCGGTTGATCATGTGCACCTGGCCGCCCTGTAGCGCGGCGGTGCGCGCCGTCGAATCGTTGATGACGACGATTTCGATCTGGTCGGCATGGCCGCGCCGGTCGCTGCCCCAATAGCCTTCGTGGCGCTCGGCCATGTGGCGCACGCCCGGCTCGTTTACCACCACCTTGTAGGGGCCGGTGCCGACGCCTTCGGTCGGGTTGTCCTTGCCGCCGTTCGGCTGGATCATCAAATGGTAGTCGCCGACCACATAGGGAAGGTCGGCGTTCGGCTCCTTCAGCGTGATGACCACCGTGTCGCCGTCGGCCTTGATTGTCTTGAATCCCTGCACGAAGGGCAGCGCAGCCGACTTCGACTCGGCGTCGCCATGGCGCTCCAGCGTCGCAACGATGTCGGAAGGCGTCAGGTCCTTGCCGTTGTGGAAGGTCACGCCCTTGCGGATCTTGAACGTCCAGGTCTTGGCGTCATCGGAAGCGCCATATTCCTCGGCGAGCCGGTATTCGATCTCGCCGGTGGGCGAGACCTCCAGCAACTGCTCGCCCCAGCAGCGGCCGAGCGTATAGGGAACCTGGCTCGACCAGGTGCCGGGATCGAGGCTGTTGGTGGATTCGCCGCCGACGAGTCCGGCCTTGAGCACGCCGCCCTTCACGGGCGCCTGTGCGCGTGCTGCGCCCGCGAGCAGCGAATTGGCGAATGTCGCAGTGACGCCGAGCGCGGCGGCGCGGCCTAGAAAATCGCGGCGCGACATCCTTCCGCTGACAACGCTGCGGCTCAAGAATTCAAGCTCTCTGGACATCTGCGGCTCCCTTTGTTTTTGCTTTCCCGCAGCAATCCTGCATCACGATTGGCCGAATGGCCATTGGGCCACGCCATGACAATTCGCCCAGTCGAACGTGCTGGTGGACCAATCCGGTTTTGGCCTTTACGGACCTTCACCGGCCGGCTTGCCTCTTGCCCTCCCGCCTCTCCCATGTGACGATGAAATGACGGCGGGACCAGACCGGTCCCGCCCCGCGACGGCCGGATGAGGCCGGCCGCCGCCTCGATGGTCAACATTTGAGGAGGAGGTCGTCTCATCATGGGAAATCGCGCAGGAGGAAGACGCACGGGACCGAAATGCATCGCCATCGTCGGTCCCTTCGCAAGCGGCAAGACCACACTCCTTGAAGCCATTCTGGCTCGAAGCGGAGCAATCCCCCGACAAAATCCCGTCTCGTCAGGCAACACCGTTTCGGATCATTCCGCCGAGGCGCGCGCCCATGCGATGAGCGTGGAAGCCACCGTGGCTTCGATCGACTTCATGGGCGACAGCCTGACCTTCGTCGATTGCCCCGGTTCGGTCGAGTTCGCCTTCGAGGCCGAACCCGTCCTGGCAGCCTGCGACATAGCAGTGGTGGTGGCCGAGGCCGACGAGAAGAAGATTCCTGCCCTGCAGCTCATCATGCGCAAGCTCGACGATCTCGGCATCCCGCGCATCCTGTTCTTGAACAAGGTCGACAAGGCCGTGGCCGGCGTGCGCGACACGCTGAAGATGCTGCAGCCGACGAGCTCGACTCCGCTTCTCCTGCGCCAGATTCCGCTGCGCAAGGACGGCATCGTCATCGGCTCGATAGACCTGGCGCTGGAGCGCGCTTACATCTACCGCGAGCACGCCGAGAGCGAGATCACCGAGATTCCGGGCGACGAGAAGGCGCGTGAGGTCGAGGCGCGCTTCGCCATGCTGGAGACGCTGGCCGATCACGACGACCTCCTGATGGAGCAGCTTCTCGACGAGATCCCGCCGCCGCGCGACGCAGTGTTCGACGATCTCGCCGCCGATCTGCGCGAAGGCATGGTGACGCCGGTCCTCATCGGCACGGCCGAAAAGGGCAATGGCGTGCTCAGGCTCCTGAAAGCCATCCGCCACGATGCGCCCGATGTCGAGGCGACCAGAGAGCGTCTCGGCGCGCCCGAGGGGAATGGCGCCTTGGTGCAGGTCATGAAGACCATCCACACCGCCCATGGCGGCAAGCTGTCGATCTCGCGCATCTTGTCGGGGAGCGTCCCCGACGGCTCGGAGTTGTTCCTGCCCGGCGGAGCCACCGCCAAGGTCTCGGGCATCTACCGCATGCTCGGTAAGGATCAGACGAAGCTCACTGTCGCAAACACGGGCGATACGGTGGCGCTCGGCAAGCTTGAGGATGTCCACACTGGCCAGACACTAAGCTCCGCCAAGGGCGGTGCGGCACAGCTCGTCGACCTGAAGCCGGCGCAGCCGGTCTATTCCTTCGCGCTCAGACCCAAGGAGCGGAAGGACGAAGTCAAGATGTCGACGGCCCTGCAGCGGCTGGCGGAGGAGGATCCCTCACTCCTCCTGCGCCACCAGCAGGAAACCAGCGAGACGGTGATTTCGGGCCATGGAGAAATGCATCTGCGCGTCACCGTGGAGCGCCTCGAAGGCAAGAACCAGATCCCGATCGAGGGCCGCGCGCCGGCTGTGCCCTATCGCGAGACGATCCGCAAATCGACGCAGCAGCGCGGCCGCCACAAGAAGCAGTCGGGCGGCCACGGCCAGTTCGGCGATGTTGTGCTGGAGATCAAGCCGCTGCCCCGCGGCTCCGCGTTCCAGTTCACCGACACCATTACCGGCGGCGTGGTGCCCAAGACATATATCCAGTCGGTGGAGACCGGTATTCGCGACTATCTCAAATCCGGACCGCTCGGCTTTCCGGTCGTGGACGTCGCCGTCAACTTGTCCGATGGCTCCTATCATGCCGTCGATTCCTCCGACATGGCTTTCCAGATGGCGGCAAAGATCGCCATGAGGGAGGGCATGGCCGCGTGCTCGCCGGTACTTCTCGAGCCGATCATGAAGGTGGAGATCTTCACGCCCTCCGACGCGACGGCCAAGATCACCGGCATCATACCGCAGCGCCGTGGCCAGATTTTGGGCTACGACGCCCGCCCCGGCTGGCCCGGATGGGACGTGGTCGAAGCGATGATGCCGCAATCGGAGATCGGCGACCTGATTATCGAGCTGAGATCGGCAACCTCCGGCGTCGCCAGCTACCGTGCCGAATTCGACCACATGGCCGAATTGACCGGGCGGCTTGCCGACGAGGCGATGAACGCCAACGGCAAGGCTGCTTGAGGGTCGTAAACGACAAAGAAAAACGGCGTCCGAAGATCGAACGCCGTTTTTCGCGGACCGTACCGCCGTTGGGGAACGGGCGGGAGGATGGCGGCACGTCAGGTCCGCCGCATCGTTCGCCGCCCCGAGGGACAGCGCTTGGGTTTGATGCCCGGAGGCATCTGAATGGGCCGGACGCGACGGCTGCCTAAGCCTCGGAGGTTTCGAGTGATGCCCCCATCTCCCGAAACGGACCGAACGCCGCGTCCTGTTTTGATTGGTACCAAATCAAGGCCGCTCGCGGCAGGTTACCGGATGTTACATATAACCGTTACGTGAGGGCGGATACGGCGGCTGTAACCGTTGCAAGGCTTGGAACTACGGGATTTCTGGCGAACGCCGCTGGTGCTCCGCTTCACGATTGGGCAGGCATCGTCACGGCCTGCGCGATTCGAGTGCAGCTATCGCAGCATGAGAGTTCGGCAAAAGCGTGCGCCGCTTGGTTGCAAGCCCCGCTGCTCCGCAGCCGGCCAAAAGCGCCCGCGGATCGAAAAACAGGAGCCGGCCACCGGCATTTCGGCGCGCCGGATACATCGTCGGATGGTTTCGGGCAACAAAAAAGCCGGATCTGAAAAGACCCGGCTGAGTTTGTTGGAAGTGCCGATTAAGGCTAAACCTCCAGAGGGGAACACTCCCAGGCGCTAATGGGAGGAGGAACGCGCCCGGAAGATGATCAATATATGGGCTTGTCTTGCCCGAGAAACAAGCACCCAGTTTGCAATGCTCCCATGCAAAATGACGCACCCTGTGGTCTAAGCTTCACTTCTACCAGATAGAACCAAGACGACGACGCCGGATGCTTGAACCCGGCCGGCGGGGCGTGATCTGTCCCTATCCGAGGCCCTTGGAAGGAACGACGATGCGCAAGCCTTCGGCCATCGCCGGCAGCGCAGCCTTCCTTATCCTGGCGCCGGGCGTCGTGGCCGGGGTGATCCCATGGTCCTTGACGAACGGTTATGGCCGGCCTCTGTCTTCGCTCGCGATGGTTGCAGCCGGATCGATCCCTGGTCCTGGCCGGCCTCGCGTCCTCCTTCATTCCTTCGCACGCTTTGCCTTCGAGGGCGCCGGTACGCCCGCCCCCATCGCGCCCACTGAAAGGCTGGTCGTCGGTGGCGCCTATCGATATGTGCGCAACCGGATGTATGTGGGGGTCCTGTCGATCATCTCCGGTCAGGCGCTGCTGTTCGCCGATTGGTCGCTCGTCGTCTATGCAGCCATCGTCGCAGTCACGGTGTTCACTTTCGTCAAGCTCTACGAAGAGCCGACGCTTGCTCGCCGCTAATGGCGACGAATATCAGGCCTACCGCGGCGCCGTCCCCGGCCGGCTGCCGCGTCTCACCCCGTGGACAAGCCCTCAATAGGACCAGTTGCGCGCCTTGGCGAACATGAAGTCGCGGAATGCCTTGAGCTTGGCCTGGTTCTTCATCGCGTCGGGATAGACGAAGAAGGTGTCGAAGGACGGCGCCTCGACCTCGGGCAGGATCGGCACGAGGCCCGATTCCTTGTCGGCCATGTAGTCCGGCAGCATGGCGATGCCGACGCCGCGCCTGACCGCCCTGCGTATCGACATCAAATCGTTGATCTGGAGAGCTGCGGGGCGCTTTGTTCCTTCCGGCCGGCCGATCGTCTCCAGCGTGTTGAGGCCGGCGAGATAGGCCGGTACCGGCTCGCCGAAGGTCACGATGCGATGCTGGTCGAGATCGGCGACCGACATCGGTTTGCCGTAGCGGTCCAGATAGGCCTGCGTGGCGAACACGTGCAGATGCACGGTGAAGAGCCGTCGCTGGATCAGATCCGGCTGCTGCGGCTGGCGCAGCCGCACGGCGCAGTCGGCCTGCCGCATCGTCAGGTCGAGCTCCTCGTTGGTCAACACGAGCTGAAGGTTGATCTCCGGATAAAGGTCGAGGAACTCCTTGGCGCGCTCTGTCAGCCAGCCGGTGCCGAGCCCGACCGTGGTCGTCACGCGCAGCGTGCCGGTCGGCTTCTCCAGCGTCTCGGTCAACTGCGTCTTGACGTTTTCGAGCTTCATCAGGACGTCATGCGCCGTCCGGAACAGCATCTCGCCCTGTTCCGTCAGCACCAGTCCGCGAGCGTGCCGGTTGAACAGCGGCACGCCGACATCGTGCTCCAGCGCGCTGACCTGCCGCGAAATCGCCGATTGCGAAAGCCGGAGCGTTTCGGCGGCGTGCGTGAACGAGCCCGCCTGCGCCGCTGCGTGAAACACACGTAGCTTGTCCCAGTCCAGAGACATATCTCCCCCTCGTCAGCATTCACCCCGGAAGCCGCCTCCCGGAGTGCATCTGTGCAGTTAGTCGTTCCCTGCCGGCTTTGCCGGTCTAAGTGTGTTGAATTTCAACACCTTATTCTGCCGCTTCGCGAACCTCTTCCAGGCTCGCGAGATATTTTTCCGCTTCCAGTGCCGCCATGCAGCCGAGGCCGGCCGCCGTCACCGCCTGGCGATAGACGTCGTCGGTCACGTCGCCGGCCGCAAACACGCCGGGCATATCGGTCTGGGTCGAATCGGGCGCGGTCCACAGATAGCCGTTCGGCTTCTGCTTCAGCTTGCCTGCGAACAATTCCACCGCCGGCGCGTGGCCGATCGCCACGAACACGCCGTCGACCTTGAGATGCGTCTCCGCCCCGGTTACCAGATTTTTCAACTTCAGCCCGTCGGCCGAAGGCGGCATCGGCGCCTGGCCGGGGCGGCCGGTGATCTCTTCCACCACCGTGTCCCAGATGACTTTGATGTTTTCCTTCTTGAGCAGCCGCTCGCGAAGGATCCGCTCGGCGCGGAAATCGTTGCGGCGGTGGATGACCGTGACGCTCTTGGCAATATGGGAGAGGTAGAGCGCCTCCTCGACCGCCGAATTGCCGCCGCCGATCACCGCGACATCCTTGCCGCGGTAGAAGAAGCCGTCGCAGGTAGCACAGGCCGAGACGCCGAAGCCCATATAGGTCTGCTCGCTTGGAATGCCGAGCCATTTGGCCTGCGCGCCGGTGGCGATGATCAGCGCATCGCTGGTATAGACCGTGCCCGAATCGCCCTTGGCCCGGAAAGGCCGGACGTCGAGGTCGACTTCGGTGATCACGTCATTGATGATTTCGGTGCCGACATGCTCGGCCTGCTTCAGCATCTGCTCCATCAGCCACGGACCCTGGATCGGATCGGCGTAGCCCGGATAGTTCTCGACGTCGGTGGTGATGGTGAGCTGTCCGCCCTGCTGCAGCCCAGCGACCAGGATCGGCTTCAGCATGGCGCGCGCCGCGTAAATCGCCGCCGTATAGCCGGCCGGACCGGAACCGATGATCAGGACGGGCGCGTGCTTCGATGTCATGGACGTGCTTTCGGCAAAGGGCGCGCGATGCGCGAGGCTGAGTAATCTGAAAATCGGCCCTTAATCTAGGTGTTGCCCGTCACGTCAGCAAGGCGGAGCCGCAATCGTCCCCGGAAACCTTGGTGCAAGCCAGGATTCCGGCCGGGTTGCGCTTGCATAATTCCGCAAAACCGGGCCTGACGGACAACCACCAATGGTTTATTGAGACGCTTTAGCTGGGTCTCCTCCAAAATTCGTCAGATCCCCAACACGGAAGAAAAAATGTCGATCAAGGCCGAACTCGATGCGATCGACTGGAAGATCCTGCGGGAATTGCAGGACGAAGGCCGCATCACCAATGTCGAGCTCTCCCGGCGCATCGGCATATCCGCGCCGCCTTGCCTCAGGCGCGTAAAGCGCCTGGAGGATGCCGGCATCATCCGCGGCTATCGCGCTCTGCTCAATGCCCCTTCGCTCGGCATGGACGTCGTGGCGTTCTGCCTTGTCGGGCTGCACCATCAGGCCGAAAGCGAGTTGAAGGCTTTCGCCGAGCGCACTCGCGGCTGGCCGATCGTGCGCCAGGCGTGGATGGTTTCGGGCGAATCAGATTTCCTGCTCCACTGCGTGGCGAGCGACCTCGGGGCCTTCCAGAGCTTCGTCATAGAGGAACTGACCTCCTCGCCCAACGTCGACACCGTGCGCACCGCGCTGACCATCCGCCAGGTCAAGGACGAGGGCACGGTGGCGATCTAGTCAGTCGGAGCTTGCGCGACCGCCTTCGGCCGGCCGCGCCGTGCCTGGAGCCCTCAGATCGGCTTCCAATCGGGATCGACCTTGGAAGCTTCGGCCCGCCAGAGATCGCCGTAGTCGACGTTCTGCCAATCCTTGAACCAAGGCCCGCCATTGGTGAAATGGACGGCGCTCGGCGTTCCCGCCTCCGGCTTTTCGCTCCATCCCTCCAGCCAGTTCCAGCTTTCAGGCAGGGCTCCGATTTCTTCGTCGGCGGCCCATTGCATCCGATGCAGGTAGGCGCCCGTCTGGCTGTTGATCACTTCCGGCGTCAGGGTCCTGGTGGACGGGTGTTCGCAATTGAACAGCATGAAGGACGACCAGTTCTTGCGCGGGTAGTTGGTCTGCACCTTGCCGTCCATCTTGACTGTCGCCTTCGGCGTATAGTCGTGTTTGACGCACAGCACCGCCTTGGACGGGTCCAGATATTCCGTCAGCTTCGCGATGTCGTCGAGAAACAGGAAGTCGCAATCGCAAAACAGCGCCCAGCCCTTGTAGCCGGCGAGCCACGGCGTGAAGAAGCGCGAATAGGTGAATTCGGTTGAGGCCAGCGGGTCCACCTCGCGTGTATAGGCGCCCTTCTCCACCAGTTCCTGCAGTTTGATGGCGTGCACCTCTACCGGAATGCTCGCCCGATCGAGCAATGTTTTTTTCGCAACGTCATAGGCGATTGGCTCGCGGGAATCCCAACCGATATAGATGTCGAACTTATTCATGTATCAGTCCTTCTGCGCTTGTTGACGCACGCTTCTCGTCTTCCGTCAGCCAGACGCGAATATTGCGTTCCTTGGCCTTGCCGTCGATCCACGCCCGTTCGTCGCCCCAGGCATGGCGCTGCCAGCCTTGCCAATTGAAGCCGGCGATCTCCACATCCCACTCATCGGCCGGAAGTCGCGCGAGCGCATACCGGATACCGAAATATCCAGTGCTTGGAAACCTTCGAATTTTAGTCAGGGAATACGGCTCGAGGCCCAATTCCAGGCAACCCTCCTCATAGAAGGACGGCGGAAGGACCGCGACGATCTTTCCGGCCTCGCCGTACATCATCAGCGCCGGCCACGTCCACTCGGCGCGCCGGCCCTTGATCCAGGAGAGGAAGTTCGGCCGCAGGCCGTATTTCTGTACGGCGATCGGATGCGAAACGAGAATGACGAGCTCCGCCGCCTGAACGATCGGCGAGGTCGGATAATAGGGATTTTCCAGCCGCCGCTGCATCGGCTTGCCGGTGTTGCATACAAAAAGCCAGTTCGTCTTCGTTCCGCTCATCCCGATCGACGCCTTCGGCTCGTTGAACCGAACCACATGATCGCTGGCGTCCACGCGTTCCGACATATCGAAGGGCAACGGCCCGTTGCCGACAACGAACAATCTCTTTCTAGCCATTGCATTCAGCCATCGGATTCTCCTGGCCATCCATCTGGCCCGGCAGGTCGCGCTGTTTAAAACGTTGTGCAGCTTGATCGCAAATCGATTCTCTGCTGGGCCAACAACTGCTGACGGATGGAAAGCCTGGCGATCAGCGGGCGTCAGCGCCTGGCGGAAGCTGCGACGCGCAAGGCCAGCCGATACCAGGCCCGCTTGACCTCCCGCGACAGCACCTCCCTGAGCGGCTTTGTCTTTTTCTGCACGATCGTGCCGCCGAGAAGATGCCCGATCTGGCGGACCGCCGGCGGTCGCACCGCCAGTATGCGGATTTTCGCAAGCCAGCACATCTGGATCGTCGTATCGACCGGCCGGTCGAAGGCTTCGGTCGCCTTCAAAAGCTCCGCCGCAGCCTGCCGGCCGACAAGCTGCGTCTGCATGCCAAGCCCGACATGCGCCGGTTCGACCAGCGCGATGTCGCCGGCTTTGGCCACCTCCGCGCCGCTATCCGTGTGGCTGCGATAGGGAAAGCGGATGTAGTCGCCCGGCCGGATCGTCTCCATCGCCAGCGCCAGCGCCGGCCCGAACAATCCTTCGTCCGGCTCGACATCGTCCTCGACGATCAGCCCGGCGTCGAGCCCGCGGTCGAGGATCGCCTGCCAGGCCTTCCGGTGGGAGAGAAAGCAGCCGACCTCGGCCTTGCGCAGTTCAAACGGATAGCGCGGGCGATGCAGATGGCGGCGGTAGACGGCTTCGATTTCGCCGTCCGCTAGCGTCAGCCCATCGACCGCATCGACGACATTTACCGGCAGCGGCAGCGTGGCCGTCAGCCGGTCGACCTGCGGCTTGCGCGCCTCGGCGCGCGCAAGATGGATGATGAAAGCCTCGGCGCGGCGTATCGGCGCGGCGTTCGGCGTGCTCATCCTTGCGCCCACACCTGGTCGTAAACCGCGCGAACGCCGTCCGCTTCGCGCTGCAGCGGAAACCGCTCCGTCACATGGGCAAGCGCGTTTGCGCCATGCGCCTCGGCCAGCGCCGGGTCGGCCAGATAAGGCCGGATCGCCTCGGTCAGCGCATGGCCGTCGCCGGCCGCCACCACCGCGCCGGTGACGCCCGGAACGATCATTTCGGCATAGGCGCCGGCGTCGCTTGCCACCACCGCCGTTTGCGAGGCCATCGCCTCCAGCGGCGTCAGCCCGAAGCCTTCATTGCGCGATGGCGCGACATAGAGCGAAACCCGCCTGTACCATGGCTTGATGTCCGGAACCTCGCCGAGAAAAACGATGCGGTCTGACAGCCCGGCCTTCGCCACGCGGCTTTCCAGTTCGTCGCCGAACGCTTTCTGCTCGGCCGTCACCCGGCCCGCAATCACCGCCGTCCAGTCGGGATAGAGGGGCAAAAGCTCGATCATCGCGTCGACGAAGAGGTCGGTACCCTTCTGGCGCCGCACGCGCCCGAAGCAGCCGACCGCGTATTTTCCAGGCAAGCCCGATGCGGAGAACGCGTCGTCGCCATCCCTCGGCGGGTGGAATTCCTCAAGGTCCACGCCGTGCATGATCACCGTATGCGGCACTTTCAGAAAGCTGCCGGACCGGACGCTTGTCGCGATCACTGCGTCCATCCGCCGGATCAGCCATTTGGTGAATGGCCGGTGCTCGCGCTGCGCGGCGGAGGTGAAGACGAGTTTTAGCGGGGCGCGCAAGAGCGTTTTCAGAATCACGCCGGCGACCATCTCGGTGTTGCGTCGGCCATGCCAGATCCGTTTGCGACCGGACGCCGGCCGTTTGAGTAGCGCGAACATCTGCCACCATCGCATCCTGGGCAGGCTGTCGGGCAGGCCGGGACCGAGCGTGGCGATCCCGAGCGTACGCGCCTGCAGCGGCACAAGCTGGATGATTGTGCTGGTGACGCCGGAAAGCCGCCGCTTCAGATTGGGAGCGATGACCTCGACGCGGGCCATATCGGGAGCCGGGGCACGCCGTCCGGTCCGGCCGGCGGCCTCGATGCGCGTGTCCACCTCAGATGAACTGCACCTGGACGACTTCGTAGCCGCGCGGCCCGCCGGGAGCGTTGACCTCGATGGTCTCGCCGACCTCTTTGCCGATCAGCGCGCGCGCGATCGGCGACGAGATCGAGATGCGGCCGGACTTCACATCCGCTTCCTGGTCGCCGACGATCTGATAGGTCTTTTCCTCTTCGGTGTCCTCGTCGACCAGCTTCACAGTCGCGCCGAACTTGATCTTGTCACCGGACAGTTTCGAGATATCGATGACTTCCGCGCGCGCCACCAGATCCTCGAGTTCCTGCACACGGCCCTCATTGAGGCTCTGCGCTTCCTTCGCGGCGTGGTATTCGGCGTTTTCGGACAAATCGCCATGCGAGCGCGCTTCCGAGATAGCCTCGATGATGCGCGGGCGCTCGTCCTGCTGACGCCACCGCAGCTCTTCCTTCAGAGCTTCGAATCCGCTGGCGGTCATCGGCACCTTGTTCATTGCAATCGGCCTTTCCATTCCCTGATCCCGCGCCATCCGACACTCGGAGGGAAGGCGGCGGGCAAAAAAAGAAAACGGTCCAGCAGCCTTGGCGACGGAACCGTTCTCAGCTCAATTTATCTCAATATAGCAAGCTCGCGCGCATTTTCACGCGAAAAAATTCCGCTTGGCCCAACTCATCCGACGATTTCCGCCAACGGTCGAGACTGCCCCAGGGGTGCTTTGAGATTCAGGTTGGGCCGAGCTGAAAACGGCGGATTTCGAGAACCGGAGCGGAGCGCACATTCAGGTACGTGAGCACCGGAAGCACAGAAAGCCGCCATTTGCAGGCCGGCCTGACCTAAATCTCAGAGCATTCTGGGCATTCACCCACCTGTGATCGCGGTTGCCGCATTTCTGGGGGACATCGCCGTGGCGCTTTCTTGTCTCGAACGCCTCGATGCCTATGTCGAAGTCATGGCCCGGATCAGACAGAACCTCTCTCGCGCGCTGCTTTCGGCGGCGCTGTCCGCCTTCATCGCTCTGCCGGCCATGGCTGAAAGCCGAACCCTGCGGACCGAGGAGGTCGCAGTCCGCGCCGACATCGTGGCCGACGGCCTCGAACATCCTTGGGGCCTCGATTTCCTGCCAGACGGCGACGTCATCGTCACGGAGCGGCCCGGACGCATCCGCATCCTGTCGAACGGCGAGCTTTCCGAACCGGTCGAAGGCGTGCCCGATGTCGTGGCGCGCGGCCAGGGCGGCCTGCTCGACATTGCCGTCTCGCCGGATTTCGCCCAATCCGGCCTCGTCTTCTTCAGCTTCTCCGAGCCCGGCAGGGGCGGCGCCGGCACGGCGGTGGCGCGGGCGAGGCTCGTCCGCGATGGCGCAGCCGCCCGCCTCGAGGACATGCAAACGATCTTCTCCATGGCAAAGAAGAGCCGCACCAGCCATCATTTCGGCTCACGTATCGTATTTCGCCCGGACGGTACGCTGTTCATCACCACCGGCGATCGCGGCTCGGGCCAGCGCGCGCAGGACATGAACGACCATGCCGGCTCTATACTGCGCATTAATCCGGACGGCTCGATACCGGCCGACAATCCCTCGCCCGACGGCTCGAAGCACCTTCCCGAAATATGGTCGAAGGGCCACCGCAACGTGCAGGGCGCTGCCTTCGACCCGGTGACAAATGCGCTCGTCACCGTGGAGCACGGCTCCAAGGGCGGCGACGAGATCAACCAGCCCGAGGCCGGCAGGAATTACGGCTGGCCCGTCATATCATACGGTGTCCACTATTCCGGCAAAAAGATCGGCGTCGGAACCGAGGCGGAAGGCTATGAGCAGCCGCTGTTCTACTGGGATCCGTCCATCGCCCCGTCCGGGCTGATCAGCTATCAGGGCGAGATGTTTCCGGAATGGAACGGCGATCTCATCGCCGGCGCGCTTAAATTCCAGCTTGTCTCGCGGTTGGAGCGCGACGGATCGGGCAAGATAACCGGCGAGGAGCGGATGTTCGAAGGCGAGTTCGGCCGCATCCGCGACGTCAATCTCGCTCCCGACGGCTCGATCTGGGTGCTCACCGACGAGAGCGACGGCGTCATCGTGCGCCTGTCGCGTGCAGGGTGACGGAAGCGATCCGCCCTTCGGGCCGCCAGCGACCTTCGCCAGTCACCTTCACTCAGTTCACGTCGCGCTGCCCCTCACCTGCCTGCCGGCACCCTCTCTCCGTTGTTCACGGGGAGAGGGTAAAGGTGAGGGGCAATTTCGCTCGGTCTCGACGGTTCAGGCTATCAGCCCTTCGCCTTCATGTACGCCTCGATCTGTGCCGACAGCTCGGCATATTCCTCGCAGCCCGTGCCGCAGCGCTTCTCGATCTCGGAAAGCTGCTCGCGCGCGGCGGCGACATCGCCGAGTTGCAGATGCGCTTCGCCCAGATACTCACGCACCTGCGTGTAGTCCGGGTCGGCCCTCAACGCCTCCTGGTAATAGCCGAGGCCGACGAGGATACGGCCCTGCTTGCGATGCGCATAGCCGAGATAGTTCAGGATGCGCGGATCTGACTTGTTCCCGGCCAGACTGAGCACAGTGATGGCCTCGTCATAGCGCCCGGCGAGCGCAAGCTGGCGGCCCGTCGCGTAGAGGCTGTCGTCGTCGATGACGCCCTGCCCCTGCTGCGGCACGCATTTCTTGGTCTTCTTGTCGTAAACTTGGCCCTTCTTGCATTCGGGAACGGCGTCGCTGCCGCCGCCGCCGGCCGAGAATGCCGGTGCGACGATGAGCGGCGCGGCGACCAGAAGCGAGGCGAGGCTGATAACAAACCGGGTCTGCATGGGAAACCTCCAAAGTGGCATCGGACACTAACGGTTTCGGCGGCGCGGTTCTTCCAGATTTCGGCACGCCCGCGCCTTCCCGCCGCGTTGCAATCATCTTGCCACCATGGCCGCCGAAAGCAAACGTTGCTGAAGCGCCGTGAGCATGCTGTCCCTAAGCCGCCGCCACGCTGGCCCTTGCCGCCGGGATCGCGGCTGATAGAAGTCCGGCTCCATTTCTCCAGCCGGAACACCCGAATTGACCCGTATCCAGGCCAACCTTGTTTTGCTGCTCGCCGGCGCCATGTGGGGCATGGGCTTCGTCGCCCAGTCCACCGCCATGGCCGCGATCGGGCCATTCCTGTTCATCGGACTTCGCTTTGCGATCGCAGCGTTGGCGATCCTTCCCTTTGCGGTCGTCGAGTCGCGGCGCGCAGAACGCCCGCTTACCCCGGCAAGCTGGACGGCGTTCATCTGGATCGGCCTGCTTATGTTCGGCGCGTCTGGTTTTCAGCAGGTCGGCCTCCTGTCCACCACCGTGACCAACTCCGGTTTCCTCACCGGCCTTTATGTGGTGATGGTGCCTTTCTTCGCCGTGCTGCTGTTTCGCAGTTGGCCTCACCCTGTGGTCTGGCCGGCCGCGATCACAGCACTTGCCGGCATATGGTTCCTGTCCGGCGGCAAGGTCGAAGCGCTGACCGTCGGCGACTGGCTAACCGTGCTCGCCGCCGGCTTCTGCGCCCTCCAGCTCATCTATATCGGCCGTAGCGCCAGTCCCACCGGCCGCCCGGTGACGCTGGCCGTCACCCAGTTCGCGGTCTGCGCCGTCATCGGCATGGCTGTCGCCCTGGCCATCGAGCCTTTCGACTGGAGCGCGATCTTGAGCGCCGGCCCCGAAATCCTCTATGCTGGCGTCTTTTCGGGCGGCATCGCCTTCACCTTGCAGGTCGTCGGCCAGCGCTACACGACAGCCCCGCAGGCGGCGATTTTCCTCGCCTCGGAAGCGGTCTTCGCCGCGCTTTTCGGGGCCTGGTTCCTCGGCGAGCGGCTTCCGGCCGCCGGCATTCTGGGCTGCGGCCTGATCTTCGCGGCGATCGTCGTGGTAGAGGTCCTGCCGCCGCTCCTGGCGCGCAGGCGGTCGGCTACGCCCTGAAGATCAGCGCCGCGCCCCCCGCAATCAGCGCAAATCCCAGCGCGTGGTTCCAGGTGATCCCTTCCTTGAGATAGAACACCGAGAACACCACGAAGACGGCCAGCGTGATCACTTCCTGGATCGTCTTCAGCTCGGCCGCCGAATAGACGGAATGGCCGATGCGGTTGGCCGGGACCGCCAGCCAGTATTCCAGAAACGCGATGCCCCAGGAAAACAGCACCGCCGCGTAGAGCGGCGCGGCCTTGAACCTCAAATGCCCGTACCAGGCAAACGTCATGAAGATGTTCGATGCGAGCAGGAGCAGCACCGGCACTATCTTGGGCGACAAGAGCAGCGTCATGAGGGAATCACGTCTGGAGGAAGGCGGCAGCGCCATTTCGGGCCAAGGCCCGTTCCTGTCAATCACCCTCAAGGCCTCGCCGCACATCGGCGCGTGACGTTGCCGTCAAATCGGCTATCATCACGTACCGTAGTCACGGAGACGACCTTGCAGCAGCGGCTAGACAGGGAGTGGGAACTGACCATCGGTCCCGACACCGTCCGCCTTTTCATCGAAAAGGCCAAGGCCATCAGCGCTGCGATTAATGACGACTACGCCGACGGCAGCGAGCACGAGGTCGAGCTCGACGGCAACTCCAGGGACAATCACCATCATGACGGCCTGGCCGAGGAGAAGACCGACAATCTGACCGCCGAGGAGCTCCGCCAGCTCATCGAAGATCTGAATGTCGACGAGGCCGCCGAGCTGATCGCATTGATGTGGATCGGGCGTGGCGATTACAGCGCCGACGAATGGAACGAAGCCGTGAACGAGGCGCGTCAACGCGGTAACCGGCGCACCTCGAAATATCTGCTCGGCATGCCGCTTCTGGGCGACTGGCTCGAGGAAGGGCTGGAAGCGCTCGGCGCGTGACGCCGCTGTCGCCAAACGTGATCTAGGCAGTAGTTGCCTGGCGCTGCCAACGACCGCAAATGGTCGTTGTGGACGCGATTACCTCCCCGCTTTTTGTCAGGACCCGGCAACTCGCGTTGCTGGTAGCCGTCACAGTCCTATGCGGCGGCCCGGTTTATGCCCAGACCCCCGATCTGCCCGAAAAGGCCCCCGTCCCGGAAATCTATCCGCCGCCAGCCGGCAACATCCCGCCCGAACGTCCCGGCGAACCGCCGGTGCCCGAGCCGAAGCCGGCCAATGAACCCGCCCCGGATACTCCATCGCCGGACGGTCTTGGTCCGGAGAAGCCCGGGCCGCCCTCGCAACTCCCCGCGCCGGCTGAAAGCCCGACCGCCGCCGACGATGCACCTTTGCCCGAGCAAAAACCGGATGGAACCACCGCGAACGCCCCGCAACTCCCCGAAATTCCCGCGGACCCGCGCTCGGCGATGCCGCGCTTCGACATCATCCCGCCGGACGAAACCGCCTGCCGCGCGCGGCTGCGTACGCTTGGCGTGGTGTTCGAAGAGCGCCCGGCGCAAAGCGATCCCGCCGGCTGCGCCCTGCCCTACCCGCTAGCGGTGACGAAGCTCAGCCCCACAATTTCACTCGAGCCGGAGGCGCTGATGAACTGCGCCATGGCCGAGGCCGCGGCACGCTTCGCGGCGGACATTGTCTCGCCTGCGGCCAAAGCCGAATATGGCGAAGAGCTCCAATCGATCGGCCACGCCTCGGCCTATGTCTGCCGGCCCCGCAATGGCGGCGAAAAACTTTCCGAACACGCCTTCGGCAATGCGCTCGACATTTCGCGCTTCACCCTGTCGAAAGGCACTGCCGTCGACGTGGAGCCCGCGCCGGACCCGAAGGCGGCAAAATTCCTCGGCGCGATCCGCAAGGCCGCCTGCGGCCCGTTCAAGACCGTGCTCGGGCCGGGCAGCGACGCCGACCACGCGCTGCATTTCCACTTCGACCTCGCCCCCCGCCGCAATGGTGGGACGTTTTGCCAGTAAGGCCGTCGCGGCCCCAATCCCGCCGCAGGCGTAAATATCGCCGCTGACCTTTCCTTTACGCTTCTCCGCTAGGCTGAAAGACCTCGGGACAGGGAACCGGTCGATGGGCCAATCTTTGCCGCGCGCCCGCGCCATATGGTGCGGCGGCGCCCTCATTCTGCTCGCTGCGCTTTCGGCCTGCACCAGCGACGATGTCATGTCGCTTCGTCCCGATGTCGACGTCGGCGCCCAGACCGCGGCGGTTCCCGCGCGCGGCCTGCAGAGCCTGGTCCCGTCCAACCCGATGATGACCGCCTACCCGCGCTTCAACGAGCCGGCGCCGCCGACGCTTTCCATGTCGGCCGACGAAATCGCCTGCCGCCGCGACCTGAAGAAGCTCGGCGTGCAATTCAGGAGCCTTGCGCCGATCGACGATGGCGGCGCCTGCCGCATCGATTTCCCGGTCGAGGTCTCGGCCATCGGCAGCGTCCGCATGAAGCCGGCGGCGACGCTCTCCTGCGCCATGGCCGCCACTTTCGCGCGCTGGACGAAAAAGGAACTCGTCCCGTCGGCGCGCTGGCGCTACCTGTCGGGGGTGAACACCATCCACCAGGGATCGAGCTATTCCTGCCGCAACATCCGCGGCTCGCGTGGAAAACCCTCGCAGCATTCGGTGGGCAATGCGCTCGACGTGATGCGCATCGAGCTGAATAACGGCAGGGATATCGACGTTCGCAAGCCCGGCTGGTTCGCCTTCCGCCAGCGCGGCTTTTTGAACAATGTCCGGGCCGATGGCTGCGACTATTTCACGACGGTGCTCGGCCCCGGTTACGATTACGACCACCGCGATCATTTCCATTTCGACATCATGCCCCGCAAGAACGGCTACGTCGCCTGCAAGTGAGGCTTACGGGGCGAGCTTAACAGAACATGCGCCCTCCTCCCCATCGAGGGGGAGTGGAGCCGCTCATCAGCGCACAATCTATCCTCCCAATCCCTTTCAACGTAAGCTGACGCCGCAACATCGGGGCGGAACCGAATGCGTCGACGCAGGATGCAAACGCGGGTGGCGGGCTGGGTGCTGGCGCTCAGCCTCGCCTATGTTGCGTCCGCCTATCTGGTGGCGCCGGCATTCTGGTCATGGCTGGACCGCGGAAACCTCGCCCTCCCCGACGCGATGGTGACCACGACGCCGCAGGGCATCCCCGGAGATCCCATCAATGTCGGGCTCGTCGGTACGAAACCCGAACTGCTGCAGGCCTTCGCCGCTGCGGGATGGAGCGCCGCCGACGCCATCACCTGGCGCTCCAGCCTGGAGATCGGCGAAAGCGTGCTCTTCGATCGGCCCTATTCCGAAGCGCCGGTCAGCACGTTGCTGTTCGGCGGGCGCAGGCAGGATCTGGCCTTTGAAAAGCCGGTGGGCGGCAGCGCCGACCGCCGCCATCATGTCCGTTTCTGGCTGATGCCTGAGCCCGCGCCGGACGGCCGCCCGCTCTGGCTCGGCTCGGCGAGCTTCGACCGCGGAGTCGGCTTCAGCCACGACACCGGCCAGATAACCCACCACATCGGTCCCGATCTCGACGCCGAGCGCGACTTCCTGATCGACGATCTGGAAGCAGCCGGCGTGCTTGCCTCGAGCTACAGCGAAAGAGGCGTTGGGCCGACCCAAACCGGGCGCAATGGCGGCGGCGATCCCTATTTCACCGACGGCATGGCGACCATCGGCGTGCTGCGGTAGCCACGGTCCGCAGTGGTTGTCCTGGCCGGCATCACAATGACCTGTGAGATTGCCTGCCTCAAGTGCGATTACGTAGGGATGTTGTCGGGTCGAAAAACCATGACGAAACGTGTTCCGGGCTTGGCATCCTGCCACTGGACTTCTCCGCCGAGCCTTCGGGCTAAACCGGAAATCAGCTTTGTCCCGAGCCCGCCGGATTTCGCGGAGTCCTGACCGGCGGGAAGGCCTATCCCCCGGTCGGATACCTCAAGGCTTAGATGGCCTCCCTGTTCTGCTGAAGCAACTGCAAGCCGCACCTCGCCGAAGCCTTCGGGATAGGCGTATTTCACGGCATTGGTGATCAGCTCGTTGACGAGAAGCCCGATGGGTATGGCCTGATCGGTCGGCACGCTTACGGACGCCACGTCGCATATCAGCTGGTGGTTCGGCGCCGAGGCGCGAATATGGTCGCACAGATCGCCGAGATAATCGGCAAGGTCGACAGCCCGGATATCATCCCTTCGCCATAGCTGGTCATGCACCCTGGCAATGGTCTGCACGCGTGCTTGAGCGTCGGCGAGTGCCTGCAGGAGCGCGGGATCGTCTGTCGCGCGGCTTTGCATGCTCAACAGGCTGGCGACTATGGACAAGCTGTTCTTGACCCGGTGGCTGATCTCCTTGGTAAGAAATTCCTGATGGCGCAGTGCATCCTGCAGCAATCTCTCTTGCTGCTTCAGAGCCTCTTCGGTGCGCTGCCGCTCAAGGGCTACCCCTATCAGGTTGGCAAAACCCTTTACGAAAACCAGATCCGCTTCGGTGAACCGTCCTTCGACCGGGCTGTCTACCTCGAGAACCCCGAACCGTGCGCTGCCGCCGTGGATCAAAGCATTAATGGCCCGCTTGACGTTATGTTCTACAAGAAGCGCCGGTGTCCGGAAGCGGCTCTCGCCATCCAGGTGATTGGAGATAACCGGCTCGCCTGTCTTGAAAGCGTAGCCGGTGGGGCTCGCGGTATCGGCCCTGGCTCTTGCCTGACCCACGACGCCCGGTTTCCAGCCGACGCCGGCCCGCACCAGGAATTGATGCTCAGCCGGGAGGTATTCCATGACCTTGCACATCCTGCTTTGCAGCCCCTCTGCGCAAACTCTCGTTGCTTCCTGTAGCAAGGTCTGAAGATCGTGGGTTTGAAGCGCGAAGTAAGCATATTCGGCGGTGAGCTGCTGCTGGCGCAAACGATAGCGCAGCTCTTCGGCAGCGCTGCCCTGCTCGGGGGCGTTTGCGGGGGTTGCGGGCGGTTCCGATATCAACAGAGGTTTCTCCCTGCCTATCTGGTCAAAGCGGTAAAAGACGATGGAAGTTCCCTAAATCCGAAGAATATCTGGGACTGTTCGGAAGCGCGGTTTTGCTCTTGTGGTCCGGGATCTCGACGGCGACCGCTTGTCGCCCAGTCTGTCTGTGACCTGAGCACGTCATCCGCTTCCCGCTTCGGGTCTTGAGTCGACTCCGAACTAAAGACACTGCTGAATACCGGCAGACTCCGGTGCTTCCCGAAGGCTTGGCTCTGATGCTATTGGAAAACCATGTTGTATCTTGAAATCGGCATCGTGGTCGTCCTCATCTGCGTCAACGGCCTGCTCGCGATGTCCGAGCTTGCCATAGTCTCGTCGCGGCCGGCCCGGCTCAAATCCATGATCGACCGCAACATCAAGGGCGCCGGACGCGCGCTTGCGCTCGGCGCTGATCCCGGCAAATTCCTGTCCGCCGTCCAGATCGGCATCACGCTGGTCGGCGTGCTCTCAGGAGCCTTTTCCGGGGCGACCCTCGGCCTCCGCCTGTCTTCGGTGCTTGTCGCTTCAGGCGTTCCCGCAAATATCGCCAATGCGGGCGGCGTCGGTGTGGTCGTCGCCCTCATCACCTACGGTTCGCTGATCATCGGCGAGCTCGTGCCCAAGCAGATCGCGCTGCGCAATCCGGAAGGCGTCGCCGTCAGGGTCGCGCCGGCCATGACCATCCTGTCCAAGGCCGGCGCGCCGCTTGTGTGGCTGCTCGACGTGTCGGGCCGCGGCGTCCTCTGGCTGCTCGGCCAGCACGGCGAAAGCGAGGAAAAGGTCACCGACGAAGAGATAAAAATGCTGGTCGCCGAGGCCGAGCATCACGGCACCATCGAATCCGACGAGCGCCGCATGATCGCCGGCGTCATGCGGCTCGGCGACCGCGCCGTCCGCGCGGTCATGACGCCGCGCACCGAGGTCGACTGGATGAACCTGCAATGGGACGAGCCGACCGCACGCAAAATGCTGATGGAGACCCAGCATTCGCGCCTGCCGGTAGGCGAAGGCAGCGTCGACGCCATGGTCGGCGTGGTGCAGACGCGCGAAATCCTGGCCGCCATGCTGGCCGGCCGCGCCTTCGACCCGCGGCAGCATGTGCGCGCCGCACCCATCGTTCACGATCAGGCCGATGCGCTCGACGTGCTCGCCACGCTGCGCGAATCGGAAGTGCCGGTCGCGCTGGTGCATGACGAATACGGCCATTTCGAAGGCATCGTCACCCCCGCCGATATCCTCGAGGCGATCACCGGCGTTTTTCGCGCCGACGCCGAAGAGGGAGAGCCCTATGCCGTGCAGCGCGAGGACGGCTCATGGCTGCTCGCCGGCTACATGCAGGCCGACGAGATGCGCGACCATCTCGGCATCGACCTGCCTGAAAACCGCGACTACGAGACCGTCGCCGGCTATGTGCTGTCGCACCTGCACCATCTGCCGGCGACCGGCGAAAGCGTCGACGCCCAGGGCTGGCGCTTCGAGGTGGTCGACCTCGACGGCCGCCGCATCGATAAGGTCCTCGCCACCCGCCTTCCCGGCGCGCACAGGCGCGCCGGTGGACATTGAAACGGCAGTGGGCAATAGGCAGTAGGCAATAGTGAGTACGATGCCTACTGCCTACTGCCTACGCTGCCTTCACTTCCGAGATGACCGCATCATTATCCCGCGCGGCCTTCAGCACCTTGGCCCACCAGGCGACGTCGTCGAGCATGGCCGTGGCGGCCTGGTTGAGGTGGTCGATCTCCTCGAGCTTCTTGCCCTGCAGCACGGCGAGATAGTCCGGCCAGAGGATGTGCACGGCGGCCTTGGTCGGCGCCATCTGCATCTCGATGGCGATCTGGCGCAGCTGCTCGATCGCGCGGGCGCCGCCGACGCCGCCATAGCCGATGAACGATACCGGCTTGCGGTTCCATTCGCGGGCGGCGTAGTCGATTGCATTCTTCAGAACGGCCGTTGGGCCGTGATTGTATTCGGCGGCGGTGAAGATGAAGCCGTCGAGTTCGGCGACCTTGGAGCCCCATTTGCGGGCGACCTCGCTTTCAGGAGCCGCCCATGCGGGCGACTTCGCCTCTTCGAAGAAGGGCAGCGGGTAGTCGCGCAAATCGACGATTTCGATATCGAGATCGCCGCGCGCCTTTGCTATGCTGGCGATCCATTCGGCGGGTTTGTCGGCAAATCGGGTTTCGCGGGTCGAGCCGATGACGATGCCGATCTTGGGTTTTGACATGGTTTCACCTCTTGTGTTGGTATAGATTGGATACCGACACTATATAGGAGACCACGCAAAACCCTCGCAAGGAGGCACTTTTTTGAAACCAAGGCACATTCACCGCAGTGAAGACTGCCGCGCCGTCAGCGAGATCCTGCAGCGCGTCGGCGACAAATGGACGGTGCTTGTCGTCGGCAAGCTTGGCAACGGCCGCATGCGCTTCAGCGAGTTGCGCACAGCGGTCGGCGGTATCTCGCAGAAAATGCTGACAACCACCCTGCGCGGCCTCGAGCGCGACGGCTTCGTCACGCGCACGCAATATCCGACCATCCCGCCCCGCGTCGAATACGAGCTGACCGACCTCGGCTTCGAGCTCCTGAAGCCGGTCAACGCGCTCGGCGAATGGGCGCGCAAGAACACCGACCGGGTCAATGAAGCCCGCCGGAAATTCGACGCCGCCTGCCCGGAAGGAAAGAGCGGCAGCCACTTCTAGGGGAGCAGCGCCGGTTCATATCGTTGAACGTTGCGAGCCCTGAGCGCAGGAATCTCCAACTGCCACCAATCAGTCGGTCCGAAAATGTGAAAATCGGACATCCCCTGGCGGTTTTACTCTGCCGCTGCCGGGTGAGGATGTTGCACTTCCCGGTATTCACGCCATGCCTGCCTCAAGATTTGCACCGAAGAAGTAGTGAAAATGCCCGCCATCAGCGCGGCAACGATCAAATCCGGCCACGCTGTAGCAGTGCCCCACACGCCCAATGCCGCTGCCATCACCACGACGTTCCCGATCGCATCGTTGCGAGAACAAAGCCAAACCGAACGGACATTGGCGTCGCCATCTTTGTAGGGCAGCAGCAGCAGGACCGAGCCTAGGTTTGCCGCCAGCGCCAGAAAGCCTATGAGGCCCATCAGTTCCGCGCTCGGAAGTCCCAGAATGAGCGTCTGATAGACGGTAGACCCAAAAACCCACAACGCCATGAGGGAGAGAGATAGCCCCTTGAACAGAGCCGCTGTCGCCCTGGTGCGCAACGAAGTGCCAATAACGGCGAGGCTAAGGCCGTATGTAATCGTATCGGCTAGGAAGTCTAACGCGTCGGCTTTCAACGCCTGCGACCCCGCAAGCTGGCCTGCCACCATTTCCGTCAGGAACATCGCCCCGTTGATGCCAATGACTGCCCACAGTACCCGCTTGTAGCGCGGATCCATGCCGTCGAAGGCCAGCACGCCGCCGGAACAACAAGCATCTTCGGTGTGGTGATCCGCCGTGGCTTGCTCTGCCGGAAGCACAAGCGGCGGCGGCGCGCAGCAGGTGTCATTTTCGTCGTTGCAGCGATTGTCAGCCATAGGAGTCCCTTTAACGCGGGCACCCTACTTCCTATAGTGACTCTAGGTTCAAGAGGCTTCTTATGAATTTTTCGATCGGCGAACTCTCGCGCCGCACCGAAGTAAAGGTTCCGACCATCCGCTACTACGAGCAGATCGGGTTATTGCCGCCTCCGCCTCGTACCGAAGGGCGGCAGAGGCGTTACGGCAAGGATGCTATCGCACGGCTCGCCTTCATCAAGCATTCGCGTGAGCTCGGATTCGACCTGGAAGCTATCCGCACGCTTCTATCGCTTCAAGACAGTCCGGATCGATCCTGCGCCGCTGCCGACAGGATCGCCAAGGTCCGTCTCGCTGAAGTTGAGAGGCGCATCGCTGCCCTTAACGGGTTACGCGCGGAGTTACGGCGGATGATCGATGAGTGCGCCTGTGGTCGGGTGGCCGAATGCCGCGTCATCGAGACCTTGGCGGATAACAGCCACAACCATGGTCGCTTATCAGCGCTTTGATCGTGCGAAATCAAAGGTCCGCAAAGAAGTCGAAGGCGGCCATCGGTGGCGGTTGCCGAATTGCGGGGAACTGAGCGCCCCCCTACTCCCTACTCCCGACCTCAAGCGGCAGAAGACGTCCGCTCAAGAATGCTCCAGTCAAACTCGCGCGCCCAGTCGGCAAAACTGTGCCAGCGGACTTCCGGAAAATCCCTATGCAATGCGGCGATATCGGCGTCGTAGCCGACGCGGTCGAACCATTCGAACATGAGCGCCGTATCCTCGCTTTGCTGGCGAGCCGCGGCAATCGGGATTTCCTGATAGCTGATCGGGCGGCCGATAGCTTGCGACAGGATTTCCGCCTGCTCCTCGCCTGACAACTCGTCCCCGGCGAAATCGAAACGCCTGCCGAACACCTGCTCGCGCCGCTCAACCAGAGCTGCGACGAAAGCCCCGATATCCGCCAAGGCTACGAGTTGAAGGACGCGCTTGGGAGGCATCGCGAAAGCGTGGGTGCCCTGGCGCAGCGCACCGACCGACCACGGCGCGACGATGTTCTCCATGAAGGCGACCGGCGCGCTGATCGTGTAGGGGATGCCGAGTCCGGCCACATGTTTCTCGACGAGATATTTGCTTTCGAAATGCGGAATGCCTGTCTTCTTGTCGGCATCGGCGACGGACGAATAGATCAGGTGCCCGACGCCGGCAGCCTTCGCCGCATCGGCGGCAATGATCCCCTGGCGGGTTTCCTCTTCCGTCCCTGCCTCGTAGCTGTTTCCCATCAAAAACATGGTGTCGACGCCGCTCGCTGCCTTCAGAACGGACGCAGCGTCGCCGAGATCGCCGGCCACGACATCGGCGCCTGCCGACGCCAGCCGCCGCGCGGCATCGCTATCCGGCTTGCGGGTGAGCGCCTTGACGCGATGGCCCCTGGACAGCAGTGAGCGCGCAACTGCGCCTCCTTGCTGGCCGGTAGCGCCGGTAACCAGAACACTTCTTGTGGTGGTCATGAAGTCTGCTCCTTTTGTTTCCAACGGAGCAAAGTTAGGGCCTGCCACATTGATCCATAATGGTCTATAATTGGAAAACATAGTCCCGAATCTGGCAACAATGTTCGATTTCAACGATATTGTGGTGTTCGCCCGTGTCGTCGAGGCTGGCAGTTTCACGGCGGCCGCGCGGCTGCTCGGCATGCCCAAGACGACGGTCAGTCGCCGCATTGCCGCGCTCGAGCGTGAGGTCGGGGTGCGGCTGATTCAGCGCACGACGCGCAGCCTTAATATAACGGACGCGGGACGTCTCTATTATGAGCAGAGCAGTCAGGCGCTGCGGACAATCGAAGACGCGAATTTACAGCTCGCGCAAGCGAGAGTGGAGCCTTCGGGCACGATCCGCATTTCGGCTCCGGTGGGCTTTGGCGGTCATTTCCTGAACAGCACGGTGTTCGATTTTCTTGGCGAGCATCCGAAAACCAGGGTCGAGTTGCACCTCACGGACGACAAGCTCAATCTGGTCGAGAGCGGGATCGATCTCGCCTTCCGTACGGGGATCCTCCCGGACTCGACACTGATTGCCCGCAAGCTCGGCTCCACGCATCGGATCCTGTGCGCCAGCCCGGACTATCTCGCGCGCCGCGGCGTGCCGGCAGCGCCGGCGGACCTCACTCGCCATCACTGCATCATCGCAGGCCCGTCGACGGCGAGCGCTCACTGGGTGCTGGACGGGCCGAACGGCCAGGAAACGGTCACGGTGTCTGGACGCTTCGCCGCCAACGAAATGCAGGCGGTGGTTGCCGCTGCGATCGCCGGCTACGGCATCGCCCAGTTGCCCCACAGCATGGCCCAGGTGTCTACCGGTCGCGGAACGTTGCGCCGCGTTCTCGATAATTACGCGACGCCGGTTGGAGGCCTTTATGCCCTATATCCGAGCAGCCGGCACCTTTCGCCCCTGGTCAAGGCATTCATCGATCTTGCGGCTGAGCGATTGAGCGGCGTCGGATCCAATGAGGGTGACAAGGCCATAGCCGCATTGAACCAAAGCTTCGGCTGACAGGCTGGCTGCCACTGCATGGGTGAAAGCCGGATGGCTTTCTCTGTCCACCATGCATCGACGGCGGCCATCGGTGGCGGTTTGCTACCGAATTTGCAGGGATTGAGCGCCCCCACCGCCGCTCAGCCCCTTGGCCGCCGTCAGGCCGGCAGGCCGTTTTGCTTGCGCAGGCTCTTGTCGAATGCGGATTCGGGGACAAAACGGCGCAGGAAACTGACCTGGCGCGCCATTTTTCCCGCCGCATAGCGCCTCCTCGGAACTGCGTCGGTCGCTGCTTTCAACACCGTCTTGGCTACGACTTCGGGCGCATCGCCTGTTTCCATCGCTTTGCGCATGATCATATTCATGCCGGCGCGGGCGGAATCATAGACGTTGAGCAGCTTGTCCGGCCTGGCGAGATTTTCTTCAAACGAGGTGCGGGTATAGGCAGGCTCAACCAGCACGACGCGAATTCCCAACGGGCGCAGTTCATGGTCGAGCGACTCGGAATAGCCTTCGACGGCATGTTTGGTCGATGAATAAAGAGCAGAATAGGGGGCCGGTATCAAACCCAGCACCGAACTCAGATTGATGATCCTGCCCTTTCCTTGGCTTCGCATCGTCGGCAAGACGGCGTTGGTTACGCGAAGAACGCCGAAGAGATTGACATCGAAAAGCGCCTGGGCCTGGGCGACCGAGGATTCCTCCGCGCCTCCGAGCAAACCAATGCCGGCATTGTTGACGAGCAGGTCGATCCGTCCGGCTTTGGCCAGCACCTCATCTATCAGCCCAGCGACGGAAGCATCCTGGCTTACGTCGCACGTCAGCATCGTAATTCCATCGGAGCGTTCGGGGACGGATTTGCGGCTGGTTCCGAACACGCGGTAGCCCGCGTCCCGCAACGCCTCGGCGGTTGCCCGCCCGATGCCGGTGGATGCTCCTGTGACGAGCGCGACGCCACGACCGGATTTGCTCATGAAAGACTTCCTTCTCATCCAAGGGTGGAATACCACTCGGAAGGATGTTACTATCATTTCGATATGAAGTCACTATCGAAATGATATGAACACTGAAAATATTTCTGAAGGCACCTGTCCCATCGGGCGCGGCATCGCCTGCATCGGCGATGCATGGAGCATGCTTATCCTTCGGGACGCGAGCCTGGGGCTTACCCGCTTCGACGAATTCCGCAAAAGCCTGGGCATAGCGCCCACCATTCTGACGCGGCGGCTGGCGATGCTGACCGCGGAGGGATTGCTGGAAAAACGGCGCTACTCCGAACGGCCTCCGCGGGAAGAATACCTCCTGACCGCCGCCGGGCGGGATTTCCTGCCTGTGCTGTTCATAATCGGCGCCTGGGGGCGCAAGCATCGCGGCCAGGGCAGGCTGACGCGGTTTCTGGACGCCGAGACGGGAGAGGAAATTCAGCCCCTGGTCGTGGATGGCGTCACGGGAGCCGAGGTCGGCACCCGTCCCATTCGAGCCGTGGCCGCCGAATGACCGTTAGAAATTAGACGCCGCTTGCCCGGAGGGCAGGAGCGGCGCCAATTTCTAACTAAGGGATTGGCTCACAACCAATCCTCTCCCGAGGCCGCGGCGATCGCCGCCGTTGTCGAACGTCAGGGCTCCGGCACCAGTTTTGTCGGCATCTCCAGCAGGGAGAACTCCGCACCCTCACAAGTGATGTCGGGATGGGTCGGGCTGAACATCCCCAGCGGATTGTCCTTGAACAGCCAGGCATGCAGATCGTAGTGGTGGAAACCTTGAGGGATCAGCGGTTCATGTCCTTCCATTGGCCCCTGAAACGGCTGTCCTAAGAGGCTCGGCCGCTCCTTGGCGGCCGCCAGGGGCACGAGCCATTCGGCCGCAACCAGTTGGAGTTTTCCGTCGACCGGCTCATAGATCAGCACATTGGGCTTCATAGGGTCCGGTGGCCCCTGTATTGTCAGGTTGACGAAGTGGATGCCCATGCCTCCTTTGGGGTAGTCCATGTGCCCTTCCATCTTCGAACCGTCATAGTGGACGCAGCCCACTGTCGAGAGATAGAGGTCGCGGACCGCGACGTAGGGATCTTTGTATTTTGCAAGCGCCTCCCGTATGGCGTCGATCTCGGCATTCGGGACGTCTTCGGCCTTCGCCGTTCCGATCCCCGACCCCATATGGACCAGCGACATCGCCGCCACGATACAAAGACGGCCAACACTGCATTTAGGCATTGTGCTTCCTCCCTTGATTTTCAAACGGGCATGCGCCCGGCAGGCACTTGTCGATCGTCAACTTGACGGGTCGGGGCGCAAGCAAAATGGGTGCGCCAGCCCACGCCGCCGCTGCAGCGACGAGGGACGCGCGGATTTCTTTGCCCGTCATGCTTTTTCGCCCGGCAGCGATGGATCGCTTCCAGCCCCGGCCCGTTCCATGGAACCCCGTGGCCCGTGGTTTTTGCCCCACGGCGGACTTCCTCGATCAAGCTGCTCCCAAATAAAAGTGTTTGCAAGCGGGAGCTTCGGTCGCGGATGCCAATCCCTTCGAGAAGAGGGGTGACACGGCGGGAGGCCGGGCCAGCACTCAGCCCTCAGGACGTGGTCCGGCTATTCGCCGCCCGCTTCTTCCGGCACCGGCTTCGGCCTGCCTTCGCTATCCAGCGCCACCATGACGAATTCGGCGTCGGTCACCCTCTCCATCAGGTCGGTCAGGTAGCGCTGCGCCCAGGCTTCGACCTTGAGCACCATCGAGGTGCGCCCGACGCGGTTGACATGGGTATAGACGCACAGCGTATCGCCGATCTTCATCGGCTTGGCGAACGACATCTCCTTGACGGCGGCCGTCACCACCCGGCCCTTGGCCCGCTCGGCGGCGCGGATGCCGCAGGCCAGATCCATCTGCGCCATAACCCAGCCCCCGAAAATGTCGCCGGCCGCATTGGCGTCGGAAGGCATGGCAAGCGTGCGCAGCGTCAGTTCGCCTGTCGGCTGTCCGTCGGCATATTGGACCATGCTGCGTCTCCTCTGCTTCTCCTGCCGTAACCGCGCCCGCCTGTCGCGTCAACGACGAGCATCGCCCGGCGCGGTCGCTTTTGTCACAAGCCATGCCGGAAGCCATGTGCCCGGGTGAGTGTGTCGGCGCTACGTTGAATCACCACATGAGTCAGTTCGTGGACGGCCTCGCTCTTTTAATGCAGACTTATGATTTCATTGTCGTCGGCTCCGGTTCCGCCGGTTCGGTGGTGGCCGAGCGCCTGTCGGCGAGCGGCCGCTTCTCGGTGATGGTGCTGGAGGCCGGCGGCACAGACCGCCGCTTCTACGTGCAGATGCCGCTCGGCTACGGCAAGACCTTCTTCGATCCCGCCGTCAACTGGAACTACAAGACCGAGCCGGATCCCGGCTTGGCAGGCAATGCCGATCACTGGCCGCGCGGCAAGCTCCTCGGCGGTTCCAGTTCCATCAACGCGATGGTCTGGATCAGGGGACAGCGCGAGGACTACGATGCGTGGGCCGCGGCCGGTAATCCGGGGTGGGGATTTGACGACCTCCTGCCGCTGTTCAAGGCGATCGAGGACAACGAGGCTGGCGCCGACGAATGGCGCGGCGTCGGCGGCCCGCTCCACGTCACCGATTGCTCGCGCTTCGTCCACCCTCTGACGGCCCGCTATCTAGGGGCGGCCCAGCAGGCGGGGCTGCCATTCAACCCGGATTTCAACGGGGCATTTCAGGAAGGCGTCGGCGTCTACCAGATCTCAACCAAAAACGGCCGCCGTATGTCGGCCGCCCGCGCTTTCCTCCGCCCGGCGATGAAGCGCAAAAATATCCGCGTCGAGACCCGCGCCCTGGCAACCAAAATTCTCTTCGAGGGCAGCCGCGCCGTCGGCGTCGAATACATCCGCAACGGCCGGACGATGACCGCACGGGCCGGCCGCGAAGTCATCCTGTGCGCCGGTTCCGTCAACACGCCGCAGCTTCTGCAGCTTTCCGGCGTCGGCCCGGCCGATCTTCTGCATTCGCTCGGCATACCGGTCGTTCACGCTAACAACAACATCGGCGCCAATCTGCAGGACCACCTCGGCATCAACTATACGTTCAAGGGCAAGGTCCCGACGCTCAACCAGTTGCTCCGGCCCTGGTGGGGCAAGCTCTATGTCGGCATGCGGTATCTGCTTTTGCGCAGCGGCCCGCTTTCACTCTCCATGAACAATGCGGGCGGCTTCTTCCGCACCGACCCGGCTCTGTCGCGGCCGAACATGCAGCTCTATTTCCAGGCCTTTTCGACCGTCATCCCGAAGAGCGGCGAGCGTCCGATCCTGACGCCTGACCCGTGGCCCGGCTTCTCCATCGGCCTTTCGAACTGCCGCCCGACCAGCCGCGGATCGATCATGATCCGGTCGAAAAATCCGCTTGATTATCCGAAGATCGTGCCGAACGCCTATTCGACCGAGCAGGACGTCGCCGAGATGCTGGCGGCGGTAAAATTCGTGCGAACAATCGCATCCATGCCGGCTATGGCGGAGATCATCGAAGAAGAGGTTCTGCCCGGCCCATCGATCACTTCCGACGACGATCTGATTCAGGATTTCAGGAAGCGCTCGGGCACCGTCTATCACCCTGTGTCGACTTGCCGCATGGGCCCGGACCCGTCCAAATCCGTCGTCGATCCGCGTCTGAAGGTGCACGGGCTCGCCGGCCTGCGCATCGTCGACGCCTCGATCTTCCCCGACAACATTTCCGGAAACACCAACGCGCCTTCCATCATGGCCGGCGCCAAGGGGGCGGCGATGATATTGGAGGATTACAGGTGAAGTTCACACTTGCTCCAACCATCGCGCCACCCCTCATCCGCCTGCGAAGAGAAGCTCGAGGACGCCACCCATGAAAATCACCGATGTCCAAACCTTCGTCGTCGGCAATCCCCCGCCCGGTATCGGCGGCAAGTACTTCATCTTCGTGAAGCTCACGACGGACGGCAACGTCGTCGGCTATGGCGAGGCCTACAACGCCACCTTCTCGGCCCATGTCACCGCGAAGATGATCGAGGATCTGGCCGATCGCTACCTCGTCGGCCGCGATCCGCACGACATCGAGAGCTTCTTTCGACGCGCCTATTCTTCCGGATTCTCTCAGCGCCCCGACGTCTCTGTCATGGGCTGCTTCTCGGCGCTCGAAATCGCCTGCTGGGACATTATCGGCAAGGAGGCCGGCAAGCCGGTCTACAAGCTGCTCGGTGGCCAGGTGCACGATGCGCTGCGCTCCTACACATATCTCTATCCGCACACCGGCAGCGTCCATTCCGAGGACGCTGTGGGCAGGAACGTCTACAACGATCCCGACCTCGCCGCCGCCTGCGCGCTCGAATATGTCGAGCAGGGTTTTAACGCGGTCAAGCTCGATCCCGCCGGCCCCTACACCGCCTTCGACGGTCACCAGCCGCGGCTTCTCGATATCGACCTGTCGGCGCGCATGATTAAGGCCATCCGTGAAGCCGTCGGCAATCGCGCCGATATCCTGTTTGGCACGCACGGCCAGTTCACCGCGTCGGGCGCGCTGCGCATGGCGCGCGCCATCGAACCTTACGACCCGCTCTGGTTCGAGGAGCCGGTCCCGCCGGATATGCCGGAGGTGATGGCGCAGGTTGCACGCGGCACCTCCATCCCGATCGCCACCGGCGAGCGCCTGACCACCAAATACGAATTCGCGCGGGTGATCGAAAACCGCGCCGCCACCATCCTGCAGCCCGACCTCGGCCGCTCCGGCGGCATTCTCGAAACCAAGAAGATCGCGGCAATGGCCGAGGCCTACCACATCCAAATCGCGCCGCATTGCTATTGCGGCCCGATCGTCGGCGCCGCCAACATCCAGCTCGCCACCACCCTGCCCAATTTCCTCATTCTGGAGTCGCTCAAGCAGTGGGACGGCTTTCACGCGACGCTGCTGAAGAAAAAAATCGAATGGCAGGACGGAAATGTCATCCCTTCGAAGGAGCCCGGTCTCGGCGTCGAGCTCGACGAGGCGGTCTGCGAGGCTCATCCATGGATCGGCCAGGAGTTGCACTTGCAGATGGCGCAGAACCCGCTGTTTCCCTGAGCGCGCGAGGCCTTTCGCCCTGCTCCACCCCGCAAGGATGCGGTGCTTCTGCCGACGCTGCCCGGCAGTCAAGCCTTCTGCAAATCCCTTTAATTTCAATGCTCTAATGTAAACTACGGAATCGATTTCCGAGCTCTTTGAATCATTGTCTCAAGCGCATGAAGCGATGCGTCAGCACCGGCGGTGGTCATTTTCCACGAGCTCAAGATGGCGGGTATGGATGAGGCAGCAAAGCAAGAATAAGAGCCGCCACAACCTGCTGTATTGTCCGTACGCTTTCGACCTATGGCCGAGTCCAGAGCCCGGCTATTTACTATATCCGGAATTCCGCATGTACCCCCTGTTCCTCCCCCTGCGGAAGCATGTATGATTTATTAATAATGTATGAATGCCGGCAATTGTATTTGGCTGTCATGTAACAGGTGGAGCAGTACCATGAATCTCGCAAACATCCTGACGAGAAAGGACCCCCTCAAGAAGGCGTTTGTCACGCTCGAAGACGGCATGACTGATGTCCTCAACGAGGAATTCATGCTCCCGCCCGAGCCAGAGACTGCATCTCCAGGCAGCGACGAAACGGAAGCTGTCGCGGCCGGCAACGATGAACTCGTGGACGAACTGGCCGAGCAGTTCGACGCCGAATTGTCGGCCGAGTTCGCGGCCGAGGCCATTCCGGCCGAAGCCATCCCGGCCGAAGCTGTCCCGGCCGCGGAAGAGAATTCCGAGCGCCTGACCTCCCATACGCAGAACCGCCTCGCCGGCCTTGCGGCCGTCGACGAGGCCCGCAACAAGATCCAGCAGGATTTGACCCAGATCAGCACGGCGCTTTCCAACATTGTCGCCTCGCAGAATCTGAGCCGCGAGTTTCTCGACGACTGTTACGCCGATATTCGCCGCGCCAACGAACTCGAGATCATGAACGCGAACTACGCGGCCGAAAACCGCAGGCTCGGCGATCGCGTCGACAAGCTCGAAAAGCTGCGGGCCCGCTACGACCAGCTGATCGAGGTGCTGAAGCGGCGCGAAGGCAGGCTGATGATCGAGGCCGAGGACCTGCGCGAATCCCTGAGCTCGGCCAAGCTGGAAGCGGTTGAAGCCAAGAACGCCATCGCCCGGGCTGAGTTCGTCCAGGGAGAACTCCACACGTCGCTGGCCGCAAAGAGCAACGAGGCCGAGCGCTACATGCGCGAGAACGAGATGCTGCGCGAAAAGAACGTCAACATCGCGCTCGATCTCGACAAGGCGCTGCAGCGCCAGGCCGAGACACGTCGCAAATTCGAGGACCTGGCGGCGGTTCACGCCAGTGAATCCGCGCTGGTCGCCAAGACCACTGCCAAGCTTGCGAGCGAGGAGAAGGAGGCGGCGCGGCTGCAGAAGCTGAACGATATGCTGGAAGCGCGCTTGGTCGAGGCCAACGAGCACATCGCCGGCTTCAAGCGCGACATGGACGAGCGTGAGGAGCTTTACCAGAGCGAGTACCACGCGCTGAAGGGCGAGATCCAGACGCTGCTGTCGCGGCTGAATGCAGGCGTCGCCGAGCAGGCCGAAACCGTATCCGAACTGACGGCGCTGAAGACCCGGCTGAACGAACTCGAATCCGAAAAGCAGTTCGCGGAACGCAAATACGCCGGCTTGGCCGCCGAGGTCGACAGCGAGCGCAAGCAGGCGGCGCGCGACGGATCCGGCGAGCACGAGGAGATCGACGGCGGCCTGAACGCCCAGCAGGCCGAGGCCATGCGCCAGCAGATCGAGGAACTGACCAAGACCGTGCAGCGCCTGAAGCGTTACGAGAAGCTGGCCAAGGTCCGCTCCAAGACGGCCGATTTCCCGAACACGTTCGGCGTCAAGCCCAAGGCCAAGAACGGCTTCCGGCCAAAGCTAGCGGCTGGCTGAGCAGGCCGGTCAGGCCGGACGCTCACGCCGGACAAGCCGTCACGATGCGGCTTGCGGCGAAATTCTCGAGGCCTTCATGCCGGCCAAAAGCCCGAGCGAGGCCAGGCCGACAATGGCGAAGCCGGTGACATAGAGCAGCGGTACCGGCTTGCCGCCGACGGCGTTCATCAGCCCGGCCGCGACGACACTCACGCCGTAGACGCCAGCAAAAAGCAGCGCCAGCCGCGCCAGTCCGGCGTCGCGCCGCGACAGGAAGAACGCGACGGCGATGGCCATCAGCATCGCAGCGATCAGCCGTGAACTCAACTCGTCCTGCGGCCAGTTGAACACCAGCGGATACGGCGTGGTGGGGATCAGGAACAGCGCCGCGCCCCAGATCGCCAGCACCAGCCCGGCCACAAGCATCCAGCCCCGCACGGTCGTGCCCGGCGTCGGCCGGGCCGCGTCCACACGTCTGCCGCGCGAAACTTCCAGCGCTGATCCTGCGCAGAGCACGATCACCACCGCGAAGAAGCCGTAGGTCACCGGGCGGGCGAAATCGAAGCGGTCGAGATGCAGCGTCACCGCCGCCAGCGCCAGCGGCACGAGATAGATCAGGATCAACATGTAGAACAGCCGCTCGCGCGCCGCGCTCGGATGTTCCAGCACCGCTATGCCGGTCATGCCGAATGCCAGCGCCGCCACGCCCAGCATGCGTGAGGCCAGCGGCGGCAGGTCCCAGGCGAAGCTCGGCTGCAGGTCGAGCCACCAGAATGGCGCGCCGATCAGCCCGCCGACGGCAGTCGCGATCAGCACGAACCGGCCGACCGGCGACCCTCTGCCATCGCCCGGCTCCCGGCCCCAGCGCGCGAACGCCGCCCCCATCGCGGCCAAAAGCACGATCACCGCAACGCCGAACCACAGATCTTCCGTCATGGCTGCCCTCTACCGCGACCAGCACGTTTGCGGCCAGAATGCCACGATTTCGCTGATTCACGAAGAGCGGCCGCCGCATGCGAAAAGGCCGGCCCCGCAAGGGACCGGCCGACCGTCATTCAAAATTGCTAGGCTATAAAATCACATAGCCGCTTCGATGGCGGTGGCGTTGCTCGTTCCGTCCTCGAGCGTCACCTTGACCTTGGCGCCGGGGGCAAGCGCGTCGATCGCAACGTCCTCCGCCGCGACGACAGCCGTGCCGTCCTCCAGCGTGACGGTGCGCGTTGCCGGATCGACCGACTGCACCACGCCCTCGACGGTGGCTGCGTAGGCGGCGCCGATGAAGGCGAGCGAGGCGATGGTGGTTGCAAGGATCTTCTTCATGCTTGGTACTCCCGTTTGGGTTTCGTCCGTTCGGCCGCCGAACTGGCTGCCGTCGGATGACCCGGAAATAGGCCGGGCAATCACCCGCCGCAAATCACGAACGGTGAAGTTAATGCTACAAGAACAATGGCTTAATTATGCCGCATTTGCCAGAACACGGCCTGTTTCCTGCTTCGCGCGCCGCCGGCCGGCCCGATTGTTACAGTCGCTTTGCTTCCTGATCATGCGCTTGAAGCAATAGGGCCGGCGCCCTGTTACCGCCCCTTCCCCGCCAGAATTTGCGCAGTCGGCGATCACAAGGCCCCGAATTTTCGGCGGCGAATTTGGCTTTTTGTTCTGCTACGGTCACGTCGGCATTGGAGGCCATCATGATTGCCGGACATCTTGCTCTCATTGTCGCTGCGGTCTTTGCCGGCGCGGCAGTCTACATCAACATCGCCGAGCACCCGGCGCGAAGAGGCCTCGACGACCGGTCGATGCTCATCCAGTGGAAGCCTGGCTATAAGCGGGGTTTCGCCATGCAAGCCTCGCTCGCGGTAGCGGGGTTTCTGCTCGGTTTGCTGGCGTGGTGGCAGGCGGGTGGCTGGCTTTGGCTGG
Organism: Mesorhizobium sp. WSM2240; assembly: GCF_040438645.1. Lineage (NCBI taxonomy): Bacteria > Pseudomonadati > Pseudomonadota > Alphaproteobacteria > Hyphomicrobiales > Phyllobacteriaceae > Mesorhizobium > Mesorhizobium sp. WSM2240. The sequence goes on from NZ_CP159253.1 coordinate 3,987,070, forward strand.
CCGGCGCCTTGGTTTTGATTGCCAACTGGCCCTTCACGCTCCTCGTCATGATGCCCGTCAACAACAAGCTCATGTCGATGGACCCCACGGCGGCCGGACCGGACAGTCGCGAACTGCTGGAGAAATGGGCAAGGCTGCATGCCGTCCGCACCGCCCTCGGCTTCGCAGCAACGCTGGTTTTCCTCGCTGCCTCGTTAGACTGAGGCATTCTCGCCTTCCCATTGTGCCAGGCCGCGCCGCCGCTTCACAGCGGCCAGCGCTTCTGGCAGATGATGTGGCGCATTCCCTCTGCGCCGAAGGTCCCATCCTTGTATCCTTCCATCGAAATACTGGGCTCGCTCGCGGCCCTGATAACCACGCTCGGCTGGCTGCCGCAGATCCTCAAGATCGTCCGCGAGCGCAAGGCCGGCGATATCTCGCTGGTCACCAACGCCACCTTGGCCGGCGGCGTTTTCCTGTGGGTGGTTTATGGGCTGCTGATCGGCTCCTGGCCGGTCATCATGGCCAACTCGGTGACCTTCCTGTTCATCCTCGCCATTGTCGGCCTGAAGCTCCGCTACGGCTAAGCGGCCTCCACATCGTCGCTCGCACCGACCTTGCGCACCAGAGCCGCGGTCGCCAGCAGCGCCGCCATGTCGGCGATCATCGGCGCGATGTGCCGTTTATAGTCCGGCGGCTCCGAGATCGGCGGCAGTTCGAAGAAATTCTTCTTCTCCGGTATGAGCAGGTATCCGTCACGGTTCTCCAACGCCAGCCTGACCGGTTCGTCGGGCCACGTTTCGCCAAGCCATTGCAGCGCCTGCGCCAGCCGGCCGGTCACCAGCGGCTGCGCCACCGCTATATTGTTGGTGCGAAATTCGTAGTTCTCATCGAGAGCCGGAACGCCGCTCTTCACCTCCTCCAGATCCCGTCGCCGAACAGCCCGCGGAAAAAAGACGTCACCATGTTGGTCTTATGCGTGGCGACCAGCAGCCCCGGAAAAGGCGCTACGGTCTGGAACGCCAGCACCACGCCCTTGAATTTCATCCGCTCCGATTTTCCCGACTTCTTGGCGAGTTCCGCCTCATACAGTTCGAACACGAAGCCGTCGCATTTGCCCGAAATCACATCGTCGAAGCGTTCGACGTCGAACGTTCCCACCGCCTCACGCGGCAGCCGGTAGAAGGAGGTGGGGCTCGTTTTGTGCTGGTAGTGGAAATCCTCGATGAAGCCGAACACGATCGGCAGCAGATGCTCGCGAAATGCCTGCTGCACGTCCCTCGCCGGCTTCGTCGCCATCCAGGAGGCATAGATGCCGGCAAACATCGCAATGACGTAGAGAAAGAGATGCGGCGCCGAGTGCCACTGCTCATGCGGATCGGCGAACGCGTTGAATCCGTAGGCCAGCGCCGCCACCGCCGCCGCAAGCCCGCCGAGATAGACCGGCACGCGCCAGCCGACCTTCCTGCGCGCCCGCTGGCGCTCGCCTTCATACGTTTCGATATCGGTTCTGATGCCGGCGATCACCGCCTCGTCCGGCATGAAATCCTTGGCCTCCGTCGACCCCCCTCCATGTCGCGGCGCGTCCGCGCGGGACGATTATAGCTGCTTTTGGAGGAAAAATCTGCCGGACGCCGGCGCCAATTCGGTGGCGCCGGAATCCTGACCTTGCGCTTCGATGCTAGGCGGCTCTCGCCGTCGGCGTTTTGGCGGCCAAAGCGCTGCCTATGCGCTCCGACAGCCAACCGAGCAGCGAACCGATCACCATGGAAACGACGATGTTGATCAGCGGATTATCAACCAGCGACGCCGAAGTCAGCGTGCCGAGCTTGCCGGCGAGCAGGGCGTAGCCGGCAACACAGGCGAAGCCGTAGACCGACGACGGAATCGAGCCGAAAGCGCCGATATTGGCCGCAAGCACCATCGCCGCGGCGCCTATCCCGACGCATATCCCAGCCGCGAGAGGAACGCCGAGGCCGCCGGCCAGTGTTGTTGTGCCCACCAGCGCTGCCCAGCCGATGATCGCGCCCAATATATGTGCCGCAACATTGGTCTTCAGCGCGGCTTCCTTGCCGCCCGAATGGTAAAATGCCGCCCAGGCGACGAATGCCGCCCATATCTGCAGGCCTAAAGCGGCAAACGGCCCAACGAAAAGCCAAGTCGCGACGCCGCCGAGAACTCCGATACTGATTGCAAGTGCTGTGAGCAAAGGCATGTCAAATCCTCTAATCGGATTCCGTAAGCAATCACACAGCGTGTGACTTGCCTCGTGACAGTGCCCTACTGCCCACAAAATCAACAATGTTCCCTAACGTCAACTTGCCTTCGGCGCCCGTCCCCAGCTTTGGGCGCGGGCGGGACGGCTCGGCGATGCAATCGTCCGCCGAGCATTTCCCTGACGGCCGCCCCAACCGCAGGCCCGCCTCCTATTCTCCGGGGTCGAGAATGTAGCGATCCGCCGGATTCTTGAAGTATTTCCAGCCGCGATCGCGCGAGCGGGCGAGCGCCGCGCGATAGACTGCATCGATCTGCGGCATGATCTTCTGCGGCGACAATTGTCCGGCGATCGTGGCTCGGTCGAGCGCGCCCGCCTGGTGACGCAGCCCTTCGTCGCGGGCAAGGCGCTCCACCGCCCGCGCCATCGTATCGATATGGCCAAACCGGAAAATCCGCTCGTCTGGCAGCAGGTCGGTCATATTGCCGACATCGGTCGAAACCACCGGGATCTCCTGCGCCATCGCCTCCAGCGGTGCGATCGGCGCCTCCTCCACGACCGAGGTGAACAGGAAGATGTCCATCGCCGCCGCGAGTTCCACCGCGTCGGCGCGCAAGCCGGGAAGATGCACCCGCCCGGAGACCGCCGGGTCGCCGAGCGCTTCGCGCCAGCCGGGCATGGGCTCGCTCTGGGATGGCAGTCCGCCGATCAGCAGCAATTCGGCGTCGAGCCCGGAGGCCGCGAGCCGCTTCAGGATGCGGATCATATCGACCTGGTTCTTGCGCACGCCGATCGCGCCGGTCGAGCCGAGCAGCAGCGCATCCTGCCTGATGCCGAGCTTTTGCCGCGCCTCCGCCCGTCTCTGCGGTGAAACTGGCGCCAGCGCCGACGCGTCGAACATGTTGGGCACGACATGCATCCTGCTTTTGGGAACCAGGAGTCGTCTCGTGTAGTAATCGGCGGTCTGCCGGCTCAGCCCCACCACCGCATGGGCGAAACGCCACGGAGGCTGAAACTGGCGCGAATGCGCCGTCATCACCGCCGGCGCGCCGTCGGCGATGGTGAAGACCATCAGCAACTTGTTGGCCCGGCTGCCATGCGCATGGACCAGCGTGCGGCCCCAGTCGCGGATCGGGTAGCCGGTGGCGCGCAAATCGGCCGGGATGGTCTTGAAGCTCGACTCCAGCATCTTGATCGGCCCGGCAAAGCTTTGCTGGCCGATCCACGATCTCTTCGGATGCACCAGCATCAGCTCGTGCCCGGCCTTGATCTGCTCGTCGATCAGAATCTTGGTGCTCGTCGCCACCCCGTTGAGTGAATCATGACCTACGAGGTGGGCGATCTTCATGTGCGGCTTTTCTATGCCTGTCCGCACCGGATTGAACGAGCGCGGCTGAGCGGATTGCTACGAGACCGGCGCTTATCCCACATCATCTCCGGCCTTATCAAGAGAGGCAGCTTGGCAGTGCCTCAATCTGGATTTCGGCTCTCGACCCAAAGTGGACAGGGACGTTAAGGTTACCCGCCCTTTGCGATCGCCCCGGTGAGACGGACGCTTCCGGGGTGGAGAAAGGCGGTTGGCTACCTATTTCGGAAGAGAGCGGGTAGGAAACAACGCTAAAATCCTGGCTTCAAGTCGAAAGGAATACGCAATGGCAATGGCAAAGAATACGATTTGCCTCTGGTACGACAAGGACGCCGAGGCGGCCGCCCGCTTCTACTCCGAGATCTTTCCCGACAGCATGGTGAGCGCCGTGCACCGAGCACCCGGTAACTACCCATCAGGCAAAGAGGGCGATGTATTGACGGTCGACTTCACAGTGGCGGGCATTCCTTGTCTCGGCCTCAACGGGGGGCCAGCGTTCAAGCATAACGAAGCCTTCTCGTTCCAGATCGCCACCGACGATCAGGAGGAGACCGACCGCTACTGGAATGCCATCGTCGGGAATGGCGGTCAGGAGAGCGACTGCGGCTGGTGCAAAGACAAGTGGGGGATTTCCTGGCAAATCACTCCGCGCGTACTGACTGACGCGCTGGCGGCTGGTGGCGCCGAAGCAAAGCGCGCCTTGATGCCATGATGACCATGAAGAAAATCGATGTCGCCGCGATCGAGGCGGCGCGGCGCGCTTGACGCTCAATCCCGTCTTGCGGCTAAATTGCTGCCAGAGCATGTCCGCCCGCCACCCGAAAGCGGACGCTTGTTTTCGGCGTGTTGCGGCAGCTCGACAAGACAGCCCCTCTTACCGCGACTGATCAGCCACATTGATGGGCATGGAGCTCTAAAATGACGAATGTTGAGGTATTGTTCTTCGACGTTCTGGGAACGGTCGTAGACTGGCGCGGCAGCATAGCGGCGGAGGCGGGTTCATTTCTAAAGCGTCACAACGCTTCTCATATCGACGCCGCGGCTTTTGCGGATGCCTGGGTCGGACGCTACGACGCATCGGTCGAGGCCATCCGCAACGGGCAGCGATCCTTTGTCCCGCTCGATCTGCTCAACATGGAGAACCTGGAAGCCTGCCTGAAAGGGTTCGGGCTGACACTATCGGCATTGCCGCGCGCAGAAATGGAAAACCTGAATCTGGCTTGGCACCGTCTGAAGCCGTGGCCGGATTCGGTGGAGGGTCTTTCCAGACTGAAGAAACGCTTCATCGTCGCACCGCTGTCGGACGGAAACACGCGGCTTCTGGTGGACATGGCAAAACGTGCCGGGCTGCCGTGGGATACGATTCTCGGCGCTGATGTCTCAAAGGCCTACAAGCCGACACCACAGGTGTATCTTCGTGCCTGCGAACTACTGGATGTAAAGCCGGAGAGTGCGATGCTGGTTGCTGCCCATGATTACGATCTGGACGCTGCCCGCCGATGCGGATTGAAGACGGCTTATGTGGTTCGCGCAGATGCGCAAGACCCATCGATGGCTGCCAGTGTCAGGCCGCTCGACGGTTGGGACTATATGGCGAGCGACTTGATCGAACTCGCAGAGATTCTGAAGTAGGTTCCCCATCGGATTCCGGCTGACCAAACAGATCAGGCCCAAAATCTGATATTCACACTCATATTTAACTGGAACTATCGAAGCCACCATGGCATGCCGCAACTGAGGCGTCTCCGCGTGCCGTGGAAGGCGCCGGCCGCCGAACGACGCAAGAGGGCTGGACGATGCACCAACTGAGCGCGGAAACCCGCATCGAGCACGACACCATCAGATCCGTGATGGAAAAGCTGCGCGCCGAGCACAGCGAGTTCGAGATCGAAACCGGGATCGACGACCAATGGGAGTTCCGCACCCATTACGGCTCGCTGAGTGCTGTCGTCGGCGACCGCAGCGTCCGCATCCAGGTCCATGCCGACGACGAGACTAACCTCTCCTACATGAAGATGGGCGTTGCCGGCCACCTCGCCGAACATCTCGGCACGACGGCCGGAATCCGCTGGCAGGGCGACGGCGCCGACGCCGGCAGGCCGGTCTTCTTTCGCGAACTTACCGTCCTTTCTTCAGCCCGGATTTCACCCCACCTGCAGCGCGTACGCTTTTCCGGCCGCCATCTCGGCCGCTTCACCCATGGCGGCCTGCATATGCGCCTGCTCCTGCCACCTAGCGGCAGGCAGCCGGTATGGCCTTCGCTTGGCGCCGACGGTCTGCTGGTCTGGCCTTCGGGCGAGGACACCCTCGTGGTGCGGGTCTACACGATCCGGGGCATCGACGTGACCGCCGGCTGGGTCGATGTCGATTTCGTCCTGCATCCGGGCAGCGATACGCCGGCCGCGACATTCGCCGAGAATGCAAAGGCCGGCGATGTCATCGGCATGATCGGACCCGGCGGCGGCGGTGTCCCTGAGGCGGAAAACCTTCTCCTCTTCGGCGACGACACCGCGCTTCCTGCCATCGGCCGGATTCTCGACAATCTCGCGCCTGCAACCCGCGCCGAAGTGTTTCTCGAGGTCGACGGCCCCGCGGACGCCATCCCGCTGGCGGGCGGCGACAATGTTCGCGTCACCTGGCTCTATCGCCATGGCCGCGATCCGGGAACCGCGGGTCTGTTGTCGGAGACTCTTCGCAGGATGGACCCGGCATCGCTGCCGCCTGATCCTTACGTCTGGGCAGGATGCGAGTTCGCCGACTTCAAGGAAATCCGCAAGATTCTGCGCAAGGAGTGGGGACTGAAGAAGGATCGGCACCTAGTCGTCGCCTATTGGCGGCGCGGCGTATCGGGCGAAAGCGACGATGAGTAGAATGGCTCTGGTTCAGACCGGCGCTGAGCGCCGGCCGGCCACCATGACGATCGCCGGCACGGCGGCAAGCGCGACTGTCCCCGCCCCGGCGAAGAAAACGCCGTAGCCGAAATGCTCGGCCGCGTAGCCGGCCAGGATGCCGCCCGCCATGCTCACCAGCGCGTCCATGCATTGGAACAGCGTGAAGTCCACCCCGGCCTGCCTGGGATCAGACCAGCGCATGAACTGCGCGTAGAGCGCCACGAACCCCAAAGCGAGGATGCCGGACGAACTTGCGATCGCGACCCCGAACAGGACGGTTTTCGACCAGCCGGCCTGGACATCGAAGACTGAGAAGTAGAAGAGCGAAGCCGCCTGCAGGACCAGGGCGAGCACGAGGACATTGCGCACCCCCCACGTCTTGACGAGCGCGCCGCCGGCCAGGGCCGCGGCGACCCCGGCGAGCAGGCCGCCAACGCCATTGAGAAACCCGATCGACGACAGGTCCAGCCCCACGTCGACGAGAAACGGGCCCAGCATCAACAGGCCCACTTTCTGGGCAACGACGTAGATCGCCGCGGCGGCAAGACCGCGGCGGATCTCGGAACGCCGCAAAGCGGCTGCGAGCGAGGGAACATGATCCCTTGTTTCTTCAGGCATATGGCGGGCCGGACCCAGCATGAACGGCAGGCCGAGCAGCAGCACCAGCAGCGCCATGGCCCAGACGGCCGCCAGCCAGCCGGAGGCATCGACGAGAACGAGGAACAATCCCCCGCCGACGGCCGAGCCGAGATAGGCGCCGCCCACCTGCGCCGCATTGCCCCAGCCGTGATGCTCCCGCGAAAGGCTCTGTACCGCGAAACCGTCGCAGGCGATGTCGACCGTGGAGGCGGCGAACGCTACCACTGTCAGGCAGGCCAGGACAGGGACCAGGGACGCCGGCCCCACCGCCCCGACCACAATCAGGCCGAGAACGGAGACGAGGACGCCGGCAAGGACGACGGCGCCGGAGCGGTTTCGTCCGGTGCGAGGGAGTCGAAAACGCTCCACCGCGGGCGACCAGAGAAATTTGAGCGCCCACGGCAGGGCGATCAGGGAAACCAGGCCGATGCGGTCGAGCGACACGCCTTCGGCGCGCATGACGGCGGGCAGGCCGGTCCAGGTGATGCCGCCGATCACGCTCTGAGCCACGTAAAGGCCGCCGATCGCCAGGAACAGGGCGAGAGGCGGCAAAGCCGGCTTCGGGGCTGGAGCGTGCATCAGAAGCGGTACCGCAGGCTGCCGAACACCGAACGGCCTTCGTCCCAGTAGCAGTTGCCGGCCTGGCAGTTCGGCTTCTTCTCGTCGAACAGGTTCTTGGCGTTGACCTGCAGCATCAGCCCTTCGAGGTTCGGGCTCTTCGCGCCGAAATCGTAGGAGAGCGCCGCATCGACGAAGACCCGGTCCTCGTTCTTGAACGTATTGAGATCGTCGCCGTAGCTTTCCCCCACATAGCGGACGCCGGCGCCGAGCCCCAGGCCCTCGAGCGCACCGTCCTGGAACTCGTAGTGGCCCCATAGCGAGACGATGTGGTTGGGCGTCGACGAAAGCTCATTGCCAACCGTCCCCGCAGCGCCCTTCTCGATCTTCATACGCATGTAGGTGTAGGAGGCGATGAGGCCGAAGCCGTTGTCGAAAGAGGCGTTGGCCTCGAGTTCGAAACCCTGGGAGTTGAGGTCGAGCTGGCGCTGGCGCTGGTTGCCGGCATCGTCGAAAGTGCCGTCGAAGACGACGCCGTCCTTCTGGTTGATGTTGAAATAGGCCGCGCCGAGGACTGCATTGTAGTCCGGTAGCTCGTACTTCACGCCGACCTCGACCTGCTCGCCCTTGGTCGGCCGCGCGACCCGCCTCTCATTGGTCTCGCTGTGGTAAACAAAGCCGATATTGGGCGAGAACGAGGTCGAGTAGTTCGCATAAGGGATGATGCCCCACTCCGTCCGATAGGACAGACCAAGCCGGCCGGAGAATGCGCTGTCGCTCTGCTCTGTTTCCGTAAACTCCGGATCGGTGCTGCGGCTCTCGACCCAATCATGGCGGGCGCTGGCGAACAGCGTCAGATCGTTCCACTGCATTTGGTCGTGCAGGTAAACGCCGGTCTGGTGCATTATCTGACCGCCGGAAAAGGCAAGCGGCATCGACTGGATATCTTCGACAGAGGTGTAAGACAGGGCGTTGCTGGCCTCGTAGTCCGACCAGCCATAGTCGACGCCGGCGACCGCCACATGGCTTATCGGCCCGGTGTCGAACTCGAACTGCGCCATGTTGTCCACGACGAAGTTCTTCATATCCTCCTTGTAGTGACCCCAGTAGCGGGCAAGCAGGTCGGGATCAGCCGGGTCGGCCGGGTAATGGCCGCTATACTCCAGATCGGCATCGACGGCGTTGAAGCGCAGGTTCTGGCGCACCGTCAGCAAATCGTTGAAGCGGTGCTCGAATTCGTAGCCGATGCGCCCCTGCAGTCCGGTGAAGTCGTTCCACTCCGGATCGCCCTCATAGATGTTCGACACCTGGCCGTAGGCGGGATTGTAGAAGAAGGCGGTTCCGCCGGTCACGGCGCGGGAGACTTCGCCGAGGATCGTCAGCTTCGTATCCTCGTCGGGTTTGAAGGTGACGGCGGGCGCGAAATAGAGCTTGTCGTCCGAATAGCCAGGGAGTTCGGTATCGGCCAGCCGGCCAAGCCCGGTCATGCGGTAAAGGATGGTGCCCTCTTCATTGGCCGGCCCCGAGAAGTCGAACGCAGCCTGATAGCGGTCGTATCCGCCGAAGAGCACTTCGACTTCCCGGAACCGCTCCTCCTTCGGCCGCTTGGTGACGAGGTTGACGATGCCGCCGGGGCCGCTGATGCCGTAGAGCGACGAGGCCGGGCCTTTCAGGATGGTGATGCCCTCGATGCCGTAGGGCTCGGTCTTGAACCAGGCCGACGGCCCATTGAACTGGCGCAGCCCGTCGCGGAACATGCCGTTGTAATGGGCTGGGAACCCGCGCAGGAAGAACGCGTCGTAGCGGCTGTCGAAGCCGAAGCTGTTCGGGTTGGCGCTGGCGGTGTAGGTCAGCGCCTCGTTCAGCGTCCGCGGTTTCTGGTCCTCGATCTGGTCCTGCGTGACGACGGAGATGGCCTGCGGAATCTGAACGATCGGCGTATCGACCTTGGTGCCGATCCGATCCTGCTTGGCGACATAGCCATCCTGCACGAGGATGTCGTCGCTCTCGGCTTCGACGGTTATCTGCTCGAGCACCGTGACGCCGCGCTCGTCCTGCGCAAAAGCGCCGTGGGTCGCGACCAACGCGGCGGCGCTCCCGAGCAGGATCATCCCCCACCGGCCGGTTATCGATTGCGTCCCCATGAATTCTCTCCGCTTCGCGTTCTGCCCTGTTCGCGGTAGGCGATTCACAAATATGACTGTTTGAGTCAAGTTATTTTTCGGCCACAAGGAAAGCATCCACACTGCGGGGTACTCGACAGGCCGTGGCGTCTGCTAGGCAGCTCGGCAAACACGGGATTCTCGCTGGACCGGCCCTGCTGGACCCTCCTTGCCGGGACCAGTGTGTGGTTTTACGCTCCGTCCATGGCTCAGCGTTTTGCCCTCGACTATCCGCTCATGCACTGGCTTTTGACCGACGCCAGGCGTATCAGCGATCCGAAGGCCTTCCTCGCCGCGCTTGCCGAACAGTTTCTGGTCCATGGCATGGAGGTGGCGCGGCTCACCACAGGCGTTCCGATCCTGCACCCGCAGGTCCATTCCTACAGCGCCCGCTGGGAGCTGGGCAAAGGCGTGTCGGATCGGTACTTCCGCCTCACCGCCGAATCCCTGCCGGCGCTGGAGAACAGCCCGGTCAAGACTGTGTACAGCGGCGGCGGTTCGGTGCGCTGCGACCCGACTGCACCGCCGCGCGAAGGCGAGTTCGGCATCCTCGCCGATCTGCGCCGCGACGGCATGACCGACTACGTCGCGTTGAGCATTCCCTTCTCGGACGGAACCGCGAAACTTCTGACTGTCGCCACCCAGCGGCCCGGCGGCTTTACCGATGCGGAAATGGAGCTGCTGGAGGCGCTGACGCCGGGCGTCGCAGTCAACCTCGAGGTTCAGGCGCTTCGCCTGACTGCCCGCACGCTTCTCGACACCTATATCGGGCGCCAGGCCGGCGCGCGTGTGTTGGAGGGGGCGATCAAGCGCGGCATGGGCGAAACAATCCGCGCCGTGATCTGGCTCTGCGATCTCCGCGGCTTCACCGGCCTGTCTGAGCAATTGCCGCGCGATGCGCTGATCGAACTCCTCAACGCCTATTTTGGTCGCATGTGCGCAGCGCTCGACGCCGGCGGCGGCGAGGTGTTGAAATTCGTCGGCGATGCGCTTCTTGGTATTTTTCCCATACTCGACAGCAATCCGGCTTCGGTCTGCGCCCGCGCACTCACTGCGGCCGAAAATGCGCGGGAAGCGCTGGCGGCGTATAATGCCGAACGCAATGGCACTGGCGCGCCGCGGATAGATTACGGCATCGCTCTCCATGTCGGCGACGTCATGTACGGCAATATCGGCGGCGAGAGCCGGCTCGATTTCACCGTCATTGGCCCGGCGGTCAACCTCGCGGCGCGAATCGAAGGGCTTTGCCGCGACCTCGGCCGCCCTGTCCTCCTCTCCGATGATTTCGTGGCCGCCTCCGGCCTGCCCGCGGACTCCCTCGGGGCTTTCCAGCTGAAGGGACTCTCCGGCGCCCGGCAGATATACGCTCCGCCCGAAGGCGGTGATGCGGCCCCGGTGTAGTCCTTGAGCGTTTCAGTTAGGCTGAGGCATATCCAGGCGTCGCCTCTGCATTCTCAATGAAATTCTTGATCAAAGCGACGCACTCCAGCGCATGGGTCTCGAGGAGGAAGTGTGAACTCCCATAGATGTGGGTTTCGACGTTCTCCAGCACGCGATTATATGCCATCACCTCGTTCAGGTCGAAATAGGGGTCGTGCCTGCCCCAGAGCAGCAGGCATCGCGGCTGATATCGGCGATGATAGGCTTCGATTTCCGGGAAACGGGCGACGTGTTTCCTGAAATCCTGGAAAAGCGCGAACTCAATCTCGATGCGGCCGGGCCGCGACATGCGTTCCCAATCAAGATGCCAGCTTTCCGGCGCCGCAAGGGATTCCAGTGCTTTCGGCATCCCGCCCAGATATGTCTCGCGCGTTCCCTCGAAATTCAGCCATTCCGGCAAGCGCGCCCTGTTTTCTTCGGAAGGATCGGCCCAGAACGCTTTCGTGGTGTCCCACCCCGGCCCCAGGCCCTCGTCATGCGCGCTTGCGTTCTGCACGATGAGCCCGCGGATGCGATCCGGAGCCCGGGTCGCCAGATAGTAGCCGACCGCCACGCCCCAATCGTGCATGTACAGGTAGTAGGAACGAAGTCCGAGATCGTCCAGGAGAGCACCGAGGGTCCGGGAAATATTTTCGAACGTGTAGTCATAATCCTCCTTCCGCGGCATCGCGGAGAAACCGAAAGCCGGCATGTCCGGCGCGATGACGTACGCAGCTTCCGCGAGCGGAGACAAGACATTCCGGTACATGTGAGAAGAGCTGGGGGTGCCATGAAGGAACACAAGCGCGGGCGCATCCGGCGACCCGGCGCTACGAAAATGAATATCCACTCCGTTTGCCGTTGCGTGATTGTGCCTGACCTTATTGATGCTCAGCATGATCGACCTCGCAATTTGACGGGGCTTATCACCGAACCGAACGGCTGGACCGCTCGCACTCGCGCCCACCATTAGTGAGCTCTTACAACGCTACACTGGTCATCCTGTTGCAGGTCAATGTGGGTTTGAACGGCGTGTCAAAGCTGGCTCCGGCCTGCCTCGATCCGGAATGACGGCGGCAAGAATTCAGATTTGCTGAAGAGAACCATGGACGACTCGAAGATTCCCAAGGGGTGATGAAGCCCCGCGATCTTGGTCTCGCTGTCGCCTCATTGCGTTTGCTTTCTTGAAAGCTGGGCGAGTTAGGAACGCCCTTCCCAAAGAGAGAGGACGTCAATTGAGTTTTGTTGCAAAGGCGGTCAGGCCGCTTGCCTGGCCATCATCTCTTCCTGCCTGCTCACGACTGCAGCCGGGGCTGCCGATAGTCCCGGCAAGATAAACGAAGCCGTGGATCGTGCCTTCCGTCCGCTCCTGAAGGAGTATGGCGTGCCCGGGATCGCAGTCGCCGTGACGATTGACGGCGAGCAGCATTTCTTCAGCTACGGGGTCGCCTCGAAAAAGAGCAATGCGCCGGTGACGAAGGACACGCTCTTCGAGATCGGCTCCGTCAGCAAGACGTTCACCGCAACCTTGGCCTCCTACGCGCAGGTACTCGGCAAGATGTCGCTGGACGATCGCCCGGGGAAATACATGCCGCAGCTGCGCGGCAGCGCAATCGACAAGGCAAGCCTGCTCAATCTCGGCACCTATACCGCGGGCGGGCTGCCCTTGCAGTTCCCCGACGCCGTCACGAATGACGCGCAGATGGCGAACTATTTCCAGGAGTGGAAGCCGTCCGCCGCTCCGGGCGCCGAGCGGCGATACTCCAACCCCAGCCTTGGCCTGTTCGGACATATCGCCGGCCTGGCGATGAACGGCAGTTTCCCAAAACTGGTGGAAACCGAACTCTTCCCCCGGCTCGGCCTCGGCCACAGCTATATCCGGGTGCCGAAAGCGGCGATGGGCAACTATGCATGGGGTCACAACAAGGCCGGCAAGCCTGTAAGGGTGCATCCGGGTCTCTTCGACGCGGAAGCCTATGGCGTTAAAACAACCGCCGCCGACTTGATCCGTTTCTTCGAGGCCAACATCCGGCCGGAGACCCTCGATACGCCGATGCGGCGCGCCGTCGAAGGCACTCACATTGGCTACTTCAAGATCGGCGGGATGGTGCAAGGTCTCGGTTGGGAGCAATACCCCTATCCGATCGCGCTGGACCGGCTATTGGCCGGCAACTCCGCGACCATGGCCATGGAAGCCAATGCCGCGACGCAGCTCACGCCGCCGCACATTCCTTCGGGGCCGACGCTGTTCAACAAAACCGGCTCGACCAACGGGTTCGGCGCCTATGTTGCCTTCGTGCCTGACAAGAAGATCGGCATCGTGATGCTGGCCAACAAGAACATCCCGATTCCGGCGCGCATCAAGGCGGCGCATGCCGTGCTCGAGCGGCTTTCCGCGGAAACTCCGTAATTGGCCGGGCCCGGCCCGGCTCACCCGCCTGCGCCGGTTCGCGGCTGTTTGCCTGCTTGCGGAGTTTTCTGAGCGGGCAGGCTGCTTTCGCCGAACTGCATCACCTCGTCGGCGATTTCTCCGTTCAGTATCTCTTCGAACCTGTCGAGCGCACGCGCGACATTGGCTCCATCCATCACCCGGTGGTCGTAATGGATACGGACGGTCACCGAACCGTCGTCTCCGATCGGTCCGTAATTGAGCAGAGTGGTCAGTGGCGTTAGCGGGTTGAGGGATTCTGCCCCGAGCCCCGAATAGACGGAGAACTGGAACGTGCCGAAATAGTTCGGCCTCTGCCGGGCGATATTCAGCCCGAGCCACATCAGCGCCCTTCGGATCGGCGTCGGCACGCGGGCCATCCTCAAAGCGCGCCGGAACTCCCTGATCTCCATGACAGGACGTGACCGCGCCGTGTGGATCGACGCATGCAGTTCGGCGATCGAGCAGCGCTCCGGGCCCTTGATGCGGCTCAGCAGCACAGCCCGCTCGCCCTCATATTCCCGCTCATGGGCGATCGAGGCGACGCTCACCGGGTACTCGTAGAATTGCGGCCAGGGAAGTTTAACGTAGGCCCGCCGGAACTCGGGCGTCTCCCTCGCGAGAAGCGCATATCCCTTCACGAAGATAGCGCTCCAGGAGGGTTTGGGCTGCTGCGCCATCCTGGCCCTTACCAGCGGGCCGAGATTCATGTGACGCTGCACGGTGACGCGCGGCACTCCGATCGAGAATCTCATCAGGTCGCCGACAAGCCGTCGGGGCGCCGAAATCTTTAGGGCTCGGCCTCGCATGACAGGACCTCTAATAAAGATAAGGGATTATTCTTTTGGTCCTCTCCATATAGGCCCGGTATTGGGGCCCGAAATTCTCCAGCATCATACGCTCTTCCTTGTCCACTCGCAGGAAAAAAAGGATTGCGAAGCCGATCAGCCCGGCCAGTCCCGCGACCCAGTTCGACAGCAGAAAGGCTTGCCCAAGGCCCATCAGCATGAATGACGTGTACATGGGGTGCCGGACGACGGCGTACGGCCCGCCACTGACCAGCGCGTGCCGGTCGCGGATCTCCAGCGTGATCGACCAGTTCCGGCCGAGTTCCTTGTGCGACCTGCGAAAAACCCACAGCGCCGAGGCGAAGATGATGGCCCCGAGCACGACGGCCCACCATCTCGCCGGATAGTCGGCCGATTCCGGGATGCCGGTCGCGACGTAGAAGCCCGGCAGGATCGCCAGGCCGAAGAGAGCCGCCGCAAGCCCGACGATTTCGGAAGCCGAACGGCGGTCTGTTACGACCCGCACGCGCTTGGCCCGGCGCTCGAAGGGATATCGAATCACATACCAGGCGACGATCCCGAGCACCCACGCGATCTCGCCAACTGAACTCACTGACATGCTTACTTCACCGGCGCCCTTTCGGCGTTATGGAACGTCCGAAGCGTGGCCGCCTAAACACATCGATCTCCTAACGGACGGCCGTTGCGGCGGGGGCGTTTCCGGATTCAACCCCCGGCGGGCCGGTATAGCCAATCGCATTCGGCCCGCCATTCATCTCTCGAAGCTTTGTGATGAAATCTCGGGGCATGAGCCAGATGCCGGGCGTCTTGTAGCCCATGGAATTTGCAATGTCGGCCACGAAGGCGTTGCAATTGTAGAGCGACGCGTGCCAGAGCGGCGAACTGGCCTGCAGCTTGCGTATGTATGCCACGACCTTCCTGTATTCGGGTTCGCTAAGCGGAACCGTCCAGCTTGCCGACCGGTAAGCGATTTCCAGATCGCCGTCGGTCCATCCGGTCGAGGCCGGCACGGGCGCCAGATGGCCGAGCATATAAATATTGGGATCGTCGGATTTCGGAGCGAGCCCGGCGACCTGGGGATTGATCATCCTTCCCGATTTGTCCATGCGCCCGAAAATCACAAAGGAGTGCCCGTACGTATAGGCGTAGCGGGAGCGGAACTCGATGAAGTACTGGCCTGCGGCTGAGTTCACCGTGCGCGTCGGCGTCCCGGCGGTCGCCAGGGTCCGTTCATCAGACGTGTAATTCAGCTGAGGTTTTTCCGGCGATTGCGATTGGCACGATGCCGCTGCGAGCGCGAGCAGGGCCACAGATATTAAACGGCCACTTACAAGCGTCATCTCATTCCCGAACTCCGAGGAGCGCAGAGCGAAAGCGGGTCATTATGCCCGCCACTGCTGACCTCACGACCGAGACGTGCCCGGTCAGAATTGCTGTTGATGGGGAAAGGACCAAGCGGCCCTTTCCCCAACCGGCCTAAGCCGGTTTACTTGTACACGGGCGCCGGTGCCGGCTCTTCGACGACGACGGGCGGCGGAGCTTTCCCCTTCCCTTTGCCGATGTCCATCGTTCCACAGCCGCTCAGGCTGGCGACGGCAAGGATGGAAATCGCTGTCACTAGAAGTCTGCTCATTAAATTGGTCCTTTCCCCGGAGGCGGAATAGGTAGTCTCAGGCAAATACCACGAATAGTGGTTCGTAAAGGTTAGTCGCGAACCAGCCCCAAGCCTAGTGCAGGAAAGACACAGTTAGGGCTAGTTGCCAGTATGCCTAACGGAAATGTTACGGGCCGGTTCCATCACGGAATGTAGCATAGCTGTAATATTCAGATGACCAGCACCGTGGTTCCTACCGGGGTGCGCTCGTAGAGATCGATAATATCGTCATTCGTTAAGCGGATGCACCCGCTCGACACCGATGTACCGATCGACCAGGGCTCGTTCGTGCCATGTATCCGGAACATGGTGTCCCGCCCGCCGCGGTAGAGATAAAGGGCGCGCGCGCCGAGCGGGTTGTTTGGTCCGCCGGGCACTCCGCCCGCATACTGCACCAGGCGCGGTTTGCGCCGCATCATGTTGGCGGTAGGCGTCCAGGAAGGCCAGACCGCTTTATGGCCGATCCTCGCCTGGCCCTTGAGCGTGAGGCCCTGCTCGCCGACGCCGACGCCGTAGCGCGTCGCCCAGCCGCCGTCCTCAATGGAATAGAGATAGTATTCCGATGTATTGACGACGATCGTTCCAGGCGCCTCGCCTCCGTCGTACCGCACCCGCTGCCGCCGATAGCGGGGATCCACCCGGTAGGTGTCCGCTGAAAGCGCAATCGGGACCGGCTGCACCACATCCTGTATCGTCGACATGCATCCGGAGGTCATCAGCGCCAGGCCGCCTACGATCAGCCCTCGGCGCGTAATCTTTTCATTTTTCATTTTTGCCTGCTTGGTAATCGGCCGTATCAGGGTCTCCTCATAACCTTGAAAACCTGCCGGGCCAAGCCTCGCAGCCGCCCGGACGCGCTTTCCTCCGCCTCCTGTGTCGGTGATGCATCGGCGTCGCATTTGGCTGGTCCCGCCTTCCTGACACCCTTCTGTCAGCATGTGATTCGTTCCGGAGCCTTTGCCCGCGCGTCACCCTTTCCATTTCCGGCGATTCTTCCCATATTCGCCGCATGGCCAAATCCCCCGAAAAGAAGAACCCGCCCGCGGCGGCGGATCAGGACAATCGCATCGGCTTCGCCGAGGCGCCGCAGGCTCAGTTTTCCGGCGCGCCGTTCGACGGCTCGATCTCGGATTGGGCCGACGAGATTTCCCGGGAAGCCGGGCGCGACGCCGACGTCCCCTCGCGGGGAGAGAGTAAGAGTGAGGGGCAGCGCAAGCCAGCCAGGAAAATCCCCGAGCGCTCCGCCGCCCCGAGCAAGACCGCGCGCGGCACCTCGATGGGCGGCGCGGCGACCGCCAGGGAGCGCGCCGCCGCCGGCCTGATGCCCGTCGCCGGCCTCGATGTCACCCTGGAGGAGGCGCAGTCCCTCTCCTCCGGCGGCGTCACCGCCACCGTCGCCGCACTCTCGGCGCTCATCGAATCCGGCAACCCGCTCCACAAGAACGGCGAGCTCTGGGTCCCCCACCGCCCCGCCCGCCCGGAAAAATCCGAAGGCGGCGTCGCGATCAAAATGGTCTCGGACTTCGAGCCGGCCGGCGACCAGCCGCAGGCCATCAAAGATCTCATCACCGGCATTTCCGAGAACGAGCGCACCCAGGTGCTGCTCGGCGTCACCGGCTCCGGCAAGACCTTCACCATGGCCAAGGTGATCGAGGAAACGCAGCGACCTGCCCTCATCCTCGCGCCCAACAAGACGCTCGCCGCCCAGCTCTATTCCGAGTTCAAGAAATTCTTCCCCGAAAACGCCGTCGAGTATTTCGTCTCCTATTACGACTACTACCAGCCGGAAGCTTACGTCCCGCGCACCGATACTTTCATCGAGAAGGAGAGCTCGATCAACGAGCAGATCGACCGCATGCGCCACTCGGCGACGCGCTCGCTGCTGGAGCGCGACGACGTCATCATCGTCGCCTCGGTGTCCTGCATCTACGGTATCGGCTCGGTCGAGACCTACACCGCCATGACCTTCCAGATGGAGGTCGGCGACCGCCTCGACCAACGCCAGCTTCTCGCCGACCTCGTCGCCCAGCAATACAAGCGCCAAGACGTCAACTTCGTGCGCGGCTCGTTCCGCGTGCGCGGCGACACGATCGAGATCTTTCCGGCCCACCTTGAGGACTCGGCCTGGCGCATCTCGATGTTCGGCGACGAGATCGAGAGCATCACCGAGTTCGACCCGCTCACCGGCCACAAGACCGGCGACCTGAAGAGCGTAAAGATCTACGCCAACTCGCACTACGTCACGCCGCGCCCGACGCTCAACCAGGCGATCAAGTCGATCAAGGAGGAGCTGCAGCTCCGCCTCGCCGAACTGGAAAAGGCCGGCCGCCTGCTGGAAGCCCAGCGGCTCGAGCAGCGCTGCCGCTTCGACCTCGAAATGCTGGAAGCCACCGGCTCCTGCGCCGGCATCGAGAACTATTCGCGCTATCTGACCGGCCGCCGCCCCGGCGATCCGCCGCCGACGCTCTTCGAATACATCCCCGACAACGCCCTGGTCTTCGTCGACGAGAGTCACGTCACCGTCCCGCAGATCGGCGCGATGTATCGCGGCGACTTCCGCCGCAAGGCGACGCTGGCCGAATACGGCTTCCGCCTGCCGTCCTGCATGGACAATCGCCCGCTGCGCTTCGAGGAGTGGGACGCCATGCGCCCGCTCTCCATCGCCGTTTCGGCAACCCCCGGCGGCTGGGAGATGGAAGAATCCGGCGGCGTCTTCGCCGAGCAGGTCATCCGCCCGACCGGCCTCATCGACCCGCCGGTCGAGGTGCGTCCCGCAAAAACTCAGGTCGACGACGTGGTCGGCGAGATCCGCGAGACCACCGCCAAGGGCTACCGCACGCTCTGCACCGTGCTGACCAAGCGCATGGCCGAGGACCTCACCGAATATCTGCACGAGCAGGGTGTGCGCGTGCGCTACATGCACTCCGACATCGACACGCTGGAACGCATCGAGATCCTGCGCGATCTGCGCCTCGGCGCGTTCGACGTGCTGGTCGGCATCAACCTCCTGCGCGAGGGCCTCGACATCCCCGAATGCGGCTTCGTCGCCATCCTCGACGCCGACAAGGAAGGTTTCCTGCGCTCCGAGACCTCGCTCATCCAGACGATCGGCCGCGCCGCGCGCAACGTCGACGGCAAGGTCATCCTCTACGCGGACAACATCACCGGCTCGATGGAGCGGGCGATGGCGGAGACCAACCGCCGCCGCGAGAAGCAGCTGGCCTGGAACGAGGCAAACGGCATCACCCCGGAATCGGTCAAGTCGCGCATTTCCGACATTCTCGATTCCGTCTACGAGAAGGACCATGTCCGCGCCGACATCTCGGATTTCACTTCCGAGGGCGCGCTGATGGGCAACAATCTCAAGGCCCATCTGGAACATCTCCAGAAGAAGATGCGCGACGCCGCCGCCGACCTGAATTTCGAGGAAGCAGCGCGCCTGCGCGACGAGATCAAGCGGCTGACGGAGATGGAACTCGCCGTCTCCGACGATCCGCTCGCCAAATACGCCGAGGCCGAAAGCCCGGTCTCCGGCCGCGAGAAGGGCAAGCACAACAAGGGCCGCGCGATCCACCGGGCGGTGGGGAGCGCTTCACCCTCCCCCTTGCGGGGAGGGTCGGCCGCTGAAGGCGGCCGGGGTGGGGGTGGAAAAGGCAGCGCGCCATCTTCCCTCTTCGCCAAGCCCGACCTCGACGACATGGGCCGTTCGGGCGATTACGCGACGCCGGCCAACGCCGTCCCGCGCTCGCTGTTCAAGAAGCAGACCGCCGCCGAAGCCCACGGCTCCGACTATGGCATGCCGGACGACGGTAAATCTCTCTTCCGCAAGAACTCGCTCGACGAGATGACCGTCCGCCGCACCGAAAAGCCTGTCGAAGGAGTCAAGCCTGCGAAGCCGGCCACCTCTCCCCTTGCGGGGTCCGAAGGACCGGCCGAAACCCGCGGCTCGGCCCCACTTGATAGTTCTCCTCGCGAGGAGAAGACGAGCGGTTCGGCGAACTTGGTGAGGGGTGGCGACGATCCCAGACCCTCTCATGGTGAGCCTCCTGAGCATTTGTCGAAGGGCGAACCACGCCGCGCCCGTCCCGGCGCCGGCTCCTACGAAGACGCCGCCGACGCCCGCCGCCAGAAACGCCGCCCCGGCAAGACCGGCCGCCCGGGCAATTAGCGCCCCTTACCTCTCCCCTTGCGGGAGAGGATAGTTCGCCCCGCGAGGCGAAGCCGAGCGGTTCGGCGAACTTGGTGAGGGGTGATGACCCTCACGCCATCATGCCTGGCGATCCCATCTACCCGCACTACGCGCCGCTCTGGCCGGAGGCGCTGCTGACCCGCGCCGTCGACATCGCCCAGGGCATAGCCTTCGCCGATCAGTGCAGCGAGGCCCGCAAGAAAGTTATCCGCGACACAATCGCAAAGTTCGACCCGCCCATGCCTGTAGTCGTCGGCCGGAAGAAGCGCCGCCGGCCGAAAGCTGAGACGCTGCGATGAACTGCGCCGGGGTTTCCCTCTCCCTCGAGGGGAGGGAAAGGCCGCGCCAGGCCTCTCAGCAGGGGCCGTTCGGGTTGACGATCCTATAATCCGCCGCCAGCGCCTCGCAGGAATTGCCGAAGGTCCGGACATTGCCGCGCCCGATCGCGCAGACCGGCCGGTATTCGCGGGTGCAGAAGCGCGGCTCCTCGCCGCCTCCGCCGCCGCCGCGGCATTCGCCCTCGCTGATGATGCGGTAGCCGGCCCGGTCGGCGAGGCAGGAGTTGGAGAAGGTTCGCCGCTCCGATCCACGCCGTCCGCACACCGGGTCGTACTCACGGGTGCAGAAGTCCGGTTGCGGGCGCGGGTCGCGCCGGCACTGGCCGCGGTCGATGACGCGGTAGCCGGCCCGGTCGGCCAGGCACGCATTGGAGAAGGTCTGCCGGTCCTGTCCGCGCCGCCCGCAAACCGGGTCGTACTCGCGGGTGCAGAAATCCGGTCCGGGCGGCAGTGGGCGTGGTCCGGGCCCCGGCTCGTCGACCACCACCGTACAGGCGGCGGCCACCGCCATGACGAACGCCAGCAATGCGCCGCGCCAAAAGACTGCTCTGGAAATCATCGATCGCTCTCCTCCGGCCCGTCCGCCGCTCGACGCCGATCCTTCCGATTCCACGGACAAATGCAATCCCTGCCCGCTTCAGCAGTTGTTTCAATTCGGAAACCATCGCATGCAACGCAAACGGGCCGCCATCTTGCCTCGAATGTATTTCCGTGCGATAAATTTCGTGTTCGGGCATTTGCTGACCCGGAGACTGGAACGTTTTGGACGAAACCTTTCCCCGACACTGTGAATATCTGACGACCCCTTCTTTTGGCGGGGGGTTCGACGTTGCGCGAATGCACGACCGCCAAGCACTGAGAGGAGCCTGCCACCGGGGCGCGGCGGTACGGCAGGAAACAGACCAACGAAACGGGTGAAGGAGTTCTCCCATGTCCCAGAGCGGAACCGTTAAATTCTTCAACGCCACCAAAGGCTTCGGCTTCATCACGCCCGATGGCGGCGCCAAGGACGTGTTCGTCCACATCTCGGCGATCGAGGCTTCCGGCCTGCGCACGCTGATCGACGGCCAGAAGGTCACCTTCGACGTCGAGCCCGACCGCATGGGCAAGGGCCCCAAGGCGGTCAATCTCAGCGCAGCGTAAGCCGCCCCAGACGAATTTTGAAAAGGCGCGGCAGCCGGTCTGCCGCGCTTTTTCGCATGTCCGGCGCGGCTGCGAAGTCGCTGTTTTCGCCCGCAAAAGATTTGCTTGCCCCTGTCCCGAAAATGAAGGACAAATTCTGGCTTCGGGCATTTGCCGGCCCGGAGACTGGAATAGCCTGCCCGGGGTATGACAGCGAAGACTTCGGGTGGGTCGCGAAACGAGAGGGTTTCGGCAGAGCCCCGGCGCGACAAGTCTGTTTCTGCTCCTCCAGCAAACGTCCGGGACCGCGCGGATTTCGACCGCCGGACATGGACCACGCTTGGAGGGAGTTCCCATGCCGCAGACCGGCACAGTAAAATTCTTCAATCATGCCAAAGGCTTCGGCTTCATCACGCCGGATGATGGCGCCAAGGACGTTTTCGTTCACATCTCGGCCGTCCAGGCGTCGGGCCTGCCCGGCCTCGAGGATGGCCAGAAGGTGACGTTCGAGACGGAACCGGACAAGCGCGGCAAGGGCCCGAAAGCGGTCAACCTGTCGATCGGCTGACGCGCGCATTCCGAATTGCGCCGCATTTCCGCGAAATGCGGGTGCGGCGCGGCTGTCGGGTCGCGTTCAGCCTGCGTTCAGATGCCGGGGCGTATTTCCGGTTTCAACGCCTGCCCACCGCATTCGGGACAGGTGCGAAGGAGACAGACATGAACCGCATCCTCAAGACCGCCATTCTCTCGGCCGCAGTCGCCGCCACCACTTTCGCCGCCATGCCTGCCGCCAATGCCGGCGATAACTGGCGCCGCCATCACCGCGATCATTCATCCGACGGCGACCTAGTCGCTGCCGGCATCCTCGGCCTTGCCGTAGGCGCGCTCGCAGTCGGCGCCGCCAACGCCTCGCGGCCCGAATACCGCGTCTATGACGATTACGATTATCCGCGCGACCGCCGCTACTACCCGCGTGACCGCCGCTACTATCCGGTCCGGCGTGAACGCGTCTATGTCGACGAGGGCTATGCCGGCGCGCTGGAGCCCTGGACGCCGGAATGGTACCGCTACTGCGAAGACCGCTACCGCAGCTTCAACGCCCGCACCGGCACCTTTACCGGTTATGACGGCCGCAGGCATTTCTGCGTCGCCGGATAACCGCAGTTGAATACGGACGAAAAAAAGCCGGACCGTTTGCGCGGTCCGGCCTTTGTCATGTTAGGAAAGGATTGCTCAGCCTTTCCTCGCCGAACCGCCCGCCTGGCCCGTGCCCACAAATAAAGCCGATATCGTCGCCGAGCGGCAGGAGCTTTTCCTTGATCGAGGCGATCAGGCTGGCCTGGTCGCCGCCTGGAAGATCGGTGCGGCCGATCGAACCACGAAACAGCACGTCGCCGACATGGGCGAATTTGGCCGCGCGGTTGTAGAAGACGACATGGCCGGGCGCGTGCCCGGGGCAATGCAGCACCTCGAAGACATGCCCATCGAAGGAAACTCGTTCGCCTTCGTCCAGGAAACGGTCAGGAATGCAGTTGCGCACGCCGCCGCCTGTCAGGCCGAACCGCTTCGCCTGGTTTTCGATATTGTCGAGCAGCGGTTTGTCGGCCTCATGCGGCCCGATGATATCGACGCCTAGCGCTTCCTTCAGGTCCATCGCCCCGCCGGCATGGTCGATATGGCCGTGGGTCAGCCAGATCGCCGTGACGGTGATGTTGTTGTCGGCAAGCGCCGCGAGAATGCGGTCGACATCGCCGCCCGGATCGACCACGACGCCCTGCTTGCTGTCGGTGTCGAACAGGATCGTGCAGTTCTGCTCGAATGGCGTGACCGGAACGATGCCGGCATTCAACTGACCCATGTCTTTCCTCTCGCTGGCCCGCCTCCATTTAGGCGAGACACGCCGCCCCGTCCATGATATCCGCTGGTCAAACAAAAACGGGCGGCTTTTGGGCCGCCCGTTTGCAATTTCTTTCCTGGCGCTCAGCGCTTGTTCATCGCGCCCATCACGGCGCCGACGATCGCCGTCAAAACGCCGCCGCCGACAAGCCCGCCGACCGCATCGCCCAACACACCAGTCAAGGCGCCGGACACGTTAGGATCGCTAAGGACGCTCGCGAGAATCTGTCCACCGCCAATACCGCCGACTACACCCGAAATCACCTTGGTCACTGTACTCATCGCCGCCTGCTTCAGCGCGGCTCCTGCTCCGAGCCCGCCAATGGCGCCGGTCACTGCCTGTACGATGATCGGAAGAAGCGCTTCCATGTAGTTTCCCTCCAACGATAACCGACCTCCGCGAGTCGGTGCGCTCATCAGAGACGGAATTATACGAAAGTCAAATGAGCTACCGCTGAAATGAAACAGGCGGCCCGAAGACCGCCCGTGGAAATAGCATGAACGCCGGCCTATTCCGCGGCAATAGCGTGCTTGGGCTGAACGGCCGCGGAATAGTCGTTCATCAGCGTCTTGGTGATCTCGCCCACCTCGAAGCGGTATGGTCCGATCTCCGAAACAGGCGTGACTTCGGCTGCCGTCCCCGTCAGGAAGCACTGCTCGAAGCCGTCCAGTTCTTCCGGCATGATGACGCGCTCCACCACTTCCAATCCGCGCGCCCGTGCCAGATCGATGACGGTCTTGCGCGTGATGCCGTTGAGGAAGCAATCCGGATCCGGCGTATGGATCTTGCCGTCCTTGACAAAAAATATGTTCGCGCCGGTGGCTTCCGCGACATAGCCGCGCCAGTCGAACATCATGGCGTCGGCATAGCCCTTGGCCTCGGCGGCATGCTTGGACAGTGTGCAGATCATGTAGAGCCCGGCGGCCTTGGCGCGCGACGGCGCGGTGCGCGGATCAGGCCGGCGGTATTCGGCTATATCGAGCCGGATCCCCTTGAGCTTCTGCGCCGGGTCGAAATAGCTTGGCCACTGCCAGATCGCTATGGCGCAGTTGATGCGGTTGTTCTGCGCCGAAACGCCCATCTGCTCGCTGCCGCGCCAGGCGATCGGCCGCACATAAGCGTCGCGAAAGCCCTGCTTCTTGAGCAGTTCCCGGCAAGCGTCGTCGATTTCGGCGACCGAATAGGGAATCCTGAAGCCGAGGATGCGCGCCGATTCGTGCAGGCGCTCGGTGTGCTCGGTCAGCTTGAAGATCTCGCCGCCATAGGCACGTTCGCCTTCAAATACGGCGCTGGCGTAGTGAAGGCCATGCGTCAGAACATGGATCTTGGCGTCCCCCCAGTTGACGAATTCGCCATTCATCCAGATGAAGCCTTCGAGTTGATCGAAAGGAACGGATGCCATCATAACCTCCCGCGGGTCTTCGCCCGCACGTCGTTATCAATTTCGGCCGGCTTCGCAGCAACGGCCGCTGCCATGAAGAGTAGGCGTATATGAAAGCCAAGGCAAACTCAGGAAGTTCCAGGAAAAACCACGCTAGCTCGCCTTTTCGTTCGCAATCCGCCGAAAAGCTTGGCAAAAATTACCAACAGTGGAAAAATATGTCAACATGGCTGACATAAATTTGAGAGTTCTTCGAAAACCCATGGCAGACAGCACCGGCGCGAACGCCAAACCCATCAGGACGGCCCTCTCCGGCGAGGACGGCATCGATCTCGCCATCATCGAGCTGTTCTTTTTCGCGTATCGCGACTTCACCTCCGATCCCGATCTGATTCTTGCAAAGTATGGTTTCGGACGGGCCCATCACCGCGTGCTCTACTTCGTCAACCGCAAGCCGGGCCTGACCGTCGCCGAACTGCTCGACGTTCTGAAGATCACCAAGCAGAGCTTGGCGCGCGTGCTTAAGCAACTGATCGACAGCGGCCATGTCACACAGGTCCAGGGCCCGCGCGACCGGCGTCAGCGCGAATTATATCCCACCGCGCGAGGCAGGACGCTGGCGCTGGCGCTGGCCCGGCCACAGTCGCGCCGCATCCGTGCCGCATTGGAAAGCTCTACAACCACCGAGCGCGAAGGAATCGAGCGATTTCTTAAGGCGATGGTAAACCCGGAATTGCGCGCCCAAATCGACAATTTGCCGGGCAACATGCCAGGGGAAGACCATGGAAAGCAATGAACTGGCCAACAATTCGGCAGCGCCGGATGATGACGCACCACACCTGCTCGTCGTCGACGACGATACCCGCATCCGCAATCTTTTGAAGCAGTATCTGACAGAAAACGGCTTTCGGATTACCGTCGCCGGTAATGCCGGCGAGGCCAGGCGACAGCTTGCCGGCCTCGATTTCGACCTGCTGATCGTCGATGTCATGATGCCGGGCGAGAACGGCGTGGACCTGACGAAATCCCTGAGGGCGGAAAAACCTGTTCCCATTTTGATGCTGACGGCGCTGTCGGAAACCGACAGCAGAATTGCCGGCCTTGAGGCCGGCGCCGACGACTACCTGCCGAAGCCATTCGACCCGCGCGAACTCATCCTTCGCATCAACAACATCCTGCGCCGTGGGGGGCCGGCGGCGACGCCGAAGGTCGAGCAACTGGTTTTCGGTCCTTATACGTTCCAGATCGCGCGGCGCGAACTGAAGAAGGGCGGCGAGCCGCTCAAGCTCACCGACCGGGAACAGGATATCCTGGCGATATTCGCCGCGCGCGCTGGGGAAACCATCCCGCGCCACGAATTGGTGGCCGGCGAGGCCGATGTCGGCGAGCGCACGATCGACGTGCAGATCAACAGGCTCAGGCGCAAGATTGAACGTGACCCCGCCAACCCCGTCTGGTTGCAGACGGTGCGCGGCATCGGCTACAGGCTGAGCGTCGAATAGCCAAATACGGCGCCGGCCGACCGCCCCGACGGGGCGCGGCTTGCCCTGCTGGCGGTCTTTCGCTTTCGGAACCATCTTGTGTGGAATAGACTGCCGCCAGATGGCGCTAGGCGGACCGCGTCGGCAGGAATGATAAATGGCGACTTCCGAAGTGGATCGGACGGAAAATGACGGCTTCGCAGCCAAGGTGCTGCGCATTGCCGCCTCGATCCCAAAAGGCTGGAAAAGGTTCTGGCGGCTGGTCTCGTTCTATCTGCCCAAGCGGCTCTATGCACGGTCGCTGATCATCATCATCACGCCGATGATCCTGCTGCAGTCCGTGGTGACGCTGGTGTTCATGGAACGCCATTGGCAGACGGTGACACAGCGGCTTTCCACCGCCGTCACCCGCGATATTGCGGCAATCATCGACATGATCGAAACCTATCCGCAGGGCGACAACTACGCCGACGTGATCCGTATCGCTCAGGAGCGGCTGCGGCTGAAGATCGACATTCTTCCACCCGACCCGCTCCCGCCGCCCGGGCCCAAGCCGTTCTTTTCGATCCTCGACCAGATTCTTTCGGCGGAAATCACCGACCAGATCGATCGTCCGTTCTGGATCGACACGGTGGGGGCCTCCGATGTGGTCGAGGTACGCATCCAACTCGAAGATAAAGTGCTGCGGGTTTTTGTGCGCCGCAGCCAAGCCTACGCCTCCAACACCCACATCTTCATCGTCTGGATGGTCGGCACATCGCTTGTGCTTCTGATGATTGCCATCCCGTTCCTGCGCAACCAAATCAAGCCGATCCTGCAGCTTGCCGAGGCGGCCGAGAGCTTCGGCAAGGGCCGGCCCATGCCGCGCAATTTCCGCCCTCGCGGAGCCGAGGAAGTGCGGCGCGCGGGTTTCGCCTTCATACAGATGCGCGAGCGCATCGAGCGCCAGATCGAGCAGCGCACCGCTATGCTGACCGGGGTGAGCCACGATCTGCGCACCATCCTAACGCGGTTCAAGCTACAGCTTGCGCTGAGCGGGGCGAAGGCGGATACCGAGGCGCTCAACCAGGACGTCAATGATATGCAGGCGATGCTGGAGGGCTACCTGTCCTTCGCGCGCGGCGAAGCGCTCGAGGATCCCGGCCGGTTCGACCTGACCGATTATTTCGAGAAACTCTCCGAGGAAGCCAAGCTGCGCAAGCGCACGCTGACGACCTCGCTGACCGGCGACCCGGACATTCATGTCCGTCCCAACGCATTCAACCGCTTGCTGTCCAATGTCGTGGGCAACGCATTCCGTTACGCGAAAAACGTCCGCGTCAGCGCCACCCACACACGCGGTTCACTGACCATGATCATTGACGATGACGGCCCCGGCGTGCCCGCCGAAAGCAGAGAGGACGTGTTCAAGCCGTTCATGCGGTTGGATGCAGCGCGTAACCTCGATGCCAGCGGCACCGGCCTCGGCCTGTCCATTGCCCGCGATATAGCTCGCAGCCATGGTGGCGATATAACCCTGGAGGACAGCCCGATGGGCGGACTCAGGGTCATAGTTCGGGTGCCGGCGTAGGATTATTGGCAATTCGGACACGGCAGGGCGCAATGCCCGGTGCCGCGCCGTTTTCGCCAGCTGCGCCGGTTACCCGCCTGATGGTTACGTTTAGAAGATCTTGTTGTGGCGATCGGCGGGATAAACACCCCAAGCGTCCGCTCGTCATGTCAAGCGAGCGGAGATGAATCCGCGGTAAAGCTTGCCCGCCGGATCGGCCAATTCATTCTCCCGTCATGAAGCGGTGTTGAAACGCCGCCATGCGGAACGAGGGGCCGGCGATTCGATGTCCGGAAGCATGGATCGGCTGGCAACCAAGAAGCTCGGGGTGGAAAAGCTGCCCGCGAAGTTGCGGATCATGCTGGTCACCGACGCCTGGCACCCGCAGATCAACGGCGTCGTGCGCACGCTGGACAGGCTTGCACAGGAGCTCGCCGCCGGCGGCCATGCGGTCGAGTTGGTGACTTCGGCCGGCTTCCGCACCATCCCGTTGCCCTCCTACTCCGACATCCGGTTGGCGCTGACCACGCCGCGCCAGATCGCACGCCGCATCGGCGCGGCAAATCCCGACCACGTCCATATCGCGACGGAAGGGCCGCTCGGCTTTTTGGCTCGGCGCTTTTGCCTCACCAGGGGCGTCAGCTTCACGACGAGCTACCACACTCGGTTTCCAGAATATCTTCGCGCCCGCCTTCCCATCCCCGAGAGCTGGACCTATCGCTGGCTGCGGCGCTTCCACAATGCGGGCGCCGGAACGCTGGTCGCAACCCCTTCGCTTGCCGCCGAACTGACGCAACGCGGCTTCACCAATGTGCGGCTCTGGACGCGTGGCGTCGACACGCAGACCTATCGCCCAGACCGCCGGCCGGCGCTCGACCTGCCGCGGCCGATCCTGCTTTCGGTGGGCCGAGTAGCTGTGGAGAAGAACTTGTCGGCATTTCTCGATCTCGATCTGCCGGGCAGTAAGGTGGTGGTCGGCGATGGACCGGCGCTTCCCACGTTGAAGGCACAGTACCCAGATGCGGTCTTTCTCGGCACCCGCACCGGCGAAGAGCTTGCCGACATCTATGCATCTGCCGATCTGTTCGTGTTCCCCAGCCGGACCGACACGTTCGGCATCGTTCTTCTGGAGGCATTGGCGAGTGGCCTGCCGGTCGCCGCCTATCCGGTGACAGGCCCTCTCGATGTGCTCGGCGACGGGCTAGGCGGAGCACTTTCCGAAGATCTCAGCCAGGCGATTCGGACGGCACTCGCAATCCCACGCGGCGACGCCCGAGCAAAGGCGATGTGCTACAGTTGGTCGTCATGCGCGGCGCTGTTCCTGCGCCACATACGCGCCGCACATGGCGAGGTGGAGATACCGTTGTAGGGCGTCGGCCGACTGCAGCATCGTTATCCAATGCCGTTTCCGGCGTTGGAAAGCCATTTCCGCACCAGGGTCTCTTCTTCGTCCAGTCCGTCGATCGGTTTGCGCAACGATCGCCTGACGGCCGCCATCTCGTCGGCGAGCCGCCCCTCCGACCAGCGTTCCATGACCAACGGATGGATATAACAATTGCGGCACACAGTCCGGGTGTTGCCGAGCCGAGCCGCCACGCGGTCAACGATTTCGTTGGTCACCCGCGCGGCCGCCGACTTGGTGTCGGGAACCGGCGTGGCGGCAAAGAGCGAGACCGCGCAGATCGTGCCGCCCCAGGTGCGGAAATGCTTGGAACTGAAGTCCGAGCCGCTTGCCTCCCGAATATATGCGTTCACATCCTGTGAGTGCACGACACTGCGCCCGCCATCCGCGGTTTTGTACTGGAAGAGTTGCTGGCCCGGCAGATCCTGCGCGCCGCGCACGATTTTGGCGATGCGCCGGTCGACAAGCCTGAGATTCCATTCCTTGCCCGACTTGCCCTTGAAGGCGAACCGTATCTCGGAGCCATTGATCTCGACGTGGCGGTCGCGCAGCGTCGTCAGCCCGAAGCTCTTGTTATCGCGTGCGTAAGCGCTGTTGCCGATGCGGATCATCGTGTTGTCGAGCAACCAGATGATGGATGCGATCACACGCTCCGGCGGCAAGCCGGGCCTCTTCAGATCGGTATCGACGCGGGCGCGCAGCCGCGGCAAAGCCTTCGCGAAGTCCACAAGGCTTGAATATTTGACTTCGTCGCGGCAGGCGGACCAGCGCGGATGATAACGATACTGCTTGCGCCCGCGTTGATCGCGGCCGGTGGCCTGGAGGTGACCATTCTCGACCGGCGAAATCCAGACGTCGGTCCATGCCGGCGGGATCGCCAGGCTCTTGATCCGGGCGAGCGCCTCGGGGTCGGAGAGTCGCTCGCCTTCGGGCGTCGTATAGGAAAAGCCCTTGCCCGCTCGCCGACGCCGAATGCCCGGCTCCTCGTCGCTGACATAGACGAGCGAAGCGCTTCGCGCGGAAGCCGCCGGTTCGGGCATTATCTTTTTCGGGGTGCTTTCCTGGGACAGATCCAGCACGGGCTACTCCGCCGGAATGAACGACGGATGATTAAGCAATCAGCCGCGCCTAAGTTCCAGCGATTGCAAAATGCAATTCAGAAGAGCCTGCCGCCGTCCGGCACCCTGCGTTCGATTGCACCCAGAACGACCTCGCCATCCTCGTCCGGAAATCCGAGCGTCAGGACTTCAGACAGGAACTTGCCGATCTGGCGCGGCGGGAAATTGACCACGGCAAACACCTGCCGCCCCACCAGCGTCTCCGGACTGTAGTATTTGGTGATCTGCGCAGAGGATTTCTTGGCGCCGATCTCCGGACCGAAGTCGATCTTCAGCTTGATCGCCGGCTTGCGGGCTTCCGGATAGGGTTCGGCTTCCACGATCGTGCCGGCGCGGATGTCGACGCGATCGAAATCGGCAAAGCTGATCTCGGGCTTTCGCCCGCCTGCTGCAGTCATGATCAGGCGGTGCCGAATGTCTCGAACAAGACGCCGGCCAACGCGTCCTTGGCCGAGGTGCCCGACCAGACGACGAACTGAAAAGCCTGGAAATAGCATTCGCAGGCCTCCAACGCCGAGGACAGCAGCACCTCGACCTGCTGACTGGACGGCTCCACACCGCCGGCGAGCAGCAGCGACTGACGGAACATGATCGCCCCCTCTTGCTCCCATAGGTCAAAATGACCGAACAGCATCTGCTCGTTGATCAGCGACAGGAGCCGCATGATTTCCAGCGTCCGGCTCTCCGGCACCTTGATGTCGAAAGCGCAGGCCAGGTGCAGGGCCTCGAAATCCTCCATCCACGAAAAAGAGACATGATAGTCGGTCCAGCTTCCCGCAACCGAGATCGATATTTCATCGTCGCCCGTGCGTTCGAACGCCCAGTCGTTGTGGCTCGCGACATGCTCGATCACATCCACCGGGTGGATTTCGCGAGCAAACTCGAGTTCGAGAAGTTCCATGAAATGCTTCCTGTCGTTACGGGAGCGCCCCGCGCGCTCCGCGGGAAAGGCACACACGACGAACAAAATTCGCGAACTCAGACTGGCAGGACGGTATGGCGCAACAGACCCCAAGCCGGAGCCCCGCCGCCCGGCGCATGATCCGGCTCCGAATCATGCAACAAATTCAGTCTATTGATGCGGAGTCGCGTGACCAGCCCCTTTTTGCGCAGTGCGGCATAAGGGTGTGGAAAGTGGCTGTCATAAAGATTCACGCAAGCCGGATAAGCGATTCAGCGCAAAGCGCTTTTCCGGATCAGGCTTTGTGGAAAAGTTAAAGAATTATTTTTTTGGCTTGGCCTTGGAAACAGTCGGAGAAACCACATCCGCGGCTTTCGCACCCGAAAGCTCTGCTATGCGGACCTCCAGCGCATCTATGCGCGCGGCAAGGCGCTTGGCCTCGGCGCGCGACTTGATGGCCATTTCGCGCATCGCCTCGAACTCTTCGCGCTGCACGACATCCATCGAATTCAGGATTTTTTCGGCTTGGCCCTTGAACGCCGTCTCGACTTCGCGCCTGACGCCCTGCGCCGCACCCGCGGCATCTGTCACCAGTTTTGCAAATTCATCGAGTATGCGGTTCGGTCCGGTCGTCGACATGGCAAAAACCTCGTGGCGTCTCGTTTGAAGTAATGGCGCGCAGCAATGAATGCAAGATCGGACGATGCGGGAGCGCTTTGGCCAGGTCAGCGCGCACGTTGCGTGGGTCGCAATATGTGTCATAAGGGCGCCATGCGTATAGAAAGCGACTTAGAACATTGGATCCGGTGGCATCTCTACAGGAAGCGGAAGAACTCCGGGAGGAGCGGCGCGCTCCGCGAGTTCCACGAATATCTTCGCAAATTGCCCGCGGGCTCGGTCTGCGTTGATTGTGGAGCAAATCTCGGCAATATTACCTATCTGATGCGTCGCAAAGGGTCCCGTGTCATCGCCTTCGAGCCGGACCCGGTCGCTGTCAAAATCCTCAAGCGCCGTTTCACCAATGACCCCGGCATAACGATAATCGAAAAGGCGGTTGGCGGCGCAAATCGAAAGGCGATGTTTTATCAACGGCCGGACGTAGCTGGAGACATCAAGCATACTAAGGGGTCGTCTCTCATCAAAAAGAGAGCGCATCTCGATGTCGCCGTAGCCGAAGTGGATGTGATCGACCTGCCTGAGTTCATCGTGAGCCTTGGTGATCCCGTGGCGTTGCTCAAAGTCGATATAGAGGGCGCCGAGGCCGAGCTTTTGGAAGCGCTATTGCATAAAGGAGTTCATCGAAGCATTGGCCAAATCTACGTCGAAACGCATGAACGTTTCTCGCCCGAACTTGCCAGGCGTATCGCAGACATCCGGCGCCAGATTCAGGTCGAGAAAATCACCAACATCAATTTGGATTGGACGTGAGGGACGAAATTCGACCGAACAGGGTTGGTAGCACTGGGCGCGAGATAGCCTTCGTTCCTCCGCGCAAATTACCTCCAGTCCGGAGTTCCGTTTGACCGATTATCTGCTCCTGCCGCTTGCTGCGCTGCCATTTCCGAACATTGATCCGGTCATCGTCCAGATCGGACCCTTGGCTATTCATTGGTATGGCCTCGCCTATATCGTCGGCATCCTCTTCGCTTACTGGTACGCCAAGCGGCTGGTGACCAATTCCCGGCTTTGGGCCGGTGGCGAGTTGCCGATGAAACCGGAGGACCTCGACGATTTTCTGGTGTGGGCCGCTATCGGCGTGGTGGTGGGCGGCCGCGTCGGTTACATATTGTTCTACGATTTCGCGCGTTATCTGGCCAACCCGTTGGATATGTTGGCAGTCTGGCAGGGCGGCATGTCGTTTCATGGCGGCTTTGCCGGAACCACGCTCGCCATGATCCTGTTCGCCCGTTCGCGCGGCATCAGTGTGTGGAGCTTGTTCGATGTCGTAGCCGCAGGCGCGCCGGTGGCACTCGGACTCGTTCGCGGCACCAACTTCATCAACTCCGAACTTTGGGGCAGGCCGACCGACGTCCCCTGGGCGTTTGTATTCCCGAATGGCGGACCGCTGGCGCGCCATCCAAGCCAACTCTATGAGGCGGCGCTGGAAGGGCTTTTGCTATTCCTTTTGCTGCGCCTGCTCACCCATTCGCTGCTCAAGCTGAAGACGCCGGGCTTCGTCGCCGGCGCGTTCGTCGCCGGTTACGGCGCGTCGCGCATCTTCGTCGAATTTTTCCGCGAGCCGGACCAGCATATCGGCTATTTGCTCGGCGACTGGCTGACCATGGGCATGGTGTTGTCGACCCCGATGGTCATTGCCGGAATCTGGATGATGGCGAGGGCGAAAAGGACCGCCGCGCCAAGCCCGGCATGACGCGGCTGAAGGAGCGAATTGCAGCTCTAATCCAGGTCAGTGGACCGATCAGCGTCGCCGAGTACATGGCGCTCTGCCTGTTCGATCCCGAGGACGGCTACTACACCAATCGCGAGCCGTTCGGCGTCGAAGGCGATTTCGTCACCGCACCCGAAATCAGCCAGATGTTCGGCGAACTGGTCGGCGTATGGCTGCGAGCCGCGTGGGACGCGATCGGGCAGCCATTGCCGGTGACCGTTGCGGAGATCGGCCCCGGGCGCGGCACGCTGATGAAGGATGTGTTGCGCACGCTTTCAAGGCTTGGCCCCGGATTCTCAGTCGAAGCCGATTTCGCGATGATCGAAACAAGCCCGAGACTTGTCGAGATCCAGAAGGAGACGCTCGGACCGGTCGGCGCCGGCGCCCAGTGGCACGCTTCCGTCGACAGTCTCGCCCCGCAGCCACTGCTCATTGTCGGCAACGAACTCTTCGACGCCGTTCCGATCCGCCAGTATGTCCGTGCCGGCGGCAAATGGCGCGAGCGAGCGGTTGGTCTTGATGAAGCCGGCGGCCTGACCTTTGTGGCGGGAGCCGGCGCGCCGGATCCGTTCCTGCTGCCGCCGGATGCCGACAGCGCGCCCGAGGGCGCTGTCATCGAGCTTTCCCCGGCTCGAACCGCGCTGATGGAGACGATAACCGAGCGTATCGCCGGCCATGGCGGAGCCGGCCTGTTCTTCGATTATGGCTACACCTCGCCTGCACTCGGCGACACGCTGCAGGCTCTCCGAAAGCACGAATATGACGACGTGCTCGCCCACCCTGGCGGCGCAGACCTGACCGCACATGTCGATTTTGCCGCTCTTGCCGCAGTTGCACGTCAACGCGGTCTTGACGCTCATATCATGACCCAGGGCGATTTCCTGCTGGCGATGGGATTGCTTGAGCGCGCCGGGCGTCTCGGCGCAGATGCTGGCCTTGCGACGCGCGAGCGCCTGTCCGGCGAGGTCGAGCGTCTTGCCGGCCCCGACCAGATGGGAAACCTGTTCAAGGTGCTCGCCATCACGCCGCGCGCGACTGCCGTTCCACCCTTCGTTCCTTCGGATTGACTCGGCAAATCCCCTGCCCCACTGTCCCGCCACGGGAGCGCGGACCGGCGGACAAGGGCGAATTTGCCTTGACGCCATGGTCTTCGGAGACAACAAGGCGGAGCATGATAACCGACTCGAAGCCGGAGCCGCTCCGGTCACCTTTGCTTGCAAAGGCGGAAGCACAAGGCATCCGCCACGGCTTTTTCACCCGCGTCGGCGGCGTTTCTGAAGGCATTTACCGGGGCCTCAACATCGGCGTTGGTTCGAACGACGATCCGGCACGAGTGCGGGAAAATCGCCGCCGCGTGGCCGAGTGGATGGGTGTCACGCCGGATTCGCTGCTGTCGGTCTATCAGGTCCATTCGCCGGACGTAATCGTCGCCACCGGCCCCTTTCCCGACCCGCGGCCGCAGGCCGACGCTATCGTGACCGACCGGCCCGGGCTGGCGCTCGGCGCTTCCTCGGCCGATTGCGGGCCGGTGCTGTTTGCCGACCCCGAGGCGCGTGTGATCGGCGCGGCCCACGCCGGATGGAAGGGGGCGCTCGCCGGAGTGCTCGAAAACACGGTCGACGCCATGGAGAAATTGGGCGCCATGCGCGAACGCATCGTCGCCGTGCTCGGCCCTTCTATCGGACCCGACAATTACGAAGTCGGAGCCGAGTTCGTCGCGCGATTCGCCGAAGCTAACAGGGATAACGAAAAATATTTCAGGCCGTCTCGTAACGGCGGCCACTCGATGTTCGACCTCAACGGCTATACGCTCGACCGGCTACGCAAGGCAGGCGTTGCGGCGGAAGGCCTCGACCGCTGCACCTATGCCGAGGAGGACCTTTTCTATTCCTATCGCCGCACCACCCACCGTAGGGAGGCCGATTACGGCAGGCAGATTTCGGCAATCGTTCTGGAGGAGATTTGATGGCGCTGCATTTTGAACGATCGGAATTCGACGCGCGCCGCGACCGGCTGATGATCGAGATGGCCGAAAAGAAGCTCGACGCCATTCTGCTGTTCGCGCAGGAAAGCATGTACTGGCTGACTGGTTACGACACGTTCGGCTTCTGCTTCTTCCAATGCCTCGTTCTGAAGGCGGACGGCTCGATGGTGCTCCTGACCCGGTCGGCCGACCTGCGCCAGGCGCGTCACACATCCACGATCGAAAACATCGTCGTTTGGACCGACCGCGCCGACGCCAATCCGGCGCTCGACCTGCGCAATCTGCTGAACGAACTGGACCTCCTGGGCGCGCGCATCGGCGTGGAATACGACACCCACGGCCTAACCGCCTTCAACGGCCGCCGGCTCGACGAGCAATTGCAGACATTCGGCCAGATCGCCGATGCCTCCGGCATCGTCCAGCGCCTGCGCCTGTTCAAGAGTCCGGCCGAAATCAGGAAGGCGGAAAAGGCGGCCAATCTCGCCGACGACGCATTCGATGCGGCCCTGGGATTGATCAAGCAGGGCGCAGACGAAGGCGCAATACTGGCCGCAATGCAGAGCGCGATCTTTGCCGGCGGCGGAGATTATCCCGCCAACGAGTTCATCATCGGATCGGGCGCCGATGCGCTGCTCTGCCGCTACAAAGCCGGTCGCCGCAAGCTCCTGAAGAACGATCAGTTGACGCTCGAATGGGCCGGTGTGTTCCACCACTACCACGCAGCAATGATGCGCACGGTTCTCACCGGCCGGGTGTCGAAGCGACATCAGGAACTGTTCGACGCCTCGCGTGACGCGCTCATGGCCGTCGAGAAGGCGATGACACCGGGCAATACCTTCGGCGACGTTTTCGACGCGCATGCGCGGACGCTGGAGGCGCACGGCCTGACGAAGCACCGGCTCAACGCCTGCGGCTATTCACTGGGCGCGCGCTTCACGCCGTCATGGATGGATATGCCGATGTTCTACCAGGGCAACCCGGAGCCAATAGCGCCGAACATGACGCTGTTTGCCCATATGATCATAATGGACTCTGAGACCGAGACAGCGATGACGCTCGGCCGCACCTATCTGACGACGGATTCGCAGCCAAGGCCGCTTTCGCGCCATGATCTCGACTTGATCGTGAAGTGAATCCGGAATGCGAAAGGGATTTCCGCTTGGCGCGAGGGGCGCAGAGAGGTTCGGGAGAATGAGACGTTTGCCGTTAATGGCCGTGTCATTGCTCGCGGCTGCCGCATTGTCGGCTTGCACCAGCACCCAGGACGTCCTGGAGCCTTCCGCCATCGCCGCGCAGCCGCCTGCCCAGGGCGACGCCGCTCCGTTGCAGCCGGCCACCACGGCCACGCCGGGCGCATCGGCGACGCCAACCCAGAACGCCGCGGTCACGACTAATGCCCGCATCCAGTTCGCTCCGATCGTCGGCACCTCCGTCGAGGCCGCGACGGCGCTATCCGAGCGGCTGTCCACCCGTGCCCGCGAGCGCGGCGTCATGCTCGCCCGCAGCAACGACCCAGCGACAACGCATGTGCTGAAAGGCTATTTCACGCCGCTTGCCGAGGGTAAGGAAACCACCGTCATCTATGTCTGGGATGTCTACGATCCCGCCGGAAACCGGGTTCATCGCATCACCGGGCAGCAAAAAGCGCCATCCAGCGGCGGTGACGGCTGGTCGTCTGTTTCCTCGTCAACCATGCAGACAATCGCCGATGCGACAATAGACCAGTTGGTCACATGGCTTTCGGCGCGCACCGGCTGATCACAGGAATGCGATCAACCAATTCTATGGATTGTCGGCCGAAAACGCATCCCGGCGCTTGCAATAGCAGCGAGGGCCGCTAAAAGCCGCCTCATATTCCTACCAGGAACGGTGTATGAAACTCTTCGCGGGCAATTCCAACCGGGTGCTGGCCGAAGCGGTCGCCCGCTATCTCAATGTACCGATCGGCAAAGCCAGCGTGCGGCGCTTCGCCGACCAGGAAATTTTCGTCGAGATCCAGGAGAATGTCCGCGGCGAGGATGTCTTCATCCTGCAGTCGACCTCGTTCCCGACCAACGATCATCTGATGGAACTTCTCATCATGATCGACGCGTTCATGCGCTCATCGGCGCGCCGCATCACCGCCGTCATTCCGTATTTCGGCTATGCGCGGCAGGATCGCCGAGCCTCCGGCCGCACGCCGATCTCGGCGAAGCTGGTCGCGAACATGATCACCCGCGCCGGCGTCGACCGCGTGCTGACACTCGATCTGCACGCCGGCCAGATCCAGGGCTTTTTCGACATCCCGACCGACAATCTGTTCGCAGTCCCGGTGATGGCGCGCGACGTCAAGGCCAAGTACAAGCAGCTCGCCAACGTCATGGTCGTCTCGCCGGATGTCGGCGGCGTGGTTCGCGCCCGTGCGCTTGCCAAGCGCATCGATGCGCAGTTGGCGATCGTCGACAAGCGCCGCGAACGCCCAGGCGAGTCGGAAGTGATGAACGTCATCGGCGATGTTCGCGGCAAGGATTGCCTGCTGATCGACGATATCGTCGATTCCGGCGGCACGCTGTGCAACGCCGCCGACGCACTTCTCGCCAACGGCGCCACCAGTGTCACCGCCTACATCACCCACGCCGTACTGTCCGGCGGCGCTGCCGCCCGCATTGCGGCATCGAAGCTCCAGGAACTGGTTATCACGGATTCGATCCAGCCGACCTCCGCAATAGAGGCGGCACACAACATCCGCGTCGTATCCATCGCCGATCTCATCGGCGAAGCGATCTCCCGGACGGCCACCGAGGAATCGGTCTCGAGCCTGTTCGACTGAGACCTATACCAGCGTCCAGATCATTCCGGCCAACGCGGCCGCGACGAGTACGGCGATCATGTTCCGGTGATAGCGGATGAGCGCGATGCCGGCAGCAATGGCTATGGCCGCCGCCGCCAGGTCGATCGTGGCGAGATCAGGCTTCGGCAGAACAAACGGCCCGATTACCCATTCGCCC
This sequence comes from Mesorhizobium sp. WSM2240, assembly GCF_040438645.1. Lineage (NCBI taxonomy): Bacteria > Pseudomonadati > Pseudomonadota > Alphaproteobacteria > Hyphomicrobiales > Phyllobacteriaceae > Mesorhizobium > Mesorhizobium sp. WSM2240. The sequence goes on from NZ_CP159253.1 coordinate 4,025,928, forward strand.
ACATGTGCAAAAAGCACATGCAGCGCGAACCAGACTGCGAGATTGGCGATGATGCCGACGACTGCGGCGGTGACGGCCGACAGTGCGCTGGCAAGCCAGCGCACATTGCGCACCGTTTCGACATAGGGCGCACCGACGAAAATCCACAAAAAACACGGCACGAAGGTGAACCACAGCGTTACCGCCGCGCCCAGTACGCCGCCGGTCAGAGCATCGAGGCCGGAGAGACGGGCGCCGCCCAGAAAGCCGACAAACACCAGCACCAGGATCAACGGACCAGGCGTGGTCTCCGCGAGCCCGAGGCCGGTCAGCATTTCGTCCGGCCGAAGCCAGCCGTAAACCTCCACCGCCTGCTGCGCCACATAGGCCAGCACCGCGTAGGCGCCTCCAAAGGTGACGGTCGCCATTGTCGAGAAAAACGAAGCTTCGACGGCAAAGACGTTGGCGCTGCCGAGGGCTGCGTGGAGCGCGAACAGCGGGACGAACCAGATCGCCAGCCAAACCGCGAGAGTGGCGAGGAACCTCCTCCAGTTCGGCCGCGCCCACTCCGGCATTTCGATTCGCATATGCAGTTCGCTGGCCGCGGTTTTTGCATTGGCCTCGGCCAGGGCGCCCGCTTTGTCGAGGAAGACGCCGATCAGCGCGGCGGCTGCAATGATCAGCGGAAACGGCAGTTTCAGAAACGCGATTGCAATGAAGGCCGCTACGGCCAGCGCCACCATTGTCCAATTCTTGAGCGCACGTTTCGAGACCTTGATCAGCGCTTCCAGCACCACGGCTAGCACCGCCGCCTTCAATCCGAACAGCATACCCTGCACCAGGGGCACGTCGCCGACGGTCAGGTAAAGCGCGGAGAGAAGCGCAATGACGACCGCGCCGGGCAGGACGAAAAGCAGGCCGGCGACAAGTCCGCCCCGCACCCCGTGAAGGAGCCAGCCGGCATAGGTCGCCAATTGCATGGCCTCGGGGCCGGGCAGCAGCATGCAGTAGTTCAGCGCATGCAGGAAGCGCGGCTCGTCCAGCCAGCGTTTCTCGTCGACGAGAATGCGATGCATCAGCGCGATCTGCCCGGCCGGCCCGCCAAACGACAGAAGGCCGATCTTGGCGAAAGTTTTCGTTGCTTCCGAAAATGACGGGCCGGCGTGCCGGCGTGCTTGAATATCCATTCTACGCCGCCTTCATCGGCCAATTGTGCGTTTCCCGCGTGGCATGGCGACACCAGCCATAGAGCGCGTCATAGATCAACATGCCCTTTTCCAATTGCGCCAAATCGTCCGGTTCGACCGCCGAAAGCCCGAGCGAGATCGCCAGAAGCCCGGCTGCCTGCGGCTCCAGATCAAGGCTTGCCGTATCGGCCCCGCGAACGATCCTTGCAAGGCAGAATCGGTCAGGCCGAACTCGGAAATTAGCGTATCGAACGTGCACTCCGCGCCCCGATGCGAATAGTGCACATCCTTTACGTCGTAGGGAATCCCGCCGATCTCTTCGGCGACATCCTTGACCCATTCCGCTGCCACGAAATGGAACACCGCAAACGGATCGATGAAGCGGCGGACCAGCCACGGACAGGCAATGCGATCGATCTTCGGCCTTTCCCTGGTCACCCAGACGCTCGGGCCGACAGCGACGTCCACGCCCGGCCCACTACGCGTAACCATGACGCCGCCGGCCTCCTCATAGGCTTCCATGCCGCCCTCCAACATCGCGACATCTGCGCCGTCCGCCGCCAGCCGTGAGGCGGCAAGTTCGCTGACATTGTGACCGTGAATGCAGTAGACGACGATCCGGCGGCCGTCGGCAAAATCTGGAAGCCATTCGGCGGTCCTCAGATGGTCGCGCCAGACCGCGCCGGCGATACGCCTGCCGGCATTCGTGAAAACGCTTTGGCGCCTCACGTCGACGATATGAGGAAGCCGGCTGGTGCCGGTCAACGCAACAAGTTCCTGGGCCGAGATTCTTCGAGGCATGGTTTTCCTCCGCATAAACAAGCGAAGGCGGAACTTGGGCCGAAGCCTCAGCGGGGAGTCCACCCATGCCCCCGATATCAGGACCTTAGCTCCGCCGGTGAGCATGTTCAATGGGCGTTTTAAAGGCGAACGTTATAGCCGCACCCCTCGCTGGCGGCCTTGCCGGTCCCTGCCCAACTCTTTAGGGAGGGGCCTTGACTGTCTGATTGCGCACCCTGCTCCAATTTGAGCCGCCGCGACACTTGCGATGAAAGTTCGTTCCATGACCGATTTCGACACGATGGCGCCGCCGCTGAAGGCTGCGCTCGCGGCCCGTGGCTACGACAGGCTGACACCCGTGCAAAGCGCAATGCTCGGCGCGGAAGCACAAAGCGCCGACCTGCTCGTCTCGGCGCAGACCGGCTCGGGCAAGACGGTAGCGTTCGGCATCGCGATCGCGCCTACGCTTCTGGCCGGCTCGCCGCGATTTGGTCCGGCCGGTCTGCCGCTGGCGCTGATCGTTGCACCGACGCGCGAACTCGCCATGCAGGTGCGCCGCGAATTCGAGTGGCTCTATCGCGAGACGGGAGCGCGCATCGGCTCCTGCGTCGGCGGCATGGATATGCGCACCGAGCGCCGGGCGCTGGCCGATGGCGCGCATATCGTGGTCGGCACACCCGGTCGACTACGCGACCACATCACGCGCGGTTCGCTCGATATTTCGGAACTCCGCGCCGTCGTGCTCGACGAGGCCGACGAGATGCTCGATCTGGGTTTCCGCGACGATCTCGAATTCATTCTCGCCGCCGCGCCCGACGAGCGGCGGACGCTGATGTTTTCCGCCACGGTTCCCAATCCGATCGCGCAGTTGGCAAAGCGCTTCCAGCGCGATGCGCTGCGGATCACGGCCACGGGCGAAAGCAGCCAGCATAGCGACATCGAATACCAGCAGATCCTGGTAGCGCCGGCCGACCGCGAAAACGCCATCATCAACACGCTGCTGTTTTTCGATTCACAGAACACCATCATCTTTTGCCATACCCGCGAGGCGGTGAAGCATCTGGCAAGCCGTCTTGGCAATCGCGGCTTTCCTGTCGTGGCGCTGTCGGGCGAACTCAGCCAGGCCGAGCGCACCAACGCGCTGCAATCGATGCGCGACGGGCGCGCCCGCGTTTGCGTCGCGACCGACGTCGCCGCCCGCGGCATCGACCTGCCCAATCTCGATCTTGTCATCCATGCCGACATGCCGACCAATCCCGACACGCTTCTGCATCGCAGCGGGCGCACCGGTCGCGCCGGCCGCAAGGGCACCTGCACGCTGATCGTGCCCTATCATCGGCGCAATGCCGCGGCGCGCGTGCTGAAACTTGCCAAGCTCACGGCACGGACCGTTCCCGCGCCGAGCGCGAGCGATATCGAAAGGCACAACAAGGAGCGCATTCTCGAAGACCCGGCCCTAGCGGTGACGCCGGGCGACGACGAGATCGCATTCGTCAGGGAACTGATGAACGCCCACAGCGCCGAGCATATCGCCGCAGCCTATCTCCGCCTTCAATTAGCGGCACGCCCTGCCCCGGAAGAACTCCTCGACGCACCTTCGAGCTTCGTCGAGCGGGGTCAGCGCGAGCCTCGCCCGGAAAGCGCGCCACGGGACCGAAGCGATTTCACAAACGGCGTGTGGTTTCGCATCTCGGTGGGCCGCAAGCATCGCGCCGAGCCGCGCTGGCTTCTGCCGATGATCTGCAAGGCCGGCCACGTCACCAAACGCGCCGTCGGCTCGATCAAGATTCTCGATACCGAAAGCCAGTTCGAGATCTCCGGCGACAAGGCGGAAAGCTTCTGGGCGGCGGTCAGGGAAAACGGAACGGGCGAAAAGGGCGTCACCATTCAACGTCTCGATGGCAAGGCCCCGTTCAGAACCGAGCCTTCCAACGAAGCCGCGCCACCTTCGTGGAACAGCACGAAAAAGGGCAAGTTCAAACCGAAGAGCAAGCCACGGCCGGAGGCTTCGACCGGCGCACCTCCGCCAAAGAAAGCCAAGAAGAAGCGGCCGAAGCCGTAACTTCGCAGATTGTCAGGCCTTATACGGCAAGCACGACTTCGGTGCGCGAAGGCTGCAATTTCAGGGAAATTGGGGGGAATGGACCGACGATCGCTGGGCGGGGGGCTTGGGGTCGCGACCGCCGGTCCGTGCCCACGTTGAAGCTTCAACAACAAACGTCAGCGGCTTGAAACGCGCAGCCTCCAAGAAGGTTCCCGTCGTCCGATAAATTTTTTCGTTGGTCCGAACAGAGGCCGGAATTCTACACAACTTGCGCTCCGGAACGCCTTCGGCTATAGAGCCGCCACCCGCGTAGACACCCTTGGAGGCAACGCGGCGGAAGGCCGCCTCATCCGGCGGCTTTCGACGTTTGGGGACCGGGCAAGCGCCCGCCGCAGACGCTCCAGTAAACCCGAAAGGAAATGCCATGAGCCACGACACTTACGAGCTCAAGGCCGAAGCACGCGAACAGGTCGGTAAGGGGTCCGCCCGTGAAGTTCGCCGCAACGGCAAAGTGCCTGCAGTCATCTACGGCGACAAGCAGCCTCCCCTGGCGATCGCCCTGTCTTATAAGGACATCTATTACAAGATTCATGGCGGCGGCTTTCTGACCACCATCGCCACGATCGACGTCGGCGGCAAGAAGGTCCAGGTCCTGCCCAAGGACTATCAGCTCGACCCCGTCCGCGACTTCCCGATGCATGTGGATTTCCTGCGCATCGGCAAGGACACCGAGGTCAACGTCAACGTGCCGGTCCACTTCATCAATGAAGAGAAGTCGCCCGGCATCAAGCGCGGCGGCGTGCTGAACATCGTGCGCCACGAAGTCGAATTCCACTGCCCGGCCAATGCGATCCCCGATTCCATCACGGTCGATCTCACCGGCACCGATATTGGCGATTCGATCCACATTTCGGCGGTCAAGTTGCCGGCAGGCATCAAGCCGGTCATCTCCGATCGCGACTTCACCATCGCGACCGTCGCAAGTTCCTCGGCCATGAAGCCGGAAGCCGCCGAAGAGGCGGCCCCCGAAGCCGAAGAAGAAGAAGCGGCCGAAGAGGAATAATCTCGCAATCCGGAGGCCGAAGCCGTGCGTCTCTTTGCTGGTCTTGGCAATCCGGGTGCGAAATACGCCAATCACCGGCACAATGTCGGCTTCATGGCGGCGGACGCGATCGCCCGCCGCCATGATTTTTCGCCCTGGTCGAAAAAGTTCCATGGCCTTGTCGCCGAAGGAAATCTCGGCGGCGAAAGAGTCATCCTCATCAAGCCCCAGACATTCATGAACCTGTCCGGCCAATCCGTCGGAGAGGCGATGCGGTTCTACAAACTGACACCGGCCGATCTCACGGTATTCTATGATGAACTCGATCTGGCGGCCGGCAAGGTGCGCGTGAAGGTCGGCGGCGGCGCCGGAGGGCACAACGGCATCCGCTCGCTCGACCAACATATCGGCAAGGACTACCGCCGCGTGCGCATCGGCATCGGCCATCCCGGCGTCAAGGAACTGGTTTCACCGCACGTACTGGGCGACTTCGCCAAATCCGACAAGGTGTGGCTGGAGCCGCTGCTTGACGCAATCGCGGGCAGTGCCGAACTCCTGGTCAAACGCGACGATTCGAGTTTCATGAACAAAGTCAGCCTTGCCGCTGCCGGCGGCGACAAGGCGAAGCCGGAGCCGGACCGCCCTGCCCCGAAACAACAAAGCCATATACGCCAGGCGCGGCAGCAGGCCCCCTCCGTGAAGGCTCCAGATACAGGGCCGATGGCCGCGATGCTGAGAAAGCTCTTCGGCAGCAAGAAGTAGTTGCCCGTGTCGGCGCTCCGATGATCGAGCGCTTTGCGCTTGAAGATGCCATCGCATCAGCAGAGCGCGCCGATAACGAATCCGAACAATCCAAGGGTTGACGATCGTCAACCCTTTCGCCCATAGCCCTGATCAAATCTTCTCATCCCGCTAGGACGTCAAACCATGGGTTTCAAATGTGGCATCGTTGGCTTGCCCAATGTCGGCAAATCGACGCTTTTCAACGCATTGACGCGGACGGCCGCCGCGCAGGCGGCCAATTATCCGTTCTGCACCATTGAGCCCAACACCGGCGAGGTCGCGGTGCCCGATCCCCGCCTGCAGAAGCTCGCTGCCGCCGGCAAATCGAAGGAGATCATCCCGACCCGCATTTCCTTCGTCGACATTGCCGGTCTGGTGCGCGGCGCTTCCAAGGGCGAAGGCCTCGGAAACCAGTTCCTCGCCAACATCCGCGAGGTCGATGCAATCGTGCATGTGCTGCGCTGTTTCGAGGATGACGACATCACCCATGTCGAGGGCAGGATCGATCCTGTCGCCGACGCCGAGACGGTAGAGACCGAACTGATGCTTGCCGACCTCGAAAGCCTTGAGCGCCGCATCGTCCAGTTCCGCAAGCGCGCCAGCGGCAAGGACAAGGAAGCGCTGACCGTGCTGCCGATGATGGAGCAGGCTTTGGCGCTGCTGCAGGACGGCAAGCCCACGCGCATCCTGCTCGACGGGATCGCGGCCGAGGATCTGGCCATCCTGCAAGGCCTCAATCTCCTTACCTCGCACCCGGTCCTCTATGTCTGCAACGTATCCGAGGCGGATGCCGCAACGGGCAACGAGCATACCCGCGCTGTCGAGAAAATGGCAGCCGGCCAGGGCGCGCGCGCCGTCGTCATTTCGGCGGCGATTGAAGCCGAAGTGGCGCAACTCGCCGACGATGAAGCCAAGGAATTCCTGGCCGATCTCGGCCTGGAGGAGCCGGGCTTGGATAAGCTCATCCGCGCCGGCTACGAGTTGCTGCAACTCATCACCTTCTTCACTGTGGGGCCGAAGGAGACGCGCGCCTGGACCGTCCACAAGGGCGCCAAGGCGCCACAGGCGGCCGGAGTCATTCACACCGATTTCGAACGCGGCTTCATCCGCGCGCAGACCATCGCCTATAATGATTTCGTGACGCTCGGCGGCGAAGTGGCGGCGAAGGAAGCCGGCAAGGCGCGCGACGAGGGCAAGGAATATGTCGTGCAGGACGGCGACGTCATGCTGTTCAAGTTTAACACCTGACGATCCGACCAGGCGGGAGAACGGACGATGATCAAGGCGTTCGTCGTGGACAAGGACCGGCTGCGCGTCGCCGGCGATCTTCTCGCCCACAAGGGAGAGGTCGTCTGGGCGGACCTCCTTAATCCTACGAAGGAGGAAGAAAAGACGATCGAGGACTGGATCGGCATCGGCATCCCCACGCGCGAGGAGATGGAAGAAATCGAAATCTCGTCGCGCCTTTACACGGAAAAGGGCGCGTTCTTCATGACCGCGACACTGCCCGCCCATGCCGACGGCGACCGCCCCGTAATGTCGCCGGTAACGTTTGTGCTCTCCGAAAACCGGCTGATCACCATCCGTTATCACGAGCCGCGGGCCTTCCAGACCTTTCCGATGCGCGCCGAAAAGGCCGACACCGGCTGCACCAGCGGCGAAACGATCCTGATCGCCTTGCTGGAGGCGATAGTGGACCGCCTCGCAGATGTACTCGAGCGCGCCAGCCGAGAGGTCGTCGAGATCTCGCACGACATTTTCCATCCCGCCGAAAAGAAAGCGTCGAAGCGCGACCGCAGCTTTCAGATCGTTTTGCGCCGGATCGGACGCAAGGAAGACCTCGTGTCCAAGATCCAGGATAGCCTGCTGACGCTGCAGCGCCTGTCCGGTTTCCTCGGGCAGGCGACGGTGCAGCGAGGGAGCGACAAAGATTTGCGCGGCAGGGTGAAGACGCTGTCGCGAGACGTGGAATCGCTTTCGGACCACGCCACGTTCCTATCGCAGAAGATCACGTTCCTCCTCGATGCGACGCTCGGAATGATCAATATCGAGCAGAACGCCATCATCAAGATCGTCTCCGTCGCCGCGGTCGTGTTCCTGCCGCCAACACTGGTCGCTTCGGTCTACGGCATGAATTTCGACGTCATGCCCGAATTGAAATGGTTGCTGGGCTATCCTTTCGCGCTGGCGCTCATGGTCGTGTCGGCGGTTCTTCCCTTCTGGTACTTCAAGCGCCGCGGCTGGCTTTAAGCCATTTCTGGCTCAACCTTTTTTCGGAGATCTGCTTGCCGCCCCGAGCCGATCCCGCCATCATGTAAGTTCAAACCTGAACAGGATTTTGGGCATGACAGCCAAGAAATGGGCCTATGAGGATTTCCGTGAGGGCGTCGCCGTCGACCTTGGCTCAAAACTCGTGACCGCCGAAGAGATCATCGCATTCGCGGGCGAGTTCGACGCCCAACCCATGCATCTCGACGAGGAGGCTGGAAAAGCAAGTATCCTCGGCGGTCTGTCGGCCTCGGGCTGGCACACATGCGCGATATTCATGCGCATGATGTGCGATGCCTTTCTGCTCGATTCGACGTCACAGGGCGCGCCGGGCATCGAATACGTCCGTTGGAAAAAGCCCATTCTTGCCGGCGACACGCTTACCGGCCGCAGCACTGTCCTCGCCAGGCGTGTTTCGAAATCGCGTCCCAGCCTGGGCTTCGTCACCTGCCGCCACGAGCTCTTCAACCAGAGGGGCGAGCAGGTGTTCGAACTCGAAAACACCGGAATGTTCCTGAAACGCGAGGCCGCCGCATGACGCTCGACGAATTTTTCGGCATCGGCGTGACCACCACGCTCGGCTCGCACAAATTCGAGGCGGAAGCCATCAAGGCGTTCGCCAGGAAATACGATCCGCAGCCGTTCCATGTCGACGAGATCGCTGCGAAGAACAGCGTCTTCGGAGGCCTTTGCGCATCCGGCTGGCATACCGCCGCGACCTGGATGAAATACAATCTGGCCACGCGGATGGAGACGGAAGGCAGGCGGTGGGAAGGTCCTGGGCCGCTGCCGGTATTCGGCCCCTCACCCGGCTTCAAGAACCTGAAATGGCTCAAGCCGGTCTATGCCGGCGAGACCGTCAGCTTCACTCGCACAGGCGTTAGCCACCGTCCCATCACTTCGCGTCCGGGCTGGCGGCTCCTGACCATCCGCGCCGACGCGTTCGATTCAACCGGCGACAAGGTGCTGGAGTTCGAAAGCGCCGTTCTGGTACAGGTGGGCTGAAGGCTGGCTGACTGTGACTCGCCGCCGGAAGTCAGTGGCCTTCGTACGCGATCAGTGTCCTGACAGGTACATCCAGCGCCTCCAGCTTCCTGCGCCCGCCAAGTTCCGGTAGGTCGATAATGAAGCAGGCTGCAACGATGTCCGCGCCCATCTGGCGCAGCAGCCTGACGGCGCCGTCTGCCGTGCCGCCGGTGGCGATCAGGTCGTCGACGAGGATCACCTTTTCGCCAGCCACCACAGCGTCCTTGTGCATTTCCATCTCGTCCAGCCCGTATTCCAGGCTGTAGGCGACGCGGACGGTCTCGTGCGGCAGCTTTCCCTTCTTGCGGATCGGGATGAAGCCCGAAGAGAGTTGGTGCGCGATGGCGCCGCCGAGGATGAACCCACGCGCCTCGATGCCGGCGACCTTGTCGATCTTGGTTCCGGCATAGGGATGCACCAGCTCATCGATGGCGCGGCGGAACGCTCGCGCATTGCCAAGGAGTGTCGTGATGTCGCGAAACATGATCCCCGGTTTCGGATAATCCGGAATGGTGCGGATCGCCGAGAGGAGCGTGTCTTCGAGTGAGGATTTCATGGCAGGGATTCCGTTGCGGTCTAGTTTTGCCGGTGCCGGATCAAAAAGAAAAGGGCGCTTTCGAGCGCCCCTTTCAAAATCCCGGTTCCACGACTTCCGTGATCAGTGCGCCACGCCGGCCCAGACCTTGCGCTTCGTCAGATACACCAATCCGGTGAACAGGATCATGAAGGCCATGACGCTGAAGCCGGTCTGCTTGCGCGCCTCGAGATGCGGCTCCGCAGCCCACATCAGGAATGCGGCGACGTCGCGGGCATACTGGTCCACCGTTTCGGGCGAACCGTCATCATAGGTTACTTGACCGTCCGACAGCGGCGGAGCCATTGCCAGCGACTTGCCGGCGATGAAATATGGGTTGTAGTAAGTGCCCTCCGCAATCTCCATGCCGGCCGGCGCTTCTTCTTCATAGCCGGTCAGCAGCGCGTGGATATAGTCGGGACCGCCCTCGGCATACTGCGTAAAGATGTCGAACACGAACAGCGGAAAGCCGCGCTCGACACCGCGCGCCTTTGCGATCAGCGAGAAATCGGGCGGGGCAGCGCCGCTGTTGGCGGCGGCCGCAGCTTCCTGGTTGGGGAAGGGCGAAGGGAAATAGTCCGAAGGCAGCGCGGGCCTCGTGAACATCTCGCCATCCGCATTCGGCCCGTCGGTCACCTCGTACTCGGCGGCGAACGCCTTCACCTGGGCCTCCGAGTAGCCGAGCCCTTCGAGGGTGCGGAACGCCACCAGCTCCATCGAGTGGCAGGCCGAACAGACTTCCTTGTAGACCTTCAGGCCGCGCTGCAGCTGAGCCTTGTTGTAGGTGCCGAAAGGCCCTGCAAACGACCAGCTCTGCTCCTCCGGCTTATGGATCGGGAAGTGGGTGGGCTCGGTCTCGCTGTGCTCCTCCTGCGCGGTGGCTGCGCCCAGCGCGCCGGCAAGCACGAAGCCCGCCACGGCAAGACCGTTGAGAATCTTTTTCATTCCGAAAGTCCCTCTCAAGATTCTCAGCTAGCCTTTGGTTTCCGGCGACGCGGTTGCGTGGGCCAGATGCCCGGCGCCACCCATCTTGTTCTTGTGGAGCACGGCTTCGGTGATCGAATTTGGCAGGCGCCGCGGCGTCTCGATGAAACCAAGAGCCGGCATGATGAAGAGGAAGAAGCCGAAATAATATAGCGTCGAAACCTGCGACATCACCACATAGGCGCCTTCCGCCGGACGCGAGCCGAGCCAGCCCAGGAACAGTGCGTTCGCTACGAAGAGCCAGAAGAACAGCTTGTACCAGGGGCGGTAGACCGCCGAGCGCACTTTCGACGTGTCGAGCCAGGGCACGAAGAACAGCACCGCGATGGCGCCGAACATTGCAAGCACGCCGCCGAGCTTCGAATCGATCGGCCCGATGCTGAAAGTGATGGCGCGCAGGATCGCGTAGAAGGGCAGATAGTACCATTCGGGCACGATATGGGCCGGCGTCTTCAGCGGATCGGCGACGATGTAATTGTCGGGATGGCCCAGATAGTTGGGGATGTAGAAGAGGAAGTACGCGAACACGAGCAGGAAGACCAGCATGCCGAACGCGTCCTTCATGGTCGCATAGGGCGTGAAGGGCAGCGTGTCGGTCTTGGACTTGACCTCGATGCCGGTCGGGTTGGTTTGTCCGGTGACATGCAGCGCCCAGACATGCAGGACGACAACGCCGGCGATCATGAACGGCAGCAGGTAATGCAGCGCAAAGAAGCGGTTGAGCGTCGGATTATCGACCGCGAAGCCGCCGAGCAGCAATTGCTGGATCCAGTCCCCGACCAGCGGGATCGCCGTGAAGAAGCCGGTGATGACGGTCGCGCCCCAGAAGCTCATCTGGCCCCAAGGCAGCACATAGCCCATGAAGCCTGTCGCCATCATCAGCAGGTAGATGATGCAGCCGAGAATCCAGAGCAGTTCGCGCGGCGCCTTGTAAGAGCCGTAATAGAGGCCACGGAAAATATGGATGTAGACCGCAATGAAGAAGAACGATGCTCCGTTGGAATGCATGTAGCGCAGAAGCCAGCCCGAATTCACGTCACGCATGATCTTTTCGACCGACGGGAAGGCGAGCGTGGTTTCGGCGGTGTAGTGCATGGCCAGCACGACGCCCGTGAGTATCTGCGCCACCAGCATGATCGCCAGGATGCCGCCGAACGTGTAGGCGTAGTTCAGATTGCGCGGCACCGGATAGGAGACGAACGAATCGTACACCAGGCGCGGCAAAGGCATGCGTGCATCGACCCAGCGGCCAAGGCCCGTTTTCGGCGTGTATGTCGAGTGTCCACCGCTCATGATTTTCCCCCAGAAACCTCAGCCGATCCGGATCGTGGTGTCGGAAACGAACTGATATGTCGGAATGGCCAGGTTTTCCGGCGCCGGACCTTTGCGGACGCGTCCGGCCGTATCGTAGTGCGAACCGTGGCAGGGGCAGAACCAGCCGCCGAAGTCGCCCGCCTGGCCGAGCGGCACGCAGCCGAGATGGGTGCACACGCCAACCATGACGATCCAGTTTTCCTTGCCTTCGCCGGCGGAGCGGTCGAGGTCCGTAGCCGGCGCGTCGCCCGGAATATTGGCATTGCGCGCGATCGGATCTTTCAACTCGTCGAGTTTCACCGCTTTGGCGGCCTCGATCTCTTGCGGCGTGCGGTTGCGGATGAAGACCGGCCGTCCGCGCCACTTGGCGGTCAGCGACATGCCAGGCTGCAGCGAACTGATGTCGACCTCGATGGTGGCGAGCGCCAGCGTCGAAGCGTCCGGGCGCATCTGGTCGATGAAGGGCCATGCAACGGCGCCCACGCCGACCACTCCGGCCATGCCGGTGGCCACGTAGAGGAAATCCCGCCGGGTCGGCTCGGTCGTGTCGGTTGCACTCACGGGACTATGATCCTTTCGCCTTACTATTGCCGGGCTAGAGCCAGATCCTCGCTCCATCAGCCGTGCCTTTCAGCGCATGGCTGAACGGGCCGGTCGACCGTCCGGCATTCGCGCATCGGTTTATGCGTGAAGCCGACGCATGTCCAGACGGTGCAAGGGGGTGACGGCAGATTGTCGCGGGGCCGCGATGCGGGCTCTGTTCAAGTCTATTTCGGGGGCTAGCAAGGGGCATGCGCACCGGTCGTATCCATTCTGGGCGGCCTTGGCAGGATCGTCGCGCTCGACAGAGCGAAATCCGACGGCATATCATCCGCCCATGGCGTATGTTGTCGATAGAGAAGCCTGGGCTGAAAGCGACCGCTGGCACGGAGAAATGCAGGGCGTGCCTTACGGCGCCGGCATTTCGATTGTGTTCAACGATTTCGACAAGATCGGCGGCGGACCGAGGCTGCACAAGCACCCTTATCCCGAAACCTTCATCATCCGGTCGGGTCGGGCGCTCTTTACTGTCGGCGAAAGCGAGATCGAAGCGAGCGCCGGCCAGATTCTCGTCGTTCCGGCCGATACGCCGCACAAATTCCGCAATCTCGGACCTGAAGCGCTCGTTACGATCGATGTCCACGCTTCGGAAAAGTTCATAACCGAATGGCTGGAATGAGCGGCGCTGCCGCTCCGGCCTACCTTGCGCCCAGCCTGACCAGCACTTCCCGCGGTATTCCGTAGTCGCGGATGATGTCGTCGTGACGGCGGAAACCGCAGAGCTCGCGCTGTACGAAATACGCATAGACGGCATCGGCCGTGCGCTTGACCAGCGCCATACGCGTTTCACTGTCGCCATGGTGCGAACGGAGCTTTTCCAAGCAGTTCTCGACCTTGCGGCCGGCATTGCCGAGGGAGGTCGCCTTTTCGGCCAATATCTCCTGGTCGACCGCGCTGAGGCTGGTCTCAGCCATGATGGAAACGCCGAATTTCTTGGGCATATGGACCGACATCGGACTATTCCGCCGCCAACTGGTCGGCCAGGAAACCACCGGACTGCCGCTTCCAGAGCTGCGCGTAGAGGCCGCCGCGCGCGATCAGCGCCTCATGCGTCCCTTCCTCGACGATTCGCCCCTTATCGAGCACGATCAGTCGGTCGAGCGCCGCGATCGTCGACAGCCGGTGGGCGATGGCGATGACGGTCTTGCCCTCCATCAGACGGTAAAGATTATCCTGGATTGCTGCCTCGACTTCCGAATCGAGCGCCGACGTCGCCTCGTCCAGGATCAGGATCGGCGCGTCCTTCAGCATCATGCGGGCGATCGCGACGCGTTGGCGCTGGCCGCCCGAAAGTTTGACGCCTCGTTCGCCGACATGCGCGTCGTAACCCCGGCGGCCCTTCGGATCGGAAATGCCCCGGATGAATTCGTGCGCCGCGGAGCGCCGCGCAGCATCCTCGATCTCGGCCTCGCTGGCTCCCGCCCTGCCGTAGCCAATATTGTCGCGGATCGAGCGGTGCATCAGCATCGCATCCTGGCTGACCACCCCGAACTGCTCGCGCAGTGACCCCTGCGTCACCGAACGAACATCCTGACCGTCGATCAGGATGCGCCCGGCCTCGACGTCGAACAGCCGCAGCACCAGATTGACGATCGTGGTCTTGCCGGCGCCTGACGGGCCGACCAGCGCTACGCGCTCGCCTGGCCGGATATGAAGGTTGAGATTTTCGATGATGCCGCCGCCCTTGCCGTAGTGGAAGGAGACGTTCTCGAACCTGATGTCGCCCCTGGCGCGCGGCAACACCTTCGCGTCGCCTGCGTCACGTATAGCCGGCCTTACCGAGATGGTACGCGTCGCGTCCTGCACAGTAGCATAATTCCGGATCAAGCCGTTGATGTTGAACATCATCCAGCCCGACATCTGGTTGAGCCTGAAGACCAGGCCCAGCGCCGCCGCGATGGCGCCGGTCGAAATTCCGCCCACAGTGAACTTGTAGATGCAGATCGCCGCGATCGCGCTCATCATCGTACCGTTTAGGATAGCGACGGAGGCGCGCACCGTGGTGACGGCGCGTGTCAGCCGCATAACGGCACGCAGGAAGCGCTCCAGCCCGTCACGGACATAAGCGTGCTCGCGCCGCCCGCTGTCGAAGAGCTTGACGGCCATTATGTTGGTGAAGGAGTCGACCAGCCGGCCGTTGAAGATCGAGCGCTCGTCCGCCGTGGCGCGGCCGGCGCTGCGCATCTCGGGCAGCAGGAAATAGACGATGGAGACATAGCCGGCGAACCATAGTGCGACGACCAGCCCCATCAGCGGGTCGAGCGATACCAGAATGGTGATCGCCAGCAGGATAAAGGTCAGGAACGACCACATCGTCTGCAGTATGTTGACGATGAAATCGCCGACCGCCTCGCCGCCCTGCATGATCTTGGTGGCGATTCGCCCGGCAAAATCGTTCTGGTAGAAATCATAGGGCTGCTCGATGACGCGGCGAAAAGCCTGCCAGCGCACCATGGAATAGAAGCCGGGCACCACGATCTGCTGCTCGACGATCGCCGAAGCAATCATCACCACGGTTCGCACCACCAGCAGCAGCGCAAGCAGCGCTGCGAGTTCAGGCCAATGATCCGCAAACAGCGTCTGTGGATTCGAGCTGTCGAGCAGGTCGATGAGCCAGCCGACCGACCAGTAGAGCGCCGCGTCGACCGCGCCCGCGGCGCCGCCGACGATCAGCAGAAGGACGAACGGACCCGTCGCCTGGCGGGCGAAATAGAGGATGAACTGCCACGCGCTGGCCGGCAGAACTTCCCGGTCGGTGTCCTGAAACGGATCCACCGCGCCCTCGAAGCGCTGCCACAGCCTATCGCGAAATCCTTCCTCAGCCATTCATTCTCGCCATTCGCCATGCCAACCCGCCGCCCGGCTGAAACAATATAGGAAGGCCCCCGGGAAAATCCCGTGAAGAAGCGACATCCGGCATCGGCCCGGCTTCACTCCGCGGCCTGCCCCTTCAGGACCGCCCGCTCCACCGAATCGCTATCCAGAAGAAAACCGCCGGACTGCCTCTGCCACAATTGCCGATAGAGCCCGCCTCGGGCGAGCAGTTCCTCATGCGTGCCATCCTCGACTATCTGTCCCTTGTCCATCACGACGAGCCGGTTCATAGCGGCAATGGTCGAGAGCCGGTGCGCGATGGCAATCACCGTCTTCCCCTCCATCAGCCGGTACAGGTTCTCCTGGATCGCTGCCTCGACTTCCGAATCCAGCGCCGACGTCGCCTCATCGAGTATCAGGATCGGCGCGTCCTTGAGCATTACGCGGGCAATCGCGACACGCTGCCGCTGGCCGCCTGAGACCTTGACGCCGCGCTCGCCGACATGCGCGTCGAACCCCCTTCGCCCCTTCGGATCGGAAAGGCTCGCGACGAAGTCCAGCGCCTCGGCCCGCCGGGCGGCCTCCACCAGCATTTCCTCTGTGGCGTCGGGCCGGCCGTAGAGGATGTTGTCGCGCACGGAACGGTGCAGGAGCGACGTATCCTGCGTCACTACGCCGATATTGGCGCGCAGGCTGTCTTGACTGACGGCCGCAATGTCCTGACCGTCGATCAGGATGCGCCCACTCTCCAGGTCATAGAAGCGCAGGAGCAGGTTCACCAGCGTCGATTTGCCGGCGCCCGATCGCCCGACAATGCCGACTTTCTCGCCAGGACGAACCTTGAGCGACAGGTCTTCAATAACGCCCGAGCGCTTGCCGTAGTGGAACCGGACTTTCTCGAATTCGATCTGGCCGGTCGTGACCAAGATGGCCTTCGCCCCAGGCCTGTCTTCTACAAGGCGCGGCAGCGAAATCGAGCCGATGCCATCCTGAACGGTGCCGATATTCTCGAACAGGGTGGACATTTCCCACATGATCCATTGCGACATGCCCCAGAGCCGCAGGACCAGCCCGATGGCGACGGCGACCGCGCCGATGGTCACGGCTTCGCCGAGCCACAGCCAGATCGACAGCGTCCCGACCGCAAAGAGCAGCGTCGCGTTGAGCAGGTAAAGGGCGCCATAGAGCTTGGTCACCAACCGCATCGAGCGGTAGACCGTATCCATGAACGTCGCCATGCCCTCCCGTGCGAAGGACGCCTCGCGGCGGGCGTGCGAAAACAGTTTTACCGTCTGGATATTTGTATAGCTGTCGACTACCCGTCCGGTCATCGACGAGCGGGCATTGGCCTGCTCCTCCGAAACTGCGCCGAGTTGCGGAATGAAATAGCGAAGCAAACCCACATAACCGACTACCCAGGCGGCGAGCGGGGCAGCGAGCCTCCAGTCGGACGAACCGACGATGAACAACATGCCGAGGAAGTAGACGACCACATAGTTTATGACATCGATCAGCTTGATGATGCATTCGCGCACGGCGAGCGCCGTCTGCATCAGTTTGGTGGCGATGCGGCCGGCGAACTCGTCCTGGTAAAAGGTCATCGACTGCTTGAGCAGATAGCGATGCACCTGCCAGCGGATACGCATCGGATAGTTGCCCATCAGCGTCTGCTGCGAAATGAGCGCATGCACAAAAACGATCGCCGGCAGCGCGATCATCACGACGAATGCCATGCCGGCCAGTTTCCAGCCTTCGGTCTGCAGGAAGGTCTCGCGGTTTTGTGTGGACAGCCAGTCGACGATGTCACCGAGAAAGGCGAACAGCCAGACTTCGGTAACCGCGATCGCCGACATCAGAATCGCAGCGATGATTATGTAGGGCCAGGCGCCCCGCGTGTAGTGCAGGCAGAAGGCGATCAGCGTGTTCGGTGGTTCGACTGGTTCCTGCGGCGGAAACGGGTCGAGCTTCTGTTCAAACCAGCGGAACATTTTCTTCGTCTTTCCAGGCGCTCATGCCGCTGCGCACCATCGTGCAGGCGTGAGGCTAAGATGGATACTGACCGGCTTAATTCCATCGGAGTCACGACCTCGACACCTTAAGATGTCGAGGTCGCTTCGCCGACCCGGCTATCAAAGATTCCTGACAAACGGGTAGCGGCGCTCTTCCTTGGCCGGGTCGCGGAACACGTTCCGAACCCATCCCGCGATCATGCTGACGCGCGACGGCTTGGTCGGGAACGGAACCGCAAGCGATATGTCAACATCGGGAAGATTGCCCCGATGCGGGCGAGCCGCCCGGCCTGGCGGATGCGCCACCGGACTTCGGATGCCTGCAGCGAGTTCCCACGCCGCTAGCTTTTCCCGGCTCAGGTTTGATGCATTGCCCACAACGCCGGCGGCCTGCTGGCGCGCGAG
Organism: Mesorhizobium sp. WSM2240; assembly: GCF_040438645.1. NCBI lineage: Bacteria > Pseudomonadati > Pseudomonadota > Alphaproteobacteria > Hyphomicrobiales > Phyllobacteriaceae > Mesorhizobium > Mesorhizobium sp. WSM2240. The sequence continues at coordinate 4,043,737 of NZ_CP159253.1, forward strand.
TAAGGAAAGGACCTTTTGGCCCTTGTCGATATTGGAAGACATAGCAAGATTCCTTCGGAAACCATGAAAAGGTCCGGCGGGAATCGAGACGATGAAGCTTTGAAGTGTCAGATAAAGCGTCGAACCGAAACCGCCAGGACGCGGAGCCCGCGGATGGGGCGGTGGATATCTACGGTCATCATGAATTCCATGTCCGCCTCCTTCGGTTCGAGTTGACAATGGCGGCTCTATAGACCCATTCGCCCAATTTGGCCATGCGGAAGATCGCATTCCCGGCAAAGCCGCCGACCGTGTTGCGATTTGGCCACTCATTAGCGGGAGATGATATTGGCGAACGGTATCCGCATCGCGCTCTACCAGCCGGACATCGCCGGCAATACCGGCACAATCCTGCGCATGGCGGCCTGCTTCGGGCTCGCGGTCGACATCATAGAGCCGGCCGGCTTCGACATCTCCGACCGCAATCTCCGCCGCGCTGGAATGGACTATCTCGAAATGGCGACCCTGACCCGCCATGTCGACTTTGCAAGCTTCGAGGACTGGCGGCGGGGCGAGGCGCGCCGCCTGCTGCTGTTTTCGACCAAAGCCGCCCTGCCCTATACTGCGTTCAGCTTCGCCGATGGCGACATACTTCTGTTCGGACGTGAATCGGCCGGCGTACCGGACCACGTCCGCGACCGTGCCGACGCGCGCCTGCTGATCCCGATGAAGGGCCGCGGACGCAGCCTCAATGTCGCGCTCAGCGCCGCGATGGCGGCCGGTGAAGCGATCAGGCAGGTCGGCTGAAGACAACGTGAACCGGACGCCGATGCGCCACGCTGCTGCTCCGCATCCGGAACCGTTGACGCCACAGGCAATCCTTACATCCAAGAGCATCGAATTTCCCTTCCGTTTGCATCGTCAGGGATAGCTTGCTACAACCTCGACTTAAGTTGAGGTCAAGCGGAAAATCGGCATGGCGAAGGAATTGACGGTAGGCCAGGTAGCGGCTCGAAGCGGAGTGGCGGTTTCCGCCCTGCACTTCTACGAAGCGAAAGGACTGATCGAAAGCCATCGTACCGGCGGCAACCAGCGCCGATATGGCGGCGATGTCCTGCGCAGGGTGGCGGTCATCAAGGTGGCGCAGGAGGTCGGCATTTCGTTGGCCGAGATCGGCAATGCGCTCGCCTCGCTGCCGGACGGCAGGACGCCGAACCGCGAAGACTGGAATGCGCTGTCGCAAAGATGGGCGGCAGATCTCGACCGCCGGATTCTCCAGTTGCAGAAACTGCGCGATGGCTTGACCGACTGCATCGGCTGCGGCTGCCTGTCGATCGACCGCTGCAAACTGCGCAATCCGGGAGACCGGCTGGCCGAGGAAGGCCCGGGGGCACGACGCTTGCTGGTGAAGCCTAATCCGAACTCGGCAGCCGCCTGATGGTGAATTCGATCACGTCGCCCGGGCGCTCGAACCAGCTTTCGATAGCGGTCCAGTAGGCCTGCTTGGGCCAGCGGTCGAACCACTCCTTGGCCTTCTTGCGGGCATCGTTGCGCGGCAGCACGAAAGTCTCGCGCAAAAACCCGTCGCGCGGCATGCGCGTGCCCTCGGCCCGGCTTTGATCGAGCCTTTTCTTAAGTCCATCGAGCGGCGGCCGCGACGGGGTGCGCACAGGAACTCCTTGACCCTGAACAATTAGAGATTAGGGATCGCGCCGGAAAAAACGAGTCATTTTTGCATGCCCGCGGGCTGTAGGAACGGCCACGATGCGGAGACGGCGCATGGAACGCCCCGAAATACCGGCTGGGCTGCCGGAAGACATCGAGGAGAAAAAGGCGACCGCGCGGGCGTGGTTCGAGGAATTGCGCGACCGCGTCTGCGCCGCATTCGAGAAGATCGAGGACGATCTGACGGGCCCGCAATCGTCCTGGGCAGCCGGCCGCTTCGAGCGCACACCATGGCAGCGAGAGGAAGGCAAGGGCGGCGGGGGCGTCATGTCGATGATGCACGGCCGGGTGTTCGAAAAGGTCGGAGTTCACACTTCAACGGTGTACGGCGAGTTCTCGCCGGAGTTCCGCAAGCAGATGCCAGGCGGCGAGGAGGACCCACGCTTCTGGGCAAGCGGCATTTCGCTCATCGCCCATCCGTGGAACCCGAATGTGCCGGCCGTCCACATGAACACGCGCATGGTGGTGACATCGCGCAACTGGTTCGGCGGCGGCGCCGATCTGACGCCGGTGCTCGACCGCCGCCGCAGCCAGGAGGACCCCGACGCGATCGCTTTCCATAAAGCCATGCGATTCGCCTGCGAAAAGAACCGGGCCGTCGCCGACTACGAGAACTACAAGGCCTGGTGCGACGAGTATTTTTACCTCCCCCACCGCAACGAGCCGCGCGGGATCGGCGGCATCTTCTTCGACTGGCTGCAATCGTCGCCGGAGAATGGCGGCTGGGAGGCCGACTTCCGCTTCGCCCAGGATGTCGGCCGCTCCTTTCTCGTTGTCTACCAGCACCTGGTGCGCAACAACTTCAACCTGAACTGGACCGATGGCGAGCGCGAGGAGCAGCTTATCCGGCGCGGCCGGTACGTCGAATTCAACCTGCTGTACGACCGCGGCACTATCTTCGGCCTGAAGACCGGCGGCAACGTAAACTCGATACTGTCGAGCCTGCCACCGGAAGTGAAGTGGCCGTAGGGCCGGTTGCGATTGGCGTGGCCTTCGCGACACACCGGCCCTGCTTCTTGCCGCTTCGTCGAATCGTGTGATGAGCAGCCGGCAAGAAACCGCTATAAGAGATTTGGGCAGGGGCAATTTTCCCGCAAGGGTCCCGGAAGCGGCGGCATAGCGGGAACTGCAGGCTCCAAAGTTGATTAACGTTTAGCTGACAGGGTCGGCCAATGGCTAGAAACTGCATCATCAGCTTGCTGTCGATCGTAATCACCCTCGCTTTCGGGAGCATAGGCAATGCCAGCGACTTGTCTGATTGCGACCGCAACGCACCGCAGGGAAAGATCGCGGCAGCGGCAAAGAAGAACCCCGCCCTCAGTGCGGAGGCGCTCCAGTCCTGCGCCGATTTTCCCACAGCAGGAGACGCGGCCGTGCCCTTAGCCCCGAATCGTTCGAATGGCGTAGATGTCGACTCAGCCCCGCAGGATGAGATATCGGCGATCGAGCGGTCGGACCGCTTCCTTGTCCTGCGGAGGCAGCCGAAGCAGGCAACCGGCGAAACTTTCGTGCTGCTGCACGGCTCCGGCGGCGACGAGAGCACGCTGATGGATCTTGCCTCGCGCATCGATCCGCACGCCGTTCTGATGGGCATTCGCGGCCGGCTCGTGCAGGACGGCGTGACGCGCTGGTATCGTCGCCTGACGCCGACCCGATTCGACCAGAATGATATCCGCTCGGAAGCCGGGGCTTTCGCGTCTTTTCTGCGCGATGCAGTCGAAGCGAAGAAGCTCGATCTCGCCAACACCACCTTCATCGGATACTCGAACGGCGCCAATCTTCTGACCGCGATGGCGCTGCTGCATCCGGGCCTTGTCGAACGTGCAGTGCTGTTGCGTCCCATGTCGGTGCTGGAGAGCATTCCCGAGGTCGACCTGTCCGGCACGCGGTTTCTCACCGTCGCCGGGGCAGCCGACAGCATCTATGCGCCGTTCGCCCCTGCGCTGGAAGCGATGCTGCGCAACCATGGCGGCCGTGTCGAGGCCCGCACGATCAAGTCCGGGCACGATCTCGGCAATGACGACGTCACCGTCGTCAGCGAATGGCTCGCCCCCTCGAATGCAGTCTCGCTCAACCAATAGCGTAAGCCGCACAGGGAAAATTGCCTCCTTCGGCAACCTATCGCCGGATTCCATGTTATGCTGGTTTCCCGTCAGAACGAGGAAAGGAGAAACCGATGAAGGAATTTCACTGCGGATCGCTTGTCCCCGGCTGTGACTGGCACACCCGCCATGAGGAAGAGGCCGAAATCATGCGGCGCGCGGTCGAGCATCTGCGCGAAACGCATGGCGAGACCATCATTCGCGAAACGATGATAGAGGCGATCCGCTCGCGCATCGAAAAGGTTCGCGACGCAGCCTGAAACATGTTTTGAAACAGGCCGTTACAGCAGGTTCGCGACTCAGATCGAGAGCCAGTTGAATCAAATCGTCAATCGCTTGAATCAGTTTCTCAACACTGTCGCGGCGCGGTCCAGAAGCGCGCCGCGATCCGGCGAAAAGCCGCCGTCAACCCATTGATTTTCCAGTTCGCGCAGCAGTTCGCCCATCCGTGGCCCGTCCTCGACGCCGAGACCGGCCAGGTCGCGCCCCCTGATCGGGAATTCCGGCTTTTGCCACTGCTCCGCATAGGCGAGCAGACGCGAAAAGCCGCCGGCCTCGACCAAAGCCCTGTTGTCCTCGACCCCGCGCGCTCGCGCTGATGCCAATGCCAGTCGCAGCCGGTCGATGAAGCTGCGGCGCTCGCCCCGATAGAGCAGCCTGGCCAATGCGTCTTCCGGCAAAGTCGAACCCACGGGGGACGTCTTCGCCCACAGCGACAGGCGCTCCGCATCCGCGTTCGAAAGTTTCAGCCGCTCCGCCAGGCCCGCCATCCGCTCCGGATCCGCCGGCACGATGGCCATCAGGCGAAGCAGCGGATCTGGCGTCCAACCCAGTTCCAGTTCGGCTCTGACCAGAGGATGGATCGCGTCGATGCCCCACTTCTCGCTTTCCGGCAAGACGCGGGTCAGCACGCCCGCCTGCCGCATCCAGAGCAGGGCGCGTGACGGGTCGGGCGCCGAAAGCAGCTTCTTCAGCTCGCTCCAGACGCGCTCCGCCGAGAGATGATCGAGCCCGTCCTTCAGGCGAACGCAGGCCTTCACCCCTTCCGCATCCGGCCGTCCCGTCCCGTACCAGGCGAAGAATCTGAAAAACCGCAGGATGCGCAGATAATCCTCGCGGATGCGGTCTTCCGCATCGCCTATGAACCGCAGCCTCCTCGTTTCGATGTCGGCTAGGCCGCCCACCAGGTCGACCACGGTTCCGTCAGCCTCGGCGTAGAGCGCATTGATGGTGAAATCGCGCCTTTGCGCATCTTCCTTCCAGTCGCTCCCGAACCGCACCTTCGCGCGCCGGCCGTCGGTCTCTACATCGGCGCGCAGCGTCGTCACCTCATACGGCTTGCCGCCGGCGATCACCGTGATGGTGCCGTGTTCCACGCCCGTCGGAACTGCCTTGAAACCGGCAGCCTCTGCGCGGCGCGCAGTTTCTTGCGGCAGGTTTGTGGTGGCGATGTCGATGTCGGAAACCGGCTCGGCAAGCAGCGCGTTGCGCACCGCGCCCCCGGCGATGCGGGCCTCCTCGCCATCCGACGACAGCGCCTTCAGCAATCGCTGCAGCTCATCCCGGGCGAGCCAGTCCGCACCGGCGATCTGGGTCATCCCGTTCATGTATAGAGCCTCTCATAGAGCGTGCGGATGATGCCGGCTGTCACGCCCCATATCCGCCGTCCGCCATAGGGCATGTCGTAGTAGAACCATTCCTTGTCGTCCCACATGCGGCTGTCGCGCCGGTGATTGGCGGGGTCCATCAGGAAGCGCAGGGGCACCTCGAAGGCCGCATCGACCTCATGCTCATTGATGATCAACTGGAAGCCTGGCCGGACAATGCCTAGCACCGGCGCAATGCGATAGCCGCTGCCCGCCACATAGTCCGGAATTCGACCGATGATCTCGATATGGTTTGCATCGAGACCGATCTCCTCCATCGTCTCGCGCAGCGCCGCATGTTCCGGCGTCGGATCGATGGGGTCGATACGGCCGCCGGGAAACGCCACCTGCCCCGAATGATTGCGCAGCTTTTCCGCGCGCTTGGTCAGGATCACGGTCGCTTCGTCGCCATGGTCGACGACAGGGACGAGCACCGCCGCATCGCGCAAATCGGCCCGCCGGATCAGCGGGCCGTGCTGCGGATTGAAGCGGTGATCGCCGTACTCCTCGTCGTCCTCGACACGTTCGGCGACAGCGCGCAGCCGGAAATCGGCGGCTGAATAGGGCTTTGCGGCGAAGGCATCCACGGTCAGGCGCTCAGTCTTTTCAGCTTTTCCGCCGGCATGATCGGATAGACCTCGCCTCCGGAGCGCACTGCAAACATCGTCTTGCCGTCGACCTCGATCTCCTCCCCATATTGGACGAGTTCATACATGACCGGCCGCGCCACCAGCGCTTCCAGCCGGCCACGCACCAGCACATAGGGCTTCAAGCCGCCGGTCTTGTCTTCGTCGACAAAGCGCAGCGGATGTTCCGCGCCTACTTCCACGACGTCCCCGACATTAGTGCGGAAAGTAATCGTCCGCTCGCCGCCCTCGCCCGTAACGCTCATTTCCACTGCCACAAAGGGTGCATCGAAAACCCTGATGCCGACCTTCTCGACCGGCGTAACAAGATAGGTCTTGCCGTCGGCGTCCTTGCGCAGCACCGTAGAGAAAAGCTGAACCAGCGGCATGCGGCCGATCGGCGTGCCGAGATAGAACCATGTCCCGTCGGCCTTGATCTCAATATCCAGATCGCCGCAGAAGTCCGGATTCCAGCGCTCCACCGGCGGCAGCCCCTTGCCCGCGCGTGTAGCGCGCGAGATCAGCGCGGACAGATCCGCGGTGTCGCCGGCGGCGGCAAGGCCGTGTTTCTCGGGTCGCACTTGATTGTCCATCGTCACGAAATAGTCACTGTTGTTCCGCTTGTCAGCCTGAATGGGTGATTTAAGTTCATTAGCGCACACCCGTCATGTGTGAATCGCGGCTCTGGAAATTTGCCGGCCGGCGTTCCAGGCAAATGAGGACCGAAGCGGCATGAGCATCATCATCAAGCAGGCCCCGATAAGCGAAAAGGAAATGATCGCCGAGGCCGAAAAGGCGCTTGCCGACATTTCTCGCGTTAGAGAAGGGGTAGGCCGCGTCATCTTCGGTCAGGAGAGCGTCGTCGAACGCACACTGGTCGCGCTTCTGGCCGGCGGCCATGCGCTGCTGGTCGGCGTTCCCGGCCTCGCCAAGACCAAGCTGGTCGAGACGCTCGGCATCGTGCTCGGCATGGATGCCCGCCGCATTCAGTTCACCCCGGACCTCATGCCTTCCGACATTCTCGGCTCCGAAGTTATGGAGCAGGACGAATTCGGAAAGCGCTCGTTCCGCTTCATTCCCGGTCCGATCTTCGCGCAATTGCTGATGGCCGACGAGATCAATCGCGCCAGCCCGCGCACGCAGTCGGCGCTTCTGCAATCGATGCAGGAGTATCATGTGACCGTGGCAGGCGCGCGCCATGACCTGCCCTCGCCCTTCCATGTGCTCGCGACGCAGAACCCGCTTGAGCAGGAAGGCACCTATCCGCTACCCGAAGCCCAGCTCGATCGCTTCCTGATGCAGATCGACATCCTCTACCCCGAACTGGAAGCCGAACGCCGCATCCTGCTCGAGACCACCGGCACCGAGGACGCCCGGGCTCAGAACGTGCTGACGCCCGACCGGCTGAAGGAGATCCAACAACTGATCCGCCGTATGCCGGTGCCCGAAAGCGTGGTGGAGGCGATCCTCGCGCTCGTGCGCTCCGCCCGCCCCGGCCAGGACAACGCCGACACCGACAAGCATGTCGCCTGGGGGCCAGGTCCACGCGCCAGCCAGGCGCTGACGCTCTGCGCCCGCGCCCGCGCCCTCTACGACGGCCGACTGGCGCCGTCGATCGACGACATCAAGGCCCTGGCCGAGCCGGTCCTCCAGCATCGCATGGCGCTGACCTTCGCAGCCCGCGCCGAAGGCATGTCGGTGCGCGACGTGGTGGCGCGGCTGGTGAAAGGCATCTAGCCTGATGGCGCGTGTCGGCGAGGCGTCCTCCCCCGTCCTTACGCGCGACGCGCTCGCCCGCGCCAGGATGCGTGCCTCGCTCGTGCCCGACCTGCTGGTCGAGGCCCGTCGCGTCGTCAACACGGTGATCGGCGGCTGGCACGGCCGTCGCAAGCGCGGCATCGGGGAGAATTTCTGGCAGTTCCGGCCCTACGTCGAAGGCGAGGCTATAGCCCGCATCGACTGGCGCCGTTCGGCTCGCGACGACCATACCTATGTGCGCGACCGCGAATGGGAGGCCGCGCACACTGTCTGGCTCTGGGCCGATCCGTCACCGTCGATGCTCTACAAATCCGCAGGCGCGACCGTGTCGAAGGAATCGCGCGCCCTCGTCCTTATCCTGGCCATGGCCGAGCTTCTGTCGCGCAGCGGCGAACGCATCGCCTGGCCCGGTCTCACCGATCCTTTCACCGCCCGCAACGGCGCGGAACGCCTGGCGTCGCATCTCAGCCACGCGACGGAACTGGACGCGAAACCCGATCTTTCGATCATCCGCCGCTTCTCCGACATAGTTATCACCAGCGATTTCCTCGATCCGGTCGAAGAGACGATGGCATGGCTCGATGTGCTGGCGCGCCACGGTGTGCGGGCTCACCTAATCGAGGTGGCTGATCCCGCCGAGGAAACCTTCCCCTATTCCGGCCGCACGGAGTTCACCGATCCCGAAACGGGCGAGAAATTGACGGCCGGCCGCGCCGAAACGCTGAGCGAAGCCTATCGCTGGCAGTACACGGCCCGCCGGCAGGAGCTTGCCGCCTGGTGCAAGCGCCTCGGCTGGAGCTTCACCGTCAATCATACCGACCGTCTCGCCTCGGACGCACTGGTGCGCGTTCACATGGCCATGACGGCCGATAGCGGCTATGCCGCGGGAGGTGCGCGCGCATGAGTTGGCTGCCGCTCTCCTTCGGTTTTCCCGCCATCCTTTGGGGGCTGCTTGCGCTGCCGGTCATCTGGTGGCTGCTCAGGCTTACACCGCCGAAGCCGCAGATGGAGGTCTTTCCGCCGCTGAGGATCCTGGCGCGGGTGATGAAAAAGGAAGAGACGCCGCACCAGAGCCCGTGGTGGCTGACGCTGCTTCGGCTGGTGATGGCCGCGCTGATTGTGCTTGCACTGGCCGAGCCGGTGTTCAACCCGCGGGAAAAGCTGCCGACCGGTGGCTCCGCACTCGCGCTGGTCGTGGACAATGGCTGGGCCAGCGCTCCCGATTGGGATCGCCGCGTCGCCACGGCAGAGCGTCTGATCGCCGACGCGGCCTCGACCGGCGTGCCGGTCCTGCTCGCTTTCACGGCCGAAAAGCCCAACGCTGAAATCGGGCCGTTCGATGCCGAGGCCGCCCGGGACAGGCTACGCGCCACGGAGCCGCGGCCGGTGCCGGTCGACCGTCCCGCAGTCTACGCGCGCGTCGCCGCGGCTCTCGAAACGCTGCCGGGCGCAAGCGTGGCCGTGCTGGCCGACGGGCTCGCGGCGGAGGGCGACGAAACAGCCTTCTCCAATCTCCTTGGCGGCGCCGCAAATGTGGTCTGGACCGTTCCCGAACGTCTTTCGGCAATCGGGCTGACCGCGGCCGAAAACGAGGTCGATGGCTTCAGGATTTCGGCGATCCGCGCCCCCGATCCGACGATGCGCCAGATCACGGCGGGAGCGTTCGACGACAAGGGCCGCCGCATAGCCGACGCTGTGCTGACATTCGGCGCGGGCGAGACGGAGACAACCGGCCAATTGCAGGTGCCGTTCGAATTGCGTAACGATTTTTCCTCCATCGCCATCGACGGCGAACCGCAGGCCGGCGCAGTTCGCGTGCTCGACGAGAATTCCAAGCGCCGCCGCGTCGGGCTTCTGTCGCAGTCCGAGGCGGATCGCGCCCAGCCGCTGCTGTCGCCGCTCTATTACATCCAACGCGCGCTCGAACCCTTCGCCGATCTGGTCGAGCCTTCGAGCCCCGATCTCGCCGAAGCCATTCCGCAGCTTCTCGAACAGAAGCCGGCTATGATCGTGATGGCCGATGTCGGCACCATTCCGGACACGGCGCGCAACCAATTGATCGAATGGGTGAACGAGGGCGGCACGCTGGTGCGCTTCGCGGGTTCAAAGCTCGCCGCCGCTGGCAATGACGAAGAATTGCTGCCGGTGCGCCTGCGGGTTGGCGAGCGCTCGCTGGGCGGCACGCTGTCCTGGACCGAGCCGCAGCCGGTCACCGAATTTCCGCCGACCGGCCCCTTCGCCGATCTCGCGCCGCCGAACGAAGTCACGGTCACCCGGCAGATTTTGGCCGAGCCGACAGCCGACATCGTCGAACGCACCTGGGCAAACCTGGCGGACGGCACACCGCTGGTGACTGGGGCCAAGCGCGAAAAAGGCACCGTGGTGCTGTTCCACATCACGCCTGAGGCCACCTGGTCGAGCCTGCCGATCTCCGGCAGTTTCGTCGAGATGCTGCGGCGCATCGTGCAATTGTCGCGCAATCAGGGCGCCGCCGCCGGCGCCGAGGGACAGGCCGGCTCGCTCGCCCCATACCGCATGATCGCGGCCAACGGCGCGCTGGTGCCGCCGACGCCGGACGCGCGGCCGCTGACCGTCGGCGGAGGCAAAACCCCGGTGACGATCGAAAATCCGCCCGGCCTCTACGGGACCGAAGAGGGCGTGTTTGCCCACAATCTGCTCGACGCCGAAACGGTTCTCGCCCCGCTCGTTCGCCCGCGCATCGAAGCGCCGGTCACCGAAATGCGCTATGCTTTCGACGAATCGCGCAATCTGAAAGGGCCGCTCGTTGCCGCCGCGCTTCTGCTCATGGTGCTCGATACGCTTGCCGTCTTCTGGATGGGCGGCATGTTCACCCGCCGGCCAAAGCGGACCGCCCGCACTTCCGGCACGGTCGCAGCGCTGCTCATTGCCGTGACGGCGGGGCTGGCGCTTTCCGGCCACGCGGATGCCCAGGACGCAAAACCCGGCGACGCCGAAGCGATCGAAGCCATTTCAACCACCAGGCTCGCTTATGTGCTGACCGGCGACGCCGGGGTCGATTCGATCAGCCGCGCCGGCCTTGCCGGGCTGTCGCGCTTCCTGGTCGAAAAGACCGCGCTGGAGCCGGGCCAGCCGGCCGGCGTGGATATCGCGACGGACGAGCTCTCCTTTTATCCGATCATCTACTGGCCTATCGACCCGAACGCCCCAATGCCGTCGGAAGCGGCGATCGCCCGCGTCGACGCCTATATGCAGCAGGGCGGAACGGTTCTTTTCGACACTCGGGACCAGTTCTCGACCGGATTGGATTCCGGCTCCGGTAGCCCTGCGAACGAGCGGTTGCGCGAAATCCTCGGCAATCTCAATGTGCCGCCGCTGGAGCCAGTGCCGCCGGATCACGTTCTGACCAAGGCGTTCTTCATCCTTCCCGAGTTTCCCGGCCGCTTCAACGGCGGCCCGCTCTGGGTTGAGGCCTCGCTGGAGGCGCAGAACACCGATAACCGGCCGGTTCGAACCGGCGACGGCGTGACCCCGATCATGATAACCGCCAATGATTTCGCCGGCGCCTGGGCTGTCGACGAGAACGGCGGCGCGATGCTGCCCACGGTGCCGGCCGATCCGATGCAGCGCGCCTATGCGCTGCGGGCCGGCGTGAACATCGTCATGTACATGCTGACTGGCAACTACAAATCCGACCAGGTGCATGTGCCGATCCTGCTCGAGCGGTTGGGGCAGTGACATGAACTACTCCATCGCCTTCGAACCGCTCCTTTCCTGGCCGCTGTTGGCGGCAGTGCTGGTTCCGATCACGCTGATGGCGCTTGCCGGCCTGTGGTTCCGCCAGCGCGGCGCGCTGTTCCGCTTTGCAGCCCTGCTGGCGCTGATCGCAGCACTCTTGAACCCGGTGCTGCTCGATGAGGAGCGCGAGCCGCTGCAGAGCGTGGTCGCCCTGGTCGTCGACCGCAGCCAGAGCCAGGAGATCGGCAATCGCAACGAGCAGACCACGCAAGCCGTCGCCGGGCTGCAGGAGCGATTGGCACGCTTCAAGCAGTTCGACGTGCGTGTCGTCGAGGCCGGCCGGGCCGACGCCGCCGACGAGCGCACTGAAACCCGTTTGTTCGGCGCGCTGGAAAGCGCGTTCCGCGACGTGCCACCCTCGCGCATCGCCGGCGCCATCATGGTCACCGACGGCCAGGTCCACGACGCACCGCAGGCAGCCCCCGGTTTCGACGCGCCGCTGCACGCTTTGATCACCGGCGACGAGGGCGAGCGCGACCGGCGCATCCGCTTCGAGAAAGCGCCGCGCTTCGGCATCGTCGACAAGCCACTCGATATGAGCTACCGCGTCATCGCCACCGGCAACGAACGCGGCTCCGTCGATGTCCGCGTCTCCATCAACGGACAGCTGGTTTCGGTCGAGCGCGCCAATATCGGCCAGGAGACGCCGCTGCAGGTGACGATCCCAAGCGCCGGGCGCAACATCGTCGAACTGGCGATCGACCCTGTCGAAGGCGAACTGACCGACACCAACAACCGCGCCATCGCCATCATAGATGGCATCCGCGAGAACTTGCGCGTGCTTCTTGTCTCCGGCGAACCGCATGCCGGCGAGCGCACCTGGCGCAATCTCCTGAAGTCCGACGCCTCGGTCGACCTAGTGCACTTCACCATTTTGCGGCCTCCGGAAAAGCAGGACGGCACGCCGATCAACGAATTGTCGCTGATCGCCTTCCCGACCCGCGAGCTTTTCGTGGAAAAAATCCACGATTTCGACCTGATCATCTTCGACCGCTACCAGCACCGCGACGTGCTGCCGATCCTCTACTACGACTACATCGCCGAATATGTCGAACGGGGAGGCGCGCTGCTCATCGCCGCCGGACCCGAATATGCCGGCGAACAGTCGATCGCCCGCACCCCGTTGATGTCCGCACTGCCGGCGATGCCGACCGGCGATGTCGTGGAAGAGGCGTTCTATCCGCGCCTGACCGAAACCGGACAGCGCCATCCTGTCACCCGTGGTCTCGACGGCTCGGCCGCCGAGCCGCCCAAATGGAGCCGCTGGTTCCGGCTGGTCGGCATCGAGCAGCCGGAGGGCGAGGTGGTGATGAAGGGCGCCGGCGAACGGCCGCTGCTTCTGCTCGACCGCAAGGGCGAGGGCCGCGTCGGCATGTTCCTGTCCGACCAGGGCTGGCTCTGGGCGCGAGGCTTCGAGGGCGGCGGTCCGCACGTATCGCTCTACCGGCGCATAGCGCATTGGCTGATGAAGGAGCCCGACCTCGAGGAAGAGCGCCTGACCGCCGGCGGCCGAGGCATGGTGCTCGACATACGCCGCCAGACCATGAGCGACGACCCCGGCCCGGCGAAGGTCATCACGCCCTCGGGCAAGGCGTTGGACGTGCCGCTGACGGCCGCCGAGCCCGGCATCTTTTCGGGCAGCGTCGAGACCAACGAGATCGGCCTCTATCAGGTGGCCAATGGCGACCTGACCGCACTTGCTCATATCGGACCCGTCAACGCGCCGGAATTCGCCGACACGGTTTCGACCGAAGAGGTGCTGCGGCCGGCGGCCGAGGAAAGCGGCGGCTCGGTGCGGCGGCTCGCCTCGCTGACCGGCCAGTCGCTACCCGGCATCGTTCCGGTCCGCGGTTCGGCCGATGCGGCGGGCCGCGACTGGATCGGGCTCAAGACCACCAACGACAGCCTGCTGAAGTCGGTCAGCCGGGTGCCGCTTTTCGGCGGCTTCTTCGGGCTCGCCCTGCTGCTTCTGGCGCTCGGCTCGATGTGGTACCGCGAAGGCCGTTGATCGCGCCCGCAATCCGCGCTAGTGCCTTTCCTATGACCTATCTGCCGGAACGCCTGCTTGCGGGTTATCGCAGTTTCATGACCGGGCGCTACCAGGTCGAGAGTAGCCGTTACCGGGCTCTGGCGCGCGACGGGCAGGAACCCGAAACCATGGTGATCGCCTGCTGCGACTCCCGCGCCGCGCCCGAGGCGATCTTCGACACCGGCCCCGGCGAACTCTTCGTGGTCCGCAACGTCGCCAATCTTGTGCCGCCCTACGAACCGGACGGCGAATACCACTCGACCTCGGCCGCGCTCGAATTCGCCGTGCAGAGCCTGAAGGTCAAGAACATCGTGGTGATGGGCCACGGCCGATGCGGCGGCATCCGCGCGGCGCTTGATCCGGGAGCGGCCCCGCTGTCGCCCGGTGACTTCATCGGCAAGTGGATGAGCCTTGTCGCGCCCGCAGCCGAGGTCGTCTCGCAAAACACGATGATGACGACCGGCGAGCGCCAGACTGCCTTGGAGCGCATCTCGATCCGCTATTCGATCGCAAATCTCCGAACCTTTCCCTGCGTGAAGATCCTGGAGGACAAGGGCCGCCTGACGCTGTCGGGCGCCTGGTTCGACATTTCGGGCGGCGAACTCTGGGTAATGAACCGCGACACCGGCGATTTCGAGCGGCCCGAGCTCGACTAGCCGGTAGCGGATTCGCCGCGCCGCTTGCGGTCCTGGATGTCTTTGCGCCGCTTGTCTCCTTCTTCGACCGGGCCTTCCCTGTCGCGGTTGTGCTCCTGCCGCTCGAGTTCGCGCTCGATCACCTTGCGCGAACCTTCCGGCGGATCCTTCTGCAGTTTGTGGGTCTCGTCGGCCATTGTCGCCTCCTTTGCTGACTGGTTGTTGGGGCAACGAAGGCGGGCGGTCGCGGGTTCCGTTGAGAGGCCGGTGGTCGGACATCCTTTCCTTCTCCCCTTGTGGGAGAAGGTGGCCGAGCGGAGCGAGGTCGGATGAGGGGTGTTGGACGAAGATCGAGGCCGGTGATTGGCTGGACATCGACATTGGGTGAGTTCCATTTCCTCCATCTCATTTCTTCCAACACCCCTCATCCGCCTTCACTTCGTTCAGGCACCTTCTCCCACAAGGGCAGAAGGAAGAGGCGCGCTTCTCCGTCGCCACGCCCGCTTTCGCGTCTGGCTTCTGAAAAATGTGGGGAGCGGCGCATGGCAACGACGCCTAATCAATTTAATTAGTTGACGCGCTGCCATGCGCCGCCGGCGTTTTCTCCCCTGATCGCCGTCCGGCCCATCGCCCTACCCCGGTATGCCTGGGAATAGAGCGCGGGCGCACAGGCGCGACCCGGGGCCGGAGAGACCCGCGCGACCCAGCGGGTATCGTCTCCGGCGCCACACTTGCCTGGATGCCGGTCGTGTACACCCGTCCCCACCAGCAAGCTGCCGGGACTGAGTATGAGGGAGCGGCCGGATGTGTGAACAAACAGGAGGGTGAAGATTCTTCAAGAATCGTACATCCCATTGTTCCCAAAGCGATCTTTCTTCATTCGGGCCGAAACGGGGGTGGATTCTATCCACGGGCGGGTCTGGAGCGCGCCCGCCCCCTCCACTTCGGCGGTCCCCCTCACCCGTAAACAGGGAGGATCAAGCGCCTATTCCTCGGGCTCGGTCGTGAACATCAGCGGGTAGCCCATGGCCTTGCCGGCGTCGGTGGCGCGGGTCGCCTTGGTCTCGGCGACGTCCTTGGTGAAGACGGCGACGACGCAGGCGCCGCGCCGATGCGCCGTGATCATCACCCGGTGCGCCTGATCCTCGCTCATGCGGAACTCGGCCTTCAGCACCGTCACGACGAATTCGCGCGGCGTGAAATCGTCGTTGAGCAGGATGACTTTATGCAGCTTCGGCCGCTCGGTCTTCAGCCGGGTGCTGGTGCGGGGGACGGTTACGGTGGCGGGCATGGACATTCAGGCGCTGACGGCACTTTGCCCGAAGTTTTGCACAACTGATCGGCGAGGTCCAATTCGACGCATGGGGCTGCGATGGATTCGAAGTCAGCCTCGCACCCCAGAAGCCGTCTTCTTTCACTCCGATCTATGTCAGCTGAATTGCAGTCGTCTCTTTCGCAGTCCGGATTACAAACGACGTATAGTACCGGGCGACATTGGCTTGATCCCGGAAGAGCCGCTCGCAAAGCGCATCAAACTCCGCCATGTCCGATAGACGCAACATCAAAATCGCATCCGTTTGCCCACTTACGCTGTAGGCTTGAATCACCGCGGGTTCGGCGCTGGCCAGGTCAAGAAAGCGGCGTGTCTGCTGCTCGCCGTGGCGCTCCAGTTCAACGGTCACGATCGCCTTCAATCCGTGGCCGACTTTGGACGGGTTGAGAATTGCGACAACCCGATCGACGACGCCCGCCATCTTGAGCCTCGCAATGCGCCGCAAGCAGGTCGACGCCGAAAGTCCCACTTCTTCGGCGAGGCTGGCATTCGTGCGCGAGGCGTCGATCTGCAACAGATTGAGCAGTCTCTTGTCGAGTCGATCCATCACATCCGCTCCGTCCGCACCCCAGTTTGCAATATTATTGCATCTACCCGCAATTTTTGACCACAACCCTCGCCGTCTCCGGCCTATCCAATTGGCGATACAAGGAGGCTCCGCCATGTCGATACACCAGGCGCTTTACCGCAAAACGCTGGAAACGTTGGAGATTTTTTGGGAACTCGCGCGCATCATCGTGCCGATCACGGTCCTGACGCAAGTCCTAACCGAGTTGGGAGTCATCCGGGCGGTGTCACCCTTCCTGGCCCCGGTCATGGGTATCTTCGGGCTGCCGCCCGAACTGGCTCTGGCGTGGCTGACCGGGCTGCTGGTCGGTCTGTGGGGCGCAGTCGCCATAGTCTTCACCTTGGCGCCGGCGTCGGCGTTGACCGTGGCTGACATGACGGTATTTTCGGCGCTCATCCTCGTCGCGCACGCCATTCCGATTGAACAACGCATCATCCAGAAAGCCGGACCAGGCTTTATCCTGACCTCAGTGCTTCGGATTGCCGGCGGTATGGTATTCGCCGTGCTGCTCCATCAGCTGTTCGCCGCGACCGGATGGCTGGCTGCACCGCTGGACCCGGCATGGACGCCGACGGCCGAGGCCGGGGACTGGATGGAATTCGCCATCGGTACGATCGAAACCCTGGCGACAATGCTTGTCGTTTTGCTCGGTCTGAGTTGGGTCATGGAGTTGCTGAAAATCGCCGGCATCCTCGGCTGGCTTCATGGAGCCTTGGCGCCGCTGTTCCGGTTGTCCGGCCTCGATGCGCAGACAGTGCCGTTCGCAACGATTGGGCTTCTCCTGGGGATTTCATACGGCGGCGGCCTGCTCATTCAGGAGGCCAGATCGGGGCGGGTCGAGCCGCGGCAGGTATTTCTCGCCTGTGTCTTCATGGGCTTTGCCCACTCCATCATTGAGGACACCTTGCTCGTCGTCGCTCTGGGCGCAGACTTCGTCAGTGTTTGCCTTGCTCGTCTGGTCTTTGCCGTGCTGGTCACCGCCTTGCTGGCCAGTGTGCTTAAACTGACGACGGACCGCACGTTCTTCGCGACAGCATTCCGCCGCCAAACCAACCAGATTCCGCAATCCGAATAGTACGAGCCAGGAAGGCGTGAGTTTCCTGCGGCTTTGCTCACGAACCGGACTTGCGGGCGTGCTTGAGGGACCTCCGCAGCACCTCGAATATGCGCTCGTCCAGCGTCTGGGAAACGTTGAAACGCATGAAATCGCCTGCGGACTGCGACGCGCTGAATACATTGCCCGGCGCCAGAACCACGTTCTCGGCAAGCGCCGCCCGGGCAAGGTCCGCCGCATCGACGTGATCCGGAAGGCGGCACCATAAAAACATGCCGGCCTCAGGGACGAGCCAAGGTTCGATCCCGATGGCTTTCAGCCTGGCCGCGACATTGGACATGGCCCCGGCCAGACGGCTGCGCAGCGCCTCCATGTGCTTTCGGTAGCCGCCATCGCTCAACACGGCCAGGACCAGTTCGGCGCCCAGCCGTCCGCCGCCGAACGAGGTGGCGATCTTCAGATCGATGAGCGCTTCGATCCATTCCGGGCGCGCAGCCACGAACCCGCATCGCACCGACGCCGAAATCGTCTTGGAGAAGCTGCCGATCAGGACGACACGGTCGAGCCCGTCGAAAGCCGCAAGACGCGGCGCGGGCAAGCGCTCGAAATCGGCGAAAAGATCGTCTTCGATTATGGTCAGCCCGAATTGTTCCGCGAGCTTGAGCACCTTGTGCGCCACCGCGGGCGAGAGGGTCGCGCCGGTCGGATTGTGAATCGCGGAGTTGGTGATGTAGAGCCGCGGACGATGCTCGGCGAGCGCCTGTCCGAACAACTCGATGTCCGGGCCGGATGGCGTGTAGGGCACGCTGACGATCTTTGCACGGTGGGCGCGAAGCAGAGCCTGGAAGTTGAAGTAGCAGGGGTCGTCGACGAGCACCGTGTCGCCGGCATCGAGCAGGAAACGGCACAGAAGATCCAGTGCCTGCGTCCCGGATTCCGTCAGCATGATCTGGTCGGGCGGGCAGCCGATGCCTCGCTCGACCATGCGCCGCGCCAGGAACTGGCGCAGTGGCGGCAGGCCCAATGGCGAGCCGTAGTCGGCAAGGACCGGGCCGTCGGCCCGCGAGAGCGAGCGAAGCGCCTTCCTGATGCCTTCCTCCGGCAGCCATGACGACGGAAGCCAGCCGCAACCGGGCTTAAGGACGCCGTCGCTTGATTCCAACGACTGCCGCGAGACCCAGAAGGGGTCGACCGCACGGTCGACCTTGGGACCGATCTCCGAGAGCGACAGCGGAGTTCCCTGGTCAGCGACGTAGAATCCGGAGCCTGGCCGTGAGCGGATCGCTCCCTCCGCAGCCAGGCGTTCGTAAGCATCAACGACGGTCGAAGGCGAAACCTTCAGCGCCGCGGCGAATTTCCGGATCGAGGGCAGCCTCGCACCGACCGTCAGGCTGCGTCCGGCGATACGCTGGCGGATCGCCGCCATGACCATATCGACACGGGTGCCTGCCGCTGCCTGTTCTTCCATCCGTACTGCACCTTCGAGCATAACAGTTTGGCAGAATTGTACTGAACCGTTACTGGCTGCGCCAGCCGCCGGAGCCGATAAGAATTCGCACACCCCCGTGCGGCGGCGTTGCTCTTTCGACGAGGGCCCCGCCCCAGACCGCATCGAGTGCGAGACATGCGGGCCAAATCGAAGGATCGGAACATGGACCGGACAGCGGCCGGGTGGATCAACGGTTTCATCGGCGTGGTGATCTTCAGCGGGTCGCTTCCCGCCACGCGTGTTGCCGTGATGCAGTTCGACCCCGTTTTCCTGACCGTGGCGCGGGCGGCGATCGCCGGTGCGCTGGCGCTCGCCCTGCTGATTGCATTCAGGCAAAAGCGTCCCACCCGCCGCGACATCGCCTCCCTGGCGGTCGTCGCGCTCGGTGTCGTAGTCGGCTTTCCCTTGTTGACTGCATTGGCGCTGCAGCACGTGACGTCCGCGCATTCGATCGTTTTTATCGGCTTGCTGCCGCTGGCGACGGCGATCTTCGGCGTCGTTCTCGGAAGCGAGCGGCCGAAGCCTGCATTCTGGCTATTCTCCGTGCTCGGTAGTGCGCTGGTGGCGGGCTTCGCCATGTCGCAAGGGCTCGCCGCATCGGGTATCGGCGATGCGCTGATGCTTGCGGCAATCATCGCTTGCGGGCTGGGTTATGCCGAGGGCGCGAGGCTGTCCCGAACGCTCGGCGGCTGGCAGGTCATCTCCTGGGCGTTGGCGCTGTCGCTGCCGATCATGAGCGGGCTGGCATGGGCTTACATGCCGCCGTCGTTCTCCGGTATCGAATCCCCCGCCTGGATCGGCCTCGCCTATGTCTCGGTGTTCAGCATGTTGGTTGGCTTCGTGTTCTGGTATCGCGGCCTCGCGCAAGGAGGCATCGCAGCCGTGGGTCAGTTGCAGCTCCTGCAGCCTTTTTTCGGACTGGCGATCGCCGCGATGCTGCTCAGCGAGCCGGTGACGCCGGCGATGCTTGTGGTGACCGTCGCCGTCATCCTGTGCGTCGCCGGCGCGCGGAAGTTCGCCAGGTAGCATGGGAGAGGACAAAGCCTTTGTGCCTCCCCACTCCGAACGACCGCGCCTGCCGGCGTCTGAACTCCGGAGAGGGTCAGTATTCGCCCGTCAACCGGCTGCCACCCATCCCACGATCCGCTCCGCCGCCGCGTCGAGATTGCCCTTTCCCGTCGCCCTGGAGTCCTTCCGCGGCTTCAAATCGTGATCGCCGTCTTCCAGCCAGTGAAGCGTGATCGCCGGGGACAGCTTGTAGCCAGCAACCTCATCGCGAGTGCCGAACGGGTCGCGCTCGCCTTGGCAGATCAGCGTCGGTGCAACGAGCTTTTCGAGATGGGCGGTGCGCAGCTTTTCCGGACTGCCCGGCGGGTGGAACGGGTAACCCAGGCAGACGAGGCCGGCGATCTTCTTCTCCGCATAGAGCGCGTCGGCGACCATGCTCGCCACGCGTCCGCCCATCGACTTGCCGCCGATGAACAGTTTCGTCCCCGCCCCGATTGCATCGGCGGCGGCTCGGTATTCGCCAAGCAGCGTCTCTGCGCGCGGCGGCGGCTTTCGCCCCTCGCCCGTGCGGCGGGCGGCCATGTAGGAAAATTCGAAACGGGCGACGCGGATGTCTTTTGCCGCGAGACGGTCGGCGAATGCATTCATCCAGGCCGAATCCATCGGTGCGCCCGCGCCGTGGGCGAGGAGAATGGCGGTTTTGGCGTCGTGGGGGCCGGTGAAGAGGAAGTCGGGCATGTGCGGAGGGTGGACCGGGAGGCCGAGGAGTTCAAGTGCGGCGATCGTTCTGGTCCGATGCTGATTTCTTCTGCGATGCCGGCGCCGCCCCTCATCTTCCTGCGGGGGAGAAGAGAGCTGCATCGCTGCTTTCGCCCCATGGGGACAAGGAACCCAGGTTCTGCTAGGCAGCTACCGCCTCAGCACTGCGCTCAGCACGTCCCGCACCCCGATGGAGCCGATGAAGCGGGAGCTTTCGTCGAAGATCGCAACAGGCGCGGTCTGCGAGCGGTGCATGGCGAGCATCACCGTCTTCAGCGTCGTGCCGGGCTTGGCCCAGAAGACATGGGGAGCGTCGTCGGGCACGCGCTCAATGTCGTCGCACGAGACCCACACCGCTGGCCGGCCATCACGCTCGGCCGCCGCAACCAGCCCGTCCGTATCGATCCTGAAGCGCGTGGTCTGGCGCCGGTCGAGCCAGATCCAGCCGCCCTCGCCCGCCGGCTCGAGGTCGCGGCGGTCGCGCATCACGTTCCAGGCGGTGAGCACCGAAAGCGGGTTCACATTGGCGATGAAGTCGCGAACATAGTCGTTGGCCGGCTTGAGAACGATGTCTTCCGGAGCGCCGGTCTGGACGATGCGGCCGCCTTCCATGATGGTGATGGTGTTGCCGATCTTCAGCGCCTCCTCCAGGTCGTGGGAGACGAAGATGATGGTCTTCTTCAAGGTCGTCTGAAGCTGCAGCAGCTCGTCCTGCAGCTTCGTGCGGATCAGCGGGTCGAGCGCGGAGAACGGCTCGTCCATCAGAAGGATCGGCGCTTCGGTGGCGAAGGCGCGGGCAAGCCCGACGCGCTGCTGCATGCCGCCGGAAAGCTCATGGGCGTATTTCTGCGCCCACTGGTCGAGGCCGACGAGCTTGAGCTGCTGCTCGACGCGCGCCTTGCGCTCGGCTTCCGGCACGCCGGAAAGCTCCAGGCCGAAGCCGACATTTTCAGCGACGGTGCGCCAGGGCAACAGCGCGAACTGTTGGAACACCATGGCGACGCATTCGCGGCGGATTTTCCGGAGCTGGTCGTCGCCGCAGGAGACGACATCGGCCGACCACTCGCCGTCATGCACGATCACCTGGCCGCGAGCGACCTTGTTGAGGCCGTTGACGGCGCGCAGCAAAGTCGACTTGCCCGAGCCGGAGAGGCCCATCAGGACGGAGATCTCGCCCTCGTTGACGGTGAGTCCGGCGCCGGCGCAGCCGAGCACGGTGCCGGTCTTCTCCAGTATCTCCTGGCGGGTCGCGCCGCGGTCGATCATCGCCAGCGCGCGCTCCTTGTCATCGCCGAAGACGATGTCAACGTCGCGGAACTCGACGGCGGGCTTCATTTGGCGTCTCCCGCGCCGATGCGGCTCATCCGGTCGAGGATGATGGCGAGCACCACGATGGCGAGGCCGGCTTCCAGCCCAAGCGGGATGTTGACAGAGTTCAGCGCCCGCACCACCGGCTTGCCGAGGCCGTTCGCGCCGATCAGCGCCGCGATGACCACCATTGAGAGGCACAGCATGATGCACTGAGTGAGCCCGGCCATGATGGTGGGGAGTGCCGCCGGCAGCTCGACCTTCCACAGAAGCTGGCGCTTGGTGGCGCCGAACGCTTCGCCGGCCTCGATCATCGGCCTGGGCACCGAGGTGATGCCGAGATAGGTGAGGCGGATCGGCGCGGGCGCTGCAAAGATGACAGTGACGATGAGGCCGGGCGCGATGCCCAGGCCGAACAGGATGAGCACCGGGATCAGATAGACGAAGGTCGGCATGGTCTGCATCAGGTCGAGCACTGGCTGCAGATATCGGTAGGCGCGCGCGCTATGGGCTGCCCATATGCCGATCGGCACGCCGATCGCCATGGAGGCGGCGGCGGCGGCCACGACCAGCACCAGCGTTTCGACGGTTTCCTTCCAGAGATTCTGGTTGACGATGAAGAGCAGGCCGATAGCGACGCCGAGCGCAAGCTTCCAGGAGCGCTGCAGATACCAGGCAAGCGCGGCGATGGCCGCCACGAGCAGAACCGGCGGGATCATCAGCAGAAAATCGACCAGCCCGTCGAGCACGACGGTCAGCGCGTCGGCGATGGAATCGAAGAACCATTCGAAATTGGTGGTCAGGAAATCGAAGAAGGCCTTGCCCCAGCGGCCGACCGGAATCTTGAAGCTGGCGAAAAAAGCGGAAATCGGATCCATGCACCCTCTCAATTTGGAGACGGTTGCGCCGTCCCTCACCCTTACCCCCTCCCCGTGATCCTTCGACAAGCTCAGAACGGGGAGAGGGGATTGTCAGCGTGCAGCTTTCTTGCTGTTCGCGCCGGTCGTTAAATTCTCAGCTTTCGAGCGCCGCCTTCACGGCCGCGGCAGCATCGCCGCCGTCGAAAGTCGTCACACCCTCCAGCCAGGGCGTGACCGCGTCCGGATTGGCCTTCAGCCAGGCGGTGGCGGCGTCCTTCGGGTCGGCGCCGTCATTGAGAATCGCGCCCATGATCTCGTTTTCCATCTCGAGCGAGAAAACCATATTCTTGAGCAGCGCGCCGACATTCGGGCATTCGGTGGTGTAGCCCGCGCGCACGTTGGTGTGGACGGTGGCGCCGCCGAAATTCGGACCGAATACCTCATCACCGCCCGACAGGTAGGCCATCTCGATGTTGGCGTTCATCGGATGCGGCTCCCAGCCGAGGAAGACCACGTCCTCGCCAGACGACGCCGCCTTCTGTACCGCCGACAGCATGCCGGCCTCCGAGCTTTCGACGAGCTCGAAACCCTTGAGGCCGAACTTGTCGGCGTCGATCATGTCGAGGATCAGCCGGTTGCCATCATTGCCGGCTTCGATGCCGTAGATCTTGCCGTCGAGCTTGTCCTTGAACTTGGCGATGTCCTCGAAGCTCTTGAGACCGGCGTCATAAGTGTGCTGCGGCACGGCGAGCGTGTATTTCGCGCCTTCGAGATTGGTGACGATCGTCTCGACCGTCTTGGCTTCGAGATAGGGCTTGATGTCTGCTTCCATGGTCGGCATCCAGTTGCCGAGGAATACATCGACGTCCTTGTTGGCGAGCGACGTATAGGTGACAGGCACCGAAAGCACCTGCACGTCCGGCTCGTAGCCGAGCGCCTCGAGGATGACGCTGGCCGTCGCTGTGGTGGCGGTGATGTCAGTCCAGCCGACATCGGCGAAGCGGACCTGCTTGCAGCTTTCCGGATCGGCGGCAAGGGCTGCGCCCGACCAGAGCATCGCCGTCAGGCCGAGCGCTGCGGCGAATGTTTTCATACGCGACATCTGTATTCTCCCATTGTGATCTGTCGGCAAAGCGGAAATTGCGTTTTCTTCTACCGCTCGAGTTACGGCAGCCAAACACCATTTTGGCGCGGTTTCAAGCGCGATGACCGCGCAGGCGACGCCGCCGACTTTTCCATAGGCGACAAACTCCTGTTCGCTGCGCGACGGCGGGCGAACGCGCGGTCGGCAAATCCCGATGCGCCCTTTTCTTCCCGTCTTTCAATCGCCATGCGTGCTGCCTATATTCGCCCGACGATCTGAAGCCGAGGCTGGAGGGACCACTATGGCGACACTGCAGAATTTCGATGCCGAAATTGCCAAGACAAAGCAGGTCGTCGAGGAGATGCGCTCCAAGATCGATCAATCGGCCGTGGTGCTGGAAAAATTTGCAAGGACCGACCAGAAGATCGGTCAGGCCGATTTCGACATCGAAAACGCCCGCATCGAAGATGTTCTGAAGCAGCAGAAGGTGATGGAAGGCAACATCGCCGACCTGATCATCGGGCTGGAAGACGCCACAAATGTTTTCGGCACCGAGTTCGAGAACATGAAGAGTTTTACCGGGTGGGAAACCTTCGTCGGCATCTTCTCGGACGGATCCAAGCAGCGCATGCGCACCGACCGCGTCCGCAACATGTCGCTGGCCGGAAACCTGCAGGAACTGCTGTCGAAGTCCGACACCATCGTCGGCATACTGAAGGCGCAAAAGCAGGTTCTGGAGCAGCGCTACGCCACCTCCGAAGCGAGCCTTGCGCAGGTCATCGAGCGCCGCAAGGCGACCATTGGGAACCTGACCTCGGTGCAGAAGCGCATCGAGGAGTTGAACCCGATGCTGCTCGACATCGAGAACAGGATCGCGGCTTCCACGAGCCAGACCGAGCGCACCCAGCTCGAGGGCGAGCGCTCCAAGCTCGCGACGGAATACAATGAGAGGCAGGCGAAGGAGCAGGAGCTTCTGGCCGAAAGCCAGACGCTGGAGCGCTACACCTCCATGTTCCAGACCTTCGTGGATTCGCTGAATAACCAGATCGCCGCGCAGAACACTCTGATCAACAAGCTGACCATCGATACCGAACAGCGTATCGTGCTCTACAAGGCTTTGGAGGACAGTTTGAAGACGGCCGCGCAGCAGGACGTCGCCCACAAGATCAACACGCTGGGCAGCCAGGTCGACAACACCGCAGAAGAGACCATGGCCGGCATCGGCGCGGCGGCGCAGAAGCACATCGGCGACCTGCTCGAACTGCACGAGAAGAACATGGTCGCGACCGCCGACATACAACGCCGCAAGAAGCTCGCCGACGATGCGTTCGCGCGACGCTTCGAGGAGGTGCTGAGGAAGCACAACGCGTCGGATTATGTACAGCCCTAGCGGCAAAGGGACTATCGGACGAATTTGCAGAATGACCTCCTCTGACCCAGCCGCCCGCTATTTCGAGGCCATTCGCGCCGCGCTCTCGGGGCTGGAAATCTTCATGCGCGACGACCGCTCGCCGCTCTACCGGCATGGCATCGTCGCCAAGGTGGTCGCCGAATACATTGCGCGCCTGGAAAAATCCTTTGCCTGCTGGGAAAACCGGCTGGGCTTCATGGACAAATTCAGGATCTCGCGCGCCGAAAGCGGCTTTCCGGTCTACCAGAATATACTGGAGCTCGAGAACGACCGCCGCACGGCCGCGAAGCGCCTGGCCGGCATACCCGAACCCGGCGAACTGCGTGTCGAGATGGCCGACTTCATCCTGCGCCACAAGGAGTTCCCGTCGGCCCTCCAGAAATCGATGGCCGAGCGGCTCTATCTGGAAGACGTCAAGGACGGCGTCGTGTTCGGGCCATTCCTGCTGGCGCAGACGGCAAAGGTATCGGTCAATCCAAAAACCTTCCGGCCGTATTACCTCGTGCATTGGGCGTCGTTCGACGGCACGGCCAACCTGCCGCTGATTTATATGGCCACGGTCGAGGATTCGTCCGAGGCGATGGTCAAGCAACTGGTCGGCAGCGACGGCAAGCTTAGCGAGAAAGTCGAGATCCCGCTGCCCGTCGACGGGCTGCTCAATCCCGAGCTTGCCCACCGCTTCGACGATTTCACCGAGAAGAACTCGGCCTATACGCTGTCGCCGGCGACCATCGCTTCCAATCTCGACAAGGATTTTCCCGAACTGCATCCCAAGCAGCTCCGGCGCGTGGTGCTCGGGCCGTTCTATTCGGCCGGCATCACCGAGCACAATTCGGCGGTGGCCGACGTGCTCTCCAAGGTGCGCAAACAGGAAAACGCCTGGCTGCTGACCTGGACGATCCAGGAGATCTACTCGAAGGGCGAGCGGCCGGGGCGCAAGGGCCTGTGGTCGAGCGAGCCGGCGACCGAGGAATTCTACATCAACACCGACGATCTCGAAGCCGCCCGCCAGGGCGTGTCGAGTTATCAGAAGCACGCGCTGGTTCCGCACGAGGCCTACCAGGCGCTCTACGCCGCGGGCGAGGCGCAGAAGATTTTTCTCGGCTACAAGGTCCACATCCTGTCAAAGGGCCGGGTGATTTCAGATGTGTGAGTTTTTGCGGCCAGATCGGCGTTGCGACCAATCAAGTTAGGGACCCTTCATGGACACCGGCCTGACCACGATTCCCGAAGCGGACATTGAGAAGCATCGCCCCACCGCACAGTCGATGATCACACGCATCGTCGTGCTGGAGGATGGGAGCGGACAGTCCGGCACCGCTCTCGCCGGCACCGGGCGGCGTTTCGTTTCCACGGTTTCGGCCGGTTCGGTGCGCAAAACCCGCGAGATCGAGCTGTCGAAGACCGTCGCCGCGGTCCGGCCCGGCGACCAGCTCATGACGATCGGCCAGCACGCCTTGCTCTATCGCGCCCGGCGCGGCCTGTCGGTGGCGCTCGCCATTGCCGAAGTGTTTGCGCGCGGCAACGACCTCGAAAGCCTGCAGGCCAAGAATGCACGCGCGCCGCTCGAAGGCGATGAGGCCGCGCAGTTCAAGAAGCTGCTCTCGGCGTCGGCCTATGTTTCGGCATTCAGCTTCGCATCCTACCTGGCGCAGTTGATCGACGGCGACGGGGAGCCGCCCAACGATATCAAGGAGCCGGACTTCCTTTTCGACACGCCGCAGGACGCGCTGAAATCGCTGATCGCCGGCCTCGATCGGGCGATCACCGGCGCAAAGGACGACGCCGACCTGATGACGCGCGCCCGCGCTTTCGCCCGTATCGCGATCGAGGGGCTGTTGACGCGCAAGAACCGCTTCGATGGGCTTGGTGTTTTCGAGAACGCGCATATCCGCATCGAGAGCGACGATTTCACAGTGGATGGCTTCGATGTCGCGCCGGGCAAGAAGTCGAAGCCGCTGGTGATGACCTTCAAGAAGCCCGAGGAGGTCGTCGGCAACCACATCGCCAAATACCAGGCCGTAAAACTCTCCAAGATGCTGATGGCCTACGATTTCGACCGCGAGCTGAACCCTTTCGTCGAGCTCGGCGGCTTCCTGTTCACCTTCATCGGCGACGGGGCGCCGGGCACCGGCAAGACGACGCTGATCCAGATGATCGCCGGACTTGTGCACGGCTACTGCCAGGTCGCCGGCTATCCGTTCGTCTACGAGAATTTCGGCGTCGACCAGATCTCGTCCTATCAGGGCAAGTCCGGCCAGAGCTGCAAGCAGTTCATCAACAATGTGCTGAACCCGCGCGCCATCGGCTTCGGCACCATCGACGACATCGACCAGGTCGCGGCCAAGCGCTCCGACGACCGCGCGTCGGCCGGCCAGCAGGAAATCACCGGCGTTTTGATGGAGAGTTTTGGCGGCGCGTCGACCGTCGTTCGCGGCAATTGCTCCTTCGGCATGTTCTCCAACCATCCCGAAAACGTCGACGATGCGCTGCGCCAGCGCGCCGGCGCTCGCTGGATGGTCGACGGACCGCAGACGCGCGAGGACTACATAGACATTTTCGTCCTGCTGGCGGGCAAGAACCACAAGATTGATCTCGGCGACCACGACCTCTACGCGGCGCAGGAGATTCAACGCGCGGTGGAGGATGCGTACGAGGCACATTCCAAGCCGCAGGAGGACGGGCTGGCGAGGGTCTATGAGCGCTTCATGAAGGAGAACGGCGAACCCAAGACCATGGCCGATGTCGGCGCCTACCTGCACATGATCAAGGAGGCAGAGCCGCGCTTCACCGGCCGCGCCATCAAGAACGTCACCGACGCGATCAAGATGCGGGCGATGGACATCGAGCTGCCCGACGACTGGTTCGAAAAGCCGGAAGCCTTCATGCGCAAGGGCTATGACGAGAAGAAAGCTATGATCGAGGAACTGCGCGGACCGTTCTCGATGGACATGGTCATGCAGGAGATCAACCGCTACGCGGATTCCGAATTCCGCTATTCGGACCGCTCCGACGATGCGGCGGTATCGAAGATGCTGCGCGACGCCCGGCTGCGCGAGCGCGCCGCGCGCGAGATGGAGGAGTTGAAGGCGAAGGGGACGTGGAATGCGTAGTCCTGTTTCCTCCCCCGTGAATGGGGAGAAGGAATAGTGGAACTCCTGCGCGCCAACGAATTGATCTACGGGCGGCTGCTGCCGGTCGAGGAGCCGCATCTGATCGAGCGCTACAACAAGGCGTTGAAGGCGTTCGGGCTAAAGCCCACCAAGCTCGAGAAATTCGACATCGACCGCACGGGATTCTCGCCCCAGATTGCCGAGGAACTGGGCGACCCGCACTATCTCGACCCAAACCAGGTCAACCGCCGCTTCATCATTCTGACCCCGGCGCAGGCAGACCTGCCGGTGGTGCACACGGCGTTCTCCAACACCTCGCAGCTGGTCTACGAGTTCTTCGCGAAAAACTCGCGCGCCATCGACGCGCTGACCATCAAGGACGTGATCTACGGCGAGATCGAGGATTCGGTTTCCAGGGTCGAGGACATCGAGGACCTGATTTCCATCAACCAGGTCGAGTTCCGGGTCCTGTCGGCCGAGGACGTGCTCGGCAAGGCCTCCGAGCTTGCGACGCTGGTCGACCGGTTGAAGCAGGAGCCGGACGCCTGGCGCGACAACAAGATGCTGGAGCGGATGGTGGAACTCGCCAAGGTGACGGGCGACATCCGCGAGAACGCGCTGGTGCCGGACCAGGTGATCTTCCGCCACAACGCCTTCTGGACCAGCCATTTCGGCGGGCTCTATGTCTTCATCGACAAGGACATGACGACGGTGGTCAGCGATCCGGGAGCCCCCGGCTTCCGCCGCTCGCGGCCCTGGCAGGTGAGCTATCTGTCAATCCGCGACGCCGACCGCGTGTTCCGTTTCCTCGCCTCGACCGGGCGCATCGAGCTGCCGCGGGCGTCCTGGATCGAGAGTTCGAACTATCTCGAGCACCGCGCCGAAATGGCGATCGGCGCGCTGATCCGTGATGTCGAGCCGAACGTCGATCCCGGCAAGTTCGACCGCGTCTGGCTGCAAACCTGGATCCATAGCCACGCCGAACTCATCAACAAGAACGGCACCTTCCCCTTCCTCAACGCCGCCAAGCGCGAGATCGCGCAGCTCGGCCAGTTGAAGATCAACGAAGTCAATCCGCAGCATCGCTTCCTGGTGGTGCGCGCCAAGCCCGACCATCCCGACGCCTGGCTGACCAACCGGCTGATCTCGGATTTCGTGCCGGCCGACTTCGTGTCTCGCTACGTCTTCAACAAGCAGGGCTTCTACAAGGATTACGAGCAATTCGGCGAGGCATGGCGACGCCATGTTGTGAACACGCTGAAAACTACATATCTGAAAGACAAGGAGGCGTTCCGGGCGCGCCTCTACGGCCTGACCGATTAAAAAGACCGAGGGGGTGGCATGCTTGATCCGATCGTGAACTTCTTCACCCGGATTTTCCAATGGATCGGGCGCGGCATCGGGCTGGTCATCGGCGTCATCCTGTGGCCGTTCATGTGGGCCGGGCGCTGGTACACGCAGCGCGGCTGGATCCTGAAGGCGGTGCTCGGCCTGGCGCTGCTGGTGCTGATCGGCCTCTACGGATATTTCATCTGGAACACCCAGGTCTGGACCAATTTCAACCCGACCTACGCCGAAGCGTATAATTTCACGCAAGCCCCGGCGCAGCCCGCTCCTTCCGCCACTGCGCCGGTCGAGGGCGCCGCCGACGTCGAGGGCGAGGTCAAGACCTGCACCACCTCAGCAATCACCCAGGTGGCCGCCGATCTCATCGACTTCAACGTCAACCAGAATGCCTGGATTTCGTCGATGATCCTCTACAAGCTGGGGCTCTTCGGCATGGATTGGGACCGCACGCCGTTCCTCGACAACAAGGCCTCCTTCCAGCGCGGGGTCAATCAAGCGATCCGCCGGACTTCCGTGGAACTGGTGGACACGCTGGGCCGCGTTCGCGGCACCAGCCAGATAGACCAGAACCTGCAGGACGCGCGCGGTGCGATCACCTTCGACGAGGAGACATGGTATTTCGGCATCAGCCCGTTCGGGCCGAAGACGCCGACGCCGAGCTTCTATCGCACAGCCGCGCGCAGCCTGCGCGCCTTCAACGACCGGCTGCAGAAGTGCGAAGTGGTATTCAATGCGCGGGCGGACAATCTGGTGCAGTTCGTCGACCGCATCGCCAGTGACATAGGCTCGACCTCGGACATGATCAGGGACCGTTCGCAGAACTACAACAGCGGCTGGTTCGATACGCGAGCCGACGACCGGTTCTGGTTCGCCTACGGCCAGCTCTACGGTTATTACGGCATCCTCACCGCCGCCCGCCATGATTTCAGGCAGGTCATCGACTCGCGCGAACTTGGCCCCCTGTGGAACAACGTCGAAGGACAGCTCAAGGCCGCTCTCGCGATCCGGCCTTTCATCATTTCCAACGGCCGCGAGGATGGCTGGATCATGCCAACCCACCTTACCACGATGGGCTTCTACGTCCTCAGGGTGCGGTCGAACCTGGTCGAGGTCCGGTCGGTGCTGGATCGGTGAGAAAAGAAGGGCGTGGACAATAGGCAGCAGGCAATGTGCTGTTCGCTATTCGCCATTCCCCTACTGCCTACTGCCCACTCCCTACTCCCCTCCGTCCCCTGTCGCTTTTCGCGCATTCTCCGACTGTTTTGAGACGGCGCGGCAGCAAGCGGTCGGGCTTCTATGCGCCCAACAGAAGCGCCGCTCTGCGGCGCGAGCCTCACCACAACGCCCGGGGGAACCGCCATGGCCGAAGTAAAATCCGACATCGAGATCGCGCGCGGCGCCGACAAGAAGCAGATCCAGGAGATCGGCGCCAAGATCGGCATTCCGCACGAACACCTCCTGCCTTACGGCCACGACAAGGCGAAGGTCTCGGCCGACTTCATCAGGTCGGTGAAGGGCAACCGCGACGGCAAGCTGATCCTGGTCACCGCGATCAACCCGACGCCGGCCGGCGAAGGCAAGACGACCACGACGGTCGGCCTCGGCGACGGCCTGAACCGCATCGGCAAAAAGGCGATCGTGTGCATCCGCGAAGCCTCGCTCGGACCCAATTTCGGCGTCAAGGGCGGCGCGGCCGGCGGCGGCTACGCCCAGGTCGTGCCGATGGAGGACATGAACCTCCACTTCACCGGCGATTTCCACGCCATCACCACCGCCCACAATCTGCTGTCGGCGCTGATCGACAACCACATCTACTGGGGCAACGATCTCGGCATCGACATCCGCCGCGTCGCCTGGCGGCGCGTCATGGACATGAACGACCGGGCGCTGCGCGAAATCCTCTGCTCGCTCGGCGGCGTCGCCAACGGCTTTCCGCGCGAGGCCGGCTTCGACATCACCGTCGCCTCCGAGGTGATGGCGATCCTGTGCCTGGCGACAGATCTGAAGGACCTGGAAAAGCGCCTCGGCGACATCATCGTCGCCTACCGCCGCGACAAGACGCCGGTCTATGCCCGCGACCTCAAGGCGGACGGCGCGATGGCCGTGCTCCTGAAGGACGCCATGCAGCCCAACCTGGTGCAGACGCTGGAGAACAATCCGGCCTTCGTGCATGGCGGCCCGTTCGCCAACATCGCGCATGGCTGCAACTCGGTGGTGGCGACCACGACGGCGCTGAAGCTCGCCGATTATGTGGTGACGGAAGCCGGCTTCGGCGCCGACCTCGGCGCGGAAAAATTCTTCGACATCAAGTGCCGCAAGGCCGGCCTGAAGCCGGCGGCGGCGGTGATCGTCGCCACGGTGCGGGCGCTCAAGATGAATGGCGGCGTCAAGAAGGAAGACCTCGGCGCGGAGAATGTCGCGGCGGTGAAGAAGGGCTGCGCCAATCTCGGCCGCCACATCGAGAATGTGAAGCAGTTCGGCGTGCCGGCGGTGGTCGCCATCAACCACTTCCACTCCGACACCGAGGCCGAGATCCAGGCGGTCAAGGAGTTCGTCGCCTCGATGGGCGAGGAAGCGATCCTGTGCAAACACTGGGCGCACGGCTCGGCAGGCATCGAGCATCTGGCCCACAAGGTGGTGTCGCTGGCCGAGTCGGGCGGCTCGCAATTCGCGCCGCTCTACCCGGACGACATGAAGCTGTTCGACAAGATCAACACCATCGTCAAGCGCATCTATCGCGGCGACGAGGCGATCGCCGACAAGAGCGTGCGCGACCAGTTGCACCAGTGGGAGGCCGCCGGCTACGGCAAGCTGCCGGTGTGCATGGCCAAGACGCAGTACTCCTTCTCCACCGACCCCAATCTGCGCGGCGCGCCGACCGGCCATACCGTGCCGGTGCGCGAAGTGCGGCTCTCGGCCGGCGCCGGCTTCATCGTGGTGATCTGCGGCGAGGTGATGACCATGCCCGGCCTGCCCAAAACACCCTCCTCCGAGAAGATCTTCCTCAACGAGACGGGCCAGATCGAAGGGCTGTTCTGAGCCGGTCGATCGGCGCATTTTTAGCTTGAAAGCGCCGCCTCCGGGGCGGCGCTTTTTCTTGGCCGCGGCTTCTCGCAGTCCGGCTTTGCATTAGGAATTTCGGAACAAAGCGGACGAGGAGGTGTTTTGACCCTCGACGGGACGTTGAACTTCTAGGAGACTTTTGATGAAAAGCATCATCGTCAGAAGCGCGATTATTCTCGGCCTCGGGATCGCTCCCGGCGCAGTTCTCGCACAGACCCAGTACGAAGGCCAAGCCGGCGCCTCGACGGGCGCCCAGACCGAATGCCCGCCCGGCTCCGAATGCCCGGGCGCGGGGGGCGCGCAGATGGAAGGCCAGGCTGGGGCCACCACGGAACAGCCTGCGGAGGGCCAGGCCGGCGCGACCGCGGAAGGTCAGGCTGAAACAACGATAAAGAAGCCGCCTGAAGGCCAGGCCGGTGCGACCACCGAGACTGAAACCGAAGGCCAGGCTGGGGCCACCACCGAGGAACCGGCGGAAGGTCAGGCCGCGACTGGAACCGAGACCCAAACCGAGGGTCAGGCCGGAGCGACCACGGAAGAGCCAGCCGAAGGCCAGGCGGAAGCTCCTGCTGAAGAGCCTACTGAAGGCACTGCCCAAACCGAGCAGCCCGAAGGCGAGGCCGAGACGGAAGGCACCGCCCAGACCGAGCAGCCTGCCGACAGCCAGGATGAGACCGAGACCGGCGCCATCGCGCCTGCCGAGGTAACGGTCGAGCAGAAGACCGAAATCAAGCAGGTCGTTCAGGAAGTGGATGTCGAGCCGGTCGCGGTCGACCGCATCGATTTCGACATCGATGTGGGCGTCGCAGTGCCGAGAACCATCGAGGTTCATCCGCTGCCGCCTCGGATCGTGCGGATCGTGCCGGAATACGAAGGCTATCTGTACTTCATTCTGGCCGACGGCCGCATCGTGATCGTCGAGCCCGACACGCTCAAGATCGTCGTCATCATCGTGTGACGGCCATCCACGGCCTTGCATCAGGGGCGCCTCGCGGCGCCCCTGATGCGTTCTATCCTCCCAGTTCCGCCAGCCGTCGCTCGATGAAGCGACGCTCGGGCTCCTGATGGGTAAGCGACAGTGCCTTCACGTAGGATGCGCGCGCATCGGCGCTTCTGCCGAGACGCCGGCATAGATCGGCGCGCGCCGAATGCGCCAGATGATAATCCAGGAGTTCGTCGCGCGCGAAGATCGCGTCGATAAGCTCGAGGCCCGCCGCCGGACCGTCGCGCATCGCTACTGCCGCGGCGCGGTTCAGGGCAATGACCGGCGACAAGTCGGCCTTGAGCAATATGTCGTAGAGGCCGGCGATTTCGCCCCAGTCGGTCGCCGCCGCGTCGGGCGCATTGGCGTGAACCGCAGCGATCGCCGCCTGCAGCGTGTAGGGGCCGAAGCGGCGCGAAGCCAGCGCGCGCTCGAGCAGCGCCGTCCCTTCCTCGATCTGCTCCCTGTTCCACAGGGCGCGATCCTGGTCGGCGAGCAGCACCAGTTCCCCGGAAGGAGATGTCCGCGCGGCGCGGCGCGACTCCTGCAGCAGCATCAGCGCCACAAGCCCGATCGCTTCCGGCTCCGGCAGTAAATCGACCAGCAGCCGTCCGAGCCGGATCGCCTCTCCCGAAAGATCTTGCCGGGTGAGCGAAGCACCGGAGGACGCCGAATAGCCCTCGTTGAACACCAGGTAGATGGTGTGGAGAACGCTATCCAGCCGGTCCGGCAGATCGGCCAGCGAGGGCACTTCGTAAGGAATTCCGGCGTCGCGGATCTTTGTCTTGGCGCGCACGATGCGCTGCGCCAGCGTCGGCGCGGCGGTGAGGAAGGCGCGCGCGATCTCCTCGGTGGTCAGGCCGCAGACTTCGCGCAGCGTCAGCGCAAGCTGGGCGTCGGGCGGCAGCGCCGGATGGCAGCAGGTGAAGATCAGCCGCAAGCGGTCGTCCTCAATCTCTTCCGCCTCCCGCGTCGCGGTATCCTGGTTCTCGGCGTCAAGCCGTTCGGCAAGCTCGGTCAGCGAGCCGTCGAAGCGGGCGCGGCGGCGCAAGCGGTCTATCGCCTTGAACCGGCCGGCCGAGACCAGCCAAGCGCGCGGATTGGCCGGCGCGCCGTCTCGCCGCCATTGCTCCGACGCCGAGGCGAACGCATCGTGCAAGGCTTCTTCAGCCAGATCGAAATCGCCGAGCAGGCGGATCAGCGTGGCAAGCACGCGGCGGGACTCGGAACGGTAGACGGCTTCCACCGTCCGTTCGATGCCGCGCGCCTCGTTCATTTCCGGTCCAGGTCGATCTGCATGATGGGCCGCACCTCGATCGTCCCGTACTGCCCCACCGGAATGTTGGCGGCGATTTCCACCGCCTCGTCCATGCCGGACGCATCGATCAGGATGAACCCGCCCAGATGTTCCTTGGTCTCGGCATAGGGCCCGTCGGTGGTCGACACCTTGCCGCCCCTCGCGCGAACGATCTTGGCCGTTTCCGGTCCTCGCAGGGCGTCGGATGTGATGTACTTGCCGCGGCGCTCGAGCGCCGCGTCATATTCGATCGAGCGGCGATCAAGGTCCTTGCCCTGCGCCTCGTCGAGCTTCCCGATCGCTTCCCCGTCTATATGCACCAGACACAGATATTTCATCGCGCCGCCTCCTCCGAAATGTCGATATAGGTGAGTTCCTCGAACGGCCGCACCTCAATGGTGCCGACCCGCGCCAGCGGATCATCGCTGGCGATTTTGATAGCCTCGTTGAGGTCGCGCGCCTCGATCAGCACGAAGCCGCCGAGATGTTCCTTGGTTTCGGCGAACGGCCCGTCGGTGACGCTCACCTTGCCGTCGCGCTTCCGCACGCTGACCGCATGCGGCGGCGTCTTGAGCGCCTGCGCCATGATGAGGTGGCCGCTGCGCTTGAGTTCTGCGTCATGGTCCAGCGAGGCGTTGACGTAACTGTCCCGCTCGCGCTGCGTCATGACGTCGAACTTGGCTTCCTCGAGATATACCAGCAAAGCGTATTTCATCGTTTGCCCTCGTGAATTCATCGTTTGCCCTCGTGAATAGGTGTCGAGACACACCTAGTCGCCCGGCGGAGGCGGAATTCGACAACGAGCCTAACAATTCGTGGCGCAATTCCGCAAACCGCACCTTCCGCACCTGAAGGAAGAAATTTTCTCGGTGATGTCGATTTGCCGGCAGCCGCGTCGACTACCCGGCGAGGCAGGAAAATTGCCTCGCCCGGTTCCGCGCCGGTCTCCGCGGGTCGAGAAAGGCGATGTGTCATGGATATGTGGATGATGATGATCACGAACCATTTGGCTGCGGCGTCGAAGCGCGGCGGCAGCCATACGTTTCAATGGGCCGATCACGGGGTTCGCGATGTCGCAGCGAAGCTTGTCGCGGCGATGCTCGTCGTTGCCGTTGTCTTCGCATCGCTCGAGCTAAGCGGCTCCCGCCAGCCGGCGGGAGAGATTGCCGCGCGAGCCGATTTCACGGCATCAACTGCCCGCCATTCACCTCGATGACCTGGCCGGTGATGTAGCCGGCGAGCAGATCGGAGGAGAGGAACAGGTAGGCGCCGACGCATTCCTCTGCCGTGCCGGCGCGACCCAGCGGAATGGTCGCGATCTGCGCCTTCATCTGTTCCGGCGACGTCCAGCGCTCGTGGAACGGAGTGGCGATGAGGCCCGGCGCCACCGCGTTCACACGGATCCTGTCGCCGACGAGTTCCTTGGCGAGGCCGCGCGTGACGTTGGAGACGAAGGCCTTGGCCGAACCGTAGAGCCCGGCGCCGCCGCCCGCGCCATTGCGCGCAGCGACCGAGGTCGTGTTGACGATGAAGCCGCCATTCTTCTTCAGCCATGGCAGGGCGACGCGACATGCGGTGACGACGGAGCGGGCGTTGAGGTCCATGACGGCGTCGTACTGGGCATCGGTCATCTCGCTATAGGGAACGCGGCCGAGCATGCCGCCGGCATTGTTCACCAGGCCGTCGAGGCCGCCGAAATGAGACGCGGTCTCCTCGACCACGCGCGTGACATCGGCCGAGACGGAGAAATCGCCCTTGATCAGGAAGACCTCACCGCCCCTGTCTTGGATTTCCGCCGCCAGCGCCTCCGCCTTGGCCGCGCTCGAATTGTAATGCAGGCCGACGCGGCATTTCTGGGCGGCATAGGCGGCGACCAGCGCCGCTCCGATGCCGGTCGAACCGCCGGTGACCAGCACGGCCTTGCCGGCGAGATCGGGGATGGTGAGCGTGTTTTCCTGTACGGGCATCGGGCAGTCTCCATGGTAAGCGCAACGCGCCGGCTCGCGGGCGGCGCAGCTTCCTTCAAACCGAAGGTGCGCGTCAACGGCCGGCAGTCGCCGAAATCAGTAGTGTTGGCTGCGGGTGGAAGTGCGTCAGTGCCAACAAGCGCACTGGTTTCCAGACATTCCTCTACTCGAAAGCGATCGTTCGCGCTGCGGCCAGAGTCGACCCGAAGCGGACAACACTCACACGAAACCGGTCTCCGCCTCCACCCAGCGTGATCTGCCTCACAGATGCGATCATATCATCGGACTATCCTGGCGAGCGTGGTGGATATCGACGTCCATCCGAGAATGTCGCTAACGCCTCGTGTGATGCTTGGAGGTAGACAGATGTCCAACCAGGATTTCCTTACCGTCAATCAGGCCACCACCATCCGGAAGGATGGCAGCGTGGAGTTCGTCACGCATAACGCCTCGATCCAGACCGTTCAGCATACTTTCGCCAATTACGACGAGTTCACTGCGTACCTTGGAAACATCCTTGGCGGGCATACGGAGGGTCGAGGCATCCGCGGGTCCATGTCCCGCAAAGGCATGTACTCACGGCGTGCCGCCGACGGCAGCCAGCCGATCACTTTCGGCGACCCCGTGCTCGACGCCATCTCCTCGGCGGCCGGAGTGCTCGTCATCGGAGACCAGACCATCGATCTTCGGGACGGCCACAGAACACCCAGGACTCCGGCCGGCGCAGGCGGTGGTGTGGCCGTCTTCGGCGCGCCAAACCTGAAATTTACCAGCATCGTGAACGGCGCAGAGCGATGGGCCTCCGACGACGGGTCGACGGTAGAGTACCGCCTGGGTACCGGGCGACTGACCTTCCACGCTTGGAAGAAGAGCACCTTTTATGGCTACTGGTCGATGGGCGGGGAGATCAGTGTCAGCAACACCCATGCCAAGTTCCAGGCCGCCGACATCGTGTCCCACTACTACATGTCGGTGACCTCACCCTGCCAGTTGGTCGAGATCGATCACGATTCAGACCGTCACGACACTTACGTCGACGAGTACGAGTGGGGGTGGAACTCACAGCAGCCGGAGCGGGTCGCGGTCCTGTGCCGGGCGCAATGGCACAACGAGCGGTTTGCCGACCTCGTTACGGCGGGGGAGGGCTGCCCGAACTATCTTGACGATGGGTGGCCGGTTGGATTCCCTTCGGACTGGAATACGATCAACACCGTGGTGAACCTGAATGGCAACTGGACCGACGGGAGTTCCCGGAGCGCGGCCATCTCGGTGGATTTCTCATCACTCAAGGTTGATATGTCCGCCTTTCATCGGCCGACCGCCAAAGGGTCGATCGTCGATAGCTCGACGATCACGGTCACCTTCCCGGACGACAAGACGTATACCGGCCAGCTTCAGTCGCCGAACAAGATCATATGGTCCAATGGTTCGGTCTGGACGAAGATCATCAACACCGTGATGGATCTGAACGGCAGCTGGACTGACGGGAGCGCCCGGGCTGCCGTGATCTTCGAAGGTCCATCATCCATCAAGGTTGATATGTCCGATTATGACCGCCCCAACGCCCACGGGTCCATCGTCAGTATCTCGACAATTACGATCACCTTCCCGGACGACAAGACATACACCGGCCAGCTTCAGTCGCCGAACAAGATCATATGGTCCAATGGTTCAGTCTGGACGAAGAAAGCTTGAGTCAGCCGGAATCCAGTTGCGTCGGCCACCGTTCGCCGCTATGAAAAATCCATGAATTCGGTTTCGAACACGATGCTCTGGTGGTGGGCCTGCTGACAGCGGCCTGGTGAGCGCGTGCGCGTGAAAACTTTGTGGCCGCAACGGAATTTCCGGGCGGCCATTTGTTTTTGAAGGGCGTTCCGGGTCCGTTTGAAAGACTTATGGAGACGGGGAATGTCTGTCGAAACTCTCGAAAACGGCGCTGAACGGTTCGTTACCGCGGGCGGCATAACAATCACCCGCAGCCGCCACGACACCGCCTATGCCGGTGCGATCGAGGCCTATGTCGACGGGCTGAATTCGCGCCGCGGCGCAGTGTTTTCCTCCAATTACGAATATCCCGGCCGCTACACCCGCTGGGATACGGCCATTATCGACCCGCCGCTGGTCGTTTCCGCGCGCGGACGGGCGATGCGGATCGAGGCGCTGAACAGCCGCGGCGAGGCGCTGCTGCCGGTCATCGCCCGTGCCCTTCTGGCTGAGAAGGATGTCGCCCTCACCCAAACTGCCAAACGCCGCCTGGCGCTGACGGTAGCCGAGCCGGGCCGCGTCTTCACCGAGGAAGAGCGCAGCCGGGTGCCTTCTGTGTTCACCGTGCTGCGCGTCATCACCGGTCTGTTCAGGACGGAGCAGGACGCCAATCTCGGCCTATACGGCGCGTTCGGCTACGACCTCGCCTTCCAGTTCGACCCGGTGGAGCACAGGCTGGAGCGCGCGCAAAGCCAGCGTGACCTGGTGCTTTACCTGCCCGACGAGATCCTGGTCGTCGACCATCACCAGGCGAAAGCCTGGCACGACCGCTACGACTATTCCGGCGATGGATTTTCCACGGAGAACCTGCCGCGCGACAGCGAAGCCGAACCGTTCCGGCCGTCCGACCGCATCCCGCCGCGCAGCGACCACGAGCCCGGCGAATATGCGAGGATTGTCGACAAGGCCAAAGAGAGCTTCCAGCGCGGCGACCTGTTTGAAGTCGTGCCCGGCCAGATGTTCTACGAGCGCTGCGAGACCCAGCCGTCGGAAATCTCGCGCCGGCTGAAGCTGATCAACCCCTCGCCCTATTCCTTCTTCATCAATCTCGGCGAAGGCGAATATCTGATCGGCGCATCGCCCGAAATGTTCGTTCGGGTCAATGGACGCCGGGTCGAAACCTGCCCGATCTCGGGCACGATCAAGCGCGGCGACGACGCGATTTCGGATTCGGAGCAGATATTGAAGCTGCTCAACTCAAAGAAGGACGAGAGTGAGCTGACCATGTGCTCGGATGTCGACCGCAACGACAAGAGCCGGGTCTGCGAGCCGGGTTCGGTGCGCGTCATCGGCCGCCGCCAGATCGAGATGTATTCGCGCCTTATCCACACGGTCGACCATATAGAGGGCCGCCTGCGCGAAGGCATGGACGCCTTCGACGCCTTCCTCAGCCATGCCTGGGCCGTCACCGTCACCGGCGCGCCGAAACTCTGGGCGATGCGCTTCATCGAGCAGAACGAGAAGAGCCCGCGCGCCTGGTATGGCGGGGCGATCGGCATGGTGCATTTCAACGGCGACCTGAACACCGGCCTGACGCTCAGAACCATCCGCGTCAAGGATGGCATTGCCGAGGTGCGCGCAGGCGCCACATTGCTGTTCGACAGCGTACCGGAAGAAGAAGAAGCCGAAACCGAACTGAAGGCATCCGCCATGCTCTCCGCCATTCGCGACGCCAAGGCCGGCAATTCCGCCGCCGCAGAACGCCAGACCGCCAAGGTCGGGGACGGCGTCAACATATTGCTCGTCGACCATGAGGACTCGTTCGTCCACACGCTGGCGAACTATTTCCGCCAAACCGGCGCGACCGTGTCGACCATACGCTCGCCTGTGCCGGACGAGGCGTTTGACCGGCTGAAGCCGGACCTCGTCGTGCTCTCGCCCGGCCCCGGCCTGCCCAAGGATTTCGACTGCGCCGCGACCATCAAGAAGTCGCGGGCGCGCGATCTCCCGATCTTCGGCGTCTGCCTGGGCTTGCAGGCGCTGGCCGAAGCCTATGGCGGGGAACTCCGCCAGTTGCATATCCCGATGCACGGCAAGCCGTCGCGCATCCGCGTCTCCAAGCCGGGCGTGATCTTCTCCGGCCTGCCGAAGGAAGTGACCGTCGGCCGCTACCATTCGATCTTCGCCGACCCTGTGCGGCTGCCGGACGATTTCCTCGTCACCGCCGAGACCGAGGACGGCGTCATCATGGCCTTCGAGCACAAGAAGGAGCCGGTGGCTGCGGTGCAGTTCCATCCCGAATCGATCATGACGCTCGGCCAGAATGCCGGCATGCGCATGATCGAGAACATCGTCGCCCACCTGCCGAGGAAGGCGAAGGTGAAGGCGGCGTGAGAGTGAAACCGGCTTCTCCTTCTCCCCGTGAACGGGGAGAAGAGAGCTAATCGCCATGCCCTCCAAGCAGAAGATCGCCGCCCTCGCCTTCTGGTCGATCGTCATCGCATTCCTGGTGATGGGCCTGAAATTCGTCGCCTGGCGCATGACTGGCTCGGTTGCGCTCTATTCCGACGCGCTGGAATCGATCGTCAACGTCATTGCCGCCACCGCCGCGTACTGGGCAATCCAGATCAGCCACACACCCGCCGATCAGGACCACCCGTTCGGCCACCACAAGGCGGAGTATTTTTCCGCCGTGCTCGAAGGCGTGCTGATCGTGGTCGCCGCGCTTCTGATCCTCGTCGAAGTGTGGCGGGCATGGCAGATGCCGGTCGTGCTCGACCAACCCTGGCCCGGGCTCGCGGTGAACGGCGCGGCTTCGGTCATCAATCTCGTCTGGGCGACGGTGCTGATCCGCGCCGGCCGCGCTGGAAGGTCGCCGGCCCTGGTCGCTGACGGCAAGCACATCATGACCGACGTCATCACTTCCGTCGGCGTGATCATCGGCCTGATCGGCGCGGTCGCAACCGGCTGGACCATCCTAGACCCGGCGCTCGCCATCGTGGTTGCGCTCAACATCCTGTGGCAGGGCTGGCACGTCATCGGCTCGTCGGTGCAGGGCCTGATGGACCGCGCCGTCGGCACTGACGAACATATGCGCATCCGCGACATCATCTCGGCGAACTCGAAGGGCGCGCTGGAGGTCCACGATCTGAGGACGCGCATCGCCGGCCGCGCCACCTTCATCGAGTTTCATCTGGTGGTCGACGCCGGCATGACCGTCGGCGAAAGCCACGTCATCTGTGACCGCATCGAGGACGCGCTGCGGGCCGAAATTCCCTCGGTCCGCGTCATCATCCATGTCGAGCCGGACGACGAAGCCAAGCTGCCGCCCGGAACCGCGGCCGTGCCGTTTGCGTGACCCTGGCGAGAAAGCTTGTCCTTAGGCCGCGCCGCTGACGTTCTTCTTCTCGCGAGCGGCGCGTTCGAATTCGCGCTCCAGCACGGATCGGACGAAACGGTAGAAAAGCGGGTTGAAGGCTTGGGGTGTCTGCCAGAACGGCGTGTGTCCGGCTCCGGCTATGACATGGCAGCGGCCGTCCCACAGCGAAGCATAGGAAAGGCCGGCGATGTAGTTCAATCGAACGAACGGATCGTCGGCGCCATTGACGATTGCAACTGGCACGGTCGCGTTCTCCACGGCCCGCTTCTGGTCGACCCCTTCGCCGAGCATCATGCTCTTGAACACATTGGTGCGTACGCGGCCGTCGGCACCCCGGATCATGTCCAGAAAAGCGGGATCACTGTCTTCGCCGAAGCAAAGTTCCGCGAAACGCTCCACGTCGCGCTCGGAATAATTTCGCTTCGAGGCAAGCAGCAGGTCCCAATGGGTGTGGAATCCGCGCAGCGGGCCGAGCGGGCCGCGTGCAACAGGCGGCGTTCCGGTCAGCATCAGGCCGGCGACCGCCGGATGCGAAGCCATCAGTTCGATCGCGACATGTCCCCCGAGGGACCAGCCATAGACGATAGCCCGGCCGATGCCGAGTTCGTCGAGAACATCGCCGACCGCCGCGGCAAGGCCGCTGATCGTGTATGCGGACAGCGGATCCAAGGCATCGCCGGATTCGCCATGGCCGGGAAGATCGATGGCGACCATGCGGTGGATTTCGGCTAGCGGGCCGGAAAGCTGTTTCGCAAACACCTGCCTGGCGCAGCCCGATCCGTGCAGCATCAGGATCGGCAGAGATTTCCCCGAAGTTTCGCTGAGCCGGATTGCAGCGTGGCGTGTGCGGATTGTCTTGTCGGCGACAGGCATTTCGGCGAACCTCACGGGCGTGGTCGCCGAGCATCGCAGCAAGCGCTCTACGGGCCGTGTACGATAGTGGTTAACAAGCGGTTCACAGGCGCAACCTGTGCTTGCCACTGCCGGCCGTCAGAGGCTATCTTGGCTATCGGGGGTATCTCCCTGTCAGGGTTCCGATGCAACTGGTTCTCGATCTCGTCATTACGGTCGTGAGTGTCGTCGTGATTGCGTCCTACAGCTGGTCGCTGCGGGGCCATTTCGCTTCATCGAAAATGCCGGCCGGCGCGAAGGTGATCTCCGCGGGGGTCACCGCGACATCCGTGTACTTTCTCTATCTCGTCTGGAGCGAGGACCAATCGGCCGCCGCGCAGGTCGCCGGACTCTTCATCCAGTTGGCCGGAGCGGCTTTGTTCTGGTCGGCGGTTTCGGCTTCGCGCAAGGCGCGGCTACGTTTTGCCTTCGACCCCGAAAATCCACACAGCATCGTCACCGGCGGCCCTTATCGATATCTCCGGCACCCCTTCTACACATCCTATCTGCTGTTCTGGTCGGGATGGGCGATTGCCGCCTGGTCGGCGTGGACCATTCTTCCCGTTGCGATTTTCGCGGCCATCTACGTCACGGCCGCGCTTGCCGAGGAGAAGAAATTCTCGGGCAGCCCGCTGGCCGGCGACTATGAAGCCTACAAGACGCGCGCAGGCTTCTTCTGGCCGAGGCTCGGCCGCTAAACGCTGCTGACGTCCGCACGAAACCTTTTCTAGCCGGCGCTGTTGTCCAGCGATGCGAGGAGGATACGCCATGGAATTTCATCGAGGCCGGCTGATCGATCATCTGCATCTGCGCGTGAAGGATCTGGAGGCCAGCAAACGCTTCTACCGCGCCGCACTCGCCGCCCTGCGGGGCGACCTAATTGTCCACGAAGGAGAGGGCCACTTCTTCTGCGACGAATTGTGGGTGGATGCCGCCGGCGAAAGCGGCGTTTCGCGCGTCCATCTCGCCTTCCAGGCATCCGACCGCGCGGCGGTGGACCGGTTCTACCAGGCGGCGCTCTCCGCCGGAGGCAGGGACAATGGCGCGCCCGGCGAGCGTCATTATCATCCCGGCTACTACGCCGCCTTCGTGTTCGATCCTGACGGAAACAACATCGAAGCGGTTCATCACGGCCCCTCCACGCGTTCAGCGGATTCCGTCGTCATCAAAGCCGGCTGACGCACTTTCGGTTCGGCTGGAAACCGCCCCTCACCCTTACCCTCTCCCCATGAAGAACGGGGAGAGGGGGTCGCCAGCGTTGCGGCCATCTCCCCTCTCCCTGTTCTTA
This sequence comes from Mesorhizobium sp. WSM2240, assembly GCF_040438645.1. Taxonomy (NCBI): domain Bacteria; kingdom Pseudomonadati; phylum Pseudomonadota; class Alphaproteobacteria; order Hyphomicrobiales; family Phyllobacteriaceae; genus Mesorhizobium; species Mesorhizobium sp. WSM2240. The sequence goes on from NZ_CP159253.1 coordinate 4,087,919, forward strand.
CGGGGAGAGGATGCTGGCAGGCAGGTGAGGGGCAGCGCGGTGTCAACCGCATTCTCCAGCACCGCAACCAACACCAGGCCGCTGGTCAAAACCTCGCCTTCTTGCGCGCTGGCGTCCACCAATGGTTGCGTCTAAGACGCCACCATGAACCCGGATTCGCAACCGCCCGAGCCGATGGCCAAGCTCGCGCCCGGCCTGCAGTGGGCGCTGCTCGTCGCGATCTCTCTGCTCTTCGCCGGCATCCTCGAATTCGCCGCACTGCCCGCGGCTCTGCTGATCGGGCCGATGCTGGCGGGCATCGTCGCAGGAACCAATGGGGCAACGGTGCGCCTGCCAAAGCCGGCCTTCCATGCTGCGCAGGCGATCATCGGCTGCCTCATCGCCGCCTCGATAGAACTGAAAATCCTGACCTTCTTCATGCGGGACTGGCCGCTTTTCCTCGGCGCGGTGCTGCTAACCGTTGCCGCCTCCAGCTTTCTCGGCTGGCTGGTCAGCCGCTGGAAGATATTGCCCGGCACGACCGCCGTGTGGGGCTCGGCGCCGGGCGCCGCGACAGCCATGGTGCTGATGGCCGATGCCTTCGGCGCCGACGCCCGCCTCGTCGCGTTCATGCAGTATCTGAGGGTGATCTTCGTTTCGGTGGCGGCGGCGCTCATCGCAAGGCTGTGGGTCGACACATCAGGCGTCGAACCGCCGGCGACAATCTGGTTCCCGGCGATCGAGTGGCCGGCTTTTTCCGCGACCCTCGCCATCGCCCTTGCCGGCGGTGTGATCGGCCGACTCGTCCGCCTGCCCTCGCCCTATTTCCTCGGCAGCCTGATCCTCGGCGTTTCGCTACACTTTGCCGGCCTTGTCGACTTCCAACTGCCGGAATGGCTGCTGGCGATCAGCTACACCATGATCGGCTGGAGCATCGGCCTGAATTTCAGCCGCAAGATATTGCGCCATGCCGCCCGCGCATTGCCGCAGATCGTACTATCGATCCTGGCGCTGATGGCGTTTTGCGGCGGGCTTGCCTGGCTGCTCCATCGATATCTCGGCATCGACCCGCTGACCGCCTATCTGGCGACCAGCCCCGGCGGCATGGACTCGGTGGCCATCATCGCCGCGGCCTCGGAGAACGTGAACCTTTCCTTCATCATGGCGCTGCAGACCGCCCGCTTCCTTTTTGTGCTCTTGTTCGGTCCAGCGCTGGCGCGGCTGGTGGCGAGGAGCGTGAGGGTGTGAGGGACTACCGCCAGGTCCACTTTGAGCGGTTTTGATATCCAGATCGAACCGTTAGAAGGCGACACACTCACCTGAGCTAACTGGTATGGCTCTCGGATTCAAATGCTGGAGCAAATTTCAGCTCGCCCTGCGGCGCGAAACCGGAGAAGACGATTCTCTGGACGTAGCTGCTGTCCAAATTCCCGTACGATAACCGGCCGTCGCTTTCGAAGCCCACGCGGCTGTAGATTTCGGGGCTGCCGATCAGCGCGCAACCATGAGCACCGCGCTTCTTGAGCATTTCCAACCCACTCAGGATCAGCGCTTTTCCAATGCCCTGCCGTTGCCTGTCCGGCCGTACCGAAACCGGACCCAGACCGAACCAGTTATTGTGGATTCCGTCGATCGTGACCGGAGAGAATGCGATATGGCCTATGATTGTCCCATCCTCTTCGGCCACCAGAGACAACGTCAGATCGCCGGACGTTCGCAGAGATTTGATTATTGGAGCCTCCGATCCGTCGCTGAACGCCATCGGTTCGAAAGCCGCCAACGTTAGATTGTGAATCGCATCTTCATCGCCAGGACGTTCGTTTCGGATCAGCAAATCTCGGCCTCATTGCTACTAAAGCCGTCCATTCTACGTTTGTATCTTACCCTTGCCAGTGACGGCCAAGTCCACAGGACGCCGCTCGGCGCTTTCCCACCAGACTGCCACGTGCCTTAGATCCGGCCTAGCGAATTCCAGCTCAGAACTTCTGCGCTGTCTTCACGACCCTGGAGCACTTGATCTTGATGTATTCGCCGGGTCCGCGCCTGGCGATCGACGTCGCCGCGATCAGCGACTGGCCCTGAAGCCCGCAGGATATAGCGCTCTGGGTTTGCGGGCCGCTGATTACGTCGAGCGCTGTTTCAAGCTGGCAGTCCGCCGGAGAAAGGTTCACCGAACAGACGAGTATCACTATCTGGAGCATTGCCTTCACCCCCGTGAATGGTTTGCTCCTCCCTTCGCGGGACGAGCTTGCACAAGCCGTGCTGCGTTGCAACAATCATGTTGCAGCGCAACAAACACCACATATCGTGGACCGCTGTGTGAAGCCCTATCGGCGAAGCCTCCATCACGAAGGCTCCGTCCCCCACTTGTCCCCTGTACGCCACTCTTGTATACGCTGATTCATGGCTTCGCGCTCGAACATTCGTTCTGTCCGCTCCGCTTTCGCGGGTGCGACCACACGCGCGCTCTCCTCGGCTCTGCTGCTTCTCGGCCTTATCGGCGATCGCCGGGCTCGCTGAAGGAGCTCCCGGCGGTCGATCTGCCGCTTGAGGCGCATGCTCCTTGCCATCACCGATAGAACAGTTGACTGAAGGCGCTGTCCTGGGCTTAGCAGCCGGAGCGCCAGGAGAATTGAGATGAATATTTCTGAACGGATCCGCGCCATGAAGGGCATGCCCGACGCGGCACGCAAATACCAGCCCTATCCGGCGGTAGGCCTTGCCGATCGAACCTGGCCGTCAAAACGCATCGAAAAGGCACCGATCTGGTGCTCCGTCGACCTTCGCGACGGCAACCAGGCGCTGATTGACCCGATGGGCCATGACCGCAAGGCGCGGATGTTCCAGTTGCTGCTCGACATGGGCTTCAAGGAGATCGAGATCGGCTTTCCGTCCGCCTCCCAAACCGATTTCGATTTCGCGCGCTGGGCGATCGAAGAGGGCGGCGTCGCCGACGACGTATCGCTTCAGGTGCTGGTGCAGTGCCGGCCGGAGCTCATCACGCGGACTTTCGAATCGCTCCAGGGCGCTACGAACCCGATCGTCCATTTCTACAATTCGACCAGCGAGTTGCAGCGTCGCGTGGTCTTCGAAAAGGACGTGAGCGGCATCAAGCAAATCGCCACCGACGCCGCCAAGATGATCACCGACATGGCGGCGAAGGCGGGCGGCGGCTACCGATTTGAATATTCGCCCGAAAGCTTCACCGGCACCGAACTCGAAGTGGCGCTGGAAATCTGCAACGCGGTAGCCGAGATCGTCAGGCCGACGGCGGACAACAAGCTCATCATCAATCTGCCGGCGACGGTCGAGATGGCGACGCCCAACATCCATGCCGACCAGATCGAATGGATGTGCCGCAATCTCGACAATCGCGAAAACCTCATCGTCTCGCTGCATCCGCACAATGACCGCGGCACGGGAATAGCCGCGACCGAGTTCGGCTTGATGGCGGGCGCCGACCGCGTCGAGGGCACCCTGTTCGGCAATGGCGAGCGCACCGGCAATGTCGACATCGTGACGCTGGCGCTCAACATGTACACCCAGGGCCTGGACCCGGAGCTCGACTGCTCCGACATCAACCGGATGAAAGACGTCTTCGAATATTCGAACCAGATGAAGGTTCCCGAGCGCCACCCTTATGTCGGCGAACTGGTCTATACGGCGTTTTCCGGATCGCATCAGGACGCGATCAACAAAGGCATGAAGGCTATCAAGAAGGCCAACACGCCGCTCTGGGAAGTGCCCTACCTGCCGATCGACCCGAAGGATGTCGGCCGCAGCTACGAAGCGATTATCCGCATCAACTCGCAGTCGGGCAAGGGCGGCATCGCGTATGTGCTGCAGGCCGATTACGGGTTGAACCTGCCGCGCAATCTGCAGGTCGAGTTCTCCCGCGACATTCAGGAAATCACCGATGTCGAAGGCAAGGAAGTGCCGTCGCGGCGCATCTACGACCGCTTTCTCGAACTTTACGTCGACCAGCCGAAGGCGCGGCTGAAATTCGTCGACCACCAGACGTTCCCCGATACCGAGCACAAGGGCCGGCGCGTGATCGAGGCGGTGATTCTCGACGGCGGCAAGGAAGTGACCATCACCGGCAGCGGCACGGGACCGATCGACGGCTTCGTCGACGCGCTTTCGCGGCACATTGGTGTTGAAATGTCGGTGCTCGACTATTCCGAGCACTCTATGCAGCGCGGCTCCAATGCAGCAGCGATCTCCTATGTCGAGGTCGAGCATCCGGGCGGTCGACTGTTCGGCGCGGGCATCAATACCAACATTGTCGCAGCTTCGCTGGAAGCCGTGACTTCGGCCGCCAATCGGATCATATCTTGAACCGATTGTAATCGAAGCCCCGCCCGGACTGAATTCGGGCGGGGAAACACGCCGCCGATTGGCCATGCGCGCTTGTGCCGGCTCGGCAGGCGGCGCTATGATCGGTCGTTCGTGCCGGTCTCGAAAGGTTCGACGCTTGCTACATAACACGCCTGCCGCCCCCGCAGTGCGCGAAACGCTGGAGCGCATCCTAACCAGCGAGACCTTCGGACGGTCGGAACGCGCTCGCAATCTCCTGCGCTATCTCGTCGAACAGGAACAGGCGGGCCATGCCGACCGGCTGAAAGGTTTCGCAATCGCCGTCGACGTGTTCGGCAAGGACGCCGACTTCGATCCGTCGACCGACGCGGTGGTGCGGGTGCAAGCAGGCCGGTTGCGGGAACTGCTCGCGCATTACTACGCCGCCGAAGGCGCGACCGAGCCGATCCGCATCACAGTTCCGCGCGGCAGCTACGTTCCGGCATATGAGGTCGACCCGGACCGGCACCCGACGGCAGTCGCTGAAGCGCCCGCTGATGAGACAGCCGAGCCGGTCCACGACATCGATCTGGCCCTGGCCGCTGAAAGCGCGTCGCCCCCCTCGGGAGCGCAGATGATGCGGCAGCTCAAGCTCTTCTGGGGAGCCATGGCCGTCATCATCCTGATGCTCGGCTTCCTCGTCTACCGCATCAACGAACCAGCGCCCGGCGATCAGGTTTCAGCCTCGGCGGGCGGTATACCGGCCGAGACCAGCAGTGTAGCCGGCCTGGCCGCCCTCGAAGCACTGCCGCCTGTCTATATTTCGCAGACATCCGACGCCGAGGGACCGACGCGCGTCGCTTCCGTGCTGCGCACCGGCCTGTCTGGCTTCGACACGGTAGACTTCATCGGCCGCGATATTGCCGAGAGCGACCGGGGCAATCCGCTTCAATTCGTGTTCGTGGTCGGCGCGGGCCTTGCCCCAGGCGACGTGCTGGTGGAGTTGCAGCACAGCGCCAGCGGCAAGGTTCTCTTGTCCCGGGTGCTGCCGGCGGCCGATGTCGCCGCCGCCAAGCTCGATGACACCATCGCCGACATCCTGAGCTCCACGGTTCCGGCCTCGGGCACCATTTACGGGCACATCGACCAGTTGGGAATCCAGACCGGGTTGACCGCCTGCCTGCTGCTCAATGACGACTATTACCTGGCCGAATCCGCGGAGAGGCACGCCGAGGCCTACCGCTGCTTCGAAAAGCTTGCCAGCGAGAACGCCAAATCGCCGCTCATCTATGCCGAGATGGCTTCGCTGCACATGGAGGCGGTGCGCGATGGCTACGACTATCCGCCCGGCGCCACGGCCGATAAGGCGCTAGCGCTCGGCTATCGCGCAGTGCAGATGGTGGCGACCAGCCCCTACGCCCACCGCTCCTACGGCTATCTGAACCAGCGCATCGGCAATTCCGAAGAGGCGACGCGCTGGATGCGCAAGGCCTACGAGCTCAACACCTACGACCTGTCGATGGCGGCAGCATATGGCTACGCCCTGATCTTTTCGGGCAATTACAGCGAAGGTGCGCCGATCATGGAACGTGCGGTCGAGGCTTCGAGCGCGCATCCGAGCTGGTGGGACTACGGGCTGTTTCTGGCGCGGTTCATGCTGAACGACATGCCCAAGTCGGAACGCGCTGCCGAAGCCCTGGTTACCGCAAAGCGCGGGCATTACCTCGCTGCCCGCGCCATCGCCGCCGATTGCGCCGGAAAGCCGGAACTGGCCAAACAACTCCTCGATGAGCTTGTGGTCGAATTCCCCGAATTCGCCAACAATCCCCGTGCTTTCTTCGTCAACGGCAAATACCCGCCGGAGATGACGGACAAACTGCTCGGCGCGCTTCGCCGGGCCGGCCTTGGCGGTCCAAGTTGAACCTATTTGCCCGCGAGGATGGCGACGGCGCGACGCCGATCGTCTTTCTGCACGGCTTTGCCAGTTGCCACGGCCTGTGGCGGCCCATAACCGATGTGCTCACGCCGGAACACACCACCATCGCCTATGATTTGCCCGGCCATGGAGCCTCGCTCGGCTGGCCCGATGCGGGACCGGCCAAGATCGCGGTGCGCGCCGTTTCCGCCGATCTCGACGCGCGCGGCGCGGAGAAATTCCATCTCGTCGGCCATTCCTTCGGCGGAGCGGTCGCGACGCTGCTGGCCTCGGCCAGGCCGCAAAACGTCGCCTCGCTGACGGTGCTGGCTCCCGGCGGCTATGGCCCGGAGATCAATGGCGCGCTCTTGCACCGCTACGGCGCGGCGGTCGAGCCTGACGAAATCCGCGATAGCCTGGCGGCCATGTCAGGGCGGTCGAGCGCGGTGCCCGACCATGCGGTGAAGGTGCTAGCGGAAATGCGACGGCAGCCTGGACAAACCGAAATGCTCGTCAGAATTGCCGCAGAGATCAGTCGCGACAACAGGCAGGGCGTCATCTCGCGCGAAACACTTGCCGCACTCGCAATGCCTGTCTCGGTGATGTGGGGAACAGCCGACCCGCTGCTGCCCTATAGCCAGACGGAGGGGTTGCCACAGCAGTTTTCACTCCGCGCCGCCGAGGGATTCGGCCACATGCTACCGGAAGAAGCCCCCAGCCTGGTGGTCGACGTCGTTCGCCGAACTGTCGGCTGACGCCAGGCGCTGCAAACTGCCGAAACCCCCTAGGCTTAAAGGCGCGCCGCCCAACGCTCAGGCTGTTTTCGCGCTTCGTTTATGTTAACACTTCCTTAAGAGCCCTTTGCGGTTGGAGCGGACCATGAGTGACGCTGGCGAGAACGTGACGCCCATCGAGCATGCGCGCAGGCTTTCCGATGCGATCCGCGACGTCAAGAATGCGGCTGCCGACCGGGACGACGTGGTGGTAGAGATGCGCGAGGCGAGCCGTACGCGGCTCGACCTGCTCGCCGCCGAACTTGCGCCGGTTTTCGCCGAAGTGCCCGCCGATGTCGAAATTTTCGATTTCGCCGTATCATCGGGCCTGCAGCCGCGCCTGTGGATCGATGCGACGAGCCATGTGACCATGGGCCGTGACCGCCGAACCTACCGCTTTTTGAAGGACACGCGTGTAGGCCGCGTCGTGCTGGCCGAATCGACCGACATGAAGCCTGTCGCCGATCAGGTGACCCGCTATGTGGCCGAGCGCCTCGTCGAGCGTCAGCGCATGATGGAGGGCAGCGCCGAACCGGCCGTCGCCGGCGTGCTGAAGTCCTCCGTGGGCGAAGCCGCCGAGCCGCTGCGCTCCAAGCGCAATGGCTGGTCGGCTTTCCTGACCGGGCTCGGGCTGGTGGTCGCCGGCGCGCTTGTCGGTCTGGCCGCCTCGGTCGCCCTTTTGTGGGACCGTCTCGCCGCGATGGGCATTGGGTTCTAGAACTACGTCCGCTCGAAAAGCCGTGTTTGAGGCGTCAGGTCGACCGACATGATGTCGGAGGGCGGCATGGCCGCTCCCGTCAAGCCGCGCCGCGTCAGCTTGATCGCCCAGGCGCCGGCCTCTCCCGATATGTCGAGGAGGTTATACTGTGCGGCCGGTTTGGAATCGGCCGGCGATTGGCCAGCGGCGGCGACGCCTACGACAGGCACCGGTCCGCCGCGACCGCCGATCCAGTAGAGCGTCGGCAGGTGCGAATGGCCGTGCAGAACCAGTTCGGCGCCGTGTTTCTGTATGGCGGTCTGAAAGCAGCCTATGCCGAACAGCCTTTTGTGCTGGGGCACGGCGCCGCGAACCGGCGGATGATGCAGCATCACGACCCGGAACAGGCCGCGTTTGGCCGCGTCGTCGAGCATCCGGCCGAGCCGATGCGACTGGTCCTCGCGAAAGAAGCCGCTCGCCATGAAGGGCGCCGTGGCACGCGCCGTCGACACGCCGATGAGAGCCACCTGCCCGCGCACCCGCATATAGGGAAAGCCCTTGCGGTCGGTCGGCGGGGTTGCGCCGTCGCCGGTCATCCAGGGGCCCCAGGCGCGGCAGGTCTTGTCGAAGGCGCCGGGTACATAGGCGTCGTGATTGCCCGGCACAACCGAAACGTCTTCGGGCTTTCCGAGCGTTTCCAGCCAGATCCGCGCCAGCTCGATCTCGGCGTCGAGCGCCAGATTGACCAGATCCCCGGTGACCGCAAGGTGATCGGGCTGCGAGGCCTGCATGTCGGCCACGATCGCGCCCAGAACCCCCTCGGTCAGGACGCGGCGGCGATTGCGGTGCCAGTTGACGTAGCCGACCATGCGCTTGGACACGAGTTCGCGATAGGATACATCGGGAAGCGGCCCCAGATGAACGTCGGAAAGATGCGCAAGCCTGAACATTCAGCTCTTGTAGGATACCGAAGCCTGCCTTTCCACCCGTGGATAGCGGCCTGATGCCGAACGCCACAAAAACCGATCCGTTCCGGCAGATGGGGTGGCCTGGACTGCGCGGACGGCTGTTCCATTTCTACTTTCTGCTGCGCCGTCCCATGACACTCGGGGTCCGCGGGCTGGTCTACGACGAAGCGTCGAATTCGGTGTTCCTGATCCGTCATACCTATGTGCCCGGCTGGCAGCTGCCTGGCGGCGGCGTGGAGCTGGGCGAGACCATGCTGGAAGCGCTGGAGCGCGAACTCGCCGAGGAAGGCAATGTTGTCCTGACCGGGCCGCCGGAGCTGAGATCGCTGCACTTCAACCGGCAGGCAAGCCGGCGCGACCACGTCGCGCTCTATCTGATCCGGCAGTTCAGCTGGTCCGGGTCGAAACTGCCCGACCGCGAGATCGCCGAGGCCGGCTTCTTTCCGCTCGCCGGTCTGCCGGAAGCAACAACGCCGGCGACACGGCGGCGGATCGCGGAGATATTCGGCGGTGAACCGGCGTCGCCGTTCTGGTGATCAGCCGACCGCATCACGATCTACCCGTAACCGATGTGGGTTCGGGTCATGGTCGGAGCCTTCCGGATCGGCTTCCCATCTCACTGGCCGAAACGGTCGCGGTCATGCGGCGCAAAATGGTCCAGTTCCGGCCCCACCGGGATGATCCGCGTTGGGTTGATGGTGTCGTGGCTGCCGTAATAGTGCGACTTGATGTGCAGCATATCGACCGTGGCCGCGACGCCGGGAACCTGGAACAGGTCGCGCAGATAGTTGGACAGGTTCGGATAATCGGCGATGCGGCGCAGATTGCATTTGAAATGGCCGACATAGACCGGATCGAAGCGCACCAGCGTGGTGAACAGCCGCCAGTCTGCCTCGGTGATCCGGTCGCCGGCCAGATAACGCTGGCGCGAAAGCCTGTCCTCCAGCGTGTCCAACGCCGAAAATAGCTCGGCAAACGCTTCCTCATAGGCTTTCTGCGTGGTGGCGAAGCCGGCGCGATAAACGCCATTATTGACGGACGGATAGACCAGCGCGTTGACCGCGTCGATCTCGCCGCGCAGCGCCTCGGGATAGAAATCGAGAGACCGGTCGCCCCACTCGTCGAAGGCGGAATTGAGCATGCGGATGATCTCGGACGATTCATTATTGACGATCGTCTTGCTCTTTTTGTCCCACAGGACCGGCACGGTGACGCGGCCCGAATAGGCGGGATCGGCCTTGGTGTAGATCTGGCGCAGGAAGTCGAGGCCGTAGAGCGTGTCGCCCGTCGCGCCGTCCTCCTTGCGGAACGTCCAGCCGTCCTTGCCCATGAAGTGGTGGACGACCGAGACCGAGATGATGCCTTCGAGCTTTTTCAGCACCCGGAAGATCAGCGTGCGGTGCGCCCACGGGCAGGCGAGTGATACATAGAGATGGTAGCGGCCTGGCTCGGCCTTGAAGGCGCGGCTGCGGCCCGGCGCCGGCTCGCCATCGGCGGTGATCCAGTCGCGCCATTGCGATTCCGTACGCACGAATTTGCCGCCGGTTTCCTTGGTGTCGTACCAGCGATCAGTCCATTTGCCGTCGGCCAGCAGTCCCATATCAGTCTCCTTGGCTGTTCCTCTCCGATGTAGTGCGCAATGCCTCAAAGCGGAATTCTTTAGGAGGTGAACGGATCGTCGCCTCGGTGACAGAATCGCGGATGGACGCGGCTCGAAAATGATGCTAGCCGGTCGTCCCGATGGCAAAATGCTTCGCACATATCCGGTTCGACCGACGACGACTGGGCGCCCGCGCTTGAGAAAGCGCTGATTGCGACGGGCTGCCGCGCGCAGCCGACCCATTCCCTCCTCGACCGGATGTGAACGACATGAGTTTTGCCGACACGATCTATATGCCGGAGCAGCCGGCGCACGATCCCGAAATCGAAATCATCAACGCCGAGGCCTTCGGGCCGGGACGCTTCACGCGCGCCGCCTACAAGATACGCGAAGGCGGCCCGCATGAGCGCAACCTGTCCTTCGTGGCGATGCATGGCGGCGCAGTCATCGCTTCGGTTCGCATGACGCGTGTCGCAGCGGGTGCAGGCCGTGCCCTGCTGCTCGGTCCGCTTGCGGTGCGCCCGGCCTTTAAGAACATCGGCATCGGCCGCAGGCTTGTGGCGATGGCGCTGGAGGCGGCGCAGAATTCCGGTGCAGGGGCGGTGATATTGGTGGGAGACGGGCCCTATTACGAGCCGCTCGGCTTCAAGAGGATCCCGCGCGGCCAGATATCTATGCCGCGCCCCGTCGATCTCGACCGGCTGCTGGCGGTGGAATTCACGCCCGGCGCAGTCGCGGCGCTGACCGGTGAAGTCTCGCATGCCGACCAGGTCAGGGATATGGAAAAGGCCTGAACGGTTGCGCCGGTTCAATCGCCTCCCTAGCATGCAAAACACATATTTAAGGGGATCCGATCATGAAACCGCAGGGACAAACGGCAATCGTCACGGGCGGCGGCTCGGGCTTGGGCGAGGCGACAGCCCGCGCGCTCGCTGCGGCAGGCGCAAAAGTTGCGGTACTCGACATCGGCATTGAACGCGCCGTCGGCGTCGCCCGCGAAATCGGCGGCATCGCCGTCCGCTGCGACGTGAGCAGCGCCGAGGGCGCCGAAGCGGCAATCGCCGAGGCGGCGCAGGCTCTCGGCGAACCGCGCATCCTGGTCAATTGCGCCGGTGTCGCGATCGGCGCAAAGACGCTCGGCAAGGATGGCCCGCACCCGCTCGACAGCTATCGCCGGGTGATCGAGGTCAATCTGATCGGCACCTTCAACATGATCCGCCTGGTCGCCGACCGCATGGCAAGGCTTGAGCCGGAGGAAGGCGGCGAGCGCGGCGTAATCGTGAACACCGCGTCGGTCGCGGCCTTCGACGGGCAGATCGGCCAGGCCGCCTATTCCTCGTCCAAGGGTGGCGTGGTCGCCATGACGCTGCCGGTGGCGCGCGATCTCGCCCGTTCCGGCATCCGCGTAATGACCATCGCGCCCGGAATCTTCAAGACGCCGATGTTGATGGGCATGCCGCAGGAGGTGCAGGATTCGCTCGGCGCGTCCGTGCCCTTCCCGCCGCGCCTCGGCGAACCGTCCGAATATGGCGCGCTGGCGCTGCACATCATCGAGAACCAAATGCTGAACGGTGAGGTGATCCGCCTGGACGGCGCGATCCGCATGGCGCCGAAGTAGAGGCTGGCTGCCTGAGCCATGGATAGCCGGAACGGCAGCGACGTAAAAAGCGGTCCGCTTGCCGGGCTGACGATCGTCGAGATGGCGGGCCTGGGCCCGGCGCCGCTGGCCGCGCTGATGCTTTCGGAGATGGGCGCACAGGTCGTGCGCATCGAGCGCATGGCAAGCGGCCGGCCATTCCTCGCGCTGCCGCCCGAACACGATCTCGATCGCCACGGCCGCTCAATCCTCAAGCTCGACCTGAAGCGGCCGGAGGGCATCGGGCTGGTGCTGCGGCTTCTCGAAAACGCGGATGTGCTGATCGAGGGATTTCGGCCGGGCGTCATGGAACGGCTGGGTCTCGGTCCGGAAGAAGCGCAACTCCGCAATCCGAAGCTGATCTACGCCAGGATGACCGGGTTCGGCCAGGAAGGCCCACTCGCCGCCCGCGCCGGACACGACCTCACCTATCTCGCCTATAGCGGCGTGCTGCACGCCATCGGCCCGAGCGGCGGCAAACCGGTGCCGCCCTTGAACCTGGTCGGCGACTATGGCGGCGGCACGATGTTCCTGATTACTGGCATATTGGCGGCGCTGTTCGAGGCGTCGCGGTCGGGCAAGGGCCAGGTGGTCGATGCCGCGATGGTGGACGGCGCATCCATGCTGGCTGCACCCTTCTTCGCCTTCATGGCCGCCGGCTTCTGGACCGACCGGCGCGGCTCCAACCTGCTTGATTCTGGCGCGCCGTTTTACGACACCTACCGAACCTACGACGGAAAGCATGTCGCGGTCGCCTGCCTGGAACCGCAATTCTTTGCCGAATTCGCCAGGTTGCTGCCGCTGGAGCAGCATTTTGCAGGCGCTCAATACGACAGATCGACATGGGGTGGCATGCGCGAGGCGATCGTACGGCGCATCGCTGAAAAGACCCGCGACGAATGGGCGGCCTTGTTCGAGGGCACGGATGCCTGCGTGGCGCCGGTGCTTTCCTTCTATGAAGCGCCTCACCACCCGCACAATCTGGCCCGGCGGGCGCATGTGAAGGCGGGAGCGCTGGAGCGCCCTGCCCCCGCGCCCCGCTTTTCGCGCACGCCTTCCGCTACCGCCGCGCCGCCGGCCGACGAAGACTCTGCCGCTACGGTGCTGGAGCGCCTGGGAATTTCAGCTGATGACATCAAGGCTCTTGCCAAGGCGGGCATTGTCGGGGGATAACTGGACAAAGCTCATCAACATTGATGAAGGCCGGCATTGGAAAAGACCAAGGATGTCATCAGGCCGACGGATGCGGATGCGATCCGGCTGGCGAAGACGCTGATCCGGTCGGCGCGCTACGGCTCCATCGCCGTGCTGGAACCGGAGACGGGCGCGCCGCTGGCGAGCCGTGTCGGCGTCGCGACCGACACTGACGGCTCGCCACTCATCCTGATTTCGATGCTGTCGGCCCACACCAGGGCCATCATCGCCGATCCGCGCTGCTCTCTGCTGCTCGGCGAGCCCGGCAAGGGCGACCCGCTCGCCCATCCGCGCATCACGCTGGTCTGCCGCGCGGTGCGCCTCGAACGCGGTACGCCGCAACAGGCCCGCGCCGAGCGGCGCTATCTCAACCGCAACCCCAAGGCGCAGCTCTATGTCGGTCTCGGCGACTTCTCGCTGTTCCGGCTCGAAATCGAACGCGGCAGCCTGAATGGCGGCTTCGGCAAGGCATACAACATGACGGCCGCGGATCTGCTGACCGACAGTCCGGCGCTCGACATGCTCGCTGACAGCGAACAGTCGGCGCTGGACCATATGAACGCCGACCATCTCGACGCCATCAGCGTCTATGCCCGGCATTTCGCCAACGCGTCCGGCGAGGGATGGCGGGTTACCGGTTTCGACGCCGAGGGCATGGATATCGCCTCAGGCGACGAGATCCGGCGAATATTCTTCCCGCAACCGCTTTCGGATGCGGGCGAACTCAGGAAAATCCTGGTGGAAATGGCCAAGGCGGGAAGGGCCGCGCTGGGAGTTGGACTTAGTCAGGAGACGTCCGTGCCACCTTGAGATTTGCGTCAAATGCTTCTACGTTGAAGTAATACTAATAGCCGGGTGATTCAGAGCGCGTTGCGCGAGATCCGGTTTCGCTTTCCGACGTTATTGCCCCCATGGCGTCTGAATGAGCAAGGATTGTGGGGCATCATGATGTCGAAACAGCTTATCGCGAACGCCGAATCGGCCGCAGCACTGCTGACGCTGCTCGGAAATGAGAAGCGGCTGGTGATCGTGAGCCATCTGCTTGATGGCGAGATGTCGGTCGGCGCGATCGCCGAAAAGGTTTCTCTCAGTCAGTCAGCCCTTTCGCAGCACCTGGCGAAGCTGCGCAGCGTCAACCTGGTCGAGACGCGCCGCGACCGCCAGATGATCTACTACTCCTGTCGATCCGAAGCGGTGCGGCAGCTCCTGGGAACGCTGGACGGCATTTTCAACTTCAAGGCGAACGGCAAGCACCCGGAGCGCCTAGAGGCCATGGCAGAGACTTGACGCCGGTAGCGCATCGGCCCGAAAATCGGATTCGATTTTCGGAAAGCACGATGCGCAGATTCAAAGATCTACAGCGTCCTTTGCGCGTCCGAAGGGACGCGCGGCGCTGTAGACTGACGCCGTTTATCCGCCGGATGATCCCGCACGAACACCCGGCATGAACTCCGTCCGCATCGCCGATCCTCAGGATCCGCGGGTCGCGCCCTATCTCGATATAAGGGAGCGCGACCTTGCCGGAAGGCAGGGACGCTTCGTGGCCGAAGGCAAGGTCGTGCTCAATGTCCTGTTCTCGGCCCGGCGATTTGAGGCCGAATCCGTTCTGGTGCTTGAAAGCCGCCTTCCCGGCCTCGCCGGCACACTGGCGCTGGCTCCCGCCGACATGCCGGTCTATGTCGCGTCCGGCCCGCTGATGGACGCCATTGCGGGCTTCCACATCCATCGAGGCGTGCTGGCCATCGGCCGAAAGCGCGCGCCGCAATCGCCGGAGGAACTGCTCGACGAGTTGCCCGAGCGGGCGCTGGTCGTGGTGCTGGTCGGCATCGCCAATCACGACAATGTCGGCGCGATATTCCGCAACGCGGCGGCGTTCGGAGCCGATGCGGTGATCCTCGATGCGAGTTCCTGCGATCCGCTCTACCGCAAGGCGATCCGGGTTTCGGTCGGCGCCGTGCTCAAGATTCCCTTCGCGGTAGCGGACGATGCCGATCGGCTCGTCGATGCGATGGCGCGGCGTGGTTTCGAACTCTACGGCCTCTCGCCAAGAGGCAAAGCCGACCTGCGCGATATCGAGCGGCCTGAGCGCGCGGCGCTGTGGTTCGGAGCCGAGGGCGAGGGCCTGCCGGAAAGGCTGCTTGCCCGCCTGAACACGGTGCGCATCGCAATGGCCGGCGGGTTCGACAGCCTGAACGTCGCCGCGGCTTCGGCGATCGCACTGCACCGATTGGCGGAACTGGACAAATCAGCCGGCTGACGCCGCCTTCTGCAAGGCGCGCACGCGGTCGGCAAGGCTGGTCTTCTTCGCGCCGGCCCCCTGGCTGCTGTTCGGCGACGACAGCGCCTTCACGATCGGCGAGCCCTGTCCTTCGAGAACGCTGGTCAGATGCACCATCTGCGCCGCCAGCTCGCCGATCCGCTCGCGCAGGATTTCGTCGTCGCCGTCACTTCCCTTTTCCGCAGCCTTGAGATCAGCCTTCAGCTTGCGGTTTTCGCGCGTCAATGCCGTCAGGCGGCTTTCAAGCCGCTCGCGGCCGGCGGGCTTGTCATTCTCCTTGTTTTCCGCGGCGGCGCGCGCCAGTTCCTCGCGCAGGCGCGCCAGTTCCTTTCCGCCTTGCTCCAGCTTTCCCTCGCGCTCGGCGAGCGTCGAAAGCATGCCGGCAACCTTCCGTTCCAGGTCGTCGACTTTCCTGGCCTCGACCCTCAGCGCTTCACGGAGCGTGGCAGCCTCGCGTTCCCGTTCCTGAAACCGCTTCTCGGCCCGCTCGGCCTTGCTCCTCGACTGGACAGCTTCATTACGAAGCTGCTCCAATTCCGATTCCCGCGCCACCAGCTCGATCTGGCGGCTGCTCGAAGAGAAGCTGGCGTCGTCATACATGCGGCCGAGTTTCTCGATCTCCGCCGCCCGTTGCTTCAGCACATTGTCGGTTTCGGCGAGCTTGGCCGACAGCCGCTGCATGTCGTTGCTGTGCTGCCGCAATTCGGTGCGCAGCGCTTCGCCGGCTGTTTCGAGCGCCGTTATCTCGCGGTTCTTTTCGGAGATCACGAAATTGAGCGCCTTGATTTCTTCGCGGCCCCGGCCGATCTCAACGATTTGGGCCGCATTCTTCTCTTGAAGCGCCTGCGCCCTCATCTCGAGCCGCCGAGCCGACATTGCGAATTCCGCCCGTATCCGGTCTTTGTCCGCCTGGATCTCGTCGAGCGTCATCGGCATGGAAGCTTCGATGCGCTTTCGGGTCAAATTGACGGCGCGCCGCCAGAACGCCGGCGCGATCAAAAGCGCGAGAAAGCCGGCGGTGAAAAAACCGAGTGCAAAGAACAGGATGGACTGGATCACGTCGGGTCACGGACTCTGGTTGGAGCGGCTTTGCCGGCGCGCATGACGCCGCCTTCGCGCACGCTGCAACCAATATGCCGGAATGCCCGCCGGCGGCAACTGGCGCTATGTTCTGAGCGCTAGAAGGGATTCCAGGTCGGCCTCTCCGTCAGCTTCAGATAACCGACATTGATGCCGAGCCGCGCGCCGACGCCGGTGCGCACCGGAACAAGCAGCATGTCGCCGTTCTTCAGGACGTTGAAGCCGACGCCCGCGACGACATAGGCCGAGCCGGCCACGCCCGCGAAGCGGTGGTAAAGATTAGGAACATCGTCGAGATTGTAGACCAGGATCATATTGCGCGACCCCTGGCCGCCGAAATCCCAGCCTAGCGAGGGCCCCTGCCAGAACACCTTATGGTCGCCGGCATTCTTGGTGTAGAGCGTGCCCTCGCCATAGGTGAGGCCGCCGACCAGCGCGCCGGAGCCCTCCTCGCCCAGTATATAGCCGTTGGGCAGGCCATAGGACGAAAAGATCTTCTCGATGACGGTCGCAAGGCCACCGGACGTCGCACCGAAGAAGCGGTGGCCAGAATCGACGATTTCCTGCGCGGAATATTCCTGCGCCCGCAACTGACCGGTCGAGACGGCCAGGGTGCCTATCAGCGCCAACATCATTGCGGCAAGCCGGAGAACGCTCCGGTCGTAAAGTCGGGAAAACATGCTTGCAAATCTCCGTCCGGGAGCGTTTTTCGCCGACGCCTCGGCGCGCTGCAACTCTTTGGCGGTCGCTTGCCACGCCGTTTACCGAATCTATGCCGTAAATCTTTTCCAAGCATTAAGCCTCCATACGAAGATGGCGCTTCGGTGGCCTAGCTGCCCTTTTCGAAAACCGGTTTTCGCCCTATGGAGCAACCGTTTTGACGATTGAACATTTCACATTTGTTGATGCGTGCGGCAGCGCTGTGTACGACGAGACGGGGTGGGGACGGCCTGATTCGCCACCCGGTGCGACAGCATTCGCTCGTGCCTCGATTTTAATTGCCGCAGGGACATATTGATGGCCGAGCTTTTCACACTTTCAGCAGCCGATCTGGCCGCACTTTTGTGCAGCCGCGTATGCCACGACATCATTTCGCCGGTCGGCGCGATCAACAACGGACTGGAACTGCTGGATGAGGGCGGCGCCGATGCCGACGCCATGCAGCTGATCCGCACCAGCGCCCGCAACGCTTCGGCGCGCCTGCAATTCGCCCGCATCGCCTTCGGCGCCGCCGGCTCGGCCGGCATGGTAATCGACACCGGCGATGCGGAAGCCGTCGCCACCGCTTTCCTGCGCAACGAAAAACCCGAGCTCACCTGGTCCGGCCGCCGCGCCCTCCTGCCGAAAAACAAGGTCAAGCTGCTGTTGAACCTGATTCTGGTGGCGCTGGCCGCCATTCCGCGCGGCGGAAAGATCGGCGTTACGCTGGACGATGTCGAGACGGAGCCGAAATTCCAGATTTCGGCCTCTGGGCCGATGCTGCGCGTGCCGCCGAAATTCCTCGAACTGCATTCCGGACAAAAGCCGGAGGAAGCGATAGACGCCCATTCGGTGCAGCCATACTACACGCTGCTGCTGGCGCGCGAATCCGGCATGGAGATTTCGATCCACGCCACGGCCGAAGAGATCGTCTTCACGGCCGCCTGATCGGCGATCAAGGGCCGCTTTGCCACGCCGCGGCGGCTTTACGCTAAGTTTACCTAACCTTTTGTCCGGTTCTTTACCGGGTTGGGATATCGTCTGACGGTCAAAACCGCTGCCTCGCCAAGTGGCGAGAGCAAGTTTGCTGGCCGAAGAGTCCGCGACTTTTCGGGATCACGCTCGAAGGGACCGTGCCATGAAACGCTGCATGTTCGTCGATGATTCCAGCGTGATCCGGAAGGTCGCCAAGCGCATATTGGGCGGTCCGGAGATGGTGGTGATCGAAGCGGCGACCGGCCTCGACGCTATCGAAATGTGTGCGGCCGAGATGCCCGATATCATCGTGGTCGATGGCTCCCTGCCCGATATGCCGACTTCCGAAGTGATCAGCCGAATTCGCGCTATTGAAAGCCCGGTGAAGCCGCAGATTGCGGTTTGCCTGATCGAGATCGACGTCGGCGCCATCATGCGCGCCAAGCGCGCCGGGGCTCAGGGTTACATACTAAAGCCTTTCACAAGACCGCAGTTGCTCGAACGCTTTCGCAGTCTCCAGGCAGCCGCCTAACGCAAAAACCCGGCAATGCCGGGTTTTTGATGGTGTTTTTTGAACCAGTCAGGCGCTTTCGCGGATCTCTTCCGGCTCGCGCAGCACGTAGCCGCGGCCCCAGACCGTCTCGATATAGTTCTGCCCGCCGGAGGCCGCGTCTAGCTTCTTGCGCAACTTGCAGATGAAAACGTCGATGATCTTCAGCTCCGGCTCGTCCATCCCGCCATAGAGGTGGTTGAGGAACATCTCCTTGGTAAGCGTCGTGCCCTTGCGCAGCGAGAGCAGTTCCAGCATCTGGTATTCCTTGCCGGTCAGATGCACACGCTGGCCGCCGACCTCAACGGTCTTGGCGTCGAGATTGACCACCAGGTCGCCAGTGGTGATGACCGACTGGGCGTGACCCTTGGACCGGCGCACGATCGCATGGATGCGCGCGACGAGTTCGTCCTTGTGGAACGGCTTGGTCATGTAGTCGTCCGCGCCAAAGCCGAGGCCGCGAACCTTGTCCTCGATGCCGGCCATGCCGGAGAGAATCAGGATCGGCGTCTTTACCTTGGACAGGCGAAGCGTTCTCAAGACTTCATAGCCCGACATATCGGGCAAATTGAGATCAAGGAGAATAATATCGTAGTCATAGAGCTTGCCGAGATCGACGCCTTCTTCACCAAGATCGGTGGTATAGACGTTGAAGCTTTCCGACTTCAGCATCAGCTCGATACTCTGTGCGGTTGCACTGTCATCTTCTATCAGCAGAACGCGCATTTCATTCCCCTTTTCTGCCGCCGGACCGTGTGGCGCACCATACGGTGCCGGAGCAGCGATTGCCGTGAGCCGAGGCTGCCACCGAATGGTTAACAAAACCTAATTCTGCCCGCAAAGCGATACCAGATTTTTTAACCCTTGGATACATTCTCTTGAATCTTATGACGAATCCCAACGATCAGTCCTTAATGCGTCGCATGAACAAACAGCTTCAAGTGATTCATGTGATTCACCCCCGCCGGCAATTCAGCTTTGCACCCGAATTTTTACCGGGCCTTAAGTCCTGACGCGTATGATTAACAATGCCCGTAAACGAATGGTTACCAGCGTCGAAAAATCTTAGGAATTCGTTTCCTATGGCGGCGTTGGGCTGGCCGGACCGTTTGCGACAGGGTCGTTTTCGTGGGTAGGGCTGCTTGTTCAGAGTTTTGCGTCTCCGGGAGTACAGGTCATGAAGTCACGTGAAAACCTCGTTCGGCTGAAGCAGTTTCAGGTGAACGAGAAACGCCGGCAGCTGCTTCAACTCGACATGATGATCTCGGAATTCGAACGCATGGCCGGCGAACTGGATTTCCAGATCAACGCCGAGGAAAAGAAGGCCGGCATCACCGACATCAACCATTTTGCATATCCGACCTTTGCCAAAGCCGCCCGCTTGCGCAGGGACAATCTCATAAATTCCCAGACCGACCTCGCCCAGCAGCGAAGCGTCGCCGAATCATTACTCGCCGAAGCTGAAGCGGAGCTTTCCAAGGCGGAGATGCTGGAATCGCGCGACGGCAAAATGCGCGAGATCGACAATGACAGCCGTAGCGCAATGATCGGCTGAATACCGGGCCAACGCCGCAAAACCCGCCACTATCCGCCGGGTTGCGCATTCGCTATAGCGCGGCTATGCGGTTTCTTCTTCCGATCACGCTTCTTGCCGCCGCGATTTCGTTCGCGTTCGGCCTGGTATTGCCGCTGATCCGCATCGAGCGGCTTTTCGTCTTTGCCGACGAGCCGTCGCTGCTCGCAATGATCTCGGGACTGTGGGCAGAGGGCGATATTGCCCTTGCGATCGTCATTGCGCTGTTTTCGGTAATTTTTCCGGCGATGAAGCTAGGCGTGCTTTACCTGGCTGCGTACGCAGGAGTCGGCCGGCCACGCATACCTGACTGGTTTCGCGTGCTGGCCAATTGGTCGATGCTGGATGTGGTGTTGGTGGCTCTGGTGATATTCGCGGCAAAAACGAGCGGTCTAGCGACAGCGTTCACCAAGCCTGGCCTGTGGTTCTTCGCCGCCTCGGCGGTGCTGACGGCTGCCGCGTCGGGTCTGGCGAAGCGCCAGAGCCTGCATTCCTGAATTGTCAGTGGGCCGGCGTCAGTGCCGGTACTGCTGGATACGCGTGGTGCGCAGGCCGGCAAGGCCGTATTCATCGATCGAGGCCTGCCAGGAAAGGAATTCTTCGGTCGTGAGCTTGTAGCGCTGGCAGGCTTCCTCGAGGCTGAGCAGGCCGCCCCGGACGGCGGCAACGACTTCGGCCTTGCGGCGGATGACCCAGCGGCGGGTGTTCGTCGGAGGAAGATCGGCGATGGTAAGCGGGCTGCCGTCTGGCCCAATCACATATTTGACACGCGGTCTAACCAGATCGGTCATAGTACTCTCTACAAAAACTCAAAGACCCAATCCCGGCAACAATAGCCCAACAGCTTTAAAATTTGCCTAAACGCCCGGTAAGCGTTGGGTAATGATGGTGAATCCTTCGTTAGCGAGGCCTGCTGCCAGCTTTTCGCAACTGCCTACCGAAAAGCCTTTTGTTTGCAATGGCTTGTGATCCAGTCCGAAAAGTGGCGCTTTGTGCTTGCTTGACCTATATTGGCTTCGTTGGCATGAAGCGCCCAAATTTGGAACATGGAACGCCTTTCGATGAACAGCCTGGATCTGCCGGGACGGCCTGAGGACACACGCATCGTCGTGGCGATGTCGGGCGGCGTCGATTCCTCCGTCGTGGCCGGAATTCTGAAGCGCGAGGGCTATGATGTCGTCGGCGTGACGCTGCAGCTTTACGATCACGGCGCCGCGACCCACCGCGCCGGCTCCTGCTGCGCCGGCCAGGACATTGACGACGCCCGTCGCGTTTCCGAGACGCTGGGCATCCCCCATTACGTGCTGAATTACGAGGAGCGCTTCCGCAAGTCGGTGATCGAGCCTTTCGCCGAGAGCTATGTTTCGGGCGAAACCCCGATCCCCTGCGTTTCGTGTAACCAGACGGTGAAGTTCGCCGATCTCCTGGAGACCGCACGTGAACTCGGCGCCGATGCGCTGGCCACCGGCCATTACATCCGAAGCCGCGCCAACGGTGCGCACCGGGCGCTCTATCGTCCGGTCGACGCCGACCGCGACCAGAGCTATTTCCTGTTCGCGACGACGCAGGAACAGATCGACTACCTGCGCTTTCCGCTCGGCGGGCTGTCGAAGCCGGAGGTGCGCGCCATCGCAGAAGAACTCGGCCTGAGCGTCGCCGCCAAGCAAGACAGCCAGGACATCTGCTTCGTGCCGCAGGGCAAATATTCCGATATCATCGCCAAGCTCAAGCCGACGGCGGCGACGCCGGGCGATATCGTCCACATAGACGGCCGCGTGCTCGGCAGCCATGACGGCATTCTGCGCTATACGGTCGGGCAGCGCCGCGGCCTCGGCGTCGCTTCGGGCGAGCCGCTCTACGTGGTGCATCTCGACGCCGAGCGGGCGCGGGTGATCGTCGGGCCGCGCGAGGCGCTCGAAACCCACAAGATCTATTTGCGCAACGTCAACTGGCTGGGCGACATGGCGCTGGACGCCGTTCCGGCGGAAGGGCTGGAGCTTTTCGCCAAGGTGCGCTCGACGCGCCCGCCCCGCCCGGCGATGCTGCACCATCGCGGCGGCGCAAACTGGGTGGAACTCGCCGACGGCGAGTCCGGCATAGCGCCGGGCCAGGCCTGCGTTCTCTATACCGACGACGGCAATGATGCTCGCGTTCTGGGCGGCGGCTTCATCGAACGCTCCGAACGCGCCGCGGAAGCCGAGGCGATGTTGACCCGACTTGCTGCAAAGCCGGCGCGCATCGCCGCGGAATAGAAGCGGGCGAGGCGATGCTTGCCGCCCTGAAAAGCTGGGCGAAAGGTATCAAAAGCGATGCGATCGCCCTCTTCCTGGCCGCCCGCGATCCGCGGACGCCTTGGTATGCGAAGGCGACGGCGGCATGCGTGGCGGCCTACGCTTTAAGCCCGATCGACCTCATTCCTGACTTCATCCCGGTTCTCGGCTACATCGACGATCTGCTGATCGTTCCGGCCGGCATCTGGATCGCGGTCAGGCTCGTGCCTGCCGAACTGATGGATGAATTCCGCGCTAAAGCCGAAAAGGTCGAGGCTCGGCCGAGGAGCCGAGCCGGCGCCCTGCTCGTCGTCGCCGTCTGGCTTGCTGCGGCCGGCCTGCTGACCTGGTGGTTCTGGCCGCGCGGCGCCCGCTGATTACTGCTCAATCGTGGATGACAGTGCCTGCGGTCAGTATGCGCAGCACTGAGATTGCCTCTTCGCCGCTGGTCCGAGGCGCGGACCGCGTCAAGATGCAGTGCAGAAAGTGCTCCAGTTCGCGCGTCAGCGGCATGCCTTGCTTGACATGCACATAGGCAGGTTCGTTGGCGGTGAACGCCCATTGCCCGCTGTCTTGCCAGACGGCATGGCGATAGACCGCGAGCTTGCGCTCCCACGGTTCGACATCGTCGAATACCGCCATCGCCTTGGTGCCGACGACAGTCAGCCGGCGTTCGCGATAGGGGTTGAGCCGCGAGGTGAACAGATGGCTACGGAGGCCATTGGGAAAGCGCATGTGCAGATGCGCGAAATCCGAGAGGTGGTCGAGCAGCGCCGCCCCCTCGCCTCGCACCTCGATCGGCGCCGTCCCGGTGATCGCCAGGATCATCGACAGATCGTGCGGCGCGAGATCCCACAGCGCATCGTTTTCGGTGTGGAACTTGCCGAGGCCGAGGCGATGCGAATGGATGTATTTCACATCGCCGAGTTCGCCATTGTCGATCAGCTCCTTCATCTTCTCGAAGGCCGGATGGAAGCGCAGCACATGCCCGGTCATGAAGATGCGGCCATGTTTTTCGGCGGCCTGCACCGAACGCTCGGCGTCCACCACGGTCAGTGCGATCGGCTTTTCGACGAGCACGTCCTTGCCGCTCTCCACCGCTCGGATGGCGGTATCGGCATGGTATTGCGGCGGCAGGGCCACGATGATCGCGTCGACATCGCGGCGCGCAAAAAGGTCGTCAGGCGCGATCGCCAGGCAGTCCTGCTCGCTAGCAAAACCTTCCGCGCGCGCGCGGTTGGCGTCCGAAACGGCATGGAGGGCGCCAAGCGCCTTGAGGGTGCGGATGTGGTTCGAGCCCCAATATCCGCAACCAAGGACTGCAATACGCGGTGTCATCAATTTCATTGTGCTCAAGAAATACGTCGCGCGGAGACATAACGGCGCGGCGGTACGAACTCAAGCCCAGCCTCCGACACGATTGATTGCAGGCAAAGGCCTGTTGCGAGCATGAATTGTCGCGGCCGGCGCCGCGCTCCGTGCTTGACAGCCCCTCCCCAGCGCCACTATATCCCGGCCGACCTTGGCGAACATCCTTTGGACATTCGCCCGTGGCGGGATAGCTCAGTTGGTTAGAGCACGGGAATCATAATCCTGGGGTCGGTGGTTCGAGTCCACTTCCCGCTACCAAACTTCTCCTAATGAAAACAAGGGCTTACGGGCCTCATGGGAACTCAAGCAGCGCTAGGCTCCGTTGGTTGTCAATGCGTTTATACCGTTCCATACCGTTGGGGGGTGCGGTTCAGGCCTATTTATGACGGTCAACTTTCTTAGTTTTCAGTGTCCATTAATGCGGTGTTGTTGACCGCGATTCACACATCACCCCTTGCAACATTCAAGAGGGCCGTTGGGGAGTGGCTTCATTCAGAGGCTGCCGGTTGGCCATCACCGGTCCCGTGTTGGGCTTCAACGATGAGCCGGGCTCGCTGGTAGAGTTCATCAAACGTCACGATCTCCGGCCGGTGCAGGTTCTTTCGGTAGAGTTCAAAAGACCTGAATTTCTTTTCGTTTACGCCTCTTTCACATGCTCACGATCGAGCTCCACGTGCTCATTGCTCTCGTCCAGCTTTGGGCGCTGTTTTCCGCGTAAATTGCCCATTCGCCTTTTCAAAGGAACGAAGTCGCAGCAGCGCGAGGCTCCGACGGTAATGCTGTCGATAGGGACTAGCTCCATCGCGGCGGATCTGTCGGCCACTTCCAACTGCGGCGCGACAGTGGGCAGGCCAGGAATGAGCGACGGGAAAACAACTGTCGCCGGGGCTAAGCTCGGGCGCGAGAACCTGCTCCGCATAGGCGAGGAAGGCTGGGCCGTTCATCGGACCGTCGAGCAGCATCGGCGCGGCCATGCCGTCGAGCCGCAGGCCGGGGCGGTGAAGGTCGTCGTCTTCCAGTGCCCGTGAGGCACGGCCGCCAGGCAGCGCTCGCCGCATGGCGCACGGCCTCGCAACCGGGCCATCTTCGTGGATGCCGCGGTCTCGTCGATGAAGATCAGCTTCTCGGGGTCGAGATCGAGTTGACCATCGAACCAGGCCCTGCGGCGGCGCAGGACGTCGGGACGCTGCTGTTCGGCGGCGTGCGCCGTCTTTTTTTGAACGTGATGCCGCGCCGGTCGAGTAACAGCCAGACGGTGGACGGCGCTACCCGTACGCCCCGCTCGGCTGCAAGGCGTTCACCGATCTCGGCAAGTGTGATGTCCGGCGTCTCCTCGATCAGGCCGAGAACGAAGGCCTCATGCGCGTCGAGCTTCGAACGCGACGGCTGGCCTTGCTTGCGCGCCTCCATCTCGCCGGTCTCGCGATAGCGGCGATACCAGCTTCCCGCCGTCGAAATCCCGATCCGGAAGCGACGCGCAGCCTCCCGCGTCGATAAGCCATCCTCAATGGCCGCAATCACCCGCCCGCGCAGGTCCGCGCTCAGGCTCCTTGTCATCCTCACCCCCTCGCAAATCACTAGGAGCAGTGAATCAGACGAAACTTACCGCGTGAATCCCAAAACCGACTCTGCGTTCTTCGAAGATGCTCTAACTTGCGAGACATTAGCGCCGCCTAAACGACAACCTGGTTGGACAAGTTCCAGCGCACCGGTGCTGCCAATCCTTATCGCGATGCAATCCACCTCGAGCGCGCCTTCGACATCGTGCACGCGCGTCCAGTCACCGGGCGCGAGGGCCGCGACCTGGTCGCCTATGCCGGCGAGGCGCGCACCTTCCGTCACTCGGCTGCACCTCGCTTAGACACGCTCACGTTATGTATGGGCGCGAAGCTGCCTCAATGCAGCAAGTAGAGAACCCAAACCACCATGCGGTCGAGGTTCACGCTTCGTGCTGTCGAAAGTCGCATAAAAGGCACTGAGGAATTGAAAGGCTCGCTTAGGCTCTTTCGCCGACTGGCTGAATGGCACCGCCGACGCTGGTTGCCGCATCGGGTTCAGGCCGTTGTTGATCAGGCCGATCATCAGCGCGGCCACGACCGTGCCGGTCGTCTGCCGAAGCCGCTGAACAGGTTGCCAACGAGCACGGCCGTCGCTAATGACGGATAACCAGTCAGACTGAGACCGCCGCCATAAAGGGCGGCACCCAAATAGAGACAGCTATAAGAATATTCGGCCCGATGCGACCGACTCTACTTTGGCCACGCACCGGCTCAAGAAAGCCCCAGCTTTTTCCTGAGGTCGGCGTTTTCTTTCCGGAGCCGGTCAGCGAGAAGCTTCTTCAGGCGGTCATTCTCTTCTTCAAGCTTGACCAGATCCTTGAGCTCATCGCTCTGTGATGTCTGCCCAGCAGTCTTCTTCCACTGGTAGTAAGTCTGTTCCGATAATCCAGCTTTCTGGACCGCGGCCTTGATGCTGTCTCCCCGTCCGATCTGCTTTTCGATCTCGCCGAGCTTTTGGGCCCGCTCTATTTCAGAATATATTTTCCGTGCTGGCCGGACGGCAGGCGAAGCGGCCGCTTTAGATGAAGAAGCCTGTGGGGCCGACCTGGCGGCCTTGGTTCGTGCAGCACCTGCGCGCTGTCCGGTTCGCTTCTTCGTCTTCGGCGTTTTATGCTTTACATCATGTGTCAGTTCCTTCCCAGGCACCACCTCGGCTGCTGCCGGATTTGCCTCGGTTTCCTTGAGGTCGGCCATGAGACACTCCCTTCGATGTCAAACACCCATTCTCCACGCAGCATCAATAACTTACGGACTTTGTCAACAGAGCCGAAACTTCTGCTCTAATTGCACTCAGCGCAGGCCTCAAAAGAAGAGGCTCCGGTGCAGTGCAAGCTTACCTTGAAGCCCGTGACCTCACCAACAAGACGATCCGGAGCCGCTCGAGCTCAACGATGCCACTCCGAGAAGAGGTAGGCCGCCAGACCAACTGAAATCGGATACTAAACTCGATGCTGGAGCCGCACGTCGGGCTGCTCTGGTAGTAGCCGGCGCGGACAGTAACAACGGCCGACTGGCCGATCCCCTCCAACTTCGCGATCTGCAGCACTCGGTTGAAAGACCCTTTAGTCTGGTTCAAAGTGCGGACGACGCAGGCAGGGTGCGAAGAGCTGCTCTCAAAAACCGGCGGCAGGATCGATCAAAACATCCACGAAGCCAATACCGGTGACGGCCGGCGTGAGGTGCTGGGCCTCCTTTGGGTTTTGGGATGGGTGCCAGCCGGGTCATTGGTCGAAAACTGATCCTGATCTTCGAGTGGATGATTGGCCGCATCCCTTTTGTCGAGAGGATCCATCAGGCGGCGAAGCGCTTTCTGACAGTGGCTGGAAATTCCGCCGAAGGCGGGGAACGGGGTCAGAACAAGAGCTGCTCAAAATCGATGGGATGGAAGGCTCCCGCTCCCCCGGTGCTACGTTGGCATCGGTTAGGATGGACAAACAGGGAGCGTTCGAATGGAGACATTTCTACCGTTGGCGCCGGCAAGGATCAATGGCAGTTGAACCTGCCGCATCAATTTCTCTGTGTCGGGGCCTGGCCTGTCCTCGAGACAATGGCGGGCGCGCTCCCGGCGATCGACGAAGGACAGCCGTTTTGCTTGAGCTGACTGCACCGTCAGCCTTACTCTTGTTCGAGGAACTCCTCTTGAGTGGGGCTCACTTGGAATACGACCGCCCGGGCCGGCTCTTCTGTCGTGTTTAGCACACGCATGCGCGCATCCAGGGGCTCAGCCACTGCTTCGCCGGGACCGATCGTCCTAGGTTCCTGTCCCTCGACTTCCATGACCAGCTCGCCTTCGACGACATACACATAGACTGGGCTAGGGTGAGTGTGCCACGCCGCGGCCGTGTTCGGCTCCAATTCCACCCGGACCACGCGTATCTGATTGGCGCCGGCCGGAATTTCAGCTTTGTGCGCCAGAACCTCTTTAAGCTCCGAGGCCGGCCGGTCAATCTCGTTCAACTCTTGAGCCATGCCGAGGGAAGTCGCCCCGACCAGTGCGAGGGAAGCCATTGCACTCAGTAAGGGTCCCATGTCGTCCTCCTTGCGTGTTCGTGATCCACAGTAACCAGTGGCCTGCCCCGATGTTTCGTCCACGGACATAGATTCCTGAATTACCTTAGGCCTCAGGTGGTCAAAATTTCGGGAGGTGGGATTGCGAACGCCGATCCTGAATGCTGAGGCAACCGGATCGCTGTTTTCGGGCCGGCCGGGTATCCAGTAAAGGTGCCTCCAGGCCTCTCATGTCCACATTCTCGACAAGGGAGTCTATCCGAAACGCTAGTCTTACTGTGTCATAAACCTGTTTTGGCAGCATGGACATCGTGGCAGCCGCCGCGCCAAGGCGCGGGCGAGTCTAATCCGGATGGTGGCGATGGAATTGCCGACGTGGCGTTCGGGACGGAGCGGCGGCGCCACGGGGTCGATAATCTTCGGATAGCGCAGGTGCCTTGAGGAACGGCCTGGAGCGTGGGGCTGAGGGGGGAATCAGACTCCGTTCGGAGACCAGGAATCCGTAGGCGGCGATCGCGAGCGTGGCGTGATGATGGAAGCCGCGCCAACCTCGGCCTTCATAATGGCCAAGGCCGATCTCCTGCTTGAGCTCCTGATAATCCCGTTCGATCCGCCACCTCAGCTTGGCCTGATCGACGAGGTCGGCGAGCCCGGTATTTTCCGGCAAGGTCGAGAGCCAGTACTTGGTCGGCTCGACCTCGTCGTGCGGCCACTCGATCAGGAACCATTCCTCGGCTCGTGGCGCGGAGCGCCAGTAATCGCGATGCGCCGGCCGGACGCGGATGGCGGCAAAGCGCGAGGCGAGCGGCGCCTTGGAGCCCTCGCGCCAGGTGACGCGGCCCCAGGCGTCCTCGGGCAGGGTTTGCGCCAGTTCCTTGGCGGAAACCGGCGCGTGCCCGGGCTGGCGCCGGACGAGCGAGGGCGGGCGGCCGCGTCCGCTCCATGGCTTGGGTGGCAGCGGTTGCGTGTCCGGCGGCCACAAGCGGATCGAGGACTGGACGCCGACGACATAGGTCAAGCCCATCTCCGTCAGCCCGGTGCGGAAGGAGGTGTCGTTACCGTAACCGGCATCGGCCAGCACAACGCTCCGCGAGACGCCGGCATCCAGCGCCGCCCGGATCTGCGCGAGGGCGATTTCGGGTTTGGTGCGGAAGATGACATCCTCCGGCACACCTGCCTTGGCGCGCCGATCAGGGTCGTTCGCCCAGCTTTCCGGCAGATAGAGCTGATAGGCGACCGGCAGGCTCGCCTGTTCGGTGGCAACCGACAGACTGACCGCGACCTGGCAGTTGTCCTGCTTGCCGAGCTGGCCGCAATACTGCCGCGCCACGCCGACCGAATGCTTCCCCTTCTTGGGAAAGCCGGTGTCGTCGACGATCCAGGCGCGGATCGGCCCCTGACGCTCAAGCGCCGCCAGAGCCTGCGCCCGCACGACGCCAAGTACGGCATCGTCCGACCAATCCGCTTTCGCCACGAAGTGATGCAGCGACTGGTGTGCCGCCTGAACACGCCCAGGCTCCACCCGCGCCGCCATCGGCTCGACGCTCTTGCGCTCGCCCGGCAAAAGCAGCCCGGTGCAATAGGCCTTCAGCGGCGCCACCCGGTCAGCATGACCCAATGCCGAGGCCAGCGTCTCGACATAGGCCGCAAAACGCGATTCACTCGTTTCGATTCCGTCCTGGAGATCCATCGCTCCCTCCATTTGAAGCTTGAATCTCCATTCTCGCAATCAATCGTTAACAAAGTTTATGACACAGTAAGACTAGCAGGCTGTTGAAGAAGTATTGCGCTTGGCCTTGAGGATGGCCTCGTCGCCGTTGTGATAGGCGAAGGTGATCTCGATCAAGCCGTCATCGAGCAATTCAGCGGAGCCGTCACCGCTGACTTCGTCCATTTCGTCGCAGCCGCCCCATGTGAAGAAGACCATTGAGGGGCTGTAACTCAGATCGAGACCGGCTTGCAGGGCGCCAAACGCAATCTCGCCATTGTTATCGGCCCCGATTGTGATGGTGGCGGGTCCACAGAGGTCGAGATAGCCGCGATCCCATAGATCGGCTTCGACGATGCGCCAGCGGCCGATCAGTTGGCAGTCCGCCGGCGCACTCATGCCGGCACCGCCGTGAGCTTTGGCAGCCGCACCAGATTGTAGGCGGCGGCCGTGAAGGTGAAGGCCCATCCGACCCGGTCACGGCCGCGGAACTTCGTCTTGTCCTGGCCGGCGATGCTCTTGATCCAGCCGAACGCCTCCTCGATGCGCTTGCGGATGCGCTGGCTGACGGCATAGCGGCCGTGCCGGGTCGTGCGCCCATCGATCGCCGAACTTCGGCCGCTCGTGTTCTGCGCCACGTGCGGCGTCACCCTCATCGAGCGCAGTTCGTTGACGAAGTCCTCCACATCATATGCCTTGTCGGCGCCGAGCGTGATCGCCTGCGGCCGGTCGGCACGGGGCTCGATCATATGTAGCGCGGCCACCCGCTCGGCATGTCCGTAGGCCAGTGTCAGGCAGGCCTCGACCAGCAGGCCGTGACGGTTCTCCATTAGCCCGTGCCTCATGAAGCACAGCTTAGCCTCCTTGCCTTTGCCCTTGCGGTAGAGCCTGGCGTCGGGATCGGTGGTCGAGGCATGCGTCTCGTTCAATCGCTTCTGGCCGTGGAAGTCCGCTTCGGCGTTGCGCCCACCGCCTTCTGCCGGCGGCTCCTCCGGCCCGTCCTTTGGCCTGACGCTCTTCATCGAGGCCCAAGCCTCGATCAGCGTGCCGTCGATCGAGAAGTGGTCCGTAGATAGAAGCCTCTTCACCTTGGGCTGGGCGGCCAGCACCGCGCTCAGGAACTTCGCCGCGATGTCGCCTTCCAGCAGCCGGTCGCGGTTCTTCGAAAAAACCGAATGGTCTCAGGCCGCATTATCCATCCCGACGCCGACGAACCAGCGGAACAGGAGGTCGTATTCCAGCCGCTCCATCAAAAGCCGCTCCGAGCGGATCGAATAGAACGCCTGCAGCAGCATCGCCCTGAGCAGCTTCTCCGGCGGAATCGACGGCCTCCCGATCGGCGAATACATCGCCGCGAAATCCTGCTCCAGCGCCGACAGCGCCTCGTTCACGATCCTCCGGATCGCGTGCAACGGATGATCGCGCCGAACCCGCGCCTCAAGATCCACATAGCTGAACAACTCGCCCGTCCGATTGTCGTCGCCGCGCACCCACCACCCTCCGAATCTCCTTGGAGCCAATGAATCATGGTCTGAGATCGGCGGCGAACGACTTTTTCAACAGCCTGCTAGTCTTACTGTGTCATAAACCTGTTTTGGCAGCATGGACATCGTGGCAGCCGCCGCGCCACGGCGCGGGCGAGTCTAATCCGGATGGTGGCGATGGAATTGCCGACGTGGCGTTCGGGACGGAGCGGCGGCGCCACGGGGTCGATAATCTTCGGATAGCGCAGGTGCCTTGAGGAACGGCCTGGAGCGTGGGGCTGAGGGGGGAATCAGACTCCGTTCGGAGACCAGGAATCCGTAGGCGGCGATCGCGAGCGTGGCGTGATGATGGAAGCCGCGCCAACCTCGGCCTTCATAATGGCCAAGGCCGATCTCCTGCTTGAGCTCCTGATAATCCCGTTCGATCCGCCACCTCAGCTTGGCCTGATCGACGAGGTCGGCGAGCCCGGTATTTTCCGGCAAGGTCGAGAGCCAGTACTTGGTCGGCTCGACCTCGTCGTGCGGCCACTCGATCAGGAACCATTCCTCGGCTCGTGGCGCGGAGCGCCAGTAATCGCGATGCGCCGGCCGGACGCGGATGGCGGCAAAGCGCGAGGCGAGCGGCGCCTTGGAGCCCTCGCGCCAGGTGACGCGGCCCCAGGCGTCCTCGGGCAGGGTTTGCGCCAGTTCCTTGGCGGAAACCGGCGCGTGCCCGGGCTGGCGCCGGACGAGCGAGGGCGGGCGGCCGCGTCCGCTCCATGGCTTGGGTGGCAGCGGTTGCGTGTCCGGCGGCCACAAGCGGATCGAGGACTGGACGCCGACGACATAGGTCAAGCCCATCTCCGTCAGCCCGGTGCGGAAGGAGGTGTCGTTACCGTAACCGGCATCGGCCAGCACAACGCTCCGCGAGACGCCGGCATCCAGCGCCGCCCGGATCTGCGCGAGGGCGATTTCGGGTTTGGTGCGGAAGATGACATCCTCCGGCACACCTGCCTTGGCGCGCCGATCAGGGTCGTTCGCCCAGCTTTCCGGCAGATAGAGCTGATAGGCGACCGGCAGGCTCGCCTGTTCGGTGGCAACCGACAGACTGACCGCGACCTGGCAGTTGTCCTGCTTGCCGAGCTGGCCGCAATACTGCCGCGCCACGCCGACCGAATGCTTCCCCTTCTTGGGAAAGCCGGTGTCGTCGACGATCCAGGCGCGGATCGGCCCCTGACGCTCAAGCGCCGCCAGAGCCTGCGCCCGCACGACGCCAAGTACGGCATCGTCCGACCAATCCGCTTTCGCCACGAAGTGATGCAGCGACTGGTGTGCCGCCTGAACACGCCCAGGCTCCACCCGCGCCGCCATCGGCTCGACGCTCTTGCGCTCGCCCGGCAAAAGCAGCCCGGTGCAATAGGCCTTCAGCGGCGCCACCCGGTCAGCATGACCCAATGCCGAGGCCAGCGTCTCGACATAGGCCGCAAAACGCGATTCACTCGTTTCGATTCCGTCCTGGAGATCCATCGCTCCCTCCATTTGAAGCTTGAATCTCCATTCTCGCAATCAATCGTTAACAAAGTTTATGACACAGTAAGACTAGAGGGTCATCAGGCTGCAGGTCGACCACATAAAGATTGGTACTCTCGTCACATAGCAGCCTTAGCTCATTCGTGAGAGCAAGCACCTGCTGACTGTCGCCTGGTTTTCGGCTTTCCCATTGTTCAGATGCATGCTGGAACAGTGCGACTGATCGCTTCCGTGTCCCCTGATTTCCCAGGTGGATGGTATTAGTTGGGGATGGAAACGAAAGGCAAATATCACTCGCCGCAGCGCATAGAAGCCAGCGGATCGGCTGGAAATGACGGCCGCAACTTGGGTCCCGAATCTCTCCGGTCAGGACGTTCTGAGACGGTGGATTTCAGAAGCGAGACAGCAACGTTTGCCGCTTATCGCTCGGAGAAACTGCGCAGAAGTCTCGGCTCTAGCGGCATTTTAAGGGCTGCTTCCCACCTTATGCCCGGGTGCGCGAGGAACTGCTGGCAATTACGACAGGCTGCGCGAGGGCGGCGCGTCTGCCGAGTATCTCGACAAGATGGCCGTCGGGCTGGAAAACTGGGTCAAGGCCGCCGACGCCGGCCACCTCGCCTGGGGCATCCAGTTGTTCCGCAAACCGGAATAAGGTGATTCGCCCGGCGCCAGCAGCCAGCGTGCTTGATAGATACTTCTGTCCATTAGAGCCTCCTGAATTTGAAGGTCAACGAGCGGCGGTCTGACCGTGTTCCTTGACGGTTCGTGACAGGCTGCAATGAAACTCAGGAAGCGGGTCTCAAGCGCGTTCTGCTACAGCAAGTCCCAACCGCGGCCTGCGTAAGTGGCGCTTGGTAACCACGCTGTGGCTGCCCATCCCTTCATTCTGTAGTGCTGGAATCCGGGGTGAGTGGATTCTGCTTTCGCTCCTCGGCTTCCGCAGCTGCCTCGGCAATGAGCCGGCGGACATCATCGATGGAAACGCCCATCTTTTTGGCAAGGTTGCTGATTGCTTCCTCGGATAAGTCCGTGAGGTTTTCAGCGGGGCTGTCCTTGTCAGGATCATCTTGCATGGCTTAGCAAACGTCGCTGGCCTTTGCGGGTTCCGTGCTGGAAACCCGCGGCCTGACGCCCTTTGCCGGCACAAAAACCTCACTAATTTGGAACCAAACCAATTTGGGCACCATTCCAGACAATAAACGCAGGTCAAAATCGTCCGCCATGGCCAACGGCACGCTCCTATTTGCGCGCCATCCAACCCGCGGAAAGCGGGGAGCATTTTGGTTGAAGGCTTTCCCGATGCGAGAGCTTTTCAGGGACGACCACCTGCGCGCGGGTCTCCGAGCCAGGCGGCATTGGGGTCGGGGTGGCAAGGGAGCAGACAACGACAACTTAATCGTGTCGCACTTTGACTTGAACGATACTGGCGAGGCGCCAACTTCCGACCCACAACATGGCCGAACCTAGCATTAGAGAATTGCTACGAAGCTTGAAGGGGGTCCAGCTCATCCGTTTGAAACGGACCTGTCCGCCGGGCCCGCGGACCACCCCAATCCATATGCGTATACCGTCCTTATACCGTCCGCTGTTTTGTTGACAAGCTCAGATGTTTCTTAGCTTTGATTGTCCAGACCTGAACAAATTGGCGGCACAAAATGTTGACGAACTCGTTTGTTATCAACAGCTTGCTATATGGTTTCGTCGCTATGTCTACATCGGTCAACATATTGGTTCTGCGTCAATAAGTCAGACACTAGTAATCATAATCCTGGGGTCGGTGGTTCGAGTCCA
This sequence comes from Mesorhizobium sp. WSM2240, assembly GCF_040438645.1. Classification (NCBI taxonomy): domain Bacteria; kingdom Pseudomonadati; phylum Pseudomonadota; class Alphaproteobacteria; order Hyphomicrobiales; family Phyllobacteriaceae; genus Mesorhizobium; species Mesorhizobium sp. WSM2240. Next base: position 4,122,332 of record NZ_CP159253.1, read on the forward strand.
CTTCCCGCTACCATTCATTTTCACTGCCATATCTTTGTTGTCTAGCGGCACTGCCTGCGAGGTCCGCCGCCGTAAGGCTGGTAGCTGTTGTCTTCCGGGCGATACGAGCGATAGCGGCTGAAGCAGTAGTTCACATGTTCCTGCGTGACGTAGTCGCCTCCGCTCGTGTCGGCCGACACGTATTCCGGCTCGAATGAAGGCGCGCCCGCATCTTCCGCATAGCTGTCCTCCGCATCCGGCGGCGGCGAAACATCATCGGACGGGCCGGCGTCGGCCTCCATGTAGGGCGAGACACAGGTCCGCCGGCCCCCACTGTAGGGCGTATAGCTGTTGTCACGGGGACGGTAGGACCGATAGCGGTTCGCACACCATTCGACGTGGGCGGCAGTCAGCCCGGCCGATGGCATTGGGTACTCCTCGCTGCTGGTCGGTTGGACGGAACCGGTCACGGTCGTGTCCAAAGGCTGTGAAGGGAGATCCTCCGCCGCCTCGTTTTCCGCAACTTCCACTTCGAATTCGGTGGAACTGTTCGGATCGGGCGCGACAGGTCGGGCGGGAAGGCGCTCGAAGCCCTGTGCAGCCGTGTCCACCTCACGCGGCTGCACAGTCCAGATTTCCGCCTGATCCATCTTCAGCCCGGCCTCGGGCACCGGCTTGGCGGTGAGGAACCAGGCTGCCACGGCTGCCCCGCTCAGGAATATCGCAAGCGTCAGCACGAAGCCGCCAAGTATCGCCAACAGCGCTTTCATGTCGCCCTCCTTCCGTCGGTCTTACGGAGAATGCAGGGCTGGGGTATCGAGTTCCGATAGAAACGCGCCTTGGTCGTTTCAGAGTGACATTCGTGTCGACGCAGGCCTGCGAAGGCTGCGGCAATTTTGAACCGCTTGACCTACGGCAGGATCATCGCGATGGCGCCCGCCAGGCGATCCACATTCTCCATCCGGCAGGTCTCGCCCATCAAGCCGATGCGCCAGATGCGCCCGGCCAAAGGTCCGAGCCCGCCGCCGATCTCAATGCCGAACTCGTCGAGCAGCCGCCGGCGCGCCGACGCGTCGTCGAGCCCTTCCGGCACCCATACGGTGTTCAGCTGAGGCAGGCGATGCTCCCTGTCGACGACGAAGGCAAAGCCGAGTTCATCGAGCCGCTCAGCCAGCCGCTCATGGGCTGCCCGGTGGCGCGCCCAGGCCGTCTCCAGCCCCTCGTCGAGCAACCGGCGAAGGCTCTCGTGCAGACTGTAAAGCGCGTTGACCGGCGCGGTATGGTGGTAGGAGCGGCCATGCTCGCCGTCCCAATAGCCGAGCATGAGGCCGAGATCGAGAAACCAGCTCTGAATCGGCGTCCTGCGCGACTTTACCGCCGCGACCGCGCCTTCGGAAAAGGTGATCGGCGCCAGACCGGGCGGCGCGGACAGGCATTTCTGCGTGCCCGAATAGACCACGTCGGCCTGCCACTCATCGACGAGGACCGGGATCCCGCCGAGGCCTGTCACCGTGTCGACCACCGACAGCATCCCCGCCCCACGCGCGAGTCCGCACAGCGTGGCCGCATCGGAGCGCGCGCCCGTCGAGGTCTCCGCATGCACGAAGGCGACCAGCTTCGCCCGGGGCGCTTCCCTGATCGCGGCGCGGACCGCCTCGGGATCGACAGGCTTGCCCCATTCGCCGGAAACGAGGCGCACCTCCGCGCCCGCGCGTCTCGCAATCTCGGCCATGCGCCCGCCGAACACGCCGTTCTGCGCGACGATCGCCGTATCCCCACGTTCGAGCAGCGTCACCAGCGCCATTTCCATAGCGAGCGAAGCCGGCGCAGACAGTGGAAAGGTGACGCGGTTTTCCGTCCGCAAGGCGAGTCGGAGCTGGTCCTTGATGATCCCCATCAGCTTGACGAAACCCGGATCGAGATGGCCGATGGTCGGCTTGGCCTGCGCCGCAAGCACCTCTGGCGCAACATTGGAAGGGCCCGGTCCCATCAGCAGGCGTGGCGGCGGCGAAAAAGCGTTCATCCGGAGATTCCTTGGGAGTGAGCCGAGCAGGTGCCAAGGGCAGGATGGCGGGATTGAGGGTGATAAGTAAAGTTTAATGGTTTAACGATCGCAGTTAGTGGAATTTACTGCATGCCTGAACCACTGCCGACGGCGACACTTCCGCTGCGTAGGTCCTCTTGCCAGCCGCAGCGGCTTGGGAAAGAGTGCATTCATCGCGAAATGAGGGGATTGCGATGACCGTCTTGATCCTCGCGCTGCTGATCGGCGTCATAGCCGGCTTGCGGTCAATGACCGCGCCTGCCGCCGTAAGCTGGGCGGCCTATCTCGGCTGGCTGCCGCTCGACAACAGCTGGGCTGCTTTTCTCGGCTATCGCTTCACGCCGTGGATTTTCACTGTTCTCGCCGTAACCGAGCTGATCTCCGACCAGCTTCCGGGCACGCCGAGCCGCAAGGTTCCGCTGGCGTTCGGCACGCGCATCGTCAGCGGCGCGTTTTGCGGCGCGGCGATCGGAACGGCCGGCGGTGCGCTTGTCGGCGGCCTGATCGCTGGCGCGGTCGGCGCGGTGCTGGGCACGCTGGGCGGCTACGAGGCGCGCAAGCGGCTGGTCGCGGCGATTGACGGCAAGGATCTGCCGATCGCCCTTCTCGAAGACGCCGTGGCCATAGTTGGCGCATTTCTGATAGTATCGGCAGCAACATGACCCGAAAGTTCGACGCCATCATCATCGGCGCTGGCCAGGCGGGGCCGTCGCTTGCCGGCCGGCTCACCGCCGCCGGCATGACCGTCGCGCTCGTCGAGCGCAAGTTCATGGGCGGCACCTGCGTCAACACCGGTTGCACGCCGACCAAGGCGATGGTCGCCAGCGCCTACGCCGCCCACCTTTCCCGTCGCGCGGCCGATTACGGTGTGACCGTCGGCGGCCCTGTCGGCGTCGACATGAAGGCGGTCAAGGCCCGCAAGGACAGGATCACGCTCGACTCCCGCGGCAATCTTGAACGCTGGCTAAAAGGTATGGAGAAATGCACGGTTTTCGACGGCCATGCGCGGTTCGAGTCGCCGCGCCAGGTGCGCGTTGGCGACAAGCTGCTTGAGGCGGACCGCATCTTCGTGAATGTCGGCGGACGCGCGCTGGTGCCCGACATGCCGGGCGTCGACCGGATAACATACCTCACCAACAGCTCGATGATGGATGTGGACTTCCTGCCCAGGCACCTCGTGGTGATCGGAGGCAGCTATGTCGGCCTCGAATTCGCGCAGATGTTTCGCCGCTTCGGCAGCGAGGTGACGGTCATCGAAAAAAGTCCGCGCCTGATCGCACGCGAGGACGAGGACATTTCCGCCGCGGTGAAGGACATATTGGAGAAGGAGGGCATCGGAATCCGTCTCAATTCCGAATGCATCAGCTTCGAGCCGCGCGGCGACGATATCTGCGCCGGGGTGGATTGCAGCTCGGGCGACCGCCAGGTGCTCGGCTCGCACGTGCTGCTGGCAGTCGGCCGCCGGCCCAACACCGACGACCTCGGACTGGAGAGAGCCGGCGTCGAAACCGACCGGCACGGCTACATCACCGTCGATGATGAGCTACGCACCAGCGTCCCAGGTATCTGGGCGCTCGGCGACTGCAACGGCAAGGGCGCGTTCACCCACACCTCCTACAATGATTTCGAGATCGTGGCGGCGAACCTGCTCGACGACGACAAACGCCGCGTCAGCGACCGCCTGTCCGCATATGCGCTCTACATCGACCCGCCGCTCGGACGCGCCGGGATGAGCGAGTCCGAGGCCAAGAAATCAGGCCGGAATATCCTCGTCGGCGCGCGTCCGATGACGAGGGTCGCTCGCGCTGTCGAGAAAGGCGAGACGCAAGGCTTCATGAAGATCGTCGCCGACGCGGACAGCAAGGAAATCCTAGGCGCAGCGATCCTGGGAACCGGCGGCGACGAAGCCATCCACTGCATACTGGACACTATGTACGCGAAGGCGCCCTACACGACGCTGCAGAGGGCAGTGCATATCCATCCGACCGTCTCGGAGCTTATCCCGACCGTGCTCGGCGAGATGAAGCCGGCGAACTGACGCTGGCGCCTGACGACCGTCAGGCCTTGCCGTCGATCCAGCTGTCGTAGTCCGACACCAGCAGCCTGAGCGGTGGCTCGTCTTCCTCAATATTGGAGAACCGGCCGATCGGATCGGCGAAGATGTTGTCGGTCAGGTCGTCATTGACGGTCGAGACCTCGCCGATCAGGACGTCGCCGCCCTCGCCCCAGAACGCATGCCAGACGCCCGGAAGCAGGGTTACGCTTTCGCCCGGATCGAGCTTCAGCAGTCCGCCGGCCGGCAGCTTGCGTATGACGCCGTCGGTCGCCACCACGACCTCCGCCTCGCGGTCGATGCCGCCGTCGGCCGCGGGCATGAAGAGCTCAAGCACCAGCTTGCCGCCGCCGCGATTGATGATGTCCTCGGCCTTCACCACGTGCCGGTGCATCGGCGACAACTGGTCCTTGCGCGAGATCATGATCTTTTCGGCGTAGAGCATGCCGGTGCCCCGCGACAGATCCTCGGCGCGGCCATTGCGCACGGTGAACAGGAACAGGCCGAGCTCGTCGAACTTGCCCTGGCCGTAATCGGTGATGTCCCAGCCGAGGCGGGCGTCGACGATGCCTTCCGGCCGGCGCGCCTTCAGATCTTCCGGCGACCAGTAGGCAAAGGGCGGCATGACGTAGCCGAAAGAGCGGATGAAGGCGTCGCCCTCGCGGATGATCTCGTTGATGCGGGAACGTTTCATCAAATTGCTTCTCCCTGGCGGCTGTTCCGGCAATGCCGCGTAATGCCTCGCATGGCAAGGCCTATCGCCGCCCGCTGGACCGCAATTCGGGCGACCACACCCTATGGTTAAATTTTTAGCAATTTCCGGTTTGATGTCTGATTCGTCTGCGTTAGATTAGACCCGAATCAGCCGGTCCGTGGGGGGCTTGGCAACCACCAACAAGTCTGACGACCCGGAGTTTTTCCGGTGCAGGCGCGGCCGGTTTCGCGTGTTCCCCAAGGATTCGGCCGATGGCGCGGTCTCCGTGCCTGTGAAGTGTTTTCGTATCAGTTGATGCGTTTCGGGTTCGGCTGCCGGGCATCCGGCGACCGGCTATTATATCGATTCCGGCAATGAACTTGGAATAATGCCCAGCCTCGCAGAACAGATTCCGGAACCGAAGCCGCTCGCCGTCAGGCTGGCTTCGCGGGGCGATCTGACCAGCTTTCTGATGGAGCTGACCTGCGAGATCAACGCCGACAGCTATATGCTCCTCGCCATCGTCCACGACCGCGACAGGAACGATGCCCGCATCATTGCTTCCAACTGGATCTTCGACGCGATCGAGCTTGCCGGGCACAGGCTGATCGCCAGTCTCGCCCAGAGCCCGCTTGCCGTCGCGCCGGGAATACGGCCGCGCGGCATCGTCACCGCCGAAGCGCCCGCCCTTCCCGAAATCCTGAGCGCCGAAGAGGCAAAACTCCTTGACGTGCTCGGCCACGGCGAAATCTTCGCGCTCAGGCTGAATGTCGGCCGCCAGCGCCTCTTCCTGATGTTTTCGGCTACGGCAGCCGGCCGGATCGAGCCGGCCGACCTGATGCGGGCGCAAATGCAGTGCTGCTACGCCCTTTCGCAGGTGCCCGAACTGCTTGCCGCGGCGGCGCTCCAGGACCCGCTCTCGGACCGCGAGCGCGAATGCCTGTTCTGGGTTTCGGAGGGCAAGACAACCGACGAAGTGGCGGTGATCCTCGGCGTCTCCTCCAATACGGTCAACAGCTACATCACCCACGCCATCCAGAAGTTCTCCGCGCCCAACCGCGCCGCGGCGGTGGCCACCGCGATCAGGAGCGGCATCATTTGAAACCGGAAGAGGTCAAGAGCATCGCGCAGTCGCTGTTCGGCGAGCACCGCAATCCGTTCGGCGCCTTTTCGCTGAGTTCCGACAGCCATCAGGCAGTTACTATACCCGACGCAGTCCGCCGCTGCCGCTGGATCGCCATCGACCTCAACGCCGCCGCCTTCGGGCTGTTCTTCGTCAGCCCTTCCATGGAGCGGTCGCGCCTGGTTCCGTGCTTCGATTCCGACTATCCGCAGGTGTCGGTCCCGACCAAATTCGTGTCCGGAAGCAATGGCGAGGACATCGTCCGCCATGCGCGCATGTCGACGCTGCCCTGCTGGTGGAGCAGCGACGAATTCGCGGCTTCCGCCGACGTATTCAGGGCGCTGGACTGCGCGATCGAAACCGTCGAACTCGTCCCCGGCACGTCGGGCATCGCCTTTCCGGTCTATGCCGAGCGCGGACAGTGCGGCCTGGCCGTCTTCTACGGCCCGGAAATCGCCCTGCCGGCCGACCAGTTGCACGAGATCCACGCGCGCTGCTTTTCGTTGTTCAACGCCGTCTCGCGCATCAGGCCGGGCGAGTTCGGCAAGGCGCCCTCGATCTCCAAACGCGAATTGGAATGCCTGAAGCTGACCGCCAACGGCTACACCAGCGAGGACATCGCCCGGCTGCTGAAACTCTCGGTGCACACCGCCAACCAGTATCTCACCAACACGGCGCAGAAGCTGAACGCCATGAACCGCATGCACGCCGTCGCCAAGGCGCTGCGCATGGGGCTTATCGAGTAGCGGCTTTTATCCCCTTGCGGGGGGAGTTATGATATCGACATTGCCGCTGTCAGCGGTATTTCGAGTTTTCTAAGGCATCACTAGAAAATGGGGCTGTACCAAGTATTATTGCTAAAGCTGTAGTATTTGTCTATGTGATGTACTCTGCAAAACTGTGCTGGTCGCCATCGGGGCTCAGATATGTTTATATTGATGATTTGGCAGGCTTCTAAGTGGCCTACCTGTAGACGGGAAGAAAAACATGACCACGACGCCAACTCTTTGGCTTTCTGAGCAGCAAGCCAACACCGTCGATGCGGGCATTAATGGCAAACATCAGGACGATATCCAACTCGTCGGTCTTGCCAATGGAAACTTCATCGCGTTGTGGGAATCGAACACCGATGAGGGTGCCGGCGTTGATGAGGGGACCGACATTATCGGCCAGCTTTACAATGCCGAGGGCAACGCTATCGGCGGCGAGTTCCAGGCCAACGACTTCTTCGCAACTGATGCATCCAATCACGAAGCCGCAGCACTGCCCAACGGCAACTTTGTTGTCGTCTACGAAGACAGAACCATAGTCGGCGCTTCGCTTGAATACACCATTCGCGATGCCAATGGCGGCCTCGTCACGAGCGGCACAATCGCCCGCGATCGCGGCGACACCGGTCTCGGCGACCCGTCTGTGACTGTCAATGTCGACGGCAGCTTCCTTGTTGCCTATCAGGAGCGAAATTCGGAGGCCAACACCACCGGGACCCTCGGTGTCATAGTCCAGAGCGACGGCATCACGGTGGGCGAGCCGATCTTCGGCGCGGCTGATTCCACCGAAGTGGGTACACCGCAGGTGGATGTTGCAACACTGACCAACGGCAACTACGTCATCATCTCGCGGAGACGGGCGCGGACAATGGCCTGGCCATGCGCATCATCTCATCAACAGGAGCCGACGTGCTCGGCCTCACGAACGTCGCCAACACCATCACCAACGGCGACGATGACTCCGCACCGACGGTCGCTTCGCTCAGCGGCGGCGGCTATGTAGTCGCCTGGCAGAACACCGACGTTTCCGACACCGACATAGAGTACCAGATATTTTCCGCCACTGGCGTGACCGTTGGTAGCGTGCAAACAATCCAGCTTGGCGGCGCTACGGACAATAACACAACGCCCGAACTTGTCGGCTTGTCCGACGGCGGCTTCGCCATGGTATTCGATGACGATGAGGCCGGAAACATCGCCCTGCAGCGTTTTGATTCGACGGGTGCCTTTGTTGGTTCGGAAGTTATCGCGGCGCCCTTGACCGGCACAGATATAAACAGCTCGCCGACAGTCACTCTCTCCGACGACGGCCGCCTGCTTGTCGGCTGGACCGTTTTGGTCGGCGAACCCTCCTTTTTCGACGCCGATGTTCATTTCTCTATCCTCGATCCACGCGAGCGTATCATCAACGGCGATGGCACATCCGAAACAATCACCTCCCGTATCGACGGTGCAACAGTAAATGGCAATGGCGGCAACGATACACTGCTCGGCCAAAACGGCGAGGACACTCTGAACGGGGGCCCCGGCAACGATCTGCTCGACGGCGGGGCCGGCAACGACACGCTGATCGGTGGCACAGGCGACGACATCTACATCGTGGCTGCGGCGGGCGACATCACCACCGAGAACGCCAGCGAAGGCACCGATGCCGTTCGCTCCTACAGGGACTGGGTGCTGGCCGCAAACATCGAGCGGCTAGAACTGCAGGGCTCGAGCAATCTGAACGGCGTGGGCAATACGCTCGCCAACACGCTGATAGGCAATTCCGGTGCCAACAGCCTGAGCGGCGGCGACGGCAACGACATGCTCAACGGCGGCGCGGGCAACGACTCAATGGTGGGCGGCAGAGGCGACGACATCTTTGTAGTAGCGGCAGCCGGAGACACTACGGTCGAGGCGGCTGCCGGCGGCACTGACACGGTTCGTTCCTACATCGACTGGACGCTTGAGGCGGAGGTCGAGCGGCTCGAGCTAAAGGGTCCGACCAGTTTGACCGGAATCGGCAACGCGACGAACAACACGCTGGTTGGAAATTCAGGCAACAATATCCTGAGCGGCCGTGAGGGGAACGACTATATCGCAGCCGGCGCGGGCAACGACTCACTGCACGGCGGGAACGGCAACGACACGTTGATTGGCGGCGCCGGCAGCGATACGCTCCATGGCGTCGCGGGAAATGACCGGTTTGATTTCGACCTGGTTTCCGACAGCCCGGCCGGATCTGCGTCCCGCGACTCGATCCTGGGCGGCTTCAGTCACGGCTTCGATCGCATTGATCTTTCGACAATCGATGCCAATGCGCTTGCTGGCGGCAACCAGGCCTTCTCCTTCATCGGCAGCGCAGCTTTTTCGGGCGTGGCCGGCCAGCTTCGCTATACGAACTACAGCGGGACCGTGATCATCGACGCCGATGTGAACGGCGACTCTACGGCCGATATGCAGATACTGGTCGCCGGCACCAACTTCATGACCGGCACCGATTTCATCCTCTGAGGTCAATCTGGCTCCGCGCGAGGCTGGCAAGCTGGTCTCACGCTGAGTGACCGTCGCTCCCCGCAAAAGGCTGAGTCTGCAGCTGCCGTGGTGGTTCACATGGCAGTAGCCGTTTTCCGAATGCGCGCCGCATCCAGCGCCGCCTCCAGGAAAGCCGTGTTGCGCTCGGGGTCGGGATCGGGCGCGTCGAAGGCGACGTAGTTGACCTCGACGGAGGCGTGCAGCGCCGTCAGCGACAGCGCGAAATAGACGGTCGCACCGCGCGGCCTCAGTTCGAGGTCGAGCACGATGCGCGGATTCTCGGTCCAGCCGACATGCGCCTCGCCGCCATGGCCGAGCCGCAGCGTTTCCGGCATGAAGAACAGCTCCGCGGCGGAATCGACGATGTCGGAAATGCAGGCGAAATGCTCCAGCCTGATGAAGGCGATGTAGTCTGCGACATCGACGAGGCGAAGCTCGCTCACCACCTCCTCGATGGCCTTGGCGACGATGATCTCGCGGGTCGGTGCGTGCGGCTGTCTGTTCATCAGTTCGCTTTGCGCTTGTTGCCGTAGACGATCCGCACGAGTTCCGCGACCGCCTGGTAGAATTGGGCAGGGATGACGCTATCGACCGAAACTTGCTTGTACATGGATCGGGCGAGCGCCACGTCCTCGAAGATCGGGATGTCGTGGGCCACGGCGATTTCGCGGATTTTCAGCGCCACCAGATCCTGGCCCTTGGCGAGCACCACAGGCGCCGAATTCTCCTCGCGCACATAGCGCAGCGCGATCGAGAAGTGGGTCGGGTTGGCGATGATCAGCGTCGCGCGTGGCACCGCCGTCATCATGCGGCGGCGGGCGCGGTCGCGCGCCAGCGAGCGCAGGCGGCCCTTGACGATCGGATCGCCTTCGGACTGCTTCATCTCGTCCTTGACCTCCTGGCGGGTCATGCGGAGTTCCTGCCGCCAGTGGAACCGCGACCACACGAAGTCGATCGCCGCGATCAGCCCCATGACGAAGACGATGGCGACGAGGATGTCGATGGCGATGTCCCGGATCACCAGGCTGAAGGCCGCGGGCGGGGTCATCATGCCGGCCAGAAGCCGGTGGTGGCTTTCCCCGAGCGTGAAGACGAGGACCAGTACGGCCAAGCCGAGTTTGCCGAGCGATTTGAGGAATTCGACGAAACCCTGGATGCCGAACAGGCGCTTCCATCCCGAGCCGAGCGAGATGCGCGACGCCTGCGGCCGGATGCGCTCGCCGACAAATTGCGGCATGTTCTGCAACGCCGACGAACCGATGCCCGCCACCACGAGCAGCACCATCATGACGCCGAGCATCTTGGCGATCTGCATGATGACGCCGCTGTAGAGTTCGATCACGTCGCGCTCGGTGGTGAGCGGCCAGGCCTCCGGCTTCTCCAGGAACATGGCAAGGAAGACGCCGAGTTCGTTGACGCTCTCGCCGGCGAAGAAGACGACGAACACCAGTATCGCCACAAAGGATGCAAGGACCGTCGTTTCCTTCGAGCTGGGCGTCTTGCCCTTGTCGATGGTGTCGCGGATCTTCTTCTCGGTGGCTTCCTCGGTTTTGCTGTCCTTGTCGGCGCTCTCAGACATCTAATGATGGTCCGTTCAGCGCGGTCAGGCCGCGGCGGCTTGGGCGGCGGCCGTGGGCAGTTCGAAGGCTCCTTCATGCGACATGCGGATCGCGGTCGAAGCTACCGACCGGCGCGCCTTGAGAATGTCCGGCATCGCAATACCTTCCGACCCCTGCGAAAGCTCGGATTCGATCATGCGCCGCGAGCGGGCGCCGATCGCCGACAGCACCGCCTCGGTCATGTCCGGCGGCGCGCCCCTCAAACACAGCGTCACGAGTTCGGTCGACAGCCCGTCGAAAAGCGCCACCCGCGCCTTCTGCGTCATCAGCACGATGTCGTCGAACGAGAACAGCCGCGCCCGCACGCCTTCGAGATCGGTCGCGCCGGACTTCTCGAGGTCTTCCATCACCTCGTCCATCTGCGACTTTTCCATCTCGTTGAGCACGCTGGCGACGCGGCTCTGCCCGGCGGAAGTGTCCTTGGTCGTGCTTTCCGACAGCACGCGGCTGCGCAACTGGCCTTCCACGATCCTGGTTGCGGTTTCCGGGATGGAGGTCAGCGCCATCATCCGCTTGATAATCTCGCCGCGCAGGCCCTTTTCCAGCGTCAGAAGCACGTTGGCGGAGGCTTGAGGCGCGAGCTTGGAAAGGATCAGCGCCGATGTCTGCGGGTGCTCGGCGGCGATGAACGCGCCCAACCGCAGCGGATCGGCCTTTTCGAGCTGCGGCCAGATCGGCGGCGGCGCCTTGGCGGCATTGAGAGGCTTGGCGTCGCCCTTGAGCGCCTGCACTTCCTCCGGCGACAGGCCCTCGTTCAATATGTCGTCCATCTTGTCGGCTGAATCGAGCTGCCCCGCGCCCTCGGTGAACTCGGCCTCGAACTCGGCGACGATCTTTTCCAGGTCACTTTGCGGAATGGTCCGCAACTGCCTTGCACCTTCGATCAGCGCCCGCAATTCTTCCTGCTTGAAGAATTTGAGCAGACGGCTCGCCGACGGCTTGCCCATAGCCACCAATATGGCAGCAGCCTTCTGCGGCCGTGTCAGCGTGGCCAGGATCGTCGTCATGCGTCGGACCTTTCGCGGCCGGCGGAAAGCAGAGGCTTGCGCATCAGGCGGGTTTTCCGCTGATGATTTCGGTCAGGCGTATGCCGAAGCGCGACGGATCGTTTTCGAGCACCGTGATCTCTCCGCGCGCGATCTTGCGGCCGTTGACCACGACGTCGACCGGCTCCCCGATGCGCCGGTTGAGCGCGACGGTGGAGCCCTTCTGCAGCGCCATCAGGTCCGAAACCGGCATTTCGGTGCTGCCGAGGACGATCTGGACGTCGACCGGTATGTTCATGATGACGCCGGAATTGCGCATCGAAGCCTCGACCGTCGGGCCACCCTCCGGCTTCGGGTCGTCGTGCAGCACACCGCGCAGTTCCTCGATCGCCCGGTTCAGCTGCTCTTCGGGCAGGTCGGCTTCAGTCGCCGCAGCGTCGGTCTGTGTCATCATGCTCTCCAAGTCCTGGGCGTTCGCCCCGGCGCGACGCTTCGCGTCACCCGGTCATCAGCCCGTCGATAAATTCCTGGCCGGCATCGGACTGATGCCTGATCCTGACGGTGTAGTTCTGTCCGAGTTTGCCGAATTCGCAGACGAACAGCGTCTTCTTGCGCGCCGAAAGCCGGACCTGAGATTGCGCGCCCTCTTCCAGTTCGATCACCTGGCCTTCCTGGAATGCGGCGATATCGCCAAGCGTCATGCGGGCGAGCGGCATTGCCGCCTCGAGCGTCACCGTCGAACGCATGACCTCCTCGCTGAAGCGGGCGCGCCAGTCGGTGACCGCCGGGCCGCCACCAGCGGCATCGGACCCCGTCCGGTGCATCAGCACGCGCTGCGGCATCAGGAGGTGAAGAATTCCCGAGCTGGGGCCGAGCGTGAACTTGAACTCGATGCGCACCGCCGGCCCGTCGCGCAGCACCTTGCCTTTGCGCTTGGACCCGGCGATCGCGGTCGGCAGCGGGAAATGGATGTTGAGCGCGCGAGCGCCCCAGCCGTTCACGGAGGTCGCCACCTCCTGGCACATCATCGTCGCAACCTCGATCTCGGTCGGCGACAGTTCGCGCTCGATCGGCGCCACCGGCATGTCGGGATCGCCGCCGAACAGCGCGCTGACCACGACGGCGATGGCGTCGGGATCGACCAGCATGACCAGCGCGTCCGAAGACATCGGCGAGGAGGCGATCGTCATCGCCTGGTTGCCGGCGGCGTCGGCCTTCACGTCGCCGAGCCGCATCACGTCGATATTGCCGAGTTCGATGGTGAGTGGCGAGGCAAGCGTGGCGTTGAGGCTGTCGGACAGGATCGGCAGAGCGCGCGCACCGAGGCCGCGCGCGGCCTCGATGACGTGCAGGGTCTCGCCCCTGTCGCCGACGAGGCGTTCCAGTATGAAGGCGCGTGTTTCGGCGGGGCTGGCGGGGCTGGCCATCAGCCGATGCTCCGTTCAACCAGCGCCATCGGCTCAGGCCGCCTTCTTGGCGGCGTCGCCGGTAGCGGCGCCGGTGTTCATGGTGCTCTGCTCGACCGCGTCGATCGATGGCCGGTCATAGGAGGAGATGGTCTTCCGGCCGAACTCGATCGCCACCTGCGGCAGCGAACCGTTCATGTAGGCGAGCAGCGTCTGCTTGACGATCACATAGAGGCGGTTGTTCTTGTCCCTGACGATCTTGATCTTGGTGGCGATCGGCCCGACCACGGCATAGGACAGGAAAATGCCGAGAAAGGTGCCGACGAGCGCGGCGCCGATCAGCGCACCCAGGATTTCCGGCGACTGGTCGAGCGCGCCCATCGCCTTCACCACGCCGAGCACCGCTGCGACGATGCCGAGCGCCGGCAGGCCGTCGGCGACCGCGACCAGGGCGTGGTAGGATTTCAGCTTGTCGGAGCGGATGGTGTGGATCTCCTCGTCCATCAGCGCCTCTATCTCATGGCTTCGCGCATTGCCGATGATGATCAGCCGGCAGTAGTCGCAGATGAAATGCGTCAGGTCGTGCCGCTTCAGCACCGTCGGGAATGCCTGGAACACCGCGGACTCGCTCGGATTGTCGATATGCGCTTCGACCTCACTGCGCGACTTGGTGCGCAGCTCGCGCATCAGGCTGTGCAGCACGCCGAGCGTTTCGAGGTAGTCGCGCTCCTTCGGCGTCGCCTGGCGGAAGGCTTCCATGCACGCTTTGCCAGTGTCCTTCACGGTCGCCATCGGGTTGGCGACGAGAAAGGTTCCGAACGCGGCGCCGCCGATAATGACGAATTCCCAAGGCTGCATGAGCACGTCGACGTGACCACCCATGGCCATGAAGCCGCCAAGCACGCAGCCCATCGTCACCACAAGTCCGATCAGTATGCCCACAGTCAGTCCTTCCGCATTCCAACCTACCCGGAAGGCAATACAGCCCGTGCCTTGTGTGAGGCTTGAAAGGGCGGCGGCGATTCAGTTTCGCGCAAGCGTCGCCGCGTAGCTTCGCCGGATAGCTTCGGCCGGAGGCCTGCCCGTGATCAATACCTTCACCAGCTACCACCTTATCGCGAGGGATCTCCCGAAGGCGCTCAATCGCGTCGAAAACCAGCCAATGGTCGACCGCGAAACCAAGTACTACCTCGAGAACATCACCAAGGTGAAAACGATTGACGAGTTCGTCAAGAACGATCGCCTGTTTCGCTACGCGATGAAGGCGCACGGGCTTGAAGATATGGCCTACGCCAAGGCGTTCATGATCAAGGCCCTGAAGGAAGGCGTTTCCGACCCCGAAAGCTTCGCCAACAAGCTGACCGACAAGCGCTATGCCGAGTTCGTCAAGAGCTTCAACTTCGCCGCGCATGGCGAACTGGCGACCGTCTACAATCGCGCGCAGTCCGACGTACCGAAGAACTTCATATTTCAGACGGAGCTGACTACCGGTCAGGCCAACTACGCCCTGGTCGAGGAGGAGACCTCATACTTCCTCGAGAACATCGGCAATGTGAAGTCGGTGGACGACTTCATAGCCAATGAACGCCTGCTGCGATACGCGCTCACTGCCAACGGTCTCTATCTTGGCGACTACGCGACAGACGAAGATCCGAAAGGTGCGGGCTATGTACGCACCATGCTCGAAGGCGGTGTGACCGATCCGCAAAGTCCGGCCAACAAACTTGGCGACAAACGCTTCGCCAACTTTGTCAGCGCCTTCAACTTCGTCGAGTACGGCGCCGAGACAACCTCCCGTCTGGCCGTGCAGACGGGCACGCCGCAGTCTTACATCAATGAATCCGAACTGGTGCTATTCAAGGGAGTGCCGGAGACGCAGCGCGCGGAGGTCGCATACTTCACCGCCAATATCGGCAAGATCACCACGCCAGGCCAATTGATCTCGGACAAGCGCCTGCTCACCTTCGCCCTGGCCGCTTATGGCCTCGACGCTAAGACCGAGCCTCCGGAGCGTGTCTTGCAGATGCTGACCGGCGGTGTCAGCGATCCGCAAAGTCCGGCCAATCAGCTTGCAGACAGGCGCTACGCCGCCTTTGTTTCGGCCTTCAACTTCGCCGAATACGGGACAGCCGCCACGGCACGCGATGAGGCTACCCAAGTCACACCAAAGCGTTACCTGGAAGCGCAAACGGATCCGGAAAGCGCGTACTTCCGCGCCAATATTTCCACCGTGAAATCGGTCGGCGACCTGATAAGCAACGAACGGCTCATCACCTATGCCATGAAGGCGTACGGCCTCGATGCCAAGGTTGAGTCCCGCGTTCTCGTCCGCGACATGCTGCTGGGAGGGATTACCGACCCGCAGAGCCCAGCCAATACGTCGAGCGACAAACGCTGGGCCGCCTTCGTGTCAGCCTTTGACTTCGCCCAGCACGGCGCCGACGCAACGTCGCGCGCCGCCGTCACCGACCAGACGCCAAAGCTCTACGTCGAGAACCTCGACCCGGAGACCGCCTATTTCCGTGCCAACATCGGCAAGGCGACGACGGTCGACAAACTCCTCGCCGACGACCGGCTGCTCACCTATGCCATGGCAGCCTATGGCCTCGACGCTTCGACGCAGAGCAAGGACACGATCCGAAAAATGCTCGAGGGCGGCATAAGTGACCCGAACAGTCCTGCAAACAAGCTGACCGACAAGAGCTATGCCCGTTTCGTCACTGCGTTCGACTTCAAGACGCATGGCGCGAACACGACATCGCGTGCCGCCGTGCTCGAAGCCACGGCGACGCGCTACGACACCATGCGCGATCTTGGCCTCGTCAAATTGCCTGCCGGCTACGTCAAGGCGGAGACCGACTATTACAAGGCCAATGTCGGCAAGCTCGCATCGATCGATGACCTGATGGCCGACAAGCGGCTGTTGAACTACGCCTTGGCTTCCTATGGCTTCGATCCCGCTGACGAGAGCCCGGCAAAGATCCGCGATATGCTCGAGGGCGGCATCAAGGAAGAGGACAGTCCAGCCAACAAGTCCGGCGACAGCCGCTGGGTCGCCTTCGTGTCGGCGTTCAACTTCGTCGAACACGGAGAGCAGGCAACCAGCTTCAGCCTTGCACTGAAGCCGACCGTTGACAAATTTATGCGCCAGACGCTGGAGGAAGACGCCGGGAAGCAGAATGAAGGCGTGCGGCTGGCGCTCTATTTCGAGCGCAAGGCGGCAACCCTCACATCCTTCTATGAAGTCCTGGCCGACCCGGCGCTCGCCAGGGTCGTCCGCACGGCGCTATCGCTGCCGGATTCCTTCGCCTCGGCCGATATCGACAAGCAGGTGCAGCTTTTCGAGAGCAAGCTCAACATCGAGGACTTTTCCGATCCCAAGGAGCTTGGAAAATTCCTCACGCGCTTCACCAGCCTGTGGGAGGTCGACAACCCGACATCGACCGCGCAGACCTCGCTCAGCGTGCTGTTCAGCCAGCCGGTCGAATACGGCATCTCCACCAACACTCTGTTCGCCATCCAGGCGATGAAGCGCTGAGGGTACGGCTATGCAGGATGGTCTTTACGTCGCCCTTTCCTCCCAGATCGCTCTGGAACGCCGGCTGAACACGATCGCCGACAATGTCGCCAACGCTTCGACCGTCGGGTTCCGCGCCACCGGCGTCAAGTTCGAGGACGTGGTGTCCGGGCTCGGCCAGGACGCCGTGTCCTTCGCCTCGGCAGGCGACACCTATCTGTCGGCCAAGTCCGGCTCGTTGCGCGAGACCGGCAACCCGTTCGACTTCGCCATCCAGGGCGACGCCTGGTTCGGCATCGAAACGCCGGCCGGCACGGTGATGACGCGGGACGGTCGCTTCTCGATGCTCGATACCGGCCAACTGGTGACGATCGAGGGTTATCCGGTGCTCGACGCCGGCGGCGCGCCGCTGCAACTCGATCCGCGCAACGGCCCGCCGCAATCGGGCGCAGACGGCGTCCTGCGACAGAACGGCCAGCTCGTCGGCGCCATCGGGTTGTTCAATTTCGAACCCGGCATCAACTTCACCCGCTTCGGCAATTCCGGCATCGTGCCCGTCGGCCAGCCCGAGCCGGTGGTGGATCGCGTCGATGTCGGCGTGGCGCAGGGATTCCTCGAGGATTCCAACGTCAATCCGATGCTCGAAATGACGCGGCTGATAGCAGTGCAGCGCGCCTTCGAGAACATCGCGGCGGCAATGCGCAGCACCGAGCAGACATTCGGCAACGCCATCCAGACGCTCGGCTCCAAGACCTAGCACCGGATGACTGCGCACCCGCCCGCCACGATAGACCGGCCCGTCGCTGCCCACGACACTGCGCTTGCCGCGCTGGAGCGGACATGGCGACGCTTTGCCGACGACCGCACGTTCATCCGGCGCGGCGGGCGCATTACCGAGGTTTCGCAGACGCAGTACCGCGTGCGCGGAATTTCGGATGCTGCACGCCTGGGCGACATCGTCGAGCATCGCGGTAAAACAGGCGCGCGGCGCGGAGAGATCGTCCAGATCGGGCCGGAGGAAGTGCTGGTCGCGCCTTTCGAGCGATCGGCCGATGCGGGCGTCGGCGACGCCGTGTTCAGCCGTGGGCCTTTCACCGTGACGCCGCACGCCTCGTGGCGCGGCCGCGCCATAGATTCGCTCGGCAGGGCGATAGACGGCGGCGCAGCCCTCGCGACCGGCGAAATGCCCGATGCCACCGAAGCCATACCGCCCTCGGCGCTCGCCCGCCAACGTGTCGGCACCTCCTTCCTCACCGGTGTCCGCGTCGTCGACATCTTCACCCCGATCTGCTTCGGGCAGCGGCTGGGCATCTTCGCGGGGTCCGGCGTCGGCAAGTCGACGCTGCTTGCAATGCTCGCGGGAGCCGACGCTTTCGATACGGTCGTGGTGGCGCTGGTCGGCGAACGCGGCCGCGAGGTGCGTGAATTCCTCGAAGACACGGTCGGCGAAAAGAGCATGGCCAAGACGATCGCCGTGGTCGCCACCAGCGACGAGAGCGCGATGATGCGCAAGCGCGCGCCCGATACCGCGATGCGCGTCGCCGAGCATTTCCGCGATCGCGGCGACCGCGTGCTGCTGGTGCTCGATTCCATCACCCGCTTCGCCCATGCGCTGCGCGAAGTGGCGATCGGAGCGGGCGAGCCGCCGATCGCGCGCGGCTATCCGGCGTCGGTATTCACCGACCTGCCGAAGCTGCTCGAACGCGCCGGGCCAGGCCTCGACGGCTCCGGATCGATCACCGCCATCATCTCGGTGCTGGTCGACGGCGACGACCACAATGATCCGGTCGCGGATTCGGTGCGCGGCATTCTCGACGGTCATGTCGTGCTCGACCGCTCGATCGCCGAGCAGGGCCGCTATCCTCCCGTCAATCCGCTGTCGTCGATCTCGCGGCTGGCTTCCAAGGCGTGGAGCAACGAACAGCGCGCGCTGGTGACGCGGCTGAAGTCGATGATTTCGCGCTTCGAAGGCACACGCGACATCCGGCTGCTCGGCGCCTATCAGCCCGGAGCCGACGCCGAACTCGATATGGCCGTGCGCCAGGTTCCGCTGATCTACGAGGCGCTGACGCAATCGCCGGCCGACCGCCCCTCGCCCGATCCGTTCGCCGATCTCGCCCGCCATTTGAGAGCCAAGGACAAGCCCAATGCAGCTCAAGGAGATTGACAACGCCCTTCGCGGCAAGCTGCAGGCACAGGCGGCCGCCGAAAAGCCGGCGCGGCCTTCGCTCATATCGCGTGTCTTCCGCCGGCGCGCGGTCGTCGCGCCCGGACTGACGCCGCAGTCGAGGGATCGTCGCGGCGACCTCATCATCGCAGGCCTCGGGCTCGCGCTCGGCCTCGGTTGCGCGCTCTTTCCCTGGTACATCTTCTTCAACCAGGAGAAATTCGGCATTCGCGCCCTGAAATTCGAAGGCCAAGGCGAGCGCGAAGTGGGGCCGATCTTTCTCGGCTCGCAGCCCGACCGCGTCGGGGCGCCGATGACTGTCGAAGACATCCCGCCGATGAAGCTTGACCTGTTCGCAACAGGAACCCTGCCCGAAAACAATGGTGAGGGTGAAGGCGTGCCGGGCCTGAGTGAACAGCCCTTCCCGCCCGATATCGCCGCCTTCCGCCTGGTTCACGTCGCCAATGGCCGCGCCATGATCGAGGACGACACCGGCCTCTGGGTGGTGCAGCGCGGCTCGCGGCTGCCCGACAATAGCCGCGTCGCCGGCATCGAGCAGCGCGACGGCAAATGGGTTCTCGTCACCAGCGCCGACAAGGTGATCGAGCTGTCGAAATAGCCGCCCGCTGCGCAAGGCCCGCGCAAGACTGGCTGCCTATCGTGTGGAAATCTGCCCGGAGATTTCTATGCAGCCCGTCAACCTCTTCGATCTAGCCTCGCAGCAGTCGCAATGGCTGGCCGTGCGCCAAGCCGCGATCGCCGGCAACGTCGCCAATGTGAACACGCCCGGCTACAGCGCGTTCGATGTCGAGCCCTTCGAAAAGGTGCTCGACAACACCCGTGTGGCGCTGAGAGCAACCCATGAAGGACATCTCGGCGGCGGTGCCACCGATGCCGGCTATGCCGTGCGGCAGAACGAGCAACCCTTCTCGGCCATGCCGTCCGGCAACTCGGTGGTACTCGAAAACGAACTGATGAAGGCCGGCGAAGTCAGCCGCTCCTTCGAGCTCAACACGGCGATCGTCAAGGCGTTTCACCGCATGATGATGACGAGCGTGAGGAGCTGATTGTGGACCCGCTTTCGACAGCCCTGAAGGTTGCGGCTTCCGGCCTCGGCGCGCAGTCGGAGCGGCTGCGCGTCGTTTCTGAAAACCTCGCCAACGCCCAGTCGACCGGCGACACGCCGGGTGCCGAACCCTACCGCCGCAAGACCATCACCTTCGCCGCCGAACTCGACCGCGCCAGCGGCGGCTCGCTGGTCGATGTGACCGCGATCAACCGCGATCCGTCCGCCTTTCCGGTCGAATATGCGCCGGGCCACGAGGCCGCCGACGAGAACGGCTACGTCATGATGCCGAACGTCAATGTGCTGATCGAAATGGCCGACATGACCGAGGCGAACCGCTCTTATGAAGCGAACCTGCAGGTCATCAAGCAGGCGCGCTCGCTGATCTCGATGACCATCGACCTGATGAGGAGCCAGTAATGATAAGCGGCCTCAGTGCGGTCCTCCCGCAACTCCGGATCGGCGATACGGACGGAGATGGCGGCCTGTTCTCCAGCAGCGCAGCGCCGGCGGCGGCCGACGCCGGCTCGTCCTTCGCCGCAATGCTGACGCGGGCGGCCGGCGACGCGATCGGCACCCTCCAGCAGGCCGAACAGGTCTCCGTCCAGGCGCTGCAGGGCGAGGCCGACATACGCCAGGTGGTCGATGCGGTGATGAGCGCCGAGCAGTCGCTGCAGGCGGCGGTGGCGATCCGCGACAAAATCGTGACCGCTTATCTCGAAGTCAGCCGCATGGCGATCTGAGGAGAATGACACCATGAAGGCACTTGCAATCGCCGCGACGGGCATGAACGCCCAGCAGACCAATCTGGAAGTGATCGCCAACAACATCGCCAACATTAACACCACCGGCTTCAAGCGCGCGCGGGCCGAATTTTCCGACCTGCTCTACCAGGTCGACCGGCTGCAGGGCGTGCCCAACCGCGCCAATTCCAGCCTCGTGCCGGAAGGCGTGAGCATCGGGCTGGGCGTCAAGACCAGCGCTGTGCGCAACGTCCATGTCCAGGGCGGGCTGACCAGCACCGGCAACAAATTCGACCTCGCGCTGACCGGCAATGGCTGGTTCCAGATCGAAGGCGCGGACGGCGGGACGCTCTACACGCGCGCCGGCTCGTTCAACACGAACGCCACCGGGCAGTTGGTGACGGTCGACGGCTTTCCGGTCCAGCCGGCCATCAACGTTCCGCCCGACGCGGTCGAGGTCATCGTCAACAAAACCGGCCAGGTTTTCGCCCGCCTGGAGGGCCAGGTCGAGCTTCAGGACCTCGGCCAGCTGACGCTGGCGAGCTTCGCCAACGAGGCGGGGTTGGCTCCGCTGGGTGACAACCTTTTCCAGGAAACGCCGGCCTCCGGAGCGGCCAATATCGGCGTACCCGGCGATCTCGGCTACGCCACTATCCAGCAGGGCTACCTCGAAAACTCCAATGTCGATCCGGTCAAGGAAATCACCGAACTGATCTCGGCGCAGCGCGCCTACGAGATGAACTCCAAGGTCATCCAGGCCGCCGACGAGATGGCGGCCGTCGTCTCCAAGAACATAAGGTAGGCAGATGTCGGCTCGGTCGATGCGCGCTCTGGTTCACGCCGCGGCTGCCGGCCTCGCGCTGTGCTGCGCGCTGCCTGCGCTGGCGCAGGAGACCGTGCTCATCCCCAACCGGGTCATCTATCCCGGCGAGACGGTTTCGGCCGACGCGCTGAAGGAAGTCACGCTGAAGCCCGGCAAGCAGGCGCCGGAAGCAGTCGCAGTTACGCTCGCCGAGCTCGACGGCAAAGTCGCCAGGCGCACCCTGCTGACCGGCCGCTACATTCCATTGAGCTCGCTGCGCGAGGCGTACCTGGTCGAACGAGGCGCGGCCGTCGAGGTGGTCTTCGTCTCCGGCGCGCTGACGATCTCGGCGAGCGCCGTCACCCTCGAGCCCGGCTCGGCCGGCGATCTGGTCAAGGTCCGCAACATCGACAGCGGCAAGATCCTGTCCGGCACGGTCATGGCCGACGGCTCGATCCGGGTCGGAGCGACATGATCTGCCGCCTGCTCATTCTAGCCGTCGCTGCCATTTTCGGCGCTCAGGCTGCGCTTGCCGACGGCCTGATCCGCAAGGACGGCGGCGGCGGCGCCGGAGGCGACGGCAGCTACGAGCAGCGCGACCTCTACCCCGGCCAGAACCTCGTTCCGTCGCGCATCAAGGACATCGCCCAGCTCCAGAGCGCGCGCGACAACCAGCTCGTCGGCTACGGCCTCGTTATCGGCCTGCAAGGCTCCGGCGACAGCCTGCGCAATTCGCCTTTCACCGAACAGTCTATCCGTGCCATGCTGGAAAACCTCGGCATCGCCAGCGAAGGCGGCCGGGCGCGTGCGAAGAACGTCGCAGCGGTGATCGTCACTGCCAACCTGCCGCCCTTCGTCCAGTCCGGCGCGCGTATCGACGTCAGCGTCTCGTCGCTGGGCGACGCGGTATCGCTCGCCGGCGGCGTCCTGGTGATGACGCCGCTGAAGGCTGCCGACGGCGATATCTATGCGGTCGCGCAGGGGCCGGTATTCATCTCCGGGTTCAACGCCCAGGGCGACGCCGAAAAAGTCACGCAAGGCGTGCCAACCTCCGGCCGCGTCCCCAACGGCGCAATCATCGAGCGCCAGGTCGAGGCCGAATTCGGCGATGCCGGCACGCTGACGCTGCAGCTCCGCAACGCCGATTTCTCGACCGCCGTTAGGATCACCGACGTTATCAACGATTACGCGCTGGAGCGCTTCGGCAAGCGCGTGGCGCGCGAGCAGGATTCGCGCACCGTCCTCATCCAGAAGCCGCAGAAAATATCGGCCGCCCGCTTCTACGCCGAGCTGGAAAACCTCGTGGTCGAATCCGATATGCCGGCGCGGGTCGTGGTCGACGAGCGCACCGGCACCATCGTCATCGGCAACGAGGTCAGGATATCGCGCGTCGCCATCAGCCACGGCACGCTGACGGTACGCATCACCGAAATGCCGAGGATCGTCCAGCCTGAACCGTTCTCCAAAGGTCGGACCGCGGTGGAGCCGTTCACCGCCATCGAGGCGGATCAGCCGGACGGCCGCGTCGCCATACTCGACGGTCCTAATCTCGAAACGCTGGTTTCCGGACTGAACCGGCTCGGCGTCAAGCCCGACGGCATCATCGCCATCCTCCAGGGCATCAAATCCGCCGGCGCCCTGCAGGCCGAACTCGTACTTCAATAGGTGACGCGATGCCGGCCAAATTTCATCTCCTGACCCCGCCAAGACGCATCGTCCGCAAGACGCTTGCCGCCGCGACGCTTGCTGCGCTGCTGGCTGCCGGCGGTCCCGCCGCGACTGAATCCATCCCGGCCGCCGTGCCCGCGGCCGAGACTGAGAGCGAGATCCAGCGCTTCTGCTCGAGCATTGCCGATGCGGCTCGCGACCGCCGTTACGCCCTGCAAAAGATGGAACTGGAGACGCTGCAGAAGGAAGTCGACAAGCGTATCGCGCTGCTCGAGGAGAAGCGCGCCGAATATGAGAGCTGGATGAAGCGGCGCGAGGATTTTCTCGCTCAGGCCGAAGGCAACGTTGTCGACATATACGCCACGATGAAGCCGGACGCCGCAGCCGAGCGGCTTGCCATGCTCAATGTAGAGCTTGCCGCCGGCATATTGATGAAGCTCGATTCGCGCCGCGCCGGCGTCATCCTCAATGAAATGGAGAGCAAGGCTGCCGCCGCGCTCACCGGCATCATGGCGAGCGCCGCGCGCAGGGAAGACCCGACATGATCCGCAAGCTTTTGCTGGCCATCGCCGCGGCAGCACTCGCTGGCTGCGGCTCCAATCTGAAAGAGATCGGCCAGCCGCCGGCCCTGTCGGCCGTCGGCTCCGGCGTCGCCGCGGGCACGCAATCGGTCTATCAGTATCCCGAAACGCCGGCCCAGCCGGTCAAGCGCTTTTCGCTGTGGAACGACCGTCAGAGTCGGCTCTTCACCGACCCGCGCGCGCTGTCGCCCGGCGACATCCTGACGGTCGAGATCGAGATCAACGACCGGGCGAAATTCAAGAACGAATCCGACCGCAGCCGCACGTCGACCAAATCCCTCGGCGGCGCGCTGGAGTATGAATGGGACGGGATCGGCTCCGGCGGCACTGCCGACGCCAATATCGGCTCGAGGTCCGCGTCGGCCGGCGCCGGCGAAACCACCCGCTCGGAGACGATCCAACTTTCCGTCGCCGCCATCGTCACCGATGTCATGCCGAACGGCAATCTGGTGATCAACGGCTCGCAGGAAGTACGGGTCAATGCCGAACTCCGGATCCTGACTATTGCGGGCATTGTGCGTCCGGTCGATATCGGGCCGAACAACACGATCTCCTACAAGCGCATCGCCGAGGCCCGTATTTCCTATGGCGGCCGAGGACGTCTGACCGAGGTGCAGCAGCCGCCTTACGGGCAGCAGTTCCTCGACCAGGTTCTTCCCTTCTAGGCCGGGGCAAGCGATGGCGATCACCGAACAAGCCCCCTCCCCGAAAGGACCATCCCTGATGGTCCAAATGGCAGTGTTGCTCGTCATGACTGGCGCTGCGATCGGCCTCGGCTGGGTTTCGGGCGTCTACCTGAACGATCGCAGCAAGCCGGCCGAGCCGGCGGCGCATGCGTCGGACAGCCACGGCGGCGGAGCCGCCAGCGGCCACGGAGAAGAACCCGCGCAAGCAAGAACCGTAATCCCGCTCGCGGCCATCACCACCAACCTGGCCGCGCCCGAGCAGGTGTGGGTCCGTCTCGAAGCGTCAGTCGTGCTGGACAAACCGCAATCGCTTGACCTGATAGAGACTATTCACCAGGACCTGCTCGCCTATCTCCGCACGGTGAAGCTGCACCAGATCGAGGGGGCGAGCGGCTTCCAGCATCTGAAGGCCGATCTTGAGGAGCGCGCAAAAATCCGCAGCGGCGGCCACGTCAAACAGTTCCTGATCAGGACGCTGCTGTTCGAATGAGAAAACTTTTCGCTACCCTCGCCTGGCTAGCAGCGTCGGCTTCGCTGGCCGATGCGCAACAGCTCGACCTCGGCGCCATAGGCCAGGCCGACGGCACGACCGTCGGCTACATAATCCAGATGTTCGGCCTTCTGACGGTCCTTTCCGTCGCACCCGGTCTGCTCATCATGGTCACGAGCTTCACGCGTTTCGTCATCGCCTTCTCGATCCTGAGGGCTGGCATCGGGCTGCAGACGACGCCGGCCAATCTGATCCTGATCAGCCTTTCGCTGTTCATGACCTTCTACGTCATGGCGCCGACTTTCGACCAGGCATGGAACAACGGCGTCCGGCCGCTGATGGACAATGAGATCACCCAGGCCGAGGCGCTGGAGCGGATTTCCGATCCGTTCCGGACCTTCATGGTCGCCCATGTCCGCGACAAGGATTTTGACCTTTTCGCTGATCTCGCGCGCGAGCGCGGCCAGACGGTGGCCGAGGAAGCAGTGGATTTGCGCATCCTTGTCCCGGCCTTCATGATCTCCGAGATCAGGCGCGGCTTCGAGATCGGCTTCCTCATCGTGCTGCCCTTCCTCGTCATCGACCTGATTGTGGCGACCATCACCATGGCCATGGGCATGATGATGCTGCCGCCAACTGTGGTTTCGCTGCCCTTCAAGCTCCTGTTCTTCGTCCTGATCGACGGCTGGAACCTGCTCGTCGGCTCGCTGGTGCGCTCCTTCACGTAATCGCGCACAATTACCCTTCATTAACCATAACGCTTATCCCTTTTGAAGGGAGTGGCGGTTCATGGTGCCGGGCATGGCGGGTGGTCCTGTCTCAGGCGACCATTGGCATGATGCCGCACCGTCATACCGGCCGATCCGGTATGTCAAAAAGTTTCCGTGTAAAAGGTACGAGTACCCATGGCCAGCATCATGACCAACGCTTCGGCGTTGACCGCTCTTCAGAGCCTGAACGCCACCAACAAATCCCTCGAAACCACCCAGTCGCGCATCTCGACCGGCTATCGCGTCGCCGACGCTTCGGACAACGCCGCCTACTGGTCGATTGCCACGACGATGCGGTCCGACAACGCAGCGCTCTCGACCGTGCAGGATTCGCTCGGCCTCGGCGCGTCGAAGGTCGACACCGCCTACACCGGCATGAACAAGGCGATCGACACCGTCAACCAGATCAAGACCAAGCTGGTCGCGGCCAGCGGCTCGACGGATGCCGACAAAGCCAAGTACCAGATCGAGATCAAGGCCCTGCAGGATCAGCTGAAGGCCTATGCGGACGCAGCGACCTTCTCCGGCACCAATATGCTGTCGGTCACCACCGATGCCGCTGCCACCACGGCCAGCGACGTCAAGGTCGTTTCCGCCTTCAACCGGACCGCTGCCGGCGCGGCTTCGATCTCGACCATCGACATCAAGGTCGAGGACATCAAGCTTTACGAAGCCGGCACCAACGCCGGCGTTAACAAGGGCATCCTCGACTCCAACCGCACATCCGCGGGAGCAGAAGTTGGAACAGCCGCTCCGCCGACCCTGGGTGCTGCTGCTGTAGCTGGCGACACCTATACGGTTTCGACGATGCAGCTGACCAACGGCACTCTTTTTGCTAGCGACACCCAGATCGGCGCTATGCTCGGCGTTGTCGAAAGCGCGCTTAAGGACATGACCACGGCCGCCACCAATCTCGGCGCCGCCAAGAGCCGCATCGACCTGCAGAAGACGTTCACGTCCAGCCTGATGGACTCGATCGACCGTGGCGTCGGCCAGCTCGTCGATGCCGACATGAACAAGGAATCGACCCGCCTCCAGGCCCTGCAGGTTCAGCAGCAGCTTGGCATCCAGGCGCTGTCGATCGCCAACGGCAACTCGCAGTCGATCCTGTCGCTCTTCCGTTAATCTTCCTTCCCGGGTTACCGGGAACCGGAACCACTGACGACAATCGGGCCGCGCTTCTTCGGGATCGCGGCCCGATCCGTTTCGGACGTTTGCTCCAACCTTGATTAACCCCTCACCGATTGGCTTAACACAGCGTTAACCATAGCTCTGTATCTATCGTTAACCATACGCTATGGCGGAGGACCGTTTCGGTCTCAGGCATGACGCCGATCCGCCGGGCCGGTCAGATCGGGCATGTGCAAGCGTGCCAATTCAAAGGGGATGAGTTTCGTGGCAAGCATAATGACCAACGCCTCGGCACTGACGGCATTGCAGAGCCTGAGCGCCACCAACCGCGCGCTAGAAACCACGCAGGCGCGCATCTCGACCGGCTACCGCGTCGCCGAGGCGAGCGACAACGCCGCCTACTGGTCGATCGCGACCACGATGCGCTCCGACAATGCGGCTCTCTCGACCGTGCAGGACGCTCTCGGTCTCGGGGCCTCGAAGGTCGACACCGCCTACACCGCAATGAGCAAGGCGGTAGCAACCGTCGACCAGCTCAAGGTTAAGGTCGTTGCCGCTTATGGCGCCAGCCCGGCCGACAAGGAAAAGATCCAGACGGAAATCGCGGCGCTACAGATCCAGCTCAAGAGCTACGCCGATTCGGCCACGTTCAGCGGCGCGAACTGGATGTCGGTCAATGCGACCGTCGCCGGCGGGCATTCCGCAGCCGGCGTGCACAATTCCGCGAAGATAGTATCATCGTTCAACCGCGATGCCTCCGGCACGGTGACGCTCGGCACGATCGACATCGACGTCCAGTCAATCAAACTCTACGACGCCGGGGCCACGACAAACGTGACCAAGGGCATTCTCGAAGGTATCCGCCTGGGTACCACCGGCGTTCGCGACAATACCGCCACCACGCCGGCCGCCGGCGCCGCGATCGCGGCAACAGACGGCTATGCGATCTCGACGCTGTCCGTGAAGGGCTACAGCGACGACCAGATCACCCAGATGCTGAAGGTCGTCGATATCGCCCTGGCTGAACTGACCACGGCTGCGACCAATCTAGGCTCTGCCAAGAAGCAGGTCGACCTGCAGAAGCAGTTCACCACCAGCCTGATGGACTCGATCGATCGCGGTGTCGGCCAGCTCGTCGATGCCGACATGAACAAGGAATCAACCCGCCTCCAGGCGCTGCAGGTGCAACAGCAGCTCGGCATTCAATCGCTTTCGATTGCCAACAGCAATTCGCAAAGCATCCTGGCGCTGTTCAAGGGCTGACGCCGGCCACGAGTTTTCCGTTTCAACCGGGCCGCGCTCCATAGGGAACGCGGCCCGGTTTCATTTTCGCACAAGCTTCGGCGTCTAGGGTTCCTGCGGACCATCATGCGGGAGCGCTCGATCCGTGCCGGAGCAGATCCAGAACATCATTTCCAACCTGCAGGACTTCGGGCCGCGCCGGCTGTCGATCATGGCCGGCGTCGCGGCGCTCGTCCTTGCCATCATCGGCGTCGCCTCCGTCTATTTGAACCGCCCCGCCTATGAGACTCTCTATGTCGGGCTGGAACGCTCCGACGTGAACCAGATCGGCCTGGTGCTCGGCGAGGCGGGCATTGGCTTCGACGTCGCCGCCGACGGCACGACTGTGCTGGTGCCGGCCGGAAACACCGCCGCGGCGCGTATGCTGCTCGCCGAAAAGGGCCTGCCGACCAGCGCCAACGCCGGCTACGAGCTGTTCGATAATGTCGGCTCGCTCGGCCTCACCTCCTTCATGCAGCAGGTGACCCGCGTGCGCGCGCTCGAAGGCGAGATCGCCCGCACCATCCAGTCGATCAACGGCATCAAGGCGGCGCGCGTCCATCTGGTCATGTCTGAGCGCGCCAATTTCCGCCGCGACGAGCAGCAGCCTTCCGCCTCGGTGATTATTCGCGCTTCGGGCGTCGACGCTGTGAAGAGCGCCATGTCGATCCGCTATCTGGTGGCGGCCGCCGTTCCCGGATTGGATGTCGGCAAGGTCACGGTGCTCGATTCCTCCGGCACGCTCCTTGCCGCCGGCGACGACCCCGCCAACACCAGCGCCAGCCGCTCCTTCGGCGTGGAACGCACTGTCGAGACCGAGATCGAGGAAAACATCCGCCGGGCGCTGACGCCCTATCTCGGCCCGGAGAATTTCCGCGCCAGCGTCAGGGCCGAGGTCAACACCGACACCAGGCAGACCGAAGAGACGATCTTCGACCCGGAATCGCGGGTCGAGCGCTCGGTCCAGATCGTGCGCGCCAATGAGAACGCCAATCGCCAATCCGCCGCGGCTCCGGCGACCGTCGAGCAGAACCTGCCCGAGGCCGCGGACGCGCCGGCCGAGGGTGGCCCGCAATCTTCCCAGCAGAGCGAGCGCAAGGAGGAAACCACCAACTACGAAATGAACTCCAAGCGCATCGCCACCGTCAGCAACGGTTATACGCTGACCAAAATGTCCATCGCCGTCGTCGTCAACCAGCAGCGACTCGCAGCCATCCTCGGCGAAGGCGCGACGCCCGAGCAGATGACCGCGCGCATCGAGGAGATCCGGAAGGTGGTCGCCTCCGCGACCGGGCTCAACGAGACGCGCGGCGACGTGATCAATGTGTCGGCGGTGGAGTTCATCGACGGCCTCGACGGGGTCGAGGTCGCCATGCCCGGCCTGCTCGACAAAGCCGGCCAGCATGTCGGCACCATGATCAACGCCAGCGCCTTCGTGATCGTCGTCTTCCTCGTAATCTTCTTCGGATTGCGTCCGCTCGCCGCCTCGCTCGGCCAGCCCGCCCAGGCGGCGATCGCCGGGCCGAGCTTCGAGGAGGTGCAGCGTTCGCTGCCGGTGCCGGAGGGTGAGCAGACGGCCCAGGCGGCGCCGGTGAGCGCCCTGCCCGGCGGTCGTGGGCAAAACCCGCTCGACGATCTTCGCCAGAAGATCCGTCCTGCGCCGCAGGAGCGGCTTGCTCGCATGGTCGACCTGAATGAGGAGCGCACCGCCCAGATACTGCGGAAGTGGGCGCATCAGGAAGCGGTAGGCTGATGGCAGCGTTGGCCCTCTTCGACGTTCTCACCGATTTCGGCAAGCGCCCGCAGCGGACGGGCGCGCCGCAGCCCGCCAGTGCCGAACCAGGTGCCTCGCAAGCGCCGTTCTCGGCTCCTGCCGCACCGCCGCCCGATCTTTCCGAGATCATCGCCACCGAAGTCGCCCGCGCCGAACTCGCCCTCGAACAGCGGCTTTCGCTGGCGCATGAGGCCGCGCTTGAAGCAGAGCGCCAGGCGCATGCCGCCGAGATCGAAACGCTGATGCGCCGCTTCGGCGAGGAGGCAGGCCAGGCCATCACGACAAAGATCGCCGAGATGGAAGGCCGCCTCGGCGATCTGGCGACATCGGCCACCGCGCGCATGCTCGGCGGGTTCCTCAGCGAGGAACTCGCCAGGCGCTCGCTGGACGCGCTTGCCCGCGCGGTCCGCGCCGCGATCGGCGACGCCGAGGCGGTGCGCATCCAGGTGCGCGGCCCGCAATCGCTGTTCGAGACGCTGCAGGCGGCGCTCGGCGACCGCGCCGCCTGCTTCGATTACATCGAAGCCCCTGGCCTCGACTTGACCGTCTCGATCGACGGCAACCTCTTCGAGACGCGGCTTTCCGAATGGTCCGGCGCGATGCAGGAGATATTGTCTTGAGTTCGGTGGAAATCGGCGACGTCAAGCACGAGATCGTCATCGTCAGGCGCATGCACAGCGACGACGAGGACGCGCATCACGGCGGCGTCTGGAAGATCGCCTTCGCCGATTTCATGACCGCAATGATGTGCTTCTTCCTGGTCATGTGGCTGATCAACGCCTCCAACGAGCAGATCAGAGCCTCCGTCGCCAGCTATTTCAATCCCGTGAAGCTGATCGACCGCAATTCCAGCCGCAAAGGGCTGGAGGATATCGGCGACGGACCGCATTTTTCCGGCAACGCGCCGGAGACTCCGGAAGTCTCCGCCGAAAAGGCCGGCAATGGCGGCCAGGCGACGGCCGGGCAGAACGACAAGCTCCACTCCGCCAAGGAACAGGAAGAGACTGCGGCCCATTCCGACCAGAATCTCTTCGCCGATCCATACGCCGTGCTGGCCGAGATCGCGACCAACACCGATGCCAGGCAGAACATCAGCAACAAGGGCAACGGCGGCGCGGAGCAAGCCGGGCCGGCGACCGGCGCCTCGGGCGGCGAATCCTACCGCGATCCGTTCGCGCCTGATTTCTGGTCGCAGCAGATGGCGACGCCCACCCCCGCCGAAGCCAGCGCCGAGCGCGCGAAGGCGAAAGGCGAGGGCGAGACATCCGATCCTGCCGCCGAGTTGACTGCGCCGAGCGTCAACGCGCCGCTGGCGCCCGATGCTGGTGAGAATGCGGCGGCAGCGCTTCAGGAGAAAGCCGAGCCGGAACCCGCGCCCGCCCTGCCGAGCGAAGCCGCCGAGAAGGCGGCCGACGCGATCAGGCAGGAGCTTGCGGCAGCCTTCGAACCCGGCGATCCCTTGCTGGAAGGCATTTCGGTCACCGCGACCGACGAGGGCATCGTGATCTCGGTCACCGACCAGCTCGAATTCGGTATGTTCGAGATCGGCTCGGCCGTGCCCCGGCGCGAACTGGTGCTGGCCATGGAAAAGATCAGCAAAGCTATCAGCGCCCAGAAGGGTTCGCTTGTCATCAGCGGCCATACCGACGGCAGGCCCTTCAAGAGCGAAACCTACGACAATTGGCGACTTTCGACGGCTCGCGCCCACTCCGCCTATTACATGCTGGTCCGCGGCGGGCTGGACGAGCGCCGGGTGACGGAAGTCGCCGGCTATGCCGACCGCAAGCTGAAAGAGCCCGCCGAGCCGCTGGCGGCCGCCAACCGGCGCATCGAGATCCTGCTGAAAGGCGGCGAATGAGACTGACTGCCGCAGTCGGCGTTGTCGGGCTGGCGCTCGTTGCGGGCTTGCCGCCTGCGATTTCGCATGGTGCCGGCGGCAGCGGTTTGCAACCGTTCCAGATGGTGCGCTCGCTTCAACTCGTCCAGGACCGCATCGCCAGTGGCGACCACGCCGCTCTTCCCATGCAGCGCAAACTGCTCGAGATGATCGACGCCAAGCTGCGCGAGGGCGATAGCAAAGAACTCGGCGAGCCGCGAAACTACCGGGCCATGCTGGTCTACGCTATGAGCGGCGGCAACCCGACGACGATCGAGGCCGCTATGGCGCGCCTCGATATCGACGCGAAAAACAGAGGCATCGGCGCCGGCATACTGAACTATCTGACCGGCCGGCCGAAGGAGGCGCAGACCGCGCTTGCAACCGTCGACCCGATGCTGGCCCCGCCGGAGCTGGGCGCGTTCCTGGCCCTTGTCAAAGGCTCGCTGGTGGCGCTCGAATCTCCGAAATCGGCGCTGACTTTGTTCGACCAGGCCCGGCTGCTCGGCCCCGGCACGCTGGTCGAGGAGGCGGCTCTGCGCCGCATCGTCGGCATCTGCGGCACGACCGGCGACGCCGAGCGTTTCGTGGCCGCCTCGTCGCAATATGTCAGGAACTATCTCCGCTCGCCCTATGCCAGCCAGTTCGCCGATTCCTTCGTATCCGGCATCGTCGCGCTCAATGCCTCGCTCGGGCTGGACCGGATCGAGAAGATCGTGGACATGATGCACGCCGAGCAGCAGCAGGTGATCTACCTGCGTGTCGCGCGCCGCGCGGCAATTGACGGGTTGAAGGAGCTTTCGGCCTTTGCTTCCGAAAAGGCGGAGCGCAAGGCGCCTGGCCCCAGGCAGGAGGAAGATCCGCGCGCCCTGCTCTATTCCAGCCTGGCGTCTGTAACCTCGGGTTCGATCGAGGAGGTGCAAGCCAAGATCGGGAGGATCGACCGCTCCAGACTGTCGGAAAGTGACCGCAGGCTGCTCGACGCAGTACGCGCGGTCGCGGCCGAAGTCACCGCCGAGCCGCCCGTGCCTAATATCAAGGCCGTTGCGCTGCCGGTGGACGGACCCGCCAGGCCGGCAATTGCGCCTGTCGCGGGAGCCGATCCCGCCCGCGCTGGCGGAGTGTTGGTCGCGGCGCCGCGTGAGAGCCCGGCCATCGAAACCGCCAAGGCCGACGAAACGACCGCACCGCCCGATCCCGCCACGGCCCTCGCCGCGGAAACGCGCAAGAAACTCGAAGCGATCGATAAACTTCTCGGAGAAGCCGCCAAATGACCACCAGCGTCAAGCAAGCTTGGGCGGCGCTGTTGCCGGACCGGGCGAAAGCCGACGCGCCGCGCCAGAACGGCAAAGGCGACGACACCGCATTTTCCGAAGCGGTCAAGTTCGGCGCGCCCGGCAAACAGTCGCGCTCCTCCACTGCGGACGCGGCCGGCGAGCTTCGTCGGCCCGGCTGGAATGTCGAGCTCAACCTCCCGGACCGGAACGTCGGCGAGCCGCATGTGGCCGGAGCAAACAACACGTACCTCCCGCGCATTGCTGCCGAACACGGAGATGCTGATGGTCATGAAGACCCCAAAGCCGCGGAAGAACATCCAGCTTTGGAAGAGCGTACCGCGAACGCATCGGAGACGATGCCGATCGCGTTCAGACCGCCGCTTCCGCCAATGATTTTGCTGGGCGGCTTTGGTAGGCCTGATGCCGGAGCGGCGTCCGAGGGCGATCTCGCCTCATCGACCGCACCTGCCTCGTTGCAGACGGACATTGCATCGGTCAAAGCAGACGCCACACTGGCCAAAATAGCGGTTGTGGCGTTGCCGGCCGTGGCAGCCGCGGCGCTTAACGTGCCGCTGCAAGGCAGCGCCAAAACCGTGTCCACCGAAAGTGCTGTCGCGCAACACGCGGCTGAACAGTCGGCAAAGGCCTCCGGCAAGGCAGCGGAGCCCAGGCCTGTACCGGCATCGTCCGGCGAACTCGCCATGAAGTCGCCGGCCGGCGCCGCCTCGACCAACGAGACCATCAAGCCGGTGGCTGCCAAATCCGCTCTGCGGCCGGACGCTGCTGCAAGCACCACGATCACCCGCGATTCGTCGCACGAAAAAAGTGCTTCTGATAGGCCGGGCCAGGCAGCCCCCGTCACTGTTCTTATCCGGCAAAACGCCCCCGCCCCCGCGACGCCCTTCCCCGGCCTGACGGCCGCGCCTCTGCTGACCGTCATCACGGCAGACGGGTCATGGCAGCATCTCGCTGCTGCCGATTTGCGTGCCTTGCCCGCGCAAAACTCAGTTGCCTCGGCGCATTCCCTGAAGGTGCAACTGCATCCGGCCGAGCTTGGAATGGTCACCGCCAGCCTGCGCTTCTCCGGCGAGCAGCTTACGGTCGAACTGCAAGTGGAATCCATCGAGGCGCAGCAGCGGCTGAGTGCAGACAGCGACACGATCGTCAAGTCGCTGCGCGCGCTCGGACTGGAGGTCGATCGTGTCACCATTCAGCAATCTACGGTTGCACAAACGTCGAATCCTCGCACCGACACAAACGCCGGCCAGAACGGTCAGCCAGCCTCCGATCGTCAGTCGTTCAACGCGGCGGGTTCCGGCGGCGGCAACGGCCAGGCCGGCGGCCAGCAATCCGGAAGGAACACCTCGGATGGCGCTCAAGCCTCCCAGAACAGCGTTCGTGGCAGCGCGGATCGCGCTGGCGGCGGGCTTTATATCTAGTGCCGCAAACGTTTTGCCGGCTGCCGCCCAGAACCCCTGCGAATCCGAGATCCTGCGCGCCGCCGACCGCTACGGCGTGCCCGCCGGCATCCTCTATGCCGTCGGGCTGACGGAGACCGGACGGAAAGGCAGCCTTCAGCCTAACGCCTTGAACATAGAAGGAAAAGCGGTTTTCCCGGCCAGCGCCGGCGAAGCCGTCGCTACCTTCGAGAGCGCTCGCCGAAGTGGCGTAAAGCTCATCGATTTAGGCTGCATGCAGATCAATCACCACTATCATTCGGAGCATTTCCGGAGCGTTGAGGAGATGCTCGACCCGCGCCGCAATGTCGATTATGCGGCCCGTTTTCTGTCGCGGCTGCATGCGCGCCACCAGACCTGGTCGATGGCGGTAGCGCGCTATCACGCAGGCCCCGACAACGACCCTGCGCAGAAGCGCTACGTCTGCCGCGTCATCGCCAACATGGTCGCGACCGGCTTCGGCAAATGGACCGAAAACGCCAGAAGTTTCTGCAACCGGTGACCGATTGCGAGCCTTGCTGGCGAGAATCAACCGAAAGGCCGCCGCCACTACCGGCGCAACCTCTGGCTGCTCCAGACTCCCAAGAAACTAGCTACAAGAAATGACGGTTGTTCAGGAATAACATCAACCGCTACCCCTTTCCTCACTGAAATTGCAGATGATTCGGAGGGCGGGCCGATGATCGTTATCGTGGACGAGCGAAAGCTCGTCACTGACGGATACAACTCACTTTTCGACCGGGAAGGCGTCGCAAGCGCAGGCTTTGCGTCGGGCGAATTCGACGAGTGGGTCGAAAGCGCGGCCGACGAGGACGTCAAATCAGTCAGGGCGTTTCTGATCGGAGATTGTGGCGAAGATACGGTCTCTCCGCGCAAAATTCGTGGCAGAACCGGGGCGCCTGTCATCGCGCTCAGCGAACACCACTCGCTTGAAAACACGCTCAGGCTGTTCGAAGCCGGTGTCGACGACGTTATCCGCAAGCCGGTCCACATCCGCGAGATCCTGGCGCGCATCTCGGCGATCAGCCGCCGCGCGCAGGAAGAAACGAGCTTCACCGAAATCGGCGCGATGCGCATTTTCCTCGACGGCCGCGACCCCGAGATCGAGGGTCAGCCATTGCCGCTGCCGCGCCGCGAGCGCCGCATCCTTGAATATCTGGCGAGCAATCGCGGACGACGCGTCACCAAGACCCAGGTGTTCAACGCCATCTACGGCATCTTCGACGAAGAGGTCGAGGAGAACGTCGTCGAGAGCCACATCAGCAAGCTGCGCAAGAAACTGCGCGAGAAGCTCGGCTTCGATCCGATCGATTCGAAGCGCTTCCTCGGCTATCGGCTGATCGGCTGATGCCGCTTCCGGACGCGGCCTCGAGCCGCGCCAGCCTCGCGCAAGTCATAAGCGCTAGCATCATGACCTGCGGCCTGGAAATCGAGGAGATGGTTCGATGAGCCTTTACGGAATGATGCGCACCGGCGTTTCGGGCATGAACGCCCAGGCCAACCGGCTCTCAGCCGTCGCCGACAACATCGCCAATTCGAGCACCACCGGCTACAAGCGCGCCACCACCGAATTCGCGTCGCTGGTCCTGCCGAGCACCAACGGCAATTATGCCTCCGGCGGCGTCACCACCTCGATCCGCAACTCGATCAGCCAGCAGGGCGACCTGAAATTCACCACCTCGGGCAGCGACCTGGCGATTAACGGCGCCGGCTTCTTCGTCGTCCAGGGTCCCGGCGGTGCGCCTGTACTGACGCGTGCGGGCTCCTTCGTTCCGGACGGCGAAGGCCGTCTCGTCAACGCCGCCGGTTACCAGCTCCTCGGCTACAGCTTCGCCAATGGCGTGCCGAGTGCTGCCGCCAACGGCTTCGGCGGTCTTGAACCGGTGACTCTCGTCCAGAATGAGCTCGTCGCCACTCCGACCACCACCGGCGTCTTCACCGCCAATCTTCCGGCTAGCGCCGATATCGTTCCGGCCGCCAACCGTCCTTCGGCCAATGCGGCGACCGCCACCTACTCGGCCAAATCCTCGTTGATCACTTATGACAATCTCGGCGGCGAGGTCCTGCTCGATGTCTATTTCACCAAGACCGGCACAAACACCTGGGAAGTCGCGGTCTACAATCAGGCGAACGCCGCTCCCAACACCTCGTTTCCCTATACCGCGCCGGCGCTGGCCACCCAGACGCTGAGCTTCAACGCCACCGATGGCAAGCTGACCGGCCTCAGCGCCACCGACATCACCATTCCGATCCCCGGCGGCCTGTCGCTCGACCTCGACCTCGCCAAGACCACGCAATTGGCGGAAACCTACACGCTGCTCGACGCCAAGGTGAACGGCAACGCGCCGAGTTCCATCGAGGGCATCGAGATCAGCAAGGACGGCACTGTCTTCGCGAATTACCAGAACGGTTCGTCGCGCGCGCTCTACCGTATTCCGATCGCCAATGTCGCCAGCCCCGACCAGCTCCTGATCATGCCGGGCAACGTCTTCACCGAA
Source organism: Mesorhizobium sp. WSM2240 (assembly GCF_040438645.1). Lineage (NCBI taxonomy): Bacteria > Pseudomonadati > Pseudomonadota > Alphaproteobacteria > Hyphomicrobiales > Phyllobacteriaceae > Mesorhizobium > Mesorhizobium sp. WSM2240. Next base: position 4,159,307 of record NZ_CP159253.1, read on the forward strand.
AGCCCCGAATCCGGCGCGGTGCAGATCGGCTTCGCCAACGAGGCGGGTCGTGGCAGCGTCATGTCGGGCGCTCTGGAAAATTCCAACGTCGACATCGCGGAAGAGCTGACCAGCATGATCGAGTCGCAGCGCAACTACACCGCCAACTCGAAGGTCTTCCAGACCGGCGCCGATTTGATGGACGTCCTGGTGAACCTGAAGAGGTAAGCCGCAAGGCGAGAGCCTGATTGAGATAAAGCATGTCGCTGTCTACCGCACTGAGCATCGCACAATCGTCGATTCTGAATACCGGGCGTCAGACCAGCGTCGTTTCCCGCAATGTCCTGGAGAGCCAGAACCCCGACTACGCGCGCCGCTCGGCAGTGGTGTCGAGCTCGGCGCCCGGCGTCCGCGTCGTCGAAATCCATCGCGCCACCAACGAGCAGCTTTTCCGCCAGAATCTTTCGGCCCAATCCGCCTGGAGCGGTCAGGGCGCGCTCTACTACGGCATGAACCAACTCGGCCTGGCGGTGAACGGCGTCGACAATGCCACCTCGCCGGCCAACGCCATCGGCGAGTTGCAGAAGGCGCTGCAGCTTTATTCCGCCACGCCGTCCAACGGCAATCTCGCCGCCAACGCCGTCAATGCCGCCCGCCAGGTCGTACGCGGCCTGAACGACGCCTCCACCTCGATCCAGACCTTCCGTGTCCAGACCGACCAGGAGATCTCTACCGCCGTCAACGAGCTGAATACGCTGCTCGCCAACTTCCAGGCTGCCAACAACAACGTCATCAACGGCACGCGCGCCGGCCGCGACACCTCGGACGCGCTGGACCAGCGCGACGCCATCCTGAAGAAGATCGCCGACTACGTTCCGGTCTCCAGCTTCACGCGCGGCGACAACGACATGGTGCTGATGACCATGGACGGCACGACCCTGTTCGAGGCCGGGCCGCGCACCGTCAGCTTCCAGCCTTCCACGGCCTATGCCGCGGGCATGGCCGGCAATTCCGTCTATGTCGACGGCGTGCCGATTGCTACCGCCACCGGCGGCAACACCAATGCATCGGGCAAAATCGCCGGCCTGGTCCAGTTGCGCGACAGCGTCTCTGCGACCATGCAGAGCCAGCTCGACGAGATCGCACGCGGCCTGATCGCCGCCTTCGCCGAGACCGACCAGACGGGCGGTGGCGCCCCCGACCGGCCGGGGCTCTTCACCTGGCCAGGCGCGCCGGGCATGCCGCCTGCCGGGACGCTGGTCAACGGCCTTGCGGCCACCATCAGCCTCAACGCCGCGATGGACCCGAGCGCCGGCGGCAATCCGCAATTGCTGCGCGACGGCGGCGCCAATGGCGCTGCCTACGTCGCCAACACCACCGGCGGCGCCTCCTATGCCGAGTTGCTGATCGCCTATGGCGACCGCCTGGAACAGCCCATGGCCTTCGACAATGCCGCCGGCAATGGCGCGAACTCCAGCCTGGTCAACTACTCCACCAGCGCCATCGGCTGGTTCGAGGGCCTGCGCCAGGAGGCCTTCAGGGCGGCGGAATCCAAGGAAGCGCTGGCGGTGCGCACCGCCGAGGCGCTGTCCAACGAGACCGGCGTCAATGTCGACATGGAAATGTCTCTGCTGCTCGATCTCGAGCATTCCTACGAGGCCTCCGCCCGCCTGATCAAGGCAGTCGACGAGATGCTGGCCGCGCTGCTGGCGGCGGTGAGGTAGCGCCATGAAGACCTCCTTCGTCTCCTCCGCCGCCGTATCGCAGGCGATGCGCTACTCGCTGGTCCGCTCGCAGGGCGAACTCGTCAAGGCGCAAAAGGAAGTCTCGACCGGCAAGGTCGCCGACGCCGGCCTGGCGCTCGGCGCACGCACCGCTTCGTCCATCTCGTTTACCCGCGACATCGAGCGGCTGAAGGGCATCGTCGATTCCAACGGGCTGGTTTCGTCGCGCCTTTCGGCCACGCAAAAGGCGCTCGACCAGATCACCTTGACCGCGCAGGATTTCCTCGCCACGCTCACCTCGGCTTCGTCGGGGGACGCGCTGGCAGACGTCACCCAGGCCAGCGGCGAGGCGACGCTCAAGGCGCTGACCTCGCTGCTCAACAGCAGCTTCAACGGCGAGCATCTCTTCGCCGGCACAAACACCGACGTGAAGCCGCTCGACGATTTCACAGCCGCCGGCTCGTCCGCCAAGGCCGCATTCGACGCGGCTTTCCTCGCCCATTTCGGCTTCGCGCAGAGCGACCCGGCGGCCGCCGCCATTGCCAAGCCGGACATGGAAGCCTTCCTCACCTCTGTCGAGCCGCAATTCCTCGGCGCCGGCTGGCAGGCCAACTGGTCCAACGCCACCGACCAGGCGATCGTCAGCCGCATCGCGCTCAACGAGACGGCGGTCACCTCGGTCAGCGCCAACAATGACGGCGTGCGCAAGCTGGCCATGGCCGCCGCCACGATCAGCGATCTCCTGTCGAGCGAAGTCAGTATCGCCGGCCAATCGGCCGCGATCGCGCGGGCGGTCACCCTAGTCGGCGAGGCGATCGCCGATCTCGGCACGCTGCGGGCCGAGACCGGCATCACCGAAAAGCGCGTCACCGACGCCAGCCAGCGCATAAAACTGCAGTCGGATCTCTTCGAGCGGCAGATCCTCGACCTTGAGGGCGTCGATCCCTACGAGGCGTCGACCCGGGTCGCCGACCTGCTCTCGCATATCGAGACCTCATACGCGCTCACCGCGCGCATACAGCAACTGAGCTTCCTGAGATTCCTGGGGTAAGGGGCAAATGTACCAATTTTCCTATGCCGACATTCAGACCGACTCCGTGGCCGACGCCAAGGATCGGGAAAGGCAGCTGCTCACCCGCTCGATCGATCTCCTGACCACCGCAAGCTCGGTCGGCACCAACTCCATGGAGGCCATCGAGGCGCTCCACTTCACCAACCGCGTCTGGACCTCCTTCGTGGAAGACCTCGGCAATCCCGAAAACGCCCTGCCCAAGGAGTTGCGCGCCAACCTGATCTCCATCGGCCTGTGGCTGCTGCGCGAGGCCGAGGAGGTCCGCCAGGGCCGCTCCGACAATTTCGAGGGGCTGATCGAGGTCTCGCAGATCATCCGGGACGGCATTCAATGAAGAACACGCTGAAAATCTCGCTGAAGCCCAATGAGAAGATCTATCTGAACGGCGCGGTCATCAGCGTCGACCGCAAGGTGACGATCGAGCTCCTCAATGACGTGCAGTTCCTGCTGCAGAACCATGTGCTGCAGCCCAGCGAGGCGTCGACGCCGCTGCGCCAACTCTATTTCATGCTGCAGGTCATGCTGATGGACCCGAACGGCGCGGCCGAGGCGCGCGCCATGTTCCGCCGGTCGCTGCCGCTGCTGCTTGCCAGCTTCGACGACGCCCATATCTGCACCACGCTGAAGCAGGTCGACCGCCTGGTCGGCGAAGGCCATGTCTACGACGCGCTGAAGGCAATCCGCGGGCTCTATCCGCTCGAGGCCCAGGCGCTTGGCTTCCCGCAGGCTGCGCCAGAGCAGCCCCGCCCGATCGCGGTTGGAGAGAACTGATGAACGTCCAGATGAATACGACGCAGACGTCGACTGCCAATTCGACGGACCAGACTTCGAAGACGGCGGTCGATTACCAGTCCTTCCTGAAGCTGCTGGTCGCCGAGATGAAGAACCAGGATCCGACCAACCCGATGGATTCGACACAATACGTGGCGCAGCTCGCCGCATTCTCGCAGGTCGAGCAGTCGGTGCAGATCAACACCAAGCTCGACCAGCTCCTGCAATCCTCGTCGCTGGCGCAGGCCGACGCTCTGATCGGGCGCACCATCACCTCTGCCGACGGCAAGGTGACGGGCAAGGTCGCCGAGGTGCGGCTCCTCTCCGACGGCATCGTCGCGGTGCTGGAAGGCGGCAAGGAGGTCACCGTCGGCCCGGGCATCAAAATCGCGCCCAGCGCGTCATGAGCGGCTTATCGGCCAGAACCTTTCCGCTGTCGGTTGTTGATGGCCCTCACCTCCCACCCGCAAGGACGTCGAGAACCGCATCTGGATTTACCCGCGTGATCCCATCCGAAGCGGCTCCATCTTTTCGGAAACGCACGCCATGAATGAGGCCGACGCCCTCGACATAGTCCAGTTCGCCATCTGGACGGTGCTGACCGCGTCGGGTCCGGCGGTCGCCGTCGCGATGTTGGTCGGCGTCGGCATCGCGCTGGTCCAGGCGCTGACACAGATCCAGGAAATCACGCTGACCTTCGTCCCGAAGATCGTCGCCATCATGCTGGTGGTGGCGTTCACCGGCCCGTTCATCGGCAGCCAGATCTCGGCCTTCACCAATATCATCTTCGAGCGGGTGGAGACCGGGTTTTAGGGACTTCTTCCTGCAAGCAGCTGATGTCCGCCTCGCGCCATGAGACGGCATTCGTCGATTTCTGACAACGCCGTCAATCCAAGTCTCCCTTGAAGTACGACGGCCGCTGCAATCGTATGCAGGCGCTATGATGGTGGATGGCGAGCTGTACCTCTTCACCCCCAGAACAATAAGGTTGCCGGGACGGCGACCGCGATGGTCAGCATCTCCAGCGGCACGCCAATGCGCCAGTAGTCGCCGAAGCGGTAGCCGCCCGGTCCCATGATGATGGTGTTGTTCTTGTGGCCGATCGGGGTGAGGAAGCCGCAGGTGGCGGCGATTGCGACGCCCATTAGGAAGGCGTCGGGCGATGCCCCGACCGCCTGCGCCACGCCGACGCCGATTGGCGCGGCGATGAGCGATGTGGCGATACTGTTCAGGAAGTCTGAAAGCACCATCGTAACCGCCATAACCACGGCCAGAATTGCCCAGACCGGGAAGCCTCCAGTCTGGCCGACGATGGCGTTGGCGATGAGCTCCGTGCCGCCCGCTTCCTCGAAGGCGGTTCCAAGCGGGATGAGCGAGCCCAGAAGCACGATCACCGGCCATTCGACCGAATCGTAGATCTCGCGCGGGCCGACAATGTTGAGCACTGCATAGGCCGCGACGACGATCGCCAGTGCAATCGACAGGGGGATCAGCCCGGCGACCGAGGCTCCGACGCTCGCGACGAAGACGCTGATAGTGAGCATCGCCTTGCGGCGCTGGATGACTGCATGCTCCTTCTGCGCCAACGGCAGCACCCCCAGCCATTCGGTTGCCAGGGAAAGGCGCTTTTCAGGTCCCAGCAGGAGGAGAACGTCGCCCGGCCGCATCGTCAGCTTTCTCACGCGCTCGCGGAAGCGCTTGCCCTTGCGCGAGACGCCGAGAAGCGTCACGCCGTAATTGACCATCAGCCCCAGCCCGAAAGCCGAACGGCCGTCGGCGCGCGAATTTTCAGGCACAATCGCCTCGATCAGTTTGGTCGACTTGTCCGTGAGGCCGAGTTCCTTCTCACGGTGGGTCAGGTCGAGCTTGGCAGCACCCGCAAAGGCTTCGACGGAGGCAGGCTCACCCTCAAGCACCAGGAAGTCGCCTTTACGGATGACTTCGCGGCGGGCGAAGCCGGGCAGCCTTTTGCCGCTCCTGATCAACCCCAGAACGATCACGTCATGCTCGTCGCTGAGTTCAACGAGATCGGCCGGCGTCTTTCCGATCACATCGGATTTTTCCGGCACCTTGGCCTCGGCCACGAAAAGCCCGGCATCGCCCTGCACAGAAGTCGCCCCTTCGGCCTGGCGCTGCGGAATGAAGCGCCAGCCGGCGATCGCGACAAAGGCAATGCCGACCGTAGCCACCACGAGGCCGACCGGAGCGAAGTCGAACATGGAATATGGTTCGCCCAACGCACGCCCCCTGAACTGGGCGATGACGATGTTGGAGGGCGTGCCTATCATGGTCACCATGCCGCCTAGGATGGTTGCATAAGACAGCGGCATGAGTGAAAGCGACGGCGATCGTCCGGCCTTCTTCGCCGCTTCGATATCGAGCGACATCAAGATCGCGATCGCCGCTACATTGTTGATAATGGCCGAAAGGGCCGCCCCGATCATCGCCATCACCCCGATATGGGCGGGCAGCGGGCGCGAGGCCGAAACGACGTAGCGTGCGATCATCTCCACCACGCCGGCGTTGACCATGGCCCGCGAGATGACCAGCACGAAGGCGATGATGAGCGTCGTCTCGTGGCCGAAACCGGCAAATGCCTGCTCTGCCGACACCGCGCCGCCGATCACGCCTATGATGAGCGCGGAGAAGGCGACAAGATCGAATCGGATACGGCCCCAGACCAGCATGGCGAACACCGCGCCGAGGAGGGCGAAGATGAATATCTGGTCGAAGGTCATGCGCGTTTGGGCTTCATGGCGCCTGCTCGAATGCAAATACGTGAAGGGTTGGTGTGAAGCAGTTGTTCCTCGAATGTGGCGTTGTCAGAACCAGCTTAAGCCTTACCAACGATGCTGGCTAAAATCGACCGTCGGCTGCGCGTGAGCGTACGCCCCGCGAGCTAGTGCTTGGTAGCGGCCAAATGTGCGTTCTCCGGATTTCGGAAACTGTCCCTGCGGGAGCACGCCCAGCGTCCTACCTCCCCTCGATGGAGAGGTCGGCGAGCAAAGCGAGCCGGATCTGGCGATTCAGATGACAGACACTCACCCGCGTCCGTCGCATCGCTCCGGAACGCGACCTCCCATCTCCGAGCTAAGACGCCACGGCGCGCTTCACTCCGCAAGCGCAAACACCGCGCATGGCTCGGCGATGCCGCGCAGTCTGTGTTCGCCGAGCGGGATCAGCGGCTGCGTCGTTTCCGCCGCGAAGGCGTCGGAAAGCAGCACCGTCCGGCCAAGCGGCCGGCACAGGCTCTCCAGCCGGCTCACCAGGTTCACCGCGCGGCCGATCGCGGTGAAATCCAGCCGGTCGGCGGTGCCGATATTGCCCCACAGCATCTCGCCGACATGCAGCGCCGTGCCGAACGGCAGCGGCGGCAGGCCTTGCGCGGCGCGGCTGCGGTCGAGGTGGTCCATGCCGGCGCGCGCCGCCGCGACCGCCCGCAGCGCCGCTTCGCATGCGGCGGCTGCTTCACGTTCGCCGATCGGGAAGATCGCCAGCACGCCGTCGCCGATGAACTTCAGCACCTCGCCGCCAAAGGCATGGACGGCGCCGGCGATGCGGTCGAACCAAGCGTCGAGCGCTGCGACCACCTCCTGAGGTGCGCTGGACTCCGACAGTTCGGTGAAGCCGCGCAAATCGGCAAAGAGCAGCGCCGCCTGAATGGTCTCGCCGGGTTCGCGCCGCAGCCGGCCTGCCTGCACCTGCGCCGCGCTGCGCCGGCCGAGATAGGTCTCCAGCAGCGCGTTGAGCGTCGAGCGCGCGGCGAGCACGGCAAGCGGCGCGGCCGCATATCGCGCCACCTCATGCAGCAACTCAGATTCGGCCCCGCTGAGCGGCCGGGTCGCAGCCCAGCCGAGCACTGCGCTTTCCGGGGCGTCGCCGCCGGCCGAGGCCGGAGCGCCGACCAGATCCTCCTGTACGGCAGCGGCGCCGAGGCCTGCCAGCCAGTCGCGACCGACATTGGCATGCCCGGGACCGGCGGGACCGGCGAAGCCGAAGCCCAGCGCCTCGATCACCCGATTGGTATCGGTGCGCCACAGCCAGGTGCGCCGCGCGATGATCGGGTGCGGCGCGGCCTGGGTGAGCGCGCCGCCGGCGAGCGGCAGACCGTCCGCGACGAGCTTCGCGCCGAGTGCCGTCAGGAAGGCGTCGGCGCCAGGCGAGTCGATTGCCTCGTCGAGCAGGAAGGAGAGGGAGGAGGGCAGCCGCATGCCCGCGATCATGCAATGGCCTCACGCGCCTGTCATGAGGATGGCGGCAGTTTTCTTGCGTCGAACGGCGATCGGCCTACATTGTGGCTCGTGCGGAATGACATTGCCAACAGGAGGAGGCCGCCCATGACCGAGACGCTTCGCAGCGAGATCGAGATATCAGCCCCGCAGGCGACGGTTTTTGCTTTCCTGACCGACCCCGACAAGATCATGCGCTGGATGGGTTCGGAGGCGAATGTGGAGGCGCATCCCGGCGGCATCTATCTCGTCAGTGTCGGCGACAAGTACGTCGCCCGCGGCCAGTTCACGGAAGTGATCCCCGTCCACCGCCTCGCCTACAGTTTCGGCTGGGAAGGGCGCGACGACATGCCGCCCGGATCGAGCCTGATCGAGATCGACCTGGAGGAGAAGGCCGGCGGCACTCTGGTACGCTTCACCCATAGCGGGCTGCCGGACGAGAAGGAGCGCGCCAGCCATGAAAAGGGCTGGAACCATTACCTGCGCAGGCTGGCGATAGCCGCGGCCGGCGGCGATCCGGGACCGGATACCCAACTCTAAAGAGTGAGGGTGCCGGAACTGAAAGAATAGCTGCGTCTCCCTCAACAGGAAGGGAGACGCAGCTCAGCACCCTACGGAAGGCAATACTTGCCGATATCGCGCGCGGTGAATGCAGCCGCCCGCCGCCATGCCTCGTCTGTGTCGCCCCGGTAGGTCAGATAGCGGTCGCAGACGGGCTTGTTTTCGCTCAGATCGAGCACAGCGAACTTCACCCAGCCGACCAGCGTGCTCATCTTGTGGACCTCGCCGACCAGCAGGTATCTCGCGCTCGCGGCCTTGGCCTGCGTTGCGATCGCGCCGAGGTCGCCGCATCGGCCGGCTTCGCACGGCAGGGCGACGAGTTCGAGCTTCGGGCTCGCCGACAGGTCGTCCTGCAGCACCGCGCCGAATTCCTTAAGCCGCGCCGCGTGTTCGGCCGTCTGGTCCCGGACCTCGCCCGACGTATCCTTGAAGGCGAAACCGGCGACTGCGAGCGTCGATGACTCGGCGGCGCTGGCCGATGCGGCGAATGCAACAGCCAGCGCGCCTGACGCCAGTGCGGCGAGCGGGCTGCGGTTCAGGCGGGATCGGGCTTGCGTGGAACACGTTGCGGGCATGGCGTCTCCTCCAAAGCCGGCACGATAAGCCCGATGAGGGCATTTAGCCAATCGCCTTCGTCATCTGCGCTGGCCTCCCCCACTTTCGCGCAAGCTTGGCCGCCTACCCTGACAACGCCGGGCCGCGCATTTGCCGCCCTGCTGCCGGACGGACGTGGACAGAAAAATGGCGATTTCGGAGACGTTTCCCGCAGGCAGCCCGGCCAGGAACGGCCGCGACGTTTTCTTCGCGCTCGGCATAGTCGTCATCCTGGCGGTTCTGTTCCTGCCGATCCCGGCCTTCATGATCGACATCGGGCTTGCCTTCTCGATCGCGCTGTCGGTGCTGATCCTGATGGTGGCGCTGTGGATCCAGCGGCCGCTCGACTTCTCGTCGTTCCCGACGATCCTGCTGATCGCGACGATGCTGCGCCTGTCGCTCAACCTAGCCACGACGCGGCAGATCCTGTCGGAAGGCAATGAGGGAACGCATGCCGCCGGCTATGTCATCAGCGGCTTCGCGCGCCTGGTGATGTCGGGCGATTTCGTCATCGGGCTGATCGTCTTCATGATCCTGATCGTGGTGAATTTCATCGTCATCACCAAGGGCGCAACGCGCATCGCCGAGGTCGGTGCACGCTTCACCCTCGACGCCATCCCGGGCAAGCAGATGTCGATCGACGCAGACCTTTCGGCCGGCATGATCGACGACAAGACCGCGCAGCTTCGCCGCCGCGAACTGGAGGAGGAGAGCTCCTTCTTCGGCTCCATGGACGGCGCCTCGAAATTCGTGCGCGGCGACGCCATCGCCGGCATCATCATCACGGCAATCAACATCGTCGGCGGCATCGCCATCGGCTATTTCCGCCACGACATGGGCATGGCTGAAGCCTCCGACGTTTTCATAAAGCTTTCGGTCGGCGACGGCCTCGTCACCCAGATCCCGGCGCTGATCGTCTCGCTCGCCGCCGGCCTGCTGGTGTCGAAGGGCGGCACGCGCGGCTCCACCAATCAGGCGGTGTTCGGCCAGCTCGGCGCCTATCCGCGCGCTCTCTATGTCGCGGCGGTGCTGCTCGTCGTGCTCGCGCTGATGCCCGGCCTGCCGATGTTCCCGTTCGTGGCGCTCGCCGCTTCGATGGCCGCGGTCGGTTACATCATCCCGATGCAGCACAACCGCCGCGTCGCCGAGGCCAAGGCGGCAGACGAACAGGAGAAGGCGACGAAGGAGCACGAGGAAAAGAACTCGGTCAAGGCGTCGCTGAAGACGGCCGAGATCGAGCTCCTGATCGGCAAGCAACTGTCGACCAAGCTGCTCGTCTCGCATCAGGAACTCGCCTTCCGCATGGGCAAGATGCGCAGGAAATTCGCGTCGCAATACGGCTTCGTCGTGCCCGAAGTGCGCCTGACCGACGATCTGACCATCCCGTCGAAGAGCTACCAGATCAAGATCCACGGCACGGTCGTCGCCGAGTACCAGATGCGCGTCGGTGAGATCATGGTGCTGCTCGGCACGCGCGATGTGCCCGCCATCCCGGGCGAGGAAGTTCGCGAACCGGCCTTCGGCATGCGCGCCTATTCCGTCCCCGAAATGTTCGGCGAGGATCTGAAGCGCGAGCAGTTCACCTTCGCCGACAACATGTCGGTGCTGCTTACCCACCTCTCGGAAGTGATCCGCAACAACCTGCCGCAGCTTCTCTCCTACAAGGACATGAAGGCGCTGCTCGAGCGCCAGGACGCCGAATACCGCAAGCTCGCCGACGAAATCTGCACCTCGCACATCTCCTATCCCGGCCTGCAGGCGGTGCTGAAGCTGCTCTTGGCCGAGCGCGTCTCGATCCGCAATCTGCATCTGATCATCGAGGCGATCGCCGAGATCGCGCCGCATGTGCGCCGCACCGAGCAGATCGTCGAGCATGTCCGCATCCGCATGGCGCAGCAGATCTGCGGCGATCTTTCGGAGGGCGGCGTGCTGAAGGTGCTGCGCCTCGGCAACCGCTGGGATCTCGCCTTCCACCAGAGCCTCAAGCGCGACGCCAAGGGCGAAATCCGCGAATTCGACATCGACCCGCGCCAGCTCGAGGAATTCGGCCAGGAGGCCACCAAGGCGATCCGAAACTATCTCGACGCCGGAGAGCGCTTCGTCATCGTCACCGCGCCCGACGCCCGCCCCTATGTTCGCATGATCATCGAGCGGCTGTTCTCGACACTGCCGGTGCTCAGCCATGTCGAGATCGCCAAAGGTGTCGAAATCCGCGTCCTCGGGACGATTTCGTGAGCGCTACGGCCGAGGCGATCGTACTCGCCGCCTTCGTCGCCTTCTGCCGCGTTGGCGGCTGCTTTCTCTTGATGCCGGGGCTCGCCAGCGTCCGCGTTCCGGTGCAGATCAGGCTGTTCGTCGCCATCGCCGCGACCGGTGCCCTGCTCGTCCACCTCTGGGACCAGATCCTGCCGCTCATCGACCGCCGGCCGCAGATCCTCGCCCCGATGATCGTCTCCGAACTGATGATCGGCGCGCTGATCGGCCTGATGGCGCGGCTCTATATGATGGCGCTGCAGTTCATCGGAGCCGGCGTCGCCATGCTGATCGGCTATGGCGGCATGGCCGGGCCTGGCATCGAGGAGGCGGAGCCGCAGGCCGCCCTCGCCTCGATCATATCGTTCTCGGCGCTGCTCCTGCTTTTCGTCTTCGATTTCCACCACGGGATCGTACGCGCGCTCGTCGCCTCCTATTCGGTGGCGCCGCTCAACGTCTTCTTCAATCCGCAGGCCGCCCTCGTCGACGTCGCCGACACGCTGTCGGAGGCGTTCTTCATGGTGCTGAGGCTCGGCAGCCCGTTCGTAGCCTATGCGATCCTGGTCAATCTGACGATCGGCTTCGTCAACAAGCTGGTGCCGCAGATTCCGGTCTATTTCATCTCGCTGCCCTTCGTCATCGCCGGCGGGCTGATCATCATCTATTTCGGAGCCGGATCCATGCTCGCTCTGTTTGCCGATGGCTTCATGGCAACCGCACTGGGGCGCTGAGCATGACCACCCGCAAGGAACGGCTGCGCAAGCTGGTGACGGTGCAGGAGCAGCTGAAGGCGCTGCACGAGACCCGCCATGCCGGCTTTGTCTCCGCCGCGGCGGCTGCCGGTCACGAGGCGGCGGAACTAGCCGCCCGCTTCGATGCGCAGGAGTCGATGTCCGTCCTGTTTCCGGAAGTCTACAACCGCCGCATCGGCCAGGCGCTCGCCCGCCAGGAGCAGAACCTCTTGCTCGCCCGCGAGGAAGTCGACCGCATCGCAACCGCTACCGCCCGCACCAACATGGTCGAGCGCGCCTATCGCGACGTCCGCCGCCAGGACGACCGCGACAGCGCCGACCGCGAGCGGCTCGAAGTGATCGAGCGCAAGCGGCCAGGCGAGTAGAAGGGCAGATTGGCCCGCCATCGTTTCGCAAGCGCTCCGGAATTCCCCTTCGAGCGTTGCTGATCCATGTTTCGATGACGGCGAGAAGGTCGCCAACTCTTGATGCGCTCCTGCAGCGCTGCAGCGCTGCGGCGCTGCACATTATTTAGGCAAACAGCGGTCGCGATAGACAACCAGGCGCAAACGCCCGCGCAGCGGTCGGGCTTTGCCCGCGAATGCCTGACCGGCGCGCGTTTGGCATGGCTGTTGCATCCGTCCGGTGGAACCGTGAACGGTAAATAAGCAAAAGGAAATCATATGAACCGCAGAGCCTTAGTCGCGACCCTGGGCGCGGCCATCGTCGGACTGGCGCTGTCCGACGCCACCGTTGCCCGCGCCGACGCCCTGGCCGACATAGCCGCACGAGGCACTGTCCGCATCGCGGTGCCGCAGGACTTTCCGCCCTTTGGGAGCGTCGGCACAGACATGGCCCCGCGCGGCTACGACATCGACATGGCCAATCTGATCGGCGAGAAGCTGGGCGCCAAGGTCGAGATCGTGCCGGTCACCAGCGCCAACCGCATTCCCTACCTCCAGACCAGCAAGGTCGATCTCGTCATCTCCAGCCTCGGCAAGAACGCCGAGCGCGAGGCGGTGATCGACTTCTCGGACGCCTACGCGCCCTTCTTCAATGGCGTCTTTGCGCCCGCCGACGTCGCGGTCGCAAAGGCCGAGGATCTCAGCGGCAAGACGGTCGGCGTCACCCGCGGCGCGATCGAGGATCTGGAGCTGACCAAGATCGCGCCAGCCGACGCCGACATCAAGCGCTACGAGGACAACAACGGCACCATCTCCGCCTTCCTGTCGGGCCAAGTCGAGGTTGTCGCGACCGGCAATGTCGTCGCTGCAGCGATCCTCGAGAAGAACCCGCCCAAGCGCCCGGAGATGAAGTTCCTCATCAAGAACTCGCCTTGCTACATCGGCATGAACAAGAACGAGCCGGCGCTGATGGCCAAGGTCAACGAGATCATCGCGGCCGCCAAGGCCGACGGCAGCCTCAATGCGATCTCGCAGGAATGGCTGAAGCTCGACCTGCCGGCGGAGATGTAGGACGGGGCGGCAGGAACTGCGCCCGGTGACATACCAGTTCGATTTCGGCTGGCTTCTTCCGTATATGCCGGTGCTTCTGAAGGGCATCGGCATAACGCTGCAGCTCATCCTCGTCGGCGCGGTGCTTGGCGTTGGGCTCGGCACGGCCTGCGCCTGGGTCAGGGCGCTCGGTCCCGTCTGGCTGAAACCGGCCGTGGCGGGCTATGTCGAACTGATCCGCAACACGCCTTTTCTGATCCAGCTCTTCTTCATCTTCTTCGGCCTGCCCTCGCTCGGCGTCCAGATGTCGGAGCTGACCGCCGCCAATCTTGCCATGATCGTCAATCTCGGCGCCTATAGCTGTGAGATCATCCGCGCCGGCATCCAGGCCACCCCGCGCGGCCAGTTCGAGGCCGGCGCCAGCCTCGCCATGACGCCGTTCCAGACCTTCTGGTATGTGGTGCTGATCCCGGCGCTGCAGCGCATCTGGCCGGCGCTATCCTCGCAGATCGTCATCGTCATGCTGGGCTCGGCAGTCGTGTCGCAGATCGCGGCGGAGGATTTGACGTTCGCGGCCAACTTCATCCAGTCGCGCAACTTCCGCGCCTTCGAGACCTATTTCGTCTCTACGCTGATCTATCTAGTCCTCGCCATCCTGCTGCGCCAGGCGCTGTCCGGCCTCGGTTGGGCGCTGTTCCCGAAAAAGAGTGCCTGATCGATGGTCGAGTTCACGCTCTGGGACATATTGCGCAACCTGCTTCTGGCCACCCGCTGGACGATCGCGCTTTCGCTGGTCTCATTCATCGGCGGCGGCATCGTCGGTGCGCTGCTTTTGTTCGTCCGGATCGGCGGCAACCGTGTCGCCCGCCTGCTCGCCAAGGGCTATATCGAGCTGTTCCAGGGCACACCGCTCTTGATGCAGCTTTTCCTCGCTTTCTTCGGCCTCGGCCTGTTCGGCATCAACGTTCCCGCCTGGCTCGCCGCCGGCGTGGCGCTGGTGCTCTGGACAGCGGCCTTTCTGGCCGAAATCTGGCGCGGCTGTGTCGAATCGATCGCCAAGGGCCAGTGGGAGGCGTCGTCTTCGCTCGGCATGGGCTATGTCCAGCAGATGCGCTGGGTGATCCTGCCGCAGGCGCTCAAGGTCGCCGTGCCGCCAACCGTCGGCTTCTCCGTCCAGGTGGTGAAGGGTACCGCGCTCACGTCCATCATCGGCTTCGTCGAGCTCTCCAAGGCTGGCTCGGTCGTCACCAACGCCACCTTCCAGCCATTCACCGTCTACGGCCTCGTCGCCCTGATCTATTTCGCGCTTTGCTGGCCGTTATCGAAATCCAGCCAGGTGCTGGAAAGGAGGCTCAATGTCGCTCATCGCAATCACTGAGGTGAAGAAGCGTTTCGGCGACAACGAGGTGCTGAAGGGCATTTCGATCGACGTCGAGCCGGGCGAAGTCATCGCCATCATCGGCAAATCGGGATCCGGCAAGTCGACGCTGCTGCGCTGCATCAACGGGCTGGAGACTATCGATGATGGGTCGATCGTCGTTGCCGGCGCGCAACTCTTGCCGGACGAGGTCCATCTGAAGGCGCTGCGCCTCAAGGTCGGCATGATCTTCCAGCAGTTCAACCTGTTCCCGCATCTGACCGCCGGCGGAAACGTCATGCTGTCGCAGATGGTGGTGAAGAAGACGCCCAAGCCCGAAGCCGAGGCCATGGCGAGGAAGATGCTCGACCGCGTCGGACTCGCCCACAAGTTCGAGGCCTTTCCCGAACAACTCTCCGGTGGTCAGCAGCAGCGCGTCGCGATCGCGCGCGCTCTCGCCATGCAACCGATCGCGCTCCTGTGCGACGAGATCACGTCGGCGCTCGACCCCGAACTCGTCGCCGAGGTGCTGGCCGTGGTCAAGGAACTCGCGGCCGACGGCATGACGCTATTGATGGTCACCCACGAGATGCGCTTCGCCCGCGACGTCTGCTCGCGCCTCGTCTTCATGCACCAGGGCCGGGTCCACGAAATCGGCCCGCCGCAAGAGGTCTTCACCACGCCAAAGACTCCGGAACTGCGCCAGTTCATCGGCGCGCAGTGACGGCGGTGGTCATCGGCGCTTTCCCCTCGCAAGCCTGCCACAAGCTTGTTGAGTCATTCTGCGGACCAGGAAACCCATAATAAGGTCGGCTTGTGGCGATTTCTCCACCCAGCGACATCGTTCTGGACGTGGCGCGGGCCGTAGAGCCCGCCGGCATCGAGGCGGCGCGCGCGCAGCTGGCGCGGCGCGGCGGCGCGGTCGGTGGAACGGCGGCCGCCTTTTCGCTCGGCGACATGCGAAATGCCGCCGCGCCAGATCGGGGCAAGTCTCCGGATACGTTCAAGCGCTTCGAGGCGATGGTGCTGGAAACCTTCATCCAGAACATGCTGCCGAAGAACGCCGAAAACGTCTACGGCAAGGGCGTCGCCGGCGACATGTGGAAATCCATGCTCGCGGGAAAGCTGGCCGACGCCATGGCCGAGCGCGGCGGCATCGGCATTTCGGACCGCATCCTCGGCGATCATTATGTCGAGGGCGAAAAGATGCTGCCGGTCGGCCCCGTTTCGGGAGGGCCGGAGCAGGCCGAAGCCGACCAGCAGGCGATGCTGTCGACGGCGCTGGTGCAGGAGATGCAGCGCAATGTCGCCCGCTCGCTTTTTGAAGACCGGGCCGACCCCGCCGAAACGAAATCCTGAACACGGGACCAATGATGTCGGACTACACGCAATTCGTTCAGAACCTGCCGGCCCGCACTGCTGCGCCGGAACCCGCACCCGCGCGGCCGGGGAATTTTTCCGCGCTGATCGGCCGCATCGAGGAAGCAGTCGAGGAGGAGACGGCGGCGATCCGCACCGATATCGGCTTCGACATCAAATCGTCGAACGCCCGCAAGAGCCGCTATCTCTACGAACTCACCCGCGCCATGAAGGGCGTCGGCGAAAGCGATTTCCTGGCCGAGCACCGCGACGGCATCAAGCGCCTGCGCGAAAAGCTCGCAACCAACGAAGCCGCGATCCGCGCGCATCTGAACGCGGTCAGTGAGGTCGCCAATCTGATGCAGAACGCCATCCAGCGCTCCGAGGCCGACGGCACCTACTCGGCCGGCGAATTCGGGTGGGCGCGTTGATAAAATTCATTGCCGCCGCGATCTGGATCTGCGTCGTCACTATCGGCGCCGTCATCTATTCGTTCCAGGCATCCGGCGCCAAATCCGAGGCAGGGCCGGCTCTCTTCGGCGGCCTCGACTATGTCAAAACCGACGTAATATCCGTCCCCATACTCAGGAATTCGAAGATCAACGGCTATTTCCTGGCGCGACTGGTCTATGTCGTGGACCCGGCCAAGCTCAAGCTGCTTTCAGTCCCAGCCGAAGCGATCCTGGTCGACGAGGTCTATTCCTATCTCTATTCCAACCCGCAGCTCGATTTCTCCGCCAACGAGACGCTCGATCTCGAGGCGTTCCGGGCTGGCATCCGCGACGCCATCAACGCCCGCGTTCAGGATGCGCTGATCGACGACATTCTGGTCGAGCAGATCGACTTCCTGTCCAAGGACGAGATCCGCGACAACTCGGTGCGCCGGCGAACCAAGGCGATCGAGGCGGGGAACAAAGCCGAGTTGCCCGCAGCTGCGCACTGACGGCTGCTACTTGTCGGTTCTGGCGCACACCAATCCGGCCAGCTTGCGTTGACGTAAACGTAAATGCAACGCTATAGGGAGGCGATTGCCGGTCGCGTTGGCTTGTGCCTTGGGCGGCTCTGGCGCACAACGAAACAGGCGCGTCGCGCGTATCGCAAACGAGGAGCAGATCATGGGCGTTCAGGAAATTGCCGACACGATGAAGCCGCGTGTCGAAGCCTCGAGCTTCGACCGCTCGGTCAAGTTCGACACCGGCTCGGACGGCGTGATCGTCATCGATGGCTCCACGATCTCGACGACCGACGCGCCCACCGACTGCACCATCAAGCTGTCGCTCGAAGATCTGGAATCGCTGGTCGCCGGCGATCTGAACCCGACCTCGGCCTTCATGACCGGCAAGATCAAGGTCGAAGGCGACATGTCGGTCGCCATGGCGCTCAGCCAGCTGTTGTAATCTGGATCGGGAGAACCGTTTGCCGGTTCTCCCGAATACGTTCAGGCGGCGAGCAGCGTCCGGCCGGATTTGAGCTTCCGGCCAGCTGCCCGCAAGGTTCCGGCCGCTCCGTCCAGCGCCCCTTCGCGGAGCTCGAGCGCCAGGAAGCGATGCTGCTCATACGGGCCAGGCATCGCCAGCCGACCTGTCTTCCCGGCCGAAAAGCCGAACCGTCCATAATAGGGTTCGTCGCCAACCAGAAGGATGATCCCGTGGCCGAGCCGCCTGGCTTCGGCAACGGCATGACGCATCAGCGCCGAACCGATGCCGGCGCTTTTCTGCGACGGGCAGACGGCCAGCGGCCCCAGCAAAAGGGCTGCCTCACCGCCCTCGCCCAACGCCACATCCCAAAGCCTGACTGTGCCGACCACCGTTCCCGCCGCATCGCGTGCGACCAAGGCCAGCCCTTCCGACGGGCGACGGCCGCGACGCAGCTTTTCCGACGATTTTTTCCGGCGCTTCGGCCCCATCGCGCGGTCGAGCAGAGCCTCGCGCGCGGGGATGTCCGCGGCAGATTCGGCAACGATGGCGAAGGCGTTGACGCTGCCTATCTCCCTTGTGGGGGAGATCAACCAATCACCGACAGCCCGGCCTTCAACAAAAGAATTAGAGAATTCCATTTCCGCAGTCCTTCACGAGCAGAAACTGTTCCACAAGCGAGCCCGCCGCCGGACAAAGCCGGCGACAGGGTGATCCGACAGGCGTGAGCCCGTCAGATCACGTAGGATCGGAGAGGCTCGAAGCCGTTGAAGGCGACCGAGGCGTAGGTCGTGGTGTAGGCGCCGGTTCCCTCGATCAGCACCTCGTCGCCGATGGTCAGCGACAGCGGCAGCGGATACGGCGTCTTCTCGTACATCACGTCGGCCGAATCGCAGGTCGGGCCGGCGAGCACGCAGGGCGCCACCTCGCCGCCGTCACGCGGCGTCACGATCGGGTAGCGGATCGCCTCGTCCATCGTCTCGGCCAAGCCGCCGAACTTGCCGATGTCGAGAAATACCCAACGCACATTGTCGTTGTCGGCCTTCTTCGAGATCAGCACGACTTCCGACTTGATGACGCCGGCATTGCCGACCATGCCGCGACCCGGCTCGATGATGGTTTCCGGGATGTTGTTGCCGAAATGCTTGCGCAGCGCCGAGAAGATTGCCTCGCCATACGCGCGGGCGACGGGAACATCCTTCAAATAGCGGGTCGGAAAACCGCCGCCCATATTGACCATCTTCAGGACGATGCCTTCGGCGGCGAGCGTCGCGAAAACCTGCTTGGCGTCGCCCAGCGCGCGGTCCCAGGCCGACAGGTCCGTCTGCTGCGAGCCGACATGGAAAGACACGCCATAGGCCTCGAGGCCGAGTTCGCGGGCGCGGCGCAGCACGTCGACCGCCATCGCCGGCACGCAG
The DNA here is from genome assembly GCF_040438645.1 of Mesorhizobium sp. WSM2240. Lineage (NCBI taxonomy): Bacteria > Pseudomonadati > Pseudomonadota > Alphaproteobacteria > Hyphomicrobiales > Phyllobacteriaceae > Mesorhizobium > Mesorhizobium sp. WSM2240. The sequence goes on from NZ_CP159253.1 coordinate 4,178,224, forward strand.
CCGAACTTGCGCGACAGCGGCCATTCGGCGCCCTCGCCGTCGGTCAAGACGCGGCAGAACACCCGTGCGCCCGGAGCGACGCGGGCGATCTTCTCGACCTCTTCGACGCAGTCCACGGCGAACAGCCGGATGCCCAGCTCATACGCGCGAAGAATGTCGCGCTCCTTCTTGATGGTGTTGCCGAAGGAGATACGCTCAGCAGGCGCACCGGCGTCCATCGCCATCTCGACTTCGGCAACCGACGCGGTGTCAAAGGACGAGCCTATCGAGGCAAGGAGGCGCAGGATCTCCGGCGCCGGGTTTGCCTTCACCGCGTAGTAGATCTTGGAATCGGGAAGTGCCTTCTCGAAGGCGCGGAAATTATCGCGCACGACGTCGAGGTCGACGACGAGGCAGGGGCCGTTCGGACGTCGGGTGGCGAGAAAGTCGAGGATGCGCTGCGTGGCCATAAGTCTCTCCAATCACGCCTTCCGGCGTGTGCAAGGGCTGCGGGACGCGGGCCTGCGGCCCAGCGAACACGCTGGTCAAACAAAGGCGGGACGGAAATTCATGGAACCAGCCGGTGGAGACCCCGGACCCATGAAACGCCGTCTCGCGGCGGTGAACCTTGGCCTTGCCCGGCTTTGGTTCGCTTTGTCTGCCTTGGCTTGGATTGGGAGAGACCCGCTCCGCACTGCCGGCAATGAAGGTGTGCCTCTTCAGTAACCCCGGTCTTTGGACAACCGGAAGAGAACCAGAAAGGCCCGCACCGTCGTTGCTTCAAGATGTCCTCGGTTTGGCGGTTGGCCGCTGAACCGACTGGAGGGGTTAGCTCCAGTTACCTTACCGATATCCCTCGCCATTCGAGGATCGGCGGACACCCACAGGCACGTGCGACTTTGGGCAAAGCGGATATATGAAACGCGTCTGTCACAATCAATAAAAATCGCGTTGCAGCTTGTAAAAATTTAAGGGTCGAACAATGCTGAACGGATTGTATTCCGACGGTGAACGATGACTGCCGCGCCTGATCCCTTCAACGCTTTCCTCGATCTGCCGCAAGTGCCTGTTCCGCATGCGAAATCCGGCTCCTTGGCGGGATTGCGGCTGGCGGTGAAAGACATTTTCGACGTCGCCGGTTACCGGACCGGCTGCGGCAACCCGCAGCGGCACGAGGAGGCCGCTCCTGCGGAAAAAACCGCGTCCGCCGTGCAGGTGATTCTCGACGCCGGCGCCGAATTCGTCGGCAAGACGCAGACCGACGAGCTCGCCTTCTCGCTGATGGGCCAGAACGCGCATTTTTCGCATCCGGTGAACCCGGCGGCGCCCGATCGTGTCACCGGCGGTTCGTCCTCGGGCTCGGCGGCGGCGGTCGCCGGCGGCCTCACCGACATCGCCACCGGCTCCGATACGGGCGGCTCGATCCGCGCACCGGCGAGCTTTTGCGGGCTGATCGGCCTGCGCACCACGCACGGCCGCATACCGCTCGACGGCACGATGCCGCTCGCTCCGAGCCTCGATACGTTCGGCTGGTTCGCGCGGGACATCGGGATTTACGAGAGGGTGGCGGAGGTGGTGCTGGGCTCGACTCCCTCCTCCTTTGCGGGGAGGGAGGGGCGTCAAGCCTTGGAACGCCCGCTCCGCCTCTCCGCTCTCGACTCCCTCGTCCTCGGCCCGGCCGAAGCCGACGAATACGGCCGCATGGAGGGGATCGTAGCAGCCGTCATCGGCGAGCCGGCGACCGTCCCTGCCCCCTCCCATTCCGTCGACGATCTCTACTGGTGCTTCCGCAAGCTCCAGGCCTATGAGGCCTGGGCGGCGCATGGCGACTGGATTTCGGCGTTGGATCGCAGGCTCGGTCCGGGCGTCAGGGACCGCTTCGAGTTCGGTGCGACGCTGGGCAGCGAAGTCGCCGCCGCCGAGACGCAGCGCCGAACTGCGTTTCGCGCCGAACTGGGTCGCCTGCTCGGGGATGACGGTCTTCTGGTCATGCCGACCGTTCCCGGCGCAGCCCCGCTCAAGAACTCCTCGCAGGAGGAGTTTCAGGCTTACCGCGAACGCGCGCTAAAACTGCTCTGCCTTTCCGGCCTTTCCGGCTTCCCGCAGATCACGCTGCCGATCGGCGAGGTTCACGGCGCACCTTTCGGAATTTCGCTGCTCGGGCCTGCCGGCAGCGATCTTGCCCTGATTAGGCTCGGCCGCGAAATCCTCGAAGCTGCAGGAAAGGCCTGAGTCAATGGACACGCTGACCCGCATGCGCGCTTTCATCGACGTCGTCGAGGCCGAAGGCTTCTCGGCCGCCGGCCGCAAAATCGGCCGTTCCAAGGCGCTCCTGTCCAAGTATGTCCGCGAACTGGAAGACGAACTCGGCGCGTTGCTGCTCAACCGTACGACCAGGCAGTTTTCGCTGACCGAGGCCGGCCACACCTATTACAAGCGGGCCTCCGAGATCGTCCGCGAGATCGACAATCTGGCCGACGTGGTACGCGAATCGTCTGGCGACGTGCGCGGCCGGATAAAGCTGTCGGCGCCGCGCACCTTTGCCGACGCGCCGATCGGGCAGTCGCTGATCGACTTCGCCAAAGAGCATCCGGACATCACTCTGGACATCAACCTCGACGACCGGTTTGTCGACCTTGTCGAGGAAGGATTCGACCTTGCGGTCCGCATCACGCGGCTGGAAAGTTCGTCGCTGATCGCGCGCCGGCTCGCGCCCTTTTCGGTGTGTCTCTGCGCCTCGCCCGAACTGATCGAGAAGCGTGGCAAGCCTAGCCGGCCGCAAGATCTGGCCAACCTGCCCTGCATCATCGACACCAATGGCCGCTGGCTGTCCAACTGGCCGTTCCTGGGCGATGGCGGCGAGGTGATGAGCGTCTCGGTTTCCGGGCCCATCGAAGTCAACAGCCCGATGGCGGCGCGCGCGGCCGCGATCGCAGGCCTCGGCTTCGTGATCCTGCCCGATTTCATCGCCGCGCCCGACATCGCCGACGGCAAGCTGGTCGCCATGCTTGGCGACCGCATCCTGCCGGGCGGTGGCATTTTCGCCGTCTATCCGCATCGCCGCTATCTCCCGGCAAAGGTCCGCGTCTTTGTCGATTTCCTGGTGCAGTGGTTCAAGACCCGGGATCGCGACTGAAGATTTTGCCCGGCGCCGGTCCCAATTTCGCCGGGTTTATGATAACTCTCCGGGGCTCTATCTTCACGGGAATCTGACGGACAATGCATCTGACAAAGCGAGCAGCGATTCTGGCTTCGGCGCTTGCCTTGGTTCTCGGCTCTTCAGCGCCCGCCCGCGTCCATCCGCATGTCTTCGCCGAAGCGCGGCTGGATGTGATGTTGAACCCCGACAAGACCGTCAAGTCGCTTCGCCATCTCTGGCGCTTCGACGATCTGTTCTCCTCGACCGTGCTGATGGAGTTCGACAAGAACGCCGATCTGAAGCTCGACGATGCCGAGCTGCAGGACGTGTCCAATACGGTTTACGCCTCGCTGGCCGAATACGATTACTTCCAGCTCGTCACCGCCGACGGCAAGGACGTCACGATGAAGCCGCCGCCCGTGCTGATTGCAAATTACGAGGCCGACCAGTTGATCATCCTGTTCGAATCCGAGCCGAAAGAACAGCTGAAGCTCGAGGGCAAGGTCGATTTCGGCATTTACGACCCGACCTTCTACACGGCGATTGACTTTGTCGAGGACGAGAACATGGCGGTGAGCGATCTGCCCCCGACCTGCACGCGCAGCGTCATCCGCCCCGACCCGGACGAGGCGATCGCCCAAAACCAGAGCAATCTCACAGACGCCTTCTTCAATGACCCTTCCGGCACCGATCTCAGCAAGATCTTCGCCACGAGGCTCGAACTCGACTGCCAAGGATGATCTCGTGAACAAGACCGCGACGCGCATCGTTTTCGCAATTCTCGCTCTGATCTATGTCCTCACCCATTTCCTCGGCCATGCCCACGCGCAAAGCTCGCTCGGCATCGGCGCCAACGAGGCGGTGGCGCCGTCGACCGGCCTGTTCGCCGGCTGGATGAACTGGATCAACGTCCAGCAGCAGGGTTTTTACCGCTCGCTGACGGGCGCGCTGAAGGGAATGCGTGAGGATGGCGGCCAAATCTGGCTACTTGTCGGCTTGTCTTTCGCCTACGGCATTTTCCACGCCGCCGGCCCCGGCCACGGCAAGGCGGTGATCTCGTCCTACATGCTGGCCAATGAAGTGGCTCTCCGGCGCGGCATCATGCTGTCCTTCGTGTCCGCCTTCCTGCAGGCGCTGACCGCCATCATGGTGATGATACTTGTCTTTCTGGTCCTGCGCGGCACGGCCGTGTCGATGACGGACGCGACGTGGTTCCTGGAAGTCGCCAGCTATGCGCTGATCACCCTCTTCGGCGCATGGCTCCTGTGGCGCAAGGCGGGGCCGCGGATCTTCGGCCTGTTCGGCGGCAATCCGGTGCGCAGCCTTTCCGCAGCCCATGCGCACGCGCATTCAGGCAAGGAACACGTCCACGACCATACCTGCTCGCATGATCACGATCATGCACATCACGGTCACGCGCACCATGATCATCACGACCACGCCCATCACAACCATGCCGCTCATTCGCATGCGGCGGGTGAGGTCTGCGCAACGTGCGGCCACTCGCACGCGCCCGACCCGGCAATGATCTCGGGCGACCGTTTCAACTGGAAAACTGCCTGGTCGGCTGTCGCCGCCGTCGGCCTGCGGCCCTGCTCCGGCGCACTGATCGTGCTCTCCTTCGCTTTCCTGAACGGGCTTTGGGCCGGTGGAGTACTGTCTGTGTTCGCCATGGCGCTCGGAACCGCGATCACCGTATCGGTCCTCGCCACCATCGCCGTGACCGCCAAGAACTGGGCGGTCGCAATCGCCGGCGACGGCCGCGCGGGAAACCGCGTCCACGCCACGATCGAGATCGCCGGCGCGGCCATGGTGTTCCTGCTAGGCCTTGCCTTGCTCGGCGCCAGCCTGAGCGCGTAGTTTCTCCGGCGCTTCGGCGGCGATTGGCAGAACCGTTCCTCCAATCGTCATACCGGCCAATGAGCGAAAACTGCCCCGTCATCCCGGGCCAGCGAAGCGAGGGCAGACCCGGGACCTATTGGCCCGAACATCGTCGAGCACGGCCCGGCCTTCACAGGCCGCTTTCTTCACGCCGCCCTGGCCGCGCTGTTCAATTTCTTTCCGCGGAAGGACGGCGGCAGTCGAGAGGTTGGCGCGGGCGGAAAAAAGTAAACCGTCCCCTGCTATCTGGGCGTGGCGATGATGGAGCGCGCCAGCGCCCCTCGATCTCAGCCGCCCAGTTCGTCCTCGATATGCGCGCGGATGATGTCGTCGAAACTCTGCTCCGCCGTGAATCCGAGTTCGCGCGCCCGCCGCGCCTCGAAGCGCGTCGGCCAGTTCTGGACGATGGCCCAGGTCGCCTCGTCCGGCACTTCGCGGATGAGCTTCGTCACCTCACTCCCTGCCACGCGTTCCAGTGCCTCGATCTGCTCGCCGACGGTCACGCCCACGCCCGGCATGGTCAAATTGCGACGCGGACCAATCAGCGCACCGTCGATGCCGGCCGCGCGGATCAGGAACTCCACGGCCGAACGCGGGCTGGCATGTGTGTGCACAACCGAACGCGGCACCGGCAGCACTGCCTCCTGCCCGCTCAATGGCTCGCGGATGATACTGGAGAAGAAGCCGGAAGCCGCTTTGTTGGGCTTGCCCGGGCGCACGCAGATCGTCGGCAGCCGGATGCCGACGCCGTCGAAGAAGCCGCGCCGCGTATAGTCGGCAAGCAGCGCCTCGGCCATCAGCTTCTGCGTACCGTAGGAGGTCATCGGCGTCGGGTGGAACTCATCGGGGATGACGTCCGGGAATGGCGCGCCGAAAACCGCGATCGACGAGGTAAAGACCACGCGCGGCTTGTAGCCGGCCAACCGGATGGCGTCGAACAAAGCGCGCGAACCGTCGAGATTGACGCGGTAGCCGAGATCGAAATTCGTTTCCGCCTCGCCCGAAACGACGCCCGCCAGATGGAAGATCATGTCCGGACGGTCGGCGATCAGCGCTTCGGAAGCGCCAGCCTCAGCAAGGTCGCCGGTGAAGGCGCGGACGAAAATCCCGTCCGACTGCGGCGTCTCCGGCGCGACGATGTCGTGAAGGTCGAGTGCGGCGATCGTCCGCCCGGCGATCTGCCGATCCTGCATAAGCCGCGTTACGAGCTTGCGTCCGACCATGCCGGCCGCACCGGTAATCAATATGCGCATTCAGTCACCTTTTCTCTGCTGGCTGCGGCCGCGCAGCCAGAACACCATGAAGAAAGCGGCGACGAACAGGATCGCCACCGCTCCCGCCGCGATCGTCGACACCTCGCCCACCGCCAGCATTATGCTCGGCAGGTAAAACGCCGTCAGGCCGAAGGCGAGCATTATGATTGCCGCCGCGACCAGCGTATTGCGGTTCTTGGGATCCATCATCGCGCTGCCGTCCGGCCGTGACGATGGTCGTGAATATGGTCGGCGTCGTGGGGACGATGCGCGTCGGCGCAGTGGCCGTATTCCGGCTCGACTGTCGCGTGGCTGATGCCGTGACTGCCGGCGAGGCGCTGTTTGATGGCGCTGACCGCCGCGTGGGCGTCCGCCCCCTCATCGAGGCAGGCGTGCAGCGTCGCGATGTTCTTCGAGCCGTCGAGCGACCAGACATGCATGTGATGGATTTCGCGGACGCCCGGGACGTGCGCCGCGATATCCCTGGCGATGTCGTCGCGGTCGAGGCTCGCGGGAACGCCTTCGAGAAGCAGATGTCCGACCTCGCGCACCAGCGACCATGCGCTCCGGAACAGGATCAGCGCGACCATCACCGAAAGAATCGGATCGATCGTGTACCAGCCCGTCATGAGAATGACGGTGGCTGCAACAAGTGCCGCCACCGAGCCGAGCAGGTCGCCCATGACATGCAGTATGGCGCCGCGCATGTTGAGGCTTTCGCGGTCGCCGCCATGCAGCACGAAGAAAGCCGCTATGTTGACCGCCAGCCCGACCAGTGCGACGACGAGCATCGGACCGCCGAGCACCGGCGAAGGCTCGTTGAGCCGGTGCCAGGCCTCGTAGACGATCCAGAGCGCGATCGCGAAAATGGCCAGCCCGTTGGTATAAGCAACCAGCGTCTTCACCCGGTCGAAGCCATAGGTCATGCGCGCCGTTGCGGCGCGGGTGGCGAGGTGGAAGGCATACCAGGCCAGCAGCAGCGACACCGAATCGGCGAGCATGTGGCCGGCATCGGCAAGCAGCGCCAGCGAACCGGTGAGCACGCCGCCGATCGCCTCGGCGACCATGAAGCCGGCCGTAAGAATGGCCGCGATCAGCACACGCGACTTGTCAGAGCCGTCCGCATGTGCGCCGGCATGGCTATGGCCGTGATCGTGATTGCCGCTCATACATTCGTCATCTGTTGTGCCACCGCTTCGGCGCAAAGCTCTTCGAGCCGCCGCTTCTGCCGGCCCTCGATGTCGAAGTTAGCCGGATCGAGCCATTCCTGATAGGCGCGTTTCAACGCAGGCCATTCCTTGTCGATGATCGAATACCACGCCGTGTCCCGGTTCTCGCCCTTCACGATAAGATGCTGTCGGAAGACGCCCTCGAACTGGAAGCCGAAGCGTTCGGCCGCCCGCTTCGACGGCTCGTTGGCATTGTTGCATTTCCATTCGTAGCGCCGATAGCCGAGATCGTCGAACGCGTATTTCATGAACAGGAACTGCGCCTCCGTCGCGGCGGGTTTGCGCGACACGAGCGGCCCCCAGTAGATGTTGCCGATCTCGATCACGCCGTAGGCCGGATCAATGCGCATCAGCGTCTGCCGCCCGGCGACCTTGCCACTGGACTTATCGATAACAGCGAAGAACAGCGGGTCCTCGCTCGCCGCCGACTTTTCCAGCCAGGGCTGGAAGGCGGCGCGGCTTTCCGGCGGATAATCGAACAGCCAGCGGAATCGATCCGCCGCATCCGGTACCGACGACGCCTCATAAAGCCCGTCGCCGTGTCTGGCGACATCGAGCGGCTCGAGCCGGACATAGCTGCCCTCCAGCACCCGCCGCTCGGGGCGCGGCCGCGGTCGCCAATTCTTCAGATCGTCCGACAAGGGCTGCTCCATTCCGTTGACATTTTCGGCGGGACGTTCACAAAAGCCCATTCGCGGCATAAGCACCAGATGGATGTGAGACATGCTCCAAACGATTGCGGCCTTCGACCGTCTCGGCGAGGAAAACGCCTTCGCCGTACTGGCGCGGGCGACGGCGCTGGCAAGCCAGGGCCGCGACATTATCAACCTTGGCATCGGCCAGCCGGATTTCCGCACACCGGAGCACATCGTCGAGGCGGCGATCAAGGCGCTGCGCGACGGGCATCACGGCTATACACCGGCCAACGGGCTCCTGGCGACGCGCGAAGCCGTGGTACGCCGCACCTTGGCTATGACCGGCATTGAGGTCTCGCCGGAATCGGTGATGATTCTGCCCGGCGGCAAGCCGACAATGTTCGCGGCCATAATGATGTTCGGCGAACCGGGCGCCGATATCCTCTATCCGGACCCGGGATTTCCGATCTACCGCTCGATGATCGAATTTACGGGCGCCATGCCCATTCCCGTGCCGATGCGCGAATCCAACGGTTTTGCTTTCTCGGCCGAGGAGACGCTGGCGCTGATTACGCCGCGGACACGGCTGCTGATCCTCAACTCGCCCGCAAACCCGACAGGCGGCGTGACGCCGCGGGCCGAGATCGAGAAGCTGGCCGCGGGGCTGGCGGCGCACCCGAACGTCGCGATCCTCTCCGACGAAATCTACGATGTCATGACCTATGACGGGGAGAAGCACTGCTCGCTGCTGCACTTCCCGGAAATCCGCGACCGTCTGATCGTGCTGAACGGCTGGTCGAAAACATGGGCAATGACCGGCTGGCGCATGGGATGGTCGATCTGGCCGAACTCGGCCGGGAGCGGCCATCTCTACGACAAGGTGCGCAAGCTCGCGGTGAATTGCTGGTCCTGCGTCAACGCGCCGAGCCAGTATGCCGGCATCGCCGCGATCGACGGGCCACAGGACGAGGTCGATAGCATGATGCGGGCCTTCGACCGGCGACGGAAGGTCGTCGTCGAAGGGCTGAACCACCTGCCCGGCGTCTCGTGCATCACGCCAAAGGGCGCGTTCTATGCCTTTCCGAATATCTCGGCGACCGGCTGGAAGGCGAAGAAGCTTGCCTCTGCGCTGCTCGAGGAAGCGGGCGTGGCTCTGATCGGCGGGCCGGATTTCGGCGTGCTCGGCGAAGGCTATGTCCGGTTGTCCTACGCCAATTCGGAAGAGAATATTTTGCGCGCGCTGGACAGGATGGCGGATTTCCTGAAGGCGCGGCCCGCGGCGGCGTAGCGAGCGAGCTATCGCGGCAGAACCGCCGTCGCTTCGATCTCGACCTTGGCGGCATCTTCCATCAGCGCCACCACCTGCACCATCGCCATCGCCGGATAGTGCTTGCCCATCACCGAGCGGTACGCCTCACCGATCTCGCGCAGATTGGCCAGATATTCCGTCTTGCTGGTCACATACCAGGTCATCTTGACGATGTGCTCGGGCCGCCCCCCCGCCTCCGCGACGATGTCGACGATGTTCTGCAGGGTCTGCCGCGTCTGCCCGGCGAGATCATGCGCCTCGAACACCTGGTCGCCGGTCCAGCCGATCTGGCCGCCGAGATAGATGGTTCGGCCCTCCGCGACGACACCGTTGGCGTAGCCCTTGGCGGCTTTCCAATTGGCCGGGTGGAGCACCTGGTGGACGGGATCAGCGATCATCAAATTCTCCAACGTCAGCATGCGGCGTCTCAGACGCCGAGATAGCGGTCCTGCAGTTCCGGCGTAAGTTCGTCCGGCTTGCCGGAAAAGACGGTCCTGCCCTTTTCCAGAACGAAGCAGCGGTCGGCGACGGGCAGGAGTTCGGCAAGCGTCTTGTCGACCACCAGGATCGACTGCCCATCCGCCTTCAGCCGCCTGATCGCCTCCCAGATGTCCTGCCGGATGACGGGCGCCAGGCCCTCGGTGGCCTCGTCGAGGATGAGCAGTTGCGGATTGGTCATCAGCGCGCGGCCGATTGCCAGCATCTGCTGCTCGCCGCCCGAAAGCGAATGCGCATACTGATCTTGTCGCTCCTCAAGCCGCGGAAAAAGCGCATTGATGCGCGCCAGTGTCCATGGCCCCTGCCGGGCCGCCGCGACCAGGTTCTCGCGCACCGTCAGATTGGGAAAGCAGCGCCTTCCTTCCGGCACCAGCCCGATGCCGAGCCGCGCGATGCGGTGCGGTGGCATGCCAGCAATGTCCTTGCCGATGAAACGTACCCTGCCTCCGCGCGGGCGGATCAGCCCGAGCACCGAGCTGATCGCCGTCGTCTTGCCCATGCCGTTGCGCCCCATCAGCGCCACGACCTCGCTCTGGCCGACCGAGAAGTCGACGCCGAACAGCGCCTGCGAGGCGCCGTAGAAGCTTTCCAGCCCGCTCACCTGAAGCAACGTCACGGCTGCTCTCCGAGGTAGGCGCGGCGCACTTCGGCGTCGCCGCGGATTTCCTCGACCGGGCCGGTCGCGATGATGCGGCCATAGACCAGCACCGAAATGCGGTCGGCGAGCGCGAAGACGACATCCATGTCGTGCTCGACCAGCAGGATTGGCGCCTCGTGCCGTAATCCGTCGAGAAAGCCTGTCAGCGTGCGCGAGCCTTCCGGTCCCATGCCGGCCATCGGCTCGTCGAGCAGGAACGCCTTCGGCCCAAGCGCCAGTGCGATGGCGATCTCCAACTGCCGGCGCTCGCCATGCGAAAGCTCGGCCGCAGGCACGTCGGCACGTGCGGCAAGCCCGGTGCGCTCCAGCATGGCCATTGCCGGCTCGGTCAGGCTCCTGTCCTTCATCACCGGGCGGAAGAAGCGGAAGCTCGATCCCTGCCGCGACTGGACGGCAAGCATGACATTGCGCAACGCCGAAAATTCCGGCGCCAGCGAGGAAATCTGGAAGCTGCGGCCGAGACCGCGGCGGGCGCGGGCTGCGACGCCGAGCGCGCCGATGTCCTCGCCCAGGAACACGATCTCGCCGCTGTCCGGTGTGATGCCGCCGGCGATCTGGTGGATCAGCGTCGTCTTGCCCGCGCCATTGGGGCCGATCAGCGCGTGGATCTCGCCCGGCCGAAGATCGAGGCTGACGCCGTCGGTCGCCTTCAGCGCGCCGAAGGATTTTCTGAGATCGCGGATCGACAGCACCGGCTCAGCCATGTTTAGCCTTTCCGGCGAGCACGCCGATCAGGCCGCCGCGCGCGAACAGCACCACGCCGAGCAGGATGAGGCCAAGGAAGAACTGCCAGCGCTCGGTCAGGCCGCCGAGCACGAATTCGAAAAGCACGAACAGCATCGCGCCGGCGACCGGGCCGAAAAGGCGTCCCGTACCGCCGAGGATGATCAGCACGATCAGTTCACCCGACATCTGCCACGACAGCATGGACGGGCTGACGAAGCGGTTCAAATCGGCCATCAGCGCGCCGGCAAGCCCGGTGATCGCAGCCGATATGGTGAAGGCCGCGAGCCTGATCCGGAACGGCGCGATGCCGACAGCGGCAAGGCGCATCTCGTTCTGCCGCCCGGCCTGCAGCGCCGCGCCGAAACGCGAGTCGCGAACAAGCGCAAACAGCGCCAGCGCCGCCAGGAGCAGGACATAGCAGATTAGGAAGAAAGTCAGCGGAACGGCGGTGCTCACACCGGGAAAGCCGTTGCGGACAACGATCGAAAGCCCGTCCTCGCCGCCATAGGCCGGCCAGGAGATCGCGAAATAATAGATCATCTGCGCGAAGGCGAGCGTGATCATGATGAAGTATACGCCCGCGGTCCGGAGGCTGATTGCGCCGATCGGCAGCGCCACCAGCGCCGAAACCAGCATCGCCGCCAGCCAGATCGCGGGCATCTGGTCGCTGCCTGAAAACTCGAACGGCCAGGTAAAAAGCGGCGTCTGGTTGAAGGCATGGCTTGAAAAGATGCCGGCGACGTAGCCTCCAATGCCGAAGAACGCCGCGTGGCCGAACGAGACCAGGCCGCCGAGGCCGAGCGCGAAATTGAGGCCGACGGCGGCAAGCGCCAGTATCGCCATGCGGGTCGCAAGCGTGATGTAGAACGGTTCTCTCAAAGCAATCGCCGCCATGGGAACGACCAGCAGCAGCCCCGCCAGCAGCAGGTTGATCGCCCTTTCGCGGCTCATCCGGCTGCTCATGCGGTTGCCGGAAACAGGCCCTTGGGCCTGAACGCCAGGATGAGCGCCATCACGATATAGATCAGCATCGAGGCGAGCGCCGCACCCGTTGTCGCACCGTCAGCGGGACCGAGAAAGACGGTGAAAAGCTTGGGCAGCAGGAAGCGGCCGAGCGTGTCGGTCAGGCCGACGAGCACCGCGCCGACCAGCGCGCCTTTGATTGAACCGATGCCGCCAATGACGATGACAACAAAGGCGAGGATCAGTACCGGCTCTCCCATGCCGACCTGCACCGATTGCAATGCGCCGACCAGAGCGCCGGCAAGGCCGGCGAGTGCTGCGCCGAGTGCGAAAACCATCGTGTAGAGCGTACCGATATCGACGCCGAGCGCCGCGATCATCTCGCGGTCCGACTGGCCGGCACGGATGCGCATGCCGAGCCGCGTCCGGGCAATCAGATAATAAAGCCCTATCGCGACGAGCACGCCGACGCCGATTATCGCCAGCCGGTAGAGCTGGTAGCGTGCGCCACCCGGAAGCTCGACCGCTCCGGCAAGCACGGGCGGAATGTCGAGATAGAGCGGAAACGAGCCGAACAGCCAGCGTGTGGCTTCCGAGAATATGAGGATCAGCGCAAAGGTGGCGAGCACCTGGTCGAGGTGGTCGCGGTCGTAGAGCCGCCTGATAACGGCGACCTCCACGATCGTGCCGGCCGCGGCGGCCGCCGCCAGGCTCGCCGCCAATCCTACCCAGAATGATCCGGTTGCCGCCGCCACCGCCGCGCAGGCAAAAGCGCCGATCATATAGAACGAGCCGTGCGCGAGATTGATCAGCCCCATCACGCCGAAGATCAGCGTCAGCCCGGCAGCCATCAGAAATAGCATGACGCCGAACTGCAGTCCGTTGAGCAGTTGCTCTATGATGAGGGCGGTTTGCACAGGCAGGTTCCGTTTCGGACGGGAAGCCCTTCACCGCCTCGCTTTCACTCGGCACTTCTCCCCACTTTGTGGGGGCGAGGGGCGCAGCTTTGGCGATTGGCGCTTCCTCTCCCCCCGGTAGGGGGAGAGTGGTTCGCGAAGCGAACCGGTGAGGGGGTTCTTTATTTCCTACATCTTGCACTGCTCGGCATACGCATCGCCGTGATTGGTGAAGGCCGTACCGACGATCTTGTTGGTCAAGACGTTGCCTTCCTTGACCACTTCGCGAACGTAGAGGTCCTGGATCGGATGGTTGTTGGTGTTGAACTTGAATTTGCCTCGCACGGAGTCGAACTGCGCTTCCTTCAGCGCGGCGCGGAACGCGTCGGCATCCTTCACGCTCGCCTTCTTCGAGGCGGAGACGATCAGGTTCGCGGTGTCGTAGGCCTGCGCGGCATAGACCGACGGGAGGCGATTGTATTCCTTCTGGAATGCCTCGACAAACGTCTTGTTGGCCGCGTTGTCCAGATCCTTCGACCATGAGGCCGAATTCTTCGCGCCGATCGCCGCGTCGCCGATCGCGCCCAGCACGTCCTGGCTGAACGAGAAGCCCGGTCCCATCAGCGGGATGCCGACGCCCGATTGTGCATATTGCTTGACGAAGGCGATGCCCATGCCGCCCGGCAGGAAGAAAAACACCGAGTCTGCGCCTGAAGCGCGGATCTGGGCGATCTCTGCGGCGTAGTCGGTCTGGCCGAGCTTGGTGTAGACCTCCCCGACCAGCTCACCCTTGTAATAGCGCTTGAAGCCGTTCAACGAATCCGTGCCCGCCGGATAGTTCGGCGCGAGGATGAACATCTTCTTGATGCCCTCGTTCTGGGCGTAATTGCCCATCGCCTCGTGGAAATTGTCGTTCTGGTAGGCGACGTTGAAATAATTCTCGTGGCACTTTTCGCCAGCCAGCGGCGAGGGACCGGCATTGGGCGACAGGTAGAATTTGCCCTGCGCAACCGCGTTCGGCACCACCGCCATTGCGAGGTTCGACCAGATGATGCCGGTCAAGAGATCGACCTGGTCGGACTGGATCATCTTGTCGGCGATCTGCACGGCCAGTTCCGGCTTCATCGCGTCGTCTTCGGTGACGACCTCGATTTCGGTGTCGCCAGCCAGCTTGAGCGCCAGCATGAGGCCGTCGCGCGCATCGACGCCGAGCCCGGCGCCGCCGCCCGAGAGCGTCGTGATCATGCCGACCTTCACAGGCTCGGCATAGGCGAGGCCGGATGTTGCGAGCGAAAGGCCCAGGAGGCCGGCAGCAATAATCTTCTTCATTCTCTTCTCCCGTTTAATGTTCTTATGTTCCCAAGCTTTACAGCTCTGTGCGAACTTTCCAGAGTTCCGGAAACAGTTCAACCTCAAGCATCTTGCGCAGGTAGGAAACGCCCGACGTTCCGCCCGTACCGCGCTTCAGGCCGATGATGCGCTCGACAGTGGTGACGTGGTTGAAGCGCCAGCGCCGGAAATAGTCCTCGAAATCGACTAGTTTCTCCGCCAATTCGTAGAGCATCCAGTGCTTTTCGGGTGCGAGGTAGACCTGCCGCCAGGCGGCGAGCACGGCATCGTTCGGTGTGCGCGTAGCGTGCCAGTCGGTGCGGGTGGCGTCCGCTCCTACATCGAAGCCCTGCCGAGAAAGCAGAAGCAGCGCTTCGTCATAGAGGCTCGGCTGGGCGAGGATTTTCTCGAGTTCGGCGACCACCTCCGGCCGGTGCGCATGCGGTTTGAGCATGGCGTCGTTGCGGTTGCCGGCCAGGAACTCGATCGCCCGATACTGGTAGGACTGGAAACCCGATGACTGGCCGAGCGAGCTGCGGAACTGGGTGTATTCGGACGGCGTCATCGTCCTGAGCACGTCCCACGCGCCGGTCAGTTGCTCGAATATCCGTGCCACGCGCGACAGCATCTTGAACGCCGGCTGCAGCCGGTCCTCGTGGATCGCCTTGGACGCCGAGCGGATCTCGTGGATGGCGAGCTTCATCCAAAGCTCCGAGGTCTGGTGCTGGATGATGAAGAGCAACTCGTCATGCGCGCCGGACAGCGGCGACTGCGCATGCAGTATTTTTTCCAGGTGCAGATAGTCGCCATAGGACATGCGCCCGCGAAATTCCATCTGGGCGCCTTCTGCGGCGGGATGGCGGGAGCCTGTCTGCGTCATGCGGCGTGTCCCAGATCAGCGGCGCGCGGCCGCTTCGCGTCAGTCATTACCCCAGAATTGCAGAACGATCATAAAGTTTCAAGCATGAAATTTTATGATTAAAATATCTTGCTAGCCCCGGCCGACATACGGCATTTTGGTCGCCATCACCGTCATGAACAGCACATTGGCGTCGAGCGGCAGGCTGGCCATGTGCACGACCGCGTCGGCGACACGCTGGACGTCCATGACCGGTTCCGGAGCCATCGTGCCGTTTGCCTGCGGCACGCCTACCGTCATCGGCCTGGCCATGTCCGTCAGCGCATTGCCGATGTCGATCTGGCCGCAGGCTATGTCGAACGGCCTGCCGTCGAGCGCCAGCGTCTTCGTCAGGCCGGTGATGGCGTGCTTTGTCGCCGTATAGGGAACGGAGCCGGGCCGCGGCGCATAGGCCGAAACCGAGCCGTTGTTGATGATGCGCCCGCCCATCGGCTGTTGCCGCCGCATCGCGCCGAACGCCGCGCGGGCGCACAGGAAAGAGCCGGTCAGATTGACGCCGACGACGTCGTTCCAGACCTCGACCGGGATTTCGTCGATGGTCGTCGACTTGTAGCCCATCCCAGCGTTGTTGAAGAGCAAGTCGACACGGCCGAATGTTTCCACGACAGTCGCGAAAAGACGATCCACCTGCTCGGGAACGGAGATGTCGCAGGCGACCGCGAGCGCCTTGGCCTCAGCGGCGCCGGCTTCGGCGACCGCTGCGTCAAGCACGTCCTTGCGCCGGCCGCAGAAAACCGTGTTCCAGCCATTGTTGAGAAGCGCCGTCGCTACTGATTTGCCTATGCCGGTGCCGGCTCCGGTGACGATCGCGGTCTTGCCGTTCTGCATGCGAATATCCTCCCTGGAAGAGAAGCATGGCATCGCAGATGAAGGATAATGTGGCAACCGACAAAAAGGGCGGTCATTGGCGACCGCCCTGATCTGGATCGAGCTTGGGAGGAGGATGAGCCGATCCGACTGATTAAAATGATGCGCTTGACCGGTTAACGAAAAGTTAACGCCAAATCATGAGCTCCAGATGGTTCCGGTCGCTGGCTTGGCCGGCGCTTCGCTCGCCGCTGTAACAGTGGCTTCGACGTGGTCGACCAAGGCATCCGGCAGCTTCAAGCGTCCGGCCAGCATGTCGAGATAGCCGCGCTCGGCGCGTGAATCCGGGTCGATCGCCAGACGCGAAGCCGTGTAGATCTCGACCTTCTGGGCATCCGTCTTGGCGGCCACAACCAGCGCGTCGAGGTCGAGCGGCGCTTCGATCTCAGCAAGCATGAACTCTTCGGCCTCGCTGCCTATTCCCGACAGACTGAGCTTGTCGGCGATTTTCCTGCGCTCGGTCTCATCAATATGCCCGTCGGACTTCGCCGCGGCGATCATGGCGCGCACGAGCGTCAGCGCGAATTCCTGCTCGCCCTGAGGCGCCTTCGAAGGATGGAAGCTCGTATCCTTGGGCGGCGGCAGCAGTTCGGGCTCGGCCGCCGCCTCCGCCGGCTGCTTGCCCTTCTGGTAATTCTGGTAGGCCTTGTAGGCGAGCCCGCCGATTGCCGCAAGACCGCCAAGCTTGAGCGCTGATCCCGTCACCGCGCGGCCGGCGCCCGTTCCAAGCAGCACCGCTACCAGCGCACCTGCGGCCAGCGGATTATCCTTAGCCATCTGCGTCGCCTTGCCGGCGTGGTCGCGGACCGTGGATTCCGTACCCGGAATTTTCGAGCCGAGCAGATCGTCGAGCAGCTTCTTGGGATCGAACATCAAAGGGCCTCCAGAAATAGTTTCCGGCACATGCCCGGGCCGGCTTCCGGTGCAGCGGAAGTAGGCAGCGGAACGCGACATTACAATGACGCTCCGCGTGGCGCGACCGGTCAGCTGCCGATATGGCGAAGGCCGCGCTTCTCCGCGATTTCCACCTGCCGCTGGCGCTCGGCGTAGCGGGCGCGGTCTTCGTCGGAACGCTGGTCATAACAATGCGGACAGGAGACGCCGGCGCTGAATTTCGGCGACAGGCGTTCCTCGGCGGTCAGCGGATGGCGGCAGGCGCGGCAAAGCTCCGATTGCCCGACTTCCAGGCCGTGCGAAACGGACACCCGCTCGTCGAAAACGAAACACTCCCCCTGCCACAAGCTCTCTTCCGCCGGCACCTCTTCGAGATATTTCAGGATGCCGCCCTTGAGGTGGAAAACATCTTCGAGGCCGAGCGATTTCACGTAGGCGGTGGCCTTCTCGCAGCGTATGCCGCCGGTGCAGAACATCGCGACCTTGCGGCCTTCGAGCTGATCACGATGGCTGGCAACCCATTGAGGAAACTCGCGAAAACTCTTAGTCTGCGGATCCACCGCACCCTGGAAGGTTCCGATCGACACCTCGTAGTCATTGCGCGTGTCGATGACGATCGTCTCTGAATCGGCGATCAGCGCGTTCCAGTCGGAGGGCGCGACATAGGCCCCCGCCCCTTGCAGCGGGTCGATGCCCTCGACGCCCATGGTGACGATTTCGCGTTTCAGCCTGACCTTCATGCGGTGGAATGGCATTTCGGCTGCTGCGCTGTATTTGACCTCCAGCCCAGTCAGTTCCGGCATCGCCTCCAGCCAGCCGATGAGTTCGGAAATCGCCTGTTCGCGGCCGGCCACGGTGCCGTTGATGCCTTCCGAGGCAAGCAGCAGCGTGCCCTTGATGCCGCGGCCGCAGCAGAAGGCGGCGAGCGGTGCGCGCAGTTCCTCGAACCGCCCGATCCGGCAGAACCGGTAGAGGGCGGCGACGCGGAAGCCGGGATTTACGGGCGAAGTGTCCATGGCGTGTGGATAAATCTCCGATGCGGGCAATTCAAGGCACGGTTTTATCGGTAGGAAATCAGCGGTTTGGCTTCAGCACATGGGCGCAACGCCGCGAAATTTGTTCACATCCGCCGGGGCGGGGCGAAAATCACGCGGATTGAAGCCAAGAAGGAAGGTACACCGCGCATGTTCACCGACGAAACCAGACGCGAAATCGCCGCCCTCGCCAAGAACCTCGAACTGGAGCCGGAAGCGCTGCTGGCGATCGCCGAGGTGGAGAGCGGCGGCAAGGGATTCGCCACTGTCGGCGGCAGGCCGGAGCCGCTGATCCGTTTCGAGGGTCATTATTTCGACCGGCGGCTGTCGCCGGCAAACCGGCAACGGGCTCGGGCGGACGGTCTGGCCTCGCCGGCGGCCGGCGCCGTCGCCAATCCGAAGACGCAGGCCGGACGCTGGGCGCTTCTCGCGAAAGCCTGCGCGATCGACGCCAGAGCGGCCAATGAAAGCGTATCCTGGGGCATCGGCCAGGTGATGGGCGCGCACTGGGCCTGGCTCGGGCTATGCCGATGTCGACGCGCTGGTCGCGGAGGCGAGATGCGGCGTCGCCGGGCAGATCCGGCTGATGGCGCGCTACATCGAAAAGGCCGGGCTTACGGCGGCGGTGCGCCGGCGCGACTGGGAGGCTTTCGCCCGCGGCTATATCGGACCGCAGTACCGGCGCTACGGCTACCACAGGAAGATCGCTGCGGCCTACCACCGCTTCCGTGCCGAGTCCGGGGAGCCCTTGCCGGAGAAAAGAAATACGGCACTCAGGATCCCGAAAAGCGCTGCCAGGAAAGCGCTTCCGGCGACGGCGATACCGACGAAGACGCAGGCGGTCAGGCCAGCGAAGCCGCGCTTCTGGAACGGGCTTGCGCGGACATTTTCAAGCTTCCTCGGGCGAGGCTGACCGGCCCGCTTTCGTGGACTTGGCGGGATGCTTCTGCTAATCCCGGCTGAAATCCCGAACGGCACAGAAGGCGCTCATGGCCAGCAAGACTGAAAAACTCCTGTCGCTCCTTGATGGCCAGCCGGTGATCCCGGTGCTGAAGATCGACAGGGTCGCCGACGCGGCGCCGCTGGCGCGGGCGCTTGCCCGTGGCGGCTTGCGCGTCATCGAGATCACGCTGCGAACCGCGGATGCGCTGGAATGCATCCGCCGGGCTGCGGGCGAGGTCGAAGAATCGATTGTCGGGGCAGGCACCATACTGGATGCGCGCCAGTTCGACGAAGCGGCGGCGGCCGGCTCGAAATTCATCGTCAGCCCGGGCGTCACGCGCGAATTGCTGGCGGCCGCCGGCGGCAGCGAGGTGCCGCTGCTGCCCGGCGCGATCACGCCGGGCGAAATCATGACGGCGCGTGAGGCAGGCCTAGACTTCCTGAAATTCTTCCCGGCCGAGCAGGCCGGCGGCGCGGCGTTCCTGAAATCGCTGGCCTCGCCTTTCGGCGGCATAAAATTCTGCCCGACCGGCGGGGTGACGGCCAAAAACGCGAACGACTACCTCGGCCTGCCCAACGTGATATGCGTCGGCGGCTCATGGGTCGCGCCCGACGATCTGGTGAAGGCCGGCAAATGGGACGCCATCGAGGCTTTGGCCCGGGAAGCCGCGACGCTGCGCAAGGGCTGACGTTCTCGATTCGAGTCGTCAGGCGTCGATCTTCCCCACCACTTCGATCTTCGGATTCCGGAATCCCATGGCGATCCACGCCCGAAGGAGCTTTGCGTAGAAGGACACGGTGTGGCTTTTCAGATTGGCGATGTCGTCGGGCAGCTTGGAAGCATCGGGCAGGTCGCCTGCCATCGTGCGCAACTCGGCTTTCGGCCGCGCCTCGTCCGGCCAGAGATGCAGATAGATGCTTAGCCAGTGCGCGCCCTTCATCTCCAGGAACACCGGCGTGTTGCAGCAGGTCGCAATGACACGCCGCGAACCCGCCTCGGCGGACAGCCGGAATTCACTCATGTGCTCCGCGCCGGACAGGATCCGGACTCGATCCTTGCGATATTCCGCACAAGGCGTCGCGCCGTAGGATGTAAGGATATTCCTTGCGCTGGGGAGGCTCGCTAGACGCTCCGCAGCAGCCCTGCAGCTGTTGCACAGGCATTCGGACACAAGGATCGCTGCTCCCAGCACTTCCAGGCGTGTCCGTCCGCAGTTGCATCCGATAATCGTAGTTCCGCTCATCTTGCATCATGCTCCGCGACTGAGGTGGCCGGATGCTTGCGCGTGGACCTTCGGCGGCCGGCTCATCTGCTGCCGATCACCATCCGGTTGCCTTCGCTGTCGCGAAATTCCGCGACCGTGCGGCCCGGCTGCCACGAAGCCTCTTGCGGCTCGGTGATGATTTCCACTCCATGCGATTTCAGGGCTTTGACGGTAGCTTCGACGTTGTCGTCGACCAGCACCAGGACCGGCTCCGCCGACGGCGCATCGTCCTTGCGCCTGACGAAATGCAACGTCGTTTCGGCGTCAGGGAATTTCAGCTCGATCCATCGCCAGTCGTCCTTGCCCATCGGGGCGTCGGCAGCGACCACGCAACCGAAATGGTCGGCGTAGAAATTCTTGGCGCGGTCCTGATCGAATACAGGAAGCTCGGCGAATTGTATGTGCATGGTGGATTCTCCTGTTCATCCCGAGGACGCCATGGCGACAAATTGCCTGGCGCGCGCTCTCCTTCGTCCAGCGCCGGACATTAATTTAAACTAGACCGTCCAGTACCGTATTGCGCAAAACTAGACTGTCCAGTACAATAGAGTCAATTGGAGTTTTGATTTCAGGGATTGGCGGTTTCGTGGCGGACTTGCCTTCAGCAAAAATGCAGATGGGAAACCATGCTTCGAACCGCTCGGCGCGCAAGCGCAAGGCGATCCTCGACGCCGCCACGGAGGTGTTTCTGAAGAGCGGCTATCTCGGCACCAATATGGACGAGATCGCAGCGCGTTCTGGGGTGTCGAAGCAGACTGTCTACAAGCATTTCTCGAGCAAGGAGGCGCTGTTTATCGAGATAGTGACCTCAATGACCGACGACGCCGGCGACATTGTCCGCAACGAAGTGGCCGAACTCGATGAAGGCGGCGATGTGGCGGAATACCTCGTCGACTATGCGTATCGGCAACTCACTGTGGTTCTGACGCCGCGCATCATGCAGTTGCGCCGCCTGGTGATCGGCGAGGTCAGCCGCTTTCCGGAACTGGCCAGGGTGCTCTATGAGCGCGGGCCGGCGCGCGCGCTGGCGACGCTTGCGGCAATGTTCGAGCGGCTCGCGGCACGCGGCATGCTCTCGATCGACGACCCTTCCGTCGCCGCGTCCCATTTCAACTGGCTGGTCATGTCCGCTCCCCTTAACCAAGCCATGCTGCTCGGCGACGAGGCGATACCGAAACCGGCGGAGCTTCGCCGGCATGCCGCCGAAGGCGTGCGCGTGTTCCTCGCTGCCTATGGCAGGCGGTGAGAGTTCGGGCGGCGGAAGGCCATGGTCCAAAAAATGATTGCGCCGGATAGCCTTCCTGCCGGCAACGACAACCGCGCTCGAAGGCGACATTCGCCACATAATTTCGCTGCAGAGCGGAGAGTGTCGGGAATCCATGCCGGAATGCCGAAGGATCGGGAACCGGTAGATAATCGCCCCAAGAACTTCCGTCGGTGCATTTGCCCGCTTAGCCAACAAAAAAGCGCCGGAGACCGGCGCTTTTTTGCAGCTTGCGATGCCGCTATTGGAAGCGGGCGACCGACAGGAATTCGACGGCTTTGCCGGAGAAGCGGTTGGCATCGGCGACCTGGTCGCCCTGCTGGAAGCCGGCGGTGTAGACGGCGCGCGGGGCGGTGCGCACGATGTTGTAGGCGAAGGACGGCGCGGTCGTGTTCTGCCCGGCCGTGGTGACATAGTCGCTGTGCAGCACCCAGCGCGCGGCCTGCGGCTGTGCCGCCACCACCACCGGCTTCGGATCCGGCTTGGTGTCGCGGGCGCTCGGCCGCGGCGATTTGCGCGTCGTCTTGACGCCGGAATCCATCGCCGAAGCCGCATCGGTTCCGGCGGGACGGCGGGCGACGGCCGCACGCGGCGTAACCGTCGTTGCGAGCGCGGCAACACGGGCGCCGTTGGATTTGATGACCGCTTCAAGCGCGGCTTTCGAATCGGCCGCGACCGTACCCGTGCTGGCCGGCTCGGGCCTTGCTGCAGGAACCACAGCAAGATCGAAAACCGCGTCTGCTTCGCTCGGACGCCTCGACGGCAGCGGCGCGAATGCGTCGGTGGCGCTCATCGGGCCCTCGTCGGCCGCGGCGGCCATGGCGAGCAGGACCTGATCGGTCCCGGAATCAGCCGCAGCGAGCACCGCCGCCGGCGGAGCGTAATCCGGACGGCGCGTCGGCAACGGGATGCCAAGGGCAAGCTCGGCCTTTGCGGCAGGCGTTTCCTCCGGCAGTGGCGCCGCTGCGGCTCCGAACGGAACCTGCTCGGCTTCCGCCAATGCGGCCACGGTCGGGCCGACCTCGCTGTCAGGACGCGGCGCGAGCATCGGCACCGGAACGCTGCGCGCAGGCAGCGCGGCGATAATGGTTTCGGGGGTCTCTTCGCGCGGCTCCTCAGCCTCGGCGATCTGCGGAATTTCGGTGCGCTGCGCCTGGTCGGGCGAAACGATCTGTATGCCCGGCAGCTGCTTTTTCTGGTCCTGCTGCTGCGGCTGCCGCTGTTCGGCCACGGCCTTCCTGGCGGCCTGGGGCTTTTCGACCCTCGGGCTTGCGGCCGCAACCACCGCGACCTCGCCGCTGCTCTCTTCTTCCTCGTCCGCGCCGCCGCCGAAGATCGCCGCGAAAAGATTGCTGGGCCTGCCGCGGCTGGAACTGGAGCTCGCGAGCGCCAGGGCCGTGGCTCCGCTCTTGCTACGCTGCTTATAGGAGGCGAGCGCCGTCTCGAAGCCCGGCAGCGGCTTGCCGTCTGTCGGCACATGCAGAGTCTTGCCGTTCGGGAAGACGGCGGCGAGTTCGCTGCGGCTCATACGCGGCCAATGGCGCACATTGCCGACGTCCATGTGAACGAAGGGCGAGCCCGAACGCGGATAGTAGCCGACGCCGCCACCCTGCGCCCTGAGGCCGGTATCTCGCAGCGTCTTCAGGCTGACGCCCGGAATATAGAAGTCCATCGCCTTGCCGAGCATATGCTGGCTCTTGTTGGCGACGCCCTTGCTGCGGCTGCGCAGCATCGAATTGGTGGCCGGCGAGCGGTAGGCGGAAACAACGTGGATATAGTCGCGCGCGCCGACAGCCTTATAGGTTTCCCAGACCAGATCGAGCAGGCGCGGATCCATCTTGGTCGGTTCGTTGCGGCGCCAGTCGCGCAGGAAGCGGTTGATCTGGTTGAGGCCGGACTGATCGTAGCGTCCATTGCGCTTGAAGGTGATCTCGGCCTTTTCCTTGGTGTGGATGAAATAGAGCTTCAGCGTCCGCGTTTCGGCGCTGGCGACGGGCACAGCCATCGTGAGGAACCCGATGGCGACCATGAAGCCTGCAAACCACCTTAGCCAGGCGGAGGTTTCGAGGTTTCGCCGGTTCGTGGGTCGTTCGGTGCTGATCAAATCAAAAGGCCTTCAGCCGTTTGTCCCCGGATTTGAAGCCCGGACGCGTAAAAGTGACGTCCGAATATCGATCCTAATGGTTAATCACAGCTTATTGAAGTCGAAATGCGGCAACGCCATGGCGATATCCCGGCAAAAATATCGAAGGAAGTTTATGGTAAACGGCGGCTTATAGACCGAAGCTTGCGCGGTGCTGGCCGGGTTTTTCTCAAGAGGCGAGCTTCTCGGAACGGCCCGTTTCCGGGTCGATTCCGTACTCCTTCAGTTTGCGATAGAGAGTCGAGCGGCCGATGCCGAGCCTGCGCGCGACCTCGCTCATCTGACCGTTATAGTGGTCGATGGCCGTCCTGATCATTTCCAGCTCGACGTCGGCCAGCGAGCGGACATTGCCGCGCTCGTCGAGCGCCTTCAGTATGCCGAACCGGATTTCAGCTTCCGGGCGAAGCGGCGGGGTCCTGCCTTCGGCGGGCGGGCGGGCCTCCAACGGGGCGGCAGCGGGTTCGGGCTCGACGCGGTCCAGATTGACGGTGCCCTCGACCTGCGCCCGGATCTGCGGGAACTCCTCCTCGGTCAGCGTATCGCCTTCGCACAGCACGGTTGCCCGGAAGATGGCGTTTTCGAGCTGCCTTATGTTGCCCGGCCAGTCATAGGCCTGAAGCATCGAAAGAGCGCGCGCCGAGATATCGGTAATGCGGCCGCGGGTCTCGGCAGGCGCGACGCGCCGCATGAAATGACGCACGAGATGCGGAATATCGTCGCGGCGGTCGCGCAGCGGCGGCACGAAGATCGGATAAACGTTGAGCCGGTAAAACAGATCCTCGCGGAATTTTCCGTCCTTGACCTGCTGCAGGAGGTTACGGTGGGTGGCCGAGATCAGTCTTATGTCGACCTTGACGGTCGAGCGCCCGCCGACCGGGTCGACCTCGCCGTCCTGCACCGCGCGCAAGAGCTTGACCTGCACCTCGAGCGGCAGGTCGCCGATCTCGTCGAGGAACAGCGTTCCCGAATGCGCCTCGACGAACTTGCCGGCGTGCTTTTCGGTCGCGCCCGTGAACGAGCCCTTCTCGTGGCCGAACAGGATGCTTTCGACCAGATTGTCGGGGATGGCGCCGCAATTGACCGTGACGAAGGGCTTTGAACGGCGTTCGCCGGAGCCCTGGATGGCACGGGCGACGAGTTCCTTGCCGACGCCCGATTCGCCCTCGATCAGGATCGGAATGTTGGAGGCAGCGGCCTTCTGCGCCAACCTGAGCACGCGGTCCATGGCCGGGCTGCGGGTGACGATGTCCTTGAAGGAGAGCGTGCCGCCGCCGCGTTTGGAGGAGCGCTTCGCCTCCATCTCGCGCGCCTCGACCTTGAGCGCATTGTCGATGGCGGTGCGCAGCCGATCCGGCGAGGCCGGCTTGACGACGAAGTCGAACGCGCCGTTGCGCATCGCCAGCACCACCGTCTCGATGCCGCCCTGCGCCGTCTGCACGATGACCGGCAACTGGATGCCGCGTTCGGCCATGGCCTTGAGCACGCCGATGCCGTCCAATCCGGGCATGGAAAGATCGAGGATGACCACCGCGACCGGGCGTGCTTCCGGGCCCTCCAGCAGCTTCAGCGCCGCCTCGCCGCCATCGGCGACGAGCGCGGAATGGCCGAATTTCGCGACCGCCGCTTCCAGCAGCCGCCGCTGCACCGGATCATCATCGACTATGAGTATGCAGGCTGCCATGAATGACATATTTGGTTAGGGGATGGCGAGTACGGGCGTTATTGCCGTCTGGATCATCCTGGCACAGGGTTCTAAATAAATGGCTTCGAAAAAGCCGGGAAATCGAGCGTTCGGGTTTACGCGGCGCATACTTGGAATCGGAAGGCGGACATCATGTCATTGAACCCCGGCGCAAAGGCCGCGGCCCTGGCGGCAAGCCAAGGGTCCGCCGCACTCGGAGACCTGCCCGAATGGGATCTCGGCGACCTCTATCCGGGCATGGAAGCGCCCGAGCTGAAGCGCGACCTTGCGAAGGCCGCTGAAGACGCGATCGCCTTCGAGGAGCGCTGGAAAGGCACGCTGGCGAGCGAAGCCTCGCGCGGCGCAGACGGTCGCCTGGGCCAAGCGCTGCGCGAATACGAAGCGATCGAGGAACTGATCGGCAAGATCGCCTCCTATGCCGGGCTGATCTATGCGGGCGACACCTCCGACCCGCAGCGCGCGAAGCTCTATGGGGACGTCCAGGAGAAGATGACCGATGCCAGCGCGCATCTGCTTTTCTTCGCGCTCGAACTGAACCTCGTCGACGACGCGTTGATTCTCGCCGCCCTCGACGCCGATCCGACCTTCGGCCATTACCGGCCCTGGGTGCTCGATCTGCGGAAAGACAAGCCCTATCAGCTCGAGGATCGCATCGAGCAGCTTTTCCACGAGAAGTCGGTCACCGGGCGGGGCGCCTGGAACCGGCTGTTCGACGAGACCATGACCGATCTGCGCTTCGAGGTCGGCGGCGAGGAATTGACGCTGGAGCCGACGCTGAACAAGCTTCAGGATCCCGACGGCGAGGTGCGCCGCACCGCCGCCGAGGCGCTGGCGAAGACCTTCAAGGAGAATCTGCGCACCTTCACGCTGATCACCAATACGCTGTCGAAGGACAAGGAGATCTCCGACCGCTGGCGCGGCTTCCAGGACATCGCCGATTCACGGCATCTCGCCAACCGGGTCGAGCGCAGCATCGTGGATGCGCTTGCCATGGCCGTTCGCGAGGCCTATCCGCGTCTGTCGCATCGCTACTATGCGATGAAGGCGCGCTGGCTCGGCATGGACACCATGAACCACTGGGACCGCAACGCGCCGCTGCCCGAAACACCGCAGGCGACCATCGGATGGGACGAAGCAAAAAACACGGTTCTGGCGGCCTATCACCGCTTTTCGCCGGACATGGCCGACATTGCGCGGAGATTCTTCGACCGCCGCTGGATCGACGCGCCGGTGCGACCGGGCAAGGCGCCGGGCGCATTCGCGCACCCGACAGTACCTTCGGCGCACCCTTATGTGCTCCTGAACTATATGGGCAAGCCGCGCGATGTGATGACACTGGCGCACGAGCTCGGCCACGGCGTGCACCAGGTGCTGGCCGGCGCGCAGGGGCCGCTCATGGCCTCGACGCCGCTGACGCTCGCCGAAACCGCCTCGGTGTTCGGCGAGATGCTGACCTTCCGCTCGCTGCTGGACAAGACCACCGACCGGCGCGAGCGCAAGGCCATGCTCGCCCAGAAGGTCGAGGATATGATCAACACGGTGGTGCGCCAGATCGCCTTCTACGAGTTCGAGCGCAAGGTGCACACCGAACGCAAGAATGGCGAACTGACCGCCGACCGGCTCGGCCAATTCTGGCTGGAGGTGCAGGCCGACAGCCTGGGCCCGGCGATCAGGCTGCGCGAGGGCTACGAGACGTTCTGGACCTATATTCCGCACTTCATCCACTCGCCGTTCTACGTCTATGCCTATGCATTCGGCGACTGCCTGGTGAACTCACTCTACGCCGTCTATCAGAACGCCGAGCGCGGCTTTCAGGAGAAGTATTTCGACATGCTGAAGGCTGGCGGCACCAAGCATCATTCCGAGATCCTGGCGCCGTTCGGGCTCGACGCCACGGATCCGGCCTTCTGGCAGATCGGCCTCGGAGTGATCGGCGACCTGATCGACGAATTGGAAGCGCTGGAGTGAACCGGCACGTAGCCACTCACCAGTCCTTGCGATCCATGCCACCCCCCTCTGTCCTGCCGGACCCCTCAAGGGAGGAGATCGGCCCTCCGCTCTCGATCCGCCAACCGTTCAACGCTAAAGGTTGGCGAAAACCGTCATGGCAGCTGATCCCTCCCTTTGAAGGAGGTGGGAAAGATCGAGGCGGAGCATGGACATGACCGCCGCGCAACAACCCTTCGTCCTTTTCCGCGACGATCCGGCCGGGCGCGAGGTGCTGTTCGAGCAGCCGAGCGAAATCATCGCCTCCGACACGGCGGAAAGCTTCTTCCCGGCGCTGCAAGCAGCGCAGGCCGCTCATGAATCCGGCAAGTGGCTGGCAGGCTATTTCTCCTATGAGGCGGGCTATCTGCTCGAGCCGAAGCTCCGGCCGCTTTTGCCGGTAGGCCGGCGCGCGCCGCTTGTCTGCCTGGGTGTATTCGACGGGCCGTCCGACACCCCCTGCCCGGCCGGCAGGCGCCGGCCAGCAACGGGCCGATCTTCGACGCCCGGGCAAGCTGGTCGTTCGAGGATTACCAGAAACGCTTCGCGCGGCTGCACCGGCATCTCCGCGAGGGCGATTGCTATCAGGCAAATCTGACTTTCCCGGTAAACGCGCAGTGGTCGGGCGAGGCGCTCGCGGCCTTCAATGCGCTGACCGCGCGCCAGCCGGTGAAGTACGGCGCGCTGGTTTCTCTGGGCGAGCCGCTCGTCCTGTCGCGCTCGCCCGAACTCTTCTTCGAAATCAGCCGCGATGGCTGGATCGAGACGCATCCTATGAAGGGTACCGCTCCGCGCGGCGCGACGAAAACGGAGGACGACGCGCAACGCGAATTCCTGCGCAACGATCCGAAGAACCAGGCGGAAAACCGCATGATCGTCGATCTGTTGCGAAACGACATTTCGCTGATCAGCGAGGTGGGTACGCTCGACGTGCCGGAGCTTTTCCGTATCGAGACCTACCCCACGGTCCACCAGATGGTGAGCAGGGTGCGCGCCAAGCTTTTGCCGGACCTTTCCATCGCGAACATCTTCGCCGCGCTGTTTCCATGCGGGTCGATCACCGGCGCGCCGAAAATCCGCGCCATGGAAATCCTGCACGCGCTGGAGGGAAAGCCGCGCGACGTCTATTGCGGCGCCATCGGCTGGATCGCGCCCGACGGGACGATGCGGTTCTCGGTGGCGATCCGCACCATCTCGCTCTTTCCGGGCGGCGAGGCGGTCTACAATATCGGCGGCGGCATAGTCTTCGATTCGACGGCCGAGGAGGAGTATGCGGAATGCCTTCTGAAAGCGCGGTTCGCGACGGGAACGGTGCCGGCTTCGAGCTGATCGAGACGCTGCGCTGGGAGCCTGCCCGCGGTTTCGTGCGGCTGGAGCGGCATATGGCGCGGCTGGCAGCCTCGGCTCGCGAATTGGGTTTCAGCATGTCCGAAACGGCGGTGGATCGCGCTCTCCGAAACGCCGTGGGCGGCAACGCGGCGCTGCGCGTTCGCCTGACGTTAGCGCAAGACGGTAAGCCTGAGATTACCACGCAGCCACACGCGCCGCTCGCGCCGGACGCCGTCTGGACGCTCAAAATTGCCGAAACGCGGCTGAATGCAAACGATCCGCTGCTGCACCACAAGACGACGCGCCGCGCCGTCTACGATGCGGCGCGCGCGGAATTTTCGCGCGAGGAGGCGGACGAGGTCATCCTGCTCAACCAGCATGGGCAGGTCTGCGAAGGCACGATCACCAACATTTTCGCGGATGTCGACGGCGTCCTGCTGACGCCGCCGTTGGGATGCGGCCTGCTGCCCGGCGTGCTTCGCGGCGAGTTGCTGGAAAGCGGCAAGGTCAGGGAAGCGGTGCTGACCGAGGAAGATCTGCACAGCGCGAACGCGATGTTCGTCGGCAATTCACTGCGCGGGTTGATCAGAGCAGGTTTCGGCGAAGCCGTTGACCAGTAGCGTCGCCGCGACTACGTTGTGTTACCTTGTACTCGGAGGCAAGACAATGGCCGCAAGCGAGACCTTGACCTTACGCATTTCCCCGGAGACCAAGCGAGAACTGGAGGATTATGCCCGAGCCACGCAGCGCTCAAGCGCCTTCATTGTCAAGGAGGCTCTCGAAGCGCATTTGGAGGAGCGCCGCGCCTATCTCGCGGCGATCGAAGAGGCTGAGCGCGAAGCGGACGAAGGAGTCTTCGTGTCGGGTGAGGCAGTTATAAAATGGATGCGGTCCTGGGGTAAAGACGACGAGTTGCCGACGCCGGAGCCTGATATCTTTCCAGAAGCCCGCAAATGAAGTTGAAGGTCCTTCCGCGAGCTGTCCGGGACCTGGAAAATATCCATGCCTACATCAACGCTGACAGCGCCGAAGCGGCGGAAGCTGTGATGCTGAAGCTCACGAAGTCACTGAACCTGATCACTTCCCGCCCGGAACTGGGGCGCCCCATACCGGAGTCGAGATCGAGGGAATGGTCCGTGCCGGGGCTACCCTACACCATACATTATCGCGTTCGCGGCGAGACTGTTGAAGTGCTTCGTGTTTTTCATACGCGCCGACAGCGGCCGCCGAGATGGATCGGATGACTCCACCCGTCCACACACCCTATGACGGCTCGTCGAAGCCGTTCAGCATCGGCCTGAAGCCGTTGAACCTCGCCGAATGGATAGAGGTCGGCGACGATCTGGACATGTATCTGGCCGAGAAGCGGCGGCTCTACGCGACGGCTCCCGACAAGGTTTTCGTCGAGGAGCCGGATACGCGGGAAGCGCAGCGCGAAGTGCTCGACCTCATCGAGGCGCATCTGGCCCGGCATCATCCCGAGTTGCTTGAGCGGCCGAGGGCCTCGGCCGGCTCAAATTCTGCGGAGATTGGTGGCGAGGCGCAAAATCGCGATGACGAGCAAAAGCCACCGCTCATGGCCGCATCCCTGCTCGTCCAGGAAGATTTGGTCCTGATGCGCAAGGGCGAGAACGGCTGGCGGCTGGCCGCGGGATCGCTGTGCTTTCCGTCATCCTGGTCGCTGGGCGAAAAATTCGGGCGGCCGCTGCATGAGATTCACACGCCTGTGCCGGGCTTCGGCAGCGGCACCCGCAACGCCGATCTTATAAGCCGCATGTTCGACAGCCTTCAGGGCCAGGCGGTGTTGCGCTGGAACTGGTCGCTGCAGGCCGGCAACGAGCTTTACCTGCCGTTCTCGCACCAGGAGCGCGTCGACCGCGGGACGAACCGGCCGTCGAAATTTTCAACCGATGAGATTGCGGCGCAGGCCTTCATCCGCGTCGAGCGGCAGACGCTGCGCAAGCTGCCGGTTTCGGGCGACATTCTTTTCACCATCCGCATCCATCTCGACCCGCTGGCGACGATCGAAAAACATCCCAAGCGCGCTTCGCTCGCCCTATCCTTTGCCGATCAGCTCGCGGGGCTCGACGAGGCGCAACTGGACTATAAGGGCCTGGCCGCCGATCGCGACAGGCTGGTTGCGGTGCTGCGAGGCATTTCAGGCGACCGCTAACCAGCCATTGTGGTTTTCGGCTTTATTGTGACGAGGAACTATGGTCTTCAACTCGACCATCGTCGAGATGCACGCGTAACGCGAACCAGGAGTGACTGAAGAATGGCGAAAGAAAAATGGCCCGTCCACGGTGAAATAACCGGCCCTGTGGTGATGATCGGCTTTGGATCGATCGGCCGCGGCACGCTGCCCCTCATCGAGCGCCATTTCAAATTCGACAAATCCCGTATCACCGTCATCGACCCGAGCGACGATGACCGGAAGCTGCTCGACGAACGCGGCATCGCCTTCCTGCACGAAGCGGTGACGAAGAAGAACTACAAGAAGCTGCTGACGCCGCTTCTGACCGAGGGCAGCGGCCAAGGGTTTTGCGTCAACCTTTCGGTCGACACATCCTCGCTGGATCTGATGAAGCTCTGCCGCAAGCTAGGCGTGCTCTACATCGATACGGTGGTCGAACCCTGGCTCGGTTTCTATTTCGACGCCAAGGCCGACAATGCCTCGCGTACCAATTATGCTCTGCGCGAAACCGTGCGCGAGGAAATCCGCAGCAATCCCGGCGGAACCACCGCGATCTCGTGCTGCGGGGCCAATCCCGGCATGGTGTCGTGGTTCGTCAAGCAGGCGCTGGTCAATCTCGCCAACGATCTCGGGCTTCAATTCGCCGAGCCGGCGGAAGGCGACCGCGAAGGCTGGGCGCGGCTGATGAAGCAAGCCGGGGTGAAGGGTATCCATATCGCCGAACGCGACACGCAGCGCACGAAGAATCCCAAGCCGATGAACGTGTTCTGGAATACCTGGTCGGTCGAGGGCTTCATCTCCGAGGGCCTGCAGCCGGCCGAGCTCGGCTGGGGCACGCACGAGAAGTGGATGCCGAAGAACGCCCGCAAGCAGAAGAAGGGATCCAAGGCGGCGATCTTCCTCGAACAGCCAGGCGCCAATACGCGGGTGCGGACCTGGTGCCCGACACCGGGCCAGCAATACGGATTCCTGGTGACACACAACGAGTCGATATCGATCGCCGACTATTTCACTGTGCGCAACGGCAAGGGAAAGGTCTCCTACCGCCCGACCTGCCACTACGCCTACCACCCCTGCAACGACGCGGTGCTGTCGCTGCATGAAATGTTCGGCGCCGCGGGCAAATCGCAGCCGGTCCACCATGTGCTCGACGAGAACGAACTGGTCGACGGCGTGGACGAACTTGGCGTGCTGCTCTACGGCCACGCCAAGAACGCCTACTGGTACGGCTCGCAGCTCTCGCTTGCCGAGGCGCGCAAGCTCGCGCCCTACCAGAACGCGACGGGCCTGCAGGTCACCTCGGCGGTTCTGGCCGGAATGGTCTGGGCGCTGGAAAACCCGCAGGCAGGCATCGTCGAAGCCGACGAGATGGACTATCGGCGCTGCCTCGAAGTGCAGTCGCCCTATCTCGGGCCGGTCAGAGGCTATTACACCGACTGGACGCCTCTGGAGGGCCGCCCCAGCCTGTTCCCGGAAGACCTCGACACGAAGGATCCCTGGCAGTTCCGCAACATACTGGTACGGTGAGCGATAAAGAGAATGGCGGCGGTGATGCCGCCATTCCTGTTTCCAGGCTCAGGCTACCGCGACAGAACCCGGATGCGGCTCAGGAACTCGCCGCGATCGACATAGCAACCGCGCAAATGGCGGCGTCCGGTATTGGGGTTGAACGCCTGTCGCCCGTGGAGCACGCGGCGATTGTCGAACACCGCCATCTCACCGGCTTTCAGCCGGTAGGCGATCATGAAACAGTCGCTGCGGATCATCGCCATCAGCTTGCGATACGCGGCATAGAACGATACCGCCGTTTCGGAAGGAAGGTCGATGATGTCGACCAGATGCGCATTGAAGCGCAGTTCGGTGACTTCGCCTTTGCTGTCCGTGACGATCACCGGAAACCGGCCCCTGATATCGTAGTCCGCGTCATGGAACCGGAACGGGATCTCGACTTCGCACAGCAGGCGGTAGGCTTCCGAGTCCTCGTCCTTCAGCGCCGCCGCGACGGCGAATCCGTCGGCGAAAGTCGATCCGCCGCCTTCCGCCCTGTTGGAAACGCAGTGCAGGAACTGATAGCCGGGCGGCACCTCCTGGTTGGCGAGATCGGTGTGCAGTGGCAGGGCGACGGGCGTATAAGCCAGATTGTTGGGGTTCGGCATCGACACAACTTCGAAAATCGTGCCGAAATTGGTTTGGCGCAGGAAAGCGATCCGCTCGGCAACCCACCGACCGGCGTCCGGATCGTCATCGAGACCGTCCACGATGGAAAGGCCAAATGCTGCGGTGGCTTTGAGCCAGGTAAGCAGGGCCGCATCGTCCTTCATAAGCGCCGGCGCGGCGTGACGCGGGACAGCCTCGAAGCGCAGCGATCCGTCCCAGAGCCGTGGTGCGATGTCGGCCGGGTCCTCCCGTGCGCGGCCTGGCCGGTGGGCATCGAAGAAACCCGCCGGCAACAGGTCCTCGCCGGCGTCCTTCGACCAAGTGATGGCTACGCCGTGCTCCGTCGCCTCGACATGGAGCGGCTTGAGCGACGGTTCGACACTGGTCAGATCGAAAATGCGTTCTTCTGTCTGCGGATGGAATGACGAAGGCGCGTTATCCTTCAGCCAGAGCCATGGGTAGGAGACGGTTTCGCCGGACGCGAATGTAACGGCGAGCCCGGCCTCCCGGGCTTTCACGGAAAGCATGGTGTTCATTGTGATGTCTCGTCAGCTGGAATTCACTTCTCGATGGAAAAGCTCGGCTCCAACCGCGGCGGCGGCCACCACAGGCTCGGCTTGCCGTAACGGTGCGATCCGGGATTGCGATTTGGTTCGGCGAGCATCGGGTTCGCTTCCGTTCGCCGGGAATGCTAATCTTCGCGCCAGAAGCTGCAAGCAAAATGTCTACGGGCGCGGTGGGACCGTGACAAATGCGAAACAGTTTTCGGGCAAACCCGGCGAAGCGGGACTCCGTGACGGCGAACGCCTTGATTTTCGGCCTGCGCCAAGCGACACAATCGCTATTTAAGGAGAGAGGATAATCGCCATGGTGCGCATCTTGTTTTCGGCCGGCTCGCTGGCGGCGCTCGCGTTCGTCTTGTCCGGCTGCATGACCGGCGGCCCGGTCGGAGGGCCATTGGCCGCCGCCCCGACAGGCGTGGAAGGCGAATGGCTGAGCACCGACGGCGTCGCGGTGTCGCGCTTCTCGGGCGGGGTGTTCCAGACGACCGCGCTCGACACCGGCAACAAGCTGGCCGACGGCAGCTATCAGATGGTGGACAATCGTAACGTCGCGATCACTGTCAAATCGCTCATTCGCCAGACGACCTCAAGTGTCAACTGCGCGCTGGTCGCTTCCAACCAGCTCAATTGCACAAGCTCCACCGGCCAGCAATTCGTCCTGACGAGGCGACCGGCGGTCGGCTGATCCGGCCCAGAGCTATCATGCCAAGTCATCTTGCGGCGCTCTTGCACGCCGCGCTAACCTCCCCGCGACCGAGGGAGGCTGCATGAGTGTGCATTTCGACGACCTTGAGACGCGAGAACCCGCCGAGCGCGAGGCGGCGCTGTTTGCCGCACTTCCGGGCTTCCTGCGCAGGGCGGTTTCGGCTGCGCCCGGGCTCGCTCGCTGGCTGGCCGATGTCGACCTGGAGACGGTGACGAATCGGGCAGCGCTCGCCCGTCTGCCGGTGCTCCGGAAATCCGAACTGATGGGGTTCCAGCAGGCCGATCCGCCCTTCGGCGGCTTCGCCGATGCAGCTGCATTGCGAAGCAACCGCGTGTTCCTGTCGCCCGGCCCGCTCTGGGAGCCGCAACTCGGGGCCGATGTAGCCGAAAACATCGCCCGCGCCTTCTTCGCCGCCGGCATCCGCGCCGGCGACATCGTCCACAACGCTTTCGCCTATCACATGACGCCCGGCGGCTTCCTGCTTGACGCCGGCGCGCGGGCACTGGGCTGCACGGTCTTCCCGGCCGGCACCGGCAATACCGACATGCAGGTCGAGGCGGCGGCGGCGCTGAAGCCAACGGTCTATTGCGGCACGCCGGATTTCCTGAAAGTCATGCTCGACCGCGCCGCCGAGACCGGCAAGGATCTGTCCTCGTTCCGGCTCGCGCTGGTGTCGGGCGGGGCGCTGTTTCCCTCGCTGCGCGCCGAATATTTTTCGCGCGGGGTACGGGTGTTCCAGTGCTACGCCACCGCCGAATTCGGCGTGATCGCCTATGAAAGCGCGGATGCAGACGGCTCGCCCAACCCCGGCATGATCCTCAACGAGAATCTGATCGTCGAGATCGTTCGCGCGGGCACCGGCGATCCTGTCGCCGAGGGCGAGGTCGGCGAGATCGTCGTCACGGGCTTCAACGCCGGGTATCCGCTGGTGCGGCTCGGAACCGGCGATATGTCGGCGATCCTTCCCGGCCTGTCGCCCTGCGGCCGCACCAATCTCCGCATCAAGGGCTGGATGGGCCGTGCAGACCAGCGCACCAAGGTCAAGGGCATGTTCGTCGACCCGGCGCAGATCGCAGAAGTCGTGCGGCGGCACCCTGAAATAGCCAAGGCGCGCCTGGCCGTCGTACGCGACGGCGATCGCGACGCGATGGTGCTGCATGTAGAGCCCAGCAACGGCGCCGCGCCCGACCTGGCCGCAATCGAGGCTTCGCTGCGCGAAATCACCAAGCTAGGCGGCGCGATTCGCCTGGCAGCGCCCGGCTCGCTAGCTAATGACGGCAAGGTCATTTCCGACGAGCGCGACTACAGCGCCTGAGCGCCGCAGGAGCCTTTCTGCGAGACGGGATTCCTCTTGCATCCGGCAAACCGCAATGTGAACATGGATCGAGAACCGTCCTACAGGAACGGTCCGGGAGTCACGACAAGCGCTCCGACAGGGGATCACTCGGGAGACTGAAATGAAGAAGTTCGCCGCCATCGCAGCCCTATCCGCATCGGCAGTCGCCATGTCGGCGGGCGCTTCCTTTGCCGACTACACGCTCAATATTCTACATATCAACGACTGGCACAGCCGCATCGAATCCAACAACAAATACGAATCGACCTGCTCGGCCGAGGAGGAAGGCAAGGGCGAGTGCATCGGCGGCGCGGCCCGCCTGGTCACGGCGATCGCCGACAGGCGCAAGGCGCTCGAAGGCCAGAACGTGCTCCTGCTCAACGGCGGCGACAATTTCCAGGGATCGCTGTTCTACGCCACCTACAAGGGCGCGGTGGAAGCCGAATTCCTCAACCAGATGAAGTTCGACGCTATGACCGTCGGCAACCACGAATTCGACGACGGCGAGGAAGCGCTGGTTCCGTTTCTCGACGTGATCAAGTTCCCGGTGCTCTCCGCCAATGTCCAGGCGAATGCGCAGTCCAAGGTCGGCGACCGCATCAAGCCGTCGATCACCCTCGATGTCGGTGGCCAGAAGATCGGCATCGTAGGCGCGGTCACCACCGACACGCCCGAAGTCGCCTCGCCCGGTCCGAACATCACGATCGAGGACGATATCAAGACGATCACCGCCGAGGTCGAGAAACTGAAGGCTGCCGGCGTCAACAAGATCATCGCGCTCACCCATGTCGGCTATCCGCGCGACAAGGAGATGATCGCCAAGATTCCGGGCGTGGACGTGGTTGTGGGCGGGCACTCGCACTCGCTCTTGTCCAACACCGACGACAAGGCAGAAGGCCCCTACCCGACCATGGTCGACAACCCGGAAGGCTACAAGGTTCCGGTGACGCAGGCGGCGTCCTATTCCAAATATCTCGGCGAGTTCACGGTGACCTTTGATGACAACGGCGTCGTCAAGGAGGCCAAGGGCGATCCGCTCTATCTCGACAATTCGATCAAGCCGGACGAAGCCGTTCTGGCGCGCATCAAGGAACTCGGCGCGCCGATCGAGGAATTGAAGAACAAGGAGGTCGCCGAGACGACGGCGGCGATCGACGGCAGCCGCGAGACCTGCCGCGCCCAGGAATGCGAGATGGGCAACCTGATCGCGGACGCCATGATCGACCGCACGAAGGACCAGGGCGTGACAATTGCCATCCAGAATGGCGGCGGCATCCGCGCCTCCATCGACGCCGGCAAGGTGACGATGGGAGAAGTGCTGACGGTGCTGCCGTTCCAGAACACGCTGGCGACGTTCCAGCTCTCGGGCAAGGACCTCAAGGCCTCAATCGAAGCCGGGCTTTCCGAGATCGAGGAAGGCAAGGGCAAGTTCCCGCAGGTGGCCGGCCTGAAATACTCCTTCGACAAGTCAGTCGCGCCCAACGAGGGGCGGCTGAAGTCGCTCGAAGTGATGGAAGGAGGCGCATGGGTTCCGATCGATGAGGCCAAGACCTACACGATCGCCACCAACAATTTCGTGCGAGCCGGCGGCGACGGCTACAAGCTGTTCGCCGAGAATGCCCAGAACGCCTACGATTACGGTCCGAGCCTGGAGCAGGTGGTCGCCGATTATCTCGCCGCGAACCAACCTTATACGCCGAAACTCGAAGGACGCATCACCGAGGTGGCGGCCACAGCGGCGGCAGCACCCGCTGAACCGGCCCCGGCTGCAGAAGCTCCGAAGGCCGCTGAGGTGGCCCCGGCGGAAGCGGCCCCGGCGGCAGAGCCCACCCCCGCAGTCGCAACAGCGCCGGCGCCCGATGCCGAAATCAAGATGCCAGACCTGCCGGCCGCCTCCGGCGAGATCGCCACGGCCGCGCCGAAGGTCGAAGCCGCACCTGAAACCGCAGCTGCTGCCCCTGCCGCTGAGCCCGCTCCGGCGGCCGAGCCCGCAAAGCCGGCCGAACCGGAAGTCGCGGCCGCGCCCGTAGCAGCCGCGCCTGCGGCGGCTGCCATACCCGACAGCCATGTTGTCGCCCCCGGAGACAATTACTGGGACATCGCCGAGAAGATCTATGGCGACGGCTTCAAGTGGAAGGGGCTCGCAGACGCCAACCCGGAATACAAGCCCAACAGGCTGCCGGTCGGTGCGACGCTGAAAGTTCCGCCGGCAAGCTGAGCGTCCCGCCCAAAACGAAAGCCCGTCCGAAACATCCGGGCGGGCTTTTTCGCAGCTCTAGCCGGGTGCTGCCTGCGGCCAGACGCAGCATTGTATTCCACGGTCATGCGGCTAGGTTCCGGCCGTTACCGGAGAAGCGCCGAATGGATGCCGCGAAAACCAGCAATACACCGAAAGCCCAAGGCGGCAGCCAATTGCCGGCCGGGCATCCTGCGCTGAAATCGCCAAGGATCGGCGTGATGCTCGTCAATCTCGGCACGCCGGACGGCACCGATTTTCGTTCGATGTGGCGCTACCTCAGGGAGTTTCTTTCCGATCCGCGCGTCATCGAATTGCCCCGCATAGCCTGGTATCCAATCCTGTACGGCATCGTGCTGAACACCAGGCCGAAAAAATCCGGCGCGAACTACCGCAAGATCTGGAACCGTGAGCGCGACGAATCTCCGCTGCGCACCTATACGCGCTCGCAGAGCGAGAAGCTTGCCGAGGCATTGCGCGGCGAACCGCAAATCATCGTCGACTGGGCGATGCGCTACGGCAGCCCGTCCACGAAAAGCGTCGCCGATCGCCTGGTGACGGAGGGTTGCGACCGCCTGCTGATCCTGCCCCTCTATCCGCAATACTCGGCAACGACGACGGCGACTGCCAACGACAAGCTGTTTGCCGCCCTGGCGAAAATGCGTCGGCAGCCGGCGATCCGCAGCGTGCCGGCCTATTACGACGATCCCGTTTACATCGACGCCATCGCGCGCTCGATCGAGGCTCACCTGGCTTCTCTCGACTTCGAGCCGGAGGTTGTGATCGCCTCCTATCACGGGATTCCGAAACCCTATTCCGACAAGGGCGATCCCTATTACTGGCACTGCCTCGAGACGACGCGGCTGGTGCGCGAGCGGCTGGGCTTGGGAGAAGAAAAACTGATCACCACCTTCCAGTCGCGTTTCGGCGCGCAGGAGTGGCTGCAGCCCTATACCGACAAGACCGTCGAACGGCTCGCGCGGGAAGGCGTGAAGTCGATCGCCATCGTCAATCCCGGCTTCTCGTCGGACTGCATCGAGACGCTGGAGGAGATCGCGGTGGAGGCGCGCGAGATCTTCCTGCATGCGGGCGGCGCGAACTTCGCCCACATCCCCTGCCTCAACAACAGCCCCGGCGGCATGGCGGTGATCGAGAGCCTGGTGCGCAGGGAACTGTCTGGCTGGATCTGACGTGCTTGAGCGCAATTCCTGCCCGGCGCTCAACCGACGATTGACGAACACGCGATTGTAACCATACGAAATCCCACTTAAGTGTTTGCGGGACGATGGCCCTGCGCTGTTGCAAAGGCAGGGCCGGTCAACACAGGGGGAGCTTTCATGCCGTTCACCGGCCTCGACATCATCATTCCGGTCCTCGTTGTTCTCGTCTTGCTGGTGCTGTTCACCGGCATAAAGACCGTCGCTCAGGGCTACAATTATACGGTCGAGCGCTTCGGTCGCTACACCAGAACGCTGACGCCCGGGCTTAACCTGATCATTCCCTTCATCGATCGCATCGGCACCAAGATGAACATGATGGAGCAGGTGCTGGACGTGCCGACCCAGGACGTCATCACCCGCGACAACGCCATCGTCGCGGTCGACGGCGTGGCCTTCTACCAGGTGCTCAATGCGCCGCAGGCGGCTTATCAGGTTTCGGGCCTGCAGAACGCTATCCTCAATCTTACCATGACCAATATCCGCTCGGTTATGGGCTCGATGGACCTGGACGAGTTGCTGTCCAACCGCGATACGATCAACGAGCGCCTGCTGCGCATCGTCGATGAGGCGGCGAGCCCGTGGGGCATCAAGATGACCCGCATCGAGATAAAGGACATCAACCCTCCCACCAACATGGTGGAGTCGATGGCGCGCCAGATGATGGCGGAGCGGGACAAGCGCGCGCAGATTCTCGCGGCTGAGGGCCTGAAGCAGGCGCAGGTTTTGGAAGCCGAGGGCCGCAAGGAAGCCGCTTTCCGCGACGCCGAGGCGCGCGAACGGTCGGCCGAGGCCGAGGCGCGCGCCACCCAGGTCGTCTCCGAGGCGATCGCCAGGGGCGACGTGCAGGCACTAAACTATTTCGTCGCCCTCAAATACACCGAGGCAATGGCCAAAATCGGCTCCGCCAACAACAGCAAGGTCGTGCTGCTGCCGATCGAGGCCGCTTCGCTGATCGGTTCGCTGGGCGGCATCGGCGCCATCGCACAAGAGGTCTTCCGCAGCGAAGGCACGGCGGGCGCTCAGCGTCAGGCGGCGAGGCCGCCGGTGGTGCGGCCCGAGCAGGGTTGAGGATAGAGCGATGCTCGAAAGTATCTTTGTCGAACTCGGACCATGGAACTGGATTGTTCTTGGCTTCGTGCTGCTCGCCATGGAAATTCTCGTTCCCGGCGTTTTCCTGCTTTGGATCGGCATTGCCGCGCTGATCATCGGCGCAAATTCGCTGCTGATGTGGGATGCCGCGTTCTGGGTCTGGGAGGTGCAGGTCATCTCCTTTCTCGCGCTGGCGCTGGTCTCGGCCTATGTAGGCAACAGGGTGATGGGCGGCAGGAACACGGTGAGCGACCAGCCGCTGCTCAATTTGCGCGGCGAACAGTTGATCGGGCGCACCGCCACGCTGACGGAGCCGATCCGCGAAGGACGCGGGCGCATCCAGCTCGGCGACACGTTGTGGCGAGTATCAGGCCCTGATTTGCCCTCCGGCACCCGGGTCAGGGTCAAGGCCGCTTCGGACTCGGAACTGATCGTCGAGGCGATCTGAGCCTTTTAGGCTGCGCCGATCCTCAGCAGGTCGTGCAGATGCACGAGGCCGATTGTGCGGCCATCCTCGACGACCATCAGGCTGGTGATCGACGAGGAATTGATCGTCTGCAGCGCGGTGGCGACGATCGTTTCAGGCCCAACCGACTTCGGCTCTTTGGTCATCACCTCTTCCACCGTCATAGCAAGAAGGTTGCTGCCGAGGTGGCGCCTGATGTCGCCGTCGGTGATGACGCCCCTGAGCGCCCCGTCCGCGGCTATAACGCCGACGCAGCCAAAACCTTTCTGTGAAATCTCACGGATGGCTTCTGGCATGGCCGCGCCAAGCGGGACGAGCGGAAGTTCGTCGCCGGTGTGCATGATCTCACGCACCTGCGTGAGGTTGGCGCCGAGTTGGCCGCCCGGATGGAAGGTGCGGAAATGGTCGGGCGTGAAGCCTCTCGCCTCGAGCAGCGCTATCGCCAGCGCATCGCCGACGACGAGCTGCAGCAGTGTCGAAGTGGTCGGCGCCAGCCCGTGCGGGCAGGCTTCGGCAGCGCGCGGCAGGCTTATCACCACGTCCGCCTGGCGTGCCAGCGCGGAAGCGTGCCCGGCGGTGACGGCGATCAGCGGAATAAGGAAGCGGCGCGAATAGGCGATAATGCCCTTTAACTCGGAGGTTTCGCCCGACCACGAAATGGCGACAATGGCGTCGTCGCGCGCGATCATGCCGAGATCGCCGTGATTGGCCTCGGAGGGGTGGACGAAGAAGGCGGGCGTGCCGGTCGAGGCGAGCGTGGCGGCGATTTTGGAACCGATATGGCCGCTCTTGCCGACGCCGGTTACGATCACCCGACCATTGATCTGCGACAGGAGTTCGACGGCTTCGGCGAACGGTTCGGCGACGCCGTTCTCCAGAGCGTCCGCGAGCGCGGCCACGCCTGCCTGTTCGGTGCGGACGGTGCGCAGCGCGGATGCGATCGACGCCTCCCGCTCGGGCTTCCGCTTCTTCAAGGTTTCAACATGCATGGACGATGCGCTTAGCGTTTTGCCGCGCGGCTGTCCAACATTTATCGCGTCGCTCGACAGCTCGATAACGCCGCCTCAACTCTCCATTAACCATCGCCATTTACGGTTCGGTAAGCATGGCGCCAGCGCGCCTTTCAGCCAGCCAGGTGACGATGCCGCGGGTTCGCCCAGTATTGACAAGAAGCGGGCCTCGCCCGGCAGCCGGTTTCCGGCTGCTGTCGGCGAGTGCGGCCGCATTGTTTTGGGCAGCGCCGGCTCATGCCCAGGAGAGCGGCCTCCGCGGCGCTGTCGCCGAAACCGAGATTACCGGTTCGCTGCTGCCGCGCGCTCCCGACCAGACGGAAATCGAGCCCATCCAGCCTTTTCCCCGCTACGTCCCGGTGAGCCCCGGCGCGGTGGCGGACGAGACCGCAGCCGGGAGCGACAGCATTTTCGCACCGGACGTCGCCGACGATCCTTTCGCGGACGACCCGCCCATTCCGTCCCGCGTGCCGACGACCGCCAGGCGGCGAGTCGAGGAGGCGCGGGCGCGGCCGCAGACGGCATCGGAGCGGCGCGCGGCGGAAACTGCCGAAAACGACACGCTCGATGAGGATATCACCGGCACGGAGCGTGTCGACACGATCGATTCGGCGGAAGATCTGGTGCTCGACGAGGGCGCGGGGCGGGTCGAGGCGATCGAAGGTCTCGACGGGATCAAAGAGGACAATCCCTTCGCGGCAACCGGCATCCGCGTCGGGACGTTCATCATACGTCCGACGCTTGAACAGGGCGTGACTGCGACATCCAACGCCGATGCCAGCAGCGGCGGCGAGCCTGCCACGCTTTCGGAAACGACCTTGCGGCTCAACGCGATATCGGACTGGAGCCGCCACACTGCGACAATCGACGCCTATGGCAATTTCCGGAAGACGATTTCAGGCGACGAGATAGACGAGACCAAAGGCGGCATCGACGCGGCGCTGGTGCTGGACCTCGGCAACGACTATCGCGCGCGAGCTGAACTCGGCTACGAGGCCGGCCCGGAATCGGCGTCGTCGCCTGTGGTAATCGAAGGCACGGCGTCGCAGCCGCTGCGCCAGACCTTTAATGCAAGCCTCGGGCTCGAAAAGGATGTGGGCAAGGCCCGTTTCGGCATTACCGGCCTTGTCGAGCATCAAACCTATGGCGATGCGGATCTGTCGAGCGGCGGGACGCTTTCGCAGGAAGACCGCGACTTCACACTTGGCGCCGTCGTGCTGCGCGGCGGCTACGAGATTTCGCCCGCGCTGACCCCCTTCGTCGAAGCGGAATTCGGCCGGCGGCAATATACGATGGAAGAAGATGCCAGCGGCTTCCAGCGGTCTTCGGACCGGGTCGGCGCACGGGCGGGGCTGGAACTCGACCTGACCGAAAAGCTCACCGGCGAATTCTCGGCGGGTTGGATAAGGGAAACGTTCGACGACGATCGGCTGGATCCGCTTTCCGGCCCAACATTGAACGCTGACCTCGCCTGGTCGCCCGAGCGCGGCACGGTCGTCAATCTTTCCGCGGCGACTTCCGTGGAGGGCACCACGACCGCGGGTGAAAGCGGCTCGATCCTGCATGCGGCGCGCTTGGGAATCGAGCGCGAAATCCGCGCCAATCTGACGGCAAACGCCTCGGTCGGCGCGGGCTATCGCGACTACGCCGAATCCGATGGCCACGATCTGATTCTTAGCGCCGAAGCTGGTGCTACATGGTGGCTGAACCGCTATGCCGGCCTGAGCGGCCGGCTGCGCCACGAGACGATGGACAGCAATCTGCCCGACCGGGAATACGAGGCCAACAGCGTCTTTCTAGGCCTGAAACTGCAGCGGTGACTAGGCTATCGTGCTATCTCGCGGCGTTCAAGCGGCCGGATTTCGGCGAGCAGCGCCTCGATCGTGCCGGACATGCTCTCGTGCATGTCGGCGCGCCATAGCGCGAACGCGACATTCGCCTCGATGAAACCTTCCGGCGAGCCGCAGTCGAAGGTGCGTCCCCGATAGTGATAGCCGAAGAAGGGCTGCTGCTTTTCCAGCTTCAGCATGGCGTCGGTAAGCTGGATTTCATTGCCGGCGCCCCGCTCCTGCCCTTCCAGCACCTTGAATATCTCGGGTTGGAGGATGTAGCGGCCGTTAATGTAGAGATTGGACGGCGCGGTTCCAGCCTTCGGCTTCTCGACCATGCCGGTGATCTCGAAGCCCGTATGGATGTCCTTGCCCTTGCCGACGATGCCGTATTTGTGGGTTTCGGCCGGATCGCATTCCTGCACGGCGATGATGTTGTTGCCGGTCTCGGCGTAGAGATCGACCATGGCCTTCAGGCAGCTCTTGTCGGCCTGCATGATCATGTCGGGCAAAAGCAGCGCGAAAGGCTCGTCGCCGACAAGGTCGCGCGCGCACCAGACGGCGTGGCCGAGGCCGAGCGGAACCTGCTGCCGGGTGAAGCTGGTCTGGCCCGGGCCTGGCTGCAGGCGCTGAAGATGTGCGA
This sequence comes from Mesorhizobium sp. WSM2240, assembly GCF_040438645.1. Lineage (NCBI taxonomy): Bacteria > Pseudomonadati > Pseudomonadota > Alphaproteobacteria > Hyphomicrobiales > Phyllobacteriaceae > Mesorhizobium > Mesorhizobium sp. WSM2240. The sequence continues at coordinate 4,222,513 of NZ_CP159253.1, forward strand.
GCTGGTCGTCCTTGCCGCGCTGCGCCAGCGTATCATAGAGCTCGAACTGCAGATCGAAATGATCCTCGATGACACCCTTGTTGCGGCCGGTCACGAAGATGAAGTGCTCGATGCCGGCTTCGCGGGCCTCGTCCACGACATACTGGATCACCGGCTTGTCGACGATGGTCAGCATTTCCTTGGGGATCGATTTCGTCGCTGGGAGAAAGCGCGTGCCGAGGCCGGCGACCGGGAAGACTGCTTTGCGGACTTTTTTCATGCGCGCAATTATCCGTTCCTATGGACCGGCTGCAATCACAAAGAATGACATGTTGATGCCGGAATTGAATATTAGAGCGAAAAATCGAATTTCAGTGTGGGGCGATCAAGCGTTCCGGCCGATTTTGGTTCCTGCGGCGCTATGGTAAACCGATTGATAACCGGCTTCGACGAAAATGAGTCTTCCGCACGCTTTCAAGGAGGAAAAGATGCTCGTTCGCAAGACCGCAATTCGCCTGGGGAGCGTCTTGACGGCTGCCGGTTTTTCGCTCGCCCTACTCTTCTCGGCCGGCCCTGCTTCAGCCGACGCAGGGTTCCAACAGTGGGTCGCCAGTTTCCGGACCACGGCTACTAAAAGCGGCGTCTCGGGCGCGACCTACGACCGCGCCTTCCGGGGTGTCACCGCTATCGATCCCGAGGTTCTCGAGAAGGCTCGCTATCAGCCCGAGTTCACCGCGCCGGTATGGGATTATTTCGACAATCGCGTTCATGAGAACTCGGTCGCGGTCGGCCGCGAAATGGCGCGCAAATGGAAACCGTGGCTCGACCGCATCGAGGCGAAATTCGGCGTTGATCGTCATATCCTCCTGGCGATCTGGTCGATGGAATCGAACTACGGGGAGATTCTGAAGAACGACAAGGTGATGCGCAATGTCGTGCGCTCGCTCGCCACGCTCGCCTATGCCGACAAGAGGCGCGCCAAATTCGCGCGCACCCAGCTGCTCGCGGCGCTTAAAATCCTGCAGAGCGGCGACATAGATGAGAGCCACCTCACCGGCTCCTGGGCCGGGGCTATGGGCCACACACAGTTCATCCCGACCTCCTACCAGGCCTACGCGGTCGACGCCGACGGCAACGGCCGGCGTGACATCTGGACCTCGGTGCCGGACGCGCTGGCGACCGCCGCCAATCTCCTGCGCAAGAACGGCTGGCAGAGCGGAAAGACTTGGGGCTATGAGGTCAGCCTGCCGGCGGGCCGGAAATTCCCCAGCGGCTCCATGTCGCTCGCCAAGTGGCAGAGCATCGGCGTTGTCCGCGCCAGCGGCAAGCCGTTCCGCAACGGCTCCGACGAGGCCGAACTGAAGGTGCCGGATGGTCGCGGCGGACCGGCATTCCTGATGACCAGGAACTTCTCGGTTCTCAAGCGCTACAACAACGCCGACAAATATGCGCTGGCCGTCGGCCTGCTCGCCGATGAAATCGCCGGCTATGGCGGCCTTGTGCAGGACTGGAAGCGACCGTTCACGAAACTGTCTTTCGAGGAAAAGCAGGAGCTTCAGAAGAGGCTGTCCGCCCACGGCTATTACGACGGCAAGTTCGATGGCAAGATCGGCGAAGGCTCCCGCTCGGCGATCAAGGCTTTCCAGGCTCAGTTGGGCCTGGAACCGGACGGTCACCCGAGCATGGAGGTGCTGTCGACGCTCAGGCAGCGCTAGCGCACATTCGTTCCGGGTGGAACCGGAAGGGCACTGACCTATTTGATTTGGGCGTATTGAAGATTCGCAACGCCTGCGGATCTTCACTACTGATTATCCTCCTAGCGGGAGAAGATATTGCAATCGCATCAGCGCATCTGGTTCGCCGCGCGGCGCTTGTTTGCCCTGATGGTCGCGCTCGCGGTTTTGGTCACCGGCATTTCGATTGCAGCGCCGATTCAGGTCGCTGCGCAGGAATATCGTCCGTGGCTGCGCAATCTTTGGGTCGTTCCGCGCAGGGAGCGGCGGGTCATCCGGCGGGCGGTGCCGCAGCGCGAGGTACCCGGCGCAAGACGGAATGCCATCCGCAGAAGCACCGGCCAAGCTCGTAAGTCGGTTGCCCGACACAATGTCGAGAGGGCGGCGGAACCGGAAGTACAGGCCGTCGAGAAGCTTGCCGACGCCAAGGTCGTGTTGGTGGTCGGCGATTTTCTCGCCAGCGGGCTGGCCGAGGGGCTGGCCGAAGCTTATGCCGAAAACCCGCGCGTGAAAGTGGTCGACAGGTCGAACGGCTCGTCTGGTTTCGTGCGCGACGACTTCTTCGACTGGCCGGGCGAAATCGCCGGCATCATCGAGGCGGAAAAGCCTGCGGCGATCATCGTGATGCTCGGCTCCAACGACCGCCAGCAAATCAAGGTGCGGGGCGAACGCGAGCCGATCAGATCCGAAGGGTGGACCCGGGAATACACATTGCGCACGGAGAAGTTCGGCAAGGCTATCGCGGACGGCAAAGTGCCATTCATCTGGGTCGGCATGCCGGCTTTCAAATCCTCGAAGCTGACGTCGGACATGCTCGCCTTCAACGACATCTACCGTGCTTCCGCGGAGAGCGCCGGTGCGGAATTCGTCGACATCTGGGACGGCTTCGTCGACGAGAACGGCGCCTTCGTGGCCACCGGACCGGATGTCAACGGGCAGCCGGTTCGGCTACGCGCAAGCGACGGCATCAACATGACGGCGGCAGGAAAGCGAAAGCTGGCCTTTTACGCCGAAAAGCCTCTGAACAAGGTATTGGGCGAAACCACCGGCCCGGAACCGGTCGCATTGGCGCCGGCGACGCTGCCGGCCGTTGCACCCGGTGCGCCAAGCGGCGCGCCGGTCGACCGCACCGTTCCGATTTCACTCGCCGATCCGCAACTCGACGGCGGGACCGAGCTGCTCGGCGCTCAGGCGCCTCAGAAGCGCGAGGCCCGCTCGCCCGGCGAAAGGCTGGCGATCGAGGGTGTGGCGCCCGATGCGGCGCCAGGCAGGGCCGACGACTTTTCGCGGCCACGCAAGCCACTTATTCCGACGGCCACGCCAGACAGCGCCGATACGACGACCGCTATCGGCCGCTGAGCGGGAGGATACCTGCCTGAGCGCCTATCTTGGCAGGACGCTGGCGCCCATCAGCGCTTCGTCGATCGAGCGGGCGGCCTGGCGGCCTTCGCGTATCGCCCACACAACGAGTGACTGGCCGCGGCGGACATCACCGGCGGCGTAGAGCTTGTCAACGCTGGTCCTATAATCGAGATCGTTGGCCCGGACATTGGTCGAGCGCCGCGCATCGGTGCCGATGGCAAGCTTTCCTTCCAGCTCCTTGACGACGCCGTCGCGGAACGGGCCGGCGAAGCCAATGGCGATGAAGGCAAGGTCGGCGCGGATGACGAATTCAGTGCCGGCGATCGGCTGGCGCTTCTCGTCGACCTCGCAGCACCTCACGCCCGTGAGCTGCCCTTCCTCGCCGATGAATTCCAGTGTCGCTACCTGGAATTCGCGCTCGGCGCCCTCCGCCTGGCTGGACGAGGTGCGCATCTTGGTCGCCCAATAGGGCCATACCGCGAGCTTGTTTTCCCTTTCCGGCGGCTGCGGCCTGATGTCGAGCTGGGTGACGCGCACCGCACCCTGGCGGAAGGCAGTGCCGACGCAATCGGAAGCCGTGTCGCCGCCGCCTACAACAACAACATGCTGGCCTGCAGCCACGATCGGCTTTTCCGGCCATGCGACCGACTGGATGTCCTCGCCGCCGACGCGCTTGTTCTGCTGGACGAGATAGGGCATCGCGTCATGCACGCCATCGAGGTCGTCGCCGGGAATGCCGGCCGCCCGCGGAGTTTCGGAACCGCCGCAATAGAGAACCGCATCGTATTCGGCGAGCAGTTCCTCAACTGGTCTGTCGATGCCGACATTGACTCCGCAATGGAAGGTCACGCCCTCGCCCTGCATCTGCTCGACGCGCCGGTCGATGAAATGCTTCTCCATCTTGAAGTCGGGAATGCCGAAGCGCATAAGCCCGCCGGGGCGGCTCTCGCGCTCATAGACATGGACGTCGTGCCCGGCCCGGCCGAGCTGCTGCGCCGCCGCCATGCCGGCCGGGCCGGAGCCGATAACAGCGACGCGCTTGCCGGTCTTCTTCTCGGCCGGATAGGGCCGGATATGGCCGAGTTCATAAGCCTTGTCGGCGATCGCCTGCTCAATGGTTTTGATCGCGACGGGAATGTCCTCGAGGTTCAGCGTGCAGGCTTCCTCGCACGGCGCCGGGCAGATGCGGCCGGTGAACTCCGGAAAATTGTTGGTCGAGTGGAGGTTGCGGATCGCGTTGTCCCAATCGCCGGCATAGACGAGGTCGTTCCAGTCCGGGATCTGGTTGTGGATCGGGCAGCCGGTCGGGCCATGGCAGAACGGTATGCCGCAATCCATGCAGCGAGCGGCCTGTTTCTCGACCTCCTTGTCCGACATCGGCAGGGTGAATTCGCGGAAATGCCGGATGCGGTCGGAAGCCGGCTGGTACTTGTGCACCTGCCGGTCGATCTCGAGAAAGCCTGTTACCTTGCCCATACTTCAGTTCCCACAGTCCAACGGCGGGCTACCGCCGCACCCGTTAACCCCATCCGGCCACAATGGCAACCGTCGGGGATCGGGCTCGAAATTGCTGTTGATTGGAAGGCGCCGGGAAGCTCGTCCTCTCGGCAACCAGCGCGTCACTCCGCCGCCACGCTCATCCGCAGCCGCTCCATCTCCTGGAGCGCGCGGCGATACTCGACCGGCATCACTTTGCGGAATTTCGGCCGGTAGCTAGCCCAGTTCTCGAGGATCTCCTTGCCGCGCGTCGAGCCTGTGTAGTGCACATGGTTCGAGATGAGCAGATGGAGGCGTTCCTCGTCATGGCTCGTCATGTCGCCGGAGACGTCGACGCGGCCCTTGTGGTCGAGGTCGCCGCCATGATGGTGCAGCTTCTCCAGCATGTCGTCTTCCTCGGGGACGGGCTCGAGTTCGACCATCGCCATGTTGCAGCGCTTGGCGAAATCGCCCGCTTCGTCGAGCACATAGGCGACGCCGCCCGACATGCCAGCCGCGAAGTTGCGCCCGGTCTGGCCGATGACCACGACCACGCCGCCCGTCATGTACTCGCAGCCATGGTCACCGACGCCTTCGACGACCGCGACGGCGCCCGAATTGCGAACGGCGAAGCGTTCTCCAGCGACGCCGCGGAAATAGCACTCGCCTTCGGTCGCGCCGTAGAGAACGGTGTTGCCGACGATGATGGAGTCTTCGGCGACGATCTTCGCATCGTCGGGCGGGCGGATGACGATACGGCCGCCCGACAGGCCCTTGCCGACGTAATCGTTGCCGTCGCCGATCAGCTCGAACGAGATGCCGCGCGCCAGGAACGCGCCGAAGGACTGGCCCGCCGTGCCGGTCAGCTTCACCGAGATCGTGTCGTCGCGCAGCCCCTTGTGCTTGTAGCGCTTGGCCACCTCGCCCGAAAGCATCGCGCCGGTCGAGCGATCCACATTGCGGATGTCGACCTCGATCTTGACCGGCAGCTTCGATTCCAGAGCCGGCCTGGCGAGTTCGATCAGCTTGCGGTCGAGCACGTCGTCGATCGGATGCTTCTGGCGCTCGGTCCAGTGCGTCGCGTCGCGCGGCGCCTCGGGCTTGTAGAAGACGCGGCTGAAATCGAGACCCTGAGCTTTCCAGTGCTCAATCACGGCCCGCTTTTCCAGGAGATCGGTATCGCCGACGATCTGGTCGAGATGGGTGAAGCCCATTTCGGCCAGCAGCCCACGCACCTCTTCCGCGACATAGAAGAAGAAGTTGATGACGTGCTCGGGCGTGCCCTTGAAGCGCTTGCGCAGCACCGGATCCTGGGTCGCGACGCCGACCGGGCAGGTGTTGAGGTGGCACTTGCGCATCATGATGCAGCCGGCAGCGATCAGCGGCGCGGTGGAGAAACCGAACTCGTCCGCGCCAAGCAGCGCACCGATGATCACGTCGCGGCCGGTGCGCAATCCGCCATCGACCTGCAGCGCCACTCGGCTTCGCAGGCCGTTCAGCACCAGCGTCTGGTGCGTCTCCGCAAGACCCATCTCCCAGGGCGAACCGGCATGCTTAAGCGAGGTGAGCGGCGAAGCGCCGGTGCCGCCATCGTAACCGGAGATAGTGATGTGGTCGGCGCGTGCCTTGGCGACGCCGGCGGCAACCGTGCCGACGCCCACCTCCGAGACCAGCTTGACCGAGACATCCGCCTCGGGGTTGACGTTCTTCAGGTCGAAGATCAGCTGCGCCAGATCCTCGATCGAATAGATGTCGTGATGCGGCGGCGGCGAAATCAGCCCGACGCCCGGCGTCGAATGGCGGACCTTGGCGATGGTCGCGTCGACCTTGTGGCCGGGCAGTTGTCCGCCCTCGCCAGGTTTTGCACCTTGCGCGACCTTGATCTGCATGACGTCGGAGTTGACCAGATATTCCGCTGTCACGCCGAACCGACCCGAGGCGACCTGCTTGATGGCCGAGCGTTCCGGATTGCGGCCGCCGCCGGGCAGCGGCAGGTAGCGATCCGGCTCCTCGCCGCCTTCGCCGGTGTTCGACTTGCCGCCAATCTGGTTCATGGCGCGCGCCAGCGTGGTATGCGCCTCTCTGGAGATCGAGCCGAACGACATGGCGCCGGTCGAGAAGCGCTTAACGATCTCGGCCGCCGGCATGACCTCCTCGATCGGCACAGGCTTGCGCCCGCTCTCCTCGGCGGTCTTGATCTTGAACAATCCGCGAATGGTCTGTGCGTGCGCCGTGTGGCTGTCGATCTGGGCGGAATATTCCTTGAACGTGTCCCACGAACCCTGACGCACAGCATGCTGCAGCGAGGCGACCGCATCGGGCGACCAGATATGGGCCTCGCCGCGCATCCGGAACAGATATTCGCCGCCGACTTCCAGCGCGTTGCGCAGCACCGGATCATTGCCGAAGGCGTCGTGATGCCGGCTGACCGTCTCGGCCGCGACCTCTTCCAGGCCGACGCCCTCGATCATCGTCGCGGTGCCGGTGAAGTATTTGTCGACGAAATCGGTCCGCAGGCCGACGGCGTCGAAAATCTGCGCGCCGCAATAGGACTGGTAGGTCGAGATGCCCATCTTGGACATAACCTTGAGGATGCCCTTGCCGATCGACTTGATATAGCGCGAGACGACCTCGCTCGCATCGACTTCGGCCGGCATCTCGCCGCGCTTGTGCATGTCGAGCAGAGTGTCGAAAGCGAGATAGGGATTGATAGCTTCCGCGCCATAGCCGGCGAGGCAGCAAAAATGATGGATCTCGCGCGGCTCGCCGGATTCGACCACGAGACCGACTGAAGTGCGCAGACCCTTGCGGATAAGGTGGTGATGTACGGCCGCCGTCGCCAGCAGCGCCGGGATGGCGATGCGGTCGGGGCCGATCTGGCGATCCGACAGGATGATGATGTTGTAGCCGCCGGCGACCGCCGCTTCGGCGCGCTCGCACAACCGCTCGACGGCGCCCTGCATGCCGGCGGCGCCTTCCGCCGTCGAATAGGTGACGTCGATCGTCTTGGTGTCGAACCGGTCCTCGGTGTGGCCAATCGAGCGGATCTTTTCGAGATCGGCATTGGTAAGGATCGGCTGGCGAACTTCGAGCCGCTTGCGACGTGACGATCCGACGAGATCGAAGATGTTAGGCCGCGGACCGATGAACGAAACCAGGCTCATCACCAGCTCTTCGCGGATCGGATCGATCGGTGGATTGGTGACCTGGGCGAAGTTCTGCTTGAAATAGGTGTAGAGCAGCTTCGACCGGTCCGACATCGCCGAAATCGGCGTGTCGGTGCCCATGGAGCCTACCGCCTCCTGGCCCGTCGTCGCCATCGGCGACATCAGAAGCTTGGTGTCTTCCTGCGTGTAGCCGAAGGCCTGCTGGCGGTCGAGCAGCGACACGTCCTTGCGCAGCGCGCGCGGCTCGACCGACTTCAGCTCTTCCAGAATGAGCTGCGTGTTGGACAGCCACTTCTTGTAGGGATGCTTGCCCGCGATCTCCGACTTGATCTCCTCGTCGGAAATGATCCGGCCCTTCACGAGGTCGATCAGCAGCATCTTGCCGGGCTGCAGCCGCCACTTCCTGACGATCTTCTCCTCCGGCACGGTGAATGCGCCGGCTTCCGACGCCATGATGACCCGGTCGTCGTCGGTCACGATATAACGAGCGGGGCGCAGGCCGTTGCGGTCGAGGGTCGCGCCGATCTGCCGGCCGTCAGTGAAGGCGACGGCGGCAGGGCCATCCCACGGCTCCATCAAGGCCGCGTGGTATTCGTAGAAAGCCTTGCGGTCTTCATCCATGAGCTTGTTGCCGGCCCAGGCCTCCGGGATCAGCATCATCATGGAATGCGCGAGCGAATAGCCGCCCTGGAACAGGAATTCGAGCGCATTGTCGAAGCAGGCCGTGTCCGACTGCCCCTCATAGGAGATCGGCCACAGCTTGGAGATGTTGTTGCCGAACAACTCGGAATCGACTGAGGCCTGGCGCGCCGCCATCCAGTTGTTGTTGCCGCGCACCGTGTTGATCTCGCCATTGTGCGCGACCATGCGGTAGGGATGCGCCAGCTTCCACGACGGGAAGGTGTTGGTCGAAAAGCGCTGGTGGACGAGGATCAGCGCCGTCTCGAAGCGCGGATCGCTGAGGTCCTTGTAATAGGCGCCGACCTGATAGGCCAGGAACATGCCCTTGTAGACGATGGTGCGCGCCGACAGCGACACACAGTAGGAGCCGATGTCGCGGTTGTCGTTCTCCGCGTAGATGCGGCCCGAGATCACCTTGCGCAGGAGATAGAGCCGCGCCTCGTACTCTTCGTCATCGTCGATGTCGGGCGTGCGGCCGATAAAGACCTGACGGTGGAACGGCTCGGCGGCGGCGATTTCAGGCGCCTTCGAAAGCGAGGAATTGTCGACCGGAACGTCGCGAAAGCCGATCAGCGGCAGGCCTTCGGACTGCGCCGACTCAGCGATGATCTCGTCGATATGCGCCCTCATCGCCGCATCCTGCGGCATGAACCAGTGGCCGACGCCATACTGCCCGGCAGCCGGCAGTTCGATGCCCTGCCTGGCCATTTCCTCGCGAAAGAAGCGGTCGGGAATCTGCACCAGCACGCCGGCCCCGTCGCCCATTAGCGGATCCGAGCCCACGGCGCCGCGGTGCGTCAGGTTCTGCAGCATGGCCAGACCGTCCTCGACGATCTGGTGCGACTTCACGCCCTTCATCTGCGCGATGAAGCCCACGCCGCATGCATCATGCTCGTTGCGCGGGTTATAGAGGCCATGCTCGAAGGCGCGTTTGACGGCGACGGCTTTCGTCTGCGCGGGGGCTGTCCGCTCCGTCGTCACAGATGAAATGTCCATCATCGTCCTTCCTCCGTTCTTGCCTCGCGCGCCGCTTCGTCGCATGCCTGACGGCGCCCGACGAGCGGAAATGTTGCGAAATTCGGCGAAAACATCCGGACCGGCCAGATGGTTTCCGCCTTTTGCGGCACCATTACCGCCTGTCGATATCACGGCGCCACCCGCAGCGGCAGCCGGACAGGCGCGATCATACGCCAAATCCAGCACACATTGCGAAGATAAATACGACAGCACTACTGTCCTAAATTTCTTATGTCAGAATTTTTCCGCTGAAACAAGACCGATTTGCAAACATCTTGACGCAGGCGCGACATAAAATTTCGCCTTACGGCGAATTCAGGTAACTTTTAGCCTTCTCCACTGCGGCAACATGCGGTCCGACACGGATGGAACAACCGCCTCTTGAACTCCGGCTGCAAAACCGGTGAATGTCGCGTCGCCTTCAACTCTCGATCGTTTGGACAGAAAATGATTTTCGCATCAGACAATTGGGCCGGCGCGCACCCTTATATCGCAGCCGGACTTTCGGCCCACGCTTCCGGCTACGACCCGGCCTATGGCGACGGCGCGCTGGACCGAGCGGTCGCCGAACGGTTCAACGAGATCTTCGAACGCGAGGTAGCGGTTTTCTTCGTCGCCACGGGCAGCGCCGCCAATTCGCTGGCGCTGGCGTCGCTGGCGCGGCCGGGCGGCGTCGCATTCTGCCACCGGGAAGCCCATATCCTCGAGGATGAATGCGGCGCTCCCGAATATCTGACCGGCGGCGCTCGCCTTCGCGCCGTAGACGGCAGGCTGGGCAAAATGGATCCGGACGGACTCAAAGCCGCGATCAACCACTTCGTGCCCGAATTCGTGCATGCCGGGCAGCCTATGGCTGTTTCAATCACGCAGGCGACCGAGGTCGGAACCGTGTACGGCCTCGATGAAATCGCCGCGATCTCGTCCATCGCTAGGGAGTACGGCCTGCCGCTCCACCTGGACGGCGCCCGTTTCGCCAATGCGCTGGTGGCGCTGGATACGACGCCGGCCGAGATGACATGGAAGCGCGGCGTCGACATCGTTTCGTTCGGCGCCACCAAGAACGGCTGCTGGTGCGCCGAGGCGGTTGTGCTGTTCGACACCGGGCGAGCCAGGGATTTTTCGTTCGTGCGCAAGCGCGCCGCTCAGCTCTTCTCCAAATCGCGCTTCATCGCCGCGCAGTTCGACGCCTATTTCAGGGACGGGCTCTGGCTGGAAACGGCGCGGCACGCAAATGCGATGACCAGGCGCCTCGCCTCGCGCGTCGGAGCATCGTCCAGGGTCCGGTTGGCCTGGGAGCCGCAGGCCAACGAACTCTTCGTGGTCATGAACAAGGATCTGGTGGAGAGGCTGACCGCAGCGGGCGCGGTGTTCCATCCCTGGAACACGCCGCATGGCTATACCGGCACGGGCAACAAGGAGGAGACGATATGCCGGTTCGTCACCAGCTTCGCCACAACGGCCGAGGATGTCGACCGCTTCGCCGAACTGATCGCATAAAAAAGCGGCGCCCGGAGGCGCCGCTTTTTCGCTCGGGAGGAGCCTTACTTGGTAGTCGTGGCTTCGATCTGCTTGGCGGCCTTCGCAGGCGCCGTAGCGATCGCGATCTTGCGCGGCTTCATCTCCTCGGGAACGTTGCGCTTCAGGTCGATATGAAGCAGGCCGTTCTTGAGGAAGGCGCCGTTGACCTCGACATGGTCGGCAAGCTGGAAGCGGCGCTCGAAAGAGCGCGCGGCAATGCCGCGATAGAGGACTTCCGAGCCCTCGCCATTGCCTTCTTCCTTCCGCTCGCCCTTGACGGTCAGCACGTTACGGTGCGCCTCAATGGCGATTTCGTCTTCGGAGAAGCCGGCGACGGCCATCGAAATGCGATATGCGTCTTCACCGGTCCGCTCGATATTGTAGGGCGGATAGGTCTGGGCGCTCTCCGGCTGCGCGAGCGAATCGAGCATCGTGAAGAGCCGGTCGAAACCGACGGTCGAACGATAGAGGGGTGAAAAATCAACGTGACGCATGGTCTGTTCTCCTGTTGAGCAACACTGTTTGCGTTTTGGCCCGGTGCAAATCCTTGAGCGGCATCTTGCATGGACCAGCGGCCCCGTTTTCGGCGGCCACGTCGGTAATTTGGGAAGCAGAAATTGCCGTTTCAAGAGTTTTTGAACCGGGAATAATCCGCAGCGGACAGCGTTCTTGAATATGAACGCAGGATGAACCGCGGCTTCGGCGAGCGTTCAGGCGACGGATGTTAGATTTGCGTTCGAAATCAGGTTCGGCGATGCGCCGGTGCGCATCGTGACGAAGCCGAGCCGGGTGTAACGTCCCTTCCTCCCGGATCGACAGAGGCCGGAAGCCTGCCGCAAGCAGCTTCCGGCCTCTTCTGTTCCCGGATTTCCTTTGCTTTTGCCGGTCATGATTTCTATCACCGTGGCAGCGCTGTCCTTCCGGCGCGCCGAGAGCAAAGTGGACGATGAGCACTCTTTTCTATGAGCTTCCCGGCAATCCGGTCCCGGAAAACGCCACCGCCGGGTTCTTCACCGCCAGCGACGGCAAGACGCTCCGCCACGCCTTTTTTCCGACATCAGCGCGTCCCCTCAAAGGCACGGTGGTTCTGCTGCCTGGCCGCAACGAGTGCATCGAGAAGTATTTCGAAACGATCCGCGATCTGACTGCGCGCGGCCTCGCCGTGGTGACCTTCGACTGGCGTGGCCAGGGCGCTTCCGACCGGCTGATCAAGGACCCGCAACGCGGCTATGTGCGCAGCTTCTTCGATTACGCCAACGACCTCGACCAGTTCTTCACCGAATTCGTGCTGCCCGACTGCCGCGGCCCCTATTACGTGCTCGCCCACTCGGCCGGAGCGCTGGTAACGCTTCTGGCGGCGCCGTCGTTGGCCAACCGCGTCCGCCGCATAGTGCTGACCGCCCCCTTCCTGATGGTGACCAGCACATCGCTAACGCTCGCGACCATCCGCCGCCTGGCGATGGCGCTCTACTATCTGGGGCTGGGCGGGCTTTACGTTGCCGGCGGCCCGCGTCCGCTCGAACGATACCCTTTCGCCTCCAACAAGCTGACGTCCGACCCGGCGCGCTATGCGCGAAACTGCGAGCTCTACGAGGCCCATCCGCATCTGGGGCTGGGCGGCCCGACCGTGGCCTGGATCCGCGCTGCGGCCGAAGCTTCCATGACTGTCCAGGGCCCGGACTTCATCGCGAAAATCCAGACCCCGATCCTGATCGTCGCTGCAGGCGCGGACGAGGTGGTGGCCAACCGGCCGATCGAGGATCTGGCGCGCAGACTGCGCAACGGATCGCTTCTGACCATCGACGGCGCCCGCCACGAAATCCTGCAGGAAGCCGACATTTTCCGCGAGCAGTTCTTCGCCGCCTTCGATGCATTCGTACCGGGGAGCGACGGCTAAAAATCAGTCCCGGTGCAGCAGTTCCAAGGCCGCATCGTGCAGCTTCGGCGAGCCGGCGGCGACGATTTCGCCACCATTTTCGGCCGGTCCGCCATCCCAATTGGTGATCTTGCCGCCGGACTGCTCGATGATCGGGATCAGCGCCACGATATCGTATGCCTGCAGGCCGACCTCGACGACGAGGTCGATATGGCCGGCGGCGAGCATGGCGTAGGCGTAGCAATCGGTCCCGTAGCGCGACAGCTGAATCCCGGCCTCCAGCCGGTTGTAAGCCTCGCGCCGGCCGCCAAGGAACAGCGCCGGCGTCGTCGTACACAAAGTCGCGGCGGCCAATTCGTCCACCTTGCGCGTCGCCAGCCTGCGGGCGCCGCCCGGGCCTTCATAGAAGGCGCCGCTGCCGTCGGCGCGGAAAAGCTCGCCGGTGAAGGGCTGCGACATCATCCCGGCCACCGCGTCGCCGTCGACGGTGAGCCCGACCAGCGTGCCCCAAAGCGGAACTCCGGAGATGAAGGAGCGGGTGCCGTCGATCGGGTCGATGACCCAGATGTGGCTGCTCCCGATATTCTCGGAACCGAATTCCTCGCCCAATATGCCGTGGTCGGGATACTCTTCCCGGATGACCGCGCGGATCGCCTGCTCGGCCCTGCGGTCCGCCTCGGTCACGGGGTCGAAGCCGCCGGAAAGCTTGTTGGAAACCGCCCCCTGGCCGCGAAATCGTGGCAGGGTTTCGGCGGCGGCGGCCTCGGCGACGCGTCGCATGAATTCGGCCGAAATCTTCAAAGTCCCGTCTCCAAGGGCGAGCGATGCCGGAATCACTTGGCCGACTATAGCCGTGCTCATGCCGGTTCAGGGGCCATTTCCGCGATTTAATCAGGCAATTTGGCGCGTTTTGTGTTGCGCGGACGCAACATTCGACGTCTATTGCCCGATCTCCACATCAATATGAATTAATTATTCATGTATGCGCTTGACATTTGTGCAGCGCACAATAAATTTTAAGTCGGACAGGTTCTCCTGTCTATGCCCTCCTTGGGCGTTTCCTCCCTAGACTTCGACCGCGTTGTGCGAACAACGCGGTTTTTTTTGACCGGCAGATGCGCCGGCTATTCGGCGGCAAGCGGCAGGTCCACCAAATCGCGGTCTGGCATCCTCATCAGGTCGGCGCAGAACCGCGCCAGATCGTCGGCCAGCGCATCGAATCCGGCGGATCTCTGCAACGTCCGCTCGTTCATGTAGAGCCCGCGATTGACCTCGATCTGAAGCGCGTGGAGGCCCCGCGCCGGCCGTCCGTAATGCTCGGTGATGAAGCCGCCGGCGTAAGGCTTGTTGTGCGCGACGGTGTAGCCCATCGACGTCAACAGCCCGATTGCTTTTTCGGTGAGCGCCGACGCGGCCGACGCGCCGAAGCGGTCGCCGATGATGAAATCGGGCCGCACACCGCTGTCGCCGATCCGGATGCTGGCTGGCATCGAATGGCAGTCGATCAACACGCCGTAACCGAAGCGCTGGTGGGTCCGCGTCACCAGCCGCTTGAGCGCGTCGTGATAGGGCTTGTAGACGGCCTCAATGCGCGCCACCGCCTCTGTGAGAGGCAGGCGGCTCGCATAGATGTCGAGCCCCTCGCCAACCAGCTTAGGCACGGTGCCGAGCCCGCCGGCCACGCGCGCCGAGCGGATATTGGCATAGGGCGGCACAGGCTCGACGAACATGCGCGGGTCGAGTTCCCACGGCTCTCGGTTGACGTCGAGATAGGCGCGCGGAAAGTTCGCCGCCAGCATCGGCGCGCCCAACGCCACGGCGCTGCCGAACAGTTCGTCAACGTAGCAGTCCTCGGAGCGGCGGATCGCATTGCGGTCGAGCCGGATCATGGCGAGGAACCGGTCGGGATAGTGGGAGCCGCTATGCGGGGAATTGAAGACGAACGGCACGCTCTGCTCGGCGGCGGTGCGGATCTCGAACGGCGCAAGCGCCGAAAAGTCATCGGCCGCCGTCATCGACACATGCCCGCGAACACCACTCCATCATGGCTTCGAAACTGCCATCTGGCGGCCATTCTGTCCAGCGGTTCGACGCGAAGGCGGACGCTGTGCATCAGCGGCGGCATGACTGCATTCACTTGATCTTTACCGTCGGCTCTTCATATAGAGATGGTTAACCAGACTGGCTGCAAGCAGTCTTTGCAGGTGATTCGGACGGGAAAACATGGCACGCATTCTTCTGGCGGAGGACGACGACGACATGCGTCGGTTTCTGGTCAAGGCGCTTGAGCGCGCTGGCTACGACGTCAGCGATTTCGACAATGGCGCCAGCGCCTATGAGCGTCTGCGCGAAGAGCCGTTCTCGCTGCTTCTGACCGACATCGTCATGCCGGAAATGGACGGCATCGAGCTGGCGCGGCGTGCGACCGAGATCGACCCCGACCTGAAGGTGATGTTCATCACCGGCTTTGCCGCGGTGGCGCTCAATCCCGATTCCAAGGCGCCTAAGGATGCCAAGGTGCTGTCGAAGCCGTTCCACCTGCGCGATCTCGTCAATGAGGTCGAAAAGATGCTGCAGGCCGCCTGACGGCGCAATGCGGCCCGGCTCCAGGCCGGTGCAAATAGCCGGCCTTTGGACAATTCTCGCTATTGACGCGCTCGGCCATAATATGGTGTATGCGCGGCTTCGGATGGGCGTGTAGCTCAGCGGGAGAGCACTGCATTGACATTGCAGGGGTCACAGGTTCAATCCCTGTCACGCCCACCATCCTTTCAAGCACTTAGCCATCTCTCTCCTTCCGGCCGCACAAAATGCCCTGCTGCACGATCCGGGGTACCAACGGCGGGAGGGACGCGCACCGCATCGCCTCACAGCGGCGCCTTACCCTCGTCGATCAGCCGCGCCGCCTGTCCCGACAGCAGCTTCACTGCCTCGCCGTACATTCTCGCCTTCTCCGGATTTGAGGCGTTGCCGTCCAGGGCGCGCTTGTAGACGCCCTGGCAGATCGCCGCGAGACGGAAGAAGGAGAAAACAAGAAATACCGTCCAATTGGTGATGCCGTCGATGCCGCGCCGCCGGCAATATGCGGCAACATAGTCCTCTTCCGAAGGCAGGCCGAGCGCACGGCGGTCGAGGCCGCCTAGGCCGCGAAAGCCCGATGCATGCGGCAGCCGCCACTGCATGCACTGGTAGGCGAGGTCCGCATAGGGATGGCCGAGCGTCGACAGTTCCCAATCGAGCACAGCAAGCACCTGCGGTCTGTCGGCCGCGAAGATCATGTTGTCGAGCCGGTAATCGCCATGGACCAGCGAGACGACGCCGTCATCCGGCGGGATATGTGCCTCCAGCCAGTGGATCAGCCGGTCCATGTCGGACAACACGCCGGTTTCGGAAGCGCGGTACTGGCTTGTCCAGCGGCCGAGCTGGCGCTCGAAATAGCTACCTGGCTTGCCGAAATCTTCGAGGCTGACAGCCGCCGGATCGACATCATGCAAGGCTACGAGCGTTGCGTTCATGGCGTCGTAGATCGCCGCGCGTTCGGCATTGGACGCGATCTCGGGCAGCGCCGGGTCCCAGAAAATGCGGCCTTCAACGTAGCTCATAACGTAGAACATGCGTCCGATCGGCGAATCCTCGGCCGATAGGTGCAGCATTTCGGGAACCGGAACCGCCGTGGGGGCCAGCGCCTTCATGATGCGGAATTCGCGATCGACCTGATGCGCGGATTTCAGCAATTGCCCGGGCGGCTTGGCCCTCAGCACATAGCGGCCGGATGTTGTTGTTGTCAGCAGATAGGTTGGATTGGATTGGCCGGACTGGAACTTCTCGATCGACAGGAGCCCGGCAAAGCCCGGGATTTCCGCCTCCAGATAGGGTGCGAGCGCCGCCTGGTCGAGCGTGTTCGGGTCGTTCATCCCGTAGCTTTCTCCGGCTCGACCATGGTCAGCGTCAGCCAGCGCGCCGTCAGCGCCGGCTTCTTCGATCCTTCGATCTCGATGGTCACCTCGTGCGCGACCTGAATCCAGCCGGAGGGCCGGACTTTTACGTCGGCGAGCAGGAATTTCGTCCGGATGCGGGCGCCGGTCTTTACTGGCGCAACGAATTTCAGGTTCTCGAATCCCTGGTTGATGCCCAAGCCGGCGCCCTCCAGCGGCGGAATGGTCTCGTAGGCCATGGCCGACAGAAGCGACAGCGTCAGGAAGCCGTGCGCGATCGTACCGCCGAACGGGGTTTCGGCCGCCGCCCGTTCCGGATCGCAATGGATGAACTGGTGGTCGTCGGTCGCATCGGCGAACAGGTCGATCATCTGCTGCGTGACGGTGCGCCAGGGCGATGTGATTTCGGATCCGACGCCGGCCACGAGTTGATCAACGGTTATGGGTTTCAAGCTTTCGGCTCCCGGTACAGATCATTCCTTGAACAGCGTCATGCCATGCTGCACCGACTGTCCGCCGTCGATGGGCAGTATGGCGCCGGTGACATAGCTGCCCGCGCGGCTGCACAGATACAGGGTCGCGCCGGCAATGTCATCGGGCGCGCCGATCCGGCCGATCGGGACGTGACTCGCCACCCGGTCTGCGCCTTCTTCGGTGCCGGTGGCGAACGCCGTCATGCGGCTGCGGAAGGGTCCGGGCGCGAAGGCGTTGACGGTGATGCGCCGGCCGGCCAGTTCGATCGCCAGCGTCCGGGTCAAATGATGCACCGCCGCCTTCGAAGCTGTGTAGGAATAGGCGTCGTCGGCCAGCGGCTGCGTTCCCATCACCGAGCCGAGATTGATGATACGCGCCGGATCGTCATCGCTCGCCGCCTTGGCCAGCAGCGGCAGCAGTTCCCGCGTCAGGTGGAACAGCCCGGTGACGTTGACGTCGAACACTTTCGCCCAGGCCTTGTAGGGAAAACTCTCCAGCGGCTCGCCCCACGACGTGCCGGCATTGTTGATCAGTATGTCCAGCCGGTCCGTCCGCTCCTTGACCGCGGCGGCAAGCGCCAGCACGCCCGCCTCGGTCGCGACGTCACCACGGAAGCCCTCTGCTTTGCCCGGCGCGCCGAGTGCGTTCAACTCGCCGGCGACGCGGGCGCAATCCTCGCCCTTGCGCGAGGCGATCATCACGCTCGCGCCCGCCCGGACCAGCGCGGTTGCGGCCATGCGGCCGATGCCGGTCGCTGCCCCTGTAACCAGAGCGGTCTTGCCCGTCACCGAGAAAAGCTCGTCGAGATAGGACATGGAAAACCTCCCAGCTGCGCCGCGGCGCTCGTTCACGATGGCGTTGCAACGGCAAGCCAGTATGTTGATGCGGCGCCCGCCGTAAAGGTCTGAGCGCGGCTTGTTCGACGAGTCTTTTCGGTTCATGTCTGACCAGGTGGTGATCCGCGCGTTGCGTGGGCTCGGCTTCACGGAGGAGAAATCGGATGTCTGAGATGGCCCTCGGCATGACGGAGCGGCTGAAGCCGATCCACGAACGCGTCGCCCGCATAATACGGGAAGAGATCATCCCGCTCGACGCGGAATTCCTCGCCGAAGTCGGCAAGGCCGGCGACCGCTGGGTCTATACCGATCGCCAGACCGAAATCCTCGGCGGGCTGAAGGCGAAGGCGCGCGAGCGCGGCCTGTGGAACTTCTGGCTGACCGGCTCGGAGAGCGGCTACGGCCTCTCTACGGTGGAATACGCCTATCTTGCCGAGGAGATGGGACGCGCCCACCTCGGCGCCGAAACCTTCAACTGTTCCGCCCCCGACACCGGCAATATGGAGGTGCTGGAGCGCTACGGCTCGGAAGATCACAAGGAGAAATGGCTACGGCCCTTGCTGGACGGCAAGATCCGCTCCGCATACCTGATGACCGAGCCGGATGTCGCCTCCTCCGACGCCACCAACATCGCCATGCGCTGCGAGCCCGACGGCGACAATTATGTGCTGAACGGCGAGAAGTGGTGGGCTACGGGCGCCGGCGATCCGCGCTGCAAGATCTACATCGTCATGGTCCGGACCGGCGATGACGCTGCGCCGAAGCACAAGCGGCATTCGATGATCCTGGTGCCGGCCGATACGGGCGGTGTGAAGAAGCTGCGGCCGATGACCGTCTATGGCGACGACGATGCCCCGCACGGCCATTTCCACATCCGCTTCGAAAATGTGCGCGTACCGAAGGAGAACCTGATCCTTGGCGAGGGCAGAGGCTTCGAGATCGCGCAAGGCCGTCTCGGCCCCGGCCGCATTCATCATTGCATGCGGGCGATCGGCCAGGCTGAATCGGCGCTGGAGATGATGTGCCAGCGTTCGCTGCGCCGCGAGGCGTTCGGCAAGCAGCTTGCCGAGCTAGGCGCGAATTTCGACATCATCGCCGAGTGCCGCATGGAGATCGAGATGGCGCGCCTGCTTTGCCTCAAGGCGGCTTGGATGATCGACCAGGGCGATGCTCGCGCGGCCGCGCCCTGGATCAGCCAGATCAAGGTGGTTGCGCCGCGGGTGGCGCTGAAGGTCGTCGACGAGGCGGTGCAGATGTTCGGCGGCGCCGGCGTCAGCCAGGACACGCCGTTGGCGCGCGCCTGGACGCATCTGAGGACTTTGCGCCTCGCCGACGGCCCCGACGCAGTGCACCGGCGCCAGGTCGCGCGAGCGGAACTCAGGAAATACACTCAGGAAAATATCTGAGGCCGGGGAAAAGCGCCCCTCCGAATACGACGCTGAGACGAGAGGACGTCAGGCGGCTTACTCTGCCGGTTCCATGCCGGTATAGGCTGCCTCGTCGAGTTCGCGCTTCAGCCGCGCCTCTTCCTCGATCTTCGGCGTCACGAACCTTCCGAGCAGCAGATAGGCCACCGGCGTCAGGAACAGCGTCGAGACGGTCGCCAGTCCGAGCCCGCCGACAATGATCCAGCCGAGCGCTATGCGCGCTTCGGCCCCGGCGCCGCTCGCCAGTACCAGCGGCAGGCCGCCCAGGATGGTGCAGATCATGGTCATCAGCACGGGCCGCAGGCGGATGTTCGACGCCTCCTCGATCGCTTCGCGCACGCCCATGCCCCTGTCGCGGAGTTGGTTGGCAAATTCGACGATGAGGATGCCGTTCTTGGCCATGATGCCGACCAGCATGACCAGGCCGATCTGGCTGTAGACATTGAGGCTGGTCCCCGTAAGCAGCATCGCGAACACGGCGCAGGCAAGACCGAGCGGCACCGTCGCCATGATGATAATGGCGCTGACGAAGCTCTCGAACTGGGCGGCCAGCACGAGCAGGATGATGACGATGGCGAAGCCGAAGACCGCGAACATGCTGCTCGACTGTTCACCCAGCGTCGCCGTTTCGGCGAGCGGTATGATGCGGCTGCCGGCAGGGAGCAGCGGAGCCGCAATCTCCTGCGCGGCCTCATAGGCAGCGCCGAGAGCAAAGTCGTCGCGCAGCCCCGAGGTGATGGCGACGGCACGCAATTGCTGCTCGCGCGCCAGCGACGGCGGCACGGCCTGTTCGGTCAGGCTGGCGATGGTCGACATGGGAACGAAACGGCCGTCGCCGGCGCGAAGGTAAACGTTCTCCAGGTCTGTCGGGTCGTTGATCGGGTTGGTGGTCGAAACGAATTTGACGTCATAAGCGCGGTCGTCGATGAAAACCGAACCGACTTCGCGCCCGTCGAGCATGGACTGCATGGCTTCGGCAAGCCCGGCTATATCAATGCCGACGTCGGACGCGCGTTCGCGGTCGATGCGCACGGAAAGCTGCGGCTGGGTGGTGTCGGTGGAAAGCCGAGGCTGCTGGAACCGGGGGTCCTTCTCCATCTCCGCGACGATTGCGGCCGCGGCCTTGCCAAGGTCGGCATAGTTGTTGCCGGCGACCGCGAATTGCAGGCCGCTGCCGGCACCGCGGATGCCCAGGCTGTTCGGCTGGGCGGCGAAGACCCTTACGCCCGGCACCTGCCGCATCAAATCTTCGACCTCATCGACGATCTGCTGCTGAGTGCGCTCGCGCTCGTGCCATGGCGCGAGAGACAGCACCATGAAACCGCTATTGGACGAGCTGTTCGATCCGGCGATGCCGAAGGTGCTTCGAATCTCGCCCGCCTGGCGCATGGGGGCAACCAGTTGTTCGATCTCGCGCATCTTCTGCGACAGGTAGTCGAGGCTGACGCCTTGCGGCGCGGTGATGCGCAGGAAGGCGGACGAACGGTCCTCGGGCGGAGTGAGTTCCTGCTGAATGGTGCCGGACACGCCGAATGCCGCCGCGCCGAAGAGCACCGACGCCAGAACGACCAGGGCTGGAGCATTCAGGCACGCGCGAAGGATGCGTCGGTAAAGGCCGGCCAGGCTCTGGCCCACGCGGGCGACGACGCCAGTCCGCTCCTCGCCGGCATGGCCGCGAAGCATTCGCGACGCAAGCATGGGACAAAGCGAAAGCGCAACGACAGCGGAGAGGCTGACCGAACACGCCAGCACGAACCCGAATTCCCGGAACAGGCCGCCGGTCTGGCCGGGCAGGAAGGACAAGGGGACGAACACGGCGATCAACGTCGCCGTGGTGGCGATGACCGCGAAGAACACCTCCTTGGCGCCCAGCACGGCGGCGGCGCGCGGGCCCATGCCCTGGTTGCGCCTGCGCACGATATTCTCGAGCACGACGATGGCGTCGTCGACGACGAGGCCGGTGGCCAGGACCAGCGCCAGCAGGGTCAGGATGTTGATCGAGAAGCCGGCCAGGTAGATCGCCGCGACGGTCCCGATCAGCGCGACCGGCATGGAGAAACCCGGAATGAGGGTCGCGCGCCAATCCCAGAGGAAAAGGAAGATGACGAGCAGCACCAGTGACACCGAAAGGCCGAGGGCGATCTCGACCTCATGGATCGCGCCCTGGATGAACGTCGCATCGTCGCTGGTGACGCGGATCTCCATGCCTTCGGGAAGCGTCTCGTTAAGTTTCGCGGCCGCTGCGCGCACACCCTCCGAAATGTCCAGCGTATTGGACTGAGCCTGCCGCACGATGCCGAGGCCGATGCCGGTGGCGCCGTTGGCGCGAAGGCTGGATTCGCCGATGTCGGGACCGAGCGTGACCGTTGCGACATCGCCCAGACGCGTCCGCCCATTGATTATGATGTTCTCGAAGGCCTCCGGCGTCGTCAACGAGGCCGTTGCGCGCACGACCAGATCCTGCGTGTTGCTGGTCAGCGATCCTGCCGGTGCGTCGAAGGCCATCGAGGAGAGCGCGCTGCTGATATCGGCGACGGTCAGGCCATGGCCGGCGAGGCGCGCCTGGTCGATGTCCACCCGGAAGATCTTGTCGCGGTCGCCGTAGACTTGCACGTCGGCCACCCCGGGAACCGCAGCGAAGGCGTCGACCACCTCCTCTTCGATCAACACAGTCATATCCTCGACGGACATGTCCTGCGAAGTAACGGCCAGACGCAGCACTGCTTGCGCGTTGGCGTCGGCCTTCACGATGCGCGGTGTGTCGGCAAGGTCGGGAAGCTGGTTCTGAACCCTCGACACAGCATCGCGCATGTCCGAGGCCGCAGTATCAAGATCGACATCGTCGCCGAATTCGACCGTGACCCGGCTGCGGCCGAAGGAGGAGGTCGACGATATCGCTTCCACGCCGGCCACGCGCGAGACCGCGCCTTCCACGATGGCCGTCAGTTCGCGGTCGATGGTTTCTGCGGCGGCGCCGGTGAAATCGGTGGAAATGGAAATTACGGGCCGGTCGACATCCGGCAGTTCACGAACCTCGACACCGGCCAGGGCCGCCAGACCCGCCACCACGATCAGCGTGTTCAGGACGAAGGCCAGCACCGGACGGCGCACGAAAAGCGCCGTCATGCCTTTTTCGCTGTTGGGGTCCTGGTTTGCGGCCATAGTGGCGCCTCAGGAGCCGCTGCCGGAGGCGAGTGGCGTCGGCATGGCCGATGCCGCGGGTTCTCGGCCGGCAATGAGCAGTTCGGCGCCCTCGCGGACGACGTGAATGCCCTCCGTGACCACTTCGACACCGGCGCGTATGTCGGCGTCGATCAGGACGTTCTCCGTGTTGCGCTGGACGATGCGAACGGGCGTGCGCTTGGCCCTGCCGTCCTCGCCTATCGCCCAGACGAAGGCTCCGTCGGCGCCCCACTGGATGGCAAGCGGATCGACCGAAGGGTAGGTGTCGCCGGCAAAACGCATCGACACCTGGAAGGACATGCCGGCCCGCAGCGTATCGTCGGGATTGCCGATGCGCGCCCGCACATGCAGCGTGCGGCTGGCCTCGTCGAGCCGGTTGTCGACCGCGCTGACAGCGCCTTCGAACACCTGGTTGGGACGGGCGATCGAGGTGGCGCTCATCGGCATGCCGACGGTGATGGCGCTGGCGTAGCGTTCCGGCACCCAGAAATCGACGATGATGCTGGAGCGGTCGTCGAGCGTGGCGATGGCCGTCTCGGTGGTGACGTAATTGCCGGCCTCGACCGGCAATATGCCGACAATGCCGGAGATCGGCGCGACGATGGAGCGGCGCTCAAGCGCAAGCTGGGCGTCGCGCAGCGCCAGGCGCGCATTTTCGAGCGCCAGTTCCGCTTCGGTCATCTGGACGGCGGTGGCGGTGTTGGACGAACGCAGCGCCTTGATGCGCTCGACGCGCGCTTCGGCGTCGGCCATGGCGATGCGGGCCCGATCGACCGCGATTTCCTCGGTGTCCGAGTCGAGTCGGGCGATGATGTCGCCAGCGCGGATGCGGCTGCCCGCGGTGACCGCAACTTCGGTCAGCCGGCCGGCCGAATAGGGTTTCACAATAACGGATTTGTCGGCTCGGCCGGTGCCGATCGCCGACAGCCGGTCATTGATCGTGGCAGGAGTGACCGGCCGCGTCACGACAGCGGTTTGAAGGCCCGAACCCCGCCCGCCACCCTGACGACGGCCGCCGGTGGCTGTATTTTCAGATTTAGGCGCAGCTGCCAGCGCCCATTCGATCCCCCAGCTTGCGAGCATTTCCGGCGCGCCGGGGAAGAACCGCACCCAGGCCGCGGCTGCCGCCACAAGGATGACCACGGCGATAAGAAGTTGTTTCCAGGCGGCCATCGGGACTCCGGTCGGCAGTCGGTTTCGCGTCCACCCGGCCTCTGCCGTACCGAAAGCGAGCCGGGAAACTTTCGGGCGCAAAAGCACCCGGAAATCAGTACGCGGCCTTTATGACAATTCGCAGGCCGGTACGCACCTTAAATATCCGTAATATCACACCGCGCCCGCCTTAGCCAAAATCACGAAACGCTGATTTTCAACGCAGATTCTCCATCTCGCGGATGCGCTTGGCGCTATCGGCCTCGAGTTCGCGCGTGACCTCGCCTATCAGCGCCTCGGCGACCACGAAGAGGGCGGAGGACGAATCCCAAGGCGAAGGGACCGCCGTGCGTCCGGCGATGACATGGCGGGCGAAGCGGGCGATGGGCGACAGCCATTGGTCGGTGAAAAGCACGATCTGCACGCCGCGCTGATGCGCCGTCTCCGCGAAGCGGATCAGGCTGTCCTGGTAGCGGCGGATGTCGAAGATCAGAACCACGTCACGCTTGCCCATGTCGATAAGCTGATCGCGCCAATTGCTTTCCTGGCCGGTCAGATGGAAGACGTTGGGCCGGATGATCGTCAGATGCGCCGCCATGTAGCGCGCCACCGGGTCGGTGAAGCGGCCGCCGATCAGGAAGATCTTGGCGCGCGGATTGGAAAGCTGGACGACGATTTCGCGCATCTGCTTTTCCGAGACGTGCCGGAAGGTTTCGCGGATGTTCTCGAGCGTCGCCTCCAGCATCGGCGAGGCCTGTCCGCGGCGATGCGAGGAGGACGAGGCGGTGCGCGACAGCGGTGACTGCAATTGCGCGGCAAGTTCATCCTGCAGCGCCGACTGGAATTCCGGATAGTTCTGGAAGCCGAGGCGGGAAACGAAGCGCAGGATCGTTGGCGAACTGACGCCCGCCTGTGCCGAGAAATCAGCGACGGTCTTCAGCCCGATCATCGGATAGCTTGCGATCAGCGTCTGCGCGGCGCGACGTTCGCCGGCCGGCATCGTGTCGATGCGATCAGAGATCAGTTCGGCAATGCTCGACGACAATGAACCCTCTCGCAGCCGCCGGTTGTGGTCCAATGGATGTCCCCGCTTTTGCGGCCGTCAACAGCGCGAACGCGTTTGACAAACCTTCCGAATGTGTATGAAATCATCCATTGAGGCGCAATGATAGAAAATACGTACCATACGATACGCGCTTCAGGGGACGACGACAAATGGAACCTGCGCGGTCCGCCGAGCAACCAATTTCCAATGCCGTCCGGATCACGAACCGCAACGGTCGTAGTCCGATCGTCCTCATTTGCGATCACGCATCAAACTTCATTCCCAAGCGCTTTGGAGACCTCGGCCTCGGAAAACGCGAGCTCGAAAGCCATATCGCCTGGGATCCGGGCGCTCTGCCGGTGGCCCGCAGGCTTGCCAAGGCGCTCGATGCGACGCTGATCGAATCCCGGCTTTCGCGCCTGCTGATCGATTGCAACCGGCCGCTCGACGCGCCCGACCTGATCTGCGCGGTCAGCGAGACCACCGCCGTTCCGGGCAATGCGGACCTTTCGGTCCAGGACCGCCAGGCTCGCGTCGCACTGTCATGGCAGCCCTTTCACGAGGCTGTCGAACGGCTGATCAAGGACCGACTATTGCAGGATCGGGAAACCACGCTGGTTTCGATCCATTCCTTCACCCCAGTCTACAAGGGAGTGAGGCGGCCGTGGCATATCGGCATCTTGCATGACGAGGATCGGAGCATCGCGGATCCCATGATCGCCGCTCTGAAAATATCGGGCGGCATCGTCGTCGGCGACAATCAACCGTATTCGCCGGCCGACCGCGTGTATTTCACGCTGGAGCGGCACGGGCGTTCGCGCGGGCTCTCCTGCGTCATGGTCGAAATCCGCAATGACGAGATCGGCGACGAAGCCGGCCAGCGCCGATGGAGCGACATGCTTGCCGGGATTCTCGCGGGAATGCCGGTAGCCGCCGAACGGGAACGGACCATTGCCTGAAGTTGTGAAAACCTATGTCCGTATCGTGGATGCATGGAGCCGATACCTGGGCCTCTTCACCATGTATCTGGTGTTCCTCATGATCGGCATTTTGTTCTATGCCTCGGTCATGAAGGTCTTCTTCCTGCCGTCGAACTGGACCGTCGAAATGGCCCAGTTCGTCATGGTCGCGTATTTCGCGCTCGGCGGAGCCTACACGATTCGCGAAGGCGACCATGTACGCATGGACTTGCTCTACAGCGGCTTTACGATGCGCGGCAAGGCGCGGGCGGACTTGTTCACCTCGATCGTGCTGGTCGGCTTCCTCGTCATGCTCCAGATCGGCGGCATAGCTTCGTTGGTCTACGCGTTTCAATATGGCGAGAAGAGCTTCTCGGCTTGGGCGCCGGTGATGTGGCCCATCAAGGTCGTGCTCAACATAGGCATCTTTTGCACGCTGCTGCAGGCAGTCGCGATCTTTTTCAAGGACTGGGCGACGCTCAGGGGGGAATCTCTCTCGTGAGTTATAGCCTCATCGCAACCTTGATGTTTTCATCGATGATGCTGCTGCTCCTGACGGGGCAGCGGGTGTTCGCCGTGATCGGCTTCGTCGGCGCAACCGCGGCGGTCTTGCTGTGGGGCACGGGAGGCATCGAGATTCCCTTCACCGCCATCATCAAGGTGATGAAGTGGTATCCGCTGCTGACGCTGCCGCTTTTCGTCTTCATGGGCTACATGCTCGCCGAATCGCGCATCGCCGACGATCTCTACAAGATGTTTCACGTCTGGTTCGGTCCTGTTCGGGGCGGACTCGCGATAGGCACCATCCTGATGATGGTCATTATTTCAGCCATCAACGGGCTCAGCGTCGCCGGGATGGCTGTGGGCGCAACCATCGCGCTCCCGGAACTTTTGAGGCGCGGCTACGATAAGGTCATGGTAACCGGCGTGATCCAGGCGGGCTCCACGCTTGGCATTCTCGTGCCGCCGAGCGTGGTGCTGGTTCTATACGGCATGATCGCACGCCAGCCCATCGGCAATCTCTGGATGGCTGGCGTGTTCCCCGGCCTGATCATGGCGGCGCTCTTCATCATCTACATCACAGTCCGATGTTTGCTTCAGCCGAAGCTCGGCCCGCCCCTGGTGAAAGAAGAACGTGACCAGTACACGTTCGGCCAGAAGGTGGCTCTCGCGCGGGCTGGTCTGATCCCGCTCGCTATTTTCCTCTCCATGACCGGACTGTTCCTGACCGGCGTCACCAGCCTCGTCGAAAGCTCGGCCGTGGGCGCAGTCGCCTCGATCGTGGCCGCGTGGCTGCGGGGCGGACTCAACTGGACGGTGCTCCATGACACGACGCGCAAGACGCTCGGCATTTCCTGCATGTTCTTCTGGATTATCACCGCCGCGCTCTGTTTCGGCGCCGTGTTCGACGGGTTAGGCGCGGTACGCTCTATCGAAAACCTGTTCCTCGGCGAGCTTGGCCTCGAACCTTGGCAGGTTCTGGTCTTGATGCAGCTCACCTTTGTTGGTCTCGGTGTCTTCCTCGACGACACGGCCATGCTGGTTATTGTCGCGCCGCTCTTCATCCCGCTAGCCGGAGCGCTGGGCTTCGATCTGGTTTGGTATGGGATCCTTTACACGATCACCTGCCAGATTGCGTATCTGACGCCGCCCTTCGGCTACAATCTCTTCCTGATGCGCGCCATGGCTCCTCCGGAAGTGACGCTGCCCGACATTTACCGGTCAGTTTTCCCGTTTGTCGGTATCATGCTGCTCACGCTGCTGATCATCGGGATATTCCCGGAGACCGCGACGTGGCTGCCGAACTACTATTATTCAAAGTAGGCCTAAGGCTGTTCAACCAGAGGGAATGACAATGGAAAAAATCCAGAATAGACGCATCTTCCTGAAGAAGGCAGGGCTCGTGACGGCAGGCGCCGTCGGCGCCTCGACCCTGGCGACGCCCTATGTGATGGCGCAGACGACGCCGATCAAATGGCGCCTCCAGACCTATGCCGGGGCGGCGCTCGGACCGCATGTCACCAAGCCTGCGGTCGATATGTTCAATGCCGCCGCCAAAGGCGAAATGGAGATCGAACTCTACTTCGCCGACCAACTCGTGCCGACCGGCGAACTGTTTCGAGCCATGCAGGCAGGCACGATCGACGCGGTCCATTCGGACGACGATTCCATGGCGGCGCCGGTCGATATCTCGGTGTTCGGCGGCTATTTCCCGTTCGCGACCAAGCATATCCTCGACGTGCCGGTGCTATTCAACCAGTACGGGCTCGCCGACATATGGCGCGACGAGTATGCCAAGGCCGGAGGGGTTGTGTGGCTCTCGGCCGCGGGCCAGGATCCGTGCCACTTCAACACCAAGAAGGCGCTCAATTCCCTGGCGGACCTGCAGGGCCTTCGCCTCTACACCTTCCCGACCGCCGGACGGTTCCTGTCTCAGTTCGGCGTGGTTCCGGTATCCATACCGTATGAGGACGTGCAGGTCGCGGTGCAGACCGGCGAACTCGACGGCATGTCCTGGTCGGGCATCACCGAAGACTACACGGTGGGTTGGGCCGACGTCACCGATTACTTCACGACCAACAACATCTCCGGCGCCTGGATCGGATCGTGGTTCGTCAATGAAAAGAAGTGGGCGGACACTCCGGAGCACCTGAAGCAGTTGTGGCTTGCCTGCGTCGACGCCAGCCACACCTATCGCAACCAGTGGTATTGGGGCGGCGAGGCGAAGCTTCGCGCGACGGGCGACAAGCTGAAGCTTACGACGATCCCGGCCGCCGAATGGGCCGAGGTGGAGAATGCTGCGCTGAAATTCTGGGATGAGATCGCGGCCGAGAGCGAGACCCGCGCCAAGGTGGTCGGCATCTTCAAACAGTACAACGAGATCCTGAAAAAGGCCGGCGGCGTCTACACCCAGGGATAACGCCGACAGATTGTGCGATAGAGCCCGGCTGCTCCGAGCCGGGCTCCTTGCGTGGACAAGACGATGCCGATCAAGCCGGCGTTCGTGCAAAATGAGGAAGAAAATGGCCGGAAATGTTTCATTCGATGAATTGAAAGCGGCAGTCGCCGGAAGCGAGATCGACACCGTTCTCGCCTGCGCCGTCGACATGCAGGGTCGCCTCGTCGGCAAGCGCTTCCTGGCCAAATATTTCGTCGAGTCGGCCTATGACGAGACGCATGGCTGCAACTACCTGCTGGCCAACGACATCGATATGGAGCCGGTGCCCGGCTACAAGGCGGCAAGCTGGTCCAAGGGCTATGGCGACTTCGTCATGAAGCCCGACCTGTCGACCATCCGCCGGGTGCCGTGGCTGGAGAAGACGGCGCTTTTGCTATGCGACCTGCAGGATCATCATACCCATGAAGATCTGGGCCATTCGCCCCGGGGCATCCTCAAGAAGCAGGTAAAGCGGCTCCAGGAGCGCGGCTATCTCGCCTATTTCGCCTCCGAACTCGAATTCTACCTGTTCAGCGAAAGCTACGATTCCGCCCGCGCCAAGCATTGGCAGAATCTGGAAACCGCCTCGCCCTATATCGGCGACTACCTGATCGGCATCACCACCAAGGAAGAGGGTGTGATGCGGCGGCTGCGCAACGAAATGGAAGCCGCCGGCATCCCGATCGAGAACTCGAAGGGCGAATGGGGCCCGGGCCAGGAAGAAATCAACGTCCGCTACGCCGAAGTGCTGGAGATGGCGGACCGCCACGTCATCCTCAAGAATGGCGCCAAGGAAATCGCCGACAGCATGGGCAAGGCCATCAGCTTCATGGCCAAATACAATTACGGCCTCGCCGGCAATTCCAGCCACATCCATAATTCGCTGTGGAGCGCCGACGGCAAGACGCCGCTTTTCTACGATAGCAACAGCGAATGGACGCTGAGCCGGCTCGGCCAGCAATGGGCGGCCGGCCAGCTTAAATACGCCAGGGAATTCACCTGGTTCCTTGCGCCCTACATCAACTCCTACAAGCGCTTCCAGGCCGGCACCTTCGCGCCGACCAAGATCATGTGGAGCGAGGACAACCGCACGGCCGGTTTCCGGCTTTGCGGCGAGGGCACCAAGGGCATCCGCATGGAATGCCGCATCGGCGGCGCCGACCTCAACCCGTATCTGGCCTTCGCGGCGCTGATCGCCGCAGGCCTCGCCGGCATCGACGAGAAGCTCGAGCTGCAAAAGCCCTTCGTCGGCGATGCCTACCAGGCGGCCGAACTGCCCGAAATTCCTAAGACCCTGCGTGACGCGACGCAAACCCTGGCCGAGTCGAAGATGCTTCGGGAGGCGTTCGGCGAGGAGGTCATCGAGCACTATGTCCACACCGCGAAATGGGAGCAGATGGAATACGATCGCCGCATCACCGACTGGGAACTGCATCGCGGGTTCGAGCGGTATTGATCGGCTCAAGAAAAAGAAGAACACGAGGACGACATGACGGAAACCATCAAGCTCAAATCCCCCATCGACGGCTCGATCTATGCCGAGCGGCCGGTTGCCACCGATCAGGCAGTCAACGGCGCGGTCGAGCGCGCCAGAGCCGCCCAGGCGGAATGGGCGCAAACGTCGATCGCCGAGCGCGGCAAGTACCTGCTCGCCTTCCTCGAGGCGCTGCTGGCCATGAACGACGAGATCGTGCCTGAACTCGCCTGGCAGATGGGCCGGCCAACGCGCTACGGCGGCGAGAAGGGCGGCGCCGAGGAGCGCACCCGCTACATGGTGGCGCTCGCCGAAAAAGCGCTGGCGCCTTACGTGCCGGAGGACCGGCCGGGCTTTCGCCGCTACCTAAAGAAGGAGCCGCTCGGCGTGGTGTTCGTCATCGCGCCGTGGAATTATCCTTATCTCACCGCCGTCAATTCGATCGTGCCCGCTTTGATGGCCGGCAACGCCGTAATCCTCAAGCATGCAGCGCAGACGCTGCTCGTCGGCGAACGTTTCCAACAGGCCTTCGACAAGGCCGGCCTGCCGAAGGGCGTATTCCAAAACATCGTGCTGAACCACGCCCAGACGGAGAAGCTGCTGGGCTCCGGCAAGATCGACCACGTCAACTTCACCGGTTCGGTGGCCGGCGGGCGGGCGATCGAGAAGGCGGCTGCCGGAACCTTCATGACGCTCGGCCTCGAACTCGGCGGCAAGGATCCAGCCTATGTGCTGCCCGACGTGAAGCTCGACCACGCCGTCGCCAACCTCGTCGACGGCGCATTCTACAATTCCGGCCAGTGCTGCTGCGGCATCGAGCGCGTCTACGTGCACGAGAAGGTCTATGACGACTTCGTCGAGGGCTTCATCGCCGAGACGAAGAGCTATCGCGTCGGCAATCCGCTCGACCAGGCGACCACGATGGGCCCGATGGCGCAGGCCCGCTTCGCCGATTTCATCCGCGAGCAGAAGGCCGAGGCGCTGCGCAAGGGCGCGACCGCGCATATCGGCATGAAGGTCGAGGGCGACCGCGACGGCTCGCCCTATCTCGCGCCGGAAGTTCTTACCAATGTCGATCACCAAATGAGCGTCATGCGCGAAGAGAGTTTTGGTCCGATCGTCGGCATCATGAAGGTGCGCAACGACGAGGAGGCCATCGCGCTGATGAACGACAGCCCCTACGGCCTGACCGCCTCGATCTGGACCACCGACACCGACCGCGCAGCGGCGATCGGCGACCGCATCGAGACCGGCACGGTGTTCATGAACCGCTGCGACTATGTCGATCCCGGCCTTGTCTGGACGGGCGTCAAGGACACCGGGAAAGGCGGCGCCATGTCGGTCGTCGGCTACGAGAACCTGACGCGGCCGAAGAGCTACCATCTGCGCGAAACAATCTGATTTCTTCGAAAGCACATTAATGACCAAGCTCTTTTCCAAATGGAATTACCCGACCACTGTTCGCTTCGGCGCCGGGCGTATATCGGAATTGCCGGACGCGCTCACCGCCGCGGGCATCGAGCGGCCGCTTTTCGTCACCGATCCCGGCTTGGCGAAACTGCCGGTCGTGGCCAGCACGCTGAGGCTGCTGGACGATGCCGGGATTCCGTATGGCGTGTTTTCGGACGTGAAGCCGAACCCGGTTGAATCCAACCTCACCGCCGGCATCGAAGTCTTCAAAAAGGGCGAGCATGACGGCGTCATCGCCTTCGGCGGCGGCTCGGGCCTCGATCTCGGCAAACTGATCGCCTTCCAGGCCGGCCAGACGCGGCCGGTCTGGGATTTCGAGGACATAGGCGACTGGTGGACGCGCGCCGATTCCAATGCCATCGCGCCGATCGTCGCCGTGCCGACAACTGCGGGCACGGGCTCGGAGGTGGGTCGCGCCGGCGTGCTGACGCACGAGGCAAGCCACACCAAGAAGATCATCTTCCACCCGAAGCTCCTGCCGGCGATCGTGATCGCTGACCCCGAGCTGACCACCGGCATGCCGCCCTTCATCACCGTCGGCACCGGCATGGATGCACTCGCCCACTGCCTCGAAGCCTATTGCGCGCCGGGCTATCACCCGATGGCGGACGGCATTGCGATCGAGGGCATCAGGCTGGTGTTCGAGAACCTGCCGAAGGCCTATGCGGACGGCAGCGATCTGACCGCCCGCGCCCATATGATGAGCGCTGCCGCGATGGGGGCGGCGGCCTTCCAGAAAGGCCTCGGCGCTATCCATTCGTTGTCGCATCCGATCGGCTCGCTCTACGACACCCATCATGGCATGACCAATGGCGTCTTCATGCCCTACGTGCTCGCCTTCAATCGCGCGGCGGTGGAAGCGCGCATCGAACGGCTTGCTGCCTATCTCGGCATTTCCGGCGGCTTCGACGGTTTCGCGGACGCCATTTTGAAGCTGCGCAGGGACCTGAAGGTGCCGCACACGCTGCCGGAGCTGATCAAGGATTTCGGGATGGACGGCGAGCGCAAGGCGCTGATCGCCGAGATGGCGGTCGCCGATCCGAGCACGGGCACCAATCCGGTGGAACTCACCGGGAAGGCCGCGGCCGGCCTGCTGGAGAACGCGATTTCGGGCAAGGTTTGAGTGCAACCAGGGAGCGTTCAATGCGAGGGAGGAGGGGAGAGGCGATCTCGAAAGTTCGGCGAATATATTAGCCGGAAAAGTAACTGCTTGCGATTGCTACAAGCCGTTAAAAGTAGTTAACTTTTCAGGCCTCGGGGGTTAGGGCGGTCCAGCTTTTCATCGGACTGTCACTAGGTAGCGGTAACCGCATCGCAGGCGTCAAATGGCGTCAGTTCAATGGAGAGAACACATGTTCAGTTTCACAGGGAAGGTCCTTTCCCTCTCGGCGGCGTCGCTTGTGGTGACGACCGCTTTCGTCTCGGCACAGACGATGGACGAACTCGTCGCGGCAGCCAAGGCAGAAGGCCAGTTGACCACGATCGCGCTGCCGCATGACTGGTGCGGCTATGGCGAGGTCATCGCCGGCTTCAAGGCGAAGTACCCGGAAATCACCGTCAACGAACTCAATCCCGACGCCGGCTCGAGCGACGAGATCGAGGCGATCAAGGCGAACAAGGACAATAAGGGTCCGCAGGCGCCGGACGTCATCGATGTCGGCCTCTCCTACGGTCCATCGGCCAAGCAGGAAGGGCTGGTCCAGCCCTATAAGGTCTCGACCTGGGACACGATCCCGGACGACGCCAAGGATGCCGAAGGCTACTGGTACGGCGACTATTACGGCGTGCTGTCGTTCGAGGTGAATAAGGATCTGGTGCCGAACCCGCCGGCGGACTGGGCCGACCTCTTGAAGGACGAGTACAAGAACGCAGTGGCGCTCGCCGGCGATCCGCGCGCCTCCAACCAGGCGATCCAGGGCGTTTATGCAGCCGGTCTCGGCTCGGGCGGTACCGACGCGAAGTCGGCCGCCGAGAAGGGCCTCGCCTTCTTCAAGGAACTGAACGAAGGGCAATTTCGTTCCGGTTATCGGCAAGGCGGCTACGCTGGCGCAGGGCCAGACGCCGATCCTGATCACCTGGGACTACAACGCCCTTTCGGGCCGCGACACGCTGAACGGCAACCCGCCGGTCGACGTTATCGTGCCGAAGACCGGCGTGGTGGCCGGCGTCTACGTTCAGGCGATCAGCGCATTTGCGCCGCACCCGAACGCCGCCAAGCTGTGGATGGAGTACCTCTATTCGGATGAAGGTCAGCTCGGCTGGCTCAAGGGCTACTGCCATCCGATCCGCTTCAACGATCTCGCCAAGAACGGCAAGATCCCGCAGGAGATGCTCGATAAGCTGCCGCCGGCCGCTTCCTACGAAGCCGCCGTGTTCCCGACGCTCGAGGATCAGGCAGCCGCCAAGGAGATCATCACCAAGCAGTGGGACGCCGTAGTCGGCGCGAACGTGCAGTAAGCATGCGGATGCGGCGGGCGGCCAAAAGACGCCCGCCGCATCTCATCTGCTGCCCCGCCCCATGGCACATTTAAGCGATACTGAAGTGGCAATCGAGCCGGCCGCAGCGAAGGCTGCGGGCGGGAAATTCCGTTTGCCGACTCAATGGCTGGGCGTCGCGCCTTTCTTCATCTTCGCGCTGATGTTCCTGATCTTCCCGACGATCTATCTGGTCGTCGGCGCATTCCAGAACAATCAGGGCGAATTCACCCTCGAAAACATCATCGCGCTTTCGCAGCCCTCGATCATCGCGGCCTACTGGATCTCGATCAGGATCAGCCTGGCCTCGGCCCTGCTCGGGGCGCTCGTCGGGCTCGCCATCGCGATCGCTATCGTGCGCGGCGGGCTGCCCGCCTGGGTGCGTTCCGCGACGATGACGTTTTCCGGCGTCGCCTCCAACTTCGCCGGCGTTCCGCTGGCCTTTGCCTTCCTCGCAACGCTCGGCCGCCTTGGCCTTGTCACGATCCTGCTGCGCGAGATCGGTGTGAATATCTACGCGCTCGGCTTCAACATTCTTTCCTTCTGGGGCCTGACGCTCACGTATCTGTTCTTCCAGATTCCGCTGATGGTGGTCATCATCACGCCGGCTATCGACGGACTGAAGAAGGAATGGGGCGAGGCCGCCGCCACGCTCGGCGCAACCCAGTTCCAGTACTGGCGCATGGTCGCCATACCCGTTCTGTGGCCCAGCTTCCTGGGCACCGTGATCCTGCTCTTCGCCAATGCCTTCGGCGCGATCGCAACGGCCTATGCGCTGACCGGCTCGTCGCTCAACATCGTGCCGATCCTGCTCTATGCGCAGATACGCGGCGACGTGCTGCACAATCCGCATCTCGGCTATGCCCTTGCCTTCGGAATGATCTTCGTCACCGGCCTCGCCAATGTGTTCTACATCTGGTTCCGGACGCGCAGCGAAAGGTGGCTGAAATGAAGGCCGGACGTTTCTGGGCCTGGGTCACTTTTGCGGTCGGCGCGGCCTATTTCTTCATTCCGCTGATCGCGACGTTCGAATTCTCGTTGCGCATGCGGCGCGGCGAATATTCCTTCGACGCCTATCGCGTGGTGTTCGGCGATGTCCGCTTCCAGGAGACTTTCGGCTATTCGGTCGTAATTGCCTGCTTCACCATCCTGCTCGGGGTGCTGATCGTCGTGCCGACGGCCTACTGGATCAGGCTACGCATGCCGCATATCCGGCCGGTGGTCGAGTTCATCACACTGTTGCCACTCATCATCCCGGCCATCGTCATCGTGTTCGGTTACATCCGCATGTATGGCTCCTCGTCGCCGCTGCCCTTTCTCGCGACACGGCGCGGCACCGACCTCTTGCTGATCATCGGCTATGCGACGCTGGCGCTGCCTTATATGTACCGCGCTGTCGACACCGGCTTGAGAACCATTGACGTGCGCACGCTGACCGAGGCGGCGCAGATACTCGGCGCCGGCTGGACCACGATCATCGCCAGGATCATCCTGCCCAATGTGCTGATCGCGGTCCTGTCGGGCGCGTTCCTCACTTTCGCGATCGTCATCGGCGAGTTCACAATCGCGAGCCTGCTCAACCGCCCGGCCTTCGGCCCGTATCTGCAAAACATCGGCGCCAACCGCGCCTATGAGCCGGCGGCACTTGCCGTGATCGCTTTCGCCATCACCTGGGGGTGCATGGCGGTGATCCAGCTTCTTTCCCGGTTTGCGCCCAAATCGGCCAACAACCCGTCGCACTGAAAGCCCCGCCATGGCCGAAACCTTCCTCTCGATCCAGAATGTCCACAAGGCCTTTGGCGCGACCACCGTGGTCGAGGATTTCAACCTCGATGTCGAACGCGGCGAGTTCGTTTCGTTCCTCGGGCCGAGCGGCTGCGGCAAGACCACGATGCTGCGTATCGTCGCCGGTTTCGAGGAGCCCAGCGCCGGCATAGTGATGGTCGGCGGCAAGGACGTCACTAATTTGAAGCCCAACCAGCGCGATATCGGTATGGTGTTCCAAGCCTACGCGCTGTTTCCGAATCTGACGGTCGCGCAGAATATCGGCTTCGGGCTGAAAGTCGCGGGCGTTCCGCGGGCCGAGGCCGACGCCCGCATCGCCGAAATGCTGTCGATCATCAAGCTGCCGGAGTTCGGCAGCCGCTATCCCTATCAATTGTCGGGCGGCCAGCAGCAGCGCGTGGCACTCGCCCGCGCGCTGGCTCCGAAACCGAAGCTGCTGCTGCTCGACGAGCCGCTGTCGGCGCTCGACGCCAAGGTCCGCGTGTCGCTGCGCGAGGAAATCCGCCTGATCCAGAAGAAGCTCGGCATCACCACCATCTTCGTTACACACGATCAGGAAGAGGCGCTGTCCATGTCGGACCGCATTGTCGTCATGTATGGCGGCAAGGCCGAGCAAGTGGGCACGCCCTTCGAGATCTACAACAAGCCGGCGACGCGCTTCGTGGCGTCGTTCGTCGGTACGCTCAACATCCTCGAAGGCACGGTCGCCGATCCTGCGAGCGGCACGGTGCGCATCAATGGCAGCGAGATCGCGCTGAAGCGTGCGCTCGACGGCAAGGCGGCCGGCGACGAAATTTCGCTCGCCCTGCGGCCAGAGGCGATTTCGGTCGGCAATCATCCCGGCCGCGATGCGAGCATCGCCGGCGAGATTTCCGATGTGAGCTTCCTCGGCTCGGTTATCCGCGTGCGGGTCGGCGTCGGCAAGAACGCCGTGTCACTCGACACTTTCAACAGCCCTTCCACGCCGCCGCCCGTGGTCGGCGAGACGGCCAACATAACCTTTGCCGCATCCGATCTTCTGGTGCTGCAGTAGCACTGCCTTCCCTCCCTTGACGGGAGGGTCGATCCGCGAATCGGATCGGGGTTGGGTCGTTCGGAAGCGCGCGGTCCTCGCTGGCCCAAGCTTCGCCTCTCCGCTTCTCATTGCCAGCTAAATACCGAAAGCGTACTGCGAACAGCGGGGGATTTTGGCGTGAAGCTCGTCAGCTATAACATTCAATATGGTTTCGGAGCCGACGGCCGCTACGACCTCGAGCGGACTGCGCGCGTTGTCGCCGCGGCTGACATCATCGCGCTGCAGGAGGTGGAGCGCGGTTGGCAGCGGACCGGATTCGACGACCAGCCCGAGATCCTCGGCCGGCTGCTGCCGGAGCATTACTGGGTCTATGGCCCGGCATTCGACATGGACGCCAGCACCCGCGTGGACGGTCGCGTCGTCAACCGGCGGCGTCAGTTCGGAACCATGCTCCTTTCGCGCTGGCCGATCGTGTGGTCGCACCTGCACCTACTGCCCATGCGCCGGACAATAGCGCCGCTCAACACACAGAATCCCGCGCTCGAATGCATGATCCGCACGCCGGCCGGCCCGGTGCGGTTCTTCTCGCTGCACCTCGCCCATATCGGAGCGGAGGAGCGGCTGGAGCAGATCGCATTCCTGCAGGACCTGCATCGCCGCACGCCGTTTCAGGGCGGGCCGTGGAGCGGCGTGGACGACGAGCCGGAGCGCGACTGGACGCATGGCGAGAGCGAGCCGGAATGCCCGCTGGCGGCGATCTGGCTGGGCGACTTCAACTGCGAGCCGGACAGCGCCGAGTACCGGCGCATCACGGGCGCCACGCCATACCATGCCGGAGCCGCCTATCTCGACGGTTTTGTCGATGCGGCGGCGGTCGCCGGCCACAGGCCTGGCGATCTTTATACCCATGTGAAGGAGATCGGCGGCCTCATCAGAAAACGCCAGCTCGACTATTGCTTCGTGGGATCGATGCTCGCCTCCCGCGTGCGCTCGGCCAGCGTCGACAATGCCGAGATCGCCTCGGACCACCACCCGCTTCGGGTCGACATCGATCTCGATGATCCGGCTTCGCGGATCATGCCGGAATGACGCTTACCGTTTTCTTCGCCGTGCTCGCAGCCGCCGCCATGCATGCCGCATGGAACGCGCTGATCAAGATGCGCGGCGACCGCTTTGCTTCGATCTCGCTGACCTCGCTCGGCATGAGCCTCGCGGCTCTGCCGGTCATTCCCTTCGTCGAGTTTCCCGGCGCTGACGTCTGGCCGTTCATCGTCGCCTCGCTAGCCATCCATATCGGCTACCGGCTGTTCCTAGTCATGGCCTACGAGGCCGGCGATCTCGCCCAGACCTATCCTCTGGCGCGGGGGGCTGCGCCACTGATGACCACGATCGGCGCGATCTTCCTGCTCGCCGAACTGCCGACGCCGCTGGCTATACTCGGCATCGTGCTCCTGTCGACGGGCACGCTGCTGATGTCGTTTCGCGGCGGGGCTGGGCTGGGCAGGCTCGACCGCCGGGCGGTCGGATTTGCACTGACGACCTCGATCTTCGTCGCCGGCTACACGCTGACCGACGGCAGCGGCGCACGCCTCGCCGCCACCGCCTCGAGCTATGCGGCATGGCTGTTTCTCTGCGATGGGCTGGTCTCGATTGCGGTCGGCTTTTATTATCGCGGGCGCGGCCTGCTTTCGATCATGAAGATGGAATGGCATGTCGGTGTCCTCACAGGTCTTCTCAGCGCCGCCTCCTACTGGATCGCCATGTGGGCGATGACGAAAGCGCCGATTGCGTCGGTGGCGGCGCTGCGCGAGACCTCGATCCTGTTCGCCATGCTCATTTCGGTCTTTGCGCTGCGCGAAAAGGTGACGGGATGGCGGGTCGCCGCTGCGCTTTGCATCGTCGCCGGCGTCGTGGCGCTCCGGCTGGGCTGAGGAACCGCGAAGCGCACTTTCCCTTTGCCACGCTGCGTTTCCGCCCTGGCCATTGACCCTTCGACAAGCTCAGGGTGAGGTAGTCGGGAAGACGGGCGGGCAAGAAAGCACCGCACGAATTCGTAAGACAAGAACAGGCACTCCCATGCCCGCCCGTCCGGTGTCTGTCGCCCGGTCGACCGGTCACGCGCCCCGCTCCATGTTCTTTCCATGGACAATGACGCGCGGATGATCCGCCTCCCTCCACGAAGCATTGGCGCTTCGCATCGGGAACGCCGGCCCGTCGGACGCCCTCAGGGCCATGGGTTCCGATCCCATGGCGGGAGGTCACCGCCGCCCTGCCTGATACCCGGTGCGCACCAGGTCCCGCCAGAACGGTGAGGCCATTATGCGGGAGCGGCAGGGTGTGGGACAAATCGGGTGCAGAAAAATTTCGAGTCGGCGGCTATGCCCTTGATCCACAAGGCGTAATTTTTCAGTCGGGCTGGAGAGAGGGTGGATTCTGTCCACCCTTGACGGCTGGAGTGCCTACTCAGGCTTCGGTTTCGGCGGCGCGCCGGGGATTGCGGTGGAGGTGACGGAAACCGGGTCGCTGGCCGGAAAACTGTCCTCCAGGCCCTCGTTCAGTTCCTCTTCCAGTTCCCGTTGATCTTCACTGCGGTCCGGAATATCCGCCTTCTTCCTGGGCTCCTCGGGCTTCTTCGCGTCAGGCATCGGATCGCCTCCCAAGCTCAAATTCGCCGGTCGTCGGGAAGCATCCTGCCACGGCGCGACGCGACGCGATAGCGGCAAGCGCCCTTCCGACGCAGCAACGCGCCTGATCTACGCCGCCGCGTCCCTCGCCGCCTCGACCAGGAAGGCAAAGACATAGTCGGAAAAAGAGCGCCAGCACTCGACGCGGAACGCGTTCTCGGCGGTGCGGAAAAGCACGATTTCGACCTTGCCCAGAATGGTGCGCGAGCATGCGCCGACCGGGAAAGCCGCAAGCGACAGGTCCTGCGGGCAACCGGCATTGATGGTGGCCGCGGCGGCAGGCCCGGCGACCGAGATGGCGACATTGCGGTGCGAGATGCCGACGGCCGAATGCAGCGCCTTGACGCCGGCACAATCAGCCAGCGGGTCCTTCGCGCCATCGTCGATGACGAGCCATTCATCCGGGCCAAGCCAGAGCGCCGATCTCTTGCCCTTGGACGCCGAGGTTTTCGGCGCTGCGGGCAGTGTCAGGCCAAGCGCCTTCGACAGGGCGGAAAGCGAAGCCGCGGGCGCGCGCAGCGAGATGCGGTGAGCGGGTGCGAGCACCGCCAGCCTGACATCCTTCGCGCCGAATTCGCGGCCGGCGAGCGCCGGCGCGCGGGCGGCGATCTTCGAAACTGCGTCAGCCATTGAGACGGCTCCCCTTCTCGTCGAAGAACACTGGCGAGCAGACTTCGACCTCGATCACGCGATCCGGCATCGGCACGTGGAGCGTCTTGCCCATCATGGCGCGTCCGTCGGCGACAAGCGCCATGGCGATGGAGCGGCCGCAATTTTCCGACCAGTAGCTCGAGGTGACGTGGCCGATCATCTTCATCGGCACAGGCTGTTTCGGATCCGCAACGATCTGTGCACCCTCATCCAGCACGATTTTCGGGTCCTTCGTCTTCAGGCCGACAAGCTGCTTCCTTCCCGCCGCCACCAGATCAGGGCGCGTCAGGCCGCGAATGCCGACGAAATCCGTCTTCTTCTTGCCGATCGCCCAATCCAGTCCGGCATCGTTCGGCGTCACCGTTCCGTCGGTGTCCTGGCCGACGATGATGTAGCCCTTTTCGGCGCGCAGCACGTGCATGGTTTCGGTGCCATAGGCGCAGGCGCCGTGCTTCTGGCCCTCGGCCCACAGCGCTTCCCAGACAGCCAGGCCGTGATCAGCCGGCACGTTGACCTCGAACCCGCGATCGCCGGTAAACGACATGCGGAACAGCCGCGTCGGCACGCCGCAGATCCTGCCTTCGCGTACCGACATATGCGGCATGGCTTCGTCGGACATATCGATGCCCTCGACCAGCGGTTCGATGATCTTACGGGAGTTCGGCCCCTGCACGGCGATCACCGCCCACTGTTCGGAGATCGAGGTCAGCCAGACGTTGAGATGCGGAAACTCGGTCTGGAGGTAGTCTTCCATGTGGTTCATGACGCGTGCGGCGCCGCCAGTCGTCGTCGTGACGTGGAAGCGGTCCGGCGCGAGCCGGCCCACGACGCCATCATCATAGATGAAGCCGTCCTCGCGCAGCATGATGCCATAGCGGCAGCGGCCGGCATCGAGCTTCTCCCAAGGGTTGGTGTAGAGCAGTTCCATGAACTTGGCGGCGTCCGGCCCGACGACCTCGATCTTGCCGAGCGTCGACGCGTCGAACAGGCCGGCGGACTTGCGGACAGTGACGCATTCACGGTTGACTGCGGCGTGCATATCCTCGCCGGCCTTCGGGAAGTACCAGGCGCGCTTCCACTGGCCGACATCCTCGAACACCGCGCCGTGGGCTTCCGCCCAGGCGTGCGTGGCCGTCTTGCGGGTCGGGTCGAACAGAGCGCCGCGGCCGTGATTGACGATGGCGCCGAAGGTGACCGGCGTGTAGGGCGCGCGGAAGGTGGTGAGTCCGACTTCCGGTATCTCCTTGCCCAGCGTCTCG
Organism: Mesorhizobium sp. WSM2240; assembly: GCF_040438645.1. Lineage (NCBI taxonomy): Bacteria > Pseudomonadati > Pseudomonadota > Alphaproteobacteria > Hyphomicrobiales > Phyllobacteriaceae > Mesorhizobium > Mesorhizobium sp. WSM2240. The sequence goes on from NZ_CP159253.1 coordinate 4,264,084, forward strand.
GCGGCGATGGCCAGCCCGTGCATGTTGGAGGTCTTGCCCTGGTCGGTCGCCATGCCGGTGGTGGTGAAGCGCTTGACGTGCTCGATCGAGCGCATGCCTTCCTTGACCGCGAGGCGGATGTCCTTGGCGGTGACGTCGTTCTGGAAATCGACGAAGGCCTTTACGGTCGAATCCGCGCCCGCGCCGGGAGCCGCGCCGAGCATGTTGCCGGCAAAGCTTTCGGTGCTCGCAGCCTTCGGCCTTGCCGATCTTGTGGTTTTGCCTCCACCATCCTTCGCGGCTTGCTCGCCGGCCGCATACGCCTCATCGACCGCCGCCGCGAGATCGTCGGTGCCGTTGCAGGCGCCGACCGAGACGCAGTCCTGGGCATAAGCGCCCGGCAGGAAGCGCTTCGTCGCGTCGTCGAAGGCGACTTTGCCGCGAGATTGCGAGAAGAGATGCACGGAAGGCGTCCAGCCGGAGGACATCAGGATCGCGTCGACCGGAATGGTGCGCTCGCCGCCGCCGGCCTTCGGCCGGACGGTCATCGAGGAGACGCGCAGCTTGCCGCCGGCCCTGACGACGGCGCGGCCGTGATTGACCTCGATGCCGAGCGCCCTCGCCTCTTCGACCGCCGGGCCGGACGGATTGTCGCGCAAATCGACGATCGCGGCGACATTGACGCCGGCCTTCTTCAGGTCGATGGCCGCCGCATAGGCGGTGTCGTTGGCGGTGAAGACGCCGATGTTGCGGCCGACCGCCACGCCGTAGTGATTGAGGTAGGTGCGCGCCGCCGAGGCCAGCATGACGCCCGGCCGGTCATTGTCGGCGAACACCATGTGACGCTCGATCGAGCCGGTGGCCAGGATCACGCGCTTCGCGCGGACCTGCCAGAGGCGTTCGCGCGGCAAACCGTCCCCGGGCCTTGCGAGATGGTCGGAGACGCGCTCGACCAGCCCGACGAAATTCTGCGCGTAGTAGCCGAAGGCGGTGGTGCGCGGCAGCACGCGGACATTGTCCATCGCGGCGAGTTTCGCCACGATCGTCTGCGCCCAGGCCCAGCCGTTCGCGCCGTCGACCGAAGCGCCTGCCTCGAAGCGCAGGCTGCCGCCGAACTCCGCCTGCTCGTCGCAGAGGATGACGCGGACGCCGGTTTCAGCGGCGGCGAGCGCCGCAGCAATGCCAGCCGCGCCGCCGCCCAGCACCAGCACATCGCAATGGGCAAACCGCGAGGCATAATGATCGGGGTCGGGCTTGTCGGGCGCGACGCCGAGCCCGGCCGCGGCGCGGATGCGCGGCTCGTAAAACGCCTTCCACGCGGCCTTCGGCCACATGAAGGTCTTGTAGTAGAAGCCGGCCGAGAACATGCCGCCGGCCCGGTCGGACGCAGCGCCGACGTCGAATGCGAGCGAGGGCCAGCGGTTCTGCGAGTTCGCCGTCAGCCCGTCATAGAGCTCCTGCACGGTGGCGCGCACGTTGGGCGTCTTGCGGGCGGCGTCGCGCACGATCTGCACCAGCGCGTTCGGCTCCTCCGCGCCGGCCGAAAGGATGCCGCGCGGACGGTGGTATTTGAAAGAGCGGCCGACGAGATGGACACCATTGGCGAGCAGCGCGGAGGCCAGCGTATCGCCCTCGACACCCGACAGCGCGCGGCCGTCGAAGGAAAAGCGCGCAGTCTTCGCCTGCGCCAGCCGGCCGGCGCCGGAGATGCGGAATGAAGCGGTCATGACATGTTCCCGGCGGTCGGCGATTGGGTCTCCCTCCCCTCGACGGGGACGGTGGCCGCGAAGCGGCCGGGTGGGGTGGACTTACTCGATCCGATCACTCCCTCCGCCCCGCTTTGCGCAGCACCTCCCCCATCGAGGGGGAGGAGGGAGTTTCCTTCAGGCACGCAGGCAAAAAATAGGCCCATCACGCATCCCCCTTCTTCGCGCTCGTCTTCCGCTTCGCCACCGGCTTCTTGATATTGAGCTGGTCGGGCGGGCGGTTGGCGTAAGCGGCCGGGCCGCTCTCCGCGATCGCGGCAAGGTCGGGCTTCGGCTCGCCGGCCTTATAGGTCATGACGAACTTGTCGGTGACCGTGTCGCGGACAGCGTTGAAGAAGCGCGCGCAGCCATGCATATGCCGCCAGCGCTCGAAGATGATCCCTTTCGGGTTCGAGCGGATGAAGAAGAACTTTTCGAAGTCGTCGTCGCTCTCGGCGGCGATGTTCGACGGCCGCGCGATATGCGCCTCGCCGGCGTTGCGGAATTCGAGCTCGGGACGCTCTTCCTCGCAGTAGGGGCAGCGGATCAACAGCATGATTTCTCTCGCTCAGTGCGCGACGGCGGCGGCGGCCGCTTCGTCTATCAGGCGGCCGGTGCGGAAGCGCTCGATGGTGAAGGGCGCATTGATCGGGTGCGGCTCGTCGCGAGCGATGGTGTGGGCAAAGACGTTGCCCGAGCCCGGCGTTGCCTTGAAGCCGCCCGTGCCCCAGCCGCAATTGACGTAGAGCCCCTTGACCGGCGTCTTGGCGAGAATCGGCGAGCGGTCCGGCGTAACGTCGACGATGCCGCCCCAGGAGCGCAGCATCTTCATGCGCGTGAACATCGGGAACATCTCGCAGATGGCGTCGAGCGTGTGGTTGAGGATGTGGAGCCCACCGGTCTGCGAATAGGAGATGTACTGGTCGGTGCCCGCCCCGATGACCAGTTCCCCCTTGTCGGACTGGGAGATGTAGGCGTGGACGGTGTTGGACATGACCACGCAGGGGAATACCGGCTTGACCGGCTCCGACACCAGCGCCTGCAACGGATAACTTTCGAGCGGCATCCTGACGTCGGCCATGTTCATGATCACGGAGGAATGGCCGGCCGCGACCACGCCGATCTTCTTGGCGCCGATGAAACCCTTGCTGGTTTCGACGCCGGTTACCTGGCCGCCGGGCGCGCGGCGGATGCCGGTGACCTCGCAGTTCTGGATGATGTGGACGCCGCGCGCCGAAGCCGCCCGCGCATAGCCCCACGCGACGGCGTCATGCCGGGCCGTGCCGCCGCGGCGCTGCAGCGACGCTCCGACGACAGGGTAGCGCGCGTCCCTGGAAGTGTTGAGCGGCGGGCAATAGTCCTTGGCCTGCTCCGGCGTCAGCCATTCATTGTCGATGCCGTTCAGCCGGTTGGCGTGGACATGGCGCTTCAGCACCTGGATGTCGTGGACGTTGTGCGCCAGCATCATGACGCCGCGCGCGGAGTACATGACGTTGTAGTTCAGATCCTGCGAAAGCCCGTCCCACAGCTTCAGGGCGTGGTCGTAGATGCCGGCCGATTCGTCGTAGAGATAGTTGGAGCGGATGATGGTGGTGTTGCGGCCGGTATTGCCGCCGCCGAGCCAGCCCTTTTCCAGCACCGCGACATTGGTGATGCCGTGCTCCTTGGCGAGATAATAGGCGGTCGCCAGGCCATGGCCGCCCGCGCCGACGATGATCACGTCGTATTCAGCCTTTGGCTCGGGAGAGGACCACTGCTCCTCCCAGCCCTTGTTGCCGCGCATCGCCTCGCGGGCGATCGCAAATACCGAATATTTCCGCATGGGCGCTGGCCTCGTGGAAGCTGTCGTCTCTGATCAGAGGGCGAGGCATACCACTAGCGAAAAGCCGATGTCACCTTTGCGCTGTTTGCGACGGCGATTGCCGTTTTGCGCCGAACAGAAAGGTCTCAGGCAGCGCCAGCGAGCGGCCGGCGGAACGTGGCCGAGGAACAAATTTTTTGTCCGGGCCTTGTTAATGTGAAACTTCGATATATCTAAGTTGCATCTTAACATATCGAAAGGTACTCTAATGCATCCCTTCAGACATTGCGGCCACAGCCGCCACAACTGGAAATCCAGAGGGCCGCACGGCCATTTCGCCGAACGCGCCGAGCACCGCCATGGCGGCGGACGCGGCGGCAGGCGGCGCATCTTCGACCAGGGCGATCTCCGCCTTGTCGTGCTGCAACTGATTTCGGAAAAGCCCCGCCACGGCTACGACATCATCCGCGCCGTCGAGGAAAAGGTGGGCGGCGCCTACAGCCCGAGCCCCGGCGTCGTCTATCCGACGCTGACCCTGCTCGAAGACATCGGTCATGTCCGCGTGACGACCGACGAGAGCGCCAGAAAACTCCACGAGATCACCCCGGAAGGAACCGAGTTTCTCGAGCGGAACCGCGAGGCGGTCGACGCGCTTTTCGAGCGGATGGCTGGCATCCATGAGGCGCAGGGCCGAAGCGCGATGCCGCAGATCGTCCGCGCGACCGAGAATTTCAACCTGGCGCTCAGGATGCGGCTCAGCCGGCAGCCATTGACCAACGAGCAGGCCAACGCCATCGCCGCGATCATCGACCAGGCGGCGACGGCGGTCGAGCAGAGCTGACCTTTCACCGACATCGCCTGCGGGCCTGCTTAGCCGGTCCGCCACGAAGTCTTGCAGCCGCTCCTGCCCAGCGAAATTGCACTTCCGCCTTCCGCATGTATCGGGTGGTTCGTCCCTGTCCGATTTGCGACCACGGTCGCCGATGCCGGCAACCGCCGGTGGGAAATCGGAAGGACTGAGAAATGTTTTCACTCGTGAACAAGGTCGCGATCGTCACCGGCGCCAGTTCCGGTATCGGGCGCGCCACGGCAATTCTGTTCGCCGAACAGGGAGCGAGCGTCGTCGTCGCCGCACGGCGGCAGGCGGAACTGGATGCGCTGGCGCGCGAAATCTCCGACGCAGGCGGCGAGGCTGTCGCTCTTGCCGGCGACGTCAGGGACGAGGCCTATGCAAGGGCGTTGGTCGAACTGGCCGTGCAGAAATTCGGCGGTCTCGACATCGCCTTCAACAATGCCGGCATGGTCGGCAATGCGGGCTCCGTACCGGACATGGCGCTGGAAAGCTGGCGCGAAACGCTCGACACCAATCTGACCAGCGCGTTTCTCGGCGCGAAATACCAGGTTCCGGCTATGATCGAGCGCGGCGGTGGCTCGCTGATCTTCACTTCGACCTTCGTCGGCCACACTGTCGGCTTTCCCGGCATGGCGGCTTACGCGGCGAGCAAGGCCGGCTTGATCGGCCTTACCCAGGTGCTCGCCGCCGAATACGGAGCGAAGGGCGTTCGCGTCAACGCGCTGCTGCCGGGCGGCACCGACACGCCGGCGAGCATAACCAACGCTCCGGACGCGGGACCCGAGGTGCTGGCCTTCGTTGAAGGGCTGCATGCGCTAAAGCGGATGGCGAAGCCGGAAGAGATTGCCCGTTCGGCGCTCTATCTTGCCTCGGAGGCCTCCGCCTTCACGACCGGCGCCGCACTGCTGGCCGACGGCGGCGTGTCGATCAACCGCACATAAGCAACCGCAGGCGGCCGGGTTATCCAAGCTAGCGCACGGCAAATTTCCTCGCCGCAAGCGCTGCGGGCGCGAGATCGGGAACGCGAGGCTGGCGGCCGGATAGGGCCAGCCGCCAGCCGGCTGGTGCCCTTTTGGATTGGATCTGGATCCCCCAAAAGCCCATGCGGGAGAAATCCTATCATATTACTTTCTGCCGAACACCGTTTACTTTTTACTGAGCACCGTTTTCCAGACGTTCTTCACGGCACGGAATGAATGCCGCCGACAATTGCTGCCGTTGCCATGGATTGCTGCAACGCCTACATTGATCCGGCCGGGTCGGACGCAATTGACGGCTCCCCCTCGACATTCCCCGCTGATTCTGCTAACAGCCAGCGCAATTCGCGGTGGTGACCGCCGCGGAGGCTTGTGGCTATTGGCCCTTGCCTTTTGATTTCAAACCGAAAGACAGGATTGCCCGTGCAGGTACTCGTCCGCGACAACAATGTTGATCAGGCGCTTCGCGCGCTCAAGAAAAAGATGCAGCGCGAAGGCATCTTCCGCGAAATGAAGATGCGCGGACACTATGAGAAGCCTTCCGAGAAGCGCGCCCGTGAAAAGGCCGAGGCCGTTCGCCGCGCCCGCAAGCTGGCCCGCAAGCGCGCCCAGCGCGAAGGCCTTCTGCCGATGACGCCGCGCCCGGCTGCCGCCGCTGGCGCCGGAGCTCCGCGCACGCCGCGCTGATCTCGCCAATATTTCGTCCTTTTCAAAGGATACCGGAGGTGGGGCGATGGTGAGTCGCCACCACCTTTTTGTTTACCGGCAGCCTGAGGAAACACCATCGATGAATGCATCGCCCGGCAACGGCAGAATCTCGGGACGCGGCCTCGCAGTCGTTGCGGCCATTCTCTCAGGTTTCGCGCTGGCCGGCTGCACGACCACCCCGACCGGCGAACTCGCCACCATCGAAGTGGCGCAGGGCTCGGACGAGAACATCTCGTCGCTGTCGGCCGTCATCGCCCGCAATCCCAGCGACCCGGAAGCCTACAATGTGCGCGGATCGGCCTATGGCCGCGGCGGCAAGTACCGCGAGGCGCTGCGGGACTTCGACAAGGCGCTGGAACTGCGCCCGAATTTCTACCAGGCCTACGCCAACCGCGCGCTGATTCACCGCTTTCTTGGCGACCAGGCGAGCGCGCTCGCCGACTATAACCGCTCGATCCAGCTCAACCCCAGCTACGACGCGGCCTATATCGGTCGCGGCAATCTCTACCGCAAGGCGGGTCGCGTACAGGAAGCCTTCAACGACTTCCAGCGGGCCATCCAACTCGACACCACGGACCCGCGCGCCTACCACAATCGCGGCCTGATCTACCAGTCGCAGGGCCAGCACGCCTTCGCGATCGAGGACTTCTCGACCGCCATTTCGCTCGCGCCCGACGCCGCCGAGCCCTATAATGGCCGTGGCCTTTCCTACATTGCCACCAATGACGAGGAAAACGCCTTCACCGACTTCAACATGGCCATCAAGCTCGACGACAGGATCGCCGAGAGCTGGGCCAACCAGGCGCTGATCTACGAGCGCCGCGGCGACAAGCAGAGGGCGGCGAAATCCTATGCCCGCGCGGCCCAGTTGGACCCCAACTACAAGCCCGCCGTCGAAGGTCTGGCCCGCACCCGCGCCAGTTGAGTCGAGGCGGGCCACGCCCGCCGGAACCATGTCCGTCTCCGCCAGTTATGGGCCGTACGGGATACGAAGGAGACGTCGGGTGAGACAATCATACATTGCCGCCGCGGCAGCAGCCGCGCTTTCGGCTTTCGCCTTCTCCGCTCACGCGCAGCAGGCTGGCGTGGAACTCGGGCTGCTGGACTGCCAGGTGGAAGGTGGGACCGGCTTCATCATCGGCTCGACCAAGAACGTGAAATGCACCTTTACGCCGGCTGACAAGTCGTTTGCGCCCGAACCCTATTTCGGCGTGATCAGGAAGATCGGCCTCGATGTCGGCACGACGGGGACCACCTACATCCAGTGGCTGGTGCTGGCGCCCAGCGCCAATGTCTACGCGCCGGGCGCACTAGCCGGCGATTATGCCGGAGTAAGTGCGGAGGCTTCGGCCGCCGTCGGCGTGGGCGCGAACCTGCTCGTCGGCGGCTCGAACCAGACGTTCACACTGCAGCCGCTTAGCCTGCAGGCGCAGACCGGCGTGAATGTCGCACTCGGGGTCACCGACTTCCAGCTGCGCAGCATCGCCAACTGACGGGTCTGCAATGTTCGATCATGCCGGCTTCCGGGTCCGCGATCTCGAAGCGGCGCGGCGTTTTTATGACGCCGTTGCGGAAGCGCTCGGGCTTGCGACGGCCGACAACACCGATACCTCGTTCCTGCTCGGCCGCAGCGCCGCCGAGCCGATGCCGTTTCTGTGGATCGGAACCGACCAGCCCGCCTTCTGGTCGGAGAACCACATGGTTTCGGCCAGTCCTATCCACATCGCGTTCCAGGCCAAAGATCGCGCCGCGGTCGACGCGTTCTACCGGGCAGGGTTGGCCAATGGCGGAACCGACAATGGCGCGCCCGGCCCACGCGGGCCGGCGGAGATGAAATATTACGGGGCCTATGTGCTCGACCCTGACGGCAACAACATCGAGGCGGGTTTTCGCGGAGATTGAGCGGAGTTTTGCTGCTATCCTAACGCGCTCCCATACGCGGACATTCAGCCTCCTGCACCAATCGCCGTCAATCAATCGGAAGGTTCGAAGAGTGGTGTTCCCAGACCTTGGCGAGGCCACCCGCGCTGGTCTGCCACCTACCCGCCGATGGACTAGTTAAATTTTAACGCGAGGACCGTTCGAGCCCGGAGCGGACCTTTGTCAGCCGGTCGATGCGGCGGTGAAAACCGCCAACTGAGCCTCGAAAGCACGCTTGTAGGCGGGCCGCGCTTCGCCGCGGGCGACATAGGCGGACAGGTTCGGATATTCCTCCAGTAGACCTGATCCTTCCAGTCTGCGCAGCACCATCACCATCAGTAGATCACCGGCGCTGAACGCGCCGTCGAGCCAGTCGGCATCGCCAAGCCGACTGGAAAGCTGGTCCAGCCGGGCACGGATGCGATCGTCGAGGAAAGACAGGCGTTCTTCGCTGTACCAGGTCTCGTCGCGCTCCACGTAGGGGGCCTGTTCGCGCTCAACGATCGGCGGCTCCACCGTGTTGAGAGCGGCAAACATCCAGGTGATCGCGCGCGCCCGGGCATTCGCATCGTCCGGCAGCAGGCCGGCATGGCGCTCCGCGATATGGAACACGATCGCCCCCGTCTCGAACAGGGCGAGATCGCCTTCTTCATAGGTCGGAATCTGCCCGAAAGGATGAAGCGCGAGATGCGCGGGTTCTTTCATCGCTTTGAACGAAAGAAGACGGACCTCGTAAGGCTGGCCCACTTCTTCGAGCGCCCAGCGAACGCGCATGTCGCGCGCCAGACCCCTGCCGCGATCGGGCGACCGTTCAAAGGCAGTGATGGTGGGGGTCATTGGAACGCTCCTGGTGATTGCATGACGCTGTCGAGGGTGATGTGCCTGATTACGACGATCTTCTCATGGTGAGGTATCCGGTTCTTGCGCTTTGCATCCAGAGGACGAACGACCGGTGCGCCTTCCGACAACCGACATCGTGTTTTTGGCCACAGGATTTCGCGGTTCCGAACCTTCTACGCGCGGCCGTTTCCGCGAACGACCTGAAACCTTCCGTCAACGAAGGTCTCAAAGTGGCGCATCTCAGCCGTTTGCACAGCCGGATTCTCCTCCTGGCCCCAACGCTTCCGCTTGCTGGACGCGATGAGCCGCCCTATCCATGACCGCCACGAGGCGGCCATGAGTTACACCGGGGCGGAAAGAGTGGACTGGCGGGCGCTGTGGGCGAGCGGCGATCTCGCGCGATTTTGCTTCATCAGCCTCGGCATCCTGCTTCACGCCACCAACGAGACCATGGTCGCGACCGTCATGCCTGCCATGGTCGGCGACCTTTCGGGAGTGGAATTCGTCGGCTGGTCGCTCGCAGTCTACGAGATCGGCGCGATCACTGCCGGTGCTGCGGCGGGCCGGCTGGTCAGCTACGTGCCGCTGCGCACCAATATGGTGGTGGCCGCCCTGCTCTACGCGGCAGGCGCGCTGGTCTGCGCCATGGCGCCTTCCATGCCGGTTTTCCTGGCGGGCCGCGTGGTCGAAGGGCTGGGTGGCGGCGCGCTGGTGTCGCTGGCCTTCGTGTCCGTCGAGCGGCTCTTTCCTCGCAACATCTGGCCACAGCTTTTCGGCGTCATGTCGGCGATCTGGGGTGTCGCGGCCTTCTCCGGTCCGCTGATCGGAGCGCTGATTTCGCAGGCCTTCTCCTGGCGATGGGCATTCGGTCTGTTCGTCTTCGGCGGACTGGCCATGGCGATCGCCTGCTACGCCGTGCTGCGCAGCCCGGAGGCGACCACGCGAAAGGCTGCCGGCGTCGCACTGCCGCCCTTCCCTTTCGCCGCGCTCGCTTGCCTTGCGGCAAGCGTGCTCCTGATCGCGCTTGCTGGGGTCGACATCGAGATGCTGCGCTCGTCGCTGTTCCTGGCAGCCGGCCTTGGCGGGCTCGCGCTGTTCTTCGTGCTCGACGCACGCAAGCCGCCGTCGCGCCTGTTCCCCACGAGGCCGTTCGATCCGCGCTCGCCCGTCGGCACCGGCATGATCATGGTGTTCGCCTTCTCGATTGCGACCTGCTCCTTCGCGCTTTACGGTCCGCTCATCCTGACCACCCTGCACGACGTTCCGGTGCTGACAACGGGCTACATCATCGCCGCCGAATCGATCTCGTGGTCGATCCTGTCGATACTGGTCGCCAACGCGCCGCCGCGCAACGAGCGAGCGATCATCAGCGGCGGCGCGCTGATGATCGCGGCCGGCATTGCAGGCTTCGCCTACGCCGTACCGCTGGGGTCGATCCCGCTGATCCTGTTCTGCGCAGTGCTGCAGGGCGGCGGCTTCGGCATCGCCTGGCCGTTCGTGACGCGGGTGATCGTGGCGACAGCCGACCCGGCCGAAAGCACGGTGGCGTCGTCCGGCGTGCCGACCATGCAGCGCATCGGCTATGCGGTCGGGGCCGCAGTGGCCGGCATAATCGCCAACGTCGGCGGCTTTTCGGAGGGGCTCAGCGCTGAAACATCCGCCGGCGTCGCGGCCTGGATCTTCCTTGCGTTCCTGCCGCTGGGCGTCGTCGGCTGCCTGGCGGCGATGAAGCTGACCCGCGATTCGCGGGTCCTGCGGGAAGCTTAATCCAGCGGACCGGTCTAGGTCCTGCCCGGCCGCCAGCCGAGGCGCGACTCGATGCGGCGCGCGCTGGCTTTCACCAGCGCGATCAGGTCGGGATCCTTCTGCCTGACCTTCACGTCGGGAACCACGATCGAGATGGTTGCACGGCATGCGCCTTGGCTGTCGCGGATGGGCGCGGCGATGCAGGCGACGGAAAAGTCGGATTCGCCGGCCTGGATCGACAGTCCCTGCTCCAGCGCCGCGTGCGAGCTTGCCGCCAGCACGCCAGTGTCGGTCTCGGCGCGGCCGGTCGGAGAGGCGGTGGCCGAGCGTGCGAAGATCTCGCGCCGCTCCGCCTCGGGCAGATGGCCGACCAAAAGCCGCCCCGACGCCGTCCAGTTGAGCGGGCTGCGCGTGCCGACGCGCGAGGTGACCTGGAAATGATCCGAACCTTCGGCCATGGCCAGCACCACCATGTGGTCGCCGTCGCGGCCGCAGATCTGAATCGTCTCGCCGGAGGCGGCGGCGAGTTCGTGCATCTCCTCGGTGGCTATGGTGAGAAGGTCGAGGCTGCGCGCATAGGTGAGGCCGTAGTGATAGAGGCGCGGGCCGAGCCAGATCAGGCCGTTTTCCTGGCGCCCCAGCAGGTCCTTTTCGACCAGATCGTCGACGATGACATAAATGGTCGAAAGCGGCGCGCCGATGTGGCGGGCGATCTCGTAGGCGGTGGCCGGCCGCTCGACCTTCTGCAGGAAGTCGAGGATCTGCAGCGCCCGATCGATGCCGCTGGTGCGCGAACGGCGCACCTCGGCGGCGGGCGGGCGGGCGGGCTTTACATCGAGGTTCGTCATTATCCGCCGGATGCTCGCAGGATTGAACGTTCAGGGTACATTAGGATGTTTCCGCCCGCGCGGGAACGGCGATCAGTCCGGCCATTTCAGGATCGCCGCCTCCTGCCGCAACAGGCGCTCCGCAAACGGCGTGACGATCGTCTCGTTGGACATGCGGGACTTTTCCAGTTCCTCTGTCAGCCTCGCCGCGACCTTGTGCTCCTCGCCCGGATGCAGATTGCACGGGTCGAGGTAGAAATAGCCGTGCTCGACCTCGTGGTCGCGCACGATCACCGGCGGATCTCCGGCGGCGAGGCGGTCGGCGAGATCCCAGGCGCTGATCCGCGCCTCCGCCGGATCAATGCGGATTTTCAGCCGGTCAAGCGGATTGTTGGTAGGATCGGGCACGATCTCGGCGCTGACGCCGGGCTTGCCGGCAAGCGCCTCCAGCCAGCAGTCGAGTGCGCGGCGCTCGCGCGCGCGGATGCCTTCATGGTCGCGCGACTTCCACGCCGTCAGCGCAGCGAGCGCGCCGACTATGCCTTCCTTACCGACCTTCATGCCGCGGCCGATGCCGCGGTTCTGGAGATAGACGTTGCGCACGAGCGCCTTCGAGCCGGCGACGATGCCGGAGGTCGGGCCGCGTAGGAATTTATGGCCGGAATAGAGGACGAGGTCGGCGCCATCTGCGAGGAAGCCGGCGAGGTCGTATTCGGAGGCAGCATCGACGATGACCGGGACGCCGCGTTCGTGTGCGACGTCCGCGAATATTTTCAGCGGGATCTGGGCGTAGTCGACGACATGGTGCGAGACGACATAGACGGCGGCGGCGGTGCGCTCGTTGATCGCGCCGCGCAGATGATAGGCCGAGGCGCTGGTCGCCTGCCCGACCGGCACGACCTTGGCGCCGGTCAGCCTTATGCCCTGCTCGACCGGCGCGCCGTAGCTGATCATGTGGCCGGACTGGATGACGACTTCGTTCTTCAGGCCGGTCGTGTCCGGCAGCCGCTCGATGGCAGCAAGATCGGGCCCCGTCATGCTGGCTGCGACGGCCAGGCTGATCGCCGCCGAGCAGGAAGCGGTGACGAAGCCTGCCTCCGCGCCGGTGAGTTCGGCGATGACCTGGCTGGCGCGGCGATGAAGATCGCCCATGTCGACGAATTTGGTGAGGATCGCCGAAACTGCCTCGACGGCCTCGGGAACGACGATGGAAGCGCCAAGGGAGGTCATGGTGCCGGAAACATTGATGACCGGGCGGAGGCCGAGGTCGGCGCGGATGTCTTTGGTCGGCATTCTGTAAAGGCTCCGGGAGTTCATGAATTGATGGTCGTGGTCATCGGCGTCAATCCACCGCCACGATTGCTTCGATCTCGACGGTGATGCGGCCGGGCAGCGAGCCGTGGCCGACGGCGGAGCGGGCATGGACGCCCCTGTCGCCAAACACTTCGATGAGGAGGTCGGAGCAGCCATTGATGACCGACGGGTGGTTGGAGAAATCCGGCGTGGCGTTGACCATGCCGAACAGTTTTACGATGCGGCGCACGCGGGAAAGGTCGCCCAGCGCCTCGTGCATGACCGCGATGAGGTTGATGCCGGTGAGCCGGGCATGGGCATAGGCGGCTTCCGTCGAAATCTCCGCTCCGACCTTGCCGGTATGCAGGGAGCCGTCGGCCTCGCTCGGCCCCTGCCCCGAGAGATAGAGAAGGTTGCCCTCAAGCACGTGGGTGACGAAATTGGCGATGGGCGGCGGCGCTCCGGGAAGCGTAATCCCGAGCGCCTTGAGCCGGTCGTACGGCGTTGTTTCCGGACGCTTCAGAAGCTCGGAAATGGTCATGAAAACTCCAGTCAGGATGCTGTTTCGTTGTGGCGGATGCAGGCAACGAACTGGCCTCCGCCGACCGCCTCGATCGGCGGGATGGTTTCGGCGCAGGCCGGAATCGCCAGCGGGCAGCGCGTGCGGAAGACGCAGCCCGAAGGCGGGTTGATCGGCCTCGGAATGTCGCCATGCAGCGCGACATGCGTGCGCCGCCGGGTCGGATCGGGTATGGGCGCGGTGGCCAGCAGCGCTTTCGTGTAGGGGTGGCGCGGCGCGGCGTAGACGCGGCGGCTCGGCCCCCGCTCCATGACGCGGCCGAGATACATCACCACCACCTCGTCGCAGAGATATTCGACCACCGAGAGATCGTGGGCGATGAACAGCATGGTGAGGCCGAGGCTCTTCTGCAATTCGCTCAACAAATTGAGCACCTGCGCCTGGACCGAGACGTCGAGCGCCGAAACCGGCTCGTCGGCGACCACGAATTCCGGCTCGACTGCGAGCGCGCGTGCAATGCCGATGCGCTGGCGCTGGCCGCCCGAGAATTCATGCGGGAAGCGGGAAGCATGGTCCGGCGAGAGGCCGACCAGCGTCAACAATTCGGCGATGCGCTCGGCCCTTTTCTTTCCGCGCGAAAAACCGCGCGCGTCGAGCGCTTCGCCGATGATCGCCGCAATGCGCATGCGCGGATTGAGGCTGGAGAACGGATCCTGGAAGACGATCTGCAGCCGCCGGCGATAGGCGCGCATCTCGCGCGGCGTGAGCGAGAACAGGTCGACGCCGTCGAAGACCGCCTTGCCGCCGCTCGGCTCGACCAGCCGTAGGATGGAGCGGCCGGCGGTGGTCTTGCCGGAGCCGGATTCGCCAACCAGCCCGACGGTTGCGCCCTTTCGCACCTCGAAGCTGACGTCCTCGACGGCATGCACGATACGGCCGCCGCGTCCGGGAAAATGCTTTGTCAGGCCTTCGACGCTGAGCAGGACAGGCTGTTCGGCTGGCGATTGCCAGCTCTGGTCGGGGAGGCGCTTGGCGGCGGCGCTCATAGCTCGGCGCTCCTGATGCACCGCGAAAAGCCTACGCCGGCGGCAACAAGCGGTGGCGGCGCTTCGCGGCAGGCCTTCAGCGCGAATTTGCAGCGCGGCTCGAAGGCGCAGCCGGGCGGCAAAGCCGTGATCGGCGGCACGCTGCCGGGGATCGAATAGAGCGCCTGCCGCTCGCCGTCCGGGCTTATGTCGCGCGCGGCGTTGGGCGTGCAGGCGAGCAGGCCGCGCGTGTAGGGATGGCGCTGGTGCGCGAACAGATCGTTGACCGGAGCCTGCTCGACGACGCGGCCGCCATACATGACCACGACATTGTGCGCGATCTCGGCGACGACGCCGAGATTGTGGGTGATGAACAGGATCGACATGCCGAACTGCGCCTGCAGCCGACGGAGGAGATCGAGGATCTGCGCCTGGATGGTGACGTCGAGCGCCGTCGTCGGCTCGTCGGCAATCAGCAGCGAAGGGCCGCAGGCGAGCGCCATGGCGATCATGACACGCTGGCGCATTCCGCCCGACATCTGGTGCGGGTAGTCGTCGAGGCGCGATGCGGCGTCGGGGATTTCGACCAGCCTCAGCATCTCGAGCGCGCGGCTGCGCGCCTCGCTCCGGCCGATCGGCTCGTGCAGCGCGATCATCTCCCCGATCTGGTCGCCGACAGTGTAGAGCGGGTTCAGGCTGGTCATCGGCTCCTGGAAGATCATGGCGATCTCGCGGCCGCGGATCTTGCGAAAATCCTTCGGGCCGAAGGCGGCGAGGTCGTGGACCCGCTCCTTGCGGTCGCGGAAGAGGATGCTTCCGCCGGCGATCGCGCCCGGCCGCGACAGAAGACCCATGATCGACAGGCTTGTCACCGACTTGCCCGAGCCGGATTCGCCGACCACGGCCAACGTCTCGCCGCGCTTCAGGTCGAAAGTGACGCCGTCGACGGCCTTGGCCGTCATGCGGCGGGTCACGAACCAGGTCTTCAGGTCCCGGACCGAAAGAATGGTGTCGGCGTCCAGCGTCGCGGTCATGACTTCCACCCGCAATGCGGACAGGCGTGCCCGTCGTTCGAGCCTTCCGCCGGCACATGCCTATGCGCCGTCACAGCTTCCGCGCCGAGGACGGCGTAGCGCGGCTCGAAGAGCCGGTTGAGCCGGCTGGTCGCGCCCTGCGAATCCTTCACCGTCAGATCCGAATCGACCACGTCGAACAGGGTGAATTCGGCCGGTTTGCCCTTTTCCAGCAGATTGTCCGCCGGCAGGCGGATGGCGCGGCGCGGCGCTGTGGTCGAGGCCGCCACGACATCGTCGAGCTTCATCCCGAGCGACAGAAGTTTGGACATTGTGGTCGCCATGTCCCAGACCGAGCCGTCGAGCGAACGGTTGTGCAGGTCGGTCGAGATCGTCCGCGGTTTCAGCCCGCGCGACAAAGCCGCCTTCGCCACGTCGAAGGAGAAGGATGCGCCGCCATGGCCGACATCGAGCACGATGCCGCGCGCCGCCGCCTGTTCGGCGAGCTGATAAAGGTCCTCGTCCTCCAGGATCGAACCGCCGGCCTTGCCGTTGAAGCAGTGGGTGACGATGTCGCCCTCGGTGAGCACGCCGAGCACATCGTCGTAGAGAGGCGGCGGTTCGCCGACATGCACCATCAGCGGCAGCTTCAGAATTCGGCAGAGTTTTTTTGCAAGCTTGACCGGTGCGAGATCCCAGCCGCCGGTGATGACGGCGCTGGCCCTGACCTTCAGCCCGACAATCACTTCGCGATTGGCCTCGACCGCGGCGATGGTGCGGTCGATGTCGATCGAGCGCATGTCGATGAGTTCGCTGACGCGGTTGCAGGCGACGAGGCCGATCGAACCGAGATTGAGGAATGCGTAAATGTTTTCGCGGGCGGGCTCAATTATGAATTCGCGCAGGCCATGGAAATTGGCCTCGCCGGCCGAGCCGGCGTCTACCATGGTGGTGACGCCGCGCGTTGCGCCGCATTGCTCCGGCTTCAGCGATATGTCGGTGCCGCCATACCAGACATGGACATGAAGGTCGGTCCAGCCCGGCGACACGAATGCGCCTTTGGCTTCGACGATGCGGACGTCGCCGTCGGCTTCGATCCGCGCCGAGACTTCGGCGATGCGGCCGTCCCTGCCGATCATTATGTCCAGCGGCGTGTCGGACATTAACTTTTCGCCGAAGCCGATCGGCTTTGCGCCCTTGAGGAGCAGCGGCTGGGCGGCGGGCTTAAAACGGTTGCCGATCATGTGTCAGATGTCCTTCGCAAGTCGCGGGTCGAGAAGGTCGCGCAGGCCGTCGCCAACCAGTTGCAGCGACAGAACGGTGAGCACGATCGCCGCGCCCGGGAAAAACATCATCCAGCTCGCCTGGTCCATGTACTGGCGGCCGACGCTGATCATCGTGCCCCAGGTCGGCGTGTCGGGCGATATGCCGACGCCGAGGAACGACAGGCCGGCTTCCGCCAGGATGGCATTGGCGAAGATGAAGGTGCCCTGCACCAGAAGCGGCGAGGTGACGTTGCGCAGCACGTGGCGCACCAGGATGACCGGCGTCGGCACGCCGAGCGCCCGCGCCGCCTCGACATAGGGCAGTTCGCGGATGACCAGCGTGGAAGCGCGGATGACGCGCGCCAGCCTCGGCGCATAGACGATGCCGAGCGCGATCACGACATTGGTGGCCGAAGCGCCCAGCGCCGCCACCAGCGCGATGGCGAGCAGTATGTCGGGAAACGCCATCATCGCGTCGATGAGGCGCGAGACCGGCTGGTCGAGCCTGCGGAAGAAGCCGGCGGTCAGGCCGAGCACGATGCCGATGGTCGACGAGAACACCACGACCGCAAAGCCCACCGTGAGCGAGGTGCGGCCGGCATAAAGCATGCGGGTGAAGATGTCGCGGCCGAGATCGTCGGTGCCGAACAGATGCGCCATCTCCGGCGCGTGCAGGCGGTTGGCGATGGAGAGTTTCGACGGCGAATAGGGCGAGATCACCGGCGCAAGCAGCGCAGCAGCGGCAATGACCACCAGAATGACGATGCCGATGAGCGAGGTGCGCCGCCCGACCAGCCGCGACAGAATGTTCGGCTCGCTCTGCAGCGCTGGAGCAATCGCGGCCATCAGTAGCGCACCCGCGGATCGATCAGGAGGTAGAGCATGTCGATGCCGAAATTGACCAGCACATAGAGGCCGGCGATGACCAGCAGCGCGCCCTGGATGACGGGGTAGTCGCGCCGCAAGACCGCAGAAACAACGAGGTTGCCGACGCCGGGCAGGCCGAACACCGTCTCGGTGACGACTGCGCCCGAGATCAGCAGCGCTGCGGTCAGGCCGATCACGGTCAGGATCGGGATTAGCGCGTTCTTCAGCGCATGCTTCAGAACCACGCGCCATTCGCTCATGCCCTTGGAGCGCGCCGTGCGCACATAGTCGTCGTTGAGCACGTCCAACATTGAGGCGCGGGTAAAGCGGGTGATCAGCGCCGAACTGACCAGGCCGAGCGCGAAAGCCGGCAGCACGAGATAGTGCAGGCGCTCGAACAGCGTCGTGCCCGGACCGCCATAGCCTGAGGTGGCGAACCAGCCGAGATGCACGGCGAAGAACTGGATGAACAGCAGGCCGAGCCAGAAGCTCGGCACGCTGGCCGCGAACATTGCGAGCGCAGTCGCAGCCTGATCGAAGAACGAGCCGCGCCAGTAGGCCGACAATATGCCGACCGGCAGCGCGATGACGGTGGCGATCAGCAACGAGAAGATGGTGAGAAAGAAGGTCGGTTCGGCGCGGTCCATCAACGCCTCGGTGACCGGCTGGCCGAGGAAGATCGACTGGCCGAAATCGGCGCGCAGCACGCCCGCGACATAGTTCGCGAACTGCTCGACGATAGTCCCGTTCAGCCCGAGTTTCTCGCGCAACTGCTCTATGTCTTCGGCCGAAGCATCGGGGCCGAGCATGACGGCGGCTGGGTCGCCCGGCGTGACGCGCACGATGACGAATACGACGGTGACGACCAGCGCCATCACGACGAGCATGCCGAACAGGCGGTTGAGGGCTGCGCGCAACATGGCTGTTTGCTCTGGTTGATCGGGGCGGATGCGGAGCGCCGGATTTTTGATCCGCCGCTCCGCTCTCGTCCGCGCAGTGTGGGAGGATGCGCGGCGGTGTGGAAGGGCTATTTCTTCTCGAAATAGGCGTTCCAGAAATAGGGCCACGGAGCCGGAGCCACGCCTTCGAGGTCGGGCGACTGCGCGGCGAGCGCATTGAAGTTGCCGACTTTGTAGGCCGGAACCTCCTCATAGATCGCCTTCTGCACATCGGCCCAGAGTGCGACGCGCTTGGCCGGATCGGCTTCGGCGTTGAACGCGCCGAGCACCGCTTGCTTGGTGTCGGAGACCCACCAGCCCGGCGAAGTGTCGGACATGATGCCGGTGAGCGAGGGCTCGGGCAGGAACGGGCTGTGGGTGATGTAGATGTCCCACAAGGCCGGATCGGCGCGGTTCTTGGTCAGCGTCGCCCATTCGACCACGTCGAGCTGTACCTTGAAGCCGGCTTGCTCGAGATAGGCCTGGGCGACCTGCGCCATCTTGTAGTGAAACTCGTACTGGCGGCTGGTCAGGATGCGCAGCGGCTTGGAGCCGTCATAGCCTGCCTCCTTGAGCAAGGCGGCGGCGGCTTCCGTGTCGCCGGCTGGCTTGTAGGGCTCGGTGCCGGCCTCGGTATGCCAGGCGTAGCCTTCCGGATACATGGCGCCGTCGACGCTGAAGAAATCGGTCGAGCCGAAGGCGGCGAGCAGCATGTCCTCGGGCGCCAGCGCCGCCTGGATGGCCTTGCGGATGCGGATGTCGGAGTTCAGTCCTTCCTTTGTGTTCATGACGAAGACCGGCCAGCCGAACGGCTTCAGCAGCACCGCCTCGGTCTTGCCGCCGGAAACGCGCTCGAACGATTCGACCGGGAGTTGGTCGACATAGGCGAACTGGCCGGCGACCGCGCCTTCGACGCGGGTGTTGGGATCGGGGACAGGCACGAAGCGGATCTCGTCGAGATACTGCTTGCGCGCGCCGCCATAGCCGTCCGGCTCGCCTTCGCGCGAGACGTAGCCATCGAAGCGCACGAGCTGGATGAACTGGTCCGGCTTGCGCTCCTTGAGCATGTAGGGGCCGGTGCCGATGAAGGTCGCAAGCGGCTCCTCGGCCGCATTGGCGGCGGGAATGATGATGGCGGCGGCGTTGTTCAGCGAGAGCAGCGCCAGCAGCGGCGCGAACGGCTTGGAGAGCGTGATTTTCACCGTGCCGTCGTCGACGGCCTCCACGGCGGTGATGGTCTCGGCGGCCTGCTTGCCGCGGGTGGCGATCTTCATCCAGCGCTGCAGCGAGGCGACGACATCCGCGGACGTCATGGAATTGCCGTCGTGGAACTTGATGCCGGCTCGCAGCGGGATCGTGTAGGTCAGCCCGTCGGTCGAGATTTGCGGCATGTCGGCCGCCAGAAGCGGTGTAACGCCCCATTTGACGTCGAATGTGTAGAGCGTCTCGAACATGTGCTGGGTCACGATGCCGACGAGGTCAGCCGTCGAGGCCATCGGGTCCAGCGTCGGCGGTTCGCCGATAGTGGCGACGTCGATCACGCCGCCTTTGGCGGGTTCGGCTATTGCCAGGCTCGTGGCCGACCACAGTACGGCGGTGAGCGAGGCGAATACTTGCACGATGCGCTTCATTCGTTCCTCCCTTATTCCAGTTTTATGGAATGTATATCTTAGTTACGGATTAACTTTGCATCGAACTGTTCCCGCGTCAAGCGCACGCTGAATCGCAGGCATGAAGCCCGCGCTGTTCGCGCTGGACGCGGCCGCCGCCAAAGGGCTATCCAGCAGTGATGCAGTCTGGAAATGACGCGACCGAAAACAGCGGAACGGCCTTCGACCGGTTCCGCGATGCTTTGCGCATCCTTTATCATGGCAGTTCGCCGACGGCGCTCCGCTTCCAGATGGCCGTGATCCTGGTTGATCTTGCCATCATCGCCTTCTTCATCGCTTCGCCAGTGCTGAGGGACCAGCCGTCATTCCTGTGGGTGGATTATTCTGTGGCGGCGCTGCTGGCCGGCGACATCGTCATGCGCGGCCTTGCTTCGTCCGACGTGCTGCGCTGGCTGAAGCAGTCGACCGTGCTGGTCGACATCTTCATCCTCGTCACGCTGCTCATGCCTTATACGCTGGCCAATCTTGGCTTCCTGCGAATCCTGCGCCTGTGGTCGCTATCGCGCAGCGGTATGTTGTGGCGGCCGCTGCGCCGCGCGGGCTACTCGACATGGCGCGGCGCGGCCCACGCGGTGATCAACCTCCTGACCTTTCTGTTCGTGGTCACCGGCTTCGTCTACACCTTCTTCTTCCGCGAAGGCTCCGGGATCGAGGGCTATGTCGATGCGCTGTATTTCACCGTGGCGACTGTGACCACGACGGGCTTCGGCGACATCGTGCTACCCGGCCCATGGGGCAAGCTCACCTCGATCGCGACCATGATCATCGGCATATCGCTGTTCGTGCGTCTCGCCCAAGCGATCTTCCGGCCCGGCAAGGTGTTCTTCCCCTGCCCGGTCTGTGGGCTGCAGCGGCACGACGTCGACGCTGTGCACTGCAAAGCATGCGGAACGGCGCTAAAGATCCCCGACCCGGGAGATTGAGAGCGAAGCGGCTAAGGCGTCGGCGATGGCTATCAGTGGTCCATCGCCTTGACGATTTCCTCGGTCATCTTCTTGGCGTCGCCCAAGAGCATCATGGTGCCGTCCTTGTAGAACAGCGTGTTGTCGATGCCGGCGTAGCCGGAGCCGAGCGAGCGCTTGACGAACAGGCAGGTGCGCGCCTTGTCGACATCGAGGATCGGCATGCCGTAGATCGGCGAAGACTTGTCGTCGCGCGCCGACGGGTTGGTCACGTCGTTGGCGCCGATCACATAGGCGACGTCGGCCTGCGCGAACTCGCTGTTGATGTCTTCGAGTTCGAACACTTCGTCATAGGGCACGTTGGCCTCGGCGAGCAGCACGTTCATGTGTCCGGGCATGCGGCCGGCGACCGGGTGGATCGCGTATTTCACCTCGACGCCGGCGGCTTTCAGCTTGTCGGCCATCTCGCGCAGCGCATGCTGCGCCTGGGCGACCGCCATGCCGTAGCCCGGCACGATGATGACCTTCTGCGCGTTCATCATCAGATAGGCGGCGTCGTCGGCCGAACCCTGCTTGACCGTGCGCTCTATACCGTCATCCGCGGCCGCCGAGGTCTCGCCGCCGAAGCCGCCGAGGATGACCGAGATGAACGAGCGGTTCATGCCCTTGCACATGATGTAGGACAGGATCGCGCCCGACGAGCCGACCAGCGCGCCGGTGATGATCAGCGCCAGATTGCCGAGCGTGAAGCCGAGTGCGGCCGCCGCCCAGCCGGAATAGGAGTTGAGCATCGACACAACGACCGGCATATCGGCGCCGCCGATCGGCACGATCAGAAGCACCCCAAGCACCAGCGAGACGGCCACGATCAGCCAGAAGACGGCGAGGCTTTCAGTGGTGACGAGGAGCACGATCAGCACGATGAGCGCCGCGCCCAACGCCGCATTGATGGCGTGGCGGCCGGGCAGCATGATCGGCTTGCCCGACATGCGGCCGTCGAGCTTCAGGAAGGCGATGACCGAGCCGGTGAAGGTGACGGCGCCGATGGCGACGCCGAGGCTCATCTCGACCAGCGCCTGGCTGTGAATGTCGCCCACGGTGCCTATGTCG
Organism: Mesorhizobium sp. WSM2240; assembly: GCF_040438645.1. Taxonomy (NCBI): domain Bacteria; kingdom Pseudomonadati; phylum Pseudomonadota; class Alphaproteobacteria; order Hyphomicrobiales; family Phyllobacteriaceae; genus Mesorhizobium; species Mesorhizobium sp. WSM2240. The sequence continues at coordinate 4,286,083 of NZ_CP159253.1, forward strand.
AAGCTCGTCGGCGCGTACATGGCTGCGGCGGCAACCATCACTGCCGCCAGGCCGACCAGCGAGTGGAAGGCCGCGACGAGTTGCGGCATCGAGGTCATCGGGATGCGCCGCGCGGTGACCGCGCCGACGCCGCCGCCGATCGTCAGACCCAGCACGATCAGCGCCAGGCCGCCGGCGCCCGGCGTCGCCAGCGCCAGCGTCGTGACGATGGCGATGCCCATGCCGATCATGCCGTAAATATTGCCCTGGCGGCTGGTCGTCGGATGCGACAGGCCACGCAGCGCAAGGATGAACAGGATTCCGGAGACGAGATAGAGGAAGGAAGCGAGGTTGGCGTTCACTTCACTTTTCCTTCTTCTTGTACATCGCAAGCATGCGCTGGGTGACGAGAAAGCCGCCGAAGATGTTGACCGAGGCCAGCGTGAGCGCGACAAAGCCGAAGCCGGTCGCCAGGCCCGAGGCCGAGATGCCGACGGCGAGCAGCGCACCGACCACGATGACGGACGAGATCGCGTTGGTGACGGCCATCAGCGGCGTGTGCAGCGCCGGCGTCACCGACCAGACGACGTAGTAGCCGACGAAGATGGCGAGCACGAAGATCGCGAAGCGGAAGACGAAGGGATCGACCACGCCGCCCGAAACCGCCAGGGCTGCGGCTCCGGCCGCATCGCCTGCCGCTTCGGTGCTTTCGAGTGCGGCGCGCGCCGTGGCGACGGCCTGCTCAAGCTGGTCCAGCGCCTGTTCGAGAGCGGTCTTTTCCATCACGCGTCTCCCCTGTTCTTGCCGGGCGTCACCGGCCTGGGCTTCGCCGCCGCCGGTTTCCTGGCTGCCGCCGGCTTCTTCGCGGCGGTTTTCTTCGGCGCGACGTCGAGGCCGGGCTCGGTGCCCTTGGCAGCCTTCTTGACCGCAGGATCGGCGGCGGGCTTGGCTTCCTTGCCCGCGAAGTTCGGATGCACCACGCGGCCGGCATCGGTCAGCATGGTCGCCTTGACCAGTTCGTCGTCACGGTTGATCGCGAGTAGCTTCGTCGATTTGTCGACCATGGTTTCGAGGAATGCGAACAGATTGCGCGCATAAAGCAGCGAAGCGGATGCCGCGACGCGGCCCGGCACATTCAGATGGCCGACGATCTTGACGCCGTTGGCGGTGGTTACCACCTGGCCGGGCACAGCGCCCTCGACATTTCCGCCGCGCTCGACCGCGAGATCGACGATGACCGAACCGGACTTCATCGATTGCACCATGGCGGCGGAGACCAGCTTCGGCGCCGGCCGGCCGGGGATCAGTGCGGTGGTGATGACGATGTCCTGCTTGGCGATGTGCTCGGCTATCAGCGCCGCCTGCTTGGCCTGGTATTCCTTCGACATTTCCTTGGCGTAGCCGCCCGCCGTCTCGGCAGCCTTGAACTCCTCGTCCTCGACCGCCAGGAATTTTGCGCCGAGCGAGGCGACCTGCTCCTTCACGGTGGGGCGCACATCGGTGGCGGTGACGATCGCGCCCATGCGGCGCGCCGTGGCGATCGCCTGCAGGCCGGCGACACCGACGCCCATGACGAACACCTTCGCCGCCGGCACGGTGCCGGCCGCCGTCATCATCATCGGCAGCGCGCGGTCATATTCCGCCGCGCCGTCGATGACCGCCTGGTAGCCGGCGAGATTGGCCTGCGAGGAAAGCACGTCCATGACCTGCGCCCGGGTGATGCGCGGCATGAATTCCATCGAGAATGCAGTGACGCCGGCTTTGCCGAGCGCGGCCACCGCCGCGTCGTTGCCGTAGGGATCCATGATGGCGATGACGGACGCGCCGCGCTTGTAGGATTTGAGCTCCGTCGCGTTGGGACGGCGAACCTTCAGAATCACATCCGCACGGGCCGCATCGGATGCGGAACCAATGGTGGCGCCCGCCTTGGCGAACTCCTCGTCGGTGATGCGCGACAGGGTGCCGGCGCCCGCCTCGACGACAATGTCCAGCCCAAGCCCGGAAATCCGCTTCACCGTATCCGGCGAAGCCGCGACACGCGGCTCGTTCGAATCCACTTCCTTCGGAACGAAGACAATCTGCCCCACCGCGTGTCCCTCTTCGGCTGGATTTCAATCGGACGCGGAGAACCCGCGGCCGGGACGAATGGTCAGGCGACGTGCCTCGGCGCGCGGCGGATCAGGTAGATGCCGATGACGCAAATGATCAGAAAAAGGAACAAGGCGGAAAAGAAGCCGGCATTGGTGAAGAAGCCGAACGCCATCGCCGCAAGCAGGGCCAGGCAGACCAGCGAACCGTATTTGGCGAGAAGCAGAAATCCCAGATAGGTTTTCTCGTGCTCGGAATAGTCCATGTCGGCGCCCATTTCGAGCGGGCCGTTCGGCGCGTGGTCAGCCATCAATAAACCCCTTGAAAATGCTTTCCTGCGCACATAGCGAAAACGGCGCGCCAGGGCAATGCCGCGATTACCCTTCCGGATGCGACAAGAGATCAGCCAAAACGCGGCAGGTGCGACGCAACCACGCCCTACTCCCTTGGCGAATCGATTTTTCGCCGGAGCGTTTCTGCCCGAACGCGCGTTAAAATGGACGTGGAGGTTCCGGTTGGGAGGCAGACATGGACGAGACTCGCGAACGACCGAGCGAGGACAACATCGCAAGATGGGAGGTCCCTCCATTTCCGGCGACCTCCTCCGAATACATCACCGTACTGGCGCATTACCACCGCGCCGAGATGGGCCGGATGGCGGGCTGGCGCGACCGTATCGACCGCACCACCAACTGGGCGATCACCGGCGTGGCGGCCATGCTGTCGCTGTCGCTGTCCTCGCCGACATCGCACCACGGCGTGCTTCTGTTCGCCATGGTTCTGGTGCAGTTGCTGCTCCTGATAGAGGCGCGGCGCTACCGCTTCTTCGACGTCTATCGCGGCCGCGTGCGCCGGCTGGAGAAGAACTACTTCGCCCAGATTCTCGCGCCGATGCCGGACCCGGATGGCGGCTGGGGCAAAATCCTCGGCCAGGATCTTCGCAAGCCGCGTTTCCTGATCCCTCTGCGCGTGGCCATGTCGCGGCGGCTGAAGCGAAACTATTTCTGGATGTTTTTGATCCTGCTTCTGGCTTGGGTGCTGAAGATCTCGACGCCCAAGCTGCAGGACGAAGGAGTGGCGCGCGAACTGGCCTGGTCCGTCAACGAAATCGTCGGCAGCGCGGCATTCGGGCCGGTACCCGGCTGGGCCATCATGCTCGCCGTGATCGGCTTCTACGGGTGGCTGGTCTTCATGGCGTTAAGCCCCGACGTCGAAACCGTCGAAGCGACCTATGGAGAGGTGCACGTTTGAGGGTGTAATCCCCCTCAGGCCAACCATCTCTTCCGGCGCTTGTAGTGCTTCACGTCCTTGAACGACTTGCGGCCCTCGCCGGCTACGCCGAGGTAAAACTCCTTTACGTCTTCATTTTCGCGCAGCGCCGAAGCCTCGCCGTCGAGCACGATGCGGCCCGATTCGAGGATGTAGCCGTATTTGGCGAAGCGCAGCGCGACATTGGTGTTCTGCTCGGCGAGCAGGAAGGACACGCCCTGCTCCTCGTTCAGCTTCTTCACGATCTCGAAGATTTCTTCCACTAGCTGCGGAGCGAGCCCCATGGACGGCTCGTCGAGCAGGATCATTTTCGGCCGGCTCATCAGCGCCCGGCCGATTGCCGTCATCTGCTGTTCGCCGCCCGACGTGTAGCCGGCCTGGCTTGACCGGCGCACTTTGAGGCGCGGGAAATATTCGTAGACGAGATCAAGATCCTCGCGGATCGCTGCCTTGCCGTCGCGGCGCGTGAACGCGCCGGTCATCAGATTGTCCTCGACCGTGAGATGGCCGAAGCAATGGCGACCCTCCATGACCTGAATGCAGCCGCGCCTGACCAGATCGTTCGGCGACAGCGCCTGGACTTCGTCGCCCTCGAACACGATCGAGCCCTTGGTGACCTCGCCGCGCTCGGCGTGGAGCAGATTGGAAATCGCCTTCAGGGTTGTCGTCTTGCCCGCGCCATTGGCCCCGAGCAACGCGGTGATGCCGCCCTGCGGCACGGTCAGCGAAACGCCCTTCAGGACCAGGATGACGTGATCGTAGATCACCTCGATATTGTTGACCGAGAGAATGGGGGTGGCGGGCGGCGTTATCGGGAGGGCATCTGTCATTTTAGCCGGCTCCATCTTTCCAAAGATAGGCGCTGCCCCTCACCCTCTCCCCGTGAAGAACGGGGAGAAGGTGCCGCAGGCGGATGAGGGGCGGCACTATCGCTACATCTTGCACTCTTCGTTGATCGGCCACGGCGCGTTGGCGGCCGCGTATTCCTTGGCCGCGGTTTCAACCAGTGGGTCGATCGCTGCGCGGTCGGCAGTCAGCAGTTCCGACACCTTGTTGAACTTCGTGCCGTCCCATTCGATCATCCACGCTCCCGAATGGCCGGTATGGTCGGCGCAGCTTGTCGAGAACGGCGGGATCATGCCCTCGAGGCCGAGTTCGGCGATCCGGGCCTCATCGAATTTGAGGTTTTCCAGACCCCAGCGCAGCTGCTCGGCATCGATCACCTTGGCGTCGAAATGCTCCTGTGCGACTTTCACGCCTTCAGCAAGCATCGCAGAGATCAGCACGCCGCGCTGGTAGAACACCCAGTCGAACTCGCCGCTGGACTGGTCGATCATCGACTTGCCTGCATCGACGACGTGCTTCTTGATGTCCTGCATGGCCGGCGCGTTCGAATTCGGCAGGCTCCACGAAATCGCGCGATAGCCCTTGGCCGCCTCGCCGGAGACCTTCATGTCGCCGTCGTGACCGGACCACCAGATGCCGACGAACTGGTTCATCGGATATTTGGTCTTGACCGCTTCGGTGATGGCGCCGGCGTTCATTGCGCCCCAGCCCCACATCAGCACGAAATCAGGCCGCTCGCGCCGGATCTGCAGCCACTGCGCCGACTGGTTCTGCATCTCCTTGAGACCGACCGGTATGGGCAGGAGCGTGAAGCCGTGCTTCTCGGCAGCCTGCTCGAACAGCGGGATCGGCTCCTTGCCGTAGGGATGGTCGAGATGCAGAAGCGCGATCTTCTTGCCCTGCAGGCTGTCAAGATTGCCGTCCGAGATCGCCTGCAGGATCATGTTGGCGCCGTCCCAATAGGAGGCCGGCGGATTGAACGCCCACTGGAAGGTCTTGCCGTCCTGCATGGCCGAGAAGCCGTAGCCCGGCGCAAGAATCGGGATCTTGTCGACATTGGATTTCGGCAGAACCTGCAGCGTGATGCCGGTCGACCAGGGCTGGGTGACGATGCCAGTCGCCTTGGTCTTTTCGTAGCACTCGACGCCCTTTTCGGTGTTGTAGCCGGTCTCGCACTCCTCATAGCCGAGCGTGACGCCGTTCATGCCGCCGTCGCGCTCGTTGAGCATCATCATGTAGTCGCGCTGGCCGTTCATCAGCGGGATGCCGGTGGATGCGAACGGACCTGTCCGATAGCTGAGGTTGGGCAGGCTGACGCTGTCCTGGGCGATGGCCGGAGCGGCGAGCACCGTTCCTGCGGCGAGCGCCGCGCAAAGCAGGGTGGTCTTCAGCAGTCTTTTCATTTTCATTTCCTCCACTTGTTCGTTTCTCCGTTACGGATCGGGCGAACCAACCCCGTATCCTTTCGGCCGCTTCTGATCGACCTAATGCGGAAACGGCCACATGATCAGTTTCTCCCTGATGATTGCCCAGAAGCGCGCCAGCCCGTGCGGCTCCACAATCAGGAACATGATGATCAGCCCGCCTATGATCATGGTGTTGAGATGTTCCGCCATAGATGAGCTGATCGGAATGCCGAAGGCGGCCGGCAGCGTGCCGATGATGACCGGCAGCGCCACGATCAGGATCGCGCCGAGATAGTTGCCGAGGATCGAGCCGAGCCCGCCGATAATGGCGATGAACAGCACCCGGAACGACAGCGGAATGTCGAACAGGTTCGGCTCGGCCGCACCCCGCCACAGGAACACGAACAGCGCGCCCGAAATGCCGACGATGTAGGACGATACGGCGAAAGCCGACAGCTTCGCCTTCATGAGATTGATGCCGACCAGTTCGGCGGCGATGTCCATGTCGCGCACCGACTTCCATATGCGGCCGATGCGGCCGCGCGTGATGTTGATGGCGAGCCAGGTCACGGCGCAGACGACGACGAGTACGAAATAATACTGCACGATCGAGGAGGCGCGCGGCCCGGTTACCGTGACGCCGAACATCTGGATATTGGGCACCTGGATCGCGCCCGAGGCATTGTAATTGTAGAGCCAGGCCCACTTCTCGAACAGCCAGACCAGGAAGAACTGCGCCGCCAGCGTAGCGATGGCTAGATAGAAGCCTTTGATCCTGAGCGAGGGCAGGCCGAAGGCGACCCCGACAGCGGCCGAAAAGAAGCCCGACAGCGCGATGGCGACGAGAATATTCAGCTCCGGGAAAATGGTGATCAGCTTGTAGCACGCGTAGGCGCCGACACCCATGAACGCGCCCGTGCCGAGCGAGAGCTGCCCTGCATAGCCGGTGAGGATGTTGAGGCCGAGGGCAGCGAGCGCATAGATCAGCACCGGGACGAGCAGCGCATTGAAGGTGAATTCGCTGGCCGTTAGCGGAAAGACGACGAACGCCATGACGAGGATGAAGGCGAGCAGCCATGCATCCTGCTTGACCGGGAACAGCGCGTGGTCTGCCTCGTAGCTGGTCTTGAACTGGCCTGCGGTGCGGTAGAGCATGGCTTCTCCTTCACACCCGCTCGATGATCTTTTCGCCGAACAGGCCCTGCGGCCGGAACAGAAGCACGATCAGTGCGAAGACGAAGGCGAACCAGGTCTCGGTGTTGCCGCCGAGCAGCGGCTGGCCCCAGTAGATCTCGAACAGCTTTTCCAGGATGCCGATGGCGAGGCCACCGATGATAGCGCCGAGCACCGATTCCAGACCGCCCAGCATCAGCACCGGCAGCGCCTTGAAGGCGATGACTTCCAGCGCGAATGAGACGCCGGCGCGGGCTCCCCAGACGATGCCGGTGGCGAGCGCGATGACTCCGGCGATGAACCAGACCAGCACCCAGATGGTCGACAGCGATATGCCGACGGAGAGCGCGGCCTGGTGGTCGTCGCCGAGCGCGCGGATGGCGCGGCCCATCTTCGACTTGTTAAGGAAGAAGATGAGCCCTGCGACCAGAAGCACCGCGCCGACGACCGCGGTCAGATCCTTCTGTTCGATCGAAACGAAGCCGCCGAACGGCTCGAAGGTGAAGCTGCCCGTCGGGATGAAGAGCTGTTCGGTGATCATCACCTTGTTTTCGCCGCCGAAGATGATCTCGCCGAAGCCGATCAGGAACAGCGTGATGCCGATCGTGGCCATGAACAGAATGATGTCGGGCTGGTTGACGAGCGGGCGCAGCACCACGCGCTCGATGACCACAGCCAGGATGAACATGACGACCAAAGTCAGCGGCAGGGCAAGCAGCGCCGGCACGCCCTTTTCGTAGAGGCCGACCAGGGTGAGCGCTGCGAACACCACCATGATGCCTTGCGCGAAATTGAAGATGCGCGAGGATTTGTAGATGAGCACGAAGCCGAGCGCTATCAGCGCGTAGAGCACGCCGGCGACCAGCCCCTCCCAAAGCACCTGGAGGAGAAAATCCGGCGCGGCGGCCATGTCGGCGAAGGGCTTGATGAAAATGCCTTCAATCAGGTTCATAGGATACCCCGCAGGCGCATGTGATAAAGCAGCAGAATGGTCTTGGCGTCGCGTATTTCGCCGCTCTCCACCATAGCGAGAGCGCGGTCGAAACTGATTTCCAGAACCTCGATGTTCTCGTTCTCGCCGTCGGCGCCGCCGCCATTGGTAGGGCGGTCCGAGGGATCGTATTCGGCCATGAAGAAATGCAGCCGCTCGGTGACCGAACCCGGACTCATGAAGATGTCGAAGACGGGCTCGACATCGCCGATGCGATAGCCTGTTTCCTCGGCCGCTTCGCGGCGGATTGCATCGCCCGGGCTGTCATCGTCAAGCAGCCCGGCCGCCGCCTCTATCATCTGGCCGTCCACAACGCCGTTCAGGAAAGCGGGGAGCCGGAACTGCCGCGTCAGTACGACGCTGCGCCGCGCGCGGTTGTAGAGCAGGATCGTAGCCCCGTTGCCGCGATCGTAGGCCTCGCGCGTCTGCCGCTGCCAGGAGCCGTCCGCAAGGCGGAGATCGAAATCGTAGCGGTTCAGATGATACCAGTTGGCCGACAACGGCGACACTTCATGCATTCGCACGCCGCTCTGTTCCGGCGGCGGGAAGTTCGACGCGGCCGTGGGTTTCGGACGCTGGCTCACCTTGATTCTCCCCCCGCCACACCCATGCGCCTCAGCCCGTCAGTTGCGGGAACAGCCCGAGCAGGCCGACGATGATCAGATAGATCGCGACGATGTAATTCAGAAGCCGCGGTACGATCAGGATCAACACGCCGGCAATCAGAGCGATCAGCGGCGACAGCGGCAGGGTTGCGATATCCATGTCGTTTTCCTTTCAATGCGCGACGCCGAGATAGGCGTCTATGACGTCTTGGTTGGATTTCACGGCATCGGGCGTGCCGTCGGCGATCTTTTTGCCGTAGTCGAGAACTACGACGCGGTCGGAAAGGTCCATGACCACGCCCATATCATGCTCGATCAGCGCGATCGTCGTGCCGCGCTGCCGGTTCACGTCGATGATGAACCGGCTCATATCCTCTTTCTCCTCGAGATTCATGCCGGCCATCGGCTCATCGAGCAGAAGCAGCGACGGCTCCATGGCGAGCGCGCGGCCAAGCTCGACGCGCTTCTGCAGCCCGTAGGGCAGCTTGCCGACGGGGGTGCGGCGGATGTGCTGGATTTCGAGGAAGTCTATGATCTCCTCGACCTTTTCGCGGTGCTCGATCTCCTCCCTAAGCGCCGGTCCGTGCCACAGCATCTGCCAGAACAGGCTGCGATGCATCATAACCGAGCGACCGGCCATGATGTTGTCGAGCGTGGACATGCCCTTGAACAGAGCGACGTTCTGAAAGGTGCGGGCTATGCCCTGGCGGACCGCATGATGCGGCTTCATCGCTCGCCGCTCCTGGCCGCGGAAGACGATGGTGCCCTCCTGCGGCGTGTAGAAGCCGTTGATGACGTTGAGCATCGACGTCTTGCCGGCGCCGTTCGGGCCGATGATGGCGCGGATCTCGCCCTTCTTCACGTCGAAGGAGATGTCGGTGATCGCCTTCACCCCTCCGAAGCGCAGCGAGACGTTCTTCACCTCCATCAACAAACCGCCCATCGGGATGCCGTCATCGGCGATGGCAAGCTTCATCGGCTCGGGACGCGCATTCATTCGGCGGCCTCCCTGATCTCCGGCCGCGCTGCGGGATAGGTCTTCGCATCCACGATCTTCACCGTGGCGCGGACCACGCCCTTGCGCCCATCCTCATAGGTCATTTCGGTCTCGACGAATTTTTCCGTCGAACCGTCATATAGCGCCTCGATCAGCGGGGCATAGCGTTCGGCAACGAAGGCGCGGCGGACCTTCAGCGTGCGCGTCAGTTCGCCGTCATCGGCGTCGAGTTCCTTGTGCAGCACCAGGAACCGCTTGATCTGCGCGCCGGCCATGACCGGCTCCTTCGACAGGCGCAGATTGGTTTCGTCGACATTCCTGCCGATCATCTCGTAGACCTGCGGATGTCCTGCCAGCTCCTGGTAGGAGGCGTAGGCGATGTTGTTGCGTTCCGCCCAATTGCCGACAGCCTGCAGGTCGATATTGATGAATGCGGCGGCGAAATCGCGGCCATGCCCGAAAGCCACCGCTTCCTTGATGTTGGGAAAGAATTTCAGCGTGTTCTCGATGTATTTCGGGGCAAACAGCGCGCCCGACGTGAGCTTGCCCACATCCTTGGCGCGGTCAATGATCTTGAGCTGTCCGTCCGTATCGAAGAAGCCGGCGTCGCCGGTCTTGACGTAGCCGTCTTCCGTCAGCGTTTCGGCCGTGGTGTCTTCCTGCTTGAAATAGCCGGCAAACATGCCAGGCGAGCGGAACAGCACCTCGCCTGAATCGGAGATGCGGATGTCGACGTTCGGCGCGGCCGGCCCAACAGTGTCGGCGCGAACCTCGCCATCCTTCTGCACGGTGACATAGAGGAACGCTTCGGTCTGGCCGTAGAGCTGTTTCAGATTGATGCCGAGCGAGCGGAAGAAGGAAAACAGATCCTGCCCAATGGCCTCACCCGCCGTATAAGCGACGCGTATGTTGGAAAGCCCGAGCACATTTCGCAGCGGCGCATAGACCAGGAACTTCCCCAGCTCGTAGGAGATGCGCCCCGAAAGCGGCACCGGCCTGCCCTCCAGGATCGCCTCGCCGTATCGCTTCGCCACGCCGATGAAATAGTCGAACAGCTTGCGCTTCAACCAGCCGGCGTCTTCCATGCGGATAGTGACGCTGGTGAGCAGGCCCTCGAAGATGCGCGGTGGCGCGAAATAGAAGGTCGGCCCGATTTCACGCAGATCCTGCGCGACGGTTTCGCCGCTTTCCGGGCAGTTCATGCACAGACCCGAAACGTAACCTTGCGCGTAGTTCAGATAGTGGTCTCCGACCCAGGCCAGCGGCAGATAGGCCAGCACGCTGTCCTTTTCGGAAAGCCCGTCGAATTCGGCGGTGTCGCGCGCCGCATTGACCGCGCCGGCCGCCGTGATCATGACGCCCTTGGAGCGCCCGGTAGTGCCGGACGTATAGAGCATCACCGAGATGTCGCCGCCGCTCGCCTCGCGGATGCCGCGCTCCCAGCGCTCCGCCAGACCGGGATCGGCGGCGAGCAGCGCATCGCCCCTTTCCTGGACGGCAGTAAAGGCGGTTAGGCCGGAATGATCATAGCCGTCGAGGCCGCGGGGTTCGTCATAGATGATCTCGCGAAGCATCGGAATGCTGTCGGAGAAGGACCGGATCTTGTCGACCTGCTCCTGGTCCTGGACCACAGCGAAACGGACTCCGGCATGATCGAGGACGTAGGCCATCTCCTCGGCGACAGCGTCGGCATAAACCGGCACCGGCACGGCGCCCAGCGACTGGGCGGCGGCAAAGGTCCAGTAAAGGCGTGGGCGGTTGGCGCCGACGATGGCAATCTTGTCGCCATGGCTGAGCCCTAGCGCCTGGAGCCCTAGCGCCAATGCGCGAATTTGCGCGAGCTGCTCCGCCCAGGTCCAGCTTTGCCAGATGCCGTAATCCTTGTGGCGCATAGCGGGGCGGTTGCCGAACCGCTGGGCATTGAGCAGCAGGTATTTCGGAAAGGTGTCGAGGGTGACCCCGGCGGCGGCCGCCGTCGCTACCATGACAATGCTCCTCCCGGCCCGGCATCAACAATGGGCGCGCCCATTGTGCCAGCGCCGGACTTCGGCGCAAATGCGCCATTAGACCAAATGCCGCCCGGAGCATCCAGCAGCGGCCGCATGCGCGACCATTCCGACCCGGCTCGACGCCAAGGTTTTGCCACTCACTTCCTCCCGTTGTCGCGCCGGGTCCCATCCCGCCGCGGCGCCTGTCCGTGAATCCGGCAGGCTTTGAACTTAAGCTATTATGGAAATGTGCGGGCGACAACGCACCCCTTGACAGACAGGACGGCAGATTGTCTTTTGAATGCGCGGCACATGCGCCGCAATCCCTCATTCCTGCAGAGCTCTTCAAGCGCCATAGTTTGCCAGGCGCTCGACGTCGATCACATCGATCCGGCCATGCTCCACGCGCAGCAGGCCTTCCTCCTCGAGCGCCCGCAGGCTTCTGTTGACGACCTGTCGCGACACTCCGGCAAGCAGCGCCAGTTCGTCCTGCGTGATTTCGATATGGTCGTGCACATCCGGATAGAGCACGGAATTGAAGAACCATGAGAGATTGCGCGCGACCCGCGCCTTCGGGTCCAGTATGCGGTCGTACTCGGTCGTGGCGATGAACTGCCCCAAGCGCTCGTTGAGCTGGCGCACGAGAAACCGGTTGAAGGCCGCACTGTTGTCGCAGAGCCAGAAGAAGGTGCTCTTGTTGAGCATCGCAAGGCGTGTCTCGCGCAGGGCAACGAGATCGTATTTGCGCGGCTCGTCCTTGAGCACGGAGCCCTCGCCGAACCAGCCGCCCGGACCTGCGCCCGCGAATGTCATCGCCTTGCCGTCGCGCGATATGGCGCTGATCTTGACCAGCCCGGTGATGACGCCGGTCCAGTAGTCGAGCCTGTCGCCGCGGTGGCAGACGTAACTGCCCTTGGCGAAGGTCTTTTCGCTGATGCCGCGGCTTGCCCGCTCGATCTCGTCGTCGGCGAGTTCAGCGGCCCAGATTGCCGCGCGGACAAGGTCGCTTCTGGTGTTCATGAAGCCTCGGCGAGAGCACGGCATTGGCCGATATCCGCCAAATTTATGGACGTTCGGCGCCAGCAACGCAATGCGGCCCGCCGATTTCCCGGACGGTCAGGCGGCGTCGCGAAAATACTTCGCCGTCGGCAAAATCGTCAGCGGCGCAAGCTCGCCGCGGAGAGGTTTGCCGAACATCAATCGCTGCTCCATCGCCGTCGATTTGAAGAAGGGAAAGCGTGAGAAGGAGCGCTCGCGAATGGCGCTGACGTCGGCGCGATAGAGAACGACCGGATAGTTCAGGCCGGGATAGTTGCGCAGTTCGCCGATCTGCTCGGAGCAGTAGATGCGCTTGTAGAAGCCGGCATGCTCTTCCCGGATGGTCGAAAGGCAATAAGGCGCCTCGAAGTGGAAGCAGGCCATTCCGGCGAGCCGCAGCGTGAGATAGGGTATCTGTGGATAGACACGCGACCAGTCCGGATCGGCCGCAAAGCGGCTCGGATCCACGAAGGTGAGGCCGCCGGCCATCATGGGACGCAGAATGTCGCCATAGACCGTCGTCGACGGTGATTGCGGCGTGGCCAGCGACGCATGATGAATGCGCAAGGTGCTGACGAGGGCCCCATCGACATAGATGCCGAATTTGTAGCAGTTCGGCGCTTCGTCGAGCTCGTCATGGACAATATGATCGGGATTTTCCGGGACCATGTCGCTCAGGCGATATGATTTGTAGCGAAGCCGGTAGATGTCTTCGAGGTCTTCGCCCTTGTCGCAACGGCGATACTCAGTGCGCTCCAGCAGCGCCAGAATGTTCTTAGCGAAACTCGATACTTCAGACGCATCGGCACTAACCGCCCCGGCGCTGTTGCCGAACGCCGCCTGCTGCACAACCATGGATACCCTCGCACTCCGCCGTCACACCAAGGGTACGCGACGGTCGGCATATGTAAAGTTGAAAATACCGCAGGAGCTGTTTACCGAAGGTTAAGGTTAACCTCTCGGGGAGATTGTCCGACTAGCAGACTTTCGCCGGATTCGGAAAACTCAGCTTGCAGCGCCGCGTTCGGCCGATTTGATGTCGTTGCCGAAGGGCCAGATCGTATTCGACATCGTCTCGATGCCGGAGGCCGAAAGAGCCGACCCGAAGAGGAAGCCCTGCACCAGATCGGGCTTCACTGAAAGCGCCAGAATTTTCAGCTGCTCGAAGGTTTCGACGCCCTCGACGGTTATGACCAGGCCAAGCGGGCGCGAAAGATTGACGATGCCCTTCAGCAATTCGAGCGAGCGCGGATTGTGCCCCATGTCAACGAGGAAGCTGCGGTCGATCTTGATCTTGTCGAGCGGCAGCTTGTGCAGATAGCTCAGGCTCGAATAGCCCGTGCCGAAATCATCGAGCGCGATCCGAACGCCGAGGCCCTTGAGCTCCTCAATGTACTGCCCGGTCAGCGACTTGTCGTCGAGCAGCGCCGTTTCCGTCACCTCGATCTCTAGCCGGTGCGCGGCGAGGCCCGACTGGGCCAGCGCATCGCGCACCTTGTCGACCACGTTGCGGTGACGGAAATCCTTGGCAGAAAGGTTGACCGAAACGCTGATCTGTTCGGGCCAGCGCGCGCATTCAGCGGTGGCGGCCTGCAGCACGAAACTGCTGATCTCCGAAATGATGCCCATTTCCTCGGCGAGTGGAATAAAGGTGGCCGGCGATATCGAACCGAGCTCGGGATGATCCCAGCGGCACAGGGCCTCGCAACTGGCGATACGCATCGTGTCCATTGCCACGATCGGCTGATAGACGACGCGCAGGCCCTTCGCCTCGACGGTGCTGCGCAGATCCGCCTTCATGAGCTGGCGATTGCGGAACGCGGCGTCCATCGCCGATTCGAAGAGCTGCCAGTCGTTCTTGCCGAGTTCCTTGGCTTTGTAGAGGGCCAAGTCGGCCTTCACGACCATCGCGTCGACCTCGGTATCCCTGACGCGACAGAGCACCGCGCCGCCGCTGGCCTGAATGCGTAGCACGTGGCCGGCCACGTCGACGTCGCCCTGCAGGCCGGCGAAGATGCCGTCCAGCATTTCAGCCAGATGGCTGTCGTCGTCGAGCCGGTCGAAATAGATCATGAACTCGTCGCCGCCGAAGCGGCTGACGCGGACGCCTTCGTCGGCAAAGGCGGCGAGCCGTTCGGCAACGGCGTAGATCAGCCCGTCGCCGACCGGATGGCCGAGCGCGTCGTTGACGCTTTTGAAGTCGTCGAGGTCAAGAACCGCGAGACCGCAGAGCCTGTCCGGGTCGCCGGCTTGCATGAACTCGCCGACGAGTTCTTGGAAATAGGCGCGGTTCGGCAGGCCCGTCAGATTGTCGTAGCGCGCCATCGTGCGGATCTTCTCTTCCGCCTCGACGCGCTGCGAGACGTCCTCGAAGGTGATGACGCCAAGATCCTGGCTGCCTTCGCGCGCCGAGAACTCGTAGTGCTGGCCATTGGAGAACGAGACCAGCACCTTGCGGTCGCGCCCCTCGCGCAGCGCGCGCGTGAGCTGAGCCTCGATGTAGCGGCAATCCTTGAGCGCCAGCATGCCGCCTGCAACGCCGCGCATAAGCAGCGAATGGATCGAGCGCCCGAGGAGCGCGTCGGGCGATTTTAGCGACATCAGGTGAGCGGCTTCCGCATTCGCGACCACGACCTTGCCGTTGGGGCCTAGCATGACAAGGCCGTGCGACATGGTGTTGAGCGCTCGATTGAACCGCTGGGCGAGCCGGCTCGCCTTCTTCTCCTCCGAAATCGCGGTGAACAGCACGTCACGAACCGTGTCGGCAAAGCGCTTGATGGCGAAGAGGAACGGCGCCGACAGAAGGCCAAGGATGATATGATAGGGGTCGCCGCGCAGGATGAAGCCGAGTGAGATTGGCCATGTCAGCGCCATGATGAAGATCATCACCATGCGCGGCGAGCCATAATTGCGGCCTGCGATGGAGGTGGCGGAGGCGAGCGTGACTGCGACCGAGGCGATCTCGGCGAAACTGTCGTGTGCTAGGTAGATGCCGAGGAAACAGAACGTTCCAAGCATGAACCCATGCATGGAGCCGTAGACGATATAATCGTTCTCGCGGTGACGGGCCTCCTGCCTGTCCTTCGGCGGCGGCGCGTTGCGGTACTTGCGGATGTTGCGCATGCGCAGGATCGCCACGACGATCATGCCAAACGCGAGAAGGAGGTAGAGCGGGTCCGCGGTTTTCCAATAAACCAGGATCACGAGCAGGGTTTGCGCCGCAAATCCGATCGCAAGCGTCGTACCGTCGCGGAACAGCGTCTCCACGAAAGGAATGTAGACGTCGACGGGAATCTCGCTTTTTCGTCTCGTGGGCACGCCTGAATCCCGCTTTCGGGAGCCAAGCTTTGCCACATTCGCCTTAAAAAAGGCTTATACAGCGTATGGCCGCAAATCGTTAACGCAAAGGTAAGGACTCGCGATACAGCAAACATACTTGAAGCGGCAAAAAAGCGGCTTTATTCTGCCGCTTCCAGCTCCGGCTTCGCCTCTGCGCCTTCAAGGCGCGCCAGAAGCCGGGCCCGCTCGCCGGCCGCCCTTTCCGCGTTGGCCTGCTTGACATGGCCATAGCCGCGGATGAGAGCAGGCACGGACGCCAGCGCCGCCGCCGCCTCAATCTTCGCCGGCGACAGGGCTTTTACGATACGGTCGACATCGGCCTCGTAGCGAGCCAGCAGATCGCGCTCCAGCCGCCGCTCGGCGGAATAGCCGAAGACATCAAGCGCCGATCCGCGCAGGCCCTTCAGCGACGCGAGCAGGCGGAATGCCTTCATCATCCAAGGCCCGAAACTGGACTTCCTCGGCTTTCCATCCGCACCGCGACGGCCCATGATCGGCGGCGCGAGGTGGAATTCCAGCCGTTCGTATTCCTGGAATTGCGCGGCCAGTTGGCGCTGGAACGAGCCGTCCGTGTAGAGGCGGGCGACTTCGTACTCGTCCTTGATCGCCATCAGTTTGAAGAGGTTTTTCGCCACGGCCTCGGCGACTGTTCTTGAACCCGGCAAGGCGGCCTGCTCGGCCTTGCGGACGACTGCGACGCGATCCGCGTAGCGCTTCGCATAGACGGCATTCTGATAGGCGGTCAGAAACTCTACGCGGCGCGCCACCGTCTCGTCGAGCGACTGTGCGGCGCCGGAATCCGCCGCCTGGCCGGGCCGGCCGAGCATCCCTTTGACGAAATCCGGCTGATGCGCCGCGCGTCGCCCCCAGCGGAAGGCCGCGATGTTCATGGCAACCGCCTCGCCATTGAGCTCGACGGCGCGTTCGATCGCCTCCGCCGACAGCGGCAGGCCGCCGTGCTGGTAGGCGAAGCCCAGCATGAACATGTTGGCGCCGAGCGAGTTGCCGAACAGCGCCGAGGCAGTGCGCGTGGCGTCGAAGAAATGTGCCTTGTGTTCGCCGGCGGCCTCGCGAATGGCCTTCTTCAGCCGCTCGACGGGCAGTGAGAAATCGGCCAAACGCGCGAAATCGCCCGGCATTATCTCGGCGGTATTGGCGACGAAGATCGTATGACCCTCGCGCACCGCCGCCAGCACCTTCTTGTTGCCCGACACGACGAGGTCGCAGCCGAGCACGAGATCGGCCTTGCCCGCCGAGACGCGTATGGCATGGATCTCCTCCGGGGTTTTTGCAATGCGGACGTGTGAGAACACCGCCCCGCCTTTCTGCGCCAGGCCCGCCATGTCGATCATGCCGCAGCCCTTGCCCTCCAGATGCGCGGCCATGCCGAGGATGGCGCCGATCGTGACGACGCCGGTGCCGCCGACGCCGTCGATGATCGACGACCAGCCATCGCGGTCGAGCGCAAAAAGCTGCGGCTCCGGCACGCCTTCAAGCGGATCGGATTTTCCGGCCATGCCTTCGGCCTTGCGGATCTTCGCGCCATGCACGGTCACGAAGGACGGGCAGAAGCCGTTGACGCAGGAGAAATCCTTGTTGCAGCTCGACTGGTCGATGCGGCGCTTGCGGCCGAACTCGGTTTCGACCGGCTGGATCGACACGCAGTTCGACTGTACGCCGCAATCTCCGCAGCCTTCGCAGACGAGTTCGTTGATGATGACGCGCTTGTCGGGGTCGGGAAAGGTTCCGCGCTTGCGGCGGCGGCGCTTTTCGGCAGCGCAGGTCTGGTCATAAAGCAGAACGGAGACGCCTTTCGTCTCGCGCAGCTGGCGTTGCACAATGTCGAGTTCGTCTCGATGGTGAATGGTGGCGCCGGCCGGAAAAATCATGCCGGCGGAAGCGTATTTGCCCGGCTCGTCTGTGACGATAGCGATACGCTCGACGCCTTCGGCGCGCACCTGGCTTGCGATCATGTCGACGGTGAGATTGCCTTCGTGCGGCTGGCCGCCGGTCATGGCGACCGCGTCGTTGTAGAGGATCTTGTAGGTGATGTTGGCACCCGAGGCGAGCGCGAAGCGCAGCGCCAGCGAGCCGGAATGGTTGTAGGTGCCGTCGCCGAGATTCTGGAAGATGTGCTCGCGCGTCGAGAACGGCGCCTGGCCGACCCACTGCGCCCCCTCCCCGCCCATGGCGGTGAATCCGACCGTGGAGCGGTCCATCCACAGCGCCATGAAATGGCAGCCGATGCCCGCGGCGGCGATGGAGCCTTCCGGCACCTTGGTCGAGGAATTGTGCGGGCAGCCGGAGCAGAAGAACGGCGTGCGCGCGCCGATGTCCTTCGTGTCGGCGAGCATCGCCTGGAACTGCCTTAGCCGGGCGACCCGCGCCGAAATCTCCTCCGACGGCCCAATGGTCTTGACGATGCGCTCGCCGAGCGCGATTGCGATGTCGTTCGGGTCGAGCGAGCCCTTGGCCGGGAACAGCCAGCCGCCGCGTTCGTCCTTCTTGCCGATCACCACCGGCTGCATGGCCGTGTTGTAGAGGCTTTCGCGCAACTGGACTTCGATCAGCGAGCGCTTTTCCTCGACGACGATCACCATTTCGAGGCCGCGCACGAAATCCGCAATGTGCTCGAAGTCGAGCGGCCACGGGCAGCCGACCTTGAACAGGCGCACGCCGATCTGGTTGGCTCGGTCTTCGTCGACGCCAATGTCCTCGAGCGCCTGGCGCACGTCGAGATAGCTTTTGCCGATGGTGACGATGCCGATCTTCGGATTGCGGCCGCCCGAATAGACGATCCGGTTGAGGTCGTTGGCCTTGATGAAGGCCGAGGCCGCGGCGCGCTTGTGTTCATGCAGGCGCGCCTCCTGGCCGAGTTGGTCGAGCTCGTGGCGGATGTTCAAGCCGCCGGGCGGCATGTCAAATTCCGGGATGACGATGTTCAGCCGGTCGAGCGAGGCGTCGACCGATGCGGTCGATTCGATATTGTCCTTGACGCATTTGATCGCCGCCCACGTACCCGCAAAGCGCGACATGGCGTAGCCGTAAAGGCCGTAGTCGATCAGTTCCTGCACACCCGCCGGATTGAGGATCGGGATCATGGTGTCTACAAAGAGAAACTCGGTGGCGTGCGCGTTGGTGGACGATTCGGCCATGTGGTCGTCGCCCATCAGCGCGAGCACGCCGCCATGCTTCGACGACCCGGCGAGATTGGCGTGGCGGAACACATCGCCGGAGCGGTCGACGCCCGGTCCCTTGCCGTACCAGATCGAAAACACGCCATCATATTTGCCTTCGCCGAGCAGTTCCGTCTGCTGTGTGCCCCAGCAGGCCGTGGCGGCGAGTTCCTCGTTCAGCCCCGGCTGGAAAACGATATTGGCGTCGGCAAGCTGCCGCTTGGCTCTCCAGAGCTGGAGGTCGAGGCCGCCGAGCGGTGAGCCGCGATAGCCGGAAACGAAGCCGGCGGTGTTCAGCCCCGCGCGGCGATCGCGCTCGCGCTGCATCAGGAGCATGCGCACAACCGCCTGCGCGCCCGACAGGAAGATACGCTCCTTGGAAAGGTCGAACTTGTCGTCGAGCGCAACGTCGTGAAGCGTCATCTGCAATTCCTTCGACGCGGCAGCTCAAATGAGGCCGTTCCGCGTCAGGCATGTTTTGGCCGGAGTGTTTCGCCCATTGCCGAGAAGGTCAAACGAAATCAAGCAGCCCAGCGCCGAAGCAAGCCGCTACGCTTTCCGAAAGGTGAGCAGCGAAACAATGCGACGCAATCCATCCAAGCGGCGCACGATTCGTTCGCCGAATAGTCCTCAGGAAGCGAACCTCCGCGTTCACGTCAAGCCTCACGCCGGGCAGGACTCGCCGTCGCCATCGAGCAGCTTGCCGTCCGGACGGCCGGCGAGATCGGGATTGGGCGTGTAGGCTGGACCAAGGACGAGCGGGCGGTCCGGCAGCAGCGACTGGTCCTCGGAAGAGGTCATGGTCGTCTCGATCGTCTGCATGACGCGTCCGTCCGCCCCTTCGATGCGGATCGAAACATGGTAGGGCCGGTCCTTGACGACGCAGCGTAGCGGCGGGCTTTCGATCGTCGTCTTTTCGAGCTTCGGCCAGATCTTCTGGCGCACCACGATCGGTTCGCCGCCTGCCGGATCCTCGAAGCTGGCGACCGCCGTCTCGCCTTCGCGCATGGGCTGGAGCGGCCGCAGATTGACGAGATAGGTCGCGGTTGCGACCCGATAGTTGAAGACGAAAAGCTTCCCGGCGATTTCGAAATACTCGCCCTCACCGCCCGTATCGCGGCAGGCGCCCAGCGCCAGCATGGCGACGAGAAGCGGCGCGAGCATTGGGCCGGCGCGTTTGACATTACGCATATTCGTGTTCCTCGGTGATAGGCTTGCGGCGGCGGTAGTGGCGCCTGGCTTTTTGGCGGTTTCCGCAGACCGCCATGTCGCACCACAGGCGGCTGCCGTTGCGGCTGCGGTCGAGAAACAGCCAACCGCAGTTCCGGCAAATCCGGAGCCTGCGCAGGTTGTCCTGCGACATCAGCGAAAGCGCCGAGACGGCCAGCGCCGCCTCCAGGGCGATGGGCGTCGCCGGGTCGCCGAACGGCTCTCCAGGCGCGGCAACGAACGAGGCATGGCCGCGCAACCCGGCGGCGCAAGCTTCCAGGAAATCAGGCAATGCGGTGGTCGCCACCGAGCCTTCGGATGCAGCGCCACGAAACAGCCGGTCCGTCGTCTCGCGGATGGCGAGCACTGTGGGCGCGATCTCATGCGGATCGGCGACGGCCAGCGCGCGACCGCCGAGTTCTTCCCCCCGGAAGTTGGTGGCCGCCTCGGCGAAGCGGGCGATCTCTGCCGGATCGTCGAAACGGTCGAACGTTCGCGCCGCATCGCCGCGCAGCACGACCGTGTTGGCCGCGTCCAGCGCCAGCGCGCCACCGGAGAATCGATGCTTTGTCCAGGTAACCGCCATGCGAAAAAATCTAACCGACAAATCGCGTTTGACAAGTTATATTCGGCAGCGCAGTTTCGGCTGCGCCACGGAGGTTCGCGGCGGACGGATACGCATGCTCTACTTCCTGCAGCAATTGCTCAACGGACTGCATATCGGCGCGATCTATGCGCTGCTCGCCTTCGGCTACGCTGTGAGCAACGGCGTGCTTCACCGCACCAACCTTGCGCATGGCGCGCTGTTCGCGTTTGCCGGGCAAACCATGATCCTTGTCGCCGTGTTTGGGTGGCAGGTTCTGTGGCTGACGCTGCCGGCCACTATCGCGCTCGGCATCGCCGCCGCCTTCGCCTACTCGGCGCTGATCGCCTGGATATTGTCGCGCGGTGTGTTTCAGAAACTCGCCGGACGCTCTCCCAACACCATCGTCGCGGCGACGCTCGGCGTCTCGCTCGTGCTGCTGGAACTCGGCCGCATCGCCGCCGAGACCCGCGACTTTTGGCTGCCGCCGCTTCTGGCCGGCCCGTTCGTCTTTGCGGCCGACGACCGATTCCGGGTGACGCTGACGTCGTTGCAGATGGTCAATTGCGCCATCGCCCTTGCGGCAATCGTCGCCGCCAATGCTGTGCTGGCGCGCTCGCGCTTCGGGCGCGAATGGCGGGCCGTCACCGACGACCCCGGGGCGGCGGCGCTTTGCGGAGTGGATACTGGCCTGATCTTCCACCGCTCGATACTGCTCGGGGCGATGGCGGCGGCGCTGGCAGGCGTGCTCGCCGGCCTGTATTTCGGCAACATCAGCTTCGACACCGGGCTCGTCTTCGGGTTGAAGGTCCTGTTCGTGACCGCCGTCGGCGGCTACCTCGCGCCGGCGCGCGCGGCGCTCGGCGCGGCGGCGTTCGGCATCGCCGAATCGCTTTGGTCGGGCTATTTCCCGATCGAATGGCGCGACGCCTGGATGTTCCTGTTCCTTGTTGCGCTGCTGGTGCTTCGGCCGGCCCGGCAGGAGCCCGGTACATCCGCATAATCACACCCCGCCAACGGCCGGCGGTTCATTCCCCATTGGCACAATCACCCTGGGTAACTGCACCATCGCGTGTTGACGCGCCGCCAAACACTCGGCATATCCGATGCCATCGCGGCGCGCGAAAAAATCCGGGGAAACGCTAAAGGCTCGCCTCGTACAAAATCTGGGAGGATCGCATGGCAGGGCTACTCGCTCTATCGAGAGCCATTGACCGTATGAACGAGTTCATCGGGAAATGGGTTTCCTGGCTGATTTTGCTGGCCGTGTTGGTCAGCGCGGCGAACGCGGTTATCCGCAAGACGCTCAACATGTCGTCGAACGCCTGGCTCGAGCTGCAGTGGTACCTGTTCGGCGCCGCGTTCCTGCTCGCCGCCGCCTATACGCTCAGGCAGAACGAGCACATCCGCATCGACATCGTCTACGGCATGTTCTCAAGGCGCGTTCAGCACTGGATCGACCTGTTCGGCCACGTCTTCTTCCTGATGCCCTTCGTCATTTTGATGATCTACTATTTCGTCCCCTACGTATCCCTCTCCTTCCGCAGCGGCGAAGTGTCGACCAACGCCGGCGGGTTGATCATCTGGCCGGCGAAATCCCTGCTTTTAATCGGCTTTTCGCTGCTGGCGCTGCAAGGAATCTCCGAGATCATCAAGAAGATCGCCATCATGCGCGGCGACATGGACGATCCCACGCCCTTCATCTCGGTCCACGAACAGGCTGAACTGGAAGCCAAGGCGCTGGCCGAGGAGATCCGCTCATGATCCATTTCATTGCGGAGAACATGGCGCCGATCATGTTCTTCTCGCTCATCGTCTTCATGCTGCTGGGCTATCCTGTCGCGTTTTCCCTCGCCGCCAACGGCCTGCTGTTCTTCGTCATCGGCGTCGAACTGGCGCCCTATTCGGGCAACGAGATCACGCTGTCCTGGCCGCTGCTCTATGCGCTTCCCGAGCGGTTCTGGGGCATCATGTCCAACGACACGCTGCTCGCCATCCCGTTCTTCACCTTCATGGGCATCGTGCTCGAACGATCCGGCATGGCCGAGGACCTGCTCGACACAATCGGCCAGCTGTTCGGCCCGATCCGCGGCGGCCTCGCCTATGCCGTCATCCTGGTCGGCGCGCTGCTTGCCGCGACAACCGGCGTGGTCGCCGCCTCGGTGATCGCCATGGGCCTCATCTCGCTGCCGATCATGCTGCGCTACGGCTATGACCGCCGCGTCGCCACAGGCGTCATCGCAGCCTCCGGAACGCTGGCCCAGATTATTCCGCCCTCGCTCGTCCTGATCGTGCTTGCCGACCAGCTCGGCCGCTCGGTCGGCGACATGTATGCGGGCGCGCTGATTCCCGGCCTGGTGCTGACCTGCCTCTATCTGAGCTACGTGGTCCTGATGTCGATCATCAGGCCGAAATCGATGCCGGCCTTGCCGCTCGAGGCACGAACGCTCGGTCACGGTGTCGTTTCGCTGATCATTGCGATTATAGCGGCCGTCGCCATTTCCTACGCCGCCCATTGGTATCTCGCTCCCTCGCTCGGCGCCAATGCCGGCATCTGGAGCGCCACGATAGGGATCGTCGTCATCTATGCGGCAGCGCTCCTCGACAGGACGCTGAAAATCGGCGCTATGTCCCGGCTGGCGCAGCAGGTCGTCATCGTGCTGGTCCCGCCGCTGGCGCTGATCTTCCTGGTTCTGGGAACGATTTTCCTGGGCATCGCGACGCCGACCGAAGGCGGCGCCATGGGTGCCGTCGGCGCGCTGATCATGGCGGCGGCGAAAGGCAGGCTCACGCTCGAAGTGGTGCGTCAGGCACTGGCGTCGACGACAAGGCTTTCCAGCTTCGTGCTGTTCATACTGATCGGCGCCCGCGTCTTCTCGCTCACCTTCTACGGCGTCAACGGCCACCTCTGGGTGGAACACCTGTTGACCTCATTGCCCGGCGGCGAGATGGGCTTCCTGATCACGGTAAACGTGCTGGTCTTCTTCCTGGCCTTCTTCCTCGACTTCTTCGAGCTGGCCTTCATTATCGTGCCGCTTCTGGCGCCGGCGGCCGCCGCGCTCGGGATCGACCTGATCTGGTTCGGCGTGCTTCTCGGCGTCAACATGCAAACGAGCTTCATGCATCCACCCTTCGGCTTCGCCCTCTTCTACCTGCGGTCGGTGGCGGCGCGCGTGCCTTATCTTGACAGGCTGACCGGCAAGACCATCCAGCCGGTGACCACCGGGCAGATCTACTGGGGAGCAGTGCCCTTCGTCTGCATCCAGGTGATCATGATCGGCCTGGTCATCGGCTTCCCGCAGATGGTCATGCACTACAAGGGACCGGTCATCGACCCGAGCGACGTCGAGATCGTCGTGCCCGGCTTCGGCGGTGGCGGGGGCGGGCAACAGGGATTGCCGGGTCTGGGGCTTCCGCCGCTCGGCGCACCGGCTCCCGCTGATGGCGGCACGGCTCCCGCGCAGCCTGAGCCCGCGCAACCTGCGCCACCAGCCCACGACTTGTCGCAACCGCCCAGTTTCGGTAATCCGGCGCCGACTCAGCCGGCCCCGCCGCCTACCGATCTGTCGCAGCCGCCGAAATTCAACTGAGCGCAAACAAAAGCCCGGCAGTCACGCCGGGCTTTTTCTTCGAGGAAGCCCCGGAAAATCGTTCCGGGGCTCGCATCTGCGATGCGTCAGATATTGCCGGAGCGCTGCTGGATCATCATGAAGGTGTCGAACGTATATTCCGACACCTGCGCCCACAGATAAGCGTCCTTGCGGAACGCCATCTGGCTGTCATAGATCTTCTTGAACGCAGCGTTCGAGGCGTTGATCTCGGCATAGGTGGAGTTGGACGCTTCGAAGCAGGCTGCCAGCACCTCCTGGCTGAACGGACGCAATTCCGCGCCGCCGGCGACCAGCCGCTTCAACGCAGCCGGATTCTTGTAGTCGTAGCTTGCCATCATGTCGCAGTTCGCGGCCTCGCAGGCAGACGTCAGCACCGCCTGATAGCTCTTCGGCAGTTCGTTCCATTTGGCCTGATTGATCAGCGTGTGCAGCACGGGGCCGCCTTCCCACCAGCCCGGATAGTAATAGTACTTGGCGACCTTGTAGAAGCCGAGCTTCTCGTCGTCATAGGGGCCGACCCATTCGGCGGCGTCGATCGTGCCCTTTTCGAGCGACGGGTAGATGTCGCCGCCGGCGATCTGCTGCGGCACGACGCCGAGCTTCTCGACGATCTTGCCGGCGAAGCCGCCAATACGCATCTTGAGGCCTTTTAGATCCTCGATCGTATTGATTTCCTTGCGATACCAGCCGCCCATCTGGGCCCCGGTATTGCCGCAGGCCAGGCCGTGCAGTCCCTGGGTATTGTAGAACTCGTTCAGCAGATCGTTGCCGCCGCCGTAATACATCCAGGCGTTCATCTGGCGCACGTTCATGCCGAAGGGAACGGCGGTCGCCAGCGCGAAGGTGGGGTCCTTACCCCAGTAATAGTATGAGGCGGTGTGGCAGCATTCGACGGTTCCGGCCGCGGTCGCATCCATCGCCTGCAATCCGGGCACCAGTTCGCCCGCCGCGAAAATCTGGATATCGAAATTCCCGTCGGTCGATTCGCGAACGAATCTCGCCATCGTCTCGGCCGCGCCGAAGATGGTGTCGAGCGCCTTCGGAAACGACGAGGTACAGCGCCATGTGATCTTCGGCGCGGTCTGCGCGATGGCAGGCGCGGCCAACGTCGTGGCGGCTGCCGCGCCGGCGCCGGCGAACCCGGCCTTTCTGATGAAACTACGACGATCCATTCCAATTTCCTCCCAGATTGATGATGCGCCGGATCGGTCTTTGCCGATCGCCCGGGCAGCACAATCATGCACGGCGCGACCATTTAGTCCAGCGGAACGGGTCCGCTGTTCCAGGCACAAACCGCGACATGAAAAAAAGCCCCGGAACCTTGCGGCTCCGGGGCTTTTTCAGGCAAGCAGCTCGCGGTTAAATCTTGCCGGCGCGCTGCTGGATCATCATGAAGGTGTCGAAATTGTATTCGGCTATCTGCGCCCACAGGAAATGCTCCTTGCGGAACGTCGTCAGCGAATCCCAGATCTTCTTGAAGCCGGCATTCGATGCCGTGATCTCTGCATAGACCTCGTTCGAGGCATTGAAGCAGGCTTCGAGAATTTCCGGGCTGAACGGACGCAGCTGCGCGCCGTTGGCGACCAGCGTCTTGACCGCCGTCGGGTTCAGGAAGTCGTATTTCTGCAGCATGTCGGCATCCGTCGCCTGGGCGGCGGTGCGGATCAGCGACTGATAAGTCGCTGGCAATGCATCGAACTTTTCCTTGTTGAACATGAGATGGACGGTCGGCCCGCCTTCCCACCAGCCGGGGTAGTAGTAGAACGGAGCCACCTTCTGGAAGCCGAGCTTCTCGTCGTCATAGGGACCGACCCATTCGGCGGCGTCGATCGTGCCTTTTTCGAGGGCGGGATAAACGTCGCCGCCAGCGAGCTGCTGCGGAACGACGCCGAGCTTCTCGACGATCTTTCCGGCGAAGCCGCCGATGCGCATCTTCAGGCCCTTGAGATCGGCGACGGTGTTGATTTCCTTACGAAACCAGCCGCCCATCTGGACGCCTGTATTGCCGCCAGGGAACCCTACCAAGCCCTGCGTGGCAAAGAACTCGTTGACGAGATCGTTGCCGCCGCCATGGTAGAGCCATGCGTTCTGGCCGCGGGCATTGAGCGCAAAGGGAACCGCCGAAGCGAGCGCCCACGTGGGATCCTTGCCCCAGTAGTAATATGCAACGGTGTGGCAGGCCTCGACCGTGCCGGCCGCAGTCGCGTCGGCAGCCTGCAGGCCGGGGACGATTTCGCCCGCGGCAAAGGGCTGAATGGTGAAATTGCCGTCGGTCGCTTCCGAGATCATCTTGGAGAAGACGTCCGCGCCGCCATAGATGGTGTCGAGCGACTTCGGGAAGGACGAGGTGAGCCGCCAGGTGATCTTGGGATTGCTCTGGGCGATGGCCGGAGCCGCAAGCGCCGTCGCGGCCGCAGCGCCGGCGCCAGCGACGCCGGCCTTGGTGATGAATGAACGTCGATCCATGAATTTTCCTCCACGCTTGGATCAGTACAAAACGCCGTCCAGCAGACTGGAGTCTGAATTGCGGTTTCGGCGAAGGCCGCACAATACACACCGGCGGAGTCGAGTCCAGCACGCGGACGGCTTCCCGAAGGTCAAACGGCCCTGGCCCAAAACTATTGTCAAACAGCGCCGGGGATGCGGCTTGGCACGGCGCACTCTCCCATGGAAAACCGCCGGCGGATCGCCTATTTTGCAGGCAGAATGCTACCAGACCCCGTAACGGAACACTCAATGCAACAGCCGCTCGTCGCCGTCTCGACCGATGTCCGCCAATTCGAGAACTACACATGGCATGCGGCGCCCCAGCAATATCTTGAGGCGGCGATCGCCGGCGCTGGCGTGTTTCCAGTGCTGGTGCCTTCCTTCGGCGATCGGCTCGATTTTGACCAGCTGCTGCTGTCCGTCGACGGCGTCATGGTGACCGGTTCGAAATCCAACGTCCACCCGAGCCTCTATGGCGGCGACGCCAGCGAGGACAACGGCCCCTACGATCCGGCGCGCGACGCCACCACGCTGCCGCTGATCCGCAAGGCGATCGAGCACGGCGTGCCGCTGCTGGCGATCTGCCGCGGCATCCAGGAATTGAACGTGGCGCTCGGCGGCACGCTGGCGACGGAAATCCAGGAACGCGAAGGCTCTTTGGACCACCGCGCGCCGGCGAGCGACAGCCAGGACGAACGCTTCGCCATCCGGCAGACCGTCAGCATCAAACCCGACAGCTGCCTGGCCGGCGTTTTCGGCGCAGGTGAGATCATGGTCAATTCGGTGCATCGCCAGGCGGTAGACCGACTTGGCTCAAGGCTGCAGGTCGAGGCCGTGGCGGCGGACGGCACGGTGGAAGCCGTATCGGTCAAGGATTCGCGTGGCTTTGCCGTCGGCGTGCAATGGCATCCCGAATATTGGGTGGATTCGGACAGCGCCTCGGCAAAGATCTTCCGCGCCTTCGGCGATGCTGTGCGGCTGCACGCTGCAGCGAAGGCCGGCGTCAGGACGGCGGCCGAATAAGCTGGATCTCAGTCCGCTTCGTCGAGCGAGATGAGCGGCGTCGACGGCTTGAAGGATTCGTAGGCGACGCCATCGCCGACCGAGAAACTGACGATCGCATCGACTCCGTTCTCGGTGAAGGCGACAGAGCCGTCTTCCTGTTCCTGCCAGAATTTCGCACGCTCAATGCCGGGAAGAAGCGCCGCGCAGGAAGGCTCAACTTCAAGTTCCGACCGGTCCTCGGCAATCTTATCGCCGCGCGTAACCGCACAGGAAACGTTTCGGCTCGAACGCAGACGGAACATATCGCCGTCGGGCACCTGAACTTGCGGGATGACCGATGCGGCAATGGCCTGGCGGTCGCCGTCCGGCCCGGAGGAAATAACGCCGGCCATCACGAGCAGTCCGGCGGCCACGGCAGTCGAAATTGCTATATTCATTTTCAGAGCCCCCTCACATCAGCGCAGGAACGAAATCATGCGCGGACTAAAAGTGCTGAAGCGCTTTGTATGTCCCAACGGCGGCGCTCCAATGATTCGCAAACATGAATCACCGAGGCTTTAACCTTCGTTAACAAATGCGGCAAAGCCGCGGCGTTACGCCGGTTTGGCGACGCCTGCCGTCTCGGGCACCGGCGTCAGCGGCTTGCCCTCGGAAAACCAGGCGACGAGATTATCGACGACCAGGTCGGCCATGGCGTTGCGCGTGTGGACGGAAGCAGAGCCGACATGCGGCAGAAGCGTCGCGTTGGGCAGATCGATCAGCGCCTGCGGAACGCGCGGCTCGTCGGCAAAGACGTCGAGGCCCGCCGCCCGGATCACGCCGCCGGAAAGCGCCGCAATCAGCGCCTCCTCGTCGACCGTGCTGCCGCGGCCGATATTGACGAACACCCCGTCCGGCCCTAGCGCCCTCAGGACCTCGGCATTGACCGCCTTCTCGGTTGCAGCGGTGCCGGGCACGACCGAGACCAGCGTATCGACGGCGGCTGCCAGGCCAGCCAGCGTCGGGTGATACTCGTAGGAAAGCCCTTCGACGCGCCGCCGGTTGTGATAGGCGATCGAGAGGCCGAACGCCTCCAGCCGCTTTGCAATCGCCATGCCGATGCGGCCCATGCCGAAAATGCCGGCGCGACGGCCGCGCAGCGTCGCCTGCGTCAGGGGATAAGGGCCTTCCTTGACCCAGCGACCCTGCCTTAGCCAGTTCTCGGCGCGCGGCAGTTCGCGCACCGTATTGATGAGCAGGCCGAGCGCCGTATCGGCCACTTCCTCGGTCAGCACGTCCGGCGTATTGGTCACCATAACACCCTTGGCGGCGGCGTGGCGGGCGTCTACCGCGTCGTAGCCGACGCCGAAACTGGCGATGATTTGGAGATTGGGCAGGGCGTCGATGAAGCCCGCATCGATCCCCGTCATCGCGGCGATGCCGCGCACGCTGCCTGCCAGTTCATCGGAGATGAGCGACTTGTCGGCCCTGTCCAGGCGGACCAGTTTGAAAGCCTTGTCTACACGCGCCAAGGCGCGCTCGTGCAGCCGGCCTGGAACGAGGATGGTCACGGCGGAACGGTCGCTGGTCATATCGATTTTCTTTCAGGAAGCTTTCGAGGGCGATGGCCCTGCGGCCGAGGGCGTACGCCAGACCGGCGTCGCCGTGATTTGCCAGAACAGCAAATTCCGACCGCAGGGGCGTCGAGCGCGAGAGCGCCTGCTGGCCGATCACACCACTCGAGCACGGAAAAACTTTAGCATAGGAGCGCGTCGCCGGGCAATTCCGGCGGGGAAATCGGGGCCTTACCCGCGCTCCAGCGGTTTGCCGGTCGACTGGCGCACATGCAGTTCCGGCCGGATCAGTTCTTGCGATGGCCGCACCGACTGGCCGTTGAGCTTATCGAGCAGGGCGCTGGCCGCGCGGCGACCTACCTCGCGCTGCCCGTTCCACACCGTTGTCAGCGCCGGGGTCGCGATAGCCGCCTCCTCCAGATCGTCGTAGCCGGTAACAGAAATGTCGACGCCCGGCACGAGGCCGGCGCGCGCTATGCCGTTCATCAGGCCAATGGCGACGAGATCGTTCCAGCAGCAGGCAGCCGTCGGCTTGTCCTTCAGCGCCAGGAACTGGCTTGCGGCTTCAAAACCGGCCTGCTTGGTGCGCGGTCCCGGAATGCGCCAGTGCGGCTTGACCTCCAGCCCGGCATTTTCCATCGCCGTCATGTAGCCCTGGAAGCGGTCGCGGCCGGTCGAGGTCTGGTCGGTGCCGCCGATCATCGCGATGCGCTTGTGTCCGAGCGAAATCAAATGGTTAGTGGCGAGCCCGGTGCCATAGGCGTCGTCGCCGCGAAACACCGGCACCTCCGCGCCTTCCACTGTGCGGGCAATCAGCACCGCCGGCAGGCCGTTCTCCTCCGCCATCAGAATGTCTTCCGGCGGAGTGCCGATGGCGGGCGACATGATCACACCGTCGGCGCCGAGTTGCAGCAGCGTGTCGATGAAGGTGCGCTGCTTTTCGAGCTGGTCGTAGTGATTGGACAGGATGAAGGTTTGCCGGCTGCGGTCGAGTTCGCTTTCGATGGAGCGCAGTATCTCGGCGAAGAACGGGTTCATGATGTCGTGGACGACGACGCCGACAATGCCCGAACGCGAGGTGCGAAGGCTGGCTGCCCGGCGATTGTAGATATAGCCGATGGCGCGCGCATGTTCCTTGATGCGGTCGCGCGTCATGCCGGCGACAAGCGGGCTGTCGCGCAGAGCGAGCGACACGGTGGCGGTCGAAACGCCGAGCGCGTCGGCAATCGTCGAAAGCTTGATTTTTTGCGCCAGTTCGCCCTCCCCGGCTCCACCCTCAGCCAGCATTTAAACTGTTTAAATGCTGGCTTACGGCACGGCCCGATGCCGAGTCAAAGCTTTTTTGCCAGCTCCGCATCTTCCGCGTTGGGCGCAGTGCGGCTGGCAAGGCGCAGCCGGTGCTCGCGATGGACGATGTAGAGGCCGCTCGCCACTATGATGGCGGCCCCGCCCAGCGTCCAGCCGTCGGGCAGTTGGCCGAAAACCAGATAGCCGAGGCCGATCATCCAGACCATCTGCAGGTAGGGATAGGGCGCGAGCGCCGTCGTCGTCGCCTGCCGGTAAGCCTTGATCAGCAGCCAATGACCAACTCCCCCGAAGAAGCCGAGCGAAATCAGGATGACCCAATGGAAGGGCTCCGCCGGCAACGACGCCGTGTAGGGCACCACCGGCGACATCATTACGACCGGTGCGAGGGCGGAATAGAAGATCAGGCTTTCGGCGGTCTCAGACCCGGCCATGTGCCGGGTCATGATCACATAGGAGCAGTAGCAGAGCGTCGAGCAGATGGCGAAGACATGGCCGATCTCGAACACGCCGACGCCGGGGCGCGTGATGACGAGGACGCCGATAAAGCCGGCGATGACCGCCATCCAGCGGCGCCAGCCGGCCCACTCGCCGAGCAGCGGCCCGGCCAGCGCGGTAATCACCATCGGCGCGAAGAAATAGATCGACATGGTTTCGGCGAGCTGCAGCGTCTTCAGCGCCGCGAAGTTGAAGATGGTCGAGCCGAACAGGAACAGGCCCCGCAGGATCTGGCGCGGCAGGCTTTTCACCCTGAACATCGCTGGATTGTTCCAACTGCGGAACAGGATAAGCACCAGCACGACATGGACGGCGAAGCGCATCCACGAAACGAACGGCGCCGCCATGCCCGACAGCACCAGATATTTCGCGCTCGTGTCCAGGAAGGAAAACAGCAGGCCCGCGCCGAATACGAGCAGGATCGCCGACACTGGGGTGGCGGCTTCGGGTCTGTTTTCAGGTGCGTTCAATGTCGGCGGTCGGCTGAATGTGAATGATACGGATGCTTTTGGGCGAGCCCGCCTTCCGGCACAAGCCCAAAACGTCTGGTCCAGCGCGGCGATGATCGGACGAACCGCCGGGTGCTGGATCCGGAGGCCGTCTTCACATTTCTTTACATTCGCCCGCAACGCGGGAAACGTTGGCTGGCTAGCCTTGGTCTCATCGCAGCAATGCCTGCTGCAGGACGAAAGGACAGAACCATGGAAAACGACGATCTAAATTCCGCGAGCTCGGACACAAGCGCTCCCTCCGGCGGCAAAGGCTGGGGGCGACGCGCCGCAATCGGCGGTGTCGCCGCGATTGCAGCCATCGGCGCCATCGGGCTCGCCGGTGCGGCCAGCGGCGAATTCGGCCGCAACTTCGGCATGGGGCATTTCGGAATGGGCGAGCACATGATGCACGCTCGCATTGGAGGCATGGGATTTGGAGAGCGAGGAATGTCACATGTGCTCGACGAGATCGACGCGACGCCCGAGCAGGAAGAAAGACTGTGGGCGATCATCGACGCCGCGCGCAGCGAAATGAGACCGATGTTCCGGGAGTTCAGGGATACGCGCGAAGCCGTTGCCGATATCCTCGGCGCCCCAACACTGGACCATGCCGCTGCCGAAAAGCTTCGCAGCGAGCGCATCACGGCGATCGACCAGGCGTCGCGCAAGATGACGACGGCCCTTCTCGACGCAGCCGAGGTGCTGACGCCGGAGCAGCGCGCGAAACTCGTCGAACATTTCAAGGAGCGCAGATGGCACAACCGGTGGTAAGACGGTCTCTGCAACCGGCCAAACCTTGAGAGTGAAAACGTGGCGGAACAGGTTCTGATCGTCGACGACGATACCCGCCTCTCCGCCATGCTTGCGGATTATCTCGCCGGAAACGGCTTTGCAGTCCATACCGCGGCGACGGCGACGGCGGGCATCGCCGATCTCGGCCGCCGCGCGCCGGATGCCGTCATTCTCGACGTCATGCTGCCGGATATCGACGGGTTCGAGACGTGCCGGCGGATGCGTGCGGTTTCGGATGTTCCGATCCTCATGCTCACCGCCAAGGGCGAGGAGACGGACCGCATCGTCGGGCTGGAACTGGGCGCGGATGACTATCTGCCGAAACCATTCAATCCGCGCGAATTGCTGGCGCGCCTGAAGGCGATCCTGCGCCGCCGCAACGGCGGCACAGGATCCACTCCGCGCATCCTCCGCTTCGGCAGGCTGGAAATCGATCCCGGCTCTCGTTCTGTCAGGATCGACGGCCGCGAATGCGCAATGACCAGCTACCAGTTCGACCTGCTTCTGGCGCTGGCCGAAAATGCCGGACGCACGCTTTCGCGCGAGCAACTGATGGATATGGTCAAGGGCGAGGAACTCGAAGCATTCGACCGTTCCATCGATGTGCATGTTTCGCGGATAAGAGCGGCGATAGAGAGTGACCCGAAACACCCGCGCCGCATCATCACAGTGCGCGGCGCCGGCTACGTGTTCGCGCGGTTCCAGGACGACGAGAAGTGAAGCAGGTCTGATCGATGCGCAGCAGCCTGTTTCTGAAAATCTATCTCACGCTGCTGGCGAGCCTGGCCGCGGTTGCGATCGCCAGCGCGGCTTTCGTGTGGCTCGGGCAGGGCGAACAGGAAACGAGCTGGCACAGCCAGCGTAATGCGTTTATCGCCGCGGTGATACCGCCCGACATGGATCGCGCGTCTCTAAAGGCCACACTCGATCGCCTTGCGAATGCCTTCGACGCGGATATCGCCGTCTATGACGCGGGCGGCAGGCTGATCGCGGGCGCGGGCCAACCGTTTCCGCAGGATATCCTCAACTGGAGAAGACGCCGCGGCCATGATGGCGATCTCCACACGATGGTCATGGACCTGCCCGACGGCCGTATGGTCGCCGCACGGATGGAAAGTCCTTTCAGATACGGAGGCAGAAACCCGCTCGCCTATCTGGCGATAATCGCCGGCGTCATAGGATTGACCGCCTATCCCGTCGTGCGTCACCTGACCCGCCGGCTGGAGCGGCTGCGCCGCGGCGTGGACGAGTGGGGAAGCGGCGCCTTCGTCACGCGCGTTCCCGATGATGGCAGCGATGAGGTCGCCGCGGTCGCCAAGAGCTTCAACAGGGCAGCCGACCATGTCGAGCGGCTCATCGAGGCCCGTCGCGCATTGCTCGCCAATGCCAGCCACGAATTGCGCTCGCCGCTTGCACGCCTGCGCATGGCAATCGACCTCTACGAGCAGGCTCCCGACGACCGCAGGAAGGACGAGATCGTCCGCAATCTCGCCGAGCTGGACACGCTGGTCGAGGAGATACTCTTGGCGAGCAGGCTCGAGCATATCGACAAACTCGACCATGGCGAGCCGGTCGACCTGCTGGCGCTGGCGACCGAGGAGGGGGCACGCAACGATGTCGAGGTTACGGGCACGCCGGCGACGATCACGGGAGACGCGCGGCTGCTCAGCCGTCTGGTGCGCAACCTGATGCAGAATGCGCTAAAACATGGCCGCCCGCCGGTAACCGCTAGGGTCTCGCGCGAGCGGTACAGCGTTGAGCTGCGCGTGCGTGACCACGGTCCGGGCATTCCCGAGGGTGAGGCCGCCCGCATTTTCCAGCCGTTCTACCGGCCGTCGGGCCGAAGCGAGATGTCCGGCGGCTGGGGGCTTGGCCTGGCGCTGGTTCGCCAGATCGCAGGGCACCACGGAGCGACGGTGCACTACGAATCGCCGCCGGACGGTGGTGCATGCTTCGTGGTTTCGTTTCCGGCGGACCAGGCAGGCGACTGACATTCAGCCATCGTGCTGACTTCGCAGAAAACCCGTTCCCTTATGACGGCGTTTAGTCTTCAAGCTCCAGATCGTCTTCGATCTCGACAGTTGCCGCGCCGTTGAGATTGGCCTCGATGCGCGAGAGCAGCTTCGACAGCGCCTTTTGTTCCTTTTTGTCGAGCCCGCGAAACGCCTGCTTCTCTGTCTTGCGTACAGATTTCTCGATGCCGCGGATCGTCTCGCGGCCTGCGTCTGTCAGGAAGATGTGCGCCTGCCTCGCGTCGGAATCGGAAGCGCGCTTTTCGAGGAAGCCCTGCACCTGCAGCCGGTTGATGGTCTTGGTAATCGTGGGCGGACGCACGCCGAGTCGCGTCGCCAACTGGCCCGGCGTCTGGCCGTCCTGCTGGTCGAGCGCCAGCATGATCTGGTCCTGCCCTGCATAGAACCCTTGAGACAGGAGCCGCGCCGCCAGCGCTGTCCGCGACAGGCGCGCCGCCGAATGCAGCCGGCTCATCGTTGCGCTTTTATCCGCCTTGGCCATGTGACACCCCTAGGCTTTCGCACCGCCTCCGACAGGATAGTCGCGGCGGCTTCGTTGACAATCGCGATCTCACGCCCGGGCCGGCATTTCCGGGACCTTTGCCGGCAAGCAAACATATCGCCGACCGTGCTAATGCCAGAGCTGTATTTCAGTTAGATGACAAAGGAAAATTCTTTGGCCGGAACGCGGCGATTTCACGCTCCCGCGTCGACCGCGATGATCATCAGCGCCTCGTAGGCTGACTGCGTTTCGCGCAACGCCGCCTGCGACAGCGGCCCCGCCCGCCGGGCGATCCCGTCCTGGCTGTTCCACACGTCGCGTTTTCCACGACGGTCGTTATAGGGTGCGACGCTGGTGAAAAGGTGCTCGCTGAGGTCGTCGGGAAAGAATATCTGCCCCGTCATCACTGAGCTTTCATCCGGAAACACCTTGAAATGGATATGAGTCGTGCGGCCGCGGTACCAGCCGGGATAGATGGTCTTGAACGAGGCGAGGCCCTTCTCGTCAGTATGCTGGACGCCGCGCAGGAACTTCTCGCCCGTCGTGTCGACATCGCGGCCGTCGCCCTGGCCCGGATAGCCGGAATAGTGGCCCGTGGCGTCGCAATGCCAGATATCGACGCGCGCCTTCGGCAGCGGAAGGCAGTTTTCATCGACCACTTGCAGCCGCAGCATCAGTTCCACGCCTTCTCGGCCTTCCGTGATGTCCTGCCGCTCGAGTTCGGGATCGAAATAGAACGGGCCCTCGGTCGTTTCGGGCGTGATCGCGCACAGCCCTGCGCCCGGCATCAGCAGCGAAGCTCCGGCGAAGCGGGAATCGTCAGCCGCAAGCGCTTCGGGAGGCAGGAACGCTCCGCCGCCGGCGGTCACGCCGATCAGGCCCAACGCCTGCCGGCGGGTGAATTGGGTGGTCTGCGGCCTGGCCTTCATGGACGCACCTTGTTGAAAACAATCGCTGCGGATCGAATCTAGCGCTGGGTCCAACCCTGTCCCAATGAATTTTCCGTAATGCGCCGGCCGGAAGCCCATCGATCGCGACGTGCAAAACCGATTTCGCCGTCCTATATGGGAGCGACCAATCCCTATCGAGGACCATTATGAGCGACGCACAGACGCAGATCCCGGTAACAGTGCTCACCGGCTATCTAGGCTCCGGCAAGACGACGCTGCTGAACCGCATCCTTTCGGAGAATCACGGCAAGCGCTACGCCGTGATCGTCAACGAATTCGGCGAGATCGGCATCGATAACGACCTGATCGTGGAATCCGACGAGGAAATCTACGAGATGAACAATGGCTGCGTGTGCTGCACGGTGCGCGGCGACCTGATCCGCGTGGTCGAGGGCCTGATGCGGCGGCCCGGACGCTTCGACGCCATCCTCGTCGAGACAACCGGCCTCGCCGACCCGGTGCCGGTGGCCCAGACCTTCTTCATGGACGAGGACGTGCGCTCCAAGACCAGCCTCGACGCGGTGGTGGCCCTGGTCGACGCCAAACACCTGCCGCTGCGGCTGAAGGACAGCCGCGAGGCCGAGGACCAGATTGCCTTCGCCGACGTGGTGGTTCTGAACAAGACCGACCTTGTGACGCCCGAGGAACTGCGGGACGTCGAGGCGGCTGTCCGCGCCATCAATCCGGCCGCGAAGATCCACCGCACCACGCGTGCAGGGGTTAAGCTGGACGAAGTGCTCGATCGCGGCGCTTTCGACCTGAAGCGTGCGCTCGAAAACGATCCGCATTTCCTCGAGGCGCACGATCACGACCACCACGACCATGATCACGATCATCACCATCATCATGATCATGACCACCATCACCACGGCGCGGTCTCTCCCATCCATGACGTGACCGTGCAGTCGGTCTCGCTGCGCGGCGGCGAAATGGATCAGAAGAAGTTCTTCCCGTGGATCGAGAAGATCACTCAGATGGAAGGACCGAACATATTGCGGCTGAAGGGCATCATCGCCTTCAAGGACGACCCGGAGCGCTACGTCGTCCAGGGCGTCCACATGATCGTCGAAGGCGACCACCAGCGCGCCTGGAAGGAAGGCGAGAAGCACGAGAGCCGGCTGGTTTTCATAGGCCGCGAGCTCGACGCGGAGCGTCTCAAGAAGAGCTTCGACGCCTGTCAGGCGGCCTGATCCTTCAATCAGTCCCCGCGCTAGCGCTGCCCCTCATCCCCTGCCGGACCTTCTCCCCGTGAAGTACGGGGAGAATGAGGATACTCCAACGCTGGTGCCCCCCTCTCCCCGTCCTTACAGGGAGAGGGTAAGGGTGAGGGGCAACTGAAACCTGGAATGAATAGCCCACCATGCCCACAGTCGCTCCCCTCGATCTTTCCGGCCACTGCATCGCCGCCGCCTTCCTGAACGGCGTGCCGCATTTCGCGCTCGCGGACGGTACCATCCACCGCCTCGACCACGGCCATAAGACATCGCAGGCCAATGACGGGCTGCTCTGCGCCACGCTCGACCTGACGGGCGCGAAGCTGATCACCGGCGGCGAAGACGGCAAGATTTTCGCCACCGGCCCGGACGGCGAGACGACGGCCCTCGCCGAGGCCGGCAGGAAATGGATCACCAGCATCGCCGCAGGCCCGCAAGGCGCGATAGCCTTCGCCACCGGCAAGACCGCGACGGTTCGGTTCGCCGACGGGCGCACGAAGGAATTCGTCCATCCGCGCTCGGTCGAGGGCCTGGCTTTCGCGCCCAAGGGCATGCGCTTCGGCGTTGCCCGCTATAATGGCGCGACGCTGCATTTTCCGGCTACCGAGGGCAAGCCGGTCGAACTCGAATGGGCAGGCGCCCATACGGGTATTACCTTCTCGCCCGACGGCAATTTCGTCGTCACGACGATGCAGGAAAACGCCCTGCACGGCTGGAAGCTTGCCGACGGCAAGCACATGCGCATGACCGGCTATCCCGCCAAGGTCAAAAGCCTGTCGTGGAGCGCCAGGGGCAAATGGCTGGCGAGTTCGGGCGCGCCTGCGGCTATCGTCTGGCCGTTTTCTGGCAAGGACGGCCCGATGGGAAAGGCGCCGCTGGAACTCGGCACGCGCGGCAACTCGATGGTCACCTGCGTCGCCTGCCATCCAAGCGAAGAGATCGTCGCCATCGGCTACCACGATGGCATGATTATCGCCGCGCGGTTCGCCGACGCCAAGGAGGTGCTGCTGCGCCGCCCCGGCAAGGGTGCAGTGACCTCGATGATGTGGGACGAGGACGAGCGGCGCATCGCCTTCGGCAGCGAAGCCGGCGATTGCGGCGTCATCGACATCACTGGTTGAGAAGAAGCAGGTTAAGGCATCTTCCCCGGAGCGCTGGGTTCACTCGACCCCGCAGGAAACCTTGCCGGTATGGGTGACCGTGCTGCCCTGCCCGTTATTGCCGCCGCCATCGTAAGCCGTATAGGTGTAGGTGCCGTTGTACTCGATGTCGTCCCCGGCTGCCTTTGTCAGGATGGTGATTTCGACCGATCCGAAAATCTCCGTATCGCGCTCGCGATAGAGCACCATGTTCAGGTCCTCGCCGTGGGACCAGTATTGCGGTAGATGCGCGCCGTCGAACGATATCTTGCGAAGGTCTTCACCGATTGTGGCATCGTCGACTTCCGACGAAGCGCGGAAATCGAAGACCGGAAACCCCATTCCGCGCGTCACGCCGCTCTGGATGTTGATCTTGACCGGTCCGCCGACATTGTCGCACCACAGCCCGCCGGATGCGTGGACCGGCCCCGCCGCAACAAGCGCGGCGGCCAGAATGACGAAGCGCATGTGATCCCCCTTTCGCGCATGGACGCACTATAGACAGCGCGGCTGCCGCGAGGAGTCAACCGGCTGCGGGGGCGGTCCAGCCGCGCTGAGTTGCCTTCCGGGCCGGCGATTGGCTAGACAGGCGACAACAGGGGGCGATCTTGGACGAAACATCGGCGATCAAGGGTGGCATTTCGCTCGCGCGCATCTCCGCGCTGCGTGAAAGTCAGGCCGCCATCTTCGGAAAGGCGCGGCCGAAGACCTCGGCCGCGATCGGCAAGGGCATGGCCGGCTTCCTGGGCGGCGTGCCGATGCACTGGATGAATGACTGGCCGACGCCGTTTCCGATCCTGGTCGACAGAGCCGAAGGCGCGACGATCACGGACGTCGACGGCAACCAGTTGGACGATTTCTGCCTCGGAGACACCGGCTCGATGTTCGGCCATTCGCCGAAGCCTGTGGCCCGCGCCATCCGCCGCCAGAGCCGGCGCGGCCTGACCTACATGCTGCCTTCCGCGGATGCTCTGGCGATCGGACCGCTGCTCGCCGAGCGTTTCGGCCTGCCGCATTGGCAGATAGCCACGACAGCGAGCGACGCCAATCGCTTTGCGCTGAGGGTGGCACGCGCCGTCACCGGCCGGGCGAAGATCCTGGTCTTCAACGGCTGCTATCATGGCGCGGTCGACGAGACCTTCGTCCGGCTTGAGGCCGGCAGGGCGGTCAACAAGCCGGGCTTGGCCGGCGAGTTCCGCGACCTGACGCAAGCGACGAAGGTCGTCGAGTTCAACGACGTCGAGGCGCTGGAGCAGGCACTCGCCGACAAAGATGTCGCCTGCGTCATCACCGAGCCGGTGCTGACCAATTCATGCATGGTCCTGCCCGAGCCCGGTTTTCACGACGCGTTGCGCAGGCTCACGCGCGGGACGGGAACGTTGCTGCTCATCGACGAGACGCACACCATTTCCACGGGTCCCGGCGGCTACACGCGCCGTCACGGTCTCGAGCCGGACCTGTTCGTGCTCGGCAAGCCGGTCGCGGGCGGCGTTCCGGCCAGCATATGGGGCATGAGCGAGGACGTCGCCGCACGCTATGCAGCCTATAGTCGCGAGAAGGAGCCCGGCTATTCCGGCATTGGCACCACGCTTTCGGCCAATCCGCTGCAATTCGCCGCCATGCGCGCCACGCTGGAAGAGGTGATGACCGAGGCGAACTATGCCCACATGGAAGGGCTCGCCGCGCGGCTGGAACGCGGTCTGGCGGCGGCGATTGCCGAATGCGCCCTGCCCTGGCACGTCATGCGGGTCGGCGCCCGCGTCGAATTCATCTGCGCGCCCGGCCCGCTTCGGAACGGCGCCGAGGCATATTCCGCCCATGCGCCCGAACTGGAGGCGGCGATCCATGTGGCGCTGGTCAATCGCGGCTGCCTGATCGCGCCCTTCCACAATATGATGCTGGTCTCGCCCGCGACGACGAAGCGCCAGGTCGACCGGCTGATCGCGGCATTCGGCGATATTGCCGCCGAACTCGCGGCGTGAGACAAGCCCCTTCCAGGCAACAGAGCAGCACTATGCACTCCCCATCAGGATCGACCGTCGAAGAAGCCAGCACGTTCCTCGACCAGCACCCCGAAATCGAAGCCTTCGACATCGTGCTGACCGACGCCAACGGCGTTGGCCGCGGCAAGATCATCCGCCGCCACGAGCTTGCCGCCATCTATGAGGGCGGCCGGCACATGCCGATCTCGATACTCGGCCTCGACATCACCGGCGAGGATGTCCACGAGACCGGCCTGATCTGGGATTCCGGCGACGGCGACCTGCGCGCATGGCCTATTCCGGGCACGCTGAAGCCACTCTACGGCACCAGCCCCGCGCGCGGCCAGGTGCTGATGTCGATGTACCATCTCGACGGTTCGCCGATGACTTCCGATCCGCGCCACGCAATGGCCCGGCAGGTGCGGAAGCTGGCGGAAAGGGGCCTGCATCCGGCCGGCGCCTTCGAGCTCGAATTCTTCCTGCTCGCCAACGAGCGCGACGCGGAAGGCCGCGTCCAGCCGGCGGGTGCGGTGCTCGACGGGCGCAGGAGCGGCAAGACCGAGGTCTATTCCGTCGACCATCTGCACGGGATGGAACCGCTGTTTTCCGACATTTACGCCGCCGCCAAGGCTCAAGGGA
Source organism: Mesorhizobium sp. WSM2240 (assembly GCF_040438645.1). Lineage (NCBI taxonomy): Bacteria > Pseudomonadati > Pseudomonadota > Alphaproteobacteria > Hyphomicrobiales > Phyllobacteriaceae > Mesorhizobium > Mesorhizobium sp. WSM2240. Next base: position 4,326,950 of record NZ_CP159253.1, read on the forward strand.
TTCCCGCCGAGACGGTGATCTCGGAATACGCTCCGGGCCAATACGAACTGACGCTGCACTACCGCAAGGACATCATGCAGGCGGCCGACGACCTCGTCATGCTGAAGCGGCTGGTGCGCGCGGCGGCGCGTAGGCACGGCGTCACCGCCTGCTTCATGGCCAAGCCGATCGAGAAATATGCCGGCTCCGGCATGCACCTCCACGTCTCGATGCTCGACGATGCCGGCCGCAACATCTATTCCGAAGCCAGGGAAGGCGAATGGGCGCCGGAGCTGCTGCATTCGCTCGGCGGCCTTTCAGCGACGATGCCCGAATCCATGCTGGTGTTCGCCCCGCACGCCAACTCCTGGCGGCGCTTCGTGGCGCAGTCCTACGCGCCGATCGCGCCGACCTGGGGCGTCAACAACCGTTCGGTGGCGCTGCGCGTGCCGGCCGGCGACGTGAAGAACCGCCGCATCGAGCACCGCCCGGCAGGCGTCGACACCAATGCTTATCTGGTTGCCGCGACCGTGCTCGCCGGGATCTCCAAGGGACTGGACGAAAAGCTCGATCCCGGACCGGAGACGACCGGCAACGGCTACGAGAACGCGCCGAAGCTGGACAGTGCGCCGGGTGACTGGCGCTCGGCCATCGAAGCCGCGACGGCATCCGAATTCCTGAAGGAAGCGCTCGGACCCGACCTCCACCGCACCTTCACCGCGATCAAGCATGCCGAGTACCTTCGCGTGGCCCGAACGGTGAGCGAACTGGATTACCACCTCTACCTGCACGAGGTTTAGGCGGAATAAGGGGACAGTTTACTTTTTACCTCTTTCGCGACATCGACGCAGCCGCTGCCTTCCGGGGGGTAAGAAAGTAAACTGTCCCCGGCGGGTCCCACATTCCCGGAACCTCCTCCAGCCCCGCTCATTCCTGCAATGTGCGAGGTGAAGAGATGATTGCGAGAACATCTGCCGAACCGGTCCCGCGCAGCGCGAAGGCGGAGATCAGGCACTGGCCGGAGCCCAAGCCGACGGATGAGGGCGAAGGCGGCGATGCCGCCTCGATCGACGAGTTGCGAGAAATCGCCGACGGCTGCCGCCGCTGTCCATTATGGCGCGATGCGACGCAGACTGTGTTTGGCGAAGGCCGGCAGCAGGCAAGGGTGGTATTCGTCGGCGAGCAGCCCGGCGACCAGGAAGATCTTGCCGGCAAACCGTTCGTTGGCCCGGCGGGCAGGGTCTTCGACCAGATCCTGGCGGAGGCCGATCTCGACCGCACGATCACCTACGTCACCAATGCGGTAAAACATTTCAAGTTCGAGAAGCGCGGCAAGCGGCGCATCCACTCCAAGCCGAATGCCGGCGAGATTCGCGCCTGCCGCTGGTGGCTGGACAATGAGCTGCGGCTGATCCAGCCCGATCTGGTAGTGGCGCTAGGCGCGACGGCGGCGCAGTCGCTGCTTGGAAAGCCGGTCCCGATAACCAAAATGCGCGGCGACCTCGTGCAACGCGAGGACGGCCTGCGCATTTTCGTGACCATCCACCCGTCATTCATCCTGCGCCTTCGCGAGCGGGTCGACAAGGAAGCCGAACGCGCGCGGTTCCTGGCCGATATGAAGGCGGTGAAGAAGCTGATGGCGGCGTAGCGCCTGCGCCGCCAGTGCGTCCTTCGAGGCTCGCTGCGCTCGCACCTCAGGATGAGGAAGGTTTTCACTATCTCCGCTTTGCTGACACGAAAGCGCGTGAAGTAAAGGGGCATTCGCGCAACTTCCCTCATCCTGAGGTGCGAGCCCGCAGAGTGTTGGCGATCGGAGCGAGACCATCGGCGGGCGAGCCTCGAAGGACGCACCCTGCGGGTCCTCGTCCTGAGGTGCGACCCTGAGCGTGAGCCGCGGAGCGGCGAGCAGTCGAAGGGGAGCCTCGAAGGAGGCACACCCCTCGGAATTCCAGCGAGCTATCTCACCAAAATTGCCCTGAGATCATTCACATTCGTCCCCGTCGGCCCCGGCACAAACAGATCGCCAACCGCGTTGAACGCCGTCCAGGCATTGTTGCCGGCGAGCATCGCCTTGGCATCCACGCCGGCGGCGCGCATACGGGCGACGCTCGAACCGTCGGCAAACGCGCCGGCATTGTCTTCCGAGCCGTCTATCCCGTCGGTATCCGCGGCAAGCGCATGGATGGCGGAGATGCCGTCGAGGCCGAGCGCGAAGGCAAGCAAAAATTCGCTGTTGCGGCCGCCCTTGCCTTTCGCCCGCAGCGTCACGGTGGTCTCACCGCCGGAAAGCACGAGCACCGGCTTCCTGAACGGCCGGTCGCGGGTTGCGATCTCGCGCGCGATCGCCGCATGCACAGAGCCTACGTCGCGCGCCTCGCCTTCGATCGAATCGGACAGGATGACGGCTTCCACGCCCTGCTTTCTCGCCTCGGCAGCGGCGGCTTCGAGCGAGACGGCGGCCGAGGCGATGACATGGACTTCGTTGCGCGCAAAGCGCGCATCGTCCGGACGGGGCGCGTCCGCGGCTTGCGAGTTGAGATGCGCCATCACAGCATCCGGCAGCTTCATGCCGTAGGCGGCGACGATGGCGAGCGCATCGGCGCGGCTCGCGGCGTCCGGAATGGTCGGGCCGGAGGCGACCAGCGCCGGATTGTCGCCGGGAATGTCCGACACCACCAGCGAAACCACACGCGCCGGCCAGGCGGCGGCGGCAAGGCGCCCGCCCTTGATCGTCGAGACGTGCTTGCGCACCGTATTCATCGCCGCAATCGGTGCGCCGGAGGCGAGCAGCGCCTTGTTGACGGCGATCTCGTCACTGAGCGTCAGCGTCCCTGCCGGCGACGGCAGCAGCGCCGAGCCGCCGCCTGAAATCAGCGCGACGACCAGATCGTCGAGAGTCAGTCCGCCGACGGTTTCGTGTAGGATTTTTGAGGCTTCGAGCCCGGCGGCATCCGGGACGGGATGCGCCGATTCCAGCACGCGAATGCGCACGCATCTCGCGGCGTAGCCGTAGCGGGTAACCACCACGCCTTCCAGCGGCCCCTCCCAGGCTTTCTCGAACGCCGCCGCCATCTGCGCGGAACCTTTGCCGGCGCCGATCACGATCGTTCGGCCCTTGGGCCTTTCCGGCAGATGTTTGCGGATTGTCAGTTCAGGATCGGCCGCGGCGACGGCCGCGTTGAAGACGGCGGTTAGGAGCTCTTTCGGGTCGATATCCGTCATGTCATCCCAACCGATCATCCAGGTCATATTGGTATCCGGCGGCGTCCCGCCTCAGGATATGCGGATCAATTCGCCGCGACAGCCGTCAGTGCCAGTTTTTCGCGATCCCGCCCCAGATGGTCGCAGAGCGCGTCCACGATGATGCCGTGATCCTGCCTCTGCGGCAGGCCGGACACGGCGATGACGCCGATGATGCCGGCGCCCTTGACGCGGATCGGAAAGCCGCCGCCGGCCAGCACGAACTCGGAGGCTGAAAGTCCGTAGCGCTCCGCGAACAGGGCGTTTTCGCCACCCTGCTCGAGCATCATCCGATAGGTGCTCTTGAGGAACATCTTGACGACGTTGCGCTTGCGCCGCGCCCAGTCGGCATTGGAACCTGTCGAGCCCGGCAGCGCGGCATAGAAAAGCGGCCGGTCCCAAAGCTGGATATCGATGATGATCGGGAAATTCTCCGCCAGCGCACGGTCGCGCAGCGCCGACCCGATCTCGAATGCAGTCGCCTCGTCGAAACCCGCGAACACCAACTCGGCTTCCTGGATCCTGATCTTATCGATATCGTCGGCGATGCTCATGTTATTCCCTTTACGTCAGCAGCGACGAACCGATCGTTGGGCGCTGGGGGGACAGTTTACTTTCTTTCCGCCGAAAGGCTTGCCGCTGGCAAGATCGCGCCGGCGGAAAAAAGTAAACTGTCCCCGCCCTATGAAGCCATGACGCTCTTTGCCGGCCTGCCCGCGACATAGACCTCGCGCACTGCGCGGTCGTCGCCGAGCGTCTGCAGCAGGAAAAGCTCCTCGGCCAGCGTCTCGGCTGTTTCCATGCGAAGCCGCATGCCGGGGGTGGCGTGGCTGTCGAGCACGACGATGTCGCCGTCGGTTCCGGCCTCCAGCGTGCCGACCTTCTCGGCGATCGACAGCGCCTCGGCGTTTCCCAGCGTCATCTGCCAGAACGAGGCGAGCGGATTGATCTTCTCGCCGTTCAGCGCAATGACCTTGTAGCCCTCGTCCATGGTGCGCAGCATCGAATAATTGGTGCCGCCGCCGACATCCGTCGCGGTCGCGATCCGAAGCGGGTTTCCCCGCCGGCGGTAGCGCTGGTAGTCGAACAGGCCCGAACCCAGGAACAGGTTCGAGGTCGGGCAGAACACCGCCACAGAACCGGTCGCCGACAGCGCGTCGGCCTCGCGCTCCGACAGATGGATGCAATGGCCGAACAGGCTCTTCTTCCCGAGCAGGCCGTAGTGCTCGTAGATGTCGGTATAGTCCTTCGACCACGGATAGAGTTCCTGCGTGAACGCGATCTCGGCGTGGTTTTCTGAGAGATGCGTCTGCATGTGCAGGTTCGGATGCTCGCGGCAGAGCGCGCCGGCCATCTCCATCTGTTCGGGCGAAGAGGTGATCGCGAAGCGCGGCGTGATGGCGTAATGCTGCCGTCCCTTGCCGTGCCACTCGGCAATCAGCGCCTTCGTGTCGTCATAGCCCGATTGCGGCGTGTCGAGCACGCCTTCCGGCGCATTGCGGTCCATCAGCACCTTGCCCGCGACGTTGAGCATGTCGCGCGCATGGCTCTCCTCGAAGAAAACCTCCGCCGATTGCCTGTGCACCGAGCAATAGGCGGCGACCGTGGTGGTGCCGTGGCGGACCAGCTCGTCGAGAAACAGCCGCGCGATGCGCCGCCCATGCTGGGCGTCGCGGAATTTCGTCTCCTCCGGAAAAGTGTATTTGTTCAGCCAGTCGAGCAGTTCGGCGCCGTAGGACGCGATGACCTGCATCTGCGGAAAATGCGCATGCGCGTCAATGAAGCCGGGCAAAAGAAGATGCGGCCGGTGGTCGATCTTTTTTTCCCCCTCGCCGGCCTGGCTTGCGACATCCGCATAAGGCCCGGTCGCGACAATCCGGCCATCGCGAAGCAGCAGCCCGCCATCTTCCTCATAGCGATAGGCGCGGTGGTCGTCGGCCGAATGCGGCCAGCGCAGGAAGGTAAGCGTGCGGCCGCGGAGGAGGAGGTCAGTCATGTCGCTTCCCCGCTCCCTCGAACCAGGCCGCGAGCAGCGCACGCTCCTCGACCGTCATCGCGGTGACATTGCCCGGCGGCATCGCATGGCTGCGCCCGGCCTGCAGGTAAATTTCCCTGGCGTGCTCAGCGATTGCGGCGTCGGTTTCCAGCACCACGCCCTTGGGCGCCTGGTGGACACCCTCATAGGAAGGCTCCGCCGCATGGCACATGGAGCAGCGGCCGAGCACCGTATCGCGCACCGCCGGGAAATGCGACGAAGCAATGAAGATTTCGCCGGCTGCGGCCTGTTTCGGCTCGCCGGTCAGGATCTTCGGCACGGTCGACAGCCACATGATGACGATGAACAGCACCGCGGCTGCCAGCCAGGTCCAGGTCGGGTTTCCCTTGCGCGCATGCCGTGTGTTGAAGAAGTGCCGGATCAGCACCCCGATTATGAACACCAGCGAAGCGATGACCCAGTTGAATTGCGTGCCGAATGCCAGCGGATAATGGTTCGACAGCATCAGGAACAGGACGGGCAGCGTCAGGTAATTGTTGTGCAGCGAGCGTGTCTTGGCGATCCGGCCATATCTCGGATCGGGTTTCCTGCCGGCGATCAGGTCGGCAACGACGATCTTCTGGTTCGGGATGATGACGAGGAAGACATTGGCCGACATGATCGTGGCGGTGACCGCGCCGAGATGCAGGAAGGCCGCGCGCCCTGTGAAAAGCTGCGTGTATCCCCAGGCCATGAACACCACGACCACATAGAGCACCAGCATCAGCAGCGTGTCATTCTTGCCGAGCCGCGATTTGCACAGAAGGTCATAAACCACCCAGCCGAGGGCGAGCGATGCGACGGATATGCCTATCGCCACCGGCGCGGAGACGTCGAGCACGTTGCGGTCGATCAGGAACAGGTCCGCGCCGGCATAGTAGACCACCGCCATCAGGGCGAAGCCGCTCATCCAGGTGGCATAGGATTCCCATTTGAACCAGGTCAGGTGCTCGGGCATCTCGGCCGGCGCGACCAGGTATTTCTGGATGTGGTAGAAGCCGCCGCCATGGACCTGCCACTCCTCGCCATGCGCGCCTTGCGGCAGGCCGGGACGCTGGCGCAGGCCGAGGTCGAGCGCCACGAAATAGAATGACGAGCCGATCCAGGCGATGCCGGTAATGACGTGCAGCCAGCGCACGGCGAAACTCAGCCAATCCCAGAAAATCGCGAAATCGGTCATGCCCGTCCTTCCCTGCCGACTCGCGACTTTACGGCCTGCGATGCAAACGGAAAGAGGGCAGGTGTGCGATGACTTTCAAAAAAATCTGGAAAATAGTAGCGTCGCCTCCGAAACCCGGTGGAAGTCCGCTAATGGCCTATCTCGACAATATCGCCGTTTTCGTCCGCGTCGTCGAACTGGGCAATCTGTCGGCCGCCGGCCGCGACATGCGCATCTCCCCGGCCGTCGCCTCCAACCGCATCAAGGAACTGGAAAAGCACCTCGGCGTACGGCTGTTCAACCGCACGACGCGCCAACTGATGCCGACCGAGCAGGGCACGGTCTTCTATTCAGGCGCAAAGCAGGTGCTGGACGCGATAGCCGAGGCCGAGGCCGCCGTCAGCGCGCTTTCCGGCCAGCCGCGCGGCACGATCAAGGTCACCGCGCCGCTCGGGCTCGGACGCCGGCTGATCGCCTCGGGCATCCCGGATTTCCGTGACAAATATCCGGATATCGAGGTGCGGCTGCGGCTTTCCGACCACAATGTCGATATCCTCAAGGAAGGTATCGACGTCGCCTTCCGGCTCGGCCTGATCGAGGATTCGAGCCTCCGGATGCGCGGCATCATGGAATGCGAACGCGTGCTGGTGGCAGCCCCCAAATATCTCGAGGCGCGCGGCGAGCCGACCGAGCCGCAGCAACTGATCGACGACAGGCACGATTGCCTGATGCTGCGCTTTCCGGGCATGCGCGAATATTTCTGGACGCTGAAGACGCGGTCTGGCCCGGCGAAATTCGAAGTGCATGGGCCGTTCGATTCCGACGACGGCGATGTCTTGACCGGCTGGGCGCTGGCCGGTCGCGGCGTCATCAACAAGCCGCGATTCGAGGTCGAGCCATTCATCCGCGACCGCCGGCTGAAGATCATCCTGGCCGACACGCCGCCCACCCCGGTGCAGTTCGCCGCCGTCTATCCGCACAAGAAGCTGCAGGACCCGAAGGTGCGCCTGCTGCTCGATTTCATGGCCGAACGCTGCCAGCGGCTGATCCGGGATATTCTGGCGGGTCGGTGATAGCAGTTAGGAAGCTTTCAAGTTCTGCAACCCGCGCTCCAGCAATTCCCGCATGAAACGCGGATAGGGTATTCCGCGCTTCCTTGCCTCCTCCTTCAGCACTGCCAACTGCCCTTCCGGCAGGCGCATATTAACCCTCGCAGTCTTGTTCTCGAATTCAAAGCGGTATGGCTTGAACTGCGAAAAATCGAGATCGGACAGATCCTGTTCAAGAAACGCCTCAGCTTCCTCATCGGTCGTCATGACCGGAACTTTCCGTTTCATAGCGTCGCGCCTCCTTCTTATGCATGTAGCGGGCGGTGACTGGCCTGACGAGCAGTTGATCGTCTACCTCTCGCAAGGTGAATCCGACGAAGAGAGGTCGCCCGTTCGCATTCCGTGCAACCGCGATGTAACGCCTCTCGCCGGCGGAATGCTTGAAGTCGGGTGCGATACGAACATCGCCCTGGAACACCGCTTCTCAAGGATGCGCCAGCGCCGTCATGATCTCCGCCGCCGCGAGCGCGGCGATCACGGCTGGGCGCTTGTCCTTCACTTGATCGCCGCCGATCGGCGAGACGAGGCGGGCAAAGTCGGTTTCGCTGCCGCCGGCGGTCTTCAAATACCAGCTCCTGAAAGTCGCCTTTTTCGTCTTCGAGCCGATCATGCCGACATAGGCGGCATCGTCGCGCTTCAGCGCTTCCGCCGCGATCAGGAAGTCCAGTGCATGGTCGTGAGTGAGCACGACGAATGCTGATCCTGCCGGCGCTTCGCGAACCATTTCCTCAGGCACCGGGGTCCGGCGAGTCTCGGTGCCTTCCGGCATGCCTTCAAGGGCGTCCGCGCGCGTCTCGACAACAACAACATGAACCGGCAGCAGCGCGAAGGCCGCCGCCAGCGCATGGCCGACATGGCCGCCCCCGAAGACATAGATATGAGGGAGACTGGCGTCCTCGGCCTCGGCTTCTTCCAGAAGCATGGATCGAACCGCCTCGCCTGCCAGTCTGATCGACACGCTGACCCGCCCGCCGCAGCACTGTCCGATCTCGGGTCCAAGCGGGATGTCGAGGTTGAGTGCAGCGCCCAACCCTCCCCCTTGCGGGGAGGATCGGGCGCCCAGCATCTCCCTCGCTTTGTCGATCGCCATGAATTCGAGCTGGCCGCCGCCGATCGTGCCGAAAATCGCAGTCGGTGAGACCAGCATCCGCGCGCCCTTTTCGCGCGGGGTCGAGCCTTTCGCCTCGGCTACCTCGACCAGCGCCACCGATGGCGACGCGTCGAGGAAAGCCCGCAGGCGCTTGGCGATGCCGCTCATCTGGGCGCCGCTTCGGCCCTCAGCCGCTCGACGGCCATCAGCACGCGCTCGGGCGTTGCCGGCGCGTCGAGGCGCGGGCAGATTCTGTGGTCGGCGACGCTCGCAACTGCATCCGACAGCGCATGCAGCACCGACATTGCCAGCATGAAGGGCGGCTCGCCGACCGCCTTGGAGCGGTGGATCGTCGGCTCGTTGTTTTCCGGCCAGTCGGCAAGCGTCACGTTGAAGATTTTCGGCCGGTCCGAAGCGAGCGGTATCTTGTAGGTCGACGGCGCGTGAGTGCGCAGCCGTCCCTTCTCGTCCCAGACCAGCTCTTCCGTGGTCAGCCAGCCCATGCCCTGAATGAAGCCGCCCTCGATCTGCCCGAGATCGATGGCGCGGTTCAGGGAACGGCCGGTCTCGTGCAGGATATCGGTGCGCTCGACCATGTGTTCGCCGGTCAGCGTGTCGATCGACACCTCAGATACCGCTGCGCCATAGGCGAAATAGTAGAACGGGTGCCCCTGCCCCTTGTCGCGGTTCCAGTGGATTTTCGGCGTCTTGTAGAAGCCGGCCGCCGAAAGCTGGATGCGCGCCATATAGGCCTGCTTGACGAGATCGGCGAAGGCGACTTGCTGGTTGCCGATGCGCACGCGGTTGGGCAGGAACTCGATCTGGTCGTGCGGCACCGCGTATTTTTCAGCCGCGAAATCGGTGAGACGGTCGCGGATGATGCGGGCAGCGTTTCGCGCCGCCATGCCATTGAGGTCGGAACCGGATGAAGCGGCGGTGGCCGAAGTGTTGGGCACCTTGCCGGTGGTCGTCGCGGTGATCTTTACCTGATCGATGTCGATCTGGAACTCTTCCGCCACCACTTGCGCGACCTTGACGTAGAGCCCCTGCCCCATCTCGGTACCGCCATGGTTCAGGTGCACCGAGCCGTCGGTATAGACATGCACCAGCGCACCGGCCTGGTTGAAGTGCGTGGCGGTGAACGAAATGCCGAACTTTACCGGCGTCAGCGCCAGTCCGCGTTTTATCACTCGGCTGTTGGCGTTGAACGCGTCGATGGTGCGGCGCCGCCGCTTATAGTCGGAACTCTCCTCGAGCTCGGAGACAATGCGGTGGATGATATTGTCCTCGACCGTCTGGTGGTACGGCGTGACGTTGCGGTCGCTCGTGCCGTAGAAATTGATCTTGCGAATCTCGAGCGGGTCTTTGCCCGTCGCAAACGCCACCTCGTCGATGACGCGCTCCGCGCCGACCATGCCTTGCGGCCCGCCGAAGCCGCGGAAGGCGGTGTTGGAAACCGTATTGGTGTAGAGCGGCGCCGAAACCGCCTTCACCGCCGGATAGAAATAGGCGTTGTCGCAGTGGAACAGCGCGCGGTCGGTGACCGGCCCCGAAAGGTCAGAGGAAAACCCGCAACGCGCGGCGTAGGAAAAATCGACGCCGTGGATTTTGCCATCGTCGTCGAACCCGACCTCGTAGTCGATCAGGAAATCATGGCGCTTGCCGGTGGCGCTCATGTCGTCGTCGCGGTCGGGCCGGATTTTGACCGCGCGGCCGAGACGCTTGGCTGCTATCGCCGCCAGCGCGGCAAACTGGTTCGATTGCGTCTCCTTGCCGCCAAAGCCGCCGCCCATGCGGCGTATTTCGACCGTGACTGCATGCGAGGGCACGCCAAGCGCATGTGCCACCATGTGCTGCACCTCGCTTGGATGCTGGGTCGAGGAATAGACGGTGACGTCCTCGTCCTCGCCCGGAACTGCCATGGCGATATGGCCTTCGAGGTAAAAATGATCCTGTCCGCCGACCCGCATCTGGCCTTTCAATCTGCGCGGGGCGCTGGCGATTGCCTCGGCGGCGTCACCGCGCGACAGCGTCAGCGGCGGGGTGACGAGCTTTGCGCCCTGGCGGGCAGCATCGGCGACATCGATGATCGCGGGCAGCTCGTCATATTCGATCTTGGCCAGCCGGCAGGCGCGCCGCGCCTCTTCCCGCGTCTCCGCGATGACGGCGAAGATCGGTTGTCCGAAGAACTCTACCTTGCCGTCGGCGAGCACCGGCTCGTCATGACGGCCGGTAGGCGAGATGTCATTCTCGCCGGGCACGTCCTTCGCCGTCAGCACTTCGACGACACCCGGCGCTGCACGGACCGCCGAAAGGTCGATCGCACGGACCGTGCCATGCGCGATGGTGGAAAGGCCGAGGCAGCCATGCAGCGTGCCGGCCGGCTCCGGCATGTCGTCGATGTAGATCGCCGAGCCGCTGACGTGCTTGTGTGCGGAATCGTGGCGCTGGTCGGTCGCGACGCCGCCTGCGATCTTTTCGGCGTTGAGGTCGATGGTTTGGTGCTTGGTCATCACGCCGCCTCGTGCCTTGAGACCTGCGCCGGCGCCGTCCCGGTAGTTTCCAGATAAAACCGCCTGAGCAAATTCTTCGCCACCAGCATGCGGTATTCCGCCGAAGCGCGCATATCGGTCAGCGGCGTGAAATCCTCGTCATAGGCCTCGACCGCTTCCTCCACAGTCGCCTCGCTCCACGGTCTGCTGATCAACGCCGCCTCGACCGCTTTCGCCCGTTTCGGCGTCGCCGCCATGCCGCCATAGGCGATGCGAATGTCCGAAACCGCGCCATTATTAGCCAGCGTCAAATGGAATGCGCCGAGCACGGCGGTGATGTCCTCATCGCGGCGCTTGGTGATCTTGTGGACGGCGAAATGCGTGCCTTCCGCCGGCACGGGCACGTGCACCGCCTCGACGAATTCTCCCGGCTGCCGGTCCTGCCTGCCGTAGGCGATGAAAAAATCCTCAAGCGGCATCGTCCTGCGCTCATCGCCCTTGCGCAAACTCAGCGTCGCACCCAGCGCGATCAGCGGCGGCGGCGTGTCTCCGATCGGCGAACCATTGGCGATGTTACCACCGATCGTTCCCATATTGCGGACCTGCTCGCCGCCGATGCGGTCGAACAGCGGACCTAGCGCTGGAATGCACTCCGCCAACGTCGAAAACGCTTCGGTGTAGGTCACGCCCGCGCCGATGGTGATGACGCCGTCGCGCTCCGAAATCGTTCGTAACTCGTCCAGGCCGGCAATGAAGATAGCCGGCGAAATCTCGCGCATGAACTTCGTCACCCACAACCCGACATCGGTTGAGCCGGCGACGATGGTCGCTTTCGGCTCCGCCTCCAGCACGCTGGCGAAATCGTCTACATTCGCCGGCACGACCAGCCGGCCCTTGCCTTCACCGATCTCGACACGTGCGCCGTCCTTCATCGATTCCAGCATGGCGATCACCGCTGCGCGCTCGATCGCCAGCGGGTCCTTCGCCGCCTTGCCGTAGCTGGAGATGGCGCGCGCCGCCCGCACGATCGCTTCGTAGCCGGTGCAGCGGCATAGATTGCCCTGCAATGCCTTCTCGATTGCAGCGTCGGATGGCTCCGGATTCCGCATCCACAGGGCGTAGAGCGACATGACGAAGCCCGGCGTGCAGAAGCCGCACTGCGAGCCGTGGAAATCGACCATCGCCTGCTGGACCGGATGCAACTTGCCGCCCTCTCCGCGCAGATGCTCGACGGTGACGACATGGCAGCCGTCGACCGAGCCGAGGAAGCGGATGCAGGCGTTGACGGTCTCATAGACAAGTTCGCCGCCGGCAAGCCGCCCGACCAGCACCGTGCAGGCGCCGCAATCACCTTCGGCGCAGCCTTCCTTGCTGCCGCGCAGGCTACGGCGCAGCCGCAGATAGTCGAGCAGCGTCTCGTCCGGCGCGACGGCCGAAAGCGCCACATCCTCGCCATTGAGCAAGAAGCGGATTTCGTTTCGCGTCTTCACGGCGGCCATCCCTCAACTCCCCCTGTAGGTCGAGTAGCCGTAGGGCGAGATGAGCAGCGGCACATGATAGTGCTTGTGCTCGGCCATGCCGAAGCGGATCGGCACAACGTCGAGGAACGCCGGTTCCGGCAGCTCAATTCCTTGACTGCGTAGATAGTCTCCGGCCGAAAACACCAGCTCGTACTCGCCGGGCGAAAACTCCGCGCCCGCGAGCAGCGGCGCATCGCAGCGGCCGTCGCTGTTGGTGGAAACGGCCTTGAGCAGCGTGCGCTTCTCGCCCTCAATGCGGAACAGCGAAACGGAAAGGCCAGCCGCCGGCTTTCCCGAAGCGGTGTCGAGCACATGGGTGGTCAGGCGTCCGCCTTCAGTTCCCGACATTCTGCCTCCCTCAGGACCGTCCTAACGCAAGCGGTCGATTGTGCGGCGATTAAATGCCATGCATAAGTCCGGGTGAAGCGGAACGCCACAAAAAGACTTTCAAATTTTTTCGGGGGAATGCCGGCCGATCCTGTCGACTATCGTGGATTGGCAGATCCGATAGGACCGGCGGCGAGGGAATTGATGCGATACCAGCGAGACATGCGCGGCTACGGGCAGAACCCGCCGGACCCGAAATGGCCGGGCGGTGCGCATGTCGTCGTCCAGTTCGTCGTCAACTATGAGGAGGGCGGCGAGAACTGCATCCTCCACGGCGACGCCGCATCCGAAGCCTTCCTGTCCGAGATCGTCGGCGCCGCCCCTTGGGCCGGCATGCGCCACTGGAACATGGAATCGATCTACGAATACGGCGCTCGCGCCGGCTTCTGGCGGCTGCACCGCATGTTCACCGAGGCCGAAGTGCCAGTAACGGTTTACGGCGTGGCAAGCGCGCTCGCGCGTTCGCCCGACCAGGTAACGGCCATGCAGGAGGCCGGCTGGGAAATCGCCTCGCACGGACTGCGCTGGATCGACTATCGCGACCACAAGATCGACGACGAGCGCCGCGACCTGGAGGAGGCGATCCGCCTCCATACGGAAGTCACGGGCGAGCGTCCCACCGGTCTCTATCTCGGCCGCACCTCAGTCAATTCGGTGCGTCTGGCCGCCGCCGAGGGTGGTTTCAACTACGTATCCGACACATATGACGACGAGCTTCCCTATTGGCTCGACCACGACGGCCATGGCGGCGCGATATCGCCGCAGCTCATCATCCCTTACACGCTCGATGCCAACGACATGCGCTTTGCCACGCCGCAGGGCTTCAACTCGGGTGACCAGTTTTTTGCCTACCTCAAGGACAGTTTCGACACGCTCTATGAAGAAGGTAAGGCGGGCCGGCCGCGCATGATGAATATCGGCCTGCACTGCCGGCTCGTCGGCCGCCCCGGCCGGGCTGCGGCGCTAAAGCGCTTCATCGATTACGTGAAAGCCCACGACCGGGTTTGGCTGGCGCGGCGCATCGACATCGCCCGCCACTGGCGCGAGCATCATCCTTACCAGGCCCCTGCGCTGCGTCCCTCGCGGATGGGCAGGGAAGATTTCGCCGAAAAATTCGGCGGCGTCTTCGAGCATTCCCCCTGGGTCGCCGAGCGCGCTTTCGAACTGGAGCTTGGCCCCGCGCATGACAGCGCCGGCGGCCTGCACAACGCGCTCTGCCGCGCCTTCCGGTCAGCAAGCGAGAGCGAGCGGCTCGGCGTTCTGAAGGCCCACCCCGACTTGGCCGGCAAGTTGGCGGCCGCAAAAAGGCTGACGCCCGAATCGACGAAGGAGCAGGCCTCCGCCGGCCTCGACGCGCTGACCGACAGCGAGCGCGAGCTGTTCTCGAAGCTCAATTCCGCCTATGTCGCCGCGTTTGGTTTCCCCTTCATCATCGCCGTCAAGGGAAGGACCAAGGACGAGATCCTGGCGGCTTTCGAAGCGCGCATCCGCAATGATCGCGCCGTTGAATTCGCAACCGCATGCAGGGAGGTGGAGCGCATCGCGCTTCTGCGCCTCCGCGATTTGTTGCCCCTCTGAAGGAAGAAGCATGACCGGCCGCACCTACTACGCGCCCCATGGCGGCCTGCCGCCGCAGACGGATCTCCTCACCGGCCGCGCCGTGTTTACCGAGGCCTATGCCGTCATCCCGAAAGGCGTGATGAGCGATATCGTGACCAGTTGCCTGCCCTTCTGGGAGGACACCAGGGCGTGGGTGCTGTCGCGTCCCTTGTCCGGCTTCGCCGAGACTTTTTCGCAATACATCATGGAAGTCGGCCCGGGCGGCGGCAGCGACCGGCCGGAGCCCGACAGCGCCGCGGAAGCAGTACTTTTCGTCGTGGAAGGCGAGATCGCCGTCACTGTCGAAGGCCGGAAGCAGGTAATGAGCCCCGGCGGCTTTGCCTTCATCCCGCCTGCGAGCCGGTGGACCGTCCGCAACGAAGGCTGGAAGGCCGTGCGTTTCCACTGGATCCGCAAGGCCTACGACTTCGTCGAAGGCATCGACATCCCCGAAGCCTTCTTCGCCGACGAGGCGGAAATCGCGCCGACTCCCATGCCGGGCACCGACGGCAAATGGGCGACCACGCGTTTCGTCGACCCGGCTGACATGCGCCACGACATGCATGTCACCATCGTCACCTTCGAACCAGGCGCGGTGATCCCGTTTGCAGAGACGCATGTGATGGAGCACGGCCTCTATGTGCTGGAGGGCAAGGCGGTCTACCGCCTCAACCAGGACTGGGTCGAGGTGGAGGCCGGCGACTATATGTGGCTGCGCGCCTTCTGCCCGCAGGCCTGCTACGCTGGCGGCCCCGGCAAATTCCGCTATCTCCTCTACAAGGACGTCAACCGGCACATGAAGCTCGGCGCATCTTCCGCCGCGAAACGCTTCGGATAGGGGCATTCCCGTGAAGAAAATCCTTGCAGAACCGCTGACCCGAGAGGCTTTCGCCGAGTTCGGCGACGTTCTCGATATGGAAGGCGAAAACCACTACCCGATCAATGGCGGCAGGGCCGAACGCTATCACGACCTCGCCAGGGTGGAGGCGGAAGGGCCGAACGCGCGCGTGCTGATCTCGATCGTCAAGAGCACGCATTATGCCTTTCCGCTGCGGCTCACCATGGTCGAGCGTCACCCCTTCGGCAGCCAGGCGTTCATGCCGCTCGCTCCCAGGCCGTTCGTCGTCGTGGTCTGCCATGACGGCGAAAACGGGCCAGGCACGCCGCACGCCTTCGTCACCGAGCCGGGACAGGGCGTCAATTATCACAGCAACACCTGGCACGGCGTGCTCACGCCGATCAACGAGCCGCAGGAGTTCCTGGTCGTCGACCGCGGCGGCGACGGCTCTAACCTGGAAGAATTCTTTTTCGACGAGCCTTGGGAAGTTCACTTGCCCGGAATGACGCTTTGAGCGACGTGACCCTCATCGATCGGCTGCTCGACGTAATCGAGCACGAGATCGTGCCGAAGACGGCGCAAGGCGTGGCGCACGGCAACAAGCTGTTCGGCGCGGCGATCCTTAGAAAGGACGACCGCTCGCTGGTGCTCGCCGAGACCAACAACGAGATCGAGAACCCGCTCTGGCACGGCGAAATCCACGCGCTGAAACGCTTCTACGAGATGCCTCGTGAAGAACGGCCGGACACGAAGGACTGCATTTTTCTCGCCACCCACGAGCCCTGCTCGCTCTGCCTGTCGGCGATCACATGGACCGGCTACGACAATTTCTACTACCTGTTCAGTCATGAGGATTCGCGCGACTCGTTTGCCATCCCGCACGATTTGAAGATCCTGAAAGAGGTCTTCACCCTCGATCCCGGCGGCTACAACGCCGAGAACGCCTATTGGAAAAGTTATTCCATCCGTAAGTTGGTGCGCACGCTGCCCGAAGCTGACCGGGCCAGGCTGGAAGCGCGTGTCGCAAAAATCTATGCGCGCTACGACGCTCTTTCGGCCGAATACCAGAACAGCAAGGTCGACAACGACATCCCGCTGAATTGAGGACATCGACGTTAATTGCGGTCTTCCGCGCCTGTCGCGACGGCACCAGCACCGCCTATGCCTATTGACTGCTATTGTTCCTCCGGACGCAAATGCGATGGGACAGGACGCTGATCCGCATTGAACTTTCCTCCGCCTCCATGCCTGATGCCGCCGGCAGGAGCACACACATGAAGACCATCACTACCTTTCCCCGCAAAATCGTCGAATTTCCCGACATGGGCATCGTCATGCCGGACGGCTGCCGGCTATCGGCGCGGGTGTGGATGCCGGAGGACGCCGCCGAAAACCCGGTTCCGGCAATTCTCGAGCATCTGCCTTACCGCAAGCGCGACGGCACCACGGCGCGGGATAATCTGACGCACGCCTATTTCGCCGGCCACGGCTATGCCTGCATCCGCGTTGACATGCGCGGCAATGGCGACTCCGAAGGCCTGATGGAGGACGAATACACTGAGCAGGAATTGCAGGATGCCTGCGACGTGATCGCCTGGGCGGCTTCGCAACCCTGGTGTTCCGGCAAGGCTGGCATGATGGGCATCTCCTGGGGTGGATTCAACGCGCTTCAGGTCGCCGCCAAAGAGCCGCCGGCGCTGAAAGCGATCATCACGCTGTGCTCGACCGACGACCGCTATGCCGACGACATCCACTACAAGGGAGGCCTGCTGCTCAACGAGAACCAGGGCTGGGGCGCGACCATGCTCGCCTATTCGTCGCGGCCGCCGGACCCGGCGCTGGTCGGCGACAAATGGCGGGAAATGTGGCTCGACCGGCTGGACAACGAGCCGTTCCTGCCGGCAGTCTGGCTGAGGCACCAGAACCGCGACGCCTACTGGAAGCGCGGCTCCGTCTGCGAGAATTTCTCCGCGATCAAGGCAGCAACGCTCGCAATCGGCGGATGGGGCGACGCCTACAAGAATGCGGTCGCGCGTCTCGTTCAGGGCATCGAAGCCCCAGCCAAGGGCATAATCGGACCGTGGATTCACAAATATCCTCACTTCGCGGTGCCAAATCCGGCCATCGGCTTTCTCCAGGAGGCGTTGCGATGGTGGGACCGCTGGCTGAAGGGCGTCGCGACCGGTGTAGAGAGCGACCCGGCGTTGCGGCTCTATCTGATGGATTCGGCGCCGCCGCGAGACTGGTATGAGGAGCGCCCGGGCCGCTGGATCGCCGAGCAAAACTGGCCTTCGCCCAACATCACTGCGCGCCGGATGCATCTCGGTGCAGACGGCGTACTCTCCGAAAGTACCGGTGCGCTGCCGGCTACCCCAGTATCCACACCGCAGGATTGCGGCATGGCCGGCGGCGAATACTGCGCCATCTGGCTCGGGCCTGAACTGCCGGGCGACCAGCGCGTCGACGACGAGAAGTCCATCTGTTTCGACACCGCTCCGCTCGCCGAGCATACCGACATCGTCGGCGCGCCGGTGCTTCGCCTTAGACTGTCCGCCGACCGCCCGCGCGCTATGGTGGCGATCAGGCTTTGCGACGTGCAGCCCGACGGCGCCTCGACGCGCATCACTTACGGCGTCCTCAATCTCTGCCATCGCAACGGCCACGAATTTCCGAAGGACATCGTTCCCGGTGACGCGATGGACATCGCACTCAGGCTGGACGACATCGCCTATTCGATCAAACCGGGCCACCGTCTGCGGGTGGCTGTCTCGTCGACCTACTGGCCACTGGTGTGGCCGTCGCCGGAAAAGGTCACGCTGACCGTGCATGAAGGTGTGCTGGAACTGCCGGTCCGACCGTCGGGCGCCGGCAACGAGGTCTCGTTCGAGGAGCCCGAGGCGGCCGCTCCCTGGCAGACCGAAACGTTGCGGCAAAGCTCCAACAGCCGCATCGTTGAACGTGATCCCGCCACCGGAAAGGTCTCGTTGAATATCGTCGATGATTTTGGTGAGAAGCGCGACAACGACCATGGCCTGGTCACCGGCGGGATCGCCCGTGAAACCTGGACCATCGATCCTGACGATCCGCTTTCCGCCCATGGCCAAACGCATTGGACGGAGAGCTTGTCGCGAAATGAATGGTCGGTCAGGACCGAAACATTCACCTCCATGCGCTCCGACGCGGAGAATTTCCATCTTACCGGGCGAATCGAAGCCTATGAGGGGGCAAAACTGGTGTTCGAGCGCGATTTCGAGGAGAAAATCCGCCGCGGCCACATCTGAGCGCCCAACATGGTTGATCCAGAAACGACATGCCATTTACGCCACGTCATGTCGCATTTTGCCTTGCGCCAGCAGCGGTGTTGCGGCCAATATTCAACACACAAAATATACAAAAATGATGTCGGCAAAACCGCCTGAGTGAGGAACCTCAAATGTCTAACGAACTCGATTTCCTGAGCCGTCACGTTGTCGCCGGTCGGCTGAGCCGGCGCGATTTCCTCGGTCGCGCCGCAGCCCTCGGCGTCACCGCGACCTTCGCCAATTCGCTGCTCGCCGGCGCGGCGCGCGCGCAAAGCCCTGTCAGGGGCGGCACATTGAAGGCCGGTCTGGTTGGCGGTGAGTCCACCAACAGTCTCGACCCGGCGAGTTTCCTCACTCAAGTGCCGTTCCTGTTCGGCAAGTGTTGGGGCGAATACCTGCTCGGCACCAATCCCGATGGCACCCTCAGGCACTGCATCGCCGAAGAATACGGCGCGTCCGACGACGCCAAGGTCTGGACCTTCAAGATCCGCCAGGGGATGGAGTTTCACAACGCCAAGACCGTCACCGCGGAAGACGTCGTGGCGACGCTGGAGCGCCACTCCAACGAGGACTCCAAGTCCGGCGCGCTCGGCATCATGCGCGGCATCGAATCCATGAAGGCAAGCGGCAACGAGGTGATCGTGACGCTCAAGGAGCCGAACGCCGACCTGCCCTATTTGATGACCGATTATCACCTGATCATCCAGCCGAACGGGGGCAAGGACAATCCGGCCGAAGGCGTCAGCGCCGGCCCCTACAAGGTGGTCGTCGACGAGCCGGGCGTGCGCCATGGCGGCGAGCGTTTCGCCAATTACTGGGACGCAGACACAATGGGCTTCGCCGACCAGGTGGAAGTCATCGTCGTCAACGACTCAACGGCCCGCACCTCCGCGCTGCAGGGCGGCCAGGTCCACATGATCAACCGCGTCGAGCCCAAGATCGTCGAACTGGTCAAGCGCATTGCGGGTGTCAAGATCGAAAACACCAAAGGACCGGCGCACTATGTCTTCGTCGCCCATTGCAACACCGCGCCGTTCGACAACAACGACCTGCGCATGGCTTTGAAGCTGGCGATGGACCGGCAGGAGATGCTCGACAAGATCCTGCTCGGCTACGGCTCCGTCGGTAACGATTTCCCGATCAATTCCGCCTATCCGCTCTTCCCAGAGGGCATTGAACAGCGCACTTTTGATCCCGACAAGGCCAAGTTCCACTACCAGAAGTCGGGCCATGACGGGCCGATCCTGCTTCGCACTTCGGATGCCGCCTTCCCCGGCGCGGTTGATGCCGCCCAGCTTTACCAGCAGAGCTGCGCCAAGGCCGGCATCCAGATCGAGATCAAGCGCGAACCGGCCGACGGCTACTGGACCGAAGTCTGGAACAAGCAGCCGTTCTGCACCTCCTATTGGGGCGGGCGTCCGACGCAGGATTCCATGTATTCAACCGCCTATACAAGCGACGCGGACTGGAACGACACGCGCTTCTTCAACGAGAAGTTCGACAAGATGGTCATCGCCGCGCGAGCAGAACTCGACGAAACCAAGCGCAAGCAGATGTATCGCGACATGGCGCTCATCGTGCGGGACGAGGGCGGCCTGATCCTGCCGATGTTCAACGACCTGATCGATGCGGTCAGCGACAAGGTCGGCGGCTTCGTGACCGGCAAGACCCACGAGCTATCGGACGGCTACGCCCTGGCCAAATGCTGGCTGAACGCCTGAACGGGGCGTCGCCGTCATGGGCGGACCCATCCTGAAACTCGTCGCCCAGCGCATCGCGCTGGGCGTCGTTCTGCTTTTCGCGGTGTCGGCGCTGATCTTCGCCGGCACCCAGATCCTGCCCGGCGACGTCGCCCAGACCATTCTGGGCCAGAACGCGACGCCCGAAGCGGTCGCCAATTTGCGCGAGGAACTCGGCCTCAACGACCCTGCCATAATCCGCTACTTCCGCTGGCTCGGCGGCGTTCTGACCGGTGATCTCGGAACCGCGCTCTCCAACGGCCAGGACATCGCCACCTCGCTCGGCGGTCGGCTCTGGAACACGCTCTTCCTCGCTTTTTGGGCCGCAGCCGTCTCTGTCCCGCTCGCCGTCATCCTGGGCCTGCTTGCGGTGCGCTACCGCAACGGCGCGGTCGACAAGACGATATCGGGCCTCGCGCTCGCCTCCACCTCGCTGCCGGAGTTCTTCATCGGCTACATCCTGGTCTTCATATTCGCGGTGAAGCTGCAATGGTTTCCGGGCATCTCGACCGTTTATGAGGGCATGCCCTTCGCCGATCGCATGAAAGCAGTGGCGCTGCCCGCAACGGCGCTGACGCTGGTCGTGCTCGCCCATATGATGCGGATGACGCGCGCCGCGATCCTCAATGTCATGCAATCGGCCTATATCGAGACGGCCGAGCTCAAGGGGCTCGCGCCTTTCGACATTATCCGCAAGCACGCCTTCCCCAATGCCATTGCGCCGATCATCAATGTGGTCATGCTGAACCTCGCCTTCCTCATCGTCGGCGTCGTCGTGATCGAGGTCATCTTCGTCTATCCCGGCATGGGGCAATATCTGGTCGACCACGTCTCCAAGCGCGACGTGCCGGTGGTGCAGGCGGTTGGGCTGATCTTCGCCGCGGTCTATATCGGCATGAACATCGTCGCCGACATCGCCGCAATCATCGCCAATCCGCGCCTGAGGCATCCGAAATGACCGCCGCCGCGCTTCAATCCATCCGCCGCATCCCGATCGGCGCGCTGATCGGCCTGATCCTGACCGCGACATTCCTGTTCATCGCCATCTTCGCGCAATGGATCGCACCCTACGGCCTCGGCGAGATCGTCGGCGGCGTCTGGGAGCCGATGTCGGAAAAATTCTGGCTCGGAACCGACAATCTCGGCCGCGATCTCCTGTCGCGCATGATCTATGGCGGCCAGACCACGATCCTGATCGCCGCGCTGGCAACGGCTTTGTCCTTCTCCCTCGGCTCCGTGCTCGGCTTCACGGCGGCCGTCGTCGGCGGCTGGTTCGACACCCTGATGTCGCGCTTCGTCGACCTCCTGATGTCGATCCCGACGCTGATCTTCGGTCTGGTCGTGCTCTCGGTGCTCCCCACCACCCTGGTCACGCTGATCCTTGTCATGGGCATCCTCGATTCCACCCGCGTCTATCGCCTCTCGCGCGCGGTCGCCGTTGACATCAACGTCATGGACTTCGTCGAGGCGGCCAAACTGCGCGGCGAGGGAACGCGCTGGATCATCTTCCGCGAGATCCTGCCCAACGCGCTTTCGCCGCTGGTAGCCGAACTCGGGCTGCGCTTCATCTTTGCCGTGCTCTTTCTCTCCGCCCTTTCCTTCCTCGGCCTCGGCGTTCAGCCGCCCGCCGCGGACTGGGGCGGCATGGTCAAGGAAAACAAGGAAGGCATCGTCTTCGGCATTCCGGCGGCGCTCATCCCGGCCGCGGCGATTGCCGCACTCGCTATCTCGGTCAATCTCGTCGCCGACTGGATCCTGAACCGAACCTCGGACCTGAAGGGAGGGCGCGGCAATGGCTGATATTCTGGCGCGTCCTTCCGTTGAAGTGGAGCCGCAGCGGCCCCTGCTCGACATCCGCAATCTGCGCATTGAGGCGCGCGTCTATCCGCCCGGCGAAGATCCGCGCAACATCGTCATCGTCGACGACGTTTCGCTGAAGCTCGAGCGCGGCCGCGTGCTGGGCCTTATAGGCGAATCCGGAGCCGGCAAATCGACGATCGGCCTCTCCGCCATGGGCTATGGCCGTGGCGGCGTGCGTATCACCGGCGGCGAGATCCTGCTCAATGGGCGCGACATCCGCAAGGGCGGCGCGCAAGGCCTGCGCAAACTGCGCGGCCGCGAGGTCTGCTACGTCGCGCAATCGGCTGCCGCCGCCTTCAACCCGGCGCACCGACTGATGGACCAGGTGGTGGAATCCGCGCTGCTGCATGGCACGGCTTCGCGCGCCGAAGCCGAAAAGCGCGCCGTCGCGCTGTTCAGGAAGCTAAGCCTGCCGGACCCGGAAAACATCGGCCGGCGCTTTCCGCACCAGGTTTCCGGCGGCCAGTTGCAGCGCGTGATGACGGCGATGGCGCTGTGCTCGGAGCCGGACCTGATCGTCTTCGACGAGCCGACCACTGCGCTCGACGTGACCACACAGATCGATGTCTTGGCGGCGATCAAGGACGCGATCCGCGACACCGGCGTCGCCGCGCTCTATATCACCCACGATCTGGCTGTGGTGGCGCAGGTCTCCGACGAGATCATGGTTCTGCGCCACGGCAAGCTGGTGGAATGGGGCGGCACGCGTCAGATCATCAAGGATCCGCGGCAGGAATACACCAGTGCGCTGGTCTCGGTGCATGAGATCGAGCATCAGGAGAAGAAGCCCGGCGCGACCCCCTTCCTGTCGGTGAAGAACATCACCGCCGCCTATGGCGGAGGCACGGTGAAGGTTCTGAAGAACGTCACCGTCGACATATCTCCCGGCCAGACGCTTGCGGTGGTCGGTGAGTCCGGTTCGGGCAAGTCCACCCTGGCGCGGGCGATCACCGGTCTGCTGCCGCCGATGGAAGGCAGCATCACCTTCTCCGGGCGAAAGCTCGCCAATCGCTTGGCCGACCGCAGCAAGGAAGATCTGCGCCAGTTGCAGATGATCTACCAGATGGCGGACGTCGCCATGAACCCGCGCCAGACTGTGGGCACCATCATCGGCCGGCCTCTGGAGTTCTATTTCGGCATGCGCGGCAAGGAACGCGACCGCCGCGTCGCCGAACTGCTCGAGAAGATCGAGATGGGCAAAGGCTTCATCGACCGTTATCCGGCCGAGCTCTCCGGCGGCCAGAAGCAACGCGTCTGCATCGCCCGCTCGCTCGCCGCCAAGCCGAGCCTGATCATCTGCGACGAGGTGACGAGCGCGCTCGACCCGCTGGTCGCCAACGGCATCCTCAAGCTCCTGCTCGACCTGCAGAAGGAGGAGGACGTCGCCTATTTGTTTATCACCCACGATCTGGCGACCGTCAAATCGATCGCCGATTCCATCGCTGTCATGTATCGCGGCGAAGTCGTGCGCTACGGCCCGAAAAGCCAGGTGCTGACGCCGCCCTTCGATGACTACACCGACCTGCTGCTTTCATCCGTTCCGGAGATGGAGATCGGCTGGCTGGAAAAGGCGATCAAGGGAAGACGGATGGAGAGCGCCGGGAATTGAGGTTCGTTGCCAGCGATACCTTTTTGGTAAACTGCCCCGCATGAACAAGAACACATCCATTTCCCTTGGCCCGCACTTCACTGAGTTCGTCGACCGGCAGGTCGAAGACGGCCGCTTCGCATCCGCCAGCGAGGTCGTCCGCGCCGGGCTGCGGCTGCTGGAAGAACATGAAGCCTATGTTGCGTTCGTGAGGGCCGCCTTGATTGAAGGCGAGCAAAGTGGTGAACCGCAGCCGTTTGACCTTCAGGAGTTTCTCTCCGAGATGCATCGCGAAAGAGCAAAATGAGTGGATTCCGGCTCTCGCCTTCGGCGCGTGCCGATGTCCGCGAAATTTGGTTCGATACGTCGGACACCTGGAGCGAGGCGCAGGCTGATCGGTACATGGCCCATATTGAATCGACTTGCGCCAAGCTCGCCGCCGGCGAACTTACCGGACGATCCGCCGGAGAATTCCGAAAGACTATTTTAAGATCGCGGTGGAGTCTCACTTCGCCTTCTACAAATCGTGGGACCGGACAAGCAAATTGACGTGATGCGCATCCTTCATCAGAAAATGAATTTCCCGGCGCGCCTTCGCCGTCATTAGAACCATTTGGCCTCGACATGCCCCTCCGCACCAAACTCCTCCTCATCGTCCTCGACGGCCTGCCTTGGCGCAATTGGCGCAGATTCATGGGCAATCTCGAAGGCTGGGTGCAGTCGGGCGAGGCGCGCGTCTGGAAGATGCGCTCCGTCCTGCCCTCGACCTCGGCCTCCTGCTACGCGTCGATCCACACCGGCGTGGCGCCGCAGGTGCATGGCGTGGTGTCGAACGAGACGCTGTTTCGGGTCGAGCAGCCGGACATCTTTTCCGAGGTGACGAAGGCCGGCGGCAGGACCGGCGCGGTGACGCATTCCTTCTGGTCGGTCTTCTTCAACCGCGCGCCCTTCGATATCGTGCGCGACATCGAATATGACGAGCCGGGCGGGCCTATCACCCATGGCCGCTTCCACACGATGACCGGCTACAATCACAAGAACCAGATGACGCCGAGCGACATCGACCTGTTCGCTACGCTCACCATGCTGACGGAACGCCACGGCATCGACTACGGCATCCTGCACACGTGCACGCTCGACTCCATGGGCCACCGCTACGGCCACGATTGCGGCGAAATGGACCAGGCGCTGTTCGTCATGGACGCGCAGCTCGCCGCCTTCCTGCCGCGCTGGCGCAACGCCGGCTACGAGGTGATCGTGACAGCCGATCACGGCCAGACCGGTCGCGGCCACCATGGCGGCCATGACGACGAGATGCAGGATTTCGCGCTCTACTATTTCGGCAGGGGCGCAGGGCCGAATGAGGATGTTCTGCTCGACCAGTTGCAGCTGGCGCCGACAGTGCTTTCACGCCTGGGCGTGCGCATCCCGGAGACGATGCGGGCAAAACCCTTCCTGGACTGAATGCGATCATTCAGCGCCCGCCAAGCGGCGGATGCTCCTCTTCGCTTCTCAGGCGAGCCAATCCAGTTCGTAGGCGCGGATGTAGTCGATCTGCATCTCGGCAGGCGTGGCCAGCCCGTCGGCCGGCTCTCCTGCCACCCCTCCGACGGCCAGATTGGCCAACATGTACATAGGTTCGTGCAAATCGTCCGGCGTGTCGGTGCGAAAAACCTCGACATCGTCGAAATACCAGACGAGTTCCTCCTCGGTCCAAAGCACGCCATAGGTATGAAAGCCTTCAGTGTCAGGCACATTGACCGCCGAGGATACCGTGGTCCGGCTCCCCGTCTCGTTCGAATGCACCGACACCTGGAGGGTGCCCGGGTCCTGTCCGCGCATTTCCACGACATCGATCTCGGGCGGCCAGGATCCGTCCGCCGGCAGCAGCCAGAAGGCCGGCCAGGTTCCGTGATTGTCCGGCATGTCGGCGCGCATCTCGAAATAGCCGTAGGTCTGCGAGAAGGACTCGTAGGTCGTAATCAGCCCGGACGTGTATTCGTAATTGTTGATTTCCGGCTTGATCGCTTCCGGCGTCTGCGCGGCGGTGATGGTGAGAACGCCGTCGTCGACGCTGAACGGGTTCACGGAACTCGTTGGGCCGTAATCGTGATCGATATACCACTGCCTCTCGCCGTTACCCGGCAGCGTGCTTCCGTTCGGCTGGCCCCACCAGAAATTCGAGTCCCAGGTGCCGCTCTCGCCGTCCCATAGGCTGAGCGTGTCGAACTCGTCCGAAAAGGACAGGCGCATCTCCGATTTGTCGAGGCTGAGCTTGAACTGCGCTGGGTGGAACTCATCAATGCTGGTGTCAGCGAAAACCAGGATCTCGCCGTCGCCGAGATCGAGCCGCGTGTCGGCGCCGGTCTGGGTCATGTTCGCACGCACGGCGTCGAAGGAGATGAATCCGTAGCCGTCGAGGCGCACCTGATCCGGTGCTCCGAAATCGAGAACCAGGTCGCTTCCGTTGCCCTCCGAGACGATGAAGATGTCCGCACCTGATCCGCCCTTCAGCACATCGTCGCCCGCGCCGCCGTCGAGCGTCTGCCGGCCGGAACCGCCGGTGATTATGTTGTCGCCCGAATTTCCGAAGGCATAGCGCCCATTGCCGGTAACTGTCAGGTTCTCGATATTGTCGGGCAGTGTATAGCTCATCCAGGTGTTGATGGTGTCCACGCCTTCGCCGGCTCTTTCGAAGGCGCTGTTGCGGGTGGAATAGAGATAATAGATGTCATCACCCGATCCTGCCGACATGACCACGCTTACGGAACTGTCGCCCCACATCGAATCGTTGCTGGAACTACCGTAGAGCCGCGGGCCGGAATTTGTCGCCGAGAAGTGATTGACCGAAGATCCGCTGTAGGGAAGGGCAACGCCTTTGGCGTTGAGCACGGTAGCCATATGGCCTCCTGTTTCTGCGTTTTATCCTCCCCGCGGCAGGCTAACATCCATATCCCACCGGCGCGACCAGGTTCGCGCTAAAATTGTGCAACACCGGGTAACCAGAATTGCGCTCCAGGCTTCGATCGATCTCTGGTTTTGTCTTTCTGGTCATGTGTCGGTCTTTCCTTGTTTGAGGCCAAGCGGATGCGTTCCCGCGCTTCTTGTCGAAGCCGGGGGCGTGGGGAGCGGCGCATGGCAGCGACGCCTAATCAATTTAATTAGTTGACGCGCTGCCATGCGCCGCCGGCGTTTTCTCCCCTGATCGCCGTCCGGCCCATCGCCCTACCCCGGTATGCCTGGGAATAGAGCGCGGGCGCACAGGCGCGACCCGGGGCCGGAGAGACCCGCGCGACCCAGCAGGTATCGTCTCCGGCGCCACACTTGCCTGGATGCCGGTCGTGTACACCCGTCCCCACCAGCAAGCTGCCGGGACTGAGTATGATGGAGGCGCCAGGCGTGTGGATGAATCGGGAGCGAGAAAGCGAAGAAATCTTACAAGCTATTGATTTCAGGACGTAAAAATATTTTCCGGGGCAGGATTCTATTCACTGGCAGCGCTTGGCCGGCAGAAATTTCGCTGGGTCAGCGCCAGCGCCTCACCAAACCCATTCCCCCTTGCCGAGCACAACTACCGCCTCGATGATCCGGGCAAAGCTGGCGCGTGCCCGCGAAGCCATATGCCGCCCACGCAGATAGCCATGCACGAGTCCCGGCTCCTCGTGCCACCAGGCCTTCCCTCCCGCCGCGACCACGCGGCTGCCATAGGCCGCGCCGTCGGAGGACAGCGGATCGCATTCGGCGGTGATGATCACGGTCGGCGGCAGATTGGCGAAATCCGCGTCGGCGAGCGGCGTAAGCGTGATGTCGCCGGTGCGGTCGATTCCGCCGGTGCGGATATGCTTGTAGAATTCCAGGTCGCGCGCCGTCAGCATCGGCGCCTCGGCATGAGCAATATACGAGCCCTTCGAAGCATCGCCGCCGAGCCCCGGATAGATCAGCACCTGTCCGATCGGGTGGCGCTTATGGCCGCGCGTCGCATGGCTGACCGCGGCCGCGAGATTGCCCCCGGCCGAATCCCCGCATAGAAGGATCGGCCGCTTGTAAGTTGTCGCCGCCCATTCGAAAGCGCTCATCGCATCGTCGAACGCTGCTGGATAGACGTGCTCGGGCGCCAGCCGGTAATCGACCGAGACCACCTCATAGCCACTGCCCGCGCACAATTCGGCGCAGACATCGTCATGGCTGTCGAGCCCGCCGAGGATGAAGCCGCCGCCGTGAAAGTAGAGCACCATGGCCGAGGCTTCGGGAGCGGCGGTGCGGTAGATGCGGATTGGAATGGCATGCGTGGGCGTGCTGATCGTCGAATCCTCAGCGGCCACGCCTTCGGGATAGCCAGCGTGAAAAGCGCGGCACATCCGGTTGTAAATCTCGCGCTGCTGTCCGATCGTGTAATCGACGGTGTCGGGCGGGTAAAAGCTGGCGGTCTTCTCGATGAAGGCCCAGGTCTCGGCGTCGATCAGCTTTTCATAATCGGCCATTTTCTCTCCTGGCGGAGCTACCTGCCCTTCCAGACCGGATCGCGCTTCTCGGCAAACGCGCGAAAGCCCTCCTGGTTGTCTTCGGAAGCATAAAGTTCGTCCACGGTGCGGAATTTGCGCTTGGTGATCCAGTTCATCGCATCCTGGAATTCCATCGCCTCGGCGCGACGCGCAACCTCCTTGATCGCTGCGAAAACCAGCGGCGGCCCACCGGCGAGCAGGCGGGCGATCTCCCACACGCGGTCCTCGAGCTTCTCTTTCGGCAGCACCTCATTGACCAGTCCCCAGCGATGCGCCTCCTGCACATCCATCCAGCGCCCGGTGAACAGCAAATCCATCGCGACATGATAGGGAATGCGCTTCGGCAGCTTCACCGTCGCCGCGTCGGCCAGCGTACCGGCGCGGATTTCAGGCAGGGCGAAGCTCGAATGGTCCGAGGCGTAGATCAGGTCGCACGACAGCGCGAGTTCGAAGCCGCCGCCGACCGCCATGCCGTTGACGCAGGCAATCACCGGCTTGTTCATGTCGCGCAGTTCCTGCAAGCCGCCGAAACCGCCGACGCCGTAGTCGCCGTCGACCGCATCGCCGCCGGCTGCCGCCTTCAGATCCCAGCCGGCGCAGAAGAACTTGTCGCCCGCTGTTTTCACGATGGCGACGCGAAGTTCCGGATCGTCGCGGAAGGCCTGGAACGTCTCGCCGAGCTTTCGCGACGTTGCGAGGTCGATGGCGTTGGCCTTTGGCCGATCGAGGGTCACTTCGAAGACGCCGCCCTCGCGGCGGGTAGTGATGACTTCGGGCATCAAATTTTCTCCTTGGCGCCGGCTTGCGAGACTCCCTCCCCCTTGCGGGGAGGGTGGCCCGGAGGGCCGGGTGGGGGTGGCGCAGAACCGAACGCTTGGTCTCCCTCGGTCGCCTTCGGCGCCCTCCTCCCCGCAAAGGGGAGGAGGGCGTGTTCTTTGTCACCATCAGCGCATCGGCGATCCAGGCGCCCCGGCGCTCGCCACAGACGATCAGCGGGTTGATGTCGAGTTCCTCGATGCTGTCGGCGTTGTCCGCCACGAAGGCGGCAATGCTCAGAATCGCGTTGATTGCCGCATCGAGATCGGCCTTCGGCCGGCCGCGATAACCATCGAGCAACGGAAACAGTTTTAGCCCGCACAGCTCCGTTTCGATCTCGTCACGTGTTGCAGGTAGCATCAGCGTGGCTGAGTCCTTCAGCAGTTCGACCAGCACGCCGCCCGTGCCGAGTGTCATCACCGGCCCGAACAGCGGATCGCGCGTGAAGCCGACAATGAGTTCGGCGACGCCGCCCTGCACCATCCGCTCGACATAAAGGCCGGTTCCGAGCGGCAACAGCGCCACGGCAGCCGCCTGTACCTCTTCGGCAGATTTCAAATTGAGCCTGACCGCGCCAAACTCGCTCTTGTGGGCAACGCCCAGAGCCTTCAGCGCCACCGGAAAACCAAGTTGCTCGGCGGCGGCGACGGCATCGTCGGGGTTGGATGCGCGGCGGCCAGCCGGGACGGGCAGGTTTGCCTTGGCAAGCAAGGCTTTCGCCTCGGCCTCGTCCAGCGCCAAGGAACTCCCCACCGGCTCGGGCTCTGCCCGAGTCGCCTCACCCCACGAGGGAGAGATGGCGGGCGCAGCGAACGAGTGAGAGTTCCATGCACCTAAAGACGCCGCCATCGGACGCTTCCACGCCTCACCGACAAACGCCGCCGCTTCGATGGCGTCCATCGCCTCTTCTATCCCGTAAAGGGGCACGATGCCGCGCCTCATCAGGTCGGCGCAATATTCCTCCGGCAGGTTCTCGGGCAGTGAGGCGAGGATGCCCCCCTTGGCGTCGTTGGTCTTCAGCGCGGCCTCGAAGGCGCGCAGCGTCGCCCACCAGTCGTCGTCCGAGCAGCGGTCCTTGCGCGGGAAGTCGATGACGAGAACGTTGAAGTCGTAGCCGCCGGAGACCATCGCCGTGAAAGTCGCGGTCATCGCCGGCTCGTTGTTCCAGATGAAGGTGTGGTAGTCGAGCGGGTTGGCAACAGCCACCAGAGGCCCCAGCGTTGCCTTGACGCGCTTCCAGTGCTCCTCAGTCACGGTCGGGAAGTGGACCTTGCGGCCCTCGGCGCTGTCGGCCATCACCGAGGCCTCGCCGCCCGAGCAGCTCATCGAGGAGATGGCGTAGCCGTCGAGCGGCCCCGCCGCGTGCATAAGCTTGAGCGCTTCAAGAAAAGACTGGATCGAATTGACACGCGGGATGCCGAGGCGCCTGAGGAACGCGTCAGACGCCGCATCGGATCCGGCAAGCGAAGCGGTATGCGAAACGGTCGCCTTGCGCGCCTGTTCGGAGCGGCCGACCTTCATCGCCACGACCGGTTTGCCGAGCTCGCGGGCGCGCGCTGCCAGCCGCTCGAAGCCGGCGACTGAATCGAAGCCCTCTATGTGGAGACCGAGCGCGGAGACGCGGTCGTCCTCGATCAGGCCGAGGGCCATCTCTGAGAGGCCCGTCTGCGCCTGGTTGCCCGCTGTCATCATGAAGGCGACCGGCAGGCCGCGCTTCTGCATGGTCATGTTGATGGCGATGTTCGACGACTGTGTGATGATCGCAACGCCACGCTCTCCGGCCGTCAGGCGCTCGCCGCCATGCTGGTCGGGCCACAGCAGCGCGCCGTCGGCATAGTTGATGAGGCCGTAGCAGTTCGGCCCGATGATCGGCATGTCGCCGGCTGCCTCGACCAGCTCGCGCTGCAGCCGCTCGCCGTCCTCGTCGTAGTCGCCCGTCTCCAGGAACCCCGACGCGAAGCAGATCGCGCCGCCCGCTCCCTTCTCGCGCAGTGCCTTGACCATTTCGACGGTGAGGTGGCGATTGACGCCGATGAAGGTGGCGTCCGGCGCGCCGGGCAGGTCGGCGACGGTCCTGTAGGCCTTGACCCCTTCGACAGTGTCCTTGGTCGGATGCACCGGCCAGATGTCGCCGACAAACCCCATCTTCAGCGACTGCTTCACCACGCTCGTGCCGAACGCTCCGCCGCCGATGACGGCAATGGATTTCGGGCGCAGCATGCGTTCGAGTTTATGCATGTTGGCCGTTCAGCCCCCAACCGCCCGCAGCAGCGCGCGCGAAATGATATGCCGCTGGATCTCGCTCGTTCCTTCCCAGATCCGCTCCACCCGCGCGTCGCGCCAGATGCGCTCCAGCGGCAGATCGTCCATCAGGCCCATGCCGCCGTGGATCTGGATCGCCTCGTCTGCGACGAAGGCCAGCATCTCCGTCGCCTTGAGCTTGGCCATCGCCATGTCTTGGTCGGTGACCGTGCCCTGGTCGTATTTCCAGCCGGCCTCGAACACCATCAGATCGGCGGCCTTCAGTTCGGTCGCCATGTCGGCGAGCTTGAACGAGACGCCTTGGAACTTGCCGATCTGCTGACCGAACTGTTCGCGCTGCGCGGCATATTCGA
Source organism: Mesorhizobium sp. WSM2240 (assembly GCF_040438645.1). Taxonomy (NCBI): domain Bacteria; kingdom Pseudomonadati; phylum Pseudomonadota; class Alphaproteobacteria; order Hyphomicrobiales; family Phyllobacteriaceae; genus Mesorhizobium; species Mesorhizobium sp. WSM2240. The sequence continues at coordinate 4,358,820 of NZ_CP159253.1, forward strand.
TGGCGTGGCCGAGCGCCCGTTCGGCGCGGCCGAGGCAAGTCGCGGCAACCTGCAGCCGCGTCGCGCCGAGCCATGAATTGGCGACCTCGAAGCCCTTGTGGACCTCGCCGAGCACCTGTTCCTTGGGCAGGCGGCAATTGTCGAATTCGAGGATCGAATTGGTGTAGCCGCGATGCGAGACGTTGCGGTAGCCGTCGCGCACCGTGAAACCCGGCGTGCCCTTGTCGACGAAAAATGCAGTGATCTTCTTGCGCTTGCCGCGCGGCGAATCCTCCTCGCCCGAGGCCATGAACACGATGGCGAAATCGGCGATGTCGGCGTGCGAGATAAAGTGCTTGGTGCCGTTGAGCACCCAGTCGTCCCTGTCCTGGACAGCCGTCGCCTTCATGCCGCGCAGATCGGAGCCGGCGCCCGGCTCGGTCATCGCCAGGCAGTCGGACTTTTCGCCGCGAATGCATGGGAACAGGTATTTCTCGCGCTGTTCCGGCGTGCCGGCCAGAAGAATGTTCGACGGCCGGGCCACGCAGGTCCAATGCAGCGCGTAATTCGCCCGGCCAAGCTCCTTCTCGTAGAGCAGCCAGGTCACCGTATCGAGCCCCGCGCCGCCGACATCTTCCGGCATGTTGGCTGCGTAGAGCCCGGCCTCGCTCGCCTTGGCCTTAAGCTCCTCAATCAGTTCGCGCCGAAGATGCCCGGTGCGCTCGACCTCCGCCTCATGCGGATAGAGCTCGTTCTCGACAAAGGCCCGGGTCGTATCGACGATCAGGCGCTGTTCTTCGGTAAGGCCGAAATTCATGTTCACATCACCTGTTGCAAGGCTGACCGTCTCTTTGTGCGTCCTTCGACAAGCTCAGGATGAGGCGGGTTGCGCCAACCCTCAAAAATGCGGGGCCAGCACCAACGGCCCTCATCCTGAGCTTGTTGAAGGACGCACAACCCAAGTTCACCGCATCACCCCTTCTTCTTTCTCGGTTTGCCCGCCTTCGCCTTCTCGGCGGCCTTCGAAACCGGCTTCTTTGCTGCCAGCTTGGACAGCCGCTTGGTGTAATCGTTGTGCAGCGCGCCGGCGCCCCAGCCCTTGCCCTTGTTCTGCTTGCCCAGCGCTTCCATTATCGCGACAAGATTGTCGTCGCGGATCTTTTCGAGCTCGCGGATCGACAGGCCGTGCGCCTGTTCATCGGACTGCGTGGCGATCAGGTCGACCAGTTCGTCATTGAACTCCGGTACGTCCATCAGCTTGGTCCACGGCCATTTCAGGCAAGGCCCGAACTGAGCCATGAAGTGGCGCATGCCGGCCTCGCCTCCGGCGACGCGATAAACCTGGAACATGCCCATCTGCGCCCAACGAAGGCCGAAGGAGTAGCGCATGATGTCGTCGAGTTCCTCGACGGTGCAGATGCCGTCCTTGATCAGCCACAGCGCCTCGCGCCAAGCGGCTTCGAGCAGGCGGTCGCCGACGAATGCCTCGATCTCCTTACGGATGACCACCGGCTTCATGCCGATCGAGGCATACATCTCCTTTGCGACCTCGATCGCTTCGGGCAGCGTGTCCTTGCCTCCAACGATTTCGACCAGCGGCAGGAGATAGACCGGATTGAACGGGTGGCCGACGACCAGCCGCTCCGGATGCTTCATGGCAGTCTGCATGTCGGACGGCTTGATGCCTGAGGTCGACGAACCGACGATGGCGTTCGCCGGCGCGTGCGCGTCTATCTCCGCCAGCACCTTGTGCTTCAGGTCCAGCCGCTCGGGCACGCTTTCCTGGACGAAGTCTGCGTCCGCCACTGCTTCCGCGATGGTTCTGGCGAAGGTCAGCTTGCCTTCTTTGGGCAGGCCGCCGGGCAGCATCTGTTTGTAGGCGCGGCGTGCGCCCTTCATCACCTCGCCGACCTTTCGCGACGCTTCTGGGTCGGGATCGAAGATCGAAACGTCGATGCCGTTGAGAAGCAGCCGCGCCACCCAGCCCGCGCCAATGACCCCGCCGCCAATGGCCGCGGCCTTGCTGATGATGCTCATACGGATGCTCTTTGCCTGGCCGTTTCGATGTTGATGAGGGCGACACGCTCACCCGCGCGGATGACGGCGGGATCGTAGGCCTTTCGCGAAAACACTTCGGTCACGAACGGCCGGAAGAACTCGATCGGCAAGGTGTCGTAATCCGGATCGAAGCTCGACTGGTCCCAGCGCTCGCAGAACTGGTCGCAATCGTCGAAATAAAGGTGGCCGGCGAACCGGTCGCGGGCATGCGGATTGCCGCCGAGATGATGCGCGTAATAGAGGCGTTGGAAGTCGCCATGCTTTTCCACGACCCAGGTGCACTGCTCGCGCACGAAGGGCTTCAGGATCGCGGCTGCGTATTCGTCATGATTGTAGGGTGCGTAGATGTCGCCGATATCATGCAGCAACGCGCAGGCGATCCAGTCTGAATCGGCCCCGTCGCGCCAGGCACGGGTCGCCGCCTGCAGCGAATGGCCGAGCCGCGTGATCTTGTAGCCGGAAAGTCCCTCGTCGAGTTGCACGAGGGCGTCGAGCAGCCGATCGCCGGTTTTCGCGGCGTACTCGATTTCATGCTCTGTCAGGAAAGCATAATCTTCCTTGTCGCCGTCCTTCATCGCCGTGAATTTGACGGTCTTCATCGGAGCTCTCCGCCCTACCAGCGCTTCTTGAGTTTCATCTTCTTGCGCACGTCCTCCGCGCTCATGATGCGCGATCCCATGTTTTCGGCGACTTTCACCGCACGCTCGACCAGCGCGCCGTTGGTTGCCAGAACGCCCTTGTCGAGCCAGATATTGTCTTCGAGGCCTACGCGGATGTTGCCGCCGGCAGCCAACGCCACCGCAGTGTAGGGCAACTGGTTGCGACCGATCGAGAAGGCCGAAAAGATCCAGTCGGACGGCAGGTTCGCGGTAAGCGCGTTCAGCGTGGCGAGGTCATCCGGCGCACCCCACGGAATGCCCATGCAGAGCTGCACCATGACCGGATCATCGAGCAGGCCCTGGCCGTGCAGCCATTTGGCCAGGAGCAGGTGGCCGGTGTCGAAGATCTCGACCTCCGGCTTCACGCCGGCCGCCTGTATCTGCGCTGCCATCGCCTTCAGCATCGGCGGCGTGTTGGTCATGACATAGTCCTGCTCGCCGAAATTCATCGTGCCGCAGTCGAGCGTGCAGATTTCGGGCAGGAGCTTGGTGACATGGGCCAGCCGCTCGGTCGCGCCGACCATGTCAGTGCCGGCAGGTGATGGCGGCAGCGGCTGCTCGGGGCTGCCCAGCGTCAGGTCGCCGCCCATGCCGGCGGTGAAGTTGATGACCATATCGACGCCCGACTGCTTGATTAGGTTCAGCACCTCCTCGTAGAGCGCGACGTCGCGTGCGCCCTTGCCGGTCTGGGGATTGCGCACATGGATATGGGCGATCGCCGCGCCTGCATTTGCGGCTTCGATCGACGCATCGGCGATCTGCCGCGGCGTGACCGGCACCTTATCCGAGCGGCCGGTCGTGTCACCGGAACCGGTGACGGCGCAGGTGATGAATACGTCGCGGCTCGGGTTCAGACCCATGGAAGCTCCTCCTCGATCTTCTTTACGCGCAATCGCCGCAAGGGCCGATGCTGCTTAGCTGACGCGATCATGACCGACTTGCGAAAAGCTGTTTTACATTTTACGAAGCCTGCATGACCAAAGACGAAAACCCGTCGATCTTTTCGCCCGAGCGTACAACGCTCAAGGTGACTTTCCTGGTCCTCTCGGGCTCTTCGATCATGTGCGTCGCCTCGGCCGTCGATCCGCTGCGCGCCGCCAACCGCATTTGCGGCGAAACGCTCTTCGACTGGAAGATCGTATCCGCCGATGGCGAGGCGCCAGTCACCACCTCCGGGCTTCCGGTCGCCGTCAGCGACCGCTTCGACCCGGCTGAAAAGACCGACGTGCTGATCGTCGTCGGCGGCTTCGGCTCCAGAACCGAGGGCGGTCAGAAACTGGTGTCGGGCATCCGTCGGACGGCGCGCGCCGCCCGCGCCTGCGGCGGCGTCGAGGCCGGCACGTGGCTGCTCGCCCGCGCCGGCCTGCTGGAAGGCCGCGCCGCAACGACCCATTGGGAAGACATGGAGGATTTTGCCGCCGCCTTTCCCGGCGCGGATGTGCGACCGGATCGCTATGTCATTGACGGCCCCGTCTTCACGACTGGCGGCGCATCGCCGACCTTCGACCTCATGCTGCATCTCGTCCGCACCCGGCTTGGCATGGCGGTGGCGCTCGATGTGGCGAGCGTCTTCATCTACGACCAGGCGCGCGCCGCGACTGACGCGCAGCCGCTCGTCTCGCTCGGCCGGCTCGACGGATACGACCCGCGGCTGGCGCAGGCGATAAGGCTGATGGAATCGCATGTCGACCGCCCCCTGACGATCGCGGCAATCGCCCGGCGCGTCGGCGTCACCGCCCGCACGCTGGAGAGTGTCTTCGGCAGATCCATCGGCGAAACGCCCGGCGCATACTATCTCAGGCTGCGCCTCAACGCCGCCCGCCGGCTGGTGCTCGACACGCGGTTGGCTATGGCCGATATCGCCGAGCGCAGCGGCTTTTCAAGCGCCGCCGGCTTCTCGCGGGCGTTTTCGAAGAGCTTCGGCGAAGCGCCCGCCAGAATGCGGCGCGGCTGACAGCCGTATTGTGTGGGGACCTGCCAAGGCCGGCTGTCGGATCTGACTCCGTGCGCCTCGACACTATGAACTACGCGCGTCGCCGCTCCGGCTCACCTTCGATCATTTCGCGCATCGTCGCGGCCAGCCTCCTTTCGAACCGGCGCGCCACGGCGGCATCCCATTCGGGCGCTTCGCGACCTTCGCCAGTCGGGGCAGGCATCGCCAGCAGCCGGTCGACGATGGAAGCCTGATCCTGGACCTGATCGAGCAGCGCACCGATCTGCGCGTCGAAACCGCTGCCCGGATGTGCGTTTTGCCAGTTCTTTTCCATGCCCGAAAGCATAGCGGTGTTGCATGACGGTCAGAAGGCAAGGACGTGACGGGAATGCGACGATGTCCGCGCTCATGGTTTAAGCCCTGCCGCCGGCGGAGAAAATTTTTGCCCGCCGGCGTGCGGCCGGGCGTCAGACGTAGCGGTTGACGATGTTCTCCAGATACTCCTGGCGGCCGGACTTCGGCTCGGGGTTGATGTCCCGCTTCTCGACATGTTGGGCGATTTCCTCGAGCGAATAGCCGCCGCCGAGCACCTTTTTCGCTTCCGCGTCGTTCCAGCCGGCATAGCGGTCCTCCAGCGGGCCGGACAGCGCCTTGTCCTCGATCATCCGCGCCGCCGCCTTCAGCCCGCGCGCGCAGCAATCCATGCCGCCAATATGGGCGATCAGCAGATCCTGCGGATCGAGCGACTGGCGCCTGAGCTTGGCGTCGAAATTGGTGCCGCCCGTCTTGAAACCGCCGCCGGCGAGCACCTGGTAGTATGCCAGCGCCATTTCCGGCACGTTGTTGGGGAACTGGTCGGTATCCCAGCCCGACTGGTAGTCGTTGCGATTCATGTCGATGGAACCGAAGATTCCGAGCGCATTCGCCAGAGCAAGCTCATGCTCGAACGAATGGCCGGCGAGGATCGCGTGACCCTGCTCGATATTGACCTTTACCTCGTTTTCCAGCCCGTATTTCTTCAGGAACCCGTAAACGGTGGCCACGTCGTAATCGTACTGGTGCTTGGTCGGCTCCTGCGGCTTCGGCTCGATCAGGATCGTGCCCTTGAAGCCGATCTTATGCTTGTAGTCGACGACGAGGTTGAGGAACCGGCCCGCTTGGTCCATCTCGCGGCGCAGATCCGTATTGAGCAGGGTCTCATAACCCTCGCGCCCGCCCCACAGCACGTAATTCTCGCCGCCGAGCCTTTGGGTTACGTCGATGCACTTCTTCACTGTCGCTGCGGCGAAGAGAAACACGTCCGGATCGGGATTGGTCGCGGCGCCCGCCATAAAGCGGCGATGCGAGAACAGGTTCGCCGTGCCCCACAGCAGCTTTGTCCCGGTCTCCTGCATCTTGCCGGCGAAATAATCGGCGATCTCGTCGAGGCGGGCTGCACTTTCGGCAAAGTTGCCGCCTTCGGGCCGCACATCGGCGTCGTGGAAGCAGAAATAGGGCACGCCAAGCAGCGAGAACATCTCGAACGCCACGTCGGCCTTCAGTTTCGCCAGCTCCATCGTGTCGCCGAACCACGGCCGCTCGAAGGTCTGGCCGCCGAACGGATCGCCGCCCGGCCAGGCAAAGGAATGCCAGTAGGCGACGGCAAAGCGGAGATGATCTTCCATTCGCTTGCCGTGCACGACCTCGTCGGGATTGTAGTGACGATAGGCGAGCGGATTGGTCGAATCCGGCCCTTCATACTTCACTTTGCTGATGTCGCCGAAGAAACCAGTGGTCATCACGAAACTCCTTTGATGGCTGGATAGAGCGCCCGATAGCGCTCATAGGCTTGCGCATAGGGGCTGCCGAGTTTGGCGTCGGGTTCGATCGTTTCGGCGGTGGCGGGCGCGGTGCAGACCTCATAGGGATCGGCATTTTCCGCGGCGATCAGGCCCAGCCGAGCCGCGCCGAAAGCCGCGCCGAAGTCTCCATCCGCCGGAATGTCGACGGGAATCTGCAGTGCGGTGGCGACGGCCTTCAGCCAATAGCGCGAGCGCGAGCCGCCGCCGATCGCGGTCACGCGACCGAGTTCGGTGCCAGCCTGGTGCAGCGCCTGCTGACTGTCGCGGAAGGCGAATGCCACGCCCTCCACGACGGCCTGCGCCAGTACCGCCCGGCTCGATTGATGGCCGAGGCCCGCGAAAACGCCGCGGATCGCAGCGTCGTTGTGCGGCGTCCGCTCGCCAGAAAGATAGGGCAGGAACGTGACGCCGGTAGGCGCCTTCAGCGTCTCGCCGAGTTCGCCGGTCAGGTCGCTCGCCTCTTTGCCGGTTATCTCGGAGAGCCAGTTCAGCGAATCCGTCGCCGACAGAATGACGCCCATCTGGTGCCAGGCATTGGGCAGCGCATGGCAGAAAGTATGGACCGCGCTTTCGGGATTCGGCAGGTACGAGCCGTTGGCAGCAAACAGCACGCCCGAGGTGCCGAGCGAGACGAAGGCATGGCCGGGCCGCACCGTGCCCATGCCGCAGGCCGACGCGGCATTGTCGCCGGCGCCGCCCGCAACGACCACGCCGGCGTTCATTCCCCATCGGCCCGCAAGTTCGGGCCGCAGCGAGCCCGCCTGCTCCGTGCCTTCGACCAGGCCGGGCATCTGCCGCTCGTCGAGATCGGTCGCGGCCAGCAGTTCCGGCGACCATTCGCGAGCCGCCACATCGAGCCATGAAGTGCCGGCCGAATCCGACATTTCCGACATGTGCTCACCGGTCAGCCACAGCCGCAGGTAATCCTTGGGCAGCAGCACCCAGCGAACCTTGGCAAAGACCGCCGGTTCGTTGTTCTTGACCCAGGCGAGCTTCGGCGCGGTGAAGCCGGGAAACACGATATTGCCGGTGATCTTCCTGAAGCGCGGATCGGCGTCGAGCTTTGCCGCTTCGGCATGGCTACGTGTGTCGTTCCAGAGAATGCACGGCCGCAGAACGTCGTCGTCGTTGCCGAGCAACGTCGCGCCATGCATCTGGCCGGAGAGGCCGATGCCTTTCACGGCGGCGAGTTCGGCCGCGTGCTGCGCCTTGAGTTCTCCGACAGCCTCTTCCGTGGCGCGGATCCAGTCGGCGGGATCCTGTTCGGACCAGCCCGAATGGGGACGCGAGACATCCAGCGCGCCATGGCCGGAGCCGATGACCTTCTGTTCACCGTCCATCAGCAGCGCCTTGACGCCCGACGTTCCCAGATCGAGGCCCAGATACATGACATTTCCTCCCGGTCAGGCCGGTTTGCCGATCGCCCGCGCTCTGTTCCTCCCGCAAGCTTCCACTGTCATAGCAAAAAAACCGGCGCTGAAAACCGGCTGCGACAGAATTTTTTCGCGGCCCGCAAAAATTCTGTTCGGGCCAGCAGCGCTGCTTGCCTTCAGTTGTCGGAAAGGCCCGCGGCGCGGCGCGAGAACAGCGCGGAAAGCGGGCTGGCAGGACGCGCCAGCGCCCGCTCGGTGGCAAGCTCCGTCGCCAGCTTCTTCTGACCCGCACGAAGCGCCGCCTCGATCAGCGTCAGGTCGATGACGTCGCGTTGGGCATGGCTGCCGCCGAAGCGATGCGCGATTTTCCGGATTGGCGTGAGCAGCTGCACGGCCTCCGAATAATTGCGCTCACCGAAAGCCCTGATCGCCAGCGCCACCGGGTGACCGACATCGCGGGTGAAGGCGGCGTTGTCGCCGTTGCCGAGCATGGCTTCGCGCTGCGCCTCCAGGAGCGTCATAGCCGGCGCATCCAAACCCGCACCGACGAAGGCCATCATGGCGTGGATGTCGTTGAAGGCGTAGTTGCCCGCCCTTGCCTTGGGCGCCCATGCCTCGGCAAGTGCAGCCCAGCGGTCGCCGACGTCGACACCGGCGAGATGCAGCCGCCACAGGATAGCCGACGCATCGACCATGTTGAGTGAGAGCGAGGAGCGCGCGCCGTAGATCGGGCCGTCGTAAAGCGCCAGAACCTCGTCGACCTCGCCGAGGTCATAATGAAAGAGCGCGAGGTGCCACCAATTGTGCACCTGCAGGAAGCTCTCGCGCGTCCATGCCTCGGCATTGCCGCGCATCCACAAAATGCCGTCGTGCTGGCGGCTCTGCATTTCCATGACATGGGCGACCGCATGCTGCGCCCAGCCGTCGCGCGGCTCGAGTTCAATCGCGGAGCGGCCGAGCGCCTCGGCAACCGCATATTCGCCCATCTCCTCATGGCCGAAGGCCTGCATGCCGAGCATCGCGTGATAGCCGGGCATGCCCGGCGGCCATGACGGCATGGCCTTGGCCAGCCGGTCGCGCAGCATCGGCGCGTTGCCGGTGAAGAAGTCGATCTGGTGGCCGGCCTGCAAGGCGAGAGCGTCGCGCGGCTCTTCCACCGTGAGGCCGGCGAGCACCCGGCCGGCTTCGTGCCAGCGGCCAAGGGCGAGATGGCCCAGGGCGGCGACATGCGCCTGCTCGCGTTCCGTCGCGGACAGTTTCGAGGCCGCATCGTGGCAGGCCTTCGCAACCGCCATCGCCTCGCGCTCGGTGGAAAGGCCGAACAGATAACCCTTGAGTACGTGCGCCATGACGAAGTCGGGGTCTTCGGCAAGTGCAGCATCGACGGAGCCGACCGGATCGCCGATGAAGCATTGAAGCTGGTGCAAGGCGAGGCTGTAATGCGAAAGGCTCGCATCGCCCGCTCCCGTCAGGCCCAGGCCGAGTTGGTCGCAAACGGCCACGAAATACCTCCCGCAGCAGCCGTCAGTTGCCGGACCGCATGGCGACTGTTGCGACGCCCGCGCCGATCAGTAGCGATCCGCCGGCCCTGTTGAAGATGCCGATCGCTTTCGGATTGTGAACGAGGCTACGCGCCCGCGCCGCCACCAGCGCATAGCCGAAGGCGTTCACGAAGGCCAGGACCAGAAAAGTCGCCTCGAAGATCAGCATCTGGGCGAAGAAATCCGCGTCCCGGTTCAGGAACTGCGGCAGGAACGCCACGAAGAAGGTGATGCTCTTGGGATTGAGCGCGGTCACCAGCCATGCATGGCCGATCATTTTCGCCGCGGACACGGCATCGGTGCGCGGATCGGCCTGCAGGGCGCCGCCAGCCCTGAACAGCTTCAAGCCGAGATAGATGAGGTAGGCTGCACCGATCCACTTCAGGATGGTGAACACGGTCGCCGACGCAGCCAGCAAGGCGCCGATGCCCAGCATCGACAGGGTCATGGCGGTGAAGTCGCCGAGCGCCACGCCGACCGCCACCGGCAGCGCCGTCCGCCAGCCCTGCCCGAGCGCGTAGGAGACGACCAGCAATATGGTCGGACCCGGTATGATCAGGAGGACGGATGTTGCCGCGGCGAAGGCTGCCCAGGTTTCAAACGGCATGGAAATCTCCTTTGCTCAAAGGAAAGGATAAATCCCTGCCATCGCGGCGAAGTAAAGCGGGAAGTTTGCGCGTCGGTTCGGTGCGAGCGTTGCATCAGAAAGCCCTCGCGATCACGTCCACCACCTGAGCGATGCTGAGATCGGCTCCAAGCACGCATGCAGCCGCCAGGAAAGCGGCGCAAACGAGCGCCAAGTCGGTCTTCAACGTCGCGCCCATGGTCCCCTCGCGGTCAGGCAGCCACGGTAAAAACGGCTCTTGCCGAGATTGTGTCGGGATGGAGGTCTTGCTGTGTCGCGGGCTGCCGCTTGGCCGGTTCTCGCAATTCAATTTTCGGCAACATATTGAAAAGGAAAGAACTTTCTGATTCACGGTTTCTCAACCATGATTGTCGAAAATGCGGGATAGCTTGGATCGCGGTTTTTCTGCGAACGCCAAAGCGCGTGTTCAAAATCGTGGAAGTTGCCCCGTGTCCGAGTCGCCCGCGTCGCCGAAACCCGCTATCCCGTCACACCCTGAATCCGATCGCTTGTCCCGCCGCACGGCGATGCTCGGACTTGGCTCCGCCGCCGCCCTGATGGCAGCAGGCTGTTCGCGCTCGCTCGATCTTGCGGCCATCGAAGTGGATGAGTTCACGACGGGGACGATCCGCCCGCGCATCAGCGTCGACAGGCAGGTGACGCGCCCGGAACTGATGTATGCCTCTATCACGGACGAGGGATACGTCCTTCCGGAAATTCCATTCCAGAAGGTCGATCCGAAGTTCCGCCGTCAGATCGTCATCGATCCGACCGGCGAGCAGCCCGGCACGATCGTGGTTCACTTGCAGGAGCGCCATCTCTATTGGGTTCAGCCGGGCGGCGACGCCATCCGCTACGGCGTTGGCATCGGCAAGGACGGCTTCGTCTGGTCGGGCAGGGCCAACATTCAGTACGGCAAGAAATGGCCCACCTGGACGCCGCCACCGGAAATGATCGCGCGCAAGCCCGAACTGGAGAAATGGCGCGGGGGCCAGCCCGGCGGGCTGGAAAACCCACTCGGCGCGCGCGCACTCTACATATTCAAGGACGGCCGGGACACGGGATTCCGCGTCCACGGCTCGCCGGAATGGTGGACCATCGGGCAGGCCATGTCGTCAGGCTGCGTGCGCATGATCAACCAGGACGTGATCGACCTCTACAATCGCGTGTCGGGCAAAACGCCGATCGTGGTAGTTTGAGGTTCGCTTAGCCGTTCGCGGCAACCAGGGCCTTCTCCAGCCTTCCCATACCTTCGGCGAGAATTGCGTCCGATATGGTCAGCGGCATCAGGATGCGGATCGTGTTGGCGTTCACGCCGCATGAGAGCAGCACCAGCCCTTCGGCGAGCGCGGTCTGTGTCACGCGCTTCGTCGCGTCGGCGTCGGGCTCGGCGCTGCCACGATCCTTGACGATGTCGAACGCCACCATGGCCCCTGGCCCGCGGATTGCCGCCATCGGAACCGTGTCGTTGCGCTGAGCCATGCGGGACAGATCGCCCTTAATCCGCTCGCCCAGCACATTGGCCCGGTCGATCAGGCGCTCCTCGGCAATGACGTCGAGAACGGCGAGCGCCGCCGCGCAGGCGATCGGGTTGCCGGCATAGGTTCCGCCCAGGCCGCCGGGTTCCGGACCGTCCATGACCGCGGCGCGGCCTACGACGCCCGAAAGCGGAAAACCGCCGGCAAGCGACTTGGCGATGGTGACCAGATCGGGCTCTACCCCGCTGTTTTCAATGCAGAACATCTTGCCGGTGCGCGCAAAGCCGGTCTGGATTTCGTCCGCAATGAGCAGGATGCCGTGCTCGTCGCAAACCTTGCGCAGCGCCTGCAACAGTTCGGTGGGCGCGGGGTGAAAACCGCCCTCGCCCTGTACCGGTTCGATGATGATGGCGGCCACATGAGCCGGCTCGATGTCGGCGCGGAAGAGCAGATCCAGCGCCCGCATCGTATCCGCGACGGTGACACCGTCCTGCGGGATCGGGAACGGCAGATGATAGACGCCGCCGGGCATCGGGCCGAACTTCTTCTTGTAGGGCGCGACCTTGCCGGTCAGCGCCATGGTCATCATGGTGCGGCCGTGGAAGCCTCCGCCGAAGGCGATGATGCCGGGGCGGCCGGTCGCCGCGCGTGCGATTTTCACCGCGTTTTCAACGGCTTCGGCGCCGGTCGAGAACAGGATGGTCTTCGCCTCGCCCGAGAATGGAGCAAGCCCGTTCAGCCGTTCGCAGATCGCGATATATGGCTCGTAGGGAACGATCTGAAACGCTGTATGGGTGTAGCTGTCGAGTTGCTCGCGCACCGCCGCAATCACCTTCGGATGGCGGTGGCCGGTATTCAGAACGGCGATGCCGCCGGCGAAATCGATGTAGCGGTTGCCGTCGACGTCCCAAAGTTCCGAACCCTCGGCGCGGCTTGCGAACACCGGGTAGGCGGTGCCCACCCCGCGCGGCACGGCGGCGACCCGGCGCGCCTGAAGCGATGAATTGTTCGTCATTTCAACCTCTTGAATGAAATCGTGCCACGGTTGGCCACAACGCGCCGCTCAGCCGTCGTGTAGGATAAACGTCGACCCTGTCCGTGTATATGACACGGAAAACTTTGAATGGGCCCAGCCGGATAGCGCGGCAGGCCTGGCCAGACCGCGCAGAATTTGTTCACAAGGTTGCGCAAGGCCCTCGGAAGCGCCAATGATAGGCGCAAACAAGCGGGGAAAACGCGATATGGCCGCAAAATTCGTGATCGCCCAGGGCGGCGGGCCAACCGCCGTGATCAACCAGACTGTGGTGGGAGCCGCCCTCGAAATACGCCGCCGCCATCCCGGCGCAAAAGTGCTCGGCTCGCGCCACGGCGTTCGCGGCATCAGGGATGGCGACTACGTCGACCTTTCGGACATTCCGGAGGAGCAGTTGAGGCTCGTCGGCGCGACGCCGGGCGCAGCCCTCGGCTCGACACGCGACAAGCCGGACGCCGCCTATTGCGATCTGGTGCTGGCCGGGCTGAAGAAGGAAGGCGCCGACGCCTTCATCTATATCGGCGGCAACGACACGTCCGGCACGCAGCAGATCCTGACCGACGCGTCCGGCGGCTCGATCGCTTTTGTGCATGCGCCCAAGACCATTGACAACGACCTGATGGAGAACGACCACACGCCGGGCTTCATTTCGGCAGGCGAATTCGTGGCCGGCGCGTTCCTCAGCGTCGATTTGGATTTCCGCGCCTTGCCGGGCATTTATGTCGGCATCGTCATGGGCCGGCATGCCGGCTTCCTGACCGCTTCGGCGGCGGCCTGGCGCGCCGATGAAGATAGCGGTCCGCATCTGGTCTATGTGCCCGAGCGCGCTTTCTCCGTTCCGCGATTCATCGACGATGTGCGCAAGACGCTCGACCGCCACAAGCGCTGCATCGTCGCCGTTTCCGAAGGCGTGACGACCGAAGACGGCCGCGCGCTGGTCGAGAGCCTGGTCCCGCCCGACCGGCTGGAGCGCGACGCGCACGGCAACATCAAGCTGTCCGGCAGCGATCTCAACATGGCCTTCGAGCACGCCCTGCGCGAAGGGTTGCCCGGCAAGCGGGCACGGGTCGACGCGCTGGGCTACATTCCGCGCGGCTATGTCGGCGCGATCAACAACGCGGACTCGAGCGAAGCGTTCGAGGCTGGCGTCTTCGCCGTCGAAGTGGCTGCGCGCGGGGGCGGCTCGGTGGCGCTGAAACATGAAGACGGCAAGACCGTGATGCGGCAGGTGCCGCTGGATGCGGTCGCGGGCAAGACCCGCCACATGCCCGACGATTTCATGCAGCCCGACGCCAACCAGCTTTCCGAGACCGGCATGGCCTATCTGAAGCGACTCATCCCGGAAAAATACCAGATCGGCAAACCGTTCGTTTAGGCCGCCAGTTTCATGAGCGATATTTCGGTCCAGGAATTCGCCGGCCCGCGCAAATGGCTGTACCGCAACCTCCAGCCGTCCGCCTGGCACAAGACAGGGCTGTCGCCGATCAACCGCTTCATCGTGGTGGTGATCTGCCTGGCCGTGGCGGTGGCTGTGTTCGAAAGCGAGCCGACCATTCATCAGGGCCGGGAGAAATGGTTTTTCGCCGCCGAAATGGGGTTTGGCTTCGTATTCCTGATGGAGTATCTGGTTCGGGTTTGGACCTCGGCGGAAAACCCCGCCTATGGCGGCGGGCTGCGCGGCTATCTCCGCTACATGGTTTCGCTGCCGGCGATCATCGACCTGCTGGCAATGTCGACCTTGTTCCTGACCTTCTTCGGCAACGAGACGTCGATCCTGCGGCTGTTCCGGCTGATCCGTATCCTCTCGCTGGCCAAGCTCGGGCGCTATTCCTCGGCGATCCGGGCGATGGCCGAGGCGGTGAAGTCGCGCCGCTATGAGCTTCTGATGAGCCTGGCGACAGCCGGCATGCTGCTTTTGACTTCGTCGACGCTGCTTTACATCGTCGAAGGCGACGCCCAGCCGACCGTATTCGGCAGCATCCCACGGGCGATGTGGTGGTCGATCGCGACGCTGACCACCGTCGGCTATGGCGACGTTATCCCGATGACGGTGATCGGCAAGGTACTGGCCGGCCTGACCGCGATCACCGGCATCGGGCTCATCGCCATGCCGACCGGCATTCTCGCCGCCGCCTTCAGCGACGCCATCCAGCGGCAGAGGGAAGCGAGAAAGCGCAAGGAGACGGTTGGGTGAGGCTGATGTGCTGGCCGAACTGTGGATAGGTTTACCCCACACTAACCCCTCCCTTGCATCAAGGGGAGCGTAAGAGGGCTGGCCCCAAACCCCGTGGTTCGACAGGCTCACCATGAGGGGGGTTGGAGCTCGCCGCGCCTTTTCCTGCGGTGTGGGTTGGGTGTGCGGCGCTCCAGTGGCCATCATGAGGGCCGGCGCTTCATCCTGACGCTGGTGGTTGGCGAACTGGCGTTCCAGTAGCCCTCATGGTGAGCCTGTCGAACCACGAGGGCGGTTGGCGGGTAAGAGGCCGGCGCAGAAACTCCCAGCGATCACTTGGCGCGTGCGGCCAGCCAGGTCTCGAGTTGCTTGATCTCGCGCTCCTGCGCTTCGATGATGTCTTCGGCGAGCTTGCGAATCTCGGAATCCTTGCCATGCTCCAGCACGATGCGGGCCATGTCGATCGCTGCCTGGTGGTGCGGGATCATGCCGCGCGCGAAATCGATGTCGGCCTCGCCGCTATACTCCAGCGAGGACATCGCGCCGTGCATGATATCCATTGCCGCCCTGAAGGCGGCCGCCGCGTCCGTGGCCAGTTCGGCCGCCTGGCCGGTCGTTGAATGCCCGCTATGATCGGTCTGGGCGATTGCCGGGCCGGACAGTGCGAGAGCGATGAACGCGGCGGACAGAACTGAGAAAATTCTGGTCATGAAGGTTCCTTTTTGTGGTCGGGTCTTTTCGCGACGACTGACGCGCCGGGCCACGGTTCAGTGCGTGGTCGATTGGTTGGCGAGCTGGTCTTCCTGGCCGGACAGGCCGTCGAGGATCGGGCATTCCGGGCGGTTGTCGCCGTGGCAATGGTCGATGAGATGCCTCAGCGTCTCGCGCAGGCCGACAAGTTCGGCGATCTTGCGGTCGATCTCGCCGAGCTTGACCTCGGCGATGGCCTTAACGTCGGCGCTCTCGCGGTGGCTGTCGCCGTAAAGCGAGAGAAGCTGCCGGCACTCCTCGACCGAGAAGCCGAGGCTGCGCGAACGCTGCAGGAATTTCAGCCGGTGTACATCGGCGGTCGAATAGTCGCGATAGCCGTTGCCGGAGCGGCCGGGCTTCAGGAGCCCGATTTCCTCGTAGTAGCGGATCGTCTTGGCCGGCAGGCCCGAACGTTCCGATGCGTCGCCTATGTTCATGGTCGCTTCCTTCGAATTTAGAGCTTGATGGTGCGGAGCCTGAGCGCATTTCCGATGACGGAAACCGATGACAGGCTCATCGCGGCGGCAGCGATCATCGGCGAAAGGAGCGTGCCGAAGACCGGATAGAGCACGCCTGCCGCGATCGGCACGCCGACCGCGTTGTAGACGAAGGCCAGGAAAAGGTTCTGCTTGATGTTGCGGATCGTGCCCTGAGCGAGCGTCCGGGCCCGGACGATGCCGTTGAGATCGCCCTTGACCAGCGTGATGCCGGCGCTTTCGACCGCAACATCGGCGCCTGTGCCCATGGCGATGCCGACATCGGCGGCGGCCAGCGCGGGCGCATCATTGACGCCGTCGCCCGCCATGGCGATGCGCGCGCCTGAGGCCCGCAGCTCATCGATCAGCGCCTTCTTGCCTTCAGGCAATATGTCGGCGCGCACTTCGTCAATGCCGAGCTTTGCCGCAACTGCGCGCGCCGTACGCTCATTGTCGCCCGTGGCCATGATGATCTTCAGCCCGCTCCTGTGGAGTGCTTCGATCGCCTCGCCCGTGGTCTGCTTGACCGGATCGGCGACCGCGACGATGCCGGCGAGCCGTCCGCCGACAGCGACGAACATCGCCGTCTTGCCATCCACGCGCAACGCGTCGGCGCGGTCGGTCAGGGCGGCATCGTCGATGCCATCCTCCCGCATCATCATCGCATTGCCGAGGCTCACTGCCTTGTCGGAGACTGTGCCCTTGACGCCCTTGCCGGTGACCGCGTCGAATTCGGTGGCTTCGGCAGGCTTCACGCCGCGCGACCTTGAGCCTTCGACGATCGCTTCGGCGAGCGGATGCTCCGACGCTTTTTCGAGGCCGGCGGCGAGCGCCAGGACTTCGTTTTCGTCAAAGCCTTCCGCGGCGATGACATCGGTCAGCACCGGACGGCCTTCGGTCAGCGTGCCGGTCTTGTCGACGATCAGCGTGTCGACCTTGGCGAAACGCTCGAGCGCTTCGGCGTCCTTGATCAGCACGCCGGCCTGCGCGCCCCTGCCGGTTGCGGTCATGATCGACATCGGCGTCGCCAGGCCGAGCGCGCAGGGACAGGCGATGATGAGCACGGAGACCGCCGAGACCAGCGCGAAGACCATGCTCGGCTCGGGTCCGAAGATCGCCCAGACTATGAAGGAGACGATCGCGACCAGAACCACCGCCGGCACGAAATAGAACGAGACCTGGTCGGCGAGGCCCTGGATGGGCGCCCGGCTGCGCTGCGCCTTGGCTACGAGTTCGACGATCTGCGAAAGCACTGTGTCCGCGCCGACTTTTTCGGCGCGCATGACCAGCGTGCCGTTCTTGTTGAGTGTGCCGCCGGTCAGGCGGTCGCCGGCGGTCTTCTCGACCGGAACGGCTTCGCCGGTGATCATGGATTCGTCGACCGATGAGCGGCCTTCGCTGACCGTGCCGTCGACGGGTACGCTGTCGCCGGGGCGGATGCGCAAGAGGTCGCCCGCATGGACCTCGTCCAGCGGCACGTCGGTTTCAGAGCCGTCCTTGCCGATGCGGCGGGCGGTTTTCGGGGCAAGGTCGAGCAGCGCGCGGATGGCCGAGCCGGTGCGCTCGCGCGCCTTGAGCTCCAGTACCTGGCCGAGGAAGACCAGCGCGACGATGACGCTCGCCGCCTCGAAATAGACCGGCACCGCGCCGCCATGACCACGGAAGGAGTGCGGAAACGCATCCGGGAACAGTGTCGCGACGACGCTGTAGCCATAGGCCGCGCCGACGCCGAGCGAGATCAGCGTCCACATATTGGGGCTGCGGTTGACGATCGATTCGAAGCCGCGGTGGAAGAACGGCAATGCCGCCCACAGGACCACCGGCGTCGCCAGCGCAAGTTCGATCCAGACCGCCACCCGCTCGCCGAACAGGACGCGGACCGGAAGCCCGAGCATCGGCCCCATGGCGAGAATGAGAAGCGGGATCGACAAGGCGGCGCTGACCCAGAAGCGCCTGGTGAAATCGATCAGTTCGGGATTGGGTCCTTCCTCGCCGGTCGGCACGCCCATCGGCTCCAGCGCCATGCCGCATTTCGGGCAGGAGCCGGGCTTGTCGCGCACGATCTCCGGATGCATGGGGCAGGTATATTGCGTGCCGGCCGGCATCGGCTCGGGCGCCGGACGGTCGCCGAGATAGGTCTCCGGCGAGGCTTCGAATTTCTTCTGGCACCCTGCAGAGCAGAAATAGTAGCCCTTGCCTTCATGGCGTGTGAAATACCTGGCCGTGGAGCGGTCGACCTTCATGCCGCATACCGGGTCCGTCGCCTCCAGGTACGATTCCGGCGACTTGACGAATTTTTCCCGGCAGGAGGCGCTGCAGAAATGGTAGACATGACCGCCATGTTGCGCTGACGGCTTGCCGGCTTCAGGATCGACGGTCATTCCACAGACCGGATCGCGGGTCGGCGCATCCGGCGTATCGTGGGAATGATCGTGATGGGTGTGGCCGTGATCCATGCTGCTTCCTCAGGTCCTTCGAATGTAGTGGCCGCAAGGTAGGGCTTCCAGTGACTGGAAGGTCAAGAGGCATCGTCGACATTCTGGGAAAAGGAAAAATTTCGCGGATGGCCGGCCTCTCCAGCAAGTGGCAGCAACCTGTCGGTTGTGGTGATCAGTTCAAAAAGATTGATTTGTGCGGTGCACACCCGCTACCTAGATGTTACGGACTTCACGTGAACGAACCAATTACGAGGGGTAACCATGGTTCAAACTGCACGTCTCCGCCGCGATTCTCTGGCCGCCCCCTCCAGTAGAAACGTCCTTTCAAAACTGTTTGCCGCCGCGATTTTCGCCTTGGCGGCTTCGCTCGCCGCGCCTCCCGCACAGGCGCAGGAAGCGCCTCCCGCTCCCGTCGTAACGGTCGCCAAGCCGGTGGTGCGCCAAATCGTCGAAGACGACGAATTCGTCGGGCGCTTCGAAGCGGTCGACCAGGTTTCGCTGCGCTCCCGCGTCGGCGGCTACCTTGAACAGGTCCATTTCCAGGACGGCACGCTGGTGAAGAAGGGCGACCTCCTGTTCACCATCGACCAGCGGCCGTTCAGGGCGGCGCTGAACCAGGCGCAGGCGCAGGTGGATTCCGCGAAGACCCTTGTCGAATTTGCCAAGACGCAATTCGAGCGCGCCGAGACCCTGTCGCGCGAAGGCAACATACCGGTTTCGACGCTGGACGACCGCCGGCGTGAATTCTTGTCCGCGCAGGCGCAACTGGACGGCGCCGAGGCCGCACTTACCAATGCCCGCCTCGACCTCGAATTCACCGAGATCAAAGCGCCGTTTTCCGGCCGTGTCGACCGCCGGCTCGTTTCGCCGGGCAATCTGGTGCAGGCCGACCAGACCGTGCTGACAACCATCGTCTCGATCGATCCGATCGACTTCTACTTCGACATCGATGAGCGGGCCTATTTCGCTTATGCGCGCGACGCACGCACGCGCGGCGGAGTCATGCAGGAGGGCGCCGGCGGCGTCGATGTGGTCGTCCGTGTCGCCGATCGCAATGAAGCGGTATTCAAGGGCAAGCTCGATTTCGCCGAGAACCGCTTGGACGAAGCGACCGGCACGATGCGGGTCAGGGCGCGTTTCGACAACAAGGACGGCGTGTTGCAGCCCGGCATGTTCGGCCGCATCAATGTGCCCGGTTCGCTGCCGCATCCGGGCGTGCTTCTGCCCGACGAGGCGATCGGCGCCGACCAGAACCGCCGCATCGTCTTCGTTGTCGACGAGGCAGGCCTGGTCTCGGCCAAGCCGGTGCGTACCGGCCCACGCATCGACGGCTATCGCGTCATCCGCGAGGGACTCACCGGCGAGGAGACGGTGGTTGTCAACGGACTGGTGCGTGTGCGACCGGGCGTCACCGTCAAGCCCGAGATGACCACCTTGCCGCCTACGGCCGAGACCGAAGAAGGGCAGACGCAATGAATTTCGCCCATTTCTTCGTCAACCGCCCGATCTTCGCGGCGGTGCTGTCGATCGTGCTCGTGCTCGTCGGCGGCATCGCCTACACGCAGCTTCCGGTCGCGCAGTATCCCGAGATCGCACCGCCGACCATCGTGGTGCGCGCTTCCTATCCGGGCGCCGACGCCGAGACGGTCGCCGCGACCGTGGCGACGCCGATCGAACAGGAAATCAACGGCGTCGAGCACATGCTCTACATGTCGTCATATTCCTCCGGCGAAGGCTCGATGTCGCTCACCGTCACCTTCCGCCCCGGCACCGATCTCGATGCTGCGCAGGTGCTGGTCCAGAATCGCGTCTCGATCGCGGAACCGCGCCTGCCCGAAGAGGTGCGCCGGCTCGGCATCACCACGGCAAAGAGCTCGCCCGACCTGATGATGGTCATCCACCTGCTATCGCCCGACGACACCTATGACCAGCTTTACGTCTCGAATTATGCGCGTTCGCGAGTTCGCGACGTCCTGCTGAGACTCGACGGCGTCGGCGACGTGCAGATCTTCGGCGAGCGCGAATATTCGCTGCGCGTCTGGCTCGACCCGGAAAAGCTGTCCGCCTACGGCATGACCGCCGGCGACGTGGTCCAGGCGCTGCGAGATCAGAACGTGCAGGTGTCAGGCGGCTCGATCGGCGCGCCGCCTGTCGGCGACGGCTCGGCCTTCCAGTATACGGTCACCACGCAAGGGCGCTTCAACGACGCTCGCGACTTCCGCTACGTCATCGTCAAGTCGACCGAGGACGGCCGCCTGATATCCCTGCAAGACGTGGCACGCATAGAACTCGGCGCCAAGGACTACGTCACCAATTCGTACCTCAACAACAAGGCGGCGGTGGCGCTCGGCATCTTCCAGCGGCCAGGCACCAACGCGCTGGCCTCGGCGGAGGAGATCCAGAAGACGATCGCGGAACTTTCGGAGGATTTCCCGAAAGGATTGGCCTACGAGATCATCTACAATCCCACCGAGTTCATCGCCGAATCGATCAACGAGGTCTATGTCACCATCGCCGAGGCAATCCTGCTGGTGGTGATCGTCATCATCGTCTTCCTGCAATCGTGGCGCATGGCGATTGTGCCGATCGTCGCGATACCGGTTTCGCTGATCGGCACGCTTGCCGTGCTGCTCGCCTTCGGCTTCTCGCTCAATATGCTCACTTTGTTCGGGCTGGTGCTGGCGGTCGGCATCGTTGTCGACGACGCCATCGTGGTGGTGGAAAACATCGAACGCAACATCAGGCTGGGGCTCGCTCCGCGCGCCGCTGCGCACAGAACGATGGACGAGGTGGGGACTGCGGTCCTCGCGATTTCGCTGGTTCTGATCTCCGTCTTCGTTCCCGCGGCTTTCATTCCCGGAATTTCCGGTCAGTTCTACCTGCAGTTCGCTATCACCATCGCGGTCTCCACCGCGATCTCGGCATTCAACTCGCTGACGCTGTCGCCAGCGCTGGCCGGCGTCCTGTTCAAGCCGCACAGCGAGCAACATTCGAACTTCTTCCTGGCACGGTTCGGCCGCGCTCTGGCGAACGGGTTCAACAACGGATTCGACAAGCTGGCGGACGGCTATGCGTGGTTGGTCCACAGACTGGTCGGCACAACGCTGGCGCTTGCCGCCATGCTGCTTGTCTTCGCCGGGCTGCTCTACGCGACCTATCACATGCTGCAGACGGTGCCGCGCGGCTTCATTCCGACCATGGACCAAGGCTATGCGATCGTCGTCGTGCAATTGCCGGAAGGCTCTTCGCTCCAGCGCACCGACGCAGTGATCCAGAAAGCTTCCGACATTATCCGCGAGACGCCGGGCGTCGCCAACGCCGTCGCCTTCGCCGGATTCAACGGCGCGACCTTCACCAACGCCAGCAATGCCGGCGTAATCTTCGCACCGTTCACGAGTTTCGAGGAGCGGCTCGAGAGCGGCGAGACTTCCGACAAGATCATCGGCACGCTGTTCGGCAGCCTGCAAAGCATCCAGGAAGCGTTCATCATCGCGCTGCCGCCGCCGCCCGTGCGCGGCATCGGCAATTCCGGCGGCTTCAAGATGATGCTCCAGGAGCGCAACAGCGCCGACATGCGGCCGATTCTGGCGCTGGCCAATGAGATCGCCGCCAAGGCCAACCAGACGCCAGGGCTGATGGGCGTCTTCACCACCTTCTCGGCCTCCAGCCCGCAATTCTTCCTGCAGATCGACCGCGACAAGGCGCGCATGCTGAACGTGCCGATCCCCAACATCTTCGAGACGCTGTCGATCAATCTCGGCACCGCCTACGTCAACGACTTCAACGCCTTCGGCCGCGTCTATCAGGTACGGGCGCAAGCCGACCAGGCTTTCCGCGTCGACCGCGACGACATATTGAAGCTGAAGGTACGTTCGGCGGCCGGCGACCTGGTGCCGCTCGGCACGCTGGTCGAGATCCGTGACGTCACCGGTCCGTCGCTCGTGCAGCGCTACAACATGTATGTATCCGTGCCGCTGCAGGGCAATGCCGCACCCGGTGTCGCCACGGGCACGGCGCTCGACCTGATGGAGGGGATCGCAGCCGAATCGCTGCCGCAGGGCACCTCCTTCGAATGGACTGAACTCGCCTTCCAGGAGCGGCAGACCGGCAATACGGCGGTCTTCATCTTCGGCCTGTCGGTTCTGTTCGTCTTCCTGGCGCTCGCTGCACTGTACGAAAGCTGGATTACACCCTTCGCCATCGTGCTCATCGTCCCGCTCAGCGTGCTGGGTGCCCTGCTGGGCGTCGCCTTCCGCGGGCTCGACAACAACATCCTCGTGCAGATCGGGTTGATCGTGCTCATCGGCCTGGCGGCGAAGAACGCGATCCTGATCGTCGAGTTCGCACGTCAGGGCGAGGAACGCGGCCTGTCCGCCGTCGAGGCAGCCGTCGAGGCCTGCCGGCTGCGGCTGCGACCGATCCTGATGACGGCATTCGCCTTCATCCTGGGCGTGGTGCCGCTGGTGATCGCCAGCGGGCCTGGCGCGGAAATGCGCCAGTCGCTGGGCACGGCCGTCTTCTCCGGCATGCTGGGCGTGACGCTGTTCGGCCTGTTCCTGACGCCCGTCTTCTACGTCGCCCTGCGCAGGACGTTCCGGCGCAGGCGGCCTGAGGCCGAGCCGGCGCTGGCTTCGGAGGGCAGCGCGGCCGAGTAGACGCCGAGCTGGATACGGGCCGGATTCAGGCTGAAGCCGAATCGCCGGGTGCCCGGCTCACGCGGAGGGATGGATCGGCGATCCATCCCTCGAGCGGATCGAGATCTTCCGGCGCGCCGCATCGCTCGCTTCGCATCGACCATGCCCAGGCGGCCTGGATCGCGCAGAGGAGCGCATCGAGCCGATCGCCGCTCGGGTCGTCGGCCAATTCGCGCGCGGCCTTGACCCTTACCGCATGGCTGCGCTCCAACCTCCCGTCCAGTATCAACGCCAGCAGGCGATGGCGCGTCGCGAACTGCAATTCCGTCTGCTTGCCGCGGCTGTCGTTCTTGTAGCCGGTTCGAGAAATCAATTGCCGCGCCAACACGCCGGGATAGGCCTCGACGACGATCCGTTCCGGGTCACCCTGCTGGAGGCCCGGGATCGTGACGCCAGCCTCCACTAGCCGCCGCGCGCCCTCGAAGAACATCAGTGCCACCGGAACGCCATGGAGCTTCTGAGGACTGATCGAAGATGCCGCGACATCTGTCTTGCGTCGATGCTCCTTGTCACCGAAAGGCCGGGCCGCGCTGTAGTTCTTCAGCGTCGCACGAAATTCGGCACGGCCGAGCGAGCCTGCCAAGGTTGCATAGTCGGCCCAGTTGCCCGGCCAACCGATATTCTCGATAAACTTTCGAGACTGCCCGAACGGGAAGTCGATGCCGGCGATCCACGGTCCCGGCCTTCGAAGGGCCTGCTCCAGAAGTTCGAAACTGGCCCATTCCTCGAGTTCGCCAGCCACCAACACTCCGTCTTCGAGCGTGCAATGGAGGCAGGTAAGCGGCTTGCACCGGCGCGGGCTGGACGTGAAGTCGATTCCCAGGATGTCCATACGCCATCTCCAGTTCACGCCGGTTCGTCCAGCCGAGACAGGATCAGCTCGGGCCGGAATCGGATGAAAATCGTACCTTGATCATACCGCGCCGCACGCCTCCAAACGCGAAAAAGGCCCACACATGGCAGGCCGCTTTCAGTTGGTTGCAGCGCAACCGCCTTGTTCTGCAAGGCGGAAGCGAAAACGCCGACCGGATTTTGGACGGCCGATCTCGTTCAGCAAGTGGTTGCGGGGGCTCGCAACCACCTTAACCTGCTCTTCGACGCCCCCGGGGCTCGGGACTGTGCAGGGGAAGAGAAGGTTGGAGTAGCGGATGGGCGATGACACCTAATCAGGAGGTTCGGTCTGAAGATTCCGAACAGCATCGGTCAAGCGCCGCGTCCTCACCCGCGAGCATCGCTTCGATGATCCGGCAATTCCTCAATTCTGCATCGCCGCAGACTTCAATCGCCGTGGCGAGATTCCGCTGGATCCTTTCAAGCTCTTCGATTTTGCTCCCGATGGCGGCGGCGCGTTCGACCAACAGGGTCTTTACGCTCCTGCAACTGTAAGAGTTGTGCTCGACACCCGCCAGGATCTCGCGGGCCTGGTCCAGACTCATACCCAGCATCCGGCTGCGCCGGATGAATGTCAGTCGCCTGATATGCTCGCCATCATAGACCTTGTACCCGCCGGATGTACGCCGCACCTCCGGCATCAGGCCGATATGCTCGTAATACCGGATCGTATCGACGCTGCATCCGGTATGCCGCGCGAGCGCACCTATCGCGAGTTGTTCTGATGGTGCAGCTGTCAATTGTGCCCTGCTTACTCGGAACCTGAAGCCGCTCCAGATTCGTTGGTGATAACAACGCCGGAGCGACGGAGAAGTTTCTTTTTGACCGGAAAAACTCCGGATCGATCAACTTCCAACGCATGGAGGAAACCATGCAGATTCACAAGCTAGAGCATCTTCAATGAACGCGGAGTCGGTTTGAGGATTCACGCGGTCGGGTTTGTCTGATTCACTGCTCTTGGTGATTTGCAGGAGGTTGTGATGACGAGGAGCCTTAGCGGCGACCTTCGCGGTCGGGTGATTGCTGCGATTGAAGACGGGGTTTCGACGCGGGAGGCGGCGCGGCGCTTTCGGATCGGGATCTCGACGGCGGGGGCCTGGCATCGCCGCTATCGCGAGACCGGCGAGATGCAAGCACGCAAGCAAGGCCAGCCGTCGCGCTCGAAGCTCGATACGCACGAGGCTTTCATTCTCGCCCTGATCGAGGATGCGCCGGACATCACGCTTGCCGAGATCGGGGAGCGCCTTGCCGCCGAACTCGGCGTGCGTGCGGCACCCTCGACGGTTTGGCTGTTCCTCGACCGGCGCGGCATCACGTTCAAAAAAAGACGGCGCACGCCTCAGAGCAGCAGCGCCCCGATGTCCTGCGCCGCCGCATTGCCTGGTTCGACGGTCAGCTCGACCTCGACCCCGAAAGACTGATCTTCATCGATGAGACCGCGGCGTCCACGAAAATGGCCCGGTTACGTGGCAGGGCGCCATGTGGCGAGCGATGCCGGGCGGCCGTTCCACACGGCCATTGGAAGACAACCACGTTCACCGCCGGTCTGCGGCTGGACGGCATGGCCGCGCCGATGCTGCTCGACGGCCCGATGAACGGTCCGGCGTTCCTGGCCTACGCCGAGCAAGTTCTCGCGCCCGAGCTTCGCCCCGACGATATCGTGATCATGGATAATTTGCCGGCCCACAGGATCAGCGGCGTGCGCGAGGCCATCGAGAAGGTCGGGGCGCGGCTCCTGTTCCTGCCGCCATACTCGCCGGACTTCAACCCGATCGAGATGGCCTTCTCCAAGCTCAAGGCCCTGCTCAGAAAGGCCGCTGCCAGAACCGTCGACGAACTCTGGTCCGTTGTCGCCGATTGCCTCGCAGCGTTCACCGCCCAGGAATGCCGGCACTACTTCGAGGCAGCAGGATATGACCCGGATTAAGTCGAATCTGCTCTAAGCCCCGGGGAATGGGGCAAAACCATTGGAATCGGGATTGCGGTCGCAATCCTCACCGGCGCGATCATGTTCGCGGGCCTGAAGACGGGTATTTCCCCGCTTCCCAAACCGCTCGCCCTTGCCTTTGCCGAAACCATCTTTGGAACCAATCTCCCCCTCCCCGTGGGCATGATGTTCCATCTCGTCTGGGTAACTTTCTTCTCGGCGCTTTATGTGGTGCTCTTCCGGGACGCGCTCACATTCATGCGGGCCTTCTGGCTCGCCTTCGCGCTCTGGATTTCGGTGCTCGTGGTCTTTTTCCCGATCGTCGGCTGGGGCTTTCTCGGACTTGCCGTCACGCCCAAGCTGATCGCCGCCTCGGCCGTGTCGCACCTTCTCTTCGCCATTTTCCTGTGGGGCCTGTGCAAGATGAGCTTTAGAGAACGCGAAGAGACAGGCTTCAGGCACGGATCGCATGGCCACCCGGCGGGATAGATACCGTTCGCAGCACGGCAGCACGGAGATTTGAGCCTTACCGCCACCGTGAATCCCGGGGCGAATGACTCGTCACCGACTTTATGCCGGCCGGCCGCAACGTCCCGCAGGGCTTCATTTCTTTGTCATCGCGGGTTGGATCGGCGGCGAGCCACAGATCCCCGCTTCTCCAAACGCAAAAACGGCCCGCACATGGCGGGCCGTTTTCAAATTTGGTTGCGGGGACAGGATTTGAACCTGTGACCTTCAGGTTATGAGCCTGACGAGCTACCGGGCTGCTCCACCCCGCGCCACCTTTTTCACGAGATGAACCCGCGAAACATCGACCGGCCAAAACAAAGGGGCCGCATTGAGCGGCCCGAAGTCCCGTTTTGGCGGGCCGCATCGGAAAGAGAAGATTTCAACATGCGCTTGGCAGACCTGGCAGCGACTTACTCTCCCGCGTCTTGAGACGAAGTACCATCAGCGCTGGAACGTTTCACGGCCGAGTTCGGAATGGGATCGGGTGCAGCCGCTCCGCCATAACCACCAGGTCGGCAAAGAGCATGTTGTTTCGAGAAGCTGTTCTTGCGCCATCCGCCGGCTTTCCGGCGGGAACCATCGCATTCGCGATAGGCATTCGAAATGAGAACGATCAAGCCAATCGAGCTATTAGTACCGGTAAACTTCATGCATTGCTGCACTTCCATACCCGGCCTATCAACGTGGTCGTCTTCCACGGCTCTCAGGGAATACTCGTTTTAAGGTGGGTTTCCCGCTTAGATGCCTTCAGCGGTTATCCCGTCCGGATATAGCTACCCTGCTATGCGGCTGGCGCCACAACAGGTCCACCAGAGATCCGTCCATCCCGGTCCTCTCGTACTAGGGACAGATCCTTTCAATATTCCTACACCCACGGCAGATAGGGACCGAACTGTCTCACGACGTTCTGAACCCAACTCACGTACCGCTTTAAATGGCGAACAGCCATACCCTTGGGACCTGCTCCAGCCCCAGGATGCGATGAGTCGACATCGAGGTGCCAAACAACCCCGTCGATATGGACTCTTGGGGGTCATCAGCCTGTTATCCCCGGCGTACCTTTTATCCGTTGAGCGATGGCCCTTCCACGCGGGACCACCGGATCACTATGACCGACTTTCGTCTCTGCTCGACTTGTCAGTCTCGCAGTCAGGCAGGCTTATGCCATTGCACTCAGCGAACGATTTCCGACCGTTCTGAGCCCACCATCGCGCGCCTCCGTTACTCTTTAGGAGGCGACCGCCCCAGTCAAACTACCCACCATACATTGTCCCGGACCCGGATAACGGGCCGCGGTTAGACATCCATAGTGATAAGGGTGGTATTTCAAGGGTGGCTCCACCCGAGCTGGCGCCCGGGCTTCAAAGCCTACCACCTATCCTACACATGCCACTACGAATGCCAATGTAAAGCTATAGTAAAGGTGCACGGGGTCTTTCCGTCTAACCGCAGGAACCCCGCATCTTCACGGGGAATTCAATTTCACTGAGCCTATGCTGGAGACAGCGGGGAAGTCGTTACGCCATTCGTGCAGGTCGGAACTTACCCGACAAGGAATTTCGCTACCTTAGGACCGTTATAGTTACGGCCGCCGTTTACTGGGGCTTCGATTCAGAGCTTGCACCCCTCCTCTTAACCTTCCAGCACCGGGCAGGCGTCAGACCCTATACGTCGTCTTGCGACTTCGCAGAGCCCTGTGTTTTTGATAAACAGTCGCTACCCCCTGGTCTGTGCCACCCTCCTACGGTTGCCCGCAAAAGGGTCACGCTTCTTCCGAAGTTACGCGTGCAATTTGCCGAGTTCCTTCAGCATAGTTCTCTCAAGCGCCTTGGTATACTCTACCAGTCCACCAGTGTCGGTTTCGGGTACGGTCTATAAGTGGGAGCTATTTCCTGGAACCACTTCGCTGCCAAATCAATCCAATAAGATCTGACAACACACGTGATCCGTCACTACCCACAGGCCCACGAATATTAACGTGGTTCCCATCGTCTACGCATTTCTGCCTCGACTTAGGGGCCGGCTAACCCTGCTCAGATTAGCTTTAAGCAGGAACCCTTGGACTTTCGGCGGGGGAGTCTCTCACTCCCCTTACGTTACTCATGTCAGCATTCGCACTTCTGATACCTCCACCACCCCTCACAGGTATGGCTTCATCGGCCTACAGAACGCTCCGCTACCGCTCGACCCTTGCGGATCGAACCCTAAGCTTCGGTGTATGGCTTTAGCCCCGTTACATTTTCGGCGCAAAGACCCTTATTTAGACCAGTGAGCTGTTACGCTTTCTTTAAATGATGGCTGC